>NZ_CADEAR010000115.1 GCF_902825325.1 Brucella tritici | reverse complement strand
CTATATGGCGCCACAACGAGGGCGGCGACGCTGCTAGCGGCAGACTGGTTCGTCCCTTGAGTTGGTTGAAAGGGTTTAGCGGTAACGTTGGATTTGAGTAGATCGGCGGCATTGGCGGGGCGAGAGTTCTGTTGATGTTGGAAGAAAAGAACGGCTTTTAAGTTTGTGATTTTCTTCAAAAAAATGGGTTGACACGCTGA
>NZ_CADEAR010000114.1 GCF_902825325.1 Brucella tritici | reverse complement strand
GAGCCCGGCGCGGGTAAGCGCGGGGAGGGGCGTACTGCCTGTCAGAGCACTTGCGTTGAACCACGATATGAACTGATGCATTTCCTCCGGTACCTGCGCTGATGGCGGCGCCTCGAAATGAATCGTCGGACGGTCCAACTGGCCAGAGACGATCTGCATAGCGTCGGAATGGCTGCGATAAGCACCTATACTTTCCAGATG
>NZ_CADEAR010000113.1 GCF_902825325.1 Brucella tritici | reverse complement strand
GCCTCGACAATCTCACTCCCGCCGACGTCTACTTCGGACGCGGACAGACCATCCTGCTCGAACGCGAAAGGATCAAAAGAGACACGATCAAAAAACGCCGCTTGAACCACCAAACCAAAGCCGCTTAAATCAAACCCCAAACCGAGCCGGAAACTCCAATCTTCAAAAGCAAAAATAGTCTCAAATCATTCGACGACGGACA
>NZ_CADEAR010000112.1 GCF_902825325.1 Brucella tritici | reverse complement strand
ACCAACTTACGCCCATGCTCTGGACATCCTTCGATACCGCGACAGCTCCACCACGAGCGTGCATAGGGCTTGGCGATAGAGCGACCTGGTTGCTGATCAATGTCGTCAAGAACGCAATGCGGACAGTATCGGAGCATCTTTCCCGGACGCATCTCTTTATTGAAAATAGCGCGGCCAAGCTTCCAGTTGGAACCTGGATGCTGATG
>NZ_CADEAR010000111.1 GCF_902825325.1 Brucella tritici | reverse complement strand
GCTGCTGGACCGATGCGGGCGTAAACTTCGTTGCCACGCATGATGACGATCTCTTCGCCCTGGTTGGCGCGATCGAGGACTTCGGCGAAATTCTTGCGGGCTTCGCTGATCTTGTAGCTTGTCTGGGGCATCGGGACCTCCGAAATTGGCCGTACGCCATTGATACCATTGTTTTACAGCACGTACAAGTGCCTCGTACATATCAC
>NZ_CADEAR010000110.1 GCF_902825325.1 Brucella tritici | reverse complement strand
GTGCCATAAACGTCGACCGTCATTTCCGCGATCCCGTGTTCACGCGGTTGCACCGAACGCCGGTCCGTGTCCAGGCCGAGTTGTCGACACAGTGATGACTGGACGCTCAAGCGGTCGAATGTTTCGCCTTCGATCGCGCTCGTCTTGATCGCTTCGTCGCTCAAGAGTTCGATGCGCAATCGGTCGCGGTCGTCGGGATCGATGTGA
>NZ_CADEAR010000109.1 GCF_902825325.1 Brucella tritici | reverse complement strand
GACCTTCCAGAACAATACGGATTTTATCCTCGGCCGAATAATGTTTACGCGTGGCACGACGGATATCTTTGATCGTCCTCTCCGCAGAAGACGTTTGGGGAACGGGTTTCTGTCTCATCTTTGCGTCCTTTGATAAAGCTATGATGAGCCAAAAATCCTCTCTTCTTAATTAAACCAGTTTTGTCTCAAAGGCGCTGATGTCGGACA
>NZ_CADEAR010000108.1 GCF_902825325.1 Brucella tritici | reverse complement strand
CAACTGGCCAGAGACGATCTGCATAGCGTCGGAATGGCTGCGATAAGCACCTATACTTTCCAGATGCCGACTGCCTGTCATCAACATCGTATGCCACCGAAACAGAGTGGCGTCATCAAGCGGCAGGGCATAGGTGCCATAAACGTCGACCGTCATTTCCGCGATCCCGTGTTCACGCGGTTGCACCGAACGCCGGTCCGTGTCCAGGCC
>NZ_CADEAR010000107.1 GCF_902825325.1 Brucella tritici | reverse complement strand
TTCGTAATTCCAAATTGCGCATAGCCTTTTGTCGTGCAGACCTTGCAGCGCATGCGCCTGTGTAGGTCGACAAACCAGGTATGCGTTCCGTATTTGCGTAGAAGCATCTCTCTATCAACCGACCCGATGTGACCGCACTGGCAACAGAACCCGTAGAGCTCATACCATTTGAACAGGTCCATGATCCGGGTCGATACCGGCATTTCGGTCAGGTA
>NZ_CADEAR010000106.1 GCF_902825325.1 Brucella tritici | reverse complement strand
TCGACATTGTCGAGATTGCCGTCAACCATGATCTGCCAGGCAACCTTCATGGTCTCGCCGTCAACGGCCGTGAAGATTGCATGATATTGCTTGGTGTCGGTCAGATTGCTGCCATCGTTCGGGATCGGTGCGCGATCCTCACCATTACAGAAGACATAGCCGGTTTTCGGATATTTCTGCACGCGCAAGCCATGCACGGTATGCTGGTTCGGAAG
>NZ_CADEAR010000105.1 GCF_902825325.1 Brucella tritici | reverse complement strand
CTTGCACCGGCGGCAGCCACAAAGGCCGACGTACCGAGCAGTTGTCTTCGACTGAGCTGCGTTTTCTTGGTTTCTTCGGACATGCTTCTCTCCTTTAGAAAAGTCAGGCAGCAGGACCGGTGTCGGCAACGCCTTCAACCGGTTTTCCTTTGACTGAGATGACGGGTCTGGCCGGTCCACCGCCACGTTCGGCAGCCGCTGCGAGGGGGGCATTGCGG
>NZ_CADEAR010000104.1 GCF_902825325.1 Brucella tritici | reverse complement strand
GCGCGCGCGAATAGCTATGATTCCTTGCAATCATTGCTCGGTTTCACACACACGAGCCGAGAAGCTATCGTTCGTGGAGATCATGACGCGCTTGCGGAAATCTCGGAGCTTTCAGGGATTTCCATTGAACGCCTATCGAACGCAAGCATCGTCCATCAGCATCCAGGTTCCAACTGGAAGCTTGGCCGCGCTATTTTCAATAAAGAGATGCGTCCGGGAAAGATGCTCCG
>NZ_CADEAR010000103.1 GCF_902825325.1 Brucella tritici | reverse complement strand
GGCTGCGTAAATCATAAAGGCCGTTACTTCTCGATTGTGAAATTCCCAACCAAGGAAGGCCAGCAAGAGTTCATCCAGCTATATGGCGGCGTACCCTACGACCCGACAGACAAGAAATCCAAGCCGTGGGAGACGTACTTTGACCGATGAAACAGCGTCCACCCTACCTGACCGAAATGCCGGTATCGACCCGGATCATGGACCTGTTCAAATGGTATGAGCTCTACGGGTTCTGTTGCCA
>NZ_CADEAR010000102.1 GCF_902825325.1 Brucella tritici | reverse complement strand
TTTGCAGGGATCGAATACGCCAAGACAATGGCACTGAGGATAACCGCCAACTTCCGTATCATTTCGCGTTCCGTCTGCGCTTGAGGGTCGTATAAAGTTTTTGGTTTTGCTGTCAATTTCCTGTCTCTCTTGACGCGTCAACCAAAAAAACCTGCGACAACTCCAACCATCCTAGTGTCCATTGCAAGGAAAGTCATTCATAACAACAAAAGTCGCAATGAGGTCCAAAAGCCGACAGTGTCG
>NZ_CADEAR010000101.1 GCF_902825325.1 Brucella tritici | reverse complement strand
GTTCATCGCTCGAAGATCAATCCCGTCAACTTCTGGAGCCGTGAGGACCCATTCTTCGCCGATGCCGTCACTCAGGCAAAAGCCGATGGTCTCGACCTGATGGACGCGAATGAGGTGATCCGGGACGGCAACAAGGTGCGCGTTTATATGACGTCTGCCGCGCCAGCCTTCGGTCTCACCGAGTTCACCGTCCAGCAGGGCGATGAGGTGACGGTTTATGTCACTAACATCGATGAAATCGAAGACCTCACCCA
>NZ_CADEAR010000100.1 GCF_902825325.1 Brucella tritici | reverse complement strand
TTGTGCTTGCCTTTCAGAAGCCGGACGACATCGCCCGGCTCCGCTTTGTCGATAGCCGCCTGTACGCCTTCGCCTGCCACGACATCGATCTGCCGTGCCTGCAAACCGTCGCACAGAACGACGGTCAGCAGCATTGCGGCGCTCAAGGACTGAAACCGGCGGGGGAACTTCATGGCAGTCAGGCCTTCTTCGGTTCCACGAGCATCCGGCCCTTCATTTCCATGTGCATGGCATGGCAGAACCACGAGCAATAAT
>NZ_CADEAR010000099.1 GCF_902825325.1 Brucella tritici | reverse complement strand
ACGTCGAGGGTCCGCTGATGGGTTTCCAACTGATCGTAATAAGCCTTCCGTTGCTGTTCGATGGTGAAACTGAGCATGATCAGGCTCGGTTGCCCCAGCGATTGGCCGAGCGCTTTCTCGGCCAGTGCGCGACCAAGTCGTCCATTGCCGTCTTCGAACGGGTGAATGCTTTCGAACCACAAATGGCTGAGCCCGGCGCGGGTAAGCGCGGGGAGGGGCGTACTGCCTGTCAGAGCACTTGCGTTGAACCACGATATGAACTGAT
>NZ_CADEAR010000098.1 GCF_902825325.1 Brucella tritici | reverse complement strand
GGGTCCTCACGGCTCCAGAAGTTGACGGGATTGATCTTCGAGCGATGAACAATGGTCGCATCATGCGGCTCGGCAAAGCTCGGCCCGTCATGGACAATCACCATCTTCTCATCGGAAATGTCGATGAGCTGATCATTTTCGGGCTTGAGCGGCCCGACATTGAGATAGCGATCCTTGGAGAACTTGTTGAGCGAGATCAGCCACTGACCATCAGCTTCCTTGGTTTGCCCCATGGAAGTGTGGTTGTGACCCGGCTGATAATGCACATC
>NZ_CADEAR010000097.1 GCF_902825325.1 Brucella tritici | reverse complement strand
TGGGGACTGCACGAGCGCCTCTGGCCCCTCAAATATATGATCTTCCTCGGCCTGTTTGGACTGTCGCTCTATTCGGTCGCGCTGGCTGAAGTGTTTGCGGAAGTCGAGCCGTTCAAGACCTCGATAATTCTAAAATTCGCGCGTGAGTGGCCGTTTGTCATTTATGCACTGACACTTCTGACGGCTGGCCTGTTCATAGAGCGCTTCTACTGCCGCTATATGTGCCCGCTCGGTGCGGCACTCGCCATTCCCGGACGCATCCGCATGTTCGAATG
>NZ_CADEAR010000096.1 GCF_902825325.1 Brucella tritici | reverse complement strand
ATGCGATCCCGGATATCGTCAGGGATACGATTCCACACCCGCGAAGGTGCGGACGTCCGGTCTTCCAGCCCCTCGACACCGTAGGTCTGGAAGCGATCATACCATCGATAGAAGGTCGGCCTTGGAATGCCCAGCTTTTCCAGCGTCTGCCTGGCTGACAAATGCGACTGCTCGACAAGCCGGATGATCTCATGCTTTTCGGAGGCGGGATATCTCATTCGTCGTCGCCCCCATCCCCGATCATGCTTTTTTTGAGCAGGCGGTTTTCCAGGGTGACGTC
>NZ_CADEAR010000095.1 GCF_902825325.1 Brucella tritici | reverse complement strand
TGCACGGTATGCTGGTTCGGAAGCTGAATGATCTTGTCGCATTTCATCACATCAAGACGGATGCGGCAGACACGCGTATTGGCCTTGTCATTGGCATAGAGATAACGCCCGTCATAAGTTCCTTCGGTGAAGGACGGATGCGGGTGGTGCAAGTCACCATTCAGGAATATGCCGCCACGATCTTTGAGGAACTCTTGATCTTGCGGCAGAAGGCCCTCCGTCAGCACCTTCAGGCTCTCATTTGTCTGGCCCCAGCCGGTCGCGCTATCGCGATTGAACACTGGAATGCGCATCAA
>NZ_CADEAR010000094.1 GCF_902825325.1 Brucella tritici | reverse complement strand
CGCTTTGCCGCCCTTTTATCACGCCGCTTCTGCAAGATTTCTTCGAGAACGGAGCCATGTTGATCCACCGCACGCCAGAGCCAGAATTTCTCTCCAGCGCATTTGACGACCACTTCGTCCAAATACCAAATATCGCCAGGGCGCGCCTGACGCCGCCGCAAGTTGCGTGTGATCTGGGGTCCGAACTTGGCGATCCAACGACGAACTGTCTCGTATGATACGTCAATTCCACGCTCAAGCAGCATTTCTTCAACTTCACGCAGACTAAGGTTGAACCGCAGATAAAGCCACACCGCATGAGC
>NZ_CADEAR010000093.1 GCF_902825325.1 Brucella tritici | reverse complement strand
TGATACACGAGATAACCAGCCCTTACCGAACTTTTTGAACGTGGTTAGTGTCTTCAACCACGCCGCCCGCTCATCGCAAAGAGCATTGATGACTTTATCGGCAGCCATCTTCCTAACCGCCGCCAATGTCTTAGTGCCCATCACGCCGTCGTCAGCTGTGCCTACGACACGTTGCAGGAATTTCACGGCACGTGCTGGCCCGGAGTTGATAGCGAAGTCCATCACGGCATAGTCAACGCCTACCGGTAGATCGTCACCGAATATCTTGTTCCAATAGTTCTCGTGATAGATTTCCGTTGCTTTT
>NZ_CADEAR010000092.1 GCF_902825325.1 Brucella tritici | reverse complement strand
TCGTCCTGAAAGTGGGTGAGCTTATGAATCGCAATGAACTTTCCCATATAACCAGAAAGCTCAGCAACGATATGTGCGTCCAATGTGTCGACCAAATCGTCGGCTTCGGCAGGCTTGAAAATGCGGTCACGTAGAAACCGATCCATCAAGGGTGCTGAGCTTTGCTGATCTGTGCGCGCCTGATTGCGGATTGTCTGGACATTTTGCTCGACGAATGTAGCAAAGTCGTCTCGCTGGTCAAAAGAGGTTACAAGGTGCTCGACCAACTTACGCCCATGCTCTGGACATCCTTCGATACCGCGACAGCT
>NZ_CADEAR010000091.1 GCF_902825325.1 Brucella tritici | reverse complement strand
ACCAAGAAAACGCAGCTCAGTCGAAGACAACTGCTCGGTACGTCGGCCTTTGTGGCTGCCGCCGGTGCAAGCGGTCTAGGTGGGGCGCTGTTTGCAGGCTCAACCGAGCCGGCATCGGCTGCTGCTGGCGGCGCTGGTCACAGTGCGGAAGTGAAGCCTGGAGAACTGGACGAATATTACGTCTTCTTTTCCAGCGGCCAGAGCGGTGAGGTCCGTATCGTCGGCCTGCCATCAATGCGCGAATTGATGCGCATTCCAGTGTTCAATCGCGATAGCGCGACCGGCTGGGGCCAGACAAATGAGAGCCTGAA
>NZ_CADEAR010000090.1 GCF_902825325.1 Brucella tritici | reverse complement strand
GACGTCACCCTGGAAAACCGCCTGCTCAAAAAAAGCATGATCGGGGATGGGGGCGACGACGAATGAGATATCCCGCCACCGAGAAGCTTGAGATCATTCGGTTGGTCGAGCAATCGCACCTGTCGGCCAGACAAACCCTCGACCGGCTGGGTATTCCAAGGCCGACATTCTATCGCTGGTATGACCGGTTTCTGACCCATGGCGTCGAAGGACTGAAAGACCGGACGCCCGCGCCATCACGGGTGTGGAACCGCATCCCTGACGATATCCGGGATCGCATTATCGAAATGGCGCTGGACCACGCCGATCTGTCGCCGCGTGAACTGGCGGT
>NZ_CADEAR010000089.1 GCF_902825325.1 Brucella tritici | reverse complement strand
GAGCCCGGCGCGGGTAAGCGCGGGGAGGGGCGTACTGCCTGTCAGAGCACTTGCGTTGAACCACGATATGAACTGATACATTTCCTCCGGTACCTGCGCTGATGGCGGCGCCTCGAAATGAATTGTCGGACGGTCCAACTGGCCAGAGACGATCTGCATAGCGTCGGAATGGCTGCGATAAGCACCTATACTTTCCAGATGCCGACTGCCTGCCATCAACATGGTATGCCACCGAAACAAAGTGGCGTCATCAAGCGGCAGGGCATATGTGCCATAAACGTCGACCGTCATTTCCGCGATCCCGTGTTCACGCGGTTGCACCGAACGCCGGTCCGTGTCCAGGCC
>NZ_CADEAR010000088.1 GCF_902825325.1 Brucella tritici | reverse complement strand
GGCGGGATATCTCATTCGTCGTCGCCCCCATCCCCGATCATGCTTTTTTTGAGCAGGCGGTTTTCCAGGGTGACGTCGGCCAGCGCCTCCTTCAGGTCACGGCTTTCACGACGCAGCGCTTTTACTTCGTCGCTGGTGGCAGAACGGGCGGTGTCGCCTGCAAGACGCTTCTTGCCTGCCTCGAGGAATTCTTTCGACCAGCTATAATAAAGGCTCTCGGCGATCCCCTCACGGCGGCAGATCGCAGCAATGCTGTCTTCCCCGCGCAGACCTTCCAGAACAATACGGATTTTATCCTCGGCCGAATAATGTTTACGCGTGGCACGACGGATATCTTTGATCGTC
>NZ_CADEAR010000087.1 GCF_902825325.1 Brucella tritici | reverse complement strand
GTTTTCCTTTGACTGAGATGACGGGTCTGGCCGGTCCACCGCCACGTTCGGCAGCCGCTGCGAGGGGGGCATTGCGGGCTGCGAATTTTTCACGCTTCACACGCACCTGGATCATGTGCGGGCAGCGCTGGTCGTCGTGATAGAGTTCCTGACAATGCATGCAGTAGATGCATTCATTGACGTTGATCTGGCCTTCAGGGTGGATCGCCTCAACCGGACATTCCTTGGCGCAACGGTGGCAGGGCGAACCGCATTCCGGCCAGCGTTTCAGCCATTCGAACATGCGGATGCGTCCGGGAATGGCGAGTGCCGCACCGAGCGGGCACATATAGCGGCAGTAGAAGCGCTC
>NZ_CADEAR010000086.1 GCF_902825325.1 Brucella tritici | reverse complement strand
TTAGATGCAGACAGATCGGCGAGCACATGTTCAGGCGAGATTTCTGACCAACGTGGGGCTGAGAAGATATTGTGTTCTGGCAGGCAACCACTCGATTCTTGATAGACGAATGCGAATGCACGACTTTCGAGCACTGTCCTGTCGTTTTTAACGGTCAGGATGCAAGCGGCACGGATAGTTTCAACAATCTTGCCTAGCCCGCCTTGAGCCGAGTGACACAGTCGTCCCACAAAGTCTGCTTCTCGCAGTTCATCCGCGATTTTCAGGCCACAGAGCTGTTCGGCAATTTTGGTCATGGCATCGTTGATGAATTGCTGATCATCAGTAGGGCTCTGCTCAACATAGCGGATGA
>NZ_CADEAR010000085.1 GCF_902825325.1 Brucella tritici | reverse complement strand
GTCATCCATGGGATTGCCGCTTCCGGCTGTTCAAGCAGATTGCGCTTTCTCGCGAAGCCTTCGAAGGCGTCACGCGCTACGCGAATTGGTTTAAGCCCATTCTGTGCGTCGCAACAGGTTTTCCAGGTAACCTCATATATGACGTCGCGCTGTTCGTTGGGTAATTCATAAAGAAAATCAATAGCATCTTCGATGCTTGCAATCTCTTGGATTAAATACTCGCCGTCCTTAACGAAAACAGGACTGTCAAACAAACGGTCGCTCATCGAAACCTCCATCTGATCGAACGAAAAGTTGGAATGACGACGTCGATTTAGTGACCGGACAGGCGGTTTCAAGAACCTCACAGTCGAATTTCTGGAAAA
>NZ_CADEAR010000084.1 GCF_902825325.1 Brucella tritici | reverse complement strand
GCATGCAGATCGGTGATGGCTAGTGTTTGCAGGCCGCTTTCCGTGACGGCTGCCCGCAGTTCCTGGGGCTTGAGATCGAGCTTGTTCAGGCGCATCTTGTTGTCCAGCTCATAGAACGTGACCGCACTGACGAGGATAGCATTTGCCTTGTCCTCGATCAGCGATCGTGCCTTCGTGGACAGGCGATCACTACCGATTGTCCACCAGTAGACGGCGTGGCTGTCGAGCAGGATTTTCATTGCGCGTTTTCGCTATTGTTGGATTTGCCTTGCCAGACGCCGGTATCATCATTCCAGTCGCCGGCATCGATCGCCGCCTGCTCTGCATCAACTGTATCGAACAGGTTGTCGGGCAGGCGACGATGGCGCAACAGGCC
>NZ_CADEAR010000083.1 GCF_902825325.1 Brucella tritici | reverse complement strand
AAACAATGAACATAGACCCCGGCTCGTTCCGGGGTTTTTCTTGAGGATTTTGTCGTCAAAGGGTTGTCCGCAAAACTAGCAAGGCCCATTACCGCCTGATCTTCCCCAAGACAAAGGTAATTCACCAAATGCTAGTAAGATGGTCCGGTTTCGGAATGGTTTCGGTTTTCGTCCTAATCGCAGGAATGCTAGGAGCGACTTTTCTGTTGAGACCGCATTTCATGCAGACCATGGCCCTTCATCCAGCGGCATATGTCGCAAATGGTATCGGTCTAGTTGTCGGCGCAGTCGCAAACCTTTTCGTGGCTGCAGTTTTCAAGAAGATTTCAGCGGACACGTATCACAGCTTTATGGGTATCAGCATGATTGGATGGTC
>NZ_CADEAR010000082.1 GCF_902825325.1 Brucella tritici | reverse complement strand
TATGGGAAAGTTCATTGCGATTCATAAGCTCACCCACTTTCAGGACGAGGCGACGGACCAGCGTGAATGGGGATTTAGGCTTATCTGCGAAGGGCAGGCTGAACTGGAGCGCATTATTATTGAAACCATCGAGCAGAAAAGGCCGATGGTTCGTTTCGTCGAGCAGTTCTTCGGTCAGCTTGTCGACTGGCTCCGCCGCAATAAACTGAAGCCAGCATACCAGCCTCTTGTGTCGTTGTTCCAGGACATTGCCGAAAAGAACATGCCATTTGGTCCGGGCATGACCTTTATCAATCCCGTCGAACACCGCTATGTCTATTGCGTGAACTCTGCTCACACAGACTTCGGCATTCATAAAAAGCGCATCAAGACCCTGCTTGCTT
>NZ_CADEAR010000081.1 GCF_902825325.1 Brucella tritici | reverse complement strand
GAAAAGTTGGAATGACGACGTCGATTTAGTGACCGGACAGGCGGTTTCAAGAACCTCACAGTCGAATTTCTGGAAAAAACAACCAACAGACAAAGGCTCTTCCAACAGGCGAAGAGTCCATCTGCGGAGAGGAGTTATCATGGCCAAGGGAACCTTTGCCAAAGCGATGCCGCATGTCTTCTCAGAAGAAGGCGGGTATGTGGATGACGTTGATGATCCGGGCGGTGCAACCAATCTAGGTATCACCATTGCGACGCTGTCAGCGTGGGAAGGGCACCGTGTTTCAAAAGCCGAAGTGAAGGCGCTGACCAGGGTAAAAGCAACGGAAATCTATCACGAGAACTATTGGAACAAGATATTCGGTGACGATCTACCGGTAGGCGTTGACTATG
>NZ_CADEAR010000080.1 GCF_902825325.1 Brucella tritici | reverse complement strand
GTCACCCCGTCGGTGCAGATCCGGCAGGCATATTTTGGACGCACTGTAACGATGACACGCAACTGCGCCGGCACGATGTCCAGCCGCTCGCTGCGGTCTTCACCGATCTTGTGCATGACACCACAGCCGCAGGGGCAAATCAGGCTGTCCGGTTCGATGACTTCTTCGATACGCGGCAATGTAGCAGGCAAATTGCCGATGGTGCGTCTGGATGCGGGTCTGGTCGTTCCGTCGCCCGCTTTGGCGGTACGCGTTTCCTTCTCTGCCTCGACCTCCGCCAGCGCGATAGACAAATCCTCGAACGCCAGCTGCCGCTCGTCTTCTGACAGCTTTTCCGACCGTTTTCCATGCAAGGCGTGGTTCAGTTCGGCGATCAGATGCTCTTGCCGCCGGGTGATG
>NZ_CADEAR010000079.1 GCF_902825325.1 Brucella tritici | reverse complement strand
ATGATCGACCGGACGGCCAACGAGCGGCAATATGACGACGGCAACTCACTCGCAAGTTATGTCAACTCGACTGTTCCAGAATGGGCCGCTGAAGCACAGGCGTTCGTCGTCTGGCGCGATCACATATGGACTTATTCGCTCGGAGAACTCGAAAAGGTAGAGACCGGCCAGCGCGAGCGACCAAACGTGGCGGATTTCCTAGCCGAATTGCCCGCGTTTGAATGGCCCGAATAACGATATCGATAACTCGGCACACCGCGCCACTCACTGAGGCGGCTTTTTCTTTGCCAATAAAAAACCTCGGCGGGGGGCTTGCCGAGGCTGTGCGTAGTTGAAGCGGGGGGCTTCAACCGCACCACTTCATCATCTCACAAACTTGCAAAGATGCAATCGTTGAGACGCGGCATTCACAGTGT
>NZ_CADEAR010000078.1 GCF_902825325.1 Brucella tritici | reverse complement strand
GTTGACGGCAATCTCGACAATGTCGACTGCGATTATCAGGGCAAGTACGCTTTTGCCACCTGCTACAATTCGGAGGAGGGCACGACGCTCGCCGAAATGATGTCGAGCGAGCAGGACTGGATCGTAATCTTCAACCTGAAGCGTATCGAAGAGGCGGTTGCCAAGGGCGATTTCAAGGAAATCAACGGTGTACCGGTCATCGATGGACGTCACGGTTCCAAGTATACCCGTTACATTCCCGTGCCGAACAGCCCGCATGGTATCAACACCGCGCCAGACGGTATCCACGTGGTCGCCAACGGTAAGCTATCGCCGACCGTTACCGTGTTCGACGTTCGCAAGTTCGACGAACTTTTCGACGACAAGATCAAGCCCCGCGATGCAGTAGTTGCGGAACCGGAACTCGGACTTGGGCCATTGCATACCGCTTATGATGGCAAGGGCAAC
>NZ_CADEAR010000077.1 GCF_902825325.1 Brucella tritici | reverse complement strand
TAAAAGTAGACAACGCCGGGCGGATCCTCGCCGCCCCATGGCCGGTCATCGCGGGCCAGTGCCCACAAATATCCGGTCTTCGTCGATCCGCGCCCCGGATCCAGCACCGGGGCGGTGGTTTCATCCATAAACAGCTTGCCAGACTGCTTCAGATGATCGGCCAGTCGGTCGACCACGGGCTTCAGGTGGAACGCGGCCTTGCCGACCCAATCGGCCAGAACAGCCCGGTGCAGATCAAGACCTGCCCGTGCCAGTATCTGGCTCTGGCGATATAATGGCAAATGATCCGCATACTTGCTGACCAGAACATGAGCCAGTGTTGCCTCCGTGGGCAGACCACTCGTAATCAGGTGAGCCGGAGCCGGTGCCTGGGTCACCCCGTCGGTGCAGATCCGGCAGGCATATTTTGGACGCACTGTAACGATGACACGCAACTGCGCCGGCACGAT
>NZ_CADEAR010000076.1 GCF_902825325.1 Brucella tritici | reverse complement strand
TTGATGCCGACGATTTCAACTTCTTCACCAACCTTGACGATACCGCGCTCAACGCGACCCGTCACAACCGTACCACGACCCGAGATCGAGAACACGTCTTCGATCGGCATCAGGAACGGCTGGTCGATCGGACGTTCCGGGGTCGGAATGTAGTCGTCAACAGCGGCCATCAGAGCGCGAACAGCGTCTTCGCCCAGTTCCTTCGACGAATCTTCCAGAGCAGCAAGAGCCGAGCCCTTGACGATCGGGGTTTCATCGCCTGGGAAGTCGTACTTCGACAGAAGTTCGCGCACTTCCAGTTCAACCAGTTCGAGCAGTTCTGCGTCGTCAACCTGGTCGCACTTGTTCAGGAACACAACGATTGCCGGAACGCCAACCTGACGGGCGAGCAGGATGTGCTCACGGGTCTGCGGCATCGGGCCGTCAGCGGCCGAAACAACCAGGATCGCGCCGTCCATCTGCGCAGCACCGGTGATCATGTTCTTCACATAGTC
>NZ_CADEAR010000075.1 GCF_902825325.1 Brucella tritici | reverse complement strand
CGTGGTACGGTTGTGACGGGTCGCGTTGAGCGCGGTATCGTCAAGGTTGGTGAAGAAGTTGAAATCGTCGGCATCAAGGCGACGACGAAGACGACGGTTACCGGCGTTGAAATGTTCCGCAAGCTGCTCGACCAGGGCCAGGCTGGCGACAATATCGGCGCTCTGATCCGCGGCGTTGGCCGTGAAGACGTTGAACGCGGCCAGGTTCTCTGCAAGCCGGGTTCTGTGAAGCCGCACACCAAGTTCAAGGCAGAAGCTTACATTCTGACCAAGGACGAAGGTGGCCGTCATACGCCGTTCTTCACGAACTACCGTCCGCAGTTCTACTTCCGCACGACGGACGTGACCGGTGTTGTCACGCTGCCGGCTGGTACGGAAATGGTCATGCCTGGCGACAACATCGCCATGGACGTCACCCTGATCGTGCCGATCGCGATGGAAGAGAAGCTCCGCTTCGCTATCCGTGAAGGCGGCCGCACCGTCGGTGCAGGCATCGTCTCCTCGATCATCGAGTAAT
>NZ_CADEAR010000074.1 GCF_902825325.1 Brucella tritici | reverse complement strand
CGAATTTTAAGAAGGGCGGGACCAATGAACACTGACGAATTGAAAGAACTCAAAAGACATATCTACGGCACATATCTTGAAAGTCCGCGCGACAGAAAATTGCGCAATATGCTGCAAGGAATGGTTGATAACGTCGATGATCACCTGAACGGTGGCGGCGGCTCTCGGCAGACTGCATTATTTGTCATTGGCGAATCCGGGAGTGGCAAATCCCATTCATTGAAACACCACTGTGGTCACATCGCAGAGTTTCAACAGAGAGAAAACGAATTTGGCGAAACCATCACGCCTTTTCTCAGTATCGAGGCATCAAGCTCATCAACCATGAAGGGGTTTGCAATCACGCTGTTGTCCGCGATGGGGCTTCCAGCAAACTCCAAGCAAACTGAGACCCAGCTGTTTTCGGCTGTGAAAACTCAGTTGAAAGCGAGAGGTATTCTCTATCTGCACGTCGATGAGGCTCAACACCTCATTCGTCACGATAGTCAGAAGGTGATTACCGAAGTCCAGGACGGGCTGAAGAGCCTTATGCAGATTCCTGACTGGCCTTT
>NZ_CADEAR010000073.1 GCF_902825325.1 Brucella tritici | reverse complement strand
GGCTGTGTCGCAAAATTTTCACTTCTGCTGAGCTATGTGAGCGTCAGTGCGCATAATTGAGTGAGGCGAATGCGAATGACGGTCGCTTTCAAAGGTACCCATTTTCCAAAAAGTATCATCCTGCATGCAGTCTTCTTTTACGTGCGTTACCCGGTTTCCTATCGTGACCTTCAGGAAATTCTGGCAGAACGCGGCATTGCTGTGGATCATGCGACCTTGAACCGATGGGTTGTCCGGTACTCACCGCTGATCGCTGCCCAGGCGCAATCGCGCAAGCGACCCACGGCCCGTTCCTGGCGTGTTGACGAGACCTATATCAAGGTTCGTGGTCAATGGACCTATCTGTACCGAGCCGTTGACCGAGATGGCCAAACACTGGATTTCATGCTCTCCGAACGCCGGAATCTGGCTGCAGCACGGCGTTTCTTCAAGAAAGCCATCGCAGCCAACGGTGTTCCAGACAAAATTGTCATTGATAAAAGCGGAGCCAATCTGGCCGGAGCACAAGCTGTAAACACAATCCTGAAAATCACCGGTCACAGCAAAATGATTGAAATCCTGCAGGTTAAATATCTCAACAACATCCTTGAGC
>NZ_CADEAR010000072.1 GCF_902825325.1 Brucella tritici | reverse complement strand
TTGTTGGGAATGACCGGTTGCGTGCCTCGCGTTGCAAGGAAGTCTCGCAAAGCGTCGCTGTCGTAAGCAGTGTCTGCTGCACAGAGGCGTGTCCAAGGCAAAGGCTCGAGCAGTGGAATGGCAACAGGGGCGTCGCCGCGTTGCCCTGGCGTTATTCGCAACGCGACTGGATGGCCACAACCATCGACAACAGCATGGATTTTTGTCGCTCTGCCGCCTCGCGAGCGACCGATTGCTTCGGCATCGGCCCCCCTTTTCCGCCAGCGGCAGAGCGGTGTGCTTTTGCGGTGGTGCTGTCGATCATATGGATGTCCCGATCGCTCGATTGCACCAAAGCTTCAAACAGCCGCCGCCATATTCCTTTGGCTGACCAGCGATGGAAGCGATTGTAGACGGTTGTTGGAGGTCCGTAGCAGGCTGGACAATCCTGCCATCGGCAACCCGATCGCAGGACGTGGATGATTCCACTGATGACCCGGCGATCGTCGGTGCGATGAGCACCAGGCTGGTTGGTCGGAAGCAGTGGCGCAATCACTGCCCACTGCTGCTCATCAAGCCAGAATTCTCCTGCCATGGTCCAAAACTCCTGCTGTAGAAGGCAGTGAACCACGGAGAACCAATATGATCAACAGTCTGATTGGGGTTTGACCCTAG
>NZ_CADEAR010000071.1 GCF_902825325.1 Brucella tritici | reverse complement strand
CGTCCGAAGTAGACGTCGGCGGGAGTGAGATTGTCGAGGCTCTCATGGTAACGGCGATGATTGTAATGCTCGACGAAAGCCGCGATCTGGGCTTCAAGGTCTTCCTTGAAGAAGTAGTTTTCAAGCAGGATGCGGTTCTTCAGCGTCTGGTGCCAGCGTTCGATTTTCCCCTGCGTCTGCGGGTGGCCGGGAGCGCCGTGAACCTGGTCGATCTTGTATTTCTCCAGCCATTCGCCGAGATCGGATGCGACGTAACACGAACCGTTGTCCGACAGCAGACGCGGCCGGTGCTCGACCCTGGCCTTGTCGCAGCCTGAAGCGCTCAGTGCCAGATCGAGCGTGTCAGTGACGTCGCCCACCTTCATGCTGGTGCACAGCTTCCAGGCGATGATGTAGCGGGAATAGTCGTCGAGAATGGTCGACAGATAAAACCATCCCCAGCCGATGACCTTCAGATAGGTGAAGTCGGTTTGCCACATCTCGTTCGGCCGCGTGGTCTTGTCCTTGAACTCGTTGTTGGCCTTGATGAGGATATAGGCTGGCGAGGTGATCAGATCGTGGGCCTTGAGCAGGCGATAGACCGAAGCCTCTGATACAAAATAGCTTTCCGTGTCGGTGAACTTCACCGCCAGTTCACGCGGCGACAGATCGGCGTGGTCCAGCGCCATTTCGATAATGCGATCCCGGATATCGTCAGGGAT
>NZ_CADEAR010000070.1 GCF_902825325.1 Brucella tritici | reverse complement strand
CTGATGTCTGCATCGCCAAAATTTACGCCCAAACCGTCAGGCAGGCAACTGCAGCCCAGTTAACGTGACAACACCATGGCAGAGCTTGAAGCCAATACAGCAGGCCTTTGCGATACAGCATAGGAAAGCGCATTGATAGGCGTTGCCGGAGCGCCGTCAAACGCCTGCTGCAGACGACCGAGGGCTGCACTGCGAATAAACTGGCTGTCGTTGATCAGTACGCCTTTGACGGAAGCATAAGCCTCACCGGAAAGGCTTTCGAAGGCCGCACGCGCCTCATCGGCCGACAGCATCAACAAGGTATTGTACAAGGCCAGTGACGAACCCGTCTGCGCCAGCGTATCCAGCCCTCCAGCGGTCGCATATTGATTGCGGGTCTGGGCCACAGTCGTAAAGAGGGCAGGGGTGGGCTGTTCGGGCTCAGGCCCGCCGGTGCCAGGTCCTGGTGTTTCTGGCTCTGACGTGCCTGGGTTAGAAGGCTCCGGTCCTGTCGGATCTTGCTTGACGGCAATCCCTAAAAGAACATCATTTGCCGAATAACTGACACTCAGATCGAGGAAAGCAGATTTTGAGATAACGGTCCCAAACGTTCCGCTGACGCTTCCGTCAGCGTGCAGAATGGTATAGTTTTGCCCACTTTGATAACTGGTTTTGGGGTCGATGGCGGTGTTGTCACGTTAACTGGGCTGCAGTTGCCTGCCTGACGGTTTGGGCGTAAATTTTGGCGATGCAGACATCAGA
>NZ_CADEAR010000069.1 GCF_902825325.1 Brucella tritici | reverse complement strand
GTTCCATGGAAGTAGGTCGTCGATGCGGCTTTGGGGATGTCCAAGTGCGATAGCGGTGAGAGTTGCCTTGAGATAGGCAAAGGGTTCGATACCGTTGATTTTACAGGTTTCGATCAGTGAAGCGATGCGCCCCCAGGTGATGCCGCCTTCGTCGTGACCTGCAAAGAGCGCGTTCTTGCGATTGAGAGCGATGGGCCGGATGAGATTTTCGACCCTGTTGGAGTCGATCTCTACGCGACCATCCGTCAGGAATGTTTGCAGGCCGTCCCATTGGTTATGGATATAGGCGAGCTTTTCTCCCAGACGGGATTTGGCGGATACCTTGCAACGCTGTGCCTGAAGCCATTCACCGAAGGTCACCACCAGGGGCGCGGTTCGGATCTGGCGAGCGGACAGGCGTTGGCCCGGTGGGATGCCGCGGATATCGGCTTCGACTGCATAGAATTCGGCAATGCGGCGTAAGCCTTCGGCGGCAATCTCGGAGCCGTCCCGGTCGAAGACCTCCTTTAGCTTGCGCCTTGCATGCGCCCAGCAATGGGCCATCCGAATGGGCACGCCGCCCTTGCGAGAGGGTTTGGTCAACCGATTGTACCCTTGATAGCCATCGACCTGCAGAATGCCGTCAAAACCGCTCAGGAAGGTTTCGGCATTCTCGCCCGCTCGACCTGGGGCATAAAAGTAGACAACGCCGGGCGGATCCTCGCCGCCCCATGGCCGGTCATCGCGGGCCAGTGCCCACAAATATCCGGT
>NZ_CADEAR010000068.1 GCF_902825325.1 Brucella tritici | reverse complement strand
GTGCCCTGGCCGTTCTGCGAAATTGGCACGATCGCGGCAATAGGATCGCCAGCTCGACAGATGACAACCTCGTCATCGCGCAAAACGAAGTCAATCAGTTCGTCAAATCGCTCCGCTGCCTCGGCAATGTCCACGAATACCTTCACCGCCACTGCCCTTACCAGACGCGCTCATGCAGAATCGCGTCGAACGCCATATCCGTCGAGATGAAAGTGCAGTGCTCAAGCCGCGCCTGAGCGGCAAGAATCCGGTCCCACGGATCGCGATGTTCCCAATCAAAATTTGCTGCAAGTTCGGCATGCAGATCGGTGATGGCTAGTGTTTGCAGGCCGCTTTCCGTGACGGCTGCCCGCAGTTCCTGGGGCTTGAGATCAAGCTTGTTCAGGCGCATCTTGTTGTCCAGCTCATAGAACGTGACCGCACTGACGAGGATAGCATTTGCCTTATCCTCGATCAGCGATCGTGCCTTCGTGGACAGGCGATCACTACCGATTGTCCACCAGTATACGGCGTGGCTGTCGAGCAGGATTTTCATTGCGTGTTTTCGCTATTGTTGGGTTTGCCTAACCAGACGCCGGTATCATCATTCCAGTCTCCGGCATCGATCGCCGCCTGCTCTGCATCAACTGTATCGAACAGGTTGTCGGGCAGGCGACGATGGCGCAACAGGCCAAAAGGGCGCTTGCCGCCGTCAGCTGCTGGACCGATGCGGGCGTAAACTTCGTTGCCACGCATGATGACGATCTCTTCGCCCTGGTTGGCGCGATCGAG
>NZ_CADEAR010000067.1 GCF_902825325.1 Brucella tritici | reverse complement strand
GCCGGTGTTGTCACGTTAAGTTTCTTTGGCCGGAAAGGTCAGCGGCTCGTAGATATTCAGGCGACACCGGCCGCAATTTTCCATGCATCGAAGGCCTCGAGGCGATGGTATCGAATTGTTTGTGCGGCTCGGCGACGGGACGGAATTGAAAAGCAATTGCGGGTAGCTGAGTACATGGAGACGAACCATTGCAACATGCCTGGTGATCGGTGGCCTTGCATGGTTCGTTCCCGTTTTCGAAACGGCAGATGGCTATTCTCGGCACGATTATTGAGGCCCTTGTGCGACCAATGCTCAAGGCCGGGTGCCACTTCTGCTTTTGCTGCACTGTACGAGCGGAGCTTATCAGTGATGATCCGTTTGGGAGCGATGCCATAGCGCTTCATTAACGCCACGAGCATTCGCTTTGCTGCCCCTTTATCTCGCCGCTTCTGCAAGATTTCTTCGAGAACGATGCCGTTTTGATCCACCGCACGCCAGAGCCAGAATTTCTTTCCAGAGCATTGGACGACCACTTCGTCCAAATACCAAATATCGCCAGGGCGCGCCTGACGACGCCGCAAGTTGTGTGCGATCTGAGGTCCAAACTTGGCGATCCAACGACGAACTGTTTCGTATGAAACGTCGATACCACGCTCAAGCAGCATTTCCTCAACCTCACGCAGACTAAGGTTAAACCGTAGGTAAAGCCAAACCGCGTGTGAAATGACCTGCGGTGTAAAACGGTGACGCTTGAAGATGATATCTGACGACTGCATCGTCAAAATTTACGCCCAACCCGTCAGTCAGGCAAATGCAGCCCTGTTAACGTGACAACACC
>NZ_CADEAR010000066.1 GCF_902825325.1 Brucella tritici | reverse complement strand
CGCATTCTAGCATTTAGGATGATGATCATTTTACGCATGACGGCGACAAGTGCGACCTTTCCGGGCTTTCCTTGCTGCTTGAGACGCGTGAAGAATGCCTTCATGTCGGGATCGAAACGAATGGCAGGCAGCGCTGCGACGTAAAGCGCGTCGCGCAGATGTCTTCTACCACCTGCAATCATGCGCTTGCCGCGCATCAGACCACTATCGCGATTAAGCGGCGCAACGCCAACCAGCTTGGCAATTTGTCCTTTGTCAGTATGCCCCAGTTCCGGCAGGTCGGCCAGGATGAAGCATGCCGTTCGTAGGCCGATCCCCTTGAGCGACATCAAAACCTCGGCCTTCCGGCCCAACTCTGCATCCGCTTTCAGGCAAGCCGTCATTTCATCCACGATAGCCTGACGCTGATCGAGCAGGAAACGCAGGCTTTCCTCGATCCAGACTTTCGTTCGCCCGGTCAACTTCTCCCGGCGATTTTTCTCCTGCACGATCATGTGCGACAATTGTCTGTAACGACTGACAAAATCCGCCAGAGCCCGCTCCTGAGAAGAGCGTTGTGGCAGAATTCTTGTTTCCATGCGCCTTGCATAATCGGCAAGAATGAAGGCGTCGATCCTGTCGGTCTTGGAGAGTTGGCCACAGGCACGTGCAAACTGCCTGATCTGCTTCGCATTGACCTTGGCGACAGGCAATCGCGCGGCCTGCAAGGCGGCAACGACAAGGCGCTCGTAACCGCCGGTCGGTTCGAGAACCAGACGTTCAATATCGTCCACAGTTGCGAGAAAGGCGAGAAAACTGGCAATGCCTGCTGCCGTATTTTGATAGGTCACTGTCTGGCCATCCGGCAGAACGCAGGCATCCAAAGACGATTTTGATATGTCGATGCCGACAAAACGGCTAGTATAAGACATGAGGCTGGTCTCCCTTATACACGAGCGCGAAGCTCCCTCAACGGTGCGACAAGACCTCAAAAGCTGCAAAGGGTTCTGCTTTTTTACGAACGAAAGTTCACGCCCCGA
>NZ_CADEAR010000065.1 GCF_902825325.1 Brucella tritici | reverse complement strand
TGGGGTCGGAACAAGATCAGTCATAAATCGTACGCTAAGCCCGAACGAACAATGAACTTGCGGTCAGTTCGGTTTGGATTAAAACTACATCGTAAGGCTACATCCGCTGCCCGATTGACCATCTTGGATTGCTTTGCAGATATGCCGATCAAGCTTGCTATAATGGATACTAAAGGTCTATAGAGAGCTCATAAATGCCTCGCGCAGCGAGCACCGGCTTTGAATAAGTAATCTGCCGTATGTTCGTAAGTTCCCACGCCAACCACCCTTCTTCAAGATAGTCTGCGCAAGCTGCCACCATATCCGTATGCTGAAACGGCCTGACCGATGCGATCCTCACAATGGCTACAGCTCTGCCGTCTAGATCCTCTTCGCCATCGGCTCGCAGGAAACGGTTATTCTCAACGATCAGTAGATCTTCGTCGGGCCGCAGGCTTGGAGACCACCGCCTCACTTCAAGCGTTTTAAGACCATTCGCTATCCTCAATCCGCTTGGCGCGACAATGGATAAAGCCTTCATGCTGTGCTCCTTCCTGTAAAGAGCGGTTTGAACACTTATGTTGTCATTTCACTCCGGCCGGAACTAACTCTACACTCATGCAGCACGCAACAATCGACTGGTGCGGCGCAAAGGTCTGAAGCCGTCTGTCATTTGCTGTTCTGCATCCCAGGAGTAGATGCCGGTGAGGTTTATGTGTTCCCAACTGAGTGGCGAGACGTGTTTCAATAACTCGTCTGGAATATTCCGGCCTTGTTGCCGCAAATGTGCGGCAGCGCGACTGAGATAGACGGTATTCCAGTAAATAATGGCGCTCACGACCAGATTGAGTCCGGACGCACGGAATGCTTGGCTGTCGTAGGACCGATCACGGATTTCTCCGCGCTCGTGGAAAAAGACTGCGCGTTTCAGCTTGTGAGCGGCTTCGCCCTTGTTGAGACCAGCCTGACAACGCCGCCGCAGCGCCGAGCTAGAATACCACTCGATCATGAACAGCGTGCGTTCGATGCGACCAAGTTCACGCAGAGCTTTTGCGAGTTCGCTGGATTTCGAGGAAGCGGAGAACCTTTTCAGGATTGTTGATGGCGCAACTGTGCCTGTTGTGATCGATGCTGCCAGACGTAGAAGGTCATCCCAATGTTCGAGAATGAGCGCGGTGTTGATCGGTGCGCCGATATGGCTGTCCAGCGCCGGATAGGCGTCCGCTTTCTCGAATGTGTGGAATTTCCGGTCCTTGATGTTTCG
>NZ_CADEAR010000064.1 GCF_902825325.1 Brucella tritici | reverse complement strand
GACAGTCCAAACAGGCCGAGGAAGATCATATATTTGAGGGGCCAGAGGCGCTCGTGCAGTCCCCATGGCAGCTTGACTTGCGGCACTTTCAGCCATTGGGCGAGATTGTTGGTGAGTTCCTGAAGGGCGCCAAACGGGCACAGCCAGCCGCAGAACGGTCCGCGACCCCAGAATAACAGCCCCGCCGCCACCGACGCCCACAAAATGAAGATCAGCGGCGATGTCAGGAAGAATTCCCAGTTGAAGCCGGTAATCAGGGAGTTGGTGAAGGTCAGGACATTGACCACCGACAATTGCGCATTGTTGTAGAAGCCAAGCCAGACAAGGATGAACAGGAGATAGCTACGCCGCAGCCAGGTGAAGAAGCGCGGATGCCTGACCAGACTATTCTGGAAGAAGAAGATACCGACAAGAACTGTAATGGCGAAAGCGGTGATGACCACATTGATGCGATTCATCTCCCACATGCGGACCCAGAGCGGATTGCCCTCGCCCAGAATGTCGGCTGCATTTGCTTCGCCGACCGGCTGCGGCTGACGCGGCGCATCAGCGATTGATACAGCAGGCTGGACAGGAGCCGGTTCCGGTTGCTTCGCCAGATATTTATCCGGCAAACTATAGCCGAGATCATAGCTGACATTGGCCTTGTCCCGCGCACCGAAGCCGCGCTGCACCAAGAGCTGCAAATCCCACGGTTCCGTTACGTCGAAGTCGAAGCCGTCCGGGACCTGAAACAGTGCTATCTCGCGCAGACGCGGCGCGCCGTCGGCCATGATGTCGCCGATACGGGTATGGTTCTTGTCACGGAAGCGTACGCCCTGCCCGTCCTGCATCAACTCAATGCGGTCAAAGATACCGCCGCGCACATATCCGGAGCCTTTGAAGGAATAGGCTCCGTCGCCAGCGACCAGGATCGCCTGACGCCCCGGCTTCAGCTGCTTTTGTAACCGTTCGTAGCCATCTTTCCCGAGTAGGCTGATGCCAATCGACGGTACTGAGACCGGCGCGACGTAAAGCTCAATGAATTCGTCGTCGGGATTGGTTGTTTCAGGGTTTTCGGCGGCGCGATCATGTTTGGCGTCACGAAACGCCTGTGTCACGTCACCAACCGACAGTTTCAGGCTGCGAACCGAGCCGTCGCCGATCAATGTTTTCCAGTCGTGTTCTTCACGAATCTGCAAATCAACCGCGCGTTGCACATTGGCTGCGACAGCCTGCACAGGCGTATTTCCGAGCCTCCCACTGCGGATAAGGCCGACTGCCGAGCGAACGACGCTGTCCCCCATGACGAGCACGGTAAC
>NZ_CADEAR010000063.1 GCF_902825325.1 Brucella tritici | reverse complement strand
TGAACCGCGCCGGGTTTGCCGGAGGCCGTTTGGTTTAAGTTATGCGGCCATGGCTGGCGCGTCCAGCATGGCATAGTAACGTTCTTCGGCTTCGGCAGGCGGAATGTTTCCTATGGGCTCCAGAAGACGCCGGTTGTTGAACCAATCCACCCATTCGAGTGTGGCGAACTCCACGGCTTCGAAATTGCGCCATGGTCCCCGCCGATGGATGACCTCGGCCTTGTAGAGGCCGTTGATCGTTTCGGCGAGAGCGTTGTCGTAACTGTCGCCGACGCTTCCAACGGAAGGCTCGATGCCTGCCTCCGCCAGCCGTTCGGAATACTTGATCGATACGTATTGAACACCCCTGTCGGAGTGGTGGATGAGACCACCGCGATGGACTGGCCGCCGGTCATGGAGTGCCTGGTCCAGGGCATCAAGGACGAAACCCGCATGAGCGGTTCGGCTCGCCCGCCAGCCGACGATGCGGCGGGCGAACGCGTCGATCACGAAAGCGACGTAAACGAAGCCTTGCCAAGTGGCTACATACGTGAAATCGGAAAGCCACAACATGTTCGGCGCGGGAGCGCAGAACTGGCGGTTCACGCGGTCGAGCGGACATAGAGCGGCCTTGTCAGGCACGGTCGTTTTGACGGGCTTTCCACGGATAATGCCCTGGAGACCCATCATTCTCATAAGCCGAGAAACAGTGCATCGAGCTATGTCGAAGCCTTCCCGCTGCAACTGCCGCCATACTTTCCGCACGCCGTAGACTTGGAAATTCTCATTGAACACTCGGCGTATCTCGACCTTCATTGCCGCGTCGCGACGAGCGCGGACCGACAGGCGGTCCACGTCCGTGCGCTTGGCGATGGCGTCATAGTAAGTGGACGGGGCAATCGGCAGCAGCCTGCAGATCGGCTCGACCCCGAATTTTGAGCGGTGTTCGTCGATGAAGGAAATCATCGCTTCAGTGGGCGGTCGAGCTCCGCCTGGGCAAAATAAGCCGACGCCTTGCGCAAAATCTCATTGGCCTGTCGAAGCTCGCGGTTCTCCCGCTCAAGGGCCTTCATCTTCTCGGCGACATCGCTTGGAAGGCCTGCTCGTTTGCCGCTGTCAACATCGGCTTTCTTCACCCACTCATGCAGCGTATGTGCCGAGCAGCCAATCTTGGCGGCTATGGATGAAACTGCCGCCCACCGGGATGGATGCTCAGCCTCATGGTCCAAAACCATGCGGATGGCTCGGTCACGAACTTCAGGTGAAAATTTGTTGGTCGTCTTGCTCATATCGGCTCCACTTTCTCACGAGTTGGAGCCTCCGGCAAACCCGGCGCGGTTCAG
>NZ_CADEAR010000062.1 GCF_902825325.1 Brucella tritici | reverse complement strand
TAAATCAAACCCCAAACCGAGCCGGAAACTCCAATCTTCAAAAGCACAAATAGTCTCAAATCATTCGACGACGGACAGTTGTGCGCGCTCGACTGTCTGCGTCCACTATAACTTCTTCAGGGAACCACCTCGCAAACGCGCAGATCAGATTACGCAGTGTCAAGAATTGGACGTAGCTTAAACCCAGAGTGGCCGCTTCACCGACAGGGTTTCCAGCCCCTTCTAGTCACTTAAAACTTGCGAGGATCGTTTCCTTTAAATATATCGCGGTTGATTTCGCATATGGTGAAAGTGCTACGGCTAAATCGATCCTACGAGGCTGGAATGAATAATCGTTACGGAACACTGGCTTCCTGGGTCTATAATCTGGATAAACCGGTCGGGCGTTCATTCGGCGACGTGGAATATTATCAGCGACGGCTCGCCGGGTCCGAAGGTCCAATCCTCGAACCTGCTGTCGGCAACGGTCGTGTTTATGTGCCGCTGCTTGAGTCCGGGTTTTCGATAGAGGGGTTCGATGCGTCTGACGAGATGCTTGGTTACTGCCAGGACGAATGCAGGAAGAGAAACCTTTCCGCAAGCGTGACACGACAGACTTTCGAAGAGTTTTCTTATAGCAAAAGCTTTATTGCCGTCATCATTCCGGCGGGGTCGTTTCAGCTGATCACGGATCTGACATCGGCGACCGGCGTGCTAAGGCACTTCTATGATTGTTTGGTCCCAGGGGCAAAATTAATCATAGACCTCGATCCCATAGGCGGTTTTCTTGGGCCGACCGGTTCGGTCCGAAGTTGGAAAACCCAGGACGGAGATCTGCTAACACTCACAGATCATCGGGTTGAAACCGACTATATCGCGCAAACCACACTGACCCATCTGCGCTATGAACTCTGGCGAGATGGAAATCTTGTGAAATCCGAACTCGATTTGTTTAAGTTGCGGTGGTGGGGAGTCGAAGAGTTCTTGATGGCGCTGCAGCGCACGGGCTTTGTCGATATAGTGGTGTCAGGCAACTACCAGCATGGAAGAGCACCGCATAGGGACGACGAGATTATCAGTTTTGAGGCGCTGCGTCCCAATTAGATCGAAGTGGGTTTTTCAGCTGCCCTGGAACGTCATTATATGCAATGCGCTTTCAAGTCTGCCGCGGCCACCGACCAGTTAAAGGTCCGCTTACGAAGACTCGAACCCTAAACCCGCTCATCCGCTTCCCACCCCATCATGTTAGTTAGCAGCAAAAAAGCGGAACGACCGGCTCTGGAACGCGTGAGAATGCTACGCTAATGTCTGGAAAAAAGCGCAAAGCGGACGCACAACAGCTTCTCCGCAATTAGGGTGGGGAGCACTAGGGGGGGGCTTCTATTGCTCATA
>NZ_CADEAR010000061.1 GCF_902825325.1 Brucella tritici | reverse complement strand
ATCGGGTAGGAGGGCATTTTAGGCCCTCCTCCCACACCACCGTACGTACGGTTCCGTATACGGCGGTTCATGAAGCGTAGTATAGGCGTCGGTGTTCCTTCAGGAACGAGATCAGCCCGATTTTGGTGAAGTAGGCATTCGGTAGGGCTTCGTGCATGTGTGAGGTTCTGGCATTCCACCATGGTCCCCGGCCATTGCTGGCACTTATCCATGCACGCTCCTTCTTTATGCCTCGTTGCATCAGGTTTCTTGCGCGCGCGGCTGGTTTCGTCCATTGCCGCCACAGGGTAGCCCGCAGCTTGCGGTGAACCCATCCATCCATTTCCTCGAACGTCCCCTTCACGTCAGCCAGCTTAAAGTAAGCTGTCCAGCCGCGCAGGATCGGCGCTAGGTCCTTGATGGTGGCGTCAATGGCCCGGCCACGCCCAGCCCGGAACTGGGCTTTCAGTTTGCCACGAAGACGCTTCACACTTTGTACCGCCACCTTGAGGCGGGGCATACGGTGGAACGTCATCGTATAACCCAAAAAGACCCGGTTCCATGGATGGTCAACAGCACTTTTGGTGGCGTTGACCTTCAGCTTCAGTCTCCTTCCAAGGAAGGCGGTGAGCGAAGCCATCACCCGTTGACCGGCACGTATTGACCGCACATAGATATTACAGTCGTCGGCGTAGCGGCAGAAGCGATGTCCGCGCTGTTCCAGTTCCTTGTCCAGATCGTCGAGCAGGACGTTCGATAATAGCGGAGACAGGGGACCGCCCTGCGGCGTTCCCTCGCTTCGCATTGTCGTCATCCCGCCCATCATCAACCCGGCTTGCAGATAACGGCGGATCAACCGCAGCACCCGTTTGTCGTAGACCTTGCGTGCCACTCGTGCCATCAGCACATCGTGGTTTACCCGGTCGAAGAACTTCTCCAGATCAAGATCAACCACAACGCGGTAACCGTCGGCCACATAGGACCGTGCGGCAAGGATCGCATCATGGGCACTCCGCTCCGGCCTAAAGCCGAAAGAGGAATTGGAGAAGCCTGGGTCGAAGATCGGCATCAGCACCTGATGTATCGCCTGCTGGATGAGGCGGTCGAGAACCGTGGGAATGCCAAGAAGGCGTTTCCCGCCGCCGGGCTTGGGGATTTCCACCCCGCGCACCGGCGCTGGCTCATACCGACCCGCCAGCAGGTCTTCCCTGATGCGCGGCCAATGCGA
Organism: Brucella tritici; assembly: GCF_902825325.1. Taxonomy (GTDB): domain Bacteria; phylum Pseudomonadota; class Alphaproteobacteria; order Rhizobiales; family Rhizobiaceae; genus Brucella. Next base: position 235 of record NZ_CADEAR010000061.1, on the reverse strand, counting down.
TACGAGATGCTGCTTCAGGTCGCCAACGCTCATCTTGTCGATGCCCGCCGCTCCCTTGTTCGACACCACGCGGTGTAAGGCCGCTATCATGTTATCGCGACTGACGATCATTTCCATCAGTTGCATCGCGTCCTTCGGTTGTGAGTTGGACGATCCTGCCGTGACGTTTGATGCGCCCAAGGCATCCTCTCGCAGCTTCCGGCCACTACCTTCCGCATGGGCATGGGGCGTTTCA
>NZ_CADEAR010000060.1 GCF_902825325.1 Brucella tritici | reverse complement strand
GAAAAGTTGGAATGACGACGTCGATTTAGTGACCGGACAGGCGGTTTCAAGAACCTCACAGTCGAATTTCTGGAAAAGATCACCAACAGACAAAGGCTCTTCCAACAGGCGAAGAGTCCATCTGCGGAAAGGAGGTGGCATGAAAGAGGTCGCGCTCACTGGAAGAACGGATCGCTGAGATGCAGATGATTTTGGGACAGTCACGTTTTGTGCCGTTTGGCTTACCTTATTGGGGTTTGAAACGCTTCAATGAAGGAGAGCAAAACGTGACTGCACTTTATGATTACCACATCGGGGTCGATTACCACAAAGCCTATAGTCATCTGGTTGTTCAGGATTCCGCCGGGAAGACGCTACGGTCTGGCCGAGTGAAGAACGATCGGCAATCGCTTGCTTCATTTCTTGAGCGCTATCGAGACAACAGCCACGCTGTCGTAGAAGCCACGCGCAATTGGATGGTGATCTACGACTGGCTCGACGATATCTGCGACGATGTCGTGCTCGCCCATCCTTTGAAGGTGAAGGCGATCGCCGACGCGAAGATCAAGACAGACAAGATCGACGCAACCGTTCTTGCCCATCTTCTCCGCGCTGATCTGGTTCCAGAAGCTTATGCGCCGTCGGATAGGGCCCGGGAGCTACGCCTCGCGCTGCGTGAACGGATGTTTTACGTGCGGCTTCGCACGATGGTGAAGAACCGGATCGTGACAGCATTCGACCGTTATCCGGAGCAAACGGCGCAGTTGAAGAAGCTGGGCGACCTGTTTGGCAAAGTTGGGCGACAGCAGCTTGCCACGCTGGATGTGTCGGAAATCGACCGTGTTCAGATTGATCGGAGCCTGGCATTCATCGGCGACATCAACGAACGGATCAAACAGGCGGAAACCACGATCCGGGCGATGACGAAGACCAACGCAAATGTGAAGCTACTGAAGACCATCCCCGGTATCGGAGAGTTCTTCGCCAGACTGATCGATGCCGAGATTGATGACATTGGCCGTTTCCGCAATCCAAAGAAGCTGGCCGCCTATGCCGGTCTCGTTCCTTCGACCTATTCGTCGGGCGGCAAGACATATCACGGCAGGATCATCAAACAGGGCAACAAGTGGTTGCGCTGGGCTTTTGTCGAGGCTGTTCAGCCAGCCGTCGCGACCGACCCGCACCTTCGCGCCCAGTATGAGCATCTGAAATTGAGAGGAACCAACAAGGCGCGCGTTGCAATAGCACGCAAGCTTTTGACGATTGCCTTCCAGATCCTGCGTGATCAGCGCCCCTACGAGCGGCGCGACGCCAACGCAGAGGAAGGCGCATCGTCCACGATATCCCGGCTGTCCTGATGACTGGCTAGCGAGCCCGGCAGGTCTGGGCTGCGCTCTTAAAGGAGAATGGGAAGCCGGGAGCCGAACGCCACTCTGTGACCGAAGCCGGAAGAGAAACGGCATCAGGGGCACGAATTGGAGAATGGTTCAGAACCGAAGGGCGGCGAATATCTGTCCTTCGACGGGAAAGATTTACCGATCGGACCAAGTGCCGATCAAAACGCAACAGAACCCAGGGAAAAGCCACGCAAATCATGCGTTTTTGCCCTTGAGTTCTTTCATTGGAGTTATCATGGCCAAGGGAACCTTTGCCAAAGCGATGCCGCATGTCTTCTCAGAAGAGGGCGGGTATGTGGATGACGTTGATGATCCGGGCGGTGCAACCAATCTGGGTATCACTATTGCGACGCTGTCAGCGTGGGAAGGGCACCGTGTTTCAAAAGCCGAAGTGAAGGCCCTGACCAAGGCAAAAGCAACGGAAATCTATCACGAGAACTATTGGAACAAGATATTCGGTGACGATCTACCGGTAGGCGTTGACTATG
>NZ_CADEAR010000059.1 GCF_902825325.1 Brucella tritici | reverse complement strand
CGCATCAAGACCCTGCTTGCTTCGCATGGGCTAACCAACCGCATCAACCTGCATGACTCGGCGATCTATTTTGATGCTGAGAGGGCCCGTCCAATTTTCGAGAACGCACTCGAAACCATCACCAGCAAGGAGGCCGCCCAGGTTCTCGGTATCAGCGAAGAAAAGCTTCGTCTGCTTGTAAAGTCCGGACTTCTTCCGCAGGTTGAAGGACGAGAAGAGCGCCGGGATTATATTCGTATCCAACGGCTGGACCTAAACGATCTGCAGGCCAGATTGGTTTCCCATGCCGAGCGGATCGAGGAGAGCGACGAGGCATGGATCTCCCCGCAGGATTTCGCGCAAGGGTATTCCTTTCCGCTGAATGATATCTTGAAATTGCTACTCGACGCAACTATCGCCTCGCGGGTTATTGCGGGCAATGAAGGGCTGGTCGAGCGGCTGCGTATCAATAAAGATGAAGTGCGTCTGATCGCTCTTCAGCAGCAAGTGGATAGCGACGAAAAATTCATCACGTTCCAGGACGCTCTTGGATTACTCGGAACCTCTGATCCAACCCTGATTGAGCTAATCAAACAGGGATACATCACCGAGACGAAGTACGAACGCTCGGCAAAAAGAGCCCGCTTGATCAGCGAGAATTCCATTATGGATTTCAAGACACGGTTCATCTCTCTTGTCGATTTTTGCGATGAAATCGGGGCAAATCGGGCCGGAATGAAAAAACGCCTTGCGGACCTCAATGTGAAGCCGCTGTTTGACAAGAGCAATCGAGTTGCCAGTTATTATTCTCGGATCGATATCAGCAAGGTTCAGACCGCCATGATCCAATCGTAATAAGCATCAGCACGTAAAACCAACCAAAGCCCGCTTAGCGGGCTTTTTTTTGCATCGTAAGACCGAAACGGACAAATCAAACGAAGCGAAACGATCATACCTTTCTGACAGCATGCCAAAAAGACCAACAAAATCAATGCTAATAAGAGCGAATAAGACAAACCTAGGCAGCATTTACACTGCTGTAAACGCCGCCTTGGTTTGTCCCCCTGAGCCTTGGTATGGGCATTTCGTTGCATTTGATTTGTCCCGTTCAGAAATAATTATCAATTCGAGGCGCGCCCTCCCAAACGATGTCTCGTGATTGACGACAGGACTTCACCTGAAAGGAGGCCTTTCATCACTAGCTGTGCGAATAAGCACGAGCATGTGATCGCACGACCACGAAAACATGCGTCCGCACAGCTGATCTTTTGATCTAATAGCAGCGTCTAAGACCATGCCCTACCCTTGTATTTCTTCGCTAATAGGGACACAAAATGACAACATTGATATTTTGGGGGCAGATTCGATGGTCGATAGTGTAATTCAAGTCGCGCTACATGACTTGCGCCGCAAAGGCGCAAGCGACTTCGAAACAAAATTTGGCAAGGCACAATTAGAAGTTTCAGAAACAGTCGTTCGCGTTGTCAACGAAATTCACGGGCTTTACGCCAGTAAAGCGACTAAGGCCCACGGAAAATTTTCGACACAAATTGCCGATTATCCTGCCCAAACGTTTATCGCCGAGTTTGAGAAGGAAAATTATAAAAACTTCTCCGATCTGACAATGAAACTCATGGGTACATTGGCTGTCCAAGCAAAGCAGAAGCCGGGCGCGACAGGTGGCCACGTACTCTTCGCTCATATCGAAAAAGATGATCAAATTTATTTATTGGTAGCAATTATTAACGAAAAATTAGGGGCAGCACTCACCAGTGATCTTGATATTGCGGACATAAAACATCTCGATCTTGATGGTTTCCGGTTTGCTGGACGAGTTAATATTACTGCATGGCTTGCCGCCGCTGATCGATACATCGGCTTTTTAAAAGGTTGTCCGTCGTCGAATGATTTGAGACTATTTGTGCTTTTGAAGATTGGAGTTTCCGGCTCGGTTTGGGGTTTGATTTA
>NZ_CADEAR010000058.1 GCF_902825325.1 Brucella tritici | reverse complement strand
AAAATTGCGGCCTGTTTCGCCTGAATATCTACGAGCCCCTGGCCTTTCCGGCCAGAGAAACTTAACGTGACAACACCCGAGGCGATGCTTGTAGGGAGAGAGGGCAGAGCCCTTTCTTCCCTCTATAAACAATGAACTCGAATGAGATCAGAATCGGATCGATTCTGTGAGACCACTGGCGACGTCTGTATCTAACAAAAAGAAAATCGCATAAGTTCTATTATGGAACTAAGTCATTGATATTTAACAATAATATATCATTTCACCATGAGCAATACGACTTCTCAGTTTGATAAACCTGATAACCGAGCCATAGTGCTCCGCCTATGGCGATGAGCGGGCCAAAGAAGAAATGTCCTGCAAGGGTGCCCACGACGAATTGTAACAGGAACATTAGCGAGCCGATAAAGATGGCTGTTTTCAGTGGAGAGTTCATTTTCCGCTCCTATTCATCTGAATGATAATGGATGCTTTTTTTCGCTCTGTGGCATCGCCACGGTCAGAAAATTGGGTCCGGTTTGTGGTCGCGACATGTCGCAAATATCTACAAAGCTTTGACTTTCGCACACGAATTTTGCGACAAGATCGGCCTTATTTTCCCGAAAGATAGTTTGAAAGCAATAAACGGGTGGCTGCGCCGTCTGCCCCTTCGCTAGACAGCCATGACGCAATGTTTAGGAGCGACACGTCATGGAACTGGAAAGTAAGACTATCATTGTCACCGGGGCGAGCAGCGGGATTGGTGCGGCGGCGGCACTGCTGTTCGCGTCCGAAGGGGCCAATGTGGTTCTCGGTGCGCGCCGATCCGGGGAGCTTGAAGCACTCGCGAAAACGATCAAGCAAGCCAATGGCAGAGCCGTGCTCTTAGTCGGCGACGTCAAGGATGAGGGCTACGCCGACGCCCTTGTCGATCTCGCCACAAAGGAGTTCGGCCGGTTGGACGGCGCGTTCAACAATGCCGGCATCGTGGGAACTATGGGTCCGGTCCCCGATATGGAAATCGGCAACTGGAATGATGTCATGGAGGTCAACTTGACGGCCGCCTTCTTCGCAGCGAAAGCTCAAATACCGGCCGTAAAGAAGCAGGGAGGTGGCTCGATCGTCTTCACCTCGTCCTTCGTCGGTTACAGCAATGGCGGTATGCCGGGCATGGGGGCCTATGCAGCATCCAAGGCCGGGTTGATCGGACTAGTGCAGTCGCTGGCGTCCGACCATGCGGTGGAAGGCATTCGTGTCAACGCGCTGTTGCCGGGAGGCACGATCACGCCGGCGGGAGGCGAAGGAAATCCGGGAGTCATGGAATTTATCGCGAACCTGCATCCCATGAAGCGAATGGCGAGCGCGAAGGAAATTGCTCAGGCTGCCCTTTTTCTGCTTTCCGATAGGTCAAGCTTCATGACGGGAAGCCCGATGATTGCGGATGGTGGTATCTCCGTTCGGTTGACCTAACGACGAATGGCCTCCGAATGGTCATGACCGCCATTCGGAGGCCAGTATAGAGCGCACATTATGCCTCCGTGAACTGTCGCAAAACTCCTGAAACAGGCGACATCCTCAACCAGCATGATAAGCGGCGACAGTTGATGCGAAGGCTGCCGTTTCGCTCCTAAATATTACCGGTGATCCCGCCTGAAGGCATGTACAATGCGACTGGAACCGTTGAGAAACATCAGCGATGCTGACCCAAAGGCAAGATAGTGGCCAAAACGGCCAAATATCGTGTCAATCGACAACTGGGTGCGCTGTCTCCGGATAGTAGCGCGGCAAAGCCGCGGCCTTCAGTGCCGTTCCTGCAAGGTCACCCGCGCAGTATTCGCCGCCCAAGAGCCGCGGATTGTCGCCGCCATGCTCTCCCATGGCGACATACACGCCATCCTCCGGATATCCGATCAGTCCAGCTGCTTCTTCATCAGTCAAAATGCGCACGATCCAGATAGCTCCTATTGAATCATGTGCTTGAGCACTGTTGCCCATTTGGCCTTGGAGGCATCCTCGCCTTCAAACCACGCATCCATACCGAACCAGGCGACCATAATGCTTGCCTTGTCGCCGTAGTAAGCACGGCAATCTTCTATGATCAGATTTGTCTCTGCCGTTCGGAACGAGCAGACCTCCTCAATCATGCTGCGCGCATCCTGCAGCGTCTGACCCGGTAAAAGAACGGGTATCGCGTCCATCTGGTTATGTCGCAAATTTATCATGATGTTAGAAGCGGCCAGATCTTCAGACGCAATTATGCTGCGAGCTCCGCAAAGACTTTAAATGGCGAGCGGTTGTCATTTGCGAACTGCTTCTTACGGATCATATGCGCCACTTCTATGCCCGCGATTGTCGCTGCGGCTGAATGAAACGCCTTAAAGCCCATCATCGGTTTGGTAATTCGCTTGATAAACCGGTGATCCCGCTCAAGGATGTTGTTGAGATATTTAACCTGCAGGATTTCAATCATTTTGCTGTGACCGGTGATTTTCAGGATTGTG
>NZ_CADEAR010000057.1 GCF_902825325.1 Brucella tritici | reverse complement strand
AAAGGCTATGCGCAATTTGGAATTACGAAAATGCCGAGGTGATAAATGGCGGGATACAAGAACGACAACGCACACGTGGCGAAGGCTGGAAGCCTGTTCGAACACTGGTGCGATGCCAAAGGCTGCAAGGAATGGGGAACCTTTGGCTATAAATTGTCGAACGGCCAGCTTTGGCTTTGTCGCGCTCATAAACAGGACGGCGAGGATGCGCTGGCTGGACGGCGGAAATAAGCGCGCTATTCTCTTCGCAACGAGGAGGCGAGTATGTGCAATCTATACAACATCACGACAAACCATGAGGCCATGCGCCGCCTGTTCCCGAAGTTCGCTGACGTGACAAACCGTGTCGATCCACAGTTAGACGTGTATCCAGACTATCCTGCCCCGGTCTTACGAAATATCAAAGGTGATGAGCCGGAATTGGCGTTGCTCCGCTGGGGTATGCCTACGCCTCCGATATACGTAAAGGGCGAAGCGGATAGCGGGGTAACAAATATCCGCAATCTAACCTCGCCTCACTGGAGACGCTGGCAGGGCGTTGAAAGCCGCTGCGTCGTTCCAGCCACATCGTTCTCCGAATATGGGCAGGAACCGGACCCGAAGACAAAGCGAAAGCCGCTTCACTGGTTCGCGATGAACGAGGAAAAGCCGCTTTTCGCATTTGCTGGCATCTGGACAAGCTGGAAGGGTGTACGGAAGAAAAAGGAAGGGCCGGTTGAGGTCGATATCTTCGGATTTCTCACGACCGAGCCAAATGCCGTGGTGAAGCCGATCCATCCAAAGGCAATGCCGGTCATTCTCCGCACCACGGAAGAGATCGACACTTGGCTTCGCGCCCCATGGGACGAAGCCAAGGATATGCAAAAGCCCCTGCCCGATGCCGATCTAATTGACCTCACACCAAGCAATGACAATAAGGAAGCGCAGGCAAGTTTGTTCTGAGGAGGGTGGAATGAAAGGACCACGGCACGAGCGAGACGACCCGGAAAGGTTTATGGACTGTCAGGAAGCACTGGCTGATGGCCTGTTCAGCCTGATTGACGACGCACAAGAGGCTGGATGGGATCGCATCGAAGTTGCGAGAGCTATCGCCAGCATGGCAAAAGGCGTCCAAATGGGTGAGATGGGTACAGACCCGGAGGAATGAACGGCATGATTCAAGCACACATCCATCGAATATGCCTAGCATTATCGACCTGCACATTGATGATTTGCGGGCAGGCGGCGGCCGCCACAAATGAAAACGCCAATGAGCCAATTATGAGAAAACTAATTGGTGAGGTAAAACGTTGCTGGACTGTGCCGCTATTTTCAACTGGCGTAACCGTTCAAGTTGCTATTTCTCTCGATAGAAATGGTAATCTGATTGGCAAGCCAGCATTGATTAAGCCCAAAGCCACAAAGAAATATCAGGAAATATCTCAAATTGCCCTGAAAGCAGTGGTTGACTGCGCACCATATCGGACCGTGAAAGAACATCCAGACAAATATGACGCGCTCAGCGAAGTTCGGTTCTATTTCGAGTAATGTGACAAACGAGGTTAGACCTTTTTATCCTGAGCCAACACCGCAAGCACTTGATCGAGCCTCTTGTTCGTTTCTTTCAGGCCCTCGCGGGTTTCATCTCGCATTTCCTTCATCCCCTCGCGCAATTGCTTCACGTGGTCGTCAAGGTCAACGCGGCGCACATATTCATCTCGGACCCGGTTCACACGATCATGAAGTTGGTCGTCACCGTCTTTCTGTGACTTTGATAGAGAGCGAAAGGCTGCGATCAGCGCGCCGCTGAAGAAGACAATCAGCGTGACGGCTGTGCCCATGAGCCATTTCAAGTCTTCAGACATTACCAGCAGCCCCGCGATTTCCCAAAAGCATTGTGAGAAGCGATACCCTGACCCGCCGGTGTATCGTTCCCTGCGAGATAGACAGCCGTAGCCGGTTTAAGGCTTATCGGCTTCCATCCCGCGCAGTTCGTTGCATTGCTCTGGCACCCCGCCAAGCTCAAGGCAGAGAGCAACAGCATCCATACCGATAATCTTTTCATCGATGTTCGCCCTTTTCTGGATTGCTTTGGCCGTAGCTTCTGCCGCCACCAATGCGGCCCGCTGGCGCTCTTTAATGGTTCCGGCTGCGTATCCGCCCGCCAGAAGCAGAAACGCCGCCACGAGGGCAGCGAGCGAGTATTTCAGCCAGTTTGGGATGAGCGCCAAGATCATGCTTCGTTCCTCACCCGCTGGATGAAAAAGTAGAGACCGACGCCGACGAGTGTGACCATTGCCACAGCAAGCGCCCACTGCATCGGGCCCGAACCGTCAGCCATTGCGCCAACTCCTGTAATCAGTCCGCCAAGCGGTCCCCAGGCTTCAGGCTTCTTCAATACTTCTTTCAGGGAAGTATCCGATTGCACGGCCTTGCCTGTCGGAACCTGCGGAACCGGAGACGGCACGGGCGCACCGTCACGCGAGAACGCCAGCGCACGCGACCGAACCCATGATACACGAGATAACCAGCCCTTACCGAACTTTTTGAACGTGGTTAGTGTCTTCAACCACGCCGCCCGCTCATCGC
>NZ_CADEAR010000056.1 GCF_902825325.1 Brucella tritici | reverse complement strand
GTGAGCGCGACGAACATCCCACCTTTTCTTTTGTGAATGATGCCGCGAGATAAGCTCCTTCATTGATAGGAGCGGACCGGGATGATTGGAGATCGCGCTGATGCCATGCTTGAAGACATGGATGAAGCCAGGCATGAGGGAAAGTATCGTCGGATCGAGGTGATTACCGGCCGGCGGCAGCGGCGGAATTGGACTGACGAGGAGAAGGCGCGGATCCTTGCGGAAAGCGCGGAACCTGATGTTAACATCTCGGCCGTTGCCCGGCGCTGGGGCGTCAATCGCGGCTTGCTGAACGTCTGGCGCCGGGACGCTGGGCTGACCTCTCAACGATCTGCGAGGTCCAGTGCGCAGCAGGCGATGTTCGTGCCGGTGACGGTAGTTGGCGATCGAACGCCGGCTCCAGGCTCGCCGTCAGATGTCGCCCACTTTGCCGCGGGTCGAATTGAGATCGAGATTGCTGGCGCGCGCATGACGGTTATCGGCCCGGTAGCACCTGAACTGGCGCAAGCGATGGTGGCGGCCTTGCGAGGTCGCCGGTGATCGGAGTTTCGCCGAGTGGCGTGAAGATCATGGTGGCTACGCAACCGGTCGACTTCCGGCGCGGCATGAATGGCCTTGTGGCTTTGGTGGCGTCAGCGCTCGCGGCCGATCCCTATTGTGGCGACGTGTTCGTTTTCCGCGCCAAGCGTCTGGATCGACTTCGCTGCATTTACTGGGATGGGTCAGGCATGATCCTGGCGACAAAGTGGTTGGAGAGCGGAAAGTTTGTTTGGCCCCCGATCCGCGATGGTGCGATGCAGATGAGTGCCCAGGAGTTCTCGCTTTTGCTAGCTGGCATTGACTGGACGCGGGTCAAGCGAAACGCGGTGAGACGACCCTCAAAAGTAGGCTGATCCTATTGGTTTTGCTTGAAGATTCAGGCTAATATGATAGGGTCGGTCATGCTGCTTCGACCCGATCCCTTGCCCCAGGATGCTGCGCAATTGACCCGGATCATTCTCTTACTCGACGAAGAGAATGCCGATCTCAAAGCGCGTATTGCCTTCCTTGAGCGCCAGCTCTTCGGGACGAAATCGGAGAAGATGACGATCATCGATCCAGCCCAGGCAACGCTCGACCTGGGCGATCTAAGCGATATTCCCGTTGCAGCCAATGACGATGCCGCACCGGCCGGTGAAGACAAAACACAGGCACGGCGATCGTCTGCCCGCAATATCGGCCGCTTGCCCAAGCATCTTCCGCGCTATGAAGAGATCATTGAGCCGGAGAGCAAGATTTGCCCCTGCTGTTCGTTCGAACTGCATTGCATCGGCACGGACGTCAGCGAGGCGCTCGACATCGTACCTGCTGTTGTCCGGGTCAAACGGACGATCCGGCCGCGCTATGCATGCCGGGCCTGTGAGAGTGCCATCGTGCAAGCACCTGCACCGGCGCGCGTGATGGACGGTGGCATGGTGACCACGGCGTTTGCCGCGCATGTCGCTGTTTCGAAGTTTGCCTGGCATCTCCCGCTCAATCGACAGGCGCAAATGCTGGCCTCCTGCGGTGTCATCATCGATCGCGGTACGCTTGGCGCCTGGGTGATGCGGGTCGCCTGGTGGCTGGAGCTTCTCTATGACGCGCTTACCGCCTTTATCCGCTCGCAGCCGAGAGTGTTCTGTGACGAGACGCCGTTGCCGCGGCTCGAGCCGGGGCGCAAACGAACCAAGGTCTGCCAGTTATGGGCGCAGGCGGTTGACGACCGTCCCTGGAATGGTCCGGCACCGCCGGCCGTGGCCTATATCTTTGCCGAAAGCCGCAGCGCCCGCGAGATCGAGGGGCAATTGTCGTCGTTTACCGGCGTGCTTCAAGTCGATGGATACCAAGCCTATAAAACCATGGTCAAACGTCGGGGCAAGAGCAATGTCGCACCCATGCGGCTGGCCTTCTGCCTTGCTCATGCGCGGCGCAAGTTCGTCGATGTCGTCAAGCTGACGGGTTCTTCGGAGGCTTTGTCGATCCTTGCCAGGATTGCGGAAGTCTATCGGATCGAAGCAAAACTGCGCGGCGAAAGCGCCGATACCCGGCTCGTCGTGAGACGTCGCGAGGCTGCTCCAGTCATGAGAGAGCTGAAAGTCCACCTCACCGAACTGCGCGACGAGGTGTCGGCGAAATCGGCGCTTGGCAAGGCCGTCAGCTACACGCTCAACCATTGGAGCGGGTTGACAGCCTGCCTTGATGATGGCCGGGTCGAGATCGATTCCAATGTGGTCGAGCGTTCAATGAAATCCGTGGCCCTGACGAGGAAGAATTCGCTGTTCGTGGGCAACGAGCGGGGTGGAAAGACTTTCGCTGTCCTCGCATCGCTCGTCAACACCTGTAAACTGAATGGTGTGGACCCCGAGGTCTGGCTTGCCGATGTGCTGGAGCGCATCATCTCCGGCAAAGTGAAAGCCAACGAAATGGAAAGTCTCCTGCCGTGGGCCTGGAAGGCTGAGCGTGAAGCGATGACGCAGCAGGAGCGACGGGCGGCATGATGCACAACAGCCAGGGGACGACGGATCGACCGAAGCTTGATGACGCGGCGTTCGAAGCCTTTATCAGGGGACGCCGTCCGGCATCGCCAATCTGGTCAATGAGCGGTCTCGATGGTTATCTTACGGCTCTGATCATTGGCCCAAAGTTCATCGACCCACGCAAATGGATCCCGGAACTGACTGGCCCGGACGCCCTGAACCTGCCGATGGAAACAACCGAACATCGGGCCGTGCAGACGATCGTTGCGGAATATAACCGTATCTCGGGGAGCCTCTCTGAAACCCCGAAAGACTACCGGCCCAGGTTCACCAGGATCGATGATCAAACCTTTGATCCGTTCGATTGGGACCTCTGCTTTTTGCTGGCAACAGGATACGCGCCGAGACTTTGGCAGCCGGTTCTTCGCGGTCATGCCGTCACCGGCGATATCATTGCGCCAATTCGCAAGCTCGGCGAGACAAAACGCAAAGCCACCCGCCAGGATGCCGCTGACGTCGCTGAAGCACTCGTCAATATCCGAACCTATTTTATGCCGAAGCGGGCAAAGCAAAAGTTTTGACTGCCAGCCGGAAACCCATTCCGTCAATCACGAAAGACGTGGGCTATTCGTTGCGCTCAC
>NZ_CADEAR010000055.1 GCF_902825325.1 Brucella tritici | reverse complement strand
CCGCTCCTATCAATGAAGGAGCTTATCTCGCGGCATCATTCACAAAAGAAAAGGTGGGATGTTCGTCGCGCTCACTGTCGACGAGCAGGGACAGGAAAACAGAACGGACGAGGGTTATCTCACAGAGCTGGACGTCAGTTCCGAAAAAGTCGGGTTTAAAATCGAGAAAATCGATGTCTCCCCTGCAGTTGGACGACTTATCCGCATTCCGAACGTCGGTGGCCTGAAGGGGGTGAATATTTTTGTCGTAGAGGGCGGAGACAGGCTCACAATCCAATCTGTCGCGCCGACCGAGGAGACCGCTGAGAACAATGCGCGGAACGCCTTGGAAATAGCAAAAAAGCACGTCATTGGGCGATGACTCGGTCTATGGGTTGAGCACTTTCTTCAATTGTCTTCTAGTTTCAGCCCAGCGGTCCGTATGAAGATTTCATAGATAAAAAACTGAAATCAAACGCAGTGTCATCCTTCGCTTGAGCAATCACAGCGCTTGCAAACGATAGGCAGCTGCGAAAGCGGATAGGTCGTCGTGTACTTCAGTTACATTGCCGTCAGATCGCAGTTCGATGCGATCATCAGTGTGGGTGCAAACATCAATGATTGCCTCACCGAGGACGAATGCGTCAAAGGAAGCGTTAAGTAGCTGGCCGCCCCCTTCATTCAGGGCTTGTATCGCCTTGTAGAGCGCCTGGGCTTGAGCGGAATCCAAAATCATGATGTGACTCCATCTTGGTGTTGGCAGTCAGCATAATCCTGCCCGTGAGGCTTTTTGGTCGTCATGCACTAATCCAGGCCAAAAGTTGTGCGGAATGGTAATCCTCACTCTTGGCCTTAGTAGAGAGCCATTGGAAGGAGAGAACAAAGGCTTCGAATTTTCATCATCGAAAGACAAACAGATGACTTACACGTGGGAAGTCATCTGTTTTGACAGCACCCTGGTGCAGATGCTGCGGAGCAATTCGCCTCAGGTTCGACCCAGACGTCTACGCAACTCTTCATTCTCAGCACGCAGCTTTGCAGCAAGTTCTTGGCGTAGCTTGAGGTTCTCTGCTTCCAGTGAAACCAAGCTGGAAAGATCATCGCTCGACGACCCTGTTGATGGCCCGGGCGCTGTCTTTGCAGCAGCGTTCTTCCAGTTATAGTAGGTCTGCTCACTCACTTTAGTCTGCTGCAATGCAGCCTTGAGAGTGGTCTTGCCATCTTTTGTTGCTTTTTCGATAGAAGCAAGGATGGAGGCGCGCTGGGCCGGCGTGTACTTGTTGCGCTTGTTCTCTACCAGTGGTGTTGTAGTGGGTTCTGCTTTTGAAGCAGCTTTGGCTGCTTTCACTGGTCTGGATGCGGCCCTCGTGGTTTTAGCGGCAGGTGCTGTAGCCGCCTTTGCGGGCCTAGGCTCAGCTTTTTTGCGTGGTGCACGGGTTTTCTTCGTGGCACCCACAGGCTCGGCGGTTCTAACCTCAACTGGTGTCTCGTTTACTGCTGCAATGGTTTCGTCTGCCATGGTATGCTTCTCCAGATCGATGTTTGGAAATTCATTTAGGCGTCAAAAATACAGGTCAATGGTTGATGTAATAATAAGGCCGTGTACATCATGTGTTCAAGATGAGATGAACTTGCTTTCAGGACATATCGATCAGGTCGGACATTCTGTTGAGTGTTGAAAATCCGCCGCGTAATATGTAGCTACTGGTAAAAGCCCTTTGACGCGCGCGGAGCGTACCTTCAAATCTCCTCTGGAAAGCTACTCACGGATGAAAAATCCAAACCGTAATATTGTCGTTGAATATAAGAACAAGCGTACTCGCAAGGGCTCGTCATCTTTGTGGGGAAATCTGGATCTGAAGTCGATTGCCCGGCAAGTGGAGGCCGATGCGCCCCAATCTCCAATGGAGGTTCGGGCCCAGCCTGATCTATCCAAGCTGATCGAGCGCAGAACTGAGAACGCCACTACAAAAGTTGTGGCGCATGCTGAGCCGGTCATCGAGCAAGTTGAAGAGGCTCTGAGCGAGCCAGAACTTTCCAACATGGACGCCTCGAAACCGGAAGAAGCATCCCTTGCAACGGAAGAGCTGCAAACGGCAAACATGGCGGGAAATGCTACTGTGAGGGAGAAAAAGCCGTCTGTTCGACGTCGTATGAAAAAATCAGCTCCACAGAAACAAGAAGCGGCAAATCGGGTGGTTGCCGAGCCTGATATTCAGGCTGAATTGTCAGCTCTGGAAATTGAGAATGCCGATCTGAAACGTGAACTGGCCGCCAGATTGCGCATGGAGAACAGACAGTTGCTCAAAATGCTCCGACGATTGGAACCGCAATAGAAAAACGGTCGCCCAGACTGTCCTGCCGTCCTCGATAACTGATCTGTTCATGCGTTCTGGTGACATGTGTAAGAGCTATGGTCACCAAAACTATTGAGTTGTCAGGCTTAAGGTGACAGCATTTCTGTGCACTGTTGTGGCTGTTATAGAGAGGTCGATCACGATGAAGTCACTGGGGGAACGTCTCGTTGCGCGGTTGAAGAACTGGCGATCGAAGAAGAAGTCGACTTTGCCGGATGAAATGCCAGACGCTGGACCCAAAGCCGGCGAAAGCCCTGAGCAGCCTGAACCTATATTGCCAACGCGACTATCCATCAAAGTTACGACCAAAGATCCCGATGAAAGAAATGGCAAGGCAGCAGCCCCAAAGGTTGAGCCCGTCGCTTCTTTTGAGGTGTTATCGTCCGCTGAAGAGCCGAAGGTCCCTCAAGAAGCGCCAGTTGTTGTGGAGCCCGAGCGGAAAGAGGAGGGGATAGATGAAATTCTAGCCTCGCCTCCCGTTCCCAAATCACTACAAAAGCGGCCTCGTGCGAAAAGGCCAAATCCCAAGCCTGAAGACGGACCGGTGACAGACGAAGAACTGGAAGAGCTGGAAGCGGAAAATGCCCGGCTCAAGCTCCTATTGAATGAGCGGTTAAAAGCGAAGCAGAGTTCTTCTGAAAACTGACAAGCTGCTAAACTTCGGATGATTTTGACTAAGACACAGGGTATAGTGATGGCTGTTACATTGTTGCATGGAACGGGAAATCTCATCTGCGACGGCGTTGATGTGGGCATCGTCGAATTCAGCATCGCTAGCCCTGAAGATGGTCCAGATGTGACCAGGCGTGGAAAAGTGTGGGGAAACAAAAAGGCAGTTGCAGCAGCAATGAACGCCACCAAGACAGAACTTGCCGTGCCTGAATCCGGAGTCTTGCTTCTCCTGGATATTCAGGATCTGGACCGCGACGGTGGGGCGCTGTTCACTGTTTTACAGCCTGTCACCGTCTGACGACGGAACGGTCGAAATCAGCACAGGATCATCGTTTCAACGATTGGTTCAGCGACCTGTTTTCTGTACGATACGTCATTATGGTGTGCATGTGCTGTGTTGCGACGTTCATGGTCATCGTCCACATCATCTAAATCCCCGACGCTCTTCCCGGACCGCCGGAACATACCACACAATGTTCGGGCAGGGGTCCGTTTCTGATCGAGAACACTGGTTACCCAATATAAGGCCAACGAGTGCACGTTAAAACCTAAGGGTCAGTTCCTGCCGGGCAGGAATGGTGTGTGAAGCGATGAGCGCTGCTTTTCAGATCAGCACTAAACCTACCATCTTTGCTTGGGACTAAAGGAGGTTAGTGCTCTGCGAAAATCGATACTCGTCGGCTTTTGTTGAATAATTGGTTTTAATCAGATTGTTGGTCGACAAGCCGACCTTCGTAATCCTGACCACCATAGTAAATACCAAGAATGCGAACTATCTGACTTGTGCGATCAGTCGTGTAGGCGATCAGGACACGACGGCGGAAACCGAGCGTGCGCAAGCCTGGCAGCAGGTCGTCACGCGCTGCACCACGCTCGGGGAAACTTTCCAGAGCGTCGCAATGGGAAACGATTTCATCAACAAAACGTTCGCCAGCTTCCGCGAACCCGCCTCTGCGATATAGGATTCTATGACCGCCAATTGAGGTTATGTCGCAAATTTATCATGATGTTAGAAGCGGCCAGATCTTCAGACGCAATTATGCTGCGAGCTCCGCAAAGA
>NZ_CADEAR010000054.1 GCF_902825325.1 Brucella tritici | reverse complement strand
ATCGGGACCTCCGAAATTGGCCGTACGCCATTGATACCATTGTTTTACAGCACGTACAAGTGCCTCGTACATATCACCTTCGATAACCTATACTTATCGGAGGTTATAAGCACAGAAAGATAGCGTCTATGTAACGAAAGTAAGGCATTTATTCGGTTTCATATCGGAGAATTTATCCAATACATTGACTATGTTAGTCTATGGAGTGCGGGTAATGTTCAGGGGTTAAGCGGGGTAAGCGTGGCAAATTCGGTGGCAATGTCGAACGCGTAGGCAATCTCGGCAGACCCGATGCGCGCTGCTGTACTGATCTTGCGAGCGGTCAGCGTTCCTGATTCGAAAGGGGAGGGGAGTGTTCAGGCCCGCGCCGCGATCAATGTCGCGAGCGGCGGGATCGGCTCCGGACTGCCGATCTCCAGCCGGTCGCCCAGATAGTGCCAGAACGATAGACCCAGCTTCTGGCACGTCTTCATCTATCCAAGCAGCGTATCGCGGGCAATGCGGCCGTCACGGCTCATTGTGCCGCCAGAGATCTTCCGCTTGATGACGAAGCTGCGCAGATCGTTTTCCGAAGCGTTGGTGTTGAGCGGGATTTCCGGGCGGTCCAGCACCCGCAACAGCTCGGCCTTGCGGCGCGACAACCGCAACAGGAGCTTGTCGACTGCAACGCGGGAGACCCTTTGAGCCAGGCTGACCCGCTTGGGCGGCAATTACATCTCATGGCAAAATCGGTTGGCCGTGATATCCACAAGATGCATGCTTTCGTACGGTTTCGCGAATTACTTGAGACTGGGTTGCGTCGTCGCTTTGCAGCCTGGTTTGAGCCGGAGCATAATATAGTCGAGCCGGGTAGTTCCTTTTTCGCAAAGCGTTTCGCGGATATGGACTGCGGGATCGCCACGCCAAGGCTTACAGCTCGATTTGAGGCCGGCAGACTTAGTTACCACCCAGGCGGTACACGCCCTGACTTATCGGAAGATGCCACCGAAACGCTTTGGGGCACCTATTTCGCGAACATCTTCAATCCGGCACGGGTAAAGCTGAATGCGATGCGCGCGGAAATGCCTAAGAAGTATTGGAAGAACCTACCCGAAACGCGCCTGATTCCAGATATGTTACGAGATGCCGAGTCGCGAGTGGAGCGAATGCGCGTGGCCGCAGAAACGTCACCAGCGGCTGGCGCAATCGCGATTTCGACCCGTTATCGCGCTGCGATGCCACAAGCGCCCGAGTTCCCTCAGACAATGGTCGAAGCGCGAGCGGCTGCCGGACATTGTCGGCGATGTGGATTATGCGAGGCTGCAACCCAGACTGTTTGGGGTGAGGGGCCCGAAGACGCTGAGCTCATGATTGTAGGAGAACAGCCGGGTGATCGTGAGGATCTGGAAGGTCGACCGTTCGTAGGTCCGGCAGGTCACCTCTTGCGTGAAACCATGGTTGCAGCAGGAGCAGAAGTTAGGCAGACATGGCTGATCAATGCAGTTAAGCACTTCAAGTTCATGCCGCGTGGCAAGCGCCGCCTGCATCAAAATACTGACCGGCAGGAAATCCTGCATCGTCGCTGGTGGCTGGGGCTCGAATTGGCTTTCATCCGTCCACGCATGGTGGTTGAGTTGGGGGCCTCTGCGGCGTTCGCTCTGACGGGTAACAACGCTCCTCTTACTTCGCGACGCGGTCAGGCTGAAATTGGGTTACATGATGGACCGGTGCTGATCTCCTAGCATCCATCCTATATCTTGCGGTTAAACGACAGTGTCGCGAGAGAACGTGCAAGGCGTGAATTGATCGAAGATATAATCCAAGCCGCTCGCATGGACGTATCTTTCTGACCTGTCAATGTTTCAGCTTCGATCAGGAGAGATCAATAAAAGGAAGCCGCCGGCGCGTTCGGTGTGTTAGTTCACTGACAGCAGTGGCCATTACTGCTCCAATGTCGGCACTTGCCGTAATTCCCTGCACGAAAGGCTGGTCGTGCATCAGATACGGCAGCGCGCCGAACGCAATCTTGCCACGTGCAATGTCCGGTGCCAGCAAAGTGTAGTCGTCTGAGACGTCCGGAATATCCTCTCCGACCGAAACGAGTTGCCGGCGCAGTGACGGAAACGGCAAATCCTTCGTCTTGAGTGGCTTCTGGCCTCGGGCGTCGATGAACACGTCGAATGTCCGTACTTCCGAGCCAATGGCGATGACGGTGTGATCCTTCCTTACCTCCATGTCGTAATCGTGCCCAAGTTCGAGGACGTCTATCAGGCCGGCCTTGCGCAGCGCCAGCAGTCTGCGGATCGATTCCGACGGGATGGCAGCATAGTTGTCAACGAAGACCTTGCAGAGTCCTGTATCGAACCGCTCGCGGTCCTCTTCATTGAGACGCGGAATGATCTCCTGCACGACCTCGTGCAGCCGAAGGATTGCATAGCGCCAGGGGACGGTATGCTTCTCCCGCTTGTTGCGCTCGACTTCTTTGAGATTGTATTCTGCCCAGCGGAACGCATCGTGGTTTTGCCGATCAGCAAAGTACGCGTCAGCGAAGCTGTCAGCGTCGAGCTTCGAAAGCGAAACACGCTCACTCCAGGCCGGATCGGCCACCTCGATTTCGCGCGCGACCAGGGCAAATATCCTGTCAAGCAAGCCACTCTCGCCAGTCTGGATCTCCCTGTTGATCGCCTGCTCCGTGGCAATCTGCAAGGGCTCGTAAGGGATAGGGCAATAAAAATCCGCTTCTGGCAGGATGCCTGAACGGGACATAAGCGTTATCGCCAGACTTTTACTGTCCGGGTCAAGGTCGAAGCTCAGGTTGTCGTTATCTTCCTCAATGAAGCTTCCATGTTGGGCAACGACCGCCATTGCTGCGTCGATGGCGCTAAGCGATGTTCCCATAATACCCACTTTACACGCAGGTATCCTAGCTTCGATCAGTCCAGACCAGGGGCTGGGATAATAATTGCGCGTTGCCTTTTCATCATCGGGCCAGACGTGTCCGGTGGCGATGACGACGAGATCGAAGAGTTTCGAATCGAGCTTCCCCTCAGACCAGAGCTTTACACCATTGGTGGTGGCTTCAACATCCGTTACCTCGCTGGATTCGTGCACTTCGACTGCAAATCCTTTTCGACGCGCTGCCTCGACAAGAGCCAGAAACTGATCCCGGAAATATTCGCCCAGCAGAATGCGAGGCAGGAATTGTCGATCGTGAAGATCTTCCTTGTCGACCCGGTATCGAGCGAGACGCGTCTCGTCCTGCTCGCGCAGCCAGTCGAGATAGGTCGAGGTAATCGGCGGTATCTCGATGCTGGCGATGTTGGCCAGCATCATCCGGCTGTTCTCATCGTCATTATAAGGCATGCCTACGCCAGCTTCATCTTCCTTCTCGTAGATCGAGATGGACATTTGCTCTGCGAATTTGAGCAGCGAGAAGAAAGTATAAATCCCGGTCGGACCGGTGCCGACGATAGCAATGTTCTTCATGGGCAATTACCAATTTCTCCACATTCCAATACATGCGGTTAACGGCCCGGCTGGGCCGGGCCGCTTGTGTTTGCACTTCGAACATCTCTTCACATCAGTTGTATGCCGCGAGATCAGAGCTTGACGGTATCTTCACGCGCCCATAAGCGGAGCTTACGGCAAGACACGACGAAGTCGGTGGCCGCCCTTGAATTGTCGAGCGGGATCAGCCCTTCGTCCATTTCGGGCTCGATACCGGCCTTGGCGAGCAGCGGCATCGCGCCTGCGGTAAAGCCAATGAACTTGCAGTGGGCAAAAGCGTCTGCAACAAAGTCTCTTGCAGTGGACTCACTGAGAAGCCTGTTGGCCGCTTCTACAGATAACACAAGCGCTACAGCATCAAACAATACGGATGGACCACCGTCAATCATATGGTCCGCCTCCATCCATTCGCCGCTGGAAGCTTCGAAACCTCCGACCGTCGGCGCAACCAGTTCCACCATCGCGCCTTCCTTCTCCGCGGCGTGCCGGATACCCTTGAGCACCTGTGCATCCGTGCGGTGTTGTCACGTTAAGTTTCTCTGGCCGGAAAGGCCAGGGGCTCGTAGATATTCAGGCGAAACAGGCCGCAATTT
>NZ_CADEAR010000053.1 GCF_902825325.1 Brucella tritici | reverse complement strand
TGATAAAGCTATGATGAGCCGAAAATCCTCTCTTCTTAATTAAACCAGTTTTGTCTCAAAGGCGCTGATGTCGGACAAACCGATAATTGTCGAAGCGATAAAATCATACAATGGCGATGAAATCGATAAGGAAGGTAAAGAACAATTATTAAAAGAAATCGAAATAATCGGTTCAAACTCATTGCACCTTATATCTAGATTGAGATTCAATTGGGAGGACCATTTGAAGCCGACCAGTTTCGTATGTACAGTATTGTATAGCTTAAATAGCTGGAATGGAGAAATCGAGATCGGAGATGAGTATGCTGAAGAAGTTCTATTCTGAACTAAAAACTTGGCTAACGGGAAGCACCCCCGCTTATATTGAATTAGCCAAAGAGATTAGTGAAACTAGATATACTAGGGAGGAAAACAAAAAGGCATTCCTTGCCTTGGGCTGCTCACCTAATTCAGCGGAGTATTTTGCCAATTACATTGAATCTCAGTGGAAGGGTCGATAAATCCTCATTCAGCGGGCGTTTTCAATACAGAAACCATATTGCCTAGCTCTTCTGTGCGATCAAGCGGAAAACTGATCATCTCCCCTTTAGTATTAGATCAATCTTTGGATGCTGCTCCTTGACTGAAAGTATTTACTGTCGAACCATGTCGGTCGATAGGTTTGTTTTCCCCTCGCGTGGAACGGAGTGTGTCATGAGCAACGATCATCATCAGGAACACAAAGATCGATGGAAGCATGACGGGGTACGCGTGATCAAAGGGGATCAGCTTGATCCGAATACTGCGCAAACGCCAGGGATGTTTCGTCAGGCAGCTATAAATCATGCGCGTGTTGGAGCACAGAAAATCTGGGCCGGGACGGTCGCAATCGAACCCAATGCGAAAACTGGCGTCCATCACCATGGCGCATTGGAAAGCGTCATTTTTGTTCTTCGAGGCAAGGCGCGGATGCGATGGGGAGATCATCTGGAATACGTGGCCGAAGCCGGACCAGGCGATTTTATTTTTGTACCGCCCTATGTTCCTCATCAGGAGATAAACGCCGATCCTGACAACGTGCTGGAATGCGTTTTGGTTCGATCAGACAACGAAGCGGTTGTCGTGAACATCACAGACGTGGAACCTATCGAAAATCCAGAGGAGATTTATTGGGTTGATCCGATACATCGCCATCCTGACGGACACTAGGATCGTTGCGGAATATTACGTTGCTTTCAGCACAGCGTGCAATCGAAAGCCCGCTCAATCCAGTCTGTCGCCGTCCTCCAAAGGACCACCGCCGCTCAGTATATCTCTGACCTTATCAGCTTCAGCGTCTTCGACGGCTTCTATTCTATAAGTTTTCCCATTCGCCACTAAAAACTGCGGCCCATTTAAAGCCACAGAAGACAAAACATTGCTCGTATCTGAAATAAACTCATCAATCGTCCAAATCTTTCCATTCTTCATCTAGACGCTATCCAATGTTTGATAACGGCAGCTGTACGAGCCACCGTTCGGTTTACTAATCCTTATTTTACCAAATTCTTGTCAATTGCTTCGACGAAAATATCCAGCTAATCAAGCTTGCGAGTGCAGTATGAACACGCATGAGCGACTGCTTCTAGATACATGTATCCTAAGCCAATTTGCTTACAAGAATCCGCCAACCGAACTTATCACATGGGTAAAGACATTTCCGGATATTTATTTCGCCATTTCGATTTCAACGGTCATCGAAATCCAGAAAGGCATTGAAAATCTTCGCTCTTGCGGCTCCGCTCGCGCAGATGCGCTGGAGGAATGGCTGGAGCAACTGCTCGCTAGTGACCTTATGTGTTTGGATCACGATGCAAAGACTGCCCGGATAATTGGTCGAATGCTTTCTGTCCCAGCCTTGAAATCGCTGTGGATCCCTGACCCCAACTCAAAGAAACCCAAGCTGGGACAAGACCTTCAGATCGCAGCAGCCTCCATACGGTATGGAATTCCCATCGCGACGGCGAATGTTAGCGATTTCTTGCAAATCCACGAATGGTTCAAACTTCCTGGCTTATGCAATCCGATAACGGATACGTGGCATGTGGGCCATTTTAATCCAAACGTGAAGGCTTGACTCTCGCAGCTTGTTCCTGTTATGTTCTTCGTATGAAACACGCGCTCAACCCCTCCCCGAAGCTAACATCGCGCTCTACCGAGCGCGATGTTAGCCGCGTGCTTCGAATACGTTTCATCTGATTCCTGAACCCGTTGTTCATTGACGGCTGACATCTAGCCGTCGCGATCAGAGGAACTCTCTTCCATGTTCCAATCTATTACCGACCGTCTTCTCAAGGACGTCAGACTGAATGCGTCTGTTAATAAATTCAAACCCTCGCAGGTGCTGAAGTGCCGTGGCGAAGCGCTTTTCCGTTCGCAACAAGCGCGTGACTTGGCATGTCTTTTTGATCTATCTCCTAACGTAATTGCTTGGACTTGTTTGCCTCTGCTCGTACGTTTTGGAGACGGTTATCATATTCCTGATTTCGCCGTTCAAAGGTCTGACGGCGATTATCTGGTGGACGCAACACCGCCACAGGATTGGGCAATCGCCGCCGCAGAGGCTGATGGCTGGCTATACGACTGCGTCAGTTACCAGCACGACAACAATGCTGTGCTCATCGCCAACGCAGTTGATTTGTTACCTTATGCGCGAACCTCAACGGTTTCGCTTTCTGACCGCGTGCGCCTTCTGACCGTTCTCGATGACGACGGCCCACTTCCGCTTAAGCATTGTTTTCAACTCATTCGAAATTCAAGCGAGCCAATGGCGGCAATCGCCGCGCTCTATTTCTCCGGTGAAATCGTATTCGATTTGACTGAGAGGATAGCTCCGGAAACACGCGTTTCCAGAACCTAGTTCACCTCCACAATCCTAAATGATGCAAATCGGCGTTTACGCGCCCGATAATGAGGAGTCTTACGATGAATAGCCAAAATTATCTGAACGACATGATCGGCAAACTCCACCACCTGATCGATGATCTGAAGATGCTCCGAGATGGCAAACAGCCAGCACCTGAAATTCTTGATGACAGTCCCGCGCTATACGACTGGAAACAGACTACTCGGCCTGCTGCATGTCTAGAAGGACTGGTTCAGGAACATCCTTTGCTTGGTCGCAACAGGCTCATCATTACCAGCGATCTCTACTATCTCGATCCTGAAATGCGGTTCGCACGCACCCTTTCCAGGTTCTATAGGCTCGGCAATCCAGCCAGGTTCGGGCGGCAGCATTAAATCCATGAGGCAACGTCGATGAAACTCATTCGAATATCGGATCGCTACTGCCGGTCTCCCCTTCTTCTATTTCCACCCAGTGCGAGTAAACAGAATGAAGTATTTCCAACGAACACAAGACGGCTTGGCCGTGGAGCTGGCTCGGGCACACCTCACTCGGCAAATTCGAAAACTCGGCCTTCATCAATTTCTAGCAGGGCGAGTGTGTACTCTTGTTATCATTATCGATCACCAAGAAGATCTGGAATTCTACGAACGCGCGCTTACTGAGATCAAACACTACTGTGCAGGCCCGCGCTCCCAAAGGATCATCACAATCGACGAAAAGCAGGCGCAACGCCAAAAGCGGTTAAAGCGACCAGCCGAGGAATTTTCGTGGGCAAGGCAAACCGTCTTCTTGACGCATAATGAATTATCATTGCCTGAACACGTATCGGTAACAGCAGACTACGTTGTTACAATTAAAACCGACGTATCACTTTGCGAAGCCGTTGCTCGGGATTTTCAGCAAACTAAAACTGAATTTTCGAAAATCGATGAGCTTCGTGACGTTTCCCTGAGCCGCATCGTGACTTTTATCACGCAAAATTGGACTGAGGCGGAAATCAGAAAGAAGCTTCATCAATTCACTTCCGCCACAAAAATTTCTCAAGAAACCCGAGCGACTGATATCAATCTGGATAACCTAGTTGGATATGGATCGGCTGCAACTTGGGGAAAGTTGCTCGCCAGCGATCTTGGCCTTTACCGCGCCGGTCAGTTACCTTGGTCAGATATTGACCGTGAGCGCAACGAATAGCCCACGTCTTTCGTGATTGACGGAATGGGTTTCCGGCTGGCAGTCAAAACTTTTG
>NZ_CADEAR010000052.1 GCF_902825325.1 Brucella tritici | reverse complement strand
AATCCCCGTCAGGAGAAAGTCATTGCGCGTCTGTTCGAAGCGGGACCGGATGGCTTTATCGGTGGCCTCAGTGCCGACAATTATCTGGCCATAACGAAGACATCTCGCGCAACCGCCACCCGCGATTTGCAGGATTTGGTCGACAAGGGTGCGTTGACGCGCAGCGGTCAGCTTCGATTCACCCGATACGCGCTGAACTGGGACAAACCGGTTGGGGAGTTCTGATTTAGAGTCAATAACGGGCTCGACCTGTCCTTTTCAAGTGAAGGTAGCTTCAATTCAAGATTGCAAGTCTAGAACGCGGAATGTTCAGACTCTGCTGTTAATTGCATGGAACGCTGAACGAGACTTCGGCATTGGGTTAAGCGCGCAACTGGAAGCCGCCGTATTGATCGCCAAGAAAGGTCAGACCGCTTGGCGTCCACGAAACCCACCCCTTTCTAACCAACTCGGGTTTTTGCAACCGAGCCAATCATCGAGCGATTGGACAACAGCGCTTATTGTTTCATTACGCACCGCCAACGTCGAAGACAATGTCGCCGGACGACAGGTCCGCGAGCGACACATTCTCGACGAGGATGCCGAAATCATCAGTGCCATTGAAGGAGATGTAGACACCGTCTTCCACGTTGTGTGATGCCGCAAGGAAAGCGTCAAAGTCGTCTATACCTGTAACTCCTTGCGCTGTTTCGGAAAACTCGATCTTGTCGCCGCTTGCACCATCAAAGTCGAGAATACGATCGACACCTTCGCCAGATGGTGGAATCAGGAACCAGGAGAAAGTATCTGCACCGGGACCGCCAGTGAGCTCATCCGAACCGCCCCCACCATCATTCTGAAGCCTGTCGTTGCCTTCGCCACCGAAAAGGCGATCGTCTCCACTACCTTCCAAAATGCCCTGATCGACGAGCGTATCGTTTCCGCTCCCACCGACAAGCACGTCATTGCCAGAGGATGATGAAAAGAATGCCTCGTTCGCATCGGAACCAAGAAGCTGGTTGTCCTGATCGCCGACCACATGAGCGGAGATGCCTTCAATATTGAGGAAGGTGAGCCCAGTCGCGGTCGTCCCGCTCGCCGCATCAAAAACGATCGGGGTCTCCGATTTACCAAACTCGATCGCCAGTATATCGTAGCCCGCGCCACCATCCACGAAACAGTCTCGGGAGGCATCGATCCAATCGTCCCCGTCACCGCCACGAATGACGTCATTGCCTCCAAAACTTGCAAGCCGGTCGTTTCCGTTGCCACCATCGAGATAGTCGTCACCATCATAACTGTACAGGACATCAGCCCCATCGCCGCCACGGAGCATATCGTCCCCGGCGCCATCGTTCAGCGAGTCGCGGCCAGCACCGCCATCCAGGAAGTCATTGCCGGTTCCACCGTCAAGGTAGTCATCGCCCCCGCCACCCAAGAGCATATCATCACCACCGCCACCCCATAACCAATCAGCGCCAGGTCCACCTTGAATCAGGTCAACTCCGTCGGTAGCGTCCCCGTCAACTGGGACCTTGGAGGCGATAACGGGGTTACTGGAGCCGGCTTTTCCAGCAGACGTATGCTCGGAGGATTGTGGGTAGTCGCCGACAGTTACCGGCGCAAGGGTTTCGTAGGCGCGCGCGGTTTCAGCAGGTATCCCAAAGCCTGTCTGCAGGACTTCGATCGAGCCGGCTTGATTGAATAATTCGGTCTCAGATATATCCCAGATACGATAGACATCGGGACTAGACCGCAGAGCAGCAACGCGCTCTTCTTCTGGAAGTTCGACCATGCTTGCACCCTCCTGGAACGATAGTAATAATTGTAGATATCGCTAATATTATATTAATAAAGAGGAAAGCATGCTGCTCGTCAACGAATTATAATTGGACTTAAATTACATCTATATTTAAATTAATTTGCGATATGGAAGTGATATAAAGTTGCTTGGCGGTATCGTCATCCACCTTTCGCAGATCCGGTCCCGGCCAGACAAAGCGATTGCTTTCGTTGAGCACAATCCAGAAACTTCATCGTCCAGTCCGAGGCGGCGTTTGGTGGCAGCGGGAATTTCAATCGCCTGGTCAGCCCGTTGCGGTGACGTATGGGTGACAGGCAAAACCCTAACAACCGGCGGTCCCGTCGAAGTCCTCACCCTCTGGCTGGAAGCAGCCAGGATCAACAAGGGCAGCCTGTTTCGAAAAGTCGATCGCTGGGGCAATGTTTCGGCACGGGCGCTGGAACCCAGCGCCATCAACCGGATCGTCAAGCAGCGCGCGCAAATGGCGGGGTTGGAACCGGGGGGAGTTTTCAGCGTACGGCCTGCGCTCCGGCCATCTCACCGAAGCTGCCAATCGTGGCATTCCGCTGCCTGAAGCCATGGAACAATCGCGTCATCGCTCCGTGCAGCAAGCCTCCCATTATTACAACAATGCCAAACGGCGTAGTGGACGCGCATCGCGGCTATTGTAATGAGAAACTGACCATCGTTCATCCCCTCAACAACCTATCATATACTTATTAGATGAGGCTCCTCTGAGAGATTATATTGCATAGGCCAAGTGGTCAGTTGGCAATATAGATGCTCCTGATATATAAAGCTGCAACGCAGTGGCTAACTGCGCATCAGGGGGCAGTAATGGGGCAGCATTTTTCTAAAGCCGGTTCTTCGCGCGCACAGTTTTCTCGACAGAAAAAGCACTTATTATGGTTTTCTTCCGTCGCCCTCACAGCTTCAGTCAGTTTGCCGCTTGCAAGCCAGGCAGAAACGTGGGTCACAGGCCCTGGACTCTGGTCAGACCCGACTCGATGGCAAGAAGGCACTGTGCCCAACGCGCCGGGAGCAGTTGCAACCTTCAACGCAGTGGAAGGTGTCAGTTTCAATGTCAATCTTAACGGACAGCAAGCCACCGTTGGAGAGCTCAATATTCTGGGAGACGTGTATGGCGGATATTTTTTCAATAATGGCACACTGACATTTTCGGACGCCGACGGGCGTGCGGTCGTGAATGTCGTCGCCCACAATCTAACGCATATATCGGATTTCGGTTACCCCAACTCCGTCAGCGTCGAACTGGCATCAGATACCGTTTTTGATACGATAGGCACGTCTGCAACGCTGCATTTCGGCTCCGGCGCTGCAATTTCAGGGCCCGGAGCCTTGATAAAGCAGGGTTTGGGTACACTGACATTGTCGGGGAGCAATATTTACACCGGCGGAACGACGATTTCAGCTGGTACTTTGGTCGCCGATCATCGAGATAGCGGTAATGTCATCGACGCAATGGGCACCGGACTGATCACGCTCAACGGTGGCCATCTGCACTCTTCCGCCAGCAGTTCAACGCTCAACGATTACCTGATTGTTGCTGGCACAACGAGCACAATCAGCACGGCGACAGGCACTACGCTCTGGCTGAATGGTGGCGGCGGTCAGTATTTTTCCCTTCAAGGCGATGTGGTAGTTGGAGCTTCCGACGGTGCTGGAACCGTCGTCATGGACGTCATCGGCACGCCTACAAGCTCTGATGCGACCATAACAGTTGCATATGGACGCCTTGTAAACGGCAACAGTTCGCTGGGGAATATTACGACCGTTGCTGGTGCAACACGCGTGGCGTCAGGCGCAACGCTGGATATGTCCACTTACGGTGACACAATTCGCAACTTGCAGGACGCAAGCCCAGGCAATGGCGGCACAGTCACATGGTCTGGTAATCTTAACGTTCAAGGTGGAAGTTTCACCGGCCAGTTCGGCACGTCGCAAGGCGGCATTCTTGTCAAAGGGAGTACAGACACTCTTCTTCTCAACGGCGACAATTATAATTTCAGCGGCACGACGACGGTTGCGGAAGGCAAACTGATTGTCGGCGACGCCAACAACAGCAGCGCTGCACTTGGCGGGGCCATCAATGTTCTATCCGGGGCTACCCTTGGCGGTTACGGCTCGGTCGGAGAGACGACGGTTCAGTCAGGTGGTATCTTGTCGCCCGGCAATTCCATCGGCATCCTGACCGTCGATGACGATCTGATGCTCGCGCCCGGTTCAACCCTTGAGGTCGAAATTGCTGCAAATGGTTCCTCAAATCGACGCTCTGATATCGTGGGTGTCACAGGAATGGCCACGATTTCTGGCGGCATGCTTTCCGTGACTGCCATCGAGGTGTTGTCACGTTAAGTTTCTCTGGCCGGAAAGGCCAGGGGCTCGTAGATATTCAGGCGAAACAGGCCGCAATT
>NZ_CADEAR010000051.1 GCF_902825325.1 Brucella tritici | reverse complement strand
TCCGCTCCTATCAATGAAGGAGCTTATCTCGCGGCATCATTCACAAAAGAAAAGGTGGGATGTTCGTCGCGCTCACTGCTGACCGATGTGCCGATGGATTATGTCTATCGGTCTGGTCAGGTGCAGCGCCTAATGAAAGCAGCCTTGAACGAGGCCCGCCGTGCCCGTCGTCACACGTTCGTCCTGCCGCCGTCATATTGGACGCTGGAACCGGGCGATGTGATTTCGTGGACGTCAGAGCGTAACGGCTACGTCAACAAGCTGATGCGCGTTGATGGCGTGACGGATAAGGCTAACCTTGATGTCGTGGTGGACCTGACGGAAGTCGACCCATCCGATTACGATTGGGACCCGGATACGGATTACACGCCGCCGGTCTTTGCACCAATTGGAACGATCCGCCCGACGCCGCAGCCGATTGTCGATTTCTCAGCCATCGCATCGGTGGCTCAGGACGATAACGGAAACAACCGCCGGTGTGCGATCCTGCTTGGATGGGATGGCGACCAACCCGATGTCGATCTGGTCATGTACGAGATCAGAACGGCTTGGGATTTGTCCGTTATCTTCGCAGGCCGCACCGAACGGGTTTCTGTCGGCTCGATGCTCGTAGCTCCGGGGATGCTGCTTCTTCCCACGAAGTCGTATCAAATCCGCGCCCGATACGCGACATATGCCGGGAACCGTCCGTTCGAATGGTCGGACTGGATACCGGTCACGATGCTGGATATCCGGCTCGGGCCGCTCGATATCTATCCAATCGACATCGACCAGTTGAATGAAGACATTCAACGAAACTGGCAATGGATCGGTGACAGCTTCCGATATGTTCAGGAAGAGCTTGACCGTATCGGTGCACAGGCGAGCGAGCAGGACAGTGCGAACCTGATAGCGATAAAGACGCTTCGCGAGGAGGCGTCTGTTACCGCAGAAGGTCTGACGGCTTCATACACGCGGGCAATAGAAGTCGCCATCGGACCCGGTTCTGCAATCGTAACCCGGATTGAAAGTCTGGAAGCTGTCGTCAATGACCCGGTAACGGGTCTGGAAGCGACCGCGAGTGCCGTTGATCTATTGCAGGTCAAAGTCACGTCCATGGACGGCGTTCTGACCGCTACGGCTAACGCTGTGACTGGTCTAACGGCAACCGTGGGTAACTTCTCAGCACAAGGGCTGTTCCGCACCACTGTTGAAGCCACGCCAGTTGGGGCAATGGCCCGTATCGGTCTCAGTGTCTCGGCGTCTGGCGATGGATCGACATCGCAGGCAGCCATCTTCCTTGATGCGCTGACAGGCGGTCAAAGCCGTGTCGTCATCAACGCCGATCAGTTCATTGTGACGAACGGCACGAACAGTCAGGCCCCGCTCACATTCATATCCGGCGGCTTGGCCCTTCAGGTCGCCAATATCGGTGATGTGACGGCGGGCGTCCTGCGCTCACCAGACAATCAGGTCGTGTTCAACCTTGCAGCGAAGACACTGATCTTCAGTGACAATACGTGAGGACGCATGGCCCAGCGCATTTATCTAAGTGGCAACCCGCCCCGGCTAATCACGAGCAAGCCGGGGCAGAATGCTTCACCTTCATTGCCGGATGCACAAAAGACGTTCGACAGTGATTGGTTTTATGGGGGCGGGATCAAGTTCCAGCTTACGGCGAACTCCCTGACTGATACACAGGTGAATTTCCCGTATGCGTTGAACTACATCCCATCGGTCGTTGCATTGATGATCGTGGACATGGACAAGCAGCAAATGAGTAACATGTGGGGCGGGATTTCATCAATTCCCCCGCCACCATCGAATGCCAAGGGAATATTCCTGCTCACCGGTCGGTACGATATCAGCACATCATCCATCTATGGGCTGTCGTTGGAGACGAACCCTTCGTTCAACTACATTCACCGCTTCTGGGTTTTTGAAGGATGACAAATCGCATCTTCATGGGGCAGCTTGGTTCACGAATGCTGTTTCGCGTTTCGCCACCAGGGTACAGCGCAACCAGTCTTGCTGACCCCGCCATTGTCTCATCCGACAACGATTATCTGAAAGTTCATCAACGAGGATCGCCCGCCGGTGATGTTATGATAAACAATGGGAGCGGCGGGGCTGGTGGGGCGTATGACTACATTCTGAAGGTTGACTTCCCAGACTTGGGGTACATCCCTTTGGTATTCTTCACTGTCTGTATTGACAGTGAGGGTGGGCTGAATAACCGCGTGATATTCCCGAATGATACATCTGGTGCCACGGATCGATATCCTGTCGATGTGAAATGCGCCGTTTCTACAAACGGAATATGGTGGCGATGCACCGGGTATAACTTTTCCCAGACACTGAAAATCAAGTACATCGTGTTCAAGAATAGGCTGTTGTGATGGCTCGGAGGATCATACTCAGTCCGGCGGGGCTTCAGATATCCAAGCCGGGGTATGACGCCGCTGTGGCTTCACCGGAAAACATGGCGCTCTATCCAGGAATGGAGCCAATGCGGCCCGCCTATTCAGGAATAGTGACATTTGGCGGGGCTGGCAGTCAGGACTTCTCCATACCAAACCCCACAGGTGCAATCCCTTATGTGGTGTTGCGAGGCTCTGACGGGGTGCAGGCTAACCGAGGAACCTACTGCGCTGAGATGTGGGAGCCTTACACCGTCTGTCGCGTTCGCAATATCGACGGCAGAGCGCGAACAGTCCGCTTCTTCGTACTCATTTAATTCAGGAAAACCGACATGACCGAAACGACGGTGAATGAACCGGCGAAGCCTACGCACGTGCAAATCGATCCGATGGCGGCGGCAAGCGAGGCGATGGCGCTGAATGAGTTCTACAAGAACCGGAACTTGCTTCTGGCGAATGAGATCACCGGTATGCGCGCCCAGATGTCCATTCTCGAAGCACAGAATGAAGCTTTCCGCGCAGAGTTAGAGCAGCGCAACAAAGACCTTGAAGCCGCTCAGAAGATTAAGAGGAGCGTATAATGGCCATTCGTCCTGATTATGACATCGGTACGGTGACGCTGACCTCTGGCAGCAGCGACTTCACCACGTCCGGCTCATCGCTCCAGACGGCAGCCGTACAGGCCGGTGACGCTATTATCGCACCGTCTGGCCATGTCCTGATTATCGCGTCCATCACCGGCCAGAATAGCGGCACTCTGTTTCTGCCATGCCCTGCGGCTGCGGCTGGCACTGACTTGCCTCTCCGTATCCGCTTTCAGCCAGACGGCAGCCGGTATCAGGGTGCCGTGCGCAATCTGATCGATCTGCTGTCCAGTGGCAACATTGAAGCCTTTGCCGCCCTTGTTGGGGCCTATGGCATGGTGCCGATATTCACCGGACCCGGTACGCTCGATCTGGCCGATCCGGCTACATTTGGCATCCAAGACCCGAAAGGCAGCCTTGGCAAACTGGCGGCACTGACGCTGGCGGCTCGGCAGATTTTGCAGACTGACGAGACTGGCGCTTTGAAACAAGTTGCCTTGGCGGCGAACAAGTTTCTCCGAACCAACTCTAGTGCGGATGTCTCGCTAGGAGATTTGACAGATTTGGGTGCAGCCTTGCTCGCGCTGACAGGAGCCAATGGCAACATTCCCGTGATGACCGGGGCGGGAACTGTCGCCAGCCGTCCCATTGTGGGCACGGTCTCTCAGGCAGGCGGTGTGCCAACGGGGGCTATCATTGAACGCGGCAGCAATGCCAACGGCGAGTATGTAAAATATGCCGATGGAACGCTGATCTGCACAAGGTCAATCAGTTATCCAGCCATCAACATTACCAGTGCTTCCAACGGAATATTCTTTGGACTGCCTGAAAACGCCAGGAATTTCCCAGCCGCGTTCGTAACGGAACCTGCATTCGCTTCTATATTCTTATCCGGCGGAATAATGTGGGCAGTCGCTCAAAGCGTTGTGACAACAACGGCTTGGCCTGGCTGGTATCCGTTTTCAGATTTGGCCAAAACATCCGTCCCGGCAATAGCAAAGTACGGTGCCATAGGGAGGTGGTTCTTATGATTATTTACTTCTCACCAATTCGATCTGATCGTGATCTGGGCCTGTCGAAGTCTAGCGATATTTTGACGGTCAACGGGGATATTCTGGACTTTTCCGACCTTCCAGAGGGTGGTGAGTATCCTCCAGAGGCCATCGAGAATGATTTCATAGTTGGTGGCGTGAAGCGTATCGATGGTGAAATTCATATCACGATAATGCTGCCATACAGAAATCCGACCGCCCCTCGGTCTGTCACTTTCCCTGACCCGGTATTTGTATCTGTAGACGGTGATATTGCCCTGCCACAAGGCCGTAATGTGGAGGTGGAACATGCCGCTGAATAAATCACTTGTGATCACGCCTGAAATGAAACAGGCGGATGCGATAGCCGCGATTGTTAACTCCTACCGCGCC
>NZ_CADEAR010000050.1 GCF_902825325.1 Brucella tritici | reverse complement strand
ATCTTTGCGTCCTTTGATAAAGCTATGATGAGCCGAAAATCCTCTCTTCTTAATTAAACCAGTTTTGTCTCAAAGGCCCTGATGTCGGACAGGCTGCGACGTCTTCAGGAGTTTGCGCGCGACCCAATGCAATGCCTTCTACGAACTTCTCGTACGTGGCACCCTTCGGCGCACCAGTGAGCATGGCAAACGCTTCATCGATCTCGACCCACATGTCTGTGCCGACAACGCCCGGGCAATAGGCGTTGACGGTGATGCCATTGGCGGCTAATTCCTTTGCAGATGCCTGAGTTAGTGCGCGAACAGCGAATTTCGTCGCCGAATAGATTCCCAACATTGCATAGCCTTCATGCCCGGCGATCGATGAGGCGTTGATGATCTTGCCTTTTTGATCCCGTGCCTTGAACTTTTTTGCGGCAGCCTGAATTCCCCATAGTACGCCATGGATGTTGATCCTGAAAATCTTCTCAACGTCTTCGAGCCGTATGTCTTCAATGGGCTTCACCTGTGCAATACCGGCATTATTAACAATGACATCGAAACCGCCCAGCTCCGCCTCCGCGTGATCAATGGCGGCATATACCTGAGCGCGGTCGCTGACGTCGGCACCGAAGACTGATGCCCTGCGACCAAGGGCGCTTATCTCCTCAGCGACCGTGTTCAACTTATCCGCCTTGAGATCAACAAGGGCAAGATCGAAACCGTCGCGGGCCAGCCGCAGAGCAATGCCTCGGCCAATCCCCTGTGCGGATCCGGTGACGAGAGCAACTTTTGCTTGTTGAGACATTAATTTGTTCCTTTTTGTGTCAAAAAAACTGAGCCGATGAACCTTTTCACGCTTCGATGGACGATCATGTGCTGTTTCGCCCTGTTTACTCCATTAGAAAAACCGCACAGCCTCTGTTGCCGCAGCGGTTGAGTCATCGCCGCTTTCATATAAAGCGCAGCCGCCATCTCTTGCATTGACGCAAATCATTTATGGTAGCCGGACGAACGGAGAGCCATTGATGCCACCCTGGCGCTGGGACATAGGGTGTGCTTTATCCTGCGTAATTTGTGAGGCCCTACTTAAATCGAAGAAGACCGACATCATCGGCGCAGAGGCGGCGCCAAGCGGCAAGCAATGCGGTCTGCGACACTCAAGACTGAGGAACAACCCGATCTTCAGGCGTTGCACCGGGTGCGGGACCAAACGATTGGAACAAGAACCCACCTGATCAACCAGAGGCGGGCCTTCTGCCTTTAAATTTTGTATCGCCCAACGGCACGCTTGGCTGCGAACGGGTAAATGGACGGAAAAAAGTTCGCATTTAGATCGTGTTAAGAGGAGCCGGATGTCCCGAAGCGTGGGCGTCTCTTTTTGATCGTCAGCTCGATCTTGAATCGAAGAAGCTGATCTTCATTCCAAGGGCGGCCTCTCCACGAAGATGGCACGTCTACGGGAAACGTGCCCATTGAGGAGAGGGTTGCCGAGCTCGCGTGCCGCACGGCAGCGGAGAACGACCACCTTCACAGAAGCGCTGCGTCTTAGCGCGGCTCGGGCTGAAGAGATCGGCGGTAATGGTCGAGGCAATAGATGTCGCTGGAGGCACGCGGTCCACAAAATAGGAGCGGCAGCCTGTTTAGGTCATATCTTGCGGGTTAGCAGGCATCTCTCCCCCACCCTCGTTTTTCTGCACACACTCTTAGGTATGTTCGCGAGCTTCATCCGCAGATGTCCGATAACCTGTCATGTCATTGTCTGGTCCCTTCCGCCTATTCCGGACGCGCGACATACAAGCTGTGTCTCCATAGCCGCGATGCTCGGCCCACGCTTGCAGCTTCTGTAAAAGGCTCGCTTACCCACTCGCTGTTGGTCGAGCTTGAGCCACTGCACCCAGTGCTTCCAGATTTGTTGCGCCACCAACAGTCGCGCTCAGGGTGCCCACCATAGCCGTGTTTTGCGGCGTTACCTGGTCAAATGAACTCGAAGCCACGTTGCTCTTCCTGTCAAGTCTGACGACTGTTCACGGAACATCTAACCGATTGACGAAGATCATAGCGGCATCTTTGTCCTGGCCGCACGCTACCCTAGTAGCCGATCAATCAGAGGAGCCAAGACATGACCTTCAAGACCATAATTGCAATCTTAGGGGTTTCGAATGCGGATGCTGACCTAGAACACGCCACCAGTCTCGCCAATGATACCAACTCCCATCTTTCCGTCGCTATCGTGCGTAGCGCAATCCCGCCGCTGGGCGAGAATTATCCGGTCGCAAGCGCATGGCTTGACGAAAGGGACAAGGAGATCGAGGAGCTAACTGTGGTTCGCCAGAAGGCAGACGATCTCTTGCGGAAAGAAGGGGTTTCCTATGAGGTGGATAGCCTTTACGGCGATCTTTACGTCCTTCAGAGTGAAATCCGCTTGCGTGCGATGTATGCCGACCTGGTTCTCGCCGGGCAGGGCGTCCGTTCAAATGCCGGACTGCGCAAAGCTGTCGTCGCGGCTGCAGCATTTCACGCAGATACCCCGATCTTGTTGATGCCGGAGAGCGGCACGACTAGCCTTTCTCCGAAAACCGTGATGCTTGCATGGAATTCGAAGCCCGAAGCCGTGAATGCGGCCAAGGCGGCGCTGAGCATGCTGAAAAGTGCAGAAAACACCCACGTTGTTCTCGTCGATCCCGACAGCAGCTATTTCAAGAACGGCGGAGAACCCGGCGCCGATATTGCCACCTTCCTCGCCCGCCACGGTGTGTCCACCACCGTTGAACAACTCGCCAGCGGCGAACGGCGAACGGCAGATGTCTTGCGCCAGCACGCGCTTGAAATCGGATGCGACATGATCGTGATGGGTGCCTATGGACATCCAAGAATACTGGAGCAGATCTTTGGTGGCGTCACGGAATCGATTATCGAGGAATGCAAAGTCCCGGTCTTCCTTGCGCGATAAACGAGGAAGCTCCGCCTTGACAGGCGGGGCTTCGTTGAATCGCCAATGGACAAGTCGGTGTTCTTATCCTCGAGGCCGTTCCCTTCGCTCTAGCGCCAAAAGGGCCCTGCCTACCGGGTCATCTCCTTGGCCCATTGTTGGCAGAGTGGCGCATGCGGCACGGCATTCAGCCGCTTATCAATCTCGCTTCGACAGCGTGTGCGCTGGCCGAAGTTTCCTCCTCCCAGTCGAGCGCGGATCGGCACAGACGCTCCGTCGTCTTGGACGAGGACAGCATCCCTCGCTTCGTAATGACGGTTGATAACGCGAATGGGGCGAGGTTCCGAAGCCATCGATTAGCGTGACAACTTAAAGGCTCGCATACCTTCGTCTTAGCTGCCGCATCGCTTGGCAAGCGTGTTAGTCTGCCGCTACACAAGCAAGGGAACAAATCGCCCCAGCCACGGTTATGTGAAGGCGCAAATCACCGCGTTCAGCTGCGTTTTATTTCTCCGAGCGGCGTGCTATCAGTGAATAGTGAAGTCCTAATGAAGGAGCGAGGCAAGTGACCGCAATCTCGTCCGGCCTGTTTACCTGCTTTAGCATTTTCTTCGTTGCGCTTGGCGCTTCAACCGTTGTTCACTCAGCAGATCTAGTGGAAGAACCGGGTGGCACGCTGGTATCAGAAACACGGCCTCTAACGCTCGGGGAACTCCACGAACTTTATGGAAACCACACATGGCTTTGGAACGACGGCGCGGGATATTTTGGTGAGGGGGATCGCCGCCGATTTACGGCCTTCACCGGAAGTGGCGCAAAGGCCAGCTATGCCGATGGCCGTTGGTACGCGAAGGATCCAGGACGGGCTTGCTTTACCGCCAGGTGGTTCGCCTCGGACGGTGACGGCGTGGCGACAACTTGTTTTGAACATAAGAGCGACGGCCAGACGATCTGGCAACGGCGGCTACCGAGCGGGCAGTGGTACGTATTTAGTCACATTCCTCCACG
The DNA here is from genome assembly GCF_902825325.1 of Brucella tritici. Lineage (GTDB taxonomy): Bacteria > Pseudomonadota > Alphaproteobacteria > Rhizobiales > Rhizobiaceae > Brucella. The sequence continues at coordinate 688 of NZ_CADEAR010000050.1, read as the reverse complement.
CCCCGGTGATGAGGTGCTCAAGCTGAAGCAAGGTGATCTCGTTTCGGCCGGCTATGAGCGAAATAAGCGTGCAGTTTCTCCGTAGTCTAGCGAGCCGTATCCGCCGTAATACGGAGCGGTTGTAGCCGGTCGCGATCAGCGAACCGCCTTTTCAGCGGAACCGGCGGTTAGCTGCGCGGGTCGTCTTAGTATGGGGCGACCCATTCGGCCGAGGCCGGTTGTCGAGCACATAAGCGGAACCCGTCATCTTTAGCCTACCGCGTATTCTGGATATCACCGGCTTATGCCCGGCGCGGGGTCGCATGGGCTCGCCGGCAGCGACGTCGACTGCATGTGAACTGACGACGTCGCACCGTCAACCGGCTAAATGTCGTGCCTTCTTCTTCAGATACCAGCGCCACGCAGTGTCAACGATCTGATGCATGCTGCTGTGAACCGGGTTCCATCCGAGGACGGCGTGGGCGCGTGAGCCCGCGACCAGTACTGCCGGATCCCCAGGCCGGCGTTCTCCAAAGCGATAGGGAACCTCACGTCCCGTCACTGCCCGAACTGTCTCGATGACCTCCATGACTGACGATCCCGTACCGGTACCGAGATTGAGAGGCTGCGACGGTGTTGTCACGTTAAGTTTCTCTGACCGGAAAGGCCCGTGGCTCGTAGATATTCAGGCGAAACAGGCCGCAATTTT
>NZ_CADEAR010000049.1 GCF_902825325.1 Brucella tritici | reverse complement strand
GCCACCGGTATCGGTAAAATGCTCTTCGATCTCCAGAGTCGTGTCGTGATCGAATAGACCGTCGAGGACATAGACGGCCTCGCTTTCAGTCGGGCTGATCGGCAATATGCCGAAGTATCCATACTGGTCAGAGAGATGACTGTAGAATTTCGAACCGGGTTCACTGCCATAATGTAGATTGATGTCACCGCGCTTGGCGGCCCGGTCGCTGGCACGGAAGAATTGCCCATCGGATGATGCGGTCGATCCATCTCCCCAAAGCAGCGAATGTGGATGGCGCGTATGAGCGTCTGTTACACAAGCTTGCGCCGCCCTATAGGTTTCAGATCGCGCGTGAAAGGTGCGCATCCATCCGATCTGATGGGCAGTGATCCCCTTCGACGCTCCTGCCATGCGCTTTGGTCCGAGGTTTGTGCCGTCCGCTAGAACACCGGCGAGCATTGCGGAGATGTTTTGCGGCGTATCTCCCGTCCGGACATGCGTGAACTGGTCGGCGAACCCGGTCCAGTCATGCACTTCCCTAAGAAGGTCGGGTACTTCGATCAACGGATACAGCTCGCTGATTTCGACATTCAGTTCATCTGCTGCGGCGGGAATATCGCTCGCACGCGGCGTCACGATCAGGGTTCCGGCTTCCAGCCTGACGTAATCAAGCTTTCCATTGCGAGCACGATAGGCCAAACGCTTGAGATTAAAGTCCATCATCTGCCGGACTTCCGCGAGCCAGGCCGCGCCGTCTCCTTGAACACCGAGACCGAGTTTGCCTTCATCTTTCATGGCGACGAAAGCAGGCTTAGGCATGAGATGTTCGTCAATCGGCCGGAATGATCGGCTGCCATCAACCCAGACATCCCCCGAGCGTAGCCGATCCCGCAAATGGGCCAGAGTTGCAATCTCGTAAAGCCGCCGATCCGGCTTTCCGTCCACGAATATCAGCTTTTTCTCAGATGACCCGAGATGGCCGATTGGCACGCGATCGGGCAGAACACGCCTCCCTTCCGCATAAAACCCCCTCAGAATTCTGATCGCCGCCAGTAGTGGATCATGCTTTCGATGTGACTGAAACGTGAATATCTGAAGGAAGACGCCCGAGAACTTTCTAACATTAGCATACTGTTCTGCCGCCATCACCAAAGGCGATGTGTCCGCGTTCTCGACCATGGCTTCAAGGTTAGGCTTGATCTGGAGCAGCTTATGCCAGCCGACCTGCCTGTTTACCACTTTCATTGCATCTTCATCAGCATCATTGGCATTCTGCAAGGCGACAATTGTGTCGAGGAACAATTTGAGCGCTCTTGATGTTTCTATCCGGGCATTCATATGCCGCTGCTTTTTCCTGTTATTGGCTTTTGAAAACAGCCGACCGATCAGCTTGATGAACATTGTTACCGCATCGTCGGTGAGCTTCTGGCCGAGCTTGATAAGCTGAGCCACAATTGTCGCGCGACGACGACTGGAACTGAAGTCACTGGCAAGCCAGGCCGGAGTGGCATCGCCCTCGCGGATCATCTGATCCCACCGACCGGCGGGAATGCGAAGTTGCAGATGGGGATCGATCTCAAGATGGCGTAGGAACGCTATGCGCTCCGTCATTCCAATCAGATTTCCTGCTCCCGGGGCGTCTGGAGCGGACCGCAACCAATTGAAGCGAGTCTGACGGATCGCCGGGTCAACCTCCAATAGGATATCAAGAGCTTCCAATTTTTCATCACGGAGATCAGCAATGAGCGCACTCTCAGCGCGCCGACGAGCGATGGCTCGTGCTGCCAGCCCCATACGCTCGATCATATTCACTACCGGTAGGAGAACGCATCGCTCGCGGAATGTGGCGATAATCACTTTTGCTATGGGCACCCCTTTATCTGTTTGGGAGGCTGCCTCAATTCCCGCACGCAAAGCGGCGCGACGGTCTTCAGCGGTTGCACTCCGTAGCTCGAGATAGCGCTGCAAGTGTCCGATATGTTCGCGTCGGGTTTCCTCACGCGTTGCGTATAAATTAAATAACCGTGGATCCACGTTGATCTGCTCGGCAATATAGTTGAGCAGCATCGGTGGGGGAACTTCGTTTGGCAGAAGCGCTCTTCCAGGGTAACGCATCAGACAAAGTTGCACGGCAAAGCCAAGCTGATTTTGCTTGCGCCGACGAAGCTCTATTTCCAGGCGATCCGCCGGTGAAAGCGAATAATGTCTGATCAAACTATCTTCGTCGGTTGGAATGTCGAAAAGCTCGTGTCGATCCTGGATTTTTAGAAGTGTCCGCTTGGCCATTCTTTACTCTTGCAACTCTGCACTACTGGCCCCCTGTACGGAATCGACCGTTTTCGTACAGAGGCGAAACAGCCTGTCCACACATTATCTTGACATGATTTCGAACAGAGGGGCTGTTTCGGACAGCCTATTCGGACGAAATTGAGCCTATACCGCGCACCTTTGGGTATGTCCGCGTCTCGACAACCGGCCAGACCACGGAAAAACAGATCCAGGAAATCGAAGCCGCCGGCTTTCAAGTCGAGCCGCGCCGGATCGTCACAGAGACGGTTTCCGGAAGCGCCGCCATCGCGCAGCGTCGCGGATTTTCCCGGTTGTTGGATAAGCTGGAATCCGGAGACATCCTCATCGTGACCAAACTGGACCGCCTTGGTCGTGATGCTATCGATGTAAGCAGTACCATCAAAGCCCTCGCGGAAATGGGCGTCAGGGTTTATTGTCTGGCACTCGGCGGGGCCGACCTCACAAGCTCGGCCGGCACGATGACCATGAACGTGCTCAATGCTGTTGCTTAGTTCGAGCGGGACTTGCTCATCGAGCGCACACAATCCGGCCTGAAGCGAGCGAAGTCGGAAGGTAAAGCCCTCGGCCGCCCGTCGACGCTGAGCGACAAACAGAAGCAGGATGTATGTGATGATCTGGCGATGGGAATAAGCTTTTCGGCCATCGCAAGAAAGTTTGCTACCAGCCGACAGACCATTTTGCGGGTTCGCGATGAAGGTTCACGGTCCGTTCGACGTTAGCGTACGGTTTTGCACTGCTCTTGTTCCGACCCCAGATTGCCTGACTTCAACGCAGCCTTGAAAAACTGTGCTGACTGGCATTGTCGTATAACCCAGAAAGTCGTGTCAGCCGGTTACGTCCTGTTGAATTGCCCAACCAATCGACCGCATGCGTGCTGAGGTCGGTCGCCAGAACCAGAAGAGGGCGACGCTGAAAGCGGTCGTTTCAACCGTGAACGGTTTCTCCGCGTTCTAGCATACCAACGAAATCCCTGATCTTTCGGGCTCTGGTCTCAGCTTTCTTCACCGCGCCAATGCGATACAAGATCGCAAATCGGTTAGCGCCAGTGAGCGTAGCGAAGAAAGCTGCGGCCTTCGGGTTCGCATTAAGCGCAGTCTGCAAGTCCGTTGGGACCTCAGCTTTGCTAGCTGGAGCATACGCCGCCTCCCATCTGCCATCTGCCATCGCTTTATCAATTTCCAATTGCCCAGACGATTGCATGCGCCCCGCCGAGATCAGTTCCAGCGCGCGTTTCCGATTTTCATCCGACCACTTGCTACGCGGTCGGCGGGGGGTAAAGCGGACTAACCAGCTGTCAGCGTCGTATTTGTCAAGTTGACCGTCGATCCAACCATAGCAAAGGGCGCTGTCGATCGCCTGAGCTTTGGTGACGCTTGCGATGCTCGAACCCTTCTTACGAAATCTAATCCATGCACCGTTGGAATCGCTGGGTTGCTTCGCCAACCAGCTCTCCAGTGCAATTTGATCAACAAATGAAACTATCGGAAGGCCAGAACGCAATTCAGTCATTCTCTACCCTTAGCCCGGCCTGTGGATTCGATAAAGATCCACTTATGCTAACCCGGGTCTGATAGCTGTCAATCTGCAAACCACTAATAACAGATGTGCGCGGCTTTGCTCTGTAGTGGTCGGCACAGGCCTCAAAGCAAACGCGACGCCCGTCCGCTGCGCCGTTTGGCGTTGTTGTAATAGTCGGACGCCTGCTGCACGGAGCGGTGGCGCGATTGTTCCATGGCTTCGGGGAGCGGAATGCCGCGATTGGCCGCTTCCGTGAGATAGCCGGAGCGCAGGCCGTGCGCGGAGAATTCCTTGGCATCAAGGCCGGCCATTTGCGCGCGCTGCTTGACGATCCGGTTGACCGCGCTCGGTTCCAGCGCTCGCGCGGAAACGTTGCCCCAGCGATCGATCTTGCGAAACACGCTGCCCTTGTCGATTTTTGCCGCTTCCAGCCAGCGATTGAGGGCTTCGACGGGACGGCCGGTCAGATAGACGATTTCATCGTGATCGGTGCCACTGGTTTTGGTGCGACCAAGATGGATGCCGAGCGAGGGGAGGGGAGAGCCGTCCACATCGGCGACGGGAGCCTGTTTGACAAGCTGTTCTACACGCAAGCCGGCGACTTCGCTGCGCCGACGGCCGCCCGAGGCGAAGGCCACCATCAGGATAGCCCGATCCCGGATAGCGGTTAGATCCGTGCCGGAACAGGTTGCCAGCAGCTTGCCCAGCATATCGCCGGTAATCGCATTGGCACTCTTGCGGCTGCGCGGCCGGTTCAAGGCGCGCACCGCAAGCCGGATGGCCGATTTGACGGCCGGCGATGAAAACGCCCCTTCCAGGCCGCGCCAGCGGGTCAGCGTCGACCAGTTGGCCAGACGCCGTCGCACGGTAGCCGGCGCATGCGGTCCGGACACACGCAAAAAGCCTTGTTGGCGCAATTCCTCTTCCACAGCGGACGGCATGCCGTGGTCGGGTTCGATCTCGCGCTGTTGTGGCCGCCATAAATGATGCGCAATGAATTTCAGCAGGAGGGCTTCCGGCGCCGGGAAGGGGAGAGGATTACCGGTTGCAGCCAGCGACCAGGCCTCAAGATAGGCCAGATCCGAGGTCAATGCGCGCAGCGTGTTTTCGCCCATGCCTTCATTGACCAGATGACGCAGCGTTTCGACATCCTCATCCGTCAATAGCCCGGCGAGCCTGCCGCGGCGGCTCAGCGGCAGAACAGCCGCTATCGTATCTAAAGTCTCGGTTCGTTTTTCAATCGAACTTGACGACGAGCTGCTCATTTCGGCAGTCCGTTCTCGTCATATAGTTCATCGTGGTTCGAAGTCTGGTGCGTGTTTGCAGGCCTTCCCTTAAGCGCCAGCGCCCAGACTTCATCCCAGGTGCCCTGGCCGTTCTGCGAAATTGGCACGATCGCGGCAATAGGATCGCCAGCTCGACAGATGACAACCTCGTCATC
>NZ_CADEAR010000048.1 GCF_902825325.1 Brucella tritici | reverse complement strand
TACCTGACCGAAATGCCGGTATCGACCCGGATCATGGACCTGTTCAAATGGTATGAGCTCTACGGGTTCTGTTGCCAATGCGGGCACATCGGCGCAGTCGATAGAGAGATGCTTCTACGCAAATACGGAACGCATACTTGGTTTGTCGACCTACACAGGCGCATGCGCTGCAAGGTCTGCACGACAAAAGGCTATGCGCAATTTGGAATTACGAAAATGCCGAGGTGATAAATGGCGGGATACAAGAACGACAACGCACACGTAGCTAAGGCTGGAAAGCTGTTCGAACACTGGTGCGATGCCGAAGGCTGCAAGGAATGGGGAACCTTTGGCTATAAATTGTCGAACGGCCAGCTTTGGCTTTGTCGTGCTCACAAGCAGGAAGGTGAGGATGCATTAGCTGGACGGCATAGATAATGACGGCCCTTCCAACCGTCGGCGCCATCCGCCATCGCGAATGGTACTTATCCCGTTTCCAGTAAGGTGTGAAACAATTGGCGCAATTCGTTCCGATGCTCAAATCCAATGCCAGGCCGATCAGACATATTGATCCGGCCATCCGCCACAACGGTATCGTCCGCAAGTCCACAAAGCGGCTGAAAGCTGGTAAGGTTCACCTCTGCGCCTCCGAGGCCTAGCGCAGCCACTACGTGCTGACAAAATTGATGCCCCCCATGCGGCCAAAATGCCTTTCTCGACCATCCTTGCTTGACGTAATGGTCGACAATTTCGAGATAGACAGGCAGGCCGTAACAGTGAACTGGATCAAACACTAAAACGTCGTGATCGGGCCTTAAACCACCGTGACGCGCCAACAGTTTGGCCTCTGGGAGAGAGAATAATGCTTCGCCAGCAGCAACCGGCGGCGCATAAATTTCGGCAACATAAGATTGGGTTTCGAAGTCCAATGGATCGCAGATATCTTCGAACCACCACAATTCTTTTTTCGAGAGCGCGGTAGCGGCCTGCATTGCACTTTCGTGGCTATAGGCATTCATTGCGTCCACAGCCAAGTTGGAATTGCCATATGGCAGTTCTCTTGCAGCTACCTCAATCCGCCGCAAGTCTTCCGATATTTCACCTTTACCGATCTTGATTTTCGCATGCGTGAAGCCTCGGTCAACAATCTTGCGCATTTCGGTACGCAATGAAAAATTGTCTTCGATCGGATAAGGATATCCGCCGGCAGCATAACATTTAATTTGAGTTTCAGTATCTGAATCATTGCCTAATGTTTTGGCGAGAAGCCTAAACAGCGGAACGTCTTCGATTTTTGCCGCGGCATCCCATATTGCCATGTCTAGTGCTCCGACCGCAACGCAGCGCTCACCATGGCCGCCTGCCTTTTCGTCAGTCATCATAAGCTTCCAAGCGCGAAACGGATCGATATTATCGTTTGCGGTATTGGAGAGTTGATCAGTATTGGCTGCAAGCAAGCGAGGAGCAAACCGTTCTCTGATCAATCCTGATTGAGCGAACCGACCGACAGAACCGAAACCATATCCGACGATAGGGATGCCGTTACGTAATACGTCAGTCACGACAGCGACAATACTCGTCGTTAGCCGAGACTGATGAATGGTCCGATCCGCGAAACGGCTGAGGTCTATTGACCTTTCTCTGATATCAACAATTCGCATAGCAAGATCCTAAATTGATCAGCCACAACATGAGATGCGTTCCGGCCTAACCACCGCAGCTTCGCATCATAGTCAGATTGAAAGCAACCAACTGGACGGCGGGAATGAAAGCCACAGCCGGAATGACTTTCGCGTTCATTTCTGCGGCCCACTGCTGACGAAACTGCCCCTTCTATCAAGTGCCTTATCTCGACAAACAGATGCGACGCGCTATCTGCGACCCAAAACAGTGAGAGGATCGCTATGTCCAATCCGGAAGAAACTGAACCAACGGCGGATGGACTAAAAGAAGTTCTCCCATCGAAATCAGCAGCAATACACGAGTTGATCCGGCGAGATGGGGAAAAGGAGATAAATCGCGAAGCAATGGCGCTGCTTTGGTCGGCCATCGCGGGCGGTATCTCAATGAGCACGTCGATGATCGCCCGAGGCATTCTGGAGACTTATCTTCCAGACGGCAATCTATTCTTTCTGGTTAGCTCAGCAGGATATACCGTCGGGTTCATCATCGTTATCATCGCTAATCAGCAACTGTTTACTGAAAATACTATCACGCCGGTTCTGCCGTTCATGGCGGAGCCAACACTATCTCACTTTCTAAAGATGATAAGGCTCTGGGCAATCGTGCTCTTTGGCAATTTAGTTGGAGGTGCCATTGCAGCTTACGTTATGGCCTCCATGCCTATTTTTTCAGCTGAAGTAACGAAAACATTTGTCGATATGGGAAAACATCTCATGGCCAACACCAGCAATGAGTTGTTTAGCAAGGGCATAATGTCAGGTTGGCTTATAGCGACATTGGTCTGGATGCTGCATAGTACCAAGCAAGGGCACATAGCGCTTATATTCCTCATCACCTACCTAATTGCGATCGGTGATTTAACGCACATCGTCGTTGGCTCAATAGAGGTGATGTTCCTTCTTATTATTGGGGAGGTTTCACCATTTGACAGCTTCTTTAAATTCGGCCTTCCAACGTTGTTCGGAAATGTTGTTGGAGGGACCTTCATCTTCGGACTAATTTCACACGCTCAGGTGCGTGCGGACGAATGATAAGCTGGTGAGGTAGAGCGCATGTGCAATTTGTATAATATCACCACGACACATGAGGCCATGCGCCGTCTATTTCCGAAGTTCGGTGATGTGACAAACCGGGTTGATCCTCAACTTGACGTGTACCCCGACTATCCAGCCCCGGTATTGCGAAATATCAAAGGCGACGAACCAGAACTGGCAATGCTCCGATGGGGCATGCCGACGCCTCCTGGTAAACTGAAATCAGAAGTCGATATTGGCGTAACGAACGTACGAAATTTGAAATCTTCACACTGGCGGCCGTGGTTTGGTGTCGAACACCGGTGCGTCGTGCCAGCCTCGTCGTTTTCCGAATACGGTGTAATCCGTGATCCCAAAACTGGTAGACTACCCATTCACTGGTTCGCTCTTAATGAAGAGAAGCCGCTGTTCGCATTCGCTGGCATCTGGACGAAATGGAGGGGTGTACGAAAGAAAAAGGAAGGTCCGGTTGAGGCCGATATCTTTGCGTTCCTCACCACCGAGGCAAACGCAGTGGTGAAGCCAATTCATCCGAAGGCAATGCCGGTCATTCTCCGCACCACGGAAGAAATCGATACCTGGCTACGCGCTCCATGGACTGAAGCCAAGGACATGCAGAAGCCTCTGCCGGATGCTGATCTGATCGACCTCACACCGAGCAATGACAATAAAGAAGAGCAGGCACGTTTGTTTTAGACGCCACTACAACCTCGTAAATAATGCCCTACCTTCAGATGATAATGAGGGAGGTTGTCATGCCCAATCGGTCCAGAAAAATTTCCGGCCCCGCATGCGAGGGAAAGTATCCTGACCGTAACATTGATTGCCAGAATGCGATCGCTTTGCGCGTCGTTGACCTCATTGAAGATGCTGAAAAATCAGGATGGTCAGCTGTTGAGGCGGCCAGAGCTATCAATGACGTGTCTCGCGGATTATTCGTGGGATATAGCGGCAAAGATCGAAATGAATAGGCGACCGGTCCAATATGGTCTCCGCATATTCTGAGAAACTTTCTGCGCTTTTATGCATTAACCATTATCAAACGAATTAACGATGCAACGGCTTTTACTTTGGTTCAGCACTGGAGGGAGGCTAGCTATGCCGTTCTTTAATGAAGCGAGCCGTATATATACGCTTGAAGAAGTCAATTTCATGAGGCGCATCTATTCAGATGCAGCGACCAAACTGGAAGAACGTGAACTGGACTATGCAGCAATTGATCTGTCTAGCACAATAATCATGCTCTACGAGAGCGGCCTTCGTGACCTTGGCTACATTACTGAACTAGCTGTTCGATTGGCCCACCAAAAGTTTCAGTTCCGTCATCCATACGACAATTTCCCGGCTGCTAATTCCAACATGGAGGCAGCGAACGAAGATTAGATTGCGATGGGAACAAATCTGCTTCGACGCAGTTTCACGTAATACATCGATACCACCTCGCGTCAGGACAATTCTCTCACCACTAGAAGCGTCGCTGATGCAGCCCTGCCTAGCTCGTCCCTCGGCGGGGCATCTTTTCTCTGGGAGGGAAGATGGCTTGGGGAAAACCAGTAGATGTCGAACTCTATGGAATAGGAAAATACCGCGTTGTACCGGATACATCGACGGCCGCACGCTGTCTGCTGAACGATTGGCCTAAAGATGCCCACGGTAAGGAATACGAGGAAGCCCTGCAGGCCTGCCTCGCAGATTTGAAAGGTCTGCCAAACACAGCACGAAGGTCATTTGTCAAAGCCGCCAAGGCCGCTGGAATGACAATCCGATCCAACCAATGGAATTGAGATCGTTCAGGTATTTCCGAGACTCCCTGAACGGTAGCGCATGGCAAGGACATGCACCTCATTTGCCAAGCGCGGCCCCGACGCCTGCCGAAAGCGTCGGGGCTTTACTGTTTATGAGAAAGCGCGGAGACTTTGGTTCCTCCATCGCTTTCAGATCAACTGGCTTAGTATAACGCAAGTGCTGACACTACAGACTGCAGCGAATGCCAGAAACTTCGGCAATGACATGCGTTCGATCCATCGAACTGTCCACAAACGCGGCTCATCGACTGTCTTTTTGCTGTACATTCTCCCCTCCCTTTTTTTCGCGGGGACTTTTTATCGTACAGTCAAAAAATTGTCACCTATATCTTAGGTTTATATCAATGTCTCAGCAGACCAGTTCTTGGGCCTTTACAAGCGCGAAGTCCTGAATAAAATAATTTTGTCCAGGTATATGACCTTCCTTAGCCCCGCGCCATTGAGCGGCGGGGTTCTTTTTGGTCAAACCTTTTTATCCTGTGCCAGCGCGGCCAGCACTTGATCGAGACGCTTGTTCGTCTCCTTCAGACCCTCGCGAGTTTCGTCTCGCATTTCTTTCATGCCTTCCCGCAGTTGCTTTACATGGTCATCAAGATCGACGCGGCGAACGTACTCGTCTCTGACCCGGTTCACTCGATCATGCAACTGGTCGTCGCCGTCTTTCTGTGACTTTGATAGAGAGCGAAAGGCTGCGATCAGTGCGCCGCTGAAGAAGACAATCAGCGTGACGGCTGTGCCCATGAGCCATTTCAAGTCTTCAGACATTACCAGCAGCCCCGCGATTTCCCAAAAGCATTGTGAGAAGCGATCCCCTGCCCAGCTAGGATATCGTTCTGCGCGATATAAACTGCCGTTGACGGCTCAAGGCTTATCTGCTTCCACCCGGCGCAGTTGCTCGCATTCGTCGCGCAACCCGCCAAGCTCAAGGCAGAGAGCAACAGCATCCATACCGATAATCTTTTCATCGATGTTCGCCCTTTTCTGAATTGCCTTGGCCGTCGCTTCTGCCGCCGCCACTGCTGCCCGTTGACGCTCTTTGATGGTTCCTGCAGCGTATCCGCCCGCCAGAAGTAGAAACGCCGCCACGAGGGCAGCGAGCGAGTATTTCAGCCAGTTTGGGATGAGCGCTAAGATCATGCTTCATTCCTCACCCGCTGGATGAAAAAGTAGAGACCAACACCGACAAGAGCGACCATTGCGACCGCAAGCGCCCACTGCATCGGGCCGGAGCCGGAAGCCATCGCGGATACGCCGCTAATCAAGCCACCCAGAGGCCCCCAGCTTTCCGGCTTCTTCAACACCTCTTTCAGCGAAGTATCTGACTGCACGGCCTTTCCAGTCGGAATCTGCGGCACCGGAGACGGCACGGGCGCACCGTCACGCGAGAACGCCAGCGCACGCGACCGAACCCGTGATACACGAGATAACCAGCCCTTACCGAACTTTTTGAACGTGGTTAGTGTCTTCAACCACGCCGCCCGCTCATCGC
>NZ_CADEAR010000047.1:5000-6243 GCF_902825325.1 Brucella tritici | reverse complement strand
TTGGTTGCGGGGGCAGGATTTGAACCTGCGGCCTTCAGGTTATGAGCCTGACGAGCTACCGGGCTGCTCCACCCCGCGATAAACTTTTGAGTGCCGAGCTTATGCCCGGTCTTGTTTTGTTTTCCGTCCTCGCCGTCTGTGCCGGCTGCGGTCGGAAGGGGCTGCTCCACCCCGCGCCAGGGTGTTTATTATGAACTGGTTTGGGTATTTTTTGGCGCCTGACGCTGATGCGAACTGTTTTGTATGTTTTGTTGAGAAGATGTTTTGATTTGTGTGCTTGGCAGACCTGGCAGCGACCTACTCTCCCGTGTCTTAAGACAAAGTACCATTGGCGCTGGAGCGTTTCACGGCCGAGTTCGGAATGGGATCGGGTGCAGCCGCTCCGCCATAACCACCAGGTCGGCGAAGAACACAAATATGAGAAGCTGGTTAGGGGAGTAGGGGAATAGGGCAGTAAGGGAGTATGTTAGCTCACTGTTTCCTCTGCTCTTTCCGTCTTTCGTGCTGATAGCATCAACGCTCTTATAGAGCGCTGACAAACAATAAGCACGCGACTGCGTGCCGCCGGTTTTCCGGCGCCCTGTCCGGAGCGAAGCGGCTTTAGCCGCGACAGCGTGAGGACAGAAGTTAAAGCTGATATCCATCAAGCTTTGCTTGATGGATATTGTAAATGGGAGTGATCAAGTCGATCGAGCTATTAGTACCGGTAAGCTACATGCGTTGCCGCACTTCCACACCCGGCCTATCAACGTGGTAGTCTTCCACGGCTCTGATAGGGAATACTCGTTTTTAGGTGGGTTTCCCGCTTAGATGCCTTCAGCGGTTATCCCGTCCGTATATAGCTACCCTGCTATGCCGTTGGCACGACAACAGGTCCACCAGAGATACGTCCATCCCGGTCCTCTCGTACTAGGGACAGATCCTATCAATATTCCTACACCCACGGCAGATAGGGACCGAACTGTCTCACGACGTTCTGAACCCAACTCACGTACCGCTTTAAATGGCGAACAGCCATACCCTTGGGACCTGCTCCAGCCCCAGGATGCGATGAGTCGACATCGAGGTGCCAAACAACCCCGTCGATATGGACTCTTGGGGGTCATCAGCCTGTTATCCCCGGCGTACCTTTTATCCGTTGAGCGATGGCCCTTCCACGCGGGACCACCGGATCACTATGACCGACTTTCGTCTCTGCTCGACTTGTCAGTCTTGCAGTCAGGCAGGCTTATGCCATTGCACT
>NZ_CADEAR010000046.1 GCF_902825325.1 Brucella tritici | reverse complement strand
GCTATAATAAAGGCTCTCGGCGATCCCCTCACGGCGGCAGATCGCAGCAATGCTGTCTTCCCCGCGCAGACCTTCCAAAACAATACGGATTTTATCCTCGGCTGAATAATGTTTACGCGTGGCACGACGGATATCTTTGATCGTCTTCTCCGCAGAAAACGTTTGGGGAACGGGTTTCTGTCTCATCTTTGCGTCCTTTGATAAAGCTATGATGAGCCGAAAATCCTCTCTTCTTAATTAAACCAGTTTTGTCTCAAAGGCGCTGATGTCGGACAGGCGCGCAGGAGGAAGAACAACCCTGTTCTGATTGGCGAACCTGGAGTAGGCAAAACTGCAATAGTAGAAGGGCTTGCTCAGCGGATAACCGCTGGCGAAGTGCCTGAATCGCTTGCTGGAAAAAGACTGGTTGAACTCAACGTCAATTCGCTGGTCGCAGGTGCAAAGTACCGTGGTGAGTTCGAGGAGCGGGTCCAGGATATACTCAAAGAGGTTACGGCCAATCGCGAGCAGCTCATCCTGTTTATCGATGAGATACACACTATCGTGGGTGCGGGTCAAGGCGGCGAAGGGGGGCTTGATGTTGCTAACGTGTTTAAGCCTGCACTAGCCCGGGGTGATTTGAACCTGATTGGGGCAACCACGCTTAACGAGTACCAGAAGCATATCGAGAAAGATGCGGCGCTCGAACGTCGCTTCCAGCCTGTGTTCGTCCCGGAGCCAACAGTAGCGCAAACCATCATGATACTCCGAGGCCTGAGAGACGTGCTGGAGGCACATCACAAGGTAGGTATCACTCAAGAAGCAATTGTCGCGGCGGCTGAACTATCAGATCGCTATATTACGGGCCGGTTCCTTCCTGACAAAGCTATCGATCTTATTGACCAAGCGGCGGCGCGGGTGAAAATTTCAGCGACGTCCCGGCCGCCTGAAGTTCAAGAGCTTGAGGCTGAACTGCGCCAGCTCAAGCGTGAGCAGGATTACTCAACTTCCCGCAAGCAGTTCGATCGTGCCTCCGAACTTCAAGCGCAAAATGAGGAGAAGAGCAAGGCGCTGGAGCAAGCGAGTGCTCGCTGGCGCCGCGAACGGGGCTTGGCGAGCGCAGAGGTTCGGGCCGAACATGTCGCAGAGGTGGTTTCAAAGCTGACCGGGGTACCAGTCACCGAGCTGACGGCCGAGGAACGGCAACGACTTCTCAACATCGAAGAACGTATCCAGCAGCGGGTGATTGGGCAGGAAGAGGCGGTTGAGACTGTCAGCGACGCTGTCCGGCTAGCTCGCGCAGGTTTGCGCGAAAATAGCAGGCCCGTCGCGACCTTCTTATTTCTCGGTCCAACCGGCGTAGGGAAAACTGAACTAGCGAAGGCCCTTGCGGAAACCGTGTTCGGCGACGAAGATGCCATGATCCGCATCGACATGTCAGAGTACATGGAGCGGCATGCTGTTGCGCGCCTCGTCGGGGCGCCTCCAGGATATGTCGGATATGAAGAAGGTGGTCAACTAACCGAGCGCGTCCGCCGGCGGCCTTACAGCGTCATCCTGCTTGACGAGATAGAGAAGGCTCACCCCGATGTTCACAACATCCTGTTGCAGATCTTCGATGATGGACGACTTACGGACGGCAAAGGGCGGTTGGTTGATTTCACGAACACTATTCTCATCGCTACCTCCAACCTTGGTTCTGACATCATTCAGGCCCACCTACGGGACAGTGAGAACGATGAGCCTGACGACGGCGACCTGAAGCCGCAGATCATGGAAGTCCTACGCCGCCACTTCCGGCCCGAATTTCTCAACCGAATAGATGAGATCATCATCTTCCATGCCCTCAGCCGCAGCAATATCAAAGCCATTCTTCAGCTGCAGCTAGAGCGAGTGAAGCGCACCAGCCGTGCCCAGGGCGTTGCCTTGGAAATCGACGAGACACTGCTGGAGCATCTTGCGGACGCGGGCTTCCAACCCGAGTTCGGTGCCCGAGAGATACGCCGGCTTATCCGTCTGGAGCTCGAAACACAGTTGGCAAAGGCGATGCTGGCGAACGAGATTCATGATGGCGGGCAGGTGAAGGCTATTTGGGACAATGAACGACACAAGGTCACCTTCGACCAAGTGGCGAAGCAGGAAGGTGCCCAGCTGCAGACGAATGACACAGCTCATCAAGTGACAGAAAAAGGACAGGCAAAATGAATCTCCATAACCTTATCCCATGGCATCGCAACGCTCGCGGAACCTTCTCCACCATTCCTGCGCGCCGTGATCCGCTTCAGTCGCTACACGATCAGGTCGATCGTCTATTTGACGAAGCATTTAGGTTAGGGACCACGGGCCAGTTGTGGTTCGGATCCGAGTTCGACACTTGGCCGAAGATCGACATCACGGACGAGGAGGCCGCAGTTCGTATCGTGGCCGATCTTCCAGGAATGGAGCAGAAGGATATCGATCTTTCAATAAACGATGGTGTTTTGACGTTGAAGGGGGAAAAGACCGCGGAAACGGAGAATAAGGACTCAAAACTCGCAGAGCGGTTCTACGGCCGGTTCGAGCGGCAGATCCCGATTGGGTATGATCTGGACGAGGACAAGGTGGATGCTCATTTCGAAAATGGGGTGCTGAAGATAACTTTGCCTAAATCCGAGGGGTCCCGTTCACGTCCAAAGTCAATCTTAATCAGGTCTTGACCGGCTGCTCTTTTGTATCAGCCTGATCAGTTCACCAAACGATTCGCGTGGGAAGTTCTGCTGCAATCAAGCCGATTAACCAGCGAAATGACGGACCTGTCAGATGGATAACCATCTGTCGAATCACTAGCGCCAACTGGCTCAGTTAATCTCAAAATACCTGGACTAGGCATGGAAAGAGACGGCCGGGTATTAAGCGTCTTACTCTTTGTTAACGCTACGAAAGGATGTCTTGAAAGGCGGCAAAACTAGCCCACACATCAGGAACAAATCTGTGATAAAGCAGTTGTTATGATGTACTCTGACCTCGACGAGAGTGCACATCCTCAAGCCCAGTACATCAGTTTACAACATCGGCATTCTCGGAGCGCGCAGTTCAATAATTGGCGCCGCCACAAACGCACTTCGTTTTTTTGCATGGAATCTGTTGATCCGGAGGCTGGAATGGAAAGCCGAACTGCAGTCCCCTCTTTCGAAAGAGCAAGCCATCACCTCTTGCTCGGTCCACGGGCGACAAGAAGCAAAACCATGACGTTCCAAGCGAACGACACGATCTATGAACCCGGCCAAGTCAGGCGTGCGACGTACCGCGTTGAATCCGGCGCGGTAAGGATATTTAGACTCCTGACGAATGGCCGCCGCCAGATATGCTCGTTCGAGTACGCTGGTGATATCTTCGGTTTCGAGGCAGGAAGTAAGAGAGCCTTCTTTGCGGAGGCGATGAGCGTGACGTCCATCCTGGCTTCCTCCGGCCTTAACCCAGGCGGCAGTGATGAGACGCCGTTGGTGCTGAGCATGGAGAGAACGCAACGCAACCTGCTCATTCTAGGCTATCGCGATCCAATCGAACGCGTCGCCGCGTTTCTGGTCGATCTGGATGCAAGGCAAGGTTCAAACGGCGTGATCGAACTGGCAATGCCAAGAGTGGACATCGCGGACCATCTATGTCTGAGCATAGAAACGGTTTCTCGAGTCTTCACCTGCCTTCGGCTCAAGGGCATCATCAAGCTTTTAACCCCCCGTACGGTAATGATCCTCCGTCCAGGTGCTCTCCGCTTCATCGTAGAATGAGCGGGCGGGGTGCCGGTACGCACGGCAGTCTGTCCGGACCGGATGCGCTTCCGCCTGCCGGTTTTTTACAAGGGATACAAGATGAGCCCTCGCCGATCTTATCCGAAGTTCGCAGTTGCGCTCACCGTACTAGTTGTGCTTGCCGTCGGCTATTGGGGCTGGTCCACGATCAGCGCGCCAGCGCCGACTGAAGGAACTGCCTTCAGCAACGGGCGTATCGAGGCAGTAGAGATAGATGTTTCCACGAAATCCGGCGGTCGCCTTCAAGAGGTTGCTGTCAATGAGGGCGCTCTTGTGATTGCCGGACAAGTTCTTGCGCGGATGGAGACAGCCCAACTGGAGGCAAGAAAGCGGCAAGCTGAGGCGGACTTGAGACGCGCGCAAATCGCTATCGACACTGCTCGAAGTTTTGTGAAGCAACGGGAAGCGGAGCGAGAATCGACGCTTTTTGTGATAGAGCAGCGGAAGGCGCAACTTAACTCAGCCATCAAAACCAATACCCGTTCCAGACAGCTCTTGAACAACAATACCGTCTCTCAGCAGGTGGTGGATGAAACAGAGGCAGCAGAACAGCAGGCTCGCGCTGCCGTCGCTTCAGCACAAGCCGCACTTGCGAGTTCCGATGCTGCAATCAATGCGGCGAAGGCCCAAGTCGTAGACGCGGAAGCCGCAGTTGATGCGGCGATGGCTCAGATCGACAGCATCAACGCCGATATCGAAGATACCGTATTAAAGGCGCCTCGTGATGGTCGCGTACAATATCGCGTGGCCGAGCCCGGAGAAGTGTTACCAGCTGGCGGCCGAATTCTGACGATGGTCGACCTTAGCGACGTTTATATGACTTTCTTTCTGCCCACGGCACAGGCCGGCAGAGTGGCGCTGGGATCGGAGGCGCGTATCGTGCTCGACGCGGCGCCCCAGTTTACGATCCCCGCAGAAATATCCTTCGTCGCGGATGTCGCTCAATTTACTCCAAAGACCGTGGAAACCGAGGACGAGCGCCAGAAGTTGACATTCCGAGTTCGTGCCAGGATACCGAAAGAACTGCTCAAGAAGCACATCGCATACGTGAAAACGGGCCTCCCCGGGTTGGTTTATGTTCGGCTTAATCCCGAGACCGATTGGCCTCAGAACCTCAGTAACAACCTGATTAACTGAGTGGATATTATGGACCCATACGCTGCAGGCGAAAGTGTCCAAGCCGGTTCTTTGAGTATGCGCTCGGCCGTAGCGTCGGCGACAAGCGTCACCCTTACCTTCGGTCACACGGTCGCGCTTGATGATGTATCGCTGTCTATACCATCCGGGTGCATGGTTGGTTTGGTGGGACCGGACGGGGTCGGAAAATCCTCGCTGCTTTCGCTGCTTTCCGGATCACGCGCCATGCAGAGCGGAGAGATCGAAGTACTAGGCGGCGACATCTCCGATGCCCGGCACAGAGGAAAGATCTGCCCTCGCATAGCGTATATGCCTCAGGGCCTGGGCAGGAACCTCTATCCTACTCTTTCCGTCTTCGAGAATGTCGACTTCTTCGCCAGATTGTTCGGACAAGACAAGAAAGAACGGGGCGAGAGGATTTCTCGCCTCTTGAAGAGCACAGGGTTGACACCCTTTGCCGAGCGGCCGGCAGGTAAGCTATCTGGCGGGATGAAACAGAAGCTCGGGTTATGCTGCTCTTTGATCCACGATCCTGGCCTTCTCATTCTCGACGAGCCGACAACCGGGGTTGACCCGCTTTCGCGCCAACAGTTTTGGGACCTGATCGCGGCGATCCTCGCGGAGCGCCCGAGCCTGAGCATCATTGTCGCGACAGCCTATATGGAGGAGGCTGCCCGTTTCGACTGGGTCGTGGCAATGAATGCTGGCCGGGTGATAGGAACAGGCACCCCTTCCGAGCTCATGGCAAAAACCGGGACCAGCGATTTCGACGAGGCATTTATCAAACTGCTCCCGAAGAACGTGTCCCAAGATCACGTCGCTCTGGTCATACCACCTCGTATTTTGTCTGGTAATGAATATTACGCCATAGAAGCCCATCACCTCAGCATGAGGTTCGGGGACTTCACCGCTGTCGATGACGTAAGTTTTCGGATCCCTCAAGGCGAAATCTTCGGTTTCTTGGGGTCAAACGGCTGCGGCAAGACGACCACAATGAAGATGCTTACCGGTCTTCTACCGGCTAGCGACGGAGAGGCCATAATCTTTGGCAGGCCAGTCGTGGGGGAAGATGTCGCGATGCGACACCGTGTAGGTTATATGAGTCAGGCTTTCTCGCTCTATTCCGAATTGACGGTGCGGCAGAATCTTGAGCTGAACGGCCGCCTCTTCGGGATGTCGATGAAAAAGGTCGCTGATCGCATTTCGGAGCTGGCCAGGCGACTGGGGCTCGACGAGGTTCTGGACGTTCTACCGAACAACCTCCCTCTCGGCATCCGTCAGCGCATGTCGCTTGCCGCTGCATTGATTCATTCCCCCGACCTCCTGATACTCGATGAGCCCACCTCAGGAGTCGATCCGATCGCGCGCGACGCCTTCTGGCGGATACTCGTCGATTTGTCGCGAAACGAAAACTGTCCGTCGTCGAATGATTTGAGACTATTTGTGCTTTTGAAGATTGGAGTTTCCGGCTCGGTTTAGGGGTTGATTTAAGCCGCTTTGGCCTGGTGGTTCAAGCGGCGTTTTTTGATCGTGTCTCGTTTGATCCTTTCGCGTTCGAGCAGGATGGTCTGTCCGCGTCC
>NZ_CADEAR010000045.1 GCF_902825325.1 Brucella tritici | reverse complement strand
CTCAGCGGCAATCAACACAGGTGCAGTTCAAGAGCCGATCAGTCAGCAACAGAAAGCCAGAAAAGCTCAGTGCTCATAATCTCCTCCTTGTGTAAAACTTAATTATAACAACAACGTGATAAAGTCCCGATCCTAGTCTGTGACTGGGGTGGTGCGAATAATGTCGACGCGCTCGCTCAATTCCGCAGGACCGACTCCATGTCCTTGCTCAATTCCCAAACGCCTGCCCCGTCTTCTCCAGCTATGCGCCTCGCTGGTGGTGCAGGCCAGGATTTAACGCACCCCTCTCAAACATTAATCGCTTGTAAACGAAAGCTTTATCAGGCGGCTGTTCATAACAGCATGCTGCCATTCCACCACTCGCCCGTCGGCCAATGCGCCTGTGGCGGTAACGTCGAGCAGCAGAGCGTTCTGTGGGCATTCCAGAAGTGCGGCTTCGCGTTCGTCAGCAAGCCGCGCTCCAACCGTTGTCGATTTACGACGAAGCTCGCCTAGACCGGCTTCAGCAAGAACTTGAGTGAACGAACGCGTCTGCAAAAGCTTTTCCTGGAATCTCTCAATCAGATCGGCAGGGAAATACCGCGTCGTCAAAATGAATGGCACCCCATCCCCCATGATGACGGAGGTCTGTGACAGCACCAGCGTTTCCACATCGACGTGAAGCCTCGTTGCGAGCCCATCATCCGCAAGAACCGTTGACGTATCCATCAGCCGCAGTGAACTCGATAAACCTTGTTGCTCCAGCACATCGCGAAAGCGCGATACGGCATCGATTTCATAGGTGACGTCGGCACGCATGGCAAAACTGCCCCTGCCATTGACGATCCGGATAGCGCCGTCTTGGGAAAGCGCGAGATACGCGCGCCTTACGGTATTACGGCTAACCGACATCTGCCCGGAGAGTTCATGTTCCGTGGGCAGCCGCGCACCGGGCGCGATCTTTCCGCTCTCAATGTCGGACTTCAGGCTCTCGTAAACTAATTTCCATTGTGATTTCACATGCACCCCGATCTGATTTCGACTTTTAAATGGAAGATTATCGCCAAAAAATCAAGCTGTACCTACAGCTGTCACACAAATTACATGGACTCCAGATAATGCCTTCTTCAGGGACATTAACGTCCCAGTGACCAACATCAACGCCAGTGAGTCACCGTCCGGCTCATGCGACATTCCCCAAAGCCCGTCGGCGCAAAAGTGCCGTTCGCTGTTTTCGATCTGGAGACGAAAATGAAACGCAGACAGTTTATTGGTTCCGTGCTGGTAGCTGCGGCCCTAATGGCAGCGCCGGCGGCCGCCATCGCAGATACAAACCGTATCGATGTTTATATAACGGGCGATTCCAACATCATCAATTTTTGGAATAACATCATCAAGCCGACCTATGAGAAGGCCTATCCAAGCTACAAGCTCAATGTCGTCAGCGCACGCAACGCAATTGCGCCGATTGTTGAACGGACCCTTGCTGCTCTCGGCACCGCCGCCGATCCTCAAGTCGATCTCTTCGACGAGAACGATCCCAATCTGCCTGCAGGGGCGATCAAGAAGGGGCTATGGGTGGACTTCAAGAAGGCCGGGCTGAGCAATTATGCGAGCATCAATCCTGTCACCCTGGAAACAGATTACGGCCTTCCTTATCGGGGAACCCAAGTTGTCCTCGCATATGACAAGACAAAACTCGACCCGAAGGATGCGCCTACCAGCTGGACCGAGCTCGTAGCCTGGATGAAGAACAATCCGGGCCAATTCGTCTACAATCGGCCCGACACTGGTGGCTCGGGCGGCAATTTCGTACGCCGCGCCATTCACGAAGCCAACGGTCGCGATCCTTCACTGTTTCGCATCGATAACTACGCCAAGGGCGAGAGCGATGTGCTTCTGGCAAAGGGTTTCGAAATTCTGAAGGAAATCGCTCCCTATACCTATGGCCCTGGCTCCTACACGGCTGACAACATGCAGTCCATCCAGCTGCTCGCCCAAGGTGTCGTCATCATGGCCCCGGTATGGTCCGACATGGCGCTGGATGCCATTAACAAGGGTGTATTGCCGGAAACCATCGGCTTTGTTCAGCTTCAGGATCTAGCGTTCTCCGGCGGTTTCGCCAAAATGACAGTTCCGACAAACGCCGGAAACCTAGAAGCCACACTGAAGCTGGCGGACATGGTGCTTTCCCCAGAAATACAAACCAAAGTAGTGACCGAAATCGGAGCATTTCCTGCAATCACCTGGGAAAAACTCCCCAAGGAACTCGCAGAAAAATATGCGACCTTGCAACCGGCATCGATCCCGACCTTCCCCGGTGGCCCATGGGCTGCTGCTATCAATGACGGCTGGTTCCGTACCGTAGCACCCAATGTCAAGCGTTGAAACGACTTCCCTCCGGGTGCGCCCAGCACAATCCGGCATCTTCTGGAGGGGGCTGTTGGGCCTCCTCCTCGTTGCCATTCCCGTCACATTGGTTCTGACATTGATCATCTATCCGGTCATACTGTCGATCTTCGATACATTGACCGTGGAAGCAACGAATGGATATGTTTTCAGTCTGGACGCGTACCGTTTCTTTTTTTCCGACAGCTTCAGCCTTAGCAATCTCTGGCTGACAGTGTGGGTTGCGCTAATTTGCACAATCCTTCTTTTGGCTATTTGCATTCCGATCGCGCTTTATCTACGTTTTTCTGAAACGCGGCTCGCCGGCTATGTTCAGGCATTGGCGCTGTTTCCACTTTTCGTACCCTCTATCCTGCTCGCCTATGCACTCATACGCACCCTCGGTCCGAATGGAACCGTTGACACGCTTCTGACGGCGCTAGGGCTTCCCAAAATCCCTTCTCCTTATTTGACACCTTGGGGGCCGATTATCGGCCTAGTTTGGGATAACCTCCCACTGACCCTGCTCATTATTCTGGCGGGCCTGTCAAACGTTTCACGCGCCTCTATAGACGCCGCAAGAGATGTCGGCGCCGGTAACATCCCTGTCTTCTGGTATATTATTTTACCAAGAATCGGCGGGACACTGCTGGTCGCTGCGTCATTCATTATTCTGGGCCTGTTTTCAGCCTTCACCCTTCCTTACCTG
Organism: Brucella tritici; assembly: GCF_902825325.1. Lineage (GTDB taxonomy): Bacteria > Pseudomonadota > Alphaproteobacteria > Rhizobiales > Rhizobiaceae > Brucella. The sequence goes on along the minus strand of NZ_CADEAR010000045.1, from coordinate 4,228 downwards.
CTCGGTCCAGCGGCGCCCGAAATGATGGGGCCGTTTATGCGCCGCACGATCATTGATGCCGACAATCCGATCCAGGCACGAACGCAGGCAGTGGTGACGTTCATCATCTGCGCAGCATTTGCCATATTCTATGTGCGTTCTGTCGCTCGAACCAGAAGGGAAGGTTCGTCGTGATTTCAAGTTCTCACTGGTCGTCAAGGTTCGATTGGAAGGGGTTGACGATAGCGGCCCTGCTGTCGGTCGCAATTCTGCTGCCGCTGATAAATGTTGCTGTATGGGCTTTCACCGAGGTATGGCGCTATCCTGCCGTCATCCCGCAAAAATTCGGCTTGCGGTACTGGTATGACGTACTCGGCCGTGTAGATGTGCGCGAAGCGATGACCACCTCGCTATCGCTCGCTGCTATCGTGACGGCACTGTCGACCATAATCTGCCTGCCTGCTTCCTATGCGTTCGCCAGAATGCGTTTTCCGGGACGAAATTTATTGTTCATGTCGTTCCTTGCTGTCTACGCCTTCCCCAAATTCGGGCTGTACATCACTATTGCGACAATATTCATCGGCCTCGGGCTCATCGGCAATTTCTGGGGCGTCGTTCTGATCCAGTTGGTCTCCACGCTGATGTTCATGGTGTGGATACCCGTATCAGCATTTCAGAATGTGGATCGACGGCAGGAAGAAGCAGCTCGGGATGTCGGTGCGCGACCATTGCGAGTGTTCTGGTCCGTAACCTTGCCTCAGGTGCTCCCGGCCATATCCGCAGCCGTCCTGCTGACCTTCGTGAACACTTTTTACGAAACTGAAGTCGCATGGCTCATCGGTGCACCTGAAGTACGTACTGTCCCGCTTCTGATGATCCGGTTCATCAATTCCGAATTGGTGGTTCAGTACGGCGCAATCCTCTCCCTCATCATGTGGGTTCCATCCTTCGTCCTCTTGATCTCTGTCCGCCGCTTTCTCGGCGCCCAGGCTTTAGGCCGGGCGCTAGGGGCCTGAAAACGGAGCTGCCTGCTATGACCAAACTCGAAGTTAAAAACCTCAGCCGGACATTCGGCTCCACCCGCGCCGTCGAAGATGTCTCCCTGAATGTCGACGAAGGCGAACTCGTCTGCCTTCTCGGTCCGTCCGGCTCTGGCAAATCGACAGTCCTCAGAATGATAGGCGGTTTCGAACGCCCAAGCACAGGCTCTATCCTGATCGATGGGGCTGACGTTACGAATGTCCCGCCCGAGAGACGGGCAACAGGCATGGTCTTTCAGAGCCATGCGCTATGGACACATATGAATGTGTTTGCCAATGTCGCATTCGGGCTGAAGCTCAGACGGCTTGGCCGTGAAGAGATCAGGACGAGGACGGAACGTGCGCTCAATATGGTGGGCCTCACCGGCTATGGCAATCGTCGCCCGAGCCAGCTTTCGGGAGGGCAGCAACAGCGCGTAGCCCTGGCACGTTCATTGGTTCTGGAACCTAAAATCCTACTGCTTGACGAACCCTTCGCCAGTCTGGACCAGCATCTGCGCGAGCGACTACGAGAAGAGGTTAGAGAGATTCAGCATCGGGCGGGGATCACCATGATTTTCGTGACCCACGGACAGGATGAAGCGCTGGCACTTGCCGATCGAGTAGCGATCATGCGCGACGGCCGGATCGAACAAGTCGACCGACCGGATGTCGTCTACAGGCAGCCCCAGACAGAATTCGTCGCCGGTTTCATCGGCCAGATGAACCTTCTCGCTGGTGATGTCCATGCAGGAAGCTTGAGAGCCGGTGGCATCGCCCTCCCCGTATCGCTTTCCGACGGTCCGGCGACATTGGCGATCCGCCCCGAGGATCTGTGCCTGCAAAGGGCAAATGGCGAATGGGACGCGACGGTGCTGCGCGTGACAGATTTTGGAACCCATCTTGCGGTCGAGCTGCGAACCGAGACCGGAGCGCAGTTCAAAGCAATGACCTCGCCCTCCGAAGAATGGGTGCCCGGTATGCGCACCAAAATGCTGCCCCGTAAATTTACCGTGTATCGAGACGGTCGGGTATGCGCCTTGCCAATGCCAACACTTGATAGTGATAAATCGGCGCGGGCCTCGTACCTGACATATTCCAAAACCCTCCAGCTATCCGACAACCAACATTAAACGAAAGCACAGCCATGCTCGCAGCCTTCGAAACTGCCGGTACTTTTTTACGCGGAAACCTGCATTGCCACTCATCCATATCCGACGGCAACCCGACGCCGGAAAGAGTCTGCTCTTTCTACCAAAATGCCGGTTATGATTTTATCAGCCTGACAGACCATTTCATGGAGCAATATGGTTTTCCGATTGTAGACACATTCGCTTTCCGACGGGACGGTTTCACGACTCTCAACGGAGCCGAACTTCATGCTCCTTCCATAGCCAACGGCGAAATATGGCACCTGGTGGCCAACGGACTTCCTCTCGACTTTGCCCCTCCCCATGCACACGAGACCGGCCGTGAGCTTGCCCAGCGTGCACTCGATGCAGGTGCCTTTGTCTCAATAGCCCATCCCGGCTGGTATGGGCTGACCCTTGAAGATGCGCTCTCCCTGCCGCAGGTACATGCGGTCGAAGTTTTCAATTCAATTAGCGACAAAGAGACCGGTCGGGGCGACGGCGGCTATTTGATCGACCAGCTTCTCAATAATGGGCGTCCGACGGGCGTAATCGCCACCGATGATGCCCATCGTTACCTGGCGGAAGTCTGTTGCGGCTGGGTCATGGTCAAAGCGCAAGCCAATACACCGGAAGCGATTCTCTGCGCATTGAAATCTGGTGCCTATTATGCATCGCAAGGGCCAGATTTTCATCATGTAGAAATCGATGGGGATTTCCTGAATGTTGAAATGAGCCCGGTAAACACGGTATGGCTCATCGGCGAGGCTGCCCGCTCGCAAAGTGTAATGGGAGCAGGCATTCGTCATGCAAGGCTTCCTCTGGAAAAATTCAGAGGCGGATGGGCAAGACTGGTAATCTGCGATGAGAACAGCAAACGTGCCTGGAGCAATCCTCTCCATCTATCATCGAAGTCGTGAGATTGCTGGCTACGAGATCACGGGCCACGGGGAAACCCCTCTAACAAAAGGGGTTTTCAACCCTTGGAGAGCAGAAATGACAGACACATATCCAGTTCCCCGTCCGAAAATTGCCGAGACGGTTATTCATCCCTCGGTACAACTGAGGGACGCCAGAATAGGAACCTGCTGCGAAATACTGGACGATACTTCACTCCACACCGTGGAGCTGGGCGACTTTTCATATCTCGGCCAACGTTGCATCGTCGAAAATGCGGTGATTGGAAGGTTCTGCGCTGTCGCTGCCGAGGTCAGGATCGGAGCGCCCAATCACCCGATGAGCCGCCCCTCCATGCACCGGTTTACCTATTGTCCAGAATATTATTCGCATGACGCTGACCGCGATCTGACTTTTTTCACAAGACGCGCCGCTGATTGTGTGATTATCGGACATGATGTCTGGATCGGGCACGGGGTCATCGTACTGCCCGGTGTGAAAATAGGTAATGGCGCGGTTCTGGCGGCTGGCGCGGTCGTCAGCAAGGATGTTGCGCCTTACACCGTGGTCGGCGGTGTGCCGGCCAAGCTCATACGGAAACGCTTTGAACCTGTAATCGTTTCGAAGCTTACCGATATTGCCTGGTGGGATTGGCCCTTTGCAACAATTATCGAACGTCTTCCAGACTTCCAGTCAGAGAACATCAACGCATTTTGTGATCGTTGGTGGGGCAAAAATGCCAACGAAAATGGCAATAGCCAATCGTAATCAAGTATGGGGCAATAATTGTTAGTGAGAAAGTTTTGATTGCCCCCCTTCAAAAGAACGCCCTCGGGGCGCGCTCCGCCTTCAGCTTGGCGACCTCTTTCCGAAGCCTCTCGATCTCAAGCTGCTCCGGCTTCATCTGGCCTTTTCCAGGAAACGACTGGCTGGGATCGTCGCCGTATTCACGAACCCATTTGCACAACACATTCTCGTGGACATCAAGATCACGAGCAGCCTGCTCAACAGTGACCCCACTTTCCCTGACAAGCTTCACAGCCTCAAGCTTATACTCGCGGCTGAATATTCGTCTTTGCATTCATGCTCTCCGGTTTCAGGAGAATATCTTACCTCGATGTCCATGAAACCGGCGGCAGGCCAAACCGCCACCTTATCATTATAGCGGCGGGTCAATTTTTTAGTTGAAGCATGAGTTCGTCT
>NZ_CADEAR010000044.1 GCF_902825325.1 Brucella tritici | reverse complement strand
CAAAGCAAAAGTTTTGACTGCCAGCCGGAAACCCATTCCGTCAATCACGAAAGACGTGGGCTATTCGTTGCGCTCACCGTCGACATGGCGATCGATAGCGATCATCAAATGCTGGTCGTCATCTGTTCCGCAGCAGGACATCCGAAAGTTAGTCGGTTCTTCCGCATGATACGCAGAGGCATCGAAAATCGACCAGAACTCCTGCTTGATGCGCGTGAGCTCGTGGATTTTGAAACCGTCGGCCCGCACGGGGACATTAATTCCGGCAAGTGCAATCGCGATGACGACCGCTATGAAAGATCTATTTTTCATTCAGGGCACCACTACATTAACTTGAGCGTGACCAGAGTGAATCTCGACCGCTACGCTTGAAAAAATAGTCAAAACTTGCGTCATAATAGCGTTCATGCAGCAAAATCAGTTCAGTCACAGTGACCCGGCACAGGGCAGTTCGACGCAACCGCGCTTGCAGCTTCTCTACCAAATTCAAGGGCAATTTGTAGTCCTTGGTTTTCTCCTTCAGGATAAAGTCGAATAATCCAAGGAGCGATGGGTGCCCCTTCCCTGACAAGAAGAAACCACACGCTGCCAAAAGAACCTTTCGCATCTCACACCATCGGTTTCGTCGTTAGCGTGAAACGATTGGGACTTACTGGGAAAGGCGCCTGCTCTGCATCAATATATGGTAAATCAGGCTGCTTTCAGTTCATGGATGGCTAAAAGCTGATCCTGAATAGCTACCGCCTCTGTTTTAAGGTCGTAACCTGACTGCAAATTCATCCAGAATTCGGGCGTGGTGCGGAAGAACTTCGCAAGGCGCAGAGCCGTGTCAGGTGTAACGGCAGTCTGCTCTGTCGCCAGACGCTCAATGCGAGTGCGAGGAACATTCAGATTCCTGGCAAGCGCGCCTGCACTCATCCCGAGCGGGATGAGATATTCTTCCCGAAGGATTTCGCCGGGATGGACCGGGGGGAGTTTACTGGTCATGGCTTCTTCCTTTCAGTGATAGTCAACAATTTCGATTTGTTCAGCGCCAGCATCGGTCCAAATGAAACAGATGCGCCACTGATCGTTGATGCGGATCGAGTGCTGCCCTTTACGGTCCCCCTTCAGAGCTTCCAGCCTGTTACCGGGAGGAGAGCGAAGATCATCGAGAATTACAGCACTATCGATCATGGTAAGTTTACGAACAGTTGTTCTTATCAAATCTGCCGGAAACCCCTTTGGCGCTTTGCCGCCTGCAACGGCTCTGGTTCTGGCGTCTTTGTAGGAACGGATCATATGTTACTCCTGCGGCTTGTATCATATCCTGATACAGCCAGGAGTCAATAGTTTTGTATCATATTGCGATACACCGCAGGGCTGAATGCCGAAAGTAAGGCTTTATCTCGACAGCCCCTGAAAATTTTGCTTTGATCCTTTGAGGGATTGGGGGATCCAAATTGTCGAAGGCAACCAACTGGATATTAGGGGCAGCTGCCCTGTTCATTCTCGCGAAGGTTTTCGGGAGTGACACGCCGGCCCCAGTATCGCCACTAGATGCAGTTCAACCAAAAACTTCAATCCCGGCAACCGAGCAGGCTCCGCAGCCTCTAGGCTTCATGCAGGCAACGACTCACCGACAGACAAACCAGCCGCCGCCATTGGCTGACCAGCATCCTTTCATCGGAAAATGGCTATATTCGACCGCCAGGGTAAACATGAGAACCGAGGCGTCGTTAACTGCACGCGTCAGTACGGTTATCGGGAAAGGTAAAAGGGTGAACGTTGTGAACTACCGTTCCGGATGGTTCAGCGTCACTTATGCCAATCGAACGGGATGGATTTCCGAGCGATACCTGGCCGAAAATCCGCCGCCTTTACCTCAAAACCCAGTTTCCGCCCCTCGAATAATGGCGCCGCCTGCCGCAAATCGCGCGGTTTCGGCGCATCAATCAGGTCAACCTATTCGGTCTCCATATGTTGGCACGTGTGATTGCCCATATGACGTCATGCGGAATGGCCGTTCGTGTGGGGGACGGAGCGCTTATAGTCGCCCAGGTGGGCGTAGCCCTGTGTGCTATCGCTAACGAAATTGCCATCAACTGGTTCGGCCTGGCGCAAATGTGCCAACTCACGACAGGTGGAGATTAATATTAAAGGTCAAAATGGGAGAATCCCGTCAGAGAATAATCGCGATAATCGTCAAACCCGGAGTCAAGGTAGCTTTCATTCTGTGAAAGCTTATTGTCATCGTATCTACACCGGCACGTGGGAACGAAGGTAAATCAAGATCCCCATTGGTCGTCTTTTCTGACATGACAGTGGAGGACTATATTGGGTTAATCACCGCACTCATCAGTTGGCTATGTGGGTCTTGCGCAAGTCAATTGGACGTTTATTTTCCGATTGCCAACCAAACTTGCCTCGCTCGCAAGAACGAGCGTCTTCACCGCATCCCTGTTGATGGGAATAATGCCTTGCTGCAGCATTTCTTGCACACGCTCTATAGTGACGCTGCTTGTGTAGATCGCCCGAGCCGAGAAGCATCCGCAGTCGCCAATTGGCCTATGCAATTGAAAATGGGTTTTCACCGTAATGGCATTCGCTTTTAAAACAGCGTTCTCGCCTGTGACCGTCACACACTCGGCCAGCTTGTTTTCAAAGGCGACGCCGCCAACATCCTCAGCTCCAGCTACTCCGCAAAACGATGCCGTTAGAACTACGCCGTAGATTAACCTGAGCATTAATCGATCCTTCTTTAACGTGGTGGCAACTGTTTGAGACAGCTGAGAATATCCGCGCCACAAACATGAACTTCGGAGCGTGTTGCTGGATCATCCAGCCAGCGGTGGTATGCGCTGCGGATCTCCACGTCCTTGTAATTGTAGGTTCTTGCTTTCTTACTGACACGGCTCGCTGTGAGCGCTTTCGGTGTAACAGCCATATGGGAAGCAAGTTCATTGAACTGCCAGTCTTTCTGCCGCTCTATGACCCGTACATGATAATAGGGATCATCCGGGCGCTCTGGCTGAACCTTGTAAACATCGGCCCACCGCACCCATTTCGGCGAAACGGACAAGATGATTGTTTCCTGATGCTCCTGGGCCAATACCGGGACGGATGTCAGAACACCGAGGGCTGTCAAAAGCAGGATGGGGGTCAACGATTTTGACATTCACGCATTCTCTCTGATGACCTGGCATTCATTAGCGCCGAACCCAAGGTGACACGGGTTATTGCGCTCTACATTATCTTTTTGTTGGCACGGATCCATGATTATCCCGCAACCAGATTTCCGTGTGCTTTCATTCCTGAAAACAACAGTTGGCTGATTGAAAAGGTCCCTCCTCTCGCCTTCTCCGTCAAAGATCGCAGATATCCGCCTGGCGAATTGATCGAGGCCAGTTTCTGGAGAATCCAGGCGATGGCCGTCGATGCGGATTCTGCCCCCATGAAATGGACTGCTTCCTGATAGGCCGAGCGACTGATGCCAAGAAAGCCGGAAACAATTCGTGACGCATCAAGAAGTTCCCGCCATGTGCCGATCCCGTTTATCCCGTATTCGCGGATATCCGGGCATGTTCGAAGCACTTGATCGAGAGAGATTGAAGGAGAAGCCCGAACTTGATCTTCTCTTTCGAGGCTCACAGCAACAAAGCTTTCCGAAGAAGGCTCTTTCAAATCAATCATTTTACCATTTTGAAATTCAAAAAGGGATTCTGGCAGGGATTCAATATGCTGCCGCTCAAACTGAGCGACGCTGCCGCTCAATTCCGGAACAATGCCTTTTGTTTTCAAGGCATTATCCAATTCACCACGAATGGCTTCAAGATTAGCGCTGACAGTGGCCAGTTGGGCGAGAGATGCGCGGCGAGGAATAGCGTCGACGACCTCACGGAAGCGAACGAACACTTCTTCCAGACTCTCACAAAGCTTGCCAGTTTCTTCGGCCGCTTCGGCAAAAATCGACGCGATATCTCTTCGCAAGACCGATACTTCGTCGCGAAGACGCTTCAGTGCTTTTTGTTCGGCGAGAATTTTCTCTGCATTTGCTGCAATTTCTGACACACGATCAAGCAATGGCGCAAAGGAAAATCCAAAAGCAAGCTCGACCTGCCCTTCCCTGTCCTTGTGAGCATAGCGTTTACGTGTCGGACTATCCTTGCGTTCAATGATCCTCGCTGCGACCAGGAATGCGAGATGTCGGCGAAGCGTGGACTCTGGCATACCATGAGCCCGGAGTGAAAGCTGGCGATTGGACGGAAAAACGACGAGGCCGTTTTTCTCACTCAGTTCATCTTCAGGCAGAAATGACAAAAGCGAGCTGAGCACTGCAAGGCAACGATCATTCAGCTTAAGCGCTGATTTGGCCACACAGAGCTGTTTGTAGATTACCCAACGGTTTACGCCCCTCCTCTGCCCTTTCTGTAGCTCAGGATTTTGGGTAAACATCTTCATTCGCCCACACTGTGTGGGCGTGATTGTCTCCAGAATTTGCATTTCCTCTCACCTTTCGAAAGGCAAAAGAAATCCACCCGCCAAAATGACGCTTATGACTCTTGACACCGATTCGGGGAAATGCGATTCTCAGTCTGCTAGAACTTTGAGAGAGGCTTCCACTACGGTAACGTTTGGGGGCCTTTTTCTTTTGCTAGAATCTCCTAGTTGCGTTGTTTTGTTACTTTGTATTCGTCGTATAAGCGTTTCATATTGTCTGAAATCCACTCACCGAAGGCCTTTCCTTCGATCTCCGAGAATTCGACCGCGTACACTTTAGACTTTGACTTGGCGACTACTCGTAATTGAGAGTCATCGGAACACCATCCCTCGGCTACTGAATTGGGTACTACTTTGTTCGCTTGCTTGAGCGAAGAAAAGATAGCCTCAAAGCGTTCTGTACTATTTAGGTTCAGAAAGGATTCGGATTTTATAACGGTTTCGAGAGAATTAAGCTTGTTACCTAGTAGTGTAGCCAGCGAATCCCATTTCGGTCGTCCAATACCTGGCGCCGCACCAATAGCCTGTATAAGCTCATCCGGTAACTTTCGAGCCAAAGCAATCATCTCGGATAAAACGCCTCTGGACGAGGTTCCAAATGTAGCCATGATTACGGCTCTGCTTGTCCCTCGGTCTTCCAAGCGTCGAGCGAACAGTGCTTTCTCAATGAAAGTGAGATCTTTGCGTTCAAGGTTTTCGTTGCCCTGCGCAATAATCAATTCGTCGTCGGACAATTCTCGAACGAAGGTTTTGACCTTCAGGCCAAGTTGTTTGAGAGCAGCGACGCGCCTATGCCCGTACGCGAGTTGATACCGACCGGACTGATCGGGCTTCGGTCGGACGAGCACAGGCACGGCTTGGCCGTTCTCCCGGATACTAATCAATAGAGCATCAAAATCAGTACCCGAATAATCATCAAGGCGATCCTTTACAAAGGACGCATCAATGAGATGTGCATCGAGCTCAACTATGGACTCACCATCAGCTAGTGTTTTGCGGAGCTCCTCCGCTTCGTTAGAAAGACCGGTGATCGCATCATTCATACTTTGTAATGCGCCCGAAGATACCTGTGGCCGCTTGGGTGTGTTCTCAGCTGAGAACTCGTGGTTGGAAGTGATTGGAGTTAAAAAATCTCGTAAAGCATCACGACGTTTGTTCATTTTCTACCCCATGCATCTCTAACGAGCTCTTCGAGTTCATGATTGACTGCGTCGAGAGCTTCGATCGCTCGATCATACGTCTGCCGATGAAAGTTTTCTCTGCCGACTTCGTAAAGAGTCTGCTTCGTAATGCCCGCGTCTGATATCGCGGCGGATTTGACCATGGAATTGGTCAAGACTCTATCTCCGAACAGACCCTTGAGGAGGCCCGCGATCTGTGACTGAGAGCCGTCGTTAGGTTCGTAGCGTGTTAGCACGTAGCGAAACCAATCATAGTTGGCATTGCCGCCTGCCCTTTCGACGACATCAAAAAGCCCCGCGGTCATGTGCAAGAACTGGCTCATAGATGCTACATCCAGCATTTGTGGATGTATTGTAACAAGTACAGAAGTTGCTGCGCAGAGTGCTGACAGGGTCAGGTAGCCGAGGGATGGTGGGCAATCGAGAACCACGATGTCGTAGTCGTCTTCTACGCTTTTCAGCGCTGAAGCTACTCGTGTAAAAAACAATTTGTCAGTTGATCGCGATGATGAAGTCAAGGCTCGGGGTGTTTCGTGTTCGAATTCCTGCAGTTCGAGATTACCGGGTACGATGTCGAGGCCACTAAAATATGTAGTTCGGATGATGCTTTTTAGTGACCGTTGAGCTTCGTCATATCGGATTGCACCGTAAAGTGTCTCGTTAGGTTCGAGGTCGAATTCTGGTTGTATTCCGAATAAAGCAGACAGCGATGCCTGAGGGTCGAGATCTGCGGCGAGGACACGATAACCGCGAAGCGCAAAGTACTGTGCCAAATGCGCAGCCGTAGTGGTTTTGCCCGAGCCGCCCTTAAAGTTCGTAACGGCGATCACCTGAAGCCGATCGTCATTCCGGCGACGTTGATCGTAACTCTTTTTATTTTTACTAAGGTAGTTCCGGATAGAGTGGATTTGGTCCAGGGAGTAAAGGCGTCTTCCAGCTGCGTTCTTTTCAGCTTCACCGATAACACCTTCGTTTACTAGTGTGCGAAGATAGACGTCACTGATTCCAATTAGCTTTGCGGCCTCGCCTGGAGCAAATTTACGTAACTCTTTCTGTGCTGTCGGCGGGAATGCGCGAGCGCGAAGATGCTGAAGCTGAGCGCTTAGTGTGTCTGCATCCGCTTCAATAAGCCGAGTTAACGACTTTTCTACGGTTTGCTTGACATTTGTAACATTGGCGCTCTGGATCATTAAAATCGCTCAACAAGGATAATTGCAGGATTGAGCGTCAGAATGACTGTATCTAGGTGAGTCGTCAACAACTTTAAAGTTAATGATAGATTAACGCCGTTTTGTATGGACACTGAAGACAGCAGTAATGCATTGGGTCAGATTATTGTTCTGTCGCCCAGCTACCGCAGAGTGGAGTGACTTAGCCCGACATCACCAAATGTGCTGTTCTCAGCTGAGAACACAACCCCTTGAATTGCAGCTTGGGAATGAGCCATTCCAGACTGAAGTGGGGGATTAGGTGTGCATACTGACGAATAGTCAATGACAGCAGTCGCTTCGAAGCATGCTGGGGTCGATTTGGACGGGTAGACTAGGTGTGGCGGGCCCCAGTCATCCCGAGACATCTCAGATGATCTGCGGTGGTTTGCCGATCAATTCTGTTCCAACAATATTCGAATTAAGGCCTCCGGTTGCAGACGCGCTACGTTGTGTCCGCAATTGAGCGAAAAGGTTGTCCAGTCCGGTTCGTGGCTCAGGCGTCGATAAAGCTCAAGGAAAGGACTTCCTTCCCAGCCATGCGCGCCTACGAATGTTTTGCGCGGAACATCTCGCCAGCGTCCAGTGAGAGTAATTGATTGGAGAAACGTTCCGATCGGATGCGGGCGGCATCTCGGGTCGAGACTGGGTGGTGGCGCGCAATTCAACCCGTCAGCCGCTGCGCCTGCGACAAACATGTCCCGAAAACGGGGTGTTGTCAGCGACCACACAGAGTCTCCCGAATCGGGCACGTAGGCATCGACGTAGACCAGGGCCCGGATTCGCGACGGTTTGATGTCTGCGACGCCGCTCACGACCATCCCGCCATAGGATTGCCCGACAAGAACTAGATCATCGTGGGTCTGCGACTGCACCAATTCGGCGACTTCGCCTATGTGACTTTCAAGGTTGGTCATTGGAGCAGGAACATCGCCCAGTCCCGAAAGCGTTACCGGCACGACGTTGTGCCCGTGCCTCGTCAATATGTCTGCTAAGTTCCCGTAGACCCACCCGCCCTGCCATCCCCCGGGTATCAGAATAAAAGTGGCCATAATATTTGTTCCAATCGTTGGTGCCGCAACGCGCTCTAGATCTAGTCTTATTTTTTGTGCTTTGTTGCCGAAATGGCCGGCAGCTTTGCGCTAGATTCCTATCGCTCTTTTGTGCGTTCGACACTGTCGGCTTTTGGACCTCATTGCGACTTTTGTTGTTATGAA
>NZ_CADEAR010000043.1 GCF_902825325.1 Brucella tritici | reverse complement strand
CTTCATGAACCGCCGTATACGGAACCGTACGTACGGTGGTGTGGGGGGAGGGCCTAAAATGCCCTCCTACCCGATTCCACTACCAAGCCTTGTTCTTTTCGGTTAAACCGGGGCAGGGTTGTTTGAGTACAGCATTTCCAGACAATTTTGGGGAAGAGCGCATGAAAGAGTGCAAGGCATGGATTGCCGGTGTGTCGGGAACGAAACTGACCGAGGACGAAATCGCATTTTTCCGCGATGAAAGACCATGGGGCTTTATTCTTTTTGCGCGCAATGTCGAAAGTCTGGAACAGGTTTCCGAGCTGACGGCGCATATGCGCGACCTGACGGGTCGGGACCAGACGCCGGTTTTCATCGATCAGGAAGGTGGCCGCGTTCAGCGCCTTCGTCCGCCACTCGTTCCAAACTATCCTTCGGCCTCGGAAGTCGGTGCGATCTATGCGCGTGATCGCGAAGCTGGCCTGCGCGCTGCATGGCTTCATGCCCGCCTGCACGCATTCGATTTGCTGAAGGTTGGCGTCAATGTGGACTGCCTGCCGGTTCTGGACGTACCCGTCGAAGGCGCACATGATGTTATCGGTGCCCGGGCCTATTCCAAGAATCCGCACGCGGTTGCCGAGATGGGGCGAGCTGCTGCTGAAGGTCTGCTTGCCGGCGGTTTGCTGCCGGTGGTCAAGCATATGCCGGGCCACGGTCGTGCGTTTGCAGACACTCACAAGGAACTGGCGCGCGTTACCGTTCCTCTGAATGAACTGGTCGCGCATGATTTTGTGCCGTTCAAGGCGCTCAATGACCTGCCGATGGCAATGACCGCGCATGTCGTGTTCGATTGTATCGACCCGCAGCGCCCATCAACGCTGTCGCCGACCGTCATCAATACGATCATTCGCGATGTCATCCAGTTTGACGGTCTCGTTATGAGCGACGACATTTCCATGAAGGCGCTCTCGGGCGGCCTTGGCGATATTGCAGACGGCATCATCGGTGCCGGTTGTGATATGGTTCTCTATTGCGCAGGCGTGATGGAAGAACTGAAGCAGGTTGCAGCGCGTGTGCCGGTTCTTGAAGGCAAGGCGAAGCGCCGTGCCGATCTGGCGGAAGTCTATGCGGGCGATCCCGATCTTTCCGATGAGGATGAACTGCGTGCAGAATTCAACACCATGTTCGAACTGATAGCGTAATCGTCAAAAATTGGTAAACTGACGTCATCGGCGGATTGATCCGCCGGTGAACCTTATCAGCAGGGAAACGGGTTTGGCGGCATCGGGAGCAGACACAGACGGCAAAGACGGCACGCTCGTGCCGATGGATGCACTGTGGCAGGGCGATTCCGAGCGCAGTGAAAGCGAGCCGTCGCTTCTCATCGATGTGCAGGGATTTGAAGGTCCGCTTGATCTGCTGCTCCACCTTGCGCGGAGCCAGCGCGTGGATCTTGCCCGTATCTCCGTTCTGGCGCTCGCAGAGCAGTATCTGGTATTCGTGGAACAGGCACGCGCCTTACGCCTTGAACTTGCCGCCGACTATCTCGTCATGGCGGCGTGGCTTGCCTATCTCAAGTCGAAACTGCTGATCCCGAAGCAACAGGGCGATGATGGAGCCACCGGTGAAGAACTGGCTGCTTCGTTGCATTACCGTTTGAAGAGACTTGAAGCCATGCGCGATGCGGCGGCAAAACTCGTCAATCGCAACCGGCTGGGGCGGGATGTCTTTGCGCGCGGCATGCCGGAAATGGTTATGGTGGACAGGACCAGCCAGTTTTCGGCGACATTATACGACCTTCTCACCGCCTATGCTTCGCAGCGGCAGCGACAGTCCGTTTCGCAGGTGCAGATTGCCAGGCGGGCAGTCTGGTCATTGAAGGAAGCGCGGGTGGCGCTTGTGCGTTTGATGGGGGCTGTGGGGGACTGGATTTCTCTCGACCGTTTTCTGATCGATTATGCGCTTTCGCCGCGCGAGAGGGCTTCGGCGCTTGCGAGTTCCTTCGCCGCCAGTCTTGAACTTGTGCGCGAAGGCAAGCTGGAAGTCAGGCAAAACGCTCCTTTCGAGCCGATCTACATACGGGCGACAGGAGATATCAGCGAATTGGATGAGGACGAGGATGTCTGAAGCGGAACGTCGAAATCTGGCTGAAATCGATAGTGACGATGATCAGATCGAAACAGAAGTTTCTGTCTCGACACAGGGACTCGCCGACCTTGCGCGCATTGTCGAGGCCATTGTTTTTGCCTCTTCCGAGCCGGTTTCCGAACGCGCATTGGCAGAACGTCTGCCAGCCAATGTGGACGTCGCACCAGTTTTGAAGCATTTGCAGAAAATATATGAAACGCGCGGCGTGCATCTCGTTCAGGTCGGTAGCGCATGGGCGTTCCGCACCGCTCCCGATCTCGCCTTTCTCATGAGCCGCGAAGCTGTGCAGCAGCGCAAACTATCCCGCGCTGCGATGGAAGTGCTGGCCATCATCGCCTATCACCAGCCGGTCACGCGTGCCGAGCTGGAAGACATTCGCGGTGTGGAGACCTCAAAGGGTACGCTGGATGTTCTGATGGAGACCGGCTGGATAAAATTGCGCGGTCGCCGCCGGACACCCGGTCGTCCGGTCACTTATGGAACAACGGACACGTTTCTTGACCATTTCGGCCTGCCTGAAATCCGTGATCTGCCCGGATTGGAAGAGCTGCGGGGGGCAGGGCTGCTCTCGGCACGTATGCCGTCGAGCTTTGCCGTTCCGGTGCCGAATATCGACCCGGACGAGCTGACAGAAGACGAAGAGCCGCTCGAAGATATCGATCTGGAGAGCCTTGGCTTGCTCGCTCCACGCGGTGAATAGTCTCAGTCTGCCCTTTCAAGTGAATTTTATTTGCTGCAGAGCCGTTCACCGTCACACTTCTGTTTGAAAGATTTGTTGAAAGCGCTTAAATCGTAACTGGCATTGCAGGAACATGCCGCGCGTTCGCGGCAATGAGAGGAATAAAATGGGTAGCTTTTCCATCTGGCACTGGCTGATCGTCCTGGCGGTTGTCCTTCTTCTGTTTGGCCGCGGCAAGATTCCCGAGCTGATGGGTGATGTTGCCAAGGGCATCAAGAACTTCAAGCAGGGCATGTCCGACGAAGACGCCAAGGATGAAGCCAGGGATGCGGGTCGTACGATCGACGCCAAGGCTGACGAAACCGTCAACGACGTCAAGAAAACCACCAAGTCCTGATCTAACGGATAAAGCATGCTGCGCACGTGCAAGCGCGCGCAGCATATTTTGCCATTTACAAGTGCGGTTTTCCGCCGAAAGACGGGACGCGCGCGCGAATTGCGCGGGGTATCAAGAATATGTTCGACATCGGTTGGTCTGAACTTCTGATTATTGCGATCGTGATGATCGTGGTGGTCGGTCCCAAGGATTTGCCGAAAATGCTGCGTGCATTCGGCAAGGCTACAGCGCGCATGCGTGCGACCGCCAACGAGTTCAAGCAGCAGTTCGACGAAGCCTTGAAAGAGGCCGAGCTTGACGACGTCAAAACCATCATCGATGAGACCCGCAAGCTCGATCCGCGCTCAAAAATCACGCAAGTGTTCGATCCGATTCGAAGTGCAGGCGAGGATTTGCGCGCCGGCCTCCAGTCCACATCGTCCATGTCTCCGGCGACACCTGATAAAGTCGCTGAAGTGACGACTCCGGTCGATGCCGGTGGCGCACCGGTTCCGCCTGCTGTGAAGCCAGCCGCGGAAAAAGCCGTAGTAGCGCCGAAGAAAACCACCCGCAAGGCTGCACCGAAGGCAGAGAATAACACGACCGAAGCCAAGACAGCCAAAGCGAAAGCTGCTCCGAAGGCGGTTTCCGTCGCAAAGCCCGCTGCTAAAAAGCCCGCAGCGGCGAAGCCGGAAACAGCCAAGGCTGCTGCCGCACCTGCCAAGAAGACCACGAAGAAGACAGGAACCAAAGCGTGAAACGCGACGAGGACGAAATCGAACAGAGCGCAGCGCCTCTGCTTGAGCACCTGATCGAGCTGCGCCGCCGCCTGATCTGGGCAATTCTGGCATTTTTCGTGGCATTTATTTTCTGTTTCGCGTTCGCAAAACAGCTCTTCAACCTGCTCGTCGTGCCTTATCAGTGGGCGCTCGACTGGGCGGGCATGGATCGTTCGAAAGCAGAACTGATCTATACTGCGCCGCAGGAATTCTTCTTCACGCAGGTGAAGGTCGCCATGTTCGGCGGCATCGTGCTGGCATTTCCCATCATTGCCGCGCAGATCTACAAGTTCGTGGCACCCGGCCTCTACAAGCATGAGCGCATGGCGTTCCTGCCGTTCCTGATCGCATCGCCGATCCTGTTTTTGACCGGAGGCGCGCTCGTCTACTTCTTCTTCACGCCGATGGTGATGTGGTTCTTCCTCGCAATGCAGCAAACTGGCGGCAGCGGCGAAGTGCAGATTTCGCTCCTTCCGAAAGTATCGGAATATCTGAGCCTCATCATGACGCTCATCTTCGCTTTCGGCCTGGTTTTCCAGCTACCGGTCGTGACGAGCCTGATGGCTCGCGTCGGTCTGGTGACCTCGGCTGGCCTGAAGGACAAGCGCAAATACGCAATTGTCATCGCTTTCATCGTCGCGGCGGTGCTTACGCCGCCCGATCCGGCGAGCCAGATCGGCCTTGCCTTGCCGACGATCCTTCTCTACGAGATTTCAATCATCGTGGCTCGCATGATCGAGAAGAAGCGGGATGAGGCGCAGGAAGCTTCCGACGCTGAAAACAACGCTTCATCGTCCTGATTTGTCACGATAATTCTGTGGGGTCGCAGGTTGTGCGGCCTCGCTTCTGTTCAATTTCACGAAACGGCTTTTCCCATGCTCGACATCAAATGGATTCGCGAAAACCCTGAAACCCTCGACAAAGCGCTCGCCAAGCGTGGGGCTCAGTCGCTGTCGTCCGAATTGATGGCGCTGGATGAAAAACGCCGCGAATATGTCGGCAAGGTTCAGGCCGCCCAGGAGCGCCGCAACGCCGCCTCGAAGGAAATCGGCAAGGCCATGGCTGCGAAGGACGCAGCAACGGCTGACAAACTGAAGGCCGAAGTCGCCGAGTTGAAAGATTTTCTTGCTCAGGCCGAAGATGAAGAACGTCGCCTGACCAAGGAACTGAACGACGCCCTGTCGACCATCCCCAATATTCCGCTTGACGACGTACCGCTCGGCAAGGATGAAAGCGACAATGTCGAAGTTCGTCGCATCGGCAACCAGCGGAACTTTGCCTTCCAGCCGAAGGAACATTTCGAGCTGGGCGAGGCGCTCGGCTACATGGATTTCGAGCGCGCTGTAAAGCTCGCAGGTTCGCGCTTTACCGTGTTGAAGGGGCCGCTTGCGCGTCTCGAACGTGCGCTTGGCCAGTTCATGCTCGACCTGCACACCATGGAACACGGCTATACCGAAACGATGCCACCGCTGATGGTGCGCGACGAAGCTGTCTACGGCACCGGCCAGCTACCGAAATTCTCGGAAGACCTGTTCCGCACCACGGACGGCCGCTGGCTGATTCCAACCGCCGAAGTTCCGCTGACCAATCTGGTTGCCGATGAAATCGTCGATACCAAGTCGCTTCCCCAGCGCTACACGGCGCTGACCCCATGCTTCCGTTCGGAAGCAGGTTCTGCCGGTCGCGACACGCGCGGCATGCTGCGCCAGCACCAGTTCCTGAAAGTGGAAATGGTGTCGATCACCGATGCCGACAGCTCGGTTGAAGAGCATGAGCGCATGACCGCCTGTGCAGAAGAAGTGCTGAAGCGCCTTGGTCTGCCGTTCCGCACCGTCGTGCTCTGCACCGGCGATATGGGCTTCGGCGCACAGAAGACCTACGATATTGAAGTATGGCTGCCCGGCCAGAACACCTATCGCGAAATCTCAAGCTGTTCGGTCTGCGGTGATTTCCAGGGACGCCGCATGAATGCCCGCTATCGCCCTGAAGGCGAGAAATCGACCCGTTTCGTGCATACGCTGAACGGTTCGGGCGTTGCCGTCGGTCGTGCGCTGATCGCTGTTATGGAAAATTATCAGGAAGAAGATGGCAGCATTCATATTCCTGAAGCATTGCAGCCATACATGGGCGGCCTCACGCGGATAGAGAAAGCTGCGTGAATCACATTTATTGATAGCCATAATGAAGGAGTGACGACGTGCGAATTCTGCTGACGAACGATGATGGTATCCACGCTGAAGGCCTCGCAGTTCTGGAGCGGATCGCACGCAAGCTCTCCGACGATGTCTGGGTTGTCGCACCGGAAACCGACCAAAGCGGCCTCGCACATTCGCTGACGCTGTCGGAACCGCTCCGCCTTCGCCAGATCGATGATCGTCATTTCGCATTGCGCGGTACGCCGACCGATTGCGTCATCATGGGTGTGCGCCACGTTCTGCCGGGTGCGCCTGATCTCATTCTTTCGGGCGTGAACTCCGGTGCGAATATTGCCGACGATGTCACCTATTCGGGCACTGTGGCTGGCGCTATGGAAGGCACGCTGCTCGGCGTCCGGTCCATCGCACTGTCGCAGGAATATGAGTATGAGGGCGACCGCCGCATCGTGCCTTGGGAAACGGCGGAAACCCACGCCCCTGACCTTATCCGCAAGCTGATGGAAGCAGGATGGCCGGAAGGCGTCCTGCTGAACCTCAACTTCCCGAATTGCGGTGCGGATGAAGTCAAGGGAACGCGCGTTACGGCTCAAGGTAAGCTCAGCCATGACGCACGCCTCGATGAACGTCGCGACGGACGCGGCTTCCCGTATTTCTGGCTGCATTTTGGTCGGGGTAAAGCGCCGGTCGCGGACGACAGCGATATCGCAGCCATTCGTTCCGATTGCATTTCGGTAACCCCGTTGCACCTTGATCTGACCGCGCATAAGGTGCGGGCAGAATTGAGCGCAGCACTTGGGGTTGAAGCATGAGGCAGGCAGTGTCTGAGCGCCCACGGCTTTCGGACAGAGAAGGATTTATATCCTTCGTTATGCGGATGCGCGGATACGGGATTGACGATCCGCGCCTCTTTGCAGCCATCGAGTCCACGCCGCGCCAGAGCTTTCTTGCGTCGTCGTGGTCTCATCTTTCCTATAGTCCCCGTACCGCGCCGCTTGACTGCGGCGAGTACATGGAGGGGATTGATGAGCAGGCCCGCGCCATTGCCGCGCTCAAGCTGGAGCCGGGTCATCGGGTGCTGGAGATCGGAACCGGGTCGGGTTTCACGGCGGCTGTCATGTCGTCGTTGGCCGGTCGCGTCACGACCGTTGAGCGTTATCGCAAGCTTTGTGATCACGCCTTGCAGCAGTTCGTATCGCTGAAGCGCGAAAACATCATGGTCAAACATGCCGATGGTCGCCATGGAATGCCGGGTGGCCCCTTTGACCGTATCCTGATCTGGCTCGCCTTCGAGGAAGTGCCACGCCATTTCGTCGATTTGCTCGCAACGCACGGCGTGCTGATCGCCCCGATTGGTCCAGGCGATGGTCGGCAGGTCATGACCCGCATCGCCAAGGTCGGCAGCCGATTCGAGCAGGAGGACCTGATGGCGGTCCGCTACCAGCCTTTCATCGAGGGTGTCTCGTCCGTTCTGTGATCGGCGCGCGTATCGATTCGTCAAAATGATGGCTATCAGGCTCTCTCCGTCCGCGCCGGGGAGGGCTTTCGGTCGCTTTGTGCGCTTATGGTATTTAATTGGTGAATCTTTTTTCGAAGATTTGCCGTTCTTAACCAGAGAGTAACATTAACGCGTTTTAATCACCTTACTGAGTTTCGAGTATGGGCGAGTTGAACATGCGTTTACAAATTTTGCAGCACACGTCTGAACGTCTCCTGCGGAATGTCGCGATCGTTCTGATTGCCGGTTTTGGTGCCGGGTGCAGTGCCGATACGATGCGCTTCACTGATGGTATCAGTACGGGCTCTACGTCCAGTCAGCGTGTCGCACAGCAGCCGGCTGGCGATCTTTATGCATCTGCGGCTCCCGTAGCTCCCGCTTCGAGCGGTTCCGTTCAGCGCAATTCACTGCCTCCGGTGTCTTCTGCGCCGATGGCAGCGCCTGTGGCGGCAGCACGACAGTCGGTTCAGGCTCCGGTCGCAGCGGCATCCAATAACATTCAGAATCATGTCGGGCAGGCGCAGGATATGGCCGCAAATCGTGTGAATAACACGGTCAATGCCGCTGAAACCAAAGTTGCCAGCGCGGCAACATCTACGCGCAATACCGTAAATGGCGCGCAGGAAAAGGTTCTCGGTCAGCTTCCGGCGAACCCGGCCATGCCACGGCCAACGGATAACAATATCGCGGTTGTCCCGCAGGCACCTGCCGTCAACGGCAAGAAGCCTTCGGCAAACGATATGGCTTCGGCAGGCGCAAACGCTACGACGCCACCAGCGCCGAACAGTACCTACACGGTTAAGAGTGGCGATTCGCTCTTCTCCATCGCGCAGAAGCACAATGTTCCTGTCGAGCAGTTGAAGAAGGCAAACGGTCTGTCGAACGGCGCTATCCGCGTCGGCCAGGCACTCGTCATTCCTTCTGCCGCAGCAGGCAATGCAACGCAGGTTGCAGCGGTTTCGCAGCCGCCGGAAAATCCGGCCAACGCCGCCGCGGCACCGACCGCCAATGCAGATGTGAAGCCTTACACGCCGCCACAGGCGAGCAACAAGGTGATCGAGGATGCCGAGAAGGATCAGGCGGCAGCGCCTTCCTCAACCGGCATTTCCCAGATGCGCTGGCCGGTACGTGGCCGTATTCTCGCAAGCTTCGGCCAGCGAGACGGTACATCGGTGAGCGACGGCATCGACATCATGGTTCCGGAAGGTACGTCGGTGAAGGCTGCTGAAAACGGCGTCGTCATTTATGCCGGTGACGGTCTCAAGGAATTCGGACAGACGGTTCTGATCCGTCACGATAATGGCCTTGTCACTGTTTACGGTCACAACAGCCAGATACTGGTTCAACGTGGGCAGAAGGTTCGTCGCGGCGAAGAAGTTGCAAAGTCGGGCATGAGCGGCAACGCGAAGTCTCCGAAGCTGCATTTCGAAGTCCGCAAGAATTCGTCTCCGGTCAATCCTAACAAGTATCTGGAATCCTGATAAAAAATGTTCAACTAAAGAAAGAAGGCGGGCCAAAAGCCCGCCTTTCTTTTTATGGGTGCGCCGAGCATGGCGCGTGGTGCGCAATCACCGTTTGACCGGGATGGTATCCGGTCGATGACTTGGAGGTG
>NZ_CADEAR010000042.1 GCF_902825325.1 Brucella tritici | reverse complement strand
CCTATCTCAAGGCAACTCTCACCGCTATCGCACTTGGACATCCCCAAAGCCGCATCGACGACCTACTTCCATGGAACTTCAAGACATCAAGCTAGGAAACAGGTGCTCTCCAGCGAACGCTTACTGATGCCTTGGAACTTCAAAGCAAACGCTATCGGCTGACCGCTTACGATTTTCAGTATGGATCATACGGAGAGTCAAATCGAAACATCTAACTGGCAATTCGAGCGTCCATTCGATTATTCTAGTTTAGCGATCATTGACGCGACAACCATACGTGATAAACCCGCAATAAAATGGCCGCGTTTTTGTATAGCACTCCCAATAAAATTACGGTGTCTTGATGCTCAGCAGAATTAAGTCTCATCTTCGCAGTTTGCGGTATTTTACGGCCACTTATCGGAATTGGCAGGCTGAGCGATTTATTCGCGCAAGCAAGATGCTGGATGAGTCATGGTACCTGTCTACCTATCCAGATGTAGAATCTGCGGGAGTAGATCCCGTGAAGCATTACGTTCGGCATGGTGCGAAAGAGGGGAGAAACCCTACCCCATCTTTCAGCACAACGGGCTATATTGCTGCCAATCCGGATGTTGCATCAGCCAAAGTGAACCCGCTTTTTCACTATGCAAAATTTGGTCGTACCGAAGGTCGCCCGCTAATATCTAAGGATGCGCCAATTGGCACGGCATCAGCGTCACGCCCTACCAAAAAAACGACACTTACAGATACAGTCACAGATACTGACTATATTAACTCCTTGATTAGATACTACTCTCTTCATAAATATTCCATTGATGCATGCAAAGTATCGATAATAATTCCAACGCATAATCGTGAGAATACTATTTGCGCGGCGATTGATTCTGCCCTTGCTCAATCCCACAGCAATCATGAAATTATTGTCTGCGATGATGGAAGCACAGACAATACGATGTCGATTATCTCTAGACGATATGCGAATATTCCATCAATAAAAATACTAGCACTCCCTAAAACCCATGTCAGTCAAACGCGGAACGCTGGCCTCGACATAGCGACCGGCGAGTACATCGCATTTCTGGATAGCGACAACATTTGGTTCCACGATTATCTAAGATTCATGCTTTGTGTATGCATGAGCGAGAAAACTGACATCGCCTATGCTGGATTGGTGGCTGTTGATTCATCAGACAGACCGGTATTTTATCGTGGACAGGAGTTCGACCGAGATAATTGTCGGAAAAGCAATTTCGTTGATCTGAATGTATATTTTTACAAGAAGACTCCCACGACGGATATAAGGTTTGATACATCTCTCAAGAGGACGGTCGATTGGGACTTTATTCTTCAACAAACCGTCGATCAGAAAGTTGTCTACGCACCATTTATCGGATGCCGATATACACATGATATGGGTGATGATACTCGAATTTCGGTTTCACAGCCCAACATCTACCGCGCAATCGTTAAAGCCCGCCACAGCGAGCCCATTCCAATCGCCGACGCGGATCTTCATCAGGCGATCAAACTCAAGATCGCACTGAAAATACCCGCTCCGCGTGCTAAGGCTGCAGAATGGGGAGACTATCATTTCGCCGCATCCCTTAGCAAAAGCCTGGGGGAGTTGGGGCATGCAACAAGAATTGATTTCCTTGAGGACTGGCCGAGCCGCCGCCATGAGCAATCAGACGACGTCGTTATAGTCCTTCGCGGTTTGAGCCGATACACACCGTCTCCGGCAGCAATCAATATTATGTGGAATATCAGCCACCCGGATCAGGTCGATTACTCTGAATATGACGAATACAATATCGTCTACTCCGCATCTGAAAGCTATACGTCTCTACTCAAGAATTTGACGAACACTAGGGTCAAGACGCTCTATCAAGCGACGGACACTGCGCGTTTCAATCCGGAGCGTTATAGTGCACATATGGAACACGACTTATTGTTCGTGGGCAATTCTCGCAAAATATATCGCGACATTGTCAAGTGGGCCGTCGATGCTGGCCACACCCCAACAGTTTACGGAACCTTGTGGGAAAATTACATTCCCAAGCATATGATCCAAGGAAAAAACATCAGCAACGACCGATTGGGAAAATATTACGCTTCCGCTCATATCGTACTAAATGATCACTGGGAGTCGATGCGCGAATATGGGCTTTTGTCCAACCGGCTTTTCGATTGCGTCGCATGCAACACCACCGTCATATCAGACGCAGTCACTTCACTTTCTTCTATTTTCGACGGTGCAGTAGTTCAGGTCTCCTCACAAGCGGAACTTGAAGAAGCCATCGAGGTGCCCAAGAAAAATCAGAATGATATAACCGAAAAAGTGGGAGCTTTTATACGACAGCACCATAATTTTGATGTACGCGCTAAGACGATTGTACGGGATGTCCTAGAGTATGTTGGTGTAGACTGCCCGGAGGTTAAGCTGGCCTCGCCATTCATTGCAAAAAGTACGCCTGTTAATGTTAGTGCGGTGTCGACTTGGACTGGAAGGCACTATCAAAGCTCGCTGTATCTTCGGTTGCTCTCACCACTCACCGCCGAAGTGAATAACAATGGCTTCGATGTCACCTGCTATCCGTGTAGCGAATCCGAAAAAATTAAAGACTGTGACGTGGCGGTTATTCAGCGCACATCTCTGCACACTACGGATGAAGCGGAACGGGTTATAGAAATAGCCCAGAAGCGTAAGATCAAGCTCATTACAGATGTTGATGATGGTTTTATCCACATAAGCCAATCTCATCCAGAATATGAAACGTATCGGCAGAGGAATGACGCACTAAATCTACTGATCTCCCATGCGGATGATAATTGGTATTCCACAAAACACTTGCTTGAGCAGTATAGAAAATTTAACAGAAACCCTGCTGTGGTTCCAAACTGCCTAGATCCTCGTATTTGGCGGAACTATCGGCACCAACATCGTGCGTTCGGCACAGACAAACTGCACATGGTATACATGGGCACGGCGACCCATGACGATGATTTTTATATGATCCTCGAAGAAATGGACCGGTTGAACGAACTTGCTCCAGATTCTTTTGACCTTACGATTATCGGTGCTGTTCGTAACACGCCAGAGCGCGATTGGCTGAAGAAGCTTTCTCCGCCTGCAGGAAGCACGATGTATCCTCGTTTCGCACGATGGTTGATGCGCAATAATAATTTTGATGTCGGACTTTGCCCGCTCGTAAGTAATAACTTTAACGATTGTAAATCTGACCTCAAAATTTTAGACTATAGCGCACTTGGTATTGTCTCTGTGGTATCAGACTGTGTATCTTATACGGATACGGCTCGCGACAACAAATGTGCATTTGTGGTTGACGGCACAACAACTTGGACTGATACGTTACGGACCATTCAAGAGGACAACTCAGCGGCACTGGCTGTCCTCGATACGGCAAAAGACTATTTGAGGTCCCAGCGCCACGTCTCTGTAGCGGCTAACATCATGCGTAAGAGAATCGAAGAAATCCTCTAATACATCAAAGCGGTCAGCCGATAGCGTTGGCTTTGAAGTTCGAAGGCATGGTAATCAATCGTCACGTGAGTTCCTAAGCCGACATGCTCAAACCTGAATATGTCCGGTTTTTAAGGGGCAACTCCACTTCAGGTTCAAAAACAGTTCCGCTGAGGAACCAAAACGAGCAAAGGAAAACACAAAACTTGACCGTGGTTAAAAACCCGAACAATAATTAAAAGGCGGGTCAATTCTCGGTGGAAATTTCCGGGTCAGTTCTCAGCGGCAATCAACATCACCTTGAACAAGGAGGGGCTTGTGGGCATTAATGACGAATTCACCATACCGGTTGAAAATAAGGTTAAGCATGAATTGGATATGGGCGCGAAATCCTTCTCCAAGCTTAAAATTGAAAAACTACCCGATATTCGGGACGTCGATGTTTTCAATGCTCTTAGTTCCATGTTCTGGAAAATAGAGAAATACGTTCCGTCAGCGTGGGGTGAGCATATTCCCTTTCTTTTCAGCCTTATTTCATTCCTGAAACCTCGCCGGTTCGTAGAACTCGGCGTCCATAACGGAGGCAGCTTTCTCGCGGCCTGCCAAGCCGTTAGCTACGGCAATATCGTCTGTGAATGCGTAGCGGTCGATAATTGGATTGGTGAACATCATGCCGGTTTTCATAGCTCGGACGTTTTCAGTTCGTTCCTCAGCAACCTAGGTCGCTATAGCAATTTCGGTGGATATATAAGGTCAGACTTCAATCAAGCGGCAGAACAGTTTGAAGATGGGTCTATTGATCTTCTTCATATCGACGGCTTCCATTCAGAAGAGGCTGTCCAGAACGACTTTGACACTTGGTTGCCGAAAATGTCAGACATTGGCGTCATAATTTTTCATGACACGAATGAGTTTAGAGCTGGCTTTGGGGTTTGGCGATTCTGGCATGCAATTCGCGAGAAATACCCGTACTTGGAGTTTGGTCATTGCCATGGCCTCGGCGTTCTTGCGGTTGGGAAGAATTCCGCATTCCGGCAAAATATTCCAAGTTTTGGCGTACCTATCGCTTCGCGCTTGGTAAATCACGCACTTCAATTCATAGCTGAGGGCGTAGGTAGTAACGCTTGGGCAACTGCGAAGCTTTCCGTATCACCCCCTCAGAAAGTTGCTGATCACGAGTTGACATCACTGAAGCAGCAGGTTGAGGCCTTCAAAAAGCAGACAGCCAACCTGACCGCCGAAAAGGCAGACGCCGTTAAATCTAAAGAGAATGAAGTGGCCGCACTGAAGCAACAGGTGGAGACCTTCAAAAAGCAAATAGACGACCTGACCACCGAAAAGGCAGACGCCGTTAATTCTAAAGAGAATGAAGTGGCCGCGCTGAAGCAACAGGTAAATCACTCCAACCAAGAGGTTGCGGCACTACGGGCAGAAATCGGAGCTTACAAGTTTTCCACTTCTTGGAAAATTACTTCACCCCTGCGTTGGGCGATGACTAAAATCCGCCGTTGATACGGATAGTTCGTAAACCCGAAGCTGTGCTTGGTCCAATATGATGCAGGCTTAATGCTCGCCATAGAGATCACGTGTATAGACCTTCGGTAACACGTCCTGCATTTCCACGCTCAGTCTATTAGCAACAATAACCTCAGATATATTCTTAAACACTTCGATATCTGTAATCACTTTTGACCCAAAAAAATGATCATCTTTTAATGATGGTTCATAAACGACTACCTCAATACCTTTTGCTTTGAGACGCTTCATTATTCCTTGAATGCTAGAAAAGCGGAAATTGTCTGACCCAGCCTTCATGATCAATCGATAAATTCCGACAATCTTTGGTTTGCGTTTTAAGATGTCGTCTGCGATGAAGTCTTTGCGGGTAGAGTTAGCCGCAACGATGGCTTGAATAAGACTTTGAGGAACGTCATTATAATTCGCGAGCAATTGTTTAGTGTCTTTTGGCAAGCAATAGCCACCATACCCAAAAGATGGATTATTATAATGTTGACCGATACGTGGATCAAGGCCAACACCTTCGATGATCTGGCGAGAATCGAGATTACGCATAACTGCATAAGTGTCCAGCTCGTTGAAATAAGCGACCCGCATAGCAAGAAAAGTATTTGCAAAGAGCTTTATTGCTTCTGCTTCTGTTGAATCGGTTAAAAGAATTGGTATGTCATTTTTCTTGGCACCGTCGGCCAATAAAGTAGCAAATCGTTCTCCACGTGGCGATCTTTCACCGACGACGATGCGCGAAGGATAAAGATTGTCATGCAGAGCACTACCCTCACGTAGGAATTCTGGCGAAAAGACAATTCGTTTACCTAAACGCTGAGAAACACTCTCTGTGAAACCCACCGGCACTGTCGATTTCACGACAATGTCTACATTGGGATTTATTCCAATCACATCACGAAGAACGGCTTCAACTGAATCTGTATTGAAAAAATTTGCCTGAGAATCGTAATCCGTCGGCGTGGCGATAATTACTAAATCAGCTCCGTCGTAGGCGTCGTGCTTATTGGTGGTTGCACGTAGGTTAAGTGGAACGCATTGTAGATAGTTCTGCGCCTCGCTGTCGCCGATTGGGGATTGACGAGCATTTAGCATTCCTACCTTATCCTCAGAAATGTCCAACGCAACAACTTCGTGATGTTGAGCCAATAAAATGGCGTTGGAAAGTCCTACATAACCGATGCCGACAACTACGATTTTCAACTTACATTCTTTCTCTACTACAGAAGATATTTACAAAGCACTCTTCCACGCGGGTTGCGCGACCCTATACAGTTAGTATATCTTTTGCCGCTTGGTAATCCCCCCCGGCAATTGGTAATCCCCCCGTTTTGAATGGTGAATCACGAAATTCATCAAAGTGGAAGTCACAAATGGGTCAGCGTCATAAGGCTCCGGTATTAGAGGTGGTGAAAAAAGCCTATCACTCGCGCGAGAACATAAAGAACAGTTAAAAAGCTCGAAAACAACACGGCAACCGGAGTCGCAAGCCGCAGCCAATAGATTACTTTTTGCAACATTGAAAAATTATGAAGAGAGAGACCTCGCTCCATTTGACTAATATTCAACAAAATAGAAGTATAATAACCAATAGATATTATGAATGGCAAATTAACTAGCGTACTTACTGCAATATTTTTTAACATACAAGAACCCATATCCGCATCAACCCGCGACTACTTACTAAAAACCTATTTGAGTGGAGCTCATTGGGCTTTAGTTAAGCACGGGTGATAATTGACCTTTTTAAAGGCCTGTCGCCTTAGCACCAGACAGCAATAGCCCACACTTTATCATTAAATACAGTACAAAATCAATGACTTGAATTCTTAACACCACCCTGCTTGGCCTCATAGCTCCACTCAAAACGGCCAAGTGAGAGAAAAATCGCAAACAGTCAACGGCGGAGTTATCTACACACTTATAAGGCACTAGTGCTTAGGATTAGGCTACCGAAGCCAACGCTGAACATTGTAATATGCCAACACTGAGCCGTTAGCACTTGTTGTCGTCTATCGCAACCCGATTCTAACATTGATATGTTACAACAATCGAAAGAACGTAGCAAACACCAGTTATTGCTCCTCGAGACAGGACCTACCCATTTACCGACTCTATCCGCGAAACCTGAGCACTCCCAACTCAGCGTAACGTACGCATACGGGCAAGACCGCAGGACTACGTTGCTCTCGCGTGGTATGGTTGCGGGATGGAGATAGATGAGGACAAAATCGACGATGCGGTTCTGGCCATGTTGTGGCTGACGCTGGAAGGGATTTGACTGGACAACGACGAGCCGATTGTATGCGAAGGGCCTGATCTGTGATCCGGTGAACAAATCGAAGTCATTGGTCTTGACGGACGAAGGTCTTCGGCGTTCGGAGAAACTTTTTCGTCAGCTGTTTACGCGGTGCCGCTCTTTGCCGTCGCCCATAGACAGGTCAGGTTTTGCGGCGTGTTTTTCTCGCCCATTTTGCAGCCAGGTCATCGACGGCTTTATTGAGTTGTGAGAAGTTGGCGGTGGCGGGATCAAAATCGCTGGGGCCCCACCATTCGAGGGTTTCTGCGTGCCGCTCGTGCGTCGCGTCTAAAAGCGCCTCGCAGAACTCCTGATATCCCCATGGGCCACCAACGTCTTCGGGCGGGCAATGCCCAGTGGCTTCGAGGAGCATCGGTTCTTCCGCACCGATTGCCGGGAATATGCGTTCAATCCTGATACTGTGTTCCCAGCCGTCGCCAAAGTCATAAAGATATTTAAACGATTTCACGCCGGTATCCTGAACTGCGGATAGCAGCGAGACTTTGCGTGCATCAATGGGACCGTCGCCCCAACCCTCATCAAGCAAACCAAAACCGACATCACGCATGCGGAATTCGTAAAGATGACTGTTGGTCCAGCCCATCGCCGCCTGCAGGATTTCATGCAATCGACTAAGCCTGATGGTGAAGGGTACGACAACGCGGCGCATTACTGTCGGCTCGACATGATCGAGGGTGACTTTCAGACGGACAACGGAAGCAGCCATCCTCAAGCCGCCAGTTCGACGTTTGCCGCCGATGCATGTTTCCAGTGCCATGGCAGCAACTCGTGCAGGCATGAGACGGGATGGTCGGCAATGCGGGCGAAGACATCGGCCAGCCATGCTTTGGGATCAACGTCGTTGAGACGGCAGGTCATGATGAAGGTGAGCATGATAGCGGCACGATCCGCCCCGCGCTGTGATCCGGCGAAGGTCCAGTTCCGGCGTCCCAATGCGATACCTCTCAGCGCTCTTTCTGCGGCATTGTTCGTCAGGCAAATTCTGCCATCTTCGAGAAAGTGAGCAAAGCCTTCCCAGCGTTTGAGCATGTAATCCATGGCTTTTGTCACATCGGACGAACTGGACAGCGTAGCGCGCTCCCGTATCAGCCATTGATGCATATCCTCGAACAACAGTTTGCTCTTCTCCTGTCGCACTTTCACTCGTTCTTCAGCACTTAATCCGTTGATCTGGCGCTCAATGTCAAACAGAGCATCGAAACGTCTGACGGCCTCAAGTGCAATCGGCGAGATTGGTTTGCCATTTCGCTTGCGATCCCGCGCACTCTTTTCGATATCGGCCAACTCGAAGAATTTCCGCCGTGCATGCGCATGACAAAAGGCAAAGGTGATCGGCACTTCTTTCTTTTCGGCAATCGCAATTGGTTCAAACCCATTATAGCAGTCTGTCTGCAAAATGCTGCCATAGCTGGCCAGATGCCTCTGCGGATGTTCGCCGCGCCGATCACTCGAAGCATAATAGACCGCCGCCGGTGGTGCCTCGCCCCTGAATGGCTGATCATCGCGTACGTAAACCCATATGCGCCCAGTCGTACATTTGCCTTTCGCACGGATTGGAATGGTGGTGTCATCGCCATGAAGCCGCTCAGCGGCAAAGACGTGGCTCTCAATCAGGTCGAAGAGCGGCATCAGAGCGGACGTTCCAAACCCGACCTGATCGGCCAGTGTCGAGGTCGACAGATCCATTCCTTCACATTTGAACCGCGTGCTCTGGCGATTGAGCGGAATGTGCATGCCAAACTTGTCGAACAGAATTGTTGCCAGCAGTTGGGAGCCGATAAAGCCGCGTGGCGTGACATGAAACGGTGCAGGCGGCTGGCTGATTGCCTCGCAGTCACGACAAGTGAACTTCTCACGCACCGTCTCGATCACCTTGAAGCGGCGCGGAACCTCTTCCAGCGTCTCAGTGATATCTTCACCCAGCTTCGACAGGCGCGAACCACCGCAACAGGCGCAAACAGTCGGCGCAGCAATAACAAGGCGCTCACGCTCGATATTCTCTGGCCACGGCTTGCGCACGGGCCGCTTACGCGTGAATGAACGCACGTTCGATGCCCTGGCGCTCGCTGCCTGTGAGGCGATCTCATCTTCACTCGCCGCCATCGCCAGCTCTTCGAGCTGCAATTCCAGTTGATCAAGCAGGCGTGCCGTGCGCTCGGAACGCTGACCGCGCAATTCGCGCCTGAGCTTTGCGATTTGCAGTTCCAGAGCTGCGATCAAGGCATCACTATCGGAAAGCATAGCCTGCGCATTGGCAGCTTGCGCTACAGCCAAATCGCGTTCACCCTGCAAAATCTCGCGTTCGCAAAGCAGCGCCAAATAGGCGCTGGCAAGATCATCAGGAAGGTCAAATGGCTTTGGATCCATAAAGTTATTTGATCAGAATCCTGCAATATTTTCAATGGAATAATGCTACCCAACCTTCGTCGGTCGCCATGTTTCCTGCGGATTGCGCCAATCAATTCCAGACAGTAAATAACTGAGCTGTGCAGGTGAGATCGCAACAGCGCCACCTTCTGCAGAGGGCCAGATAAATTTGCCACGCTCAAGTCGTTTTGTCAGAAGGCAACTCCCCTGGCCGTCATGCCAGATCAGCTTTATCAGATCACCCCTGCGCCCTCTGAAGCAAAACAAATGGCCACCAAGTGGATCGCGCTTCAGCACCTCCTGCACCCGAAGCGATAATGATGGAAAGCCACAGCGCATGTCCGTATGGCCCGTGGCAATCCACACCCGTACATTCTGACCTGAAGGAAGTGTGATCATCAGAGGCTCTCCAGGCCACGGATAAGGCGAACCAGAAGATCTATATTCACCCCATTATCGGTAAGCGTTCGCTGGAGAGCACCTGTTTCTTAGCTTGATGTCTTGAAGTTCCATGGTGAGCGCGACGAACATCCCACCTTTTCTTTTGTGAATGATGCCGCGAGATAAGCTCCTTCATTGATAGGAGCGGAC
>NZ_CADEAR010000041.1 GCF_902825325.1 Brucella tritici | reverse complement strand
CCACGAACGATAGCTTCTCGGCTCGTGTGTGTGAAACCGAGCAATGATTGCAAGGAATCATAGCTATTCGCGCGCGCCAGGCGCGACACGAGGCTGATCGGACTTTCGTCTTCATGGAAGGGCAGGGTAACCGGCAATGTCATTTCTTGGTCCTTCCTTTTTTCTTGGGTTCGTTAGATGCAGACAGATCGGCGAGCACATGTTCAGGCGAGATTTCTGACCAACGTGGGGCTGAGAAGATATTGTGTTCGGGCAGGCAACCGCTCGATTCTTGATAGACGAATGCGAACGCACGATTTTCGAGCACAGTCCTGTCGTTTTTAACGGTCAGGATGCAAGCGGCACGAATAGTTTCAACAATCTTGCCTAGCCCGCCTTGAGCCGAGTGACACAGTCGCCCCACAAAGTCTGCTTCTCGCAGTTCATCCGCGATCTTCAGGCCACAGATCTGTTCGGCAATTTTGGTCATGGCATCGTTGATGAATTGCTGATCATCAGTAGGGCTCTGCTCAACATAGCGGATGACCTTGCTACGGTTCGCGAGCTGGAGATCATTTGTCAGCAATTTGGCAAGATCCGGCACACCTGAAAAGATCGTATGCAAAGGCCAGTCAGGAATCTGCATAAGGCTCTTCAGCCCGTCCTGGACTTCGGTAATCACCTTCTGACTATCGTGACGGATGAGGTGTTGAGCCTCATCGACGTGCAGATAGAGAATACCTCTCGCTTTCAACTGAGTTTTTACAGCCGAAAACAGCTGGGTCTCAGTCTGCTTGGAGTTTGCTGGAAGCCCCATCGCGGACAGCAGTGTGATTGCAAACCCCTTCATAGTTGATGAGCTTGATGCCTCGATACTGAGAAAAGGCGTGATGGTTTCGCCAAACTCATTTTCTCGCGGCTGAAACTCTGCGATGTGACCACAGTGGTGTTTCAATGAATGGGATTTGCCGCTCCCGGATTCACCAATGACAAATAATGCAGTCTGCCGAGAACCGCCGCCACTGTTCAGGTGATCATCAACGTTATCAACCATTCCTTGCAGCATATTGCGCAATTTTCTGTCACGAGGACTTTCGAGATATGTGCCGTAGATATGTCTTTTGAGTTCTTTCAATTCGTCAGTGTTCATTGGTCCCGCCCTTCTTAAAATTCGTCGTAATAGCCGCTCCTTGAAACAGAGGTTTCTGTTTGAAGGTCGGTATCAGTATTGTTCGCTCTGGTTTCCAGCCGCTCGCTTTTCGCAGCCCGTTTTGCAGCTGCGATCTCTTTCTTCTGGACCGTTTGGTACTCGACAAATGCCGATTCATCCGCGAGCTTCAGATCCCCCGGAAGAGAAGCGAGCGCTTCAAGTCTCTGCATCTGGTCATCCGGCTTTGCGATCCAACTGCCGCACAGTTCGGCTTCGAGCCTTGCCAGCGCATTGCTATCCAATGATCGTGCACCCAGCTTGGCCCTGATCATCGCGGCGTCGCCGGATGTCCGCAATTTATTGATCGCCCGGTACATTGCTGCGAGACCAGACTCGCTTTCCTTGGCATTAGCCAGACGAAGCTGCTGACGTGCTACGATCCATTCCTCAAGCGAAACGTTGTCGTCCAGACCAATCTGGTTTTCGACTGAGAACCAGCCCTTATCCTTGCCTGCATAGACGGCAATGGACCGCAGATTCGCTGGATCGTACTTGATCTCAAAATCCGTCTGACCATGTTTCAGGCGAAGGCGCGTTAGCTCATCGTTCGAATAAGGAATGCCCATGAAAGACACGCCATAGGACGAAATCCGTCGCGAAACCTTCTGCCCGAAGATGTGAAGCATTTCTTCTTCGTCGGGTGCAACGTCGATTGGATATTGGGATGCCGCCTTCACCCAAGCATTGTGCGGAGTTCCTCCCGCGAGTCCTTCATGCTTCGTGTTGTGGTAGATATCGCAGATCGCGTACAGGAAGAATTTGATCAGCTCATCACTCTGCAGGCTAAGGCGCTCTTCCGGATTGTAGTCTCCTTTCTCCTGAATAGAACCGAAGGTTCGGCCATCAAAATGGTGGGCCACCATCGGACCAATTGTCTTGAAAAGCCGTTCGATAAATGGTCTGGCTTGTGGTTCACCCGCTGGTGGACGGGTAAACGCAATACGTGCATTCCTCAAAACTTCCTGCGTCCGCTGGCTCACGAACTCCTTGCCGTTATCGCAATAGATTTGGCGAGGACGAAGGCGTCCAATCCAGGGCGTTTCGCAACCCAACGCAGTGGAAATATGCGTTTTGTCGGACATGATCATTCTGATTGCTTCGACGGCATTGGCCGCATTCGGATTGGTGCTCGCCTTAAAAGCCAACACATAGCGGGTGGACACGTCGATGGCGGCAGCGAACCAAATGCGAGTGCTTCCGATCTGATTACGGTAGCTTTCTGGTAGGAGGGACCACATCCCCGTTTCCACGAACAAGGACATCAATTCCACATTCCAGAAGTCCATCTCAATCCGGTCACCCGGCACTTCGAAATGGAAGCTTCGCTTTACGGAAGAAAGCCGCCTCTTGGCGTAAGCCTCTCCGTGTCGTCCCGCGACCTTCGCGTACTCATCAAAACCATCAATGATGCTCTCGAATTTTGTGCGCGAAACTTTTTTGAGCTGAGAATCCGGTGATGAATTCATCTCAAAAAGCTTGGCCAGATAGTCCTGATAAACCTGTGCCTTCGATTTCTTCCTGTTATCCATGTACCGAAGAGCTTCGCTGTGAGCGAAAGCAATCGATTCTGGGTCAGCGGAACGATAATAGATTCCAGGACCATGGTGACGTTGAACCAATCCGAGGGCGTCGCCTCCGCATCCGTGATACTTGGTGTAGTCCCTCCAGAAAGTCTTGACCGATGGGGCGCGATAGAACGTGAGTTCCATCGGCCTGTCTGCGCGACTGGCGCTTGGGAGAAGGTTTGACTGGATCTCGGCGTGCCAAGTATTCAGCAGATGCTGGAGCTTCTCATTGTTCCAACGTTTCCGCCCGTATTCCGGGAATTCCGCGTCATAACGGTTGATCAGCTTTTCACGAACGAGAGCCAGTTTCTGAACCTTCTCAGGGAAATCAGAGAACTTTTTATCGCCGAAGATAATGCGTAGCTTCTGTTGCTCAGGTTCCTGATATCCATACCGAACCGAGGCGCGACCAGCAGAAATTTCATTATAGAGTTCCTGATGGCCGACAACGACTTCGTGGCTGTCGTCTTCCCTCTTGATGTGCCATCCCTCGTTGCCTCTGCAAACTGGAATCCAATGGGCGTTCTTATAGCTAAGCCTGTCGACCTTGCGCATGTTCACCAAAGAGCGCTGGAATGTGGCTGGCTGTGCAAAATAGCTGTTCATGTTAACCTCCTTTTTGAACGTAGCTGTATTGGTTGTCGTCTAGCGAACCACAGTCATCCAACTGAGTTCGTTGATCTGTCCCGGATTCACGGGCCTGATAATTTCGCGGTCGATAAGCGACCAAGCCGCAGTCCAGCGGCTTGAACGGCTCGTGCAGTTCTTGAACAATTGCCCAAACCGGAAATGGCCTGGGCAGTCTTTGATCTCGTTGGCCAGCGCCAGATACTCGCTCTCATTGTAATGAGAACGGGCGCGTAGGATGTTCATGGCGTTCAGAAATGCATCGATGTTAGCCTCGACCTCGGTGAGAAGTCTGAGCTTGATGTCGGGGTGTCGAGCTTCAATCTCACCCAGTGTCCCGACGCATTCCATGCCTGCCTGTTGAATGCGGTCCAGCACATCTTGCATGGCCGCCTTTTTCTTGAACGGCTTAACTGCAATGGCCAGTTGCACTCCGCTTTTCAGCACCACGTAATAGTCAAAGATATGCTTTCGTCGAACGCCATCGGCGTCGACGTAGCCCATTACAGGGTACTGTGAATGAAGTTCCTGAACGTCTCGTCGCGCCTGAATTAATGTCGAAACCCGGTGCTCAAGTTCACTTTCATGGAAGACAACTGTAACTTCATGAACGGTGGAACCACGAGCGGTTTTGGCATTCTTCTGCTGAGGTTGACGGGTGGCAAATCCAGGGCAGGGTTCTTTCCAAAACTTGACGGAAGAGCCGCCACTTTCGGATGAGGTTGCCTTATATTTCCAAGCCCCCAACCTCGGTCACGCCGTGACAATCTTGGTCAATGAGCTGCTGCAGATCACGTGAAGCGTCAGCTTCGGCGATGAATCCGAGACCGGCACGTTGAAGACTGATGTTTCGAGATACTTGACGAGAAAAATTCATAGCTGTCCCCTGAGAGCTTTGGGTGGCCAGGATGGCCGAAGGCTGTCAAATGGGGAACACAAGGATAAGCCGATGCAATTGCGCATCGGGTACTAAACCGACGACAATACTAGGCTTTGCTTGTGCTCCACTGGGTAGTCGGTTTGCATATCATGGTGATATTATCCTTTTGTTTGAGCGTTTAAGCTCAGGGCGCTGCATATGGCAGCATTTCAATTTGATTGCAATATCTAAATTTGAGTTAACCATAAAAAAATCGGAGCGTTATTATCTTCGAGATTCACGACAGAAGTTGCAACCGGCATAAGGAGCAGTCTTAGCTCACGTGTGCGCTGAACGTTAACTTTCAGGAGTTGAGTATGAAGATCACGCTGTATGGCATCGCCTTGATGGCAACACTGGGTGTCGGTGTTTCGTTCGCCAATGAGCCACCTAGCCGTGAGGAGGCTTTCCGTCTCTCAAATCAGGTTCGCAAATGTTTTAGGATGCCTCTCAACCAGTCTGGAGACGCTGTTATAGAATTCCGCCTTCACAAAAACGGAAAAGTAACTGAGGTTGAAACGGTGATCCGGGGGCTTCACCAACTATGTTGTCGGATTGGCAGCTGAGGAAGCCGTGAGGAAATGCCAGCCATATCAGACCTCGATTGTCGGTAAGGTGAGAGTTCCGTTTATTTTCAAAGCCACCTCACCGATGACCGACGAGCAAAAGTCTCAGTAAGCGATATGGATATGATCGAGCAGACCTGATATTTGCACGCCATGATTAGAAGCGTTTGCATGTTGATCGTCGGTTTCGGAGCACTCCAGCATTCTTCGTTTTGGAAAGCCAGCTCAGACGGTTGAAAAATACATGGCAGGATAAGCAACGCCGACACGGATACAATACATCAGGCCGATGTCTGCCGCGACGTCGCGAGAAAACCAGCGATAAAGTCGACGGCTTCGTCCCCGCTTCTCAAGCCGAGATGAATGCTCTTCTGAATTCCGTTCCTGCCGATCCGTACAGAACTAACACCGAGTTTCGTTGTTTCTTGGCGCACCAGCCAGTTCGGAATGGCGCTAACGCCACGGCCTGCTGCAACAAGTTGCAGCATCATTTCCGTTGTTTCGACACTTCTATGGTGTCGCGGGCGGCAATTGGCGGGTACCAGAAACTGTGTAAAGATATCCAGTCGTTCCGGAGGTACGGGATAAGTGAATAGGGTTTCTTGCAGTAAGTTGACAGGCTCTGCATGGCGCAATAGCGATAGAGGATGACCTGCTGGAATGGCAAGCACGAGTTCGTAGTCGAACACCGGCAGATAACGGATGCCCGATGCCTCAATCGGATCAGGAGTGATCAGAATATCGATTTCGTATCCCGTCAGCGCCGCTATGCCACCGGATGCAAACGACGTTGTCAGCTCCAGGTCCACATCTGGCCAATCTACCAGATAAGGCTTTGTCACGCCCATCAGCCATTGATGACACGGATGGCATTCCATTCCGATTCTAAGAGAGCCTCGTTGTCCGTAGCGATAATCCGCTAAAACATCTTCCGCCCTTTCTATTTGCGGGAGAATACGATGCGCCAGTGTCACAATGTAACGCCCAGCCTGGGTAAGGCGGAGATTGCGACCATCCTTCTCCCACATGGCTACGCCATAGCGTTCTTCCAGTTTGCGGATCGTGTGGCTGAGCGCAGACTGAGTCACATTCAGTCTTTCTGCGGCCGCTGTCAGACTGCCTAGGCGATCAACTTCGCGCAGGATTGACAGATGTTGTCTGTCCAGCATGAATATTCCTGCCCTTGCTCGTCTGTACCTGTCTTCGGTACTGCCATCTAAATTTTGGCTGGGCAGTGAAATGGCGCACAAGCGACTGCGCAGATGCCAAGTCGCGAAAGCGGCACTCCGGGACACCCCGCCCGTGGACGTTATCTGACGTGGCAGGTCTCCTGGCTCACGGATAATCGCTCTCGCCCGTCTTCCCAGGATAAACCCAGTGACAAAGGGGGGCGTTCGCTAACCGTTTACAGTTGCGGGGGCAGCTTCGGCATTTGACCGAATTCCCTCTTAGCTCCGGACTTTCGTTCGCAGAACCACGACGGTTAACCAATGTCCTATGCCACCTGTCAGGTCAAGCGTTTCGGCCCATTGCTCATAACAATTGCGTCACGCATTCGTATTCGGATGCGGTGTTCGGTCAAAGTCGGCCTAATCCGCCAACTTATGAACGTGGCTCATGCTTTTATGAAATGAAATCAATTTTAATCGTTCAACGCCTTCGGCATAAGAGTTTTAGCGCTCTTAGCCGAAGTCCGTATCAATACAGACTTTGCAGAAGGTCAGAGTGGGAATAGAAATCAAAGAAAGAAAAGACATCAAAGTGAATTTAAATCATAGATTGGGATGTCAAGTCGTGATGAATGGAGATTTTACATTCAGCATTAAGAGTATCCCCTTCAACGAGGATTACCATCCCTCAGAAAATACTCGTATCACGACCAATTTTGCTAATTTGGCCAGAGGAGAGAACCGCCAGGACAACCTCCGTAACGCCTTGAGGATGATTGACAATCGTTTCAACGCTTTGGCGCATTGGGATAACCCGGAAGGCAATCGGTATTCTGTCGAACTTGAAATCATTTCCGTTGAAATGAATATTGGTGCTGAAAGCAAGAATGATGCTTTCCCGGTCATTGAGATACTGAAAACCTATATCATAGATCACAAGATCGATGAGCGCATTGAGGGCATCGTCGGGAATAACTTCTCATCTTACGTGAGAGATTACGACTTCAGCGTGTTATTGCCAGAGCACAATAAGAATCGACGTGAATTCAGCACGCCTGACAACTTCGGCGAATTGCATGGAAACCTCTTTAAATGTTTCCTGAATTCGAATGCTTATAAAGAGAGCTTCAGCAAGCCGCCTGTAATATGTCTGAGTGCTTCAAGCAGCAAGACCTATCGTCGAACTGAAAATCAACACCCCGTATTAGGGGTTGAATACGAGCAGAACGAGTTCTCTTCGACTGATCAATACTTCAAAAAAATGGGATTGGAGGTTCGATTTTTCATGCCTCCGAATAGCGTTGCGCCTTTGGCCTTCTATTTTATCGGCGATTTGCTTGCCGATTATACCAATCTTGAGCTGATCGGAACCATCAGTACGATGGAGACTTTCCAGAAGATCTATCGGCCCGAGATTTACAACGCCAACTCTGCGGCGGGTGCCTGCTATCAACCGGATTTGAAGCATCAGGACTATTCGCTGACACGAATTGTCTACGACCGCGAAGAGCGTAGCCGGTTGGCTGTCGAACAGGGCAAGTTTGCGGACGAGCACTTCATCAAACCATACAAGACCATTCTTGAGGAATGGTTTGCCAATAGCGTTCATTGACGAACCAAAACACAAGGTTGCCTAGAATGAAACCACTGTTGCCCACCTCAACGGCTGGCAGCTTGCCAAAACCAATCTGGCTTGCACAACCCGAGAAACTTTGGTCGCCCTGGAAATTGCAGGATGAGGAATTAATTGCTGGCAAACAGGACGCTCTGCGTTTGTCCCTGGATGACCAACGACAGGCAGGCATCGATATTGTCAGCGACGGTGAGCAGACGCGCCAACATTTCGTCACAACCTTCATCGAGCATCTCAGCGGTGTCGACTTCGAGAAGCGCGAGACCGTCCGAATTCGCAATCGCTATGACGCAAGTGTGCCGACAGTTGTCGGCGCTATCTCACGTCCAAAGCCCGTTTTTGTCGAAGACGCCAAGTTTTTGCGTCAGCAGACCAAGCAACCAATCAAATGGGCTTTGCCGGGTCCCATGACCATGATTGATACGCTCTATGATGCGCATTATAACAGTCGTGAAAAGCTGGCCTGGGAATTCGCCAAAGCTCTCAATGAAGAAGCCAAGGAGCTGGAGGCTGCTGGTGTCGATATCATCCAGTTCGATGAGCCTGCCTTCAACGTTTTCTTCGATGAGGTAAATGACTGGGGCGTTGCCACGCTGGAAAAGGCAATGGAAGGACTTCAGTGCGAAACTGCCGTCCATATTTGCTATGGTTACGGTATCAAGGCCAACACCGACTGGAAAAAGACCTTGGGATCAGAGTGGAGGCAGTATGAAGAAACCTTCCCAAAACTGCAGAAATCCAGTGTCGATCTGATCTCTCTCGAATGCCACAATTCGCATGTTCCCATCGATTTGATTGAACTCATTCGAGGTAAAAAGGTGATGGTTGGGGCTATTGATGTGGCCAACAATGCCATTGAGACCCCTGAGGAAGTTGCCAATACCCTGCGGAAAGCATTGCAATTCGTCGATGCCGACAAGCTCTATCCCTGCACGAACTGTGGAATGGCCCCTTTGTCTCGTCAAGTGGCAACAGGAAAGCTGAAGGCTTTAACTGCGGGTGCAGAAATCATCAGACGAGAGCTTTCGGCTTAGTGTTGGCTGTGTAGCAGGAGGCCGACATGAATATGGTGGACCACCGTTTTGAGATCGTTGACAAAGCCACATTTCGCAATGGCATGTCGCGTCTTGGCTCTGCAGTCAACGTGGTTACCACCACATACGGCGGGAAACGTTACGGCTTTACGGCTTCGGCGGTCTGTAGCGTTAGTGACACGCCAGCGACATTGCTTGTCTGCATCAATCGTGGCAGCTCGTGTTTTCTCGCTTTTGAAAACACGCGCCACTTCTGTGTCAACACATTGATGCCCGGCCAGGAGGATATCTCAAACCACTTCGGCGGTAAGACGTCGATAGAGGATCGATTTGAGTATGGGGATTGGAGAGAGGGGCTAACTTCTGTCCCTATTCTGACCAATGCCTCTGTCAGTTTCGAATGCGAGCTGACCAATGCCGTCGACGAGGCAACGCATCGCATCCTCTTTGGGCGGGTAATCGACATTCGTGAGAATGAAAAACAGGCAACGTTGCTCTATTGCATGCGTCGCTATCTCAGTGCGTAGGCACGTAACCTTCTCCAGCCAGGGGCGAGAGTAGATCGGCGGTACCAATGTCTAGCCGCAATTGACACCGCTTTGTCAACTATGCGGGTTTAGACAACCGCGAGCACAACCCGGCCTTTCCAATAGGATTTCCATATGATTTCTCCCGAATTGGTCGTTGCCGCTCCGCTACCTGCGTCAATAGAGATACTGCCGAAGCAGGCTCCGAGCCGTGATAAGCTTGGGATGTTGCTACCTACTGGTACTCGCGTCTATCTGACAGATATCGGCGCTCCAGGGGGCAATGAGGAAATGCTGGTAACTGCGCGAATTCTACAGGATATTGGTTGCATCCCGGTTCCGCATCTTGCTGCAAGACGAGTCAGAAGTCGGGAAAAACTGGAATCGCACATAGCGGGACTTACCGAGCACGCTGGCGTGAAAAATGTTCTTGTGATCGGTGGTGATGTCAGCAAAGCATCAGGACCTTATGCTAGCACGATGGCTCTTCTCGAAACTGGACTTCTTGACCGGTTCGGTATCAAGGATATTGCCGTCGCAGGACATCCAGAGAGTCCTCTCGGCTTCACCGAGACATCCGCAATCGAGCTTCTTAAGCAAAAGAAGGCTTTTGCGGATCGAACGGGTGCGCACCTACGCATTGTGACACAATTCGGCTTCGATCCCACGCGGGCGATGGCCTGGTCCGAGAATCTTAGAGAAATCGGTATTGATGTACCCGTACATATTGGTGTCGCAGGCCCGGCCAAGCTTGCCACATTGATTAAGTACGCAACGCGTTGTGGTGTCGGCAACTCCTTCACGTTTTTGAAAAAAAGGGCCGATAATATCTTTTCTCTTGCCACTAGATATTCGCCCGAAACGTATGTCGTTCCAATCGAGCAACAGTTGTCTACTCTGACCCGGCCAGCTATATCGCAGATACATATATTTCCATTCGGCGGGCTCGAAACGGCGTCAGACTGGTTGCGTTCGCGGGGATCTTGGTAACGCTTTGCCATACGTCCAGATTAAGCTGGATTCCACTTCGTACGGCTCTATTTTTCGCTGTAGTAAAGTTTGCCAAGCTCTATGGTCGAACGTCCATGCTTACGTCTATGTGCGTTCGTGTCTCGCAGTGAATAGACACAACTGAACCGCGCCGGGTTTGCCGGAGGCTCCAACTCGTGAGAAAGTGGAGCCGATATGAGCAAGACGACCAACAAATT
>NZ_CADEAR010000040.1 GCF_902825325.1 Brucella tritici | reverse complement strand
CAAAGCAAAAGTTTTGACTGCCAGCCGGAAACCCATTCCGTCAATCACGAAAGACGTGGGCTATTCGTTGCGCTCACAATTGAACACTGTCAAAACTCTACGTCACAGGCGCTAACGCCTTAAGTTTGCGCCCATGGCGGCGTCCATCCCATCAGAACCATTATTCCCGCATCAAAATTTCATTTCGAAATTTGCGTTGAAAACATGGTCCCGTGAAGAAGCAGAATACTGTCCCGTGTAAGACAATCCCAACGTGACGCTGGATGTGACGTCAATATCCAGCCCCGCCTCAATTGACGCGCTGTCTTTTGCAAGAGGCACACCGGCAATGGTAAAATTGTCGCCATCAGAGAAAGCAAACACAACTTCAGGCACCGTGCCATTTATTGCGTGTCGCCAGCCGGCCATGCCGCGCAGTGTCGCTTTCATTTCCCCAAGGGTAACAATCTGCTCTCCGCGCAGGCCAAGCGTGGTAAATGTCATATTGGTATTGCTGCTTGGACTGTTAAGCGCTGCTGCACCACCGGTCTCTGATAAACCATTGGTGTGCAGGCTGACATGCGCCAGATTTGCAAAAGGCTCAAGCCGCATGCCATTCTTCAGACGAATATCGTAACCGAGTTCGCTGAAGGTCTGAAAAGTACCGGCGCTGTAGTCCGCTTTGAGCTGCTCGTTCAAACCCGGAATGGCCACAAAACGACCGGCATCCACATTATGGTATGTATAAGCAATGCCGCTTCTGAAATTCACATTGCTCCAGTTAGTTCCTGCATAAAGACCGAGATGATAATTGTCAGAGGATGCCGATCCGCTGCCAGTATCCCCTTTGATGCGGGAATGGCTGTAACCGGACAGCATACCTGCACGCCAGTCATCAAGCATGGTATCTGCCCCAATCAGGAGACCACCGGTATTGCGACCCATACCGCGGGCATTGCCGTCACTATCCGCTGAGCCCCAGCTGCCAAAAGCCTGTGTCCAGAATACCGGCCCCGAATGCGTCGCGGCAACGGCAACCGGATCACTCTGTGAGACGTAGGCCAATACCGGAGCAGTAGACGCACCAGCATCACCGAAAGCTGCACGCAGACGATCATTGGCGGCATTGCGGATAAAACGGCTGTCTTCAATCAGTGCTGTCTTTGCGGAGGCATGAATTTCACCGGACAGCGCATCAAAGGCCTGCCGTGCACTGGTCTCATCTGTCAGTGACGCCACGAGATCATAGACCGTATTACCGACGCCGATGCTCTCAATCCCATTGCCCGTTGCACATTGATTGGAAGTCACGGCAACATCGCAGAAAGCGACGGCATTACGTTTAGCATCAATATATACGTGATTACGGTCATAGCTGAGTGCGAGATCAACAAACGGCATATTCTGATCAAGGTTGTTAAAGACCCCCGTCACACCGCCTACAGCATTCACAATCGTCCACCGGCTTTCGGGCAGATAGACACCACCCGCTTTCAGTGCATAGACCGTTCCGCCGTTAATATTGGCCTGTCCTGTTACCGTAATCAGATCACTTTCAAGCGCCGGATTGATCTCGGCTTCCAAGGTTGAACCCGCTTCAAAAGTAAGATTACCGTCAATTGTCAGTGTATCGATAGAATTACCCGGTGCAATTGTTGCACCCGAAGCAACCCTCACCAGAGATCCTGTGCCGGAGCCGATCGTGCCGGAACCGCCAAGTCTCGCTCCGGCGAGCACATCCAGTGATCCGCCAAGATGGCCGGTGCCGTTTGCATTGCCGACCAGCAATGTTCCCGCATTGAGCGTGG
Organism: Brucella tritici; assembly: GCF_902825325.1. Classification (GTDB taxonomy): domain Bacteria; phylum Pseudomonadota; class Alphaproteobacteria; order Rhizobiales; family Rhizobiaceae; genus Brucella. Next base: position 9,394 of record NZ_CADEAR010000040.1, on the reverse strand, counting down.
TTGTGCCGGTAAAGCCGGAGCTGTCACCGGTCAAAAGCACGGTTCCTGTACCATCCAGCGCAAAGCGACCGCTGCCGGACAATACACCGGCATAATGGCCTGCATGACTGCCGTCGAAATGGAGTGAAGTGCCGGAGGCAATCTCCGCATTGCCGCCGAACCGGTCAGCCGCGGTGATCAGTTCTCCACCGGCAATCGTCCAGTCCAGCACAGATGTGCCCGCAAGCGTAAGCGTCCCTGCGCCGCGCTTTTCCATCCGGCCTTCAACACCGTCCAGACCGGTAATATTCCCCGCAAATGTCCCAGCAACATTCTGATCAAAGATCATGGTTGCAGCATTGCCGATATGGCCGGATAGCGATCCGGCATCCCCGGTCAAAATGCCGGACTGCACGAGTGTATTGCCGTAAGCGTTCCCGCCATTCTCAAGGCGCAGAGTGCCTGCACCGGACTTGATCAGATCACCGGTGCCGGTGATAACACCGGTCAGGCCGAATTCGGTTCCGGCAGCGATGTCGAAAGTGCCGTTTCCGGTCAGCCCGATTGCACGGGCACTGTCAAAACCGGCTGTGGTGGCAAGTGTTCCGCCGCTAAAGGTCAGCCCCCCCAGCCCAGCTCCCAGATTATTATCCGCAGAGACCTGCAATATGCCGCCCGCAATGCTTGTTCCGCCCGTATAGGTGTTGATACCCGACAGGATGAGTGTGCCGCTGCCGCGCTGCTCAACACGACCGGTTCCGGAAATAACATTGCTGAAAGCAAAACTATCTGAACGGTTGAAGGCAAGAGCGGCATTATTGGTGATGTCGCCCAGAACCGAGCCCGTTATGCCGCCGTTGCCGAGCTGCAAAACCCCGCCCTGAATTGTGGTGCCGCCGCTATATGTATTGGTGTCGGTCAGCAGCAGCGTGCCGTCCCCCGCTTTCGTCAGACTTGTACCATCCCAACCGGACACAACATTCATCACCTGATCGGCCAGTGCTGTACCGACGGTAAAATGGTCAGTTGCATTGGCAAGGGTGAATGTACCATGAGCAAGATTATTACCCGCAGTCCAGCTCAGACCATAGCTCGCCAGATATTTTGTTTCGTCATCGGATTTGCGGGTATGGACAGTCATATAATCGACCGTTCCGTTAAAACCGCCGATCGTCACCGCTGAAAAATCCCCGCTGATGCCGTTCCGCGTCGAGATCAGAACCTTCTCAAGCTGACTTTCGTTCTGAATGCCACTGAGATTGAACGCAACACCATTGCCGATCCTCATCCGGTCAGACTCAAGTGACGGCTGTCCCGCACCGGCATTGATTGCCAGCTGTGTCTGATCCTGCAGATCAATGGTATTTGATACCCACAAGGATGAGGAACCGGCGATTGCGAGTTTGCTTCCCGCACCACTGACATTCAGATCATCCGAGAGACTGTTGATCGTGCTTTGTGCCCCGCCGCCAAATTGCAGTGTTCCGCCCGTGACTGCAGCCGAACCGCCAAGTGTGCCTTGCACGATCAGCTTGCCGCCGGACACGGTTGTCATACCCCTGAAGTCGGTATTGTCAGCCGTCAGCACTGTTGTTCCGGCGATCTGATTGATGCTGCCCGTGTTCCCGCTTTTCATGCGTGTATCGAAGACATAATTGCTGTCGGTGTGGTTGAAACGCAGCGTGGCGGTTCCCTTGCCAAATTCGAGCAGCCCCGCTTTCAGCCGCCCTGCAACAGCCGCCTTGGCAGCGTCATTGCTGTCTGCACCGATGCTGAGCGTACCGGTTGAACCAAAACCCGGGAACAATCCGTCTTTCGCCAGATAGACCGTGCCCTTTCCGTCCGCTCCGGCCTCAACGACTGCGCCCATCGTAATGGAAACGGAACCCGAGCCGTAATTAAAGGGCGTACCAAAGCCGATATTGAGGTCGCCGGTATTGATCCAGCGAGAACCTGATCCCTCAACAATAACCGAGCCGGTGCTGTTAGTCATACTGCCGATAAAGCTGTCACCATTCGTAACAATACCGCCATTGGTGATCCGCAAAGTTCCTTTGCCGCCCATGTCACCGACCCGCAAAGTACCGGCATTGCTCCAGTTCGAACCTGTGCCGGACACGACGACCAGACCTTCACCGGCGGCACCATTGAGTGAGCGGCCGATATGGCCGTCAGTGCTGGTCAGGGTTGCACCGTTCAGAACATAAACCTCCCCGTGGCCATCTACACCGGCCAACAGAGCGGCGCGGTTATCCCATCTGGATCCCCGACCATTGACGACCGCTGTCGCCGGTTCTCCGGACACACCCTTCACATCACCGAAACTGTTGGTAACTATGCCGCCCTGATCAATGACGAGCCCGCCGTTACCGGCACCGCCAATTGAGAGATTACCGTCAATCAGCCAGCGCGCGTCAGTACCAGTGACACGCAAATTGGCTGTTGCACCACTGGTCGTTCCCGCATCGATATGGCCTGCACTGCTGCCAAGCTTTCCGGCAATTTGCAATGTGCCCTTGCTTACACTGGTTTCACCCGTGAAGGCTGAACTGTTACCGGTCAGGATGGTTATGCCTGTGCCTGATTGCAGGAGGCTCCCGTTTCCGGAGATTGCACCTGCCAGTGTCAGAATACCGGAACGGTTGAAGGCAAGTGCCGCACTATTATGAATATCTCCTGCAAGGGAGCCTGTTGTGCCGCCGTCACCGATCTGCAAGGTGCCGGTTTTAATATCCGTGCCGCCTGTATAGGTATTGTCTCCCGTCAGCGCCAGCGTGCCGGTACCGTCCTTGATCAGGGATAATCCGCCGCTGCCGTTTTCAATAACACCGGCAAAAACAGAGTTTACATTGCCATTCGCAGTGATCACAGCAGAATTCGGAGCACTGTTAGTAACAGTACCGCTGCCGGATAGCGCAGTGAGATTTGTACCAAAACCGTTGACATCAACAACGGCATCTTTCGCAATCGCTACGCGCACGGGAAGTGTAGAATTTGTATCTATGCCCAGCGCTGTTTTGCCGGCGAGCAAACTTCCTATCTTAACTGTGCCGCCCGCAACATGCGTTTCCTGACCGGCAGCACCGGACCGGCTGGCATTGCGAAAGCTGAGAAAAACAGTTCCCGTATCCGCAGCACTTCCCAGTGTCAGAACAGAGCCGTCTTCCGCCTTAAAGCCAGTCATAATATTGAGCGTTGCGCCAGCGGCTGCAGCCAGTGTTCCGGACTGACCGCTCAGTAAACTGATTGTGCCTGTCGACAGTAACATGTCCGCAATGGCGGATATGACACCACCTTCAAGATTATAAGAGACGTTACGGGATGTCGCCCTGTCAAAAGCCAAAGTGTCTTTGACGGTCAGCGTTGCCGGTGCGGATGCGCTCAATTCGCCGCGCACAGTTGTTTTACTGTCCTGCAGTACAGAAGCATCGCCGGACAGGTTCAGTACGCCGTTAATCTCACCACCGGAGAGGATCGTTTTACCAGCAACATTAACCGTCGTGTCTTTGGCGATGACACCGCGTTTTTGTGTGAAAGTACCGGCATTCAGGGTGATATTCCTGCCGGTTGTCCCATCTGTCTGATTATAATGCCCGCTGATATTAACTGTCGTACCGGTTCTGCCGGATACTGTGCCACCGGTTTGCTGCAATTCTCTGATTGTTTCGTTACCGATAAGGACGTCAAAGGCGCCATTGGCGCCAACATTAACCGTCGCACCGGATGCCAGCGCCGCACCATCAGTCTGCAATGTTCCGTTACGCACTGAAAGTGTGGTTGAACCGACATCCCCTGCCCCCAGAAGTGCGAGGGTTCCGCCTGTCACATCAATATCGCTGAACATGGAACCGGCACTGGCCCCATAGAGTGTCACTGTACCGGCACCGGTCTTGGTCAGCTTATGCGTGCCGAAGATCTTGCCTGCAACACTCATTTCCGCGTTTGCGCCAACTGTATCGACAGTTACATCCGATGCCAGATTCAAAACAGCCGTCGACTGAAAAATTGGCGTATGATTCCTGCGGGTCACAATAATACGGGCATCATCCGTTGTTCCCGAATTCAAGGTCAATGTACCGTTCTGAAAAGCATATCCGCCCAGAACACTATTGTTTATGTTGAGGGTTCCGACGGTATACGGACCACCATCCAGACCGACATAATAAGTTATGCCGTCACTCATGCCGTTAAAGGTAACTTCCGCTCCGGCGCTGTCGGGAATGCTGCCGGATGACCAGAATGCGGGCGAGTTCCATCCCCCGGTGGTTCCTGTCCATACAAATTCAGCCCGCGCGGTCTGCACAGAAAGAGCCGGACACATCACAATTGCTGCTGCAACAGACCAATATCTGATCCCGACAAGCGCCGTTGTGTTCTGCAATAAAGAACGCATCTTGTGCACGGTTGTCTTATACATGATCAGCCCCCGGATCTGCCGATACCGTCGGGCGACCTGAACCTGCACGCACATAACGACAATCAGCATTGCAGGCGCCACATTGCTTTATTTTTAAAACAATGTTGCCACCTGATATAAATAAAATCTGATCGCAAATTTGAATTTAAGCTGGTGCTTGTCAAGCCGTAAGAGACTAAAATTTATAACTATATCAATCTGTTATATTGAGCGTCTCAAAAAATATTCCAAAACTTTTCTGTATGTCTCACATCGTAAAAATGTCGCGCTCTGTTAAACCGACAAAATCCTATCGCATGGCTGCAAGCCAGCGGCTCCAGTCAACCTCTGAGGTCGATTCGGTATGATGACGGGTACTGCCGAAGGCCATTTCCCGATAGTCGCGTGGCGGCATGCCGAAATGGCGTGAAAACAATGTGCTGAAAGTCTGCGCATTCGCAAAACCCCAGCTGATTGCAATCTCGCTGACAGACAGGTGACGGCAGGCCGGATGCACCAGATCATCCCTGCATCGGTAGAGCCGCCGCTGCCGGACATAGCTGGAAAAGCCGTGAACCGGTTCCATGATCCGGTATAATGTTGCCCGCGAGAAAGCAAAATGCTGTGCGACACTTGCTGAACTCAACGTGAGATCGGCCAGATTATCCTCAATATAGCGACGCACCGCCAGCCATGCCGCTGTACGGACGGGGACAGCCTGCTCTTCTGTCACCACGCCATTGAGAACAGCTGCAGCCAGTGCCAGTGTAGGCCCCTGCATCGCCATAGCCTGCGCCGGTGTCATTTTGGGTCCTGCTGCATAAAGGGCCAGAACATGACTGCGCAATAAGGCCGTCAGCGGTTCCTGAGCCGCCAGTCGCGAACCGCCATAGCCATCAGGCTGCGCAAGCAACGGATCAAATAGACGCCGTGGTAAAACCAGATCAAAACTCTGATATTCCGTCGATACAGTCTTCAGTGGCTGCGTCATGTCAACGATCAGAAGATCACCTTGCTGGGCAATTTCTTCACGGCCACGCGCCTGTGCGCTGCGCTTACCAAAGACATAAAATTGCAGCATATAATAATCGAGGCTGTCGACGGCGATCCGCGATTTAACGCGCTCGGTCGTCTGGCCGGAGCTGCGAACAGTGCCAAACATCAGATCGCCCGCATGAAAAGCGTCGACATTGGCATAGAAACTGTCATAGGTGAGCTCAGAAACATCCCAAACGGAAGTCGCACTGTCCCGCCACAGCGGAATGCGCTGATGCAACGGCAGTTGGTTGGTATTGAGAACCGACCGCGGTACGAAACTTCCCCCAGACCCCATTCGTTCACATTTTCCTTGTCGTTAAAAGCACACTTAATGCTTGAGTATACACTCTTCATCTTTCCGCTTTAGCAGGTGAGCTTGTATGCATATTTATGCTTTGTATCGTAATCTTTTTATCGATCCAGTGCCAGAACCAAGCACCTCAACTTCCGATAGCCTGAGACCGCTCCTTCGCTGCGTCAGCACTAGGCGTTCCACCGCTGACAATTTCGGTGAACATTCTACATCGGGACTATTGGAACGAAGCTCTCCACACAAGCCGTGACGCCTCATCAGCTCAAATCCGAAATCCGACACGGCCGCGTTGCGAGCGTCTTTTTTCAGCAAAGGATCCTCCCTACCGGACGGAAGACCAAACGGACCGCCGTTTCGAGAACTTTACCGAACGGGTGACGATGCGCTCATTTATGCGGCGACCCGAAATTTCGTAAACGTCGCTGACGAACTTTTTTGGCGGAATGCAGCCCCTGACTCTTTCATACGAAAAACTGTTGGCGTGCAAGCATTGTTCGATGTGTTTCGCGAGATAGCAGGGCCTATGCTGAAAGAGGGCGACCTCAGTGCAGACGCATTTCGCAAGCGGCTATCTCCCGCGAGCTGGGTCGACTTCGCTAATGTGCGTTTCCAAATTGCTTCAGGTTCCAATCGCACTGTAATCCGTCGTATCATTCGTGCCAATTTGGAACTGATCCCCGTATCCGAGCTACCGATCGACGACCATCAGTTTGTTAGAAACTGAATATGAAGTAGCTTCATCTAAGCGGTGAAGTGCGTGAAGCGTTGCTAAACAACGCCCCACGCGCGAAACCGTCCCCTGCCGGTCATTTCGCGCAAATTTAGCTCTTCCACAAGTCGAAGGGCGGCACGGGGCGTGATGTCGAGTTCCGCAGCGATCATACCGGCCGAAACCAGGGGCCTCGCCAGCACCAGTTCGATCAGACCGGGAAGATTTGACGAGGCACGTCGGCCGAGAAGCCGTCTTTCCATCATCTGGCGCGCCAGCAGCAACCGGTCATGCTCTTTAAAACACGCTTCAATTCCGGCAATCAGCCCGTCGAGACTGGCATGCAGTCGGGTTTCAAAGTTGCGATGGCGCCGCCGTTCGACACGGATGGTTTTCAGGGCGGCATTGAAGGCCAGCAAATGCGCTTGGCTTGTCAGCCCTTCGCGCCGGAGCAATGAGGCGGCCAACAAGCGGCCCAACCACGGCGCTCGCTGCAAAACGGCAAGCTCGTTCCACGCATCAAGCGCCAGAATGGCCTGCAGCACCGGCGGCAGATCGTTGATCGACCGCAAAACGGTTCGCCATTCCTCGAGCCGTTCCTCTTCATCCCAGTCGGGATCGCGGATCAGCGGGTCAGTCTCCGGCTTAGCCATCCTCTGCGGCTGTTTCGCTTTGGTCAGAACGTCTTCGGACCGTGCCAGCACAGCGTCGATGGCGTCGAGATCGATGCCGGGCAAGTCGAGTCTCTCATCCCAACGATTTTTTCTCCCCTCCCCGTCCTGATCCGGCCGTTCGACAGTCGCATCGTGCACAGTGGCGCTTTCGCCCTCCGCGACGATGCCGCCGCCACCCAATGAGGCTGCAGGCCCTGCCTGTCGCAGACTGCGCAAACCGTTTTGGCTCAGCGCCCAGTCCGGCGCCTGCGCGGAAATGCGCCGCCTTGTCTGCAACACGTCCCGGGCAATTGTCAGCGCGTGGCTGGGCGAGCGGATATCGCGGGCCGCCTCATGCAGGACGAGGTCTTCCATCTCGACCAGTTCGCCATCGAGCCACAATGAGGCGCAGGCATCGGCAAAATGCAACCGTTCGATCAGCCCCGCGCCGACCGGCGAGTGGGCAAGGCGCTCGTCGAGGCGTACCAGAGCCGCACTGGCGCGCGTCAAGGGCTGCAACAGGGCCTTCAGAGGCAAATCATCGAGATCGTAACGCATTGAAAACATGGTAAACAAATTCTCGAACGGACACCAGTGTTTATTTACTGTCCGGCACTGGCGATGGTTGGAAGTAGCACCTTTCATCATCGATAATTATACAGTATCGATGGTGATTGATTTCAGGGCGCAAATCCGTAAAAGTCGGAGCAATGGCACGCGAAAGCAGCGCCTCTTGACCGATCACGGAGGCTGTCCTTGGCCCAATTGCCCGATCCCGCCAGTGAGCGCCGTGCGCTACAGCTCGATACGATTGCCGCCGTGCTGCCGATGAACCGGCGCGACATGCTGGCGGAGATTTTGACCGATCAGGATGTCGAAACGCTGCGCCATCTGGTCAAGGAAGGCATGGGCGAAAACACGCTGCGTGCGCTGACCTCGGATCTGGCCTATCTTGAAGCCTGGTCGATGGCCGCAACCGGCAGCCCCCTCCCCTTCCCGGCACCAGAAGCCCTGCTCCTGAAATTCATCGCGCACCATCTGTGGCGACACCAACAACGCGAGATCGATCCCGATCACGGCATGCCAGCCGGCGTGGAAAAGGAATTGCTCAGCCAGGGCTTTTTGCGCGCATCCGGGCCGCATGCGCCAGCAACCGTGCGGCGCCGCCTGTCCAACTGGTCGACATTGACCCGCTGGCGCGGGCTGGAAGGATCGTTTTCGGCACCGTCGGTCAAATCCGCTCTGCGTCTTGCCGTGCGCGCCACCAATCGTCCGCGCAGCCGCAAGAGTGCGCAGGCCATTACCGGCGACATCATGACGAAACTTCTGGGAACCTGTGTTGGCGACGATTTGCGCACGCTGCGCGATCGGGCCATTCTGATGGTCGCGTTTGCCTCGGGCGGCCGCAGGCGCAGCGAGGTTGCACGGCTCTCATTGGAACAGCTCACCCTGGAAGAGCCCGTAATCGACAAGGACGGCAATCCCCTGCCCTCTTTGTCGATCCGCCTCGGGCGTACCAAGACGGCCAGTGCTGAGCAAGACGAGGTCGTCTATCTGACCGGCCGCCCCGTCGACGCGCTCCATGCATGGATTGCAGCGGCGAAGATCGAAAGCGGCAGTCTGTTTCGCGCCGTCGATCGATGGAACAATCTCGGACGCCAGGCGATTGATGCCCAAACGGTCAATGCAATCGTCAAAGCACGAGCCGCCAGCGCCGGTCTCGATCCGAAGGCGTTTTCGGCGCACGGCCTGCGTTCCGGCTATCTCACCGAAGCGGCCAATCGCGGCATTCCGCTCCCGGAAGCCATGGAACAATCGCGCCATCGCTCCGTGCAGCAGGCGTCCGACTATTACAACAACGCCAAAAGGCGAAGCGGACGGGCGTCGCGTTTGCTTTGAGGCCCAAAGCGGTCGGTCTAATGTCGGTGGTTGCATATGTAATAGCAGCCACGAAACTTAACCATTATCTATGATTATTTTTCAGTCCAGTCGAAACGGCAACGCCGCCGTTGCGCCGAATGCGGTCCTTCGTGTCATAACTGATGATGGCGGCTCCTTGCCTAGCATTTGACAATTAAGGGAAGGTGCCGCGACCAACGAGGTCGCGGCTGGCAATCAAACAACGTCTTGTAACTGAGCCTCTCCGTTGTGCAGGAAGCACGCCTTGCTAAAGAGACCTAGATCGACAAAATTTGGTAAGCGAACGTCACCAATGTCAGGAAGCCGTTTGCCGGTGTTGTCACGTTAAGTTTCTTTGGCCGGAAAGGTCAGCGGCTCGTAGATATTCAGGCGACACCGGCCGCAAT
>NZ_CADEAR010000039.1 GCF_902825325.1 Brucella tritici | reverse complement strand
ACTATGCCATGCTGGACGCGCCAGCCATGGCCGCATAACTTAAACCAAACGGCCTCCGGCAAACCCGGCGCGGTTCACAACCGCAATATTCCTGCTGGTAAAATTCTTCTCGCTTGCTGATCTCAATCATTCGAGAAGATCCGCCGCCTTTGCGCCAATTAAATTCCCAATAGACCAGATCTTCGTAGGGCGCGACCGCACGTTTTCCGCAATTATTAATCTGCTCCATGTTCTTCCAACGCGAAATTCCCAGCGAACTCGTCATGACCGGAAAACCGTGTTCATGCGCGTAGAGGGCAGTGCGTTCAAAACGCATGTCAAAACACATGGTGCACCGAGTCCCTCTTTCAGGTTCCCATTCCATGCCTTTTGCACGGGCAAACCAGTTATCCTTGTCGTAATCAGCGTCGATGAACGGTACGTTGTTCTTTTCTGCAAAGCGGATGTTTTCGTCTTTGCGCAGAAGATATTCCCGTTCTGGATGAATGTTCGGATTGTAGAAATATATCGTATAATCAATGCCTGAAGCCGTCATTGCTTCCATGACCTCGCCCGAACAAGGCGCACAGCACGAATGTAGCAGAACTTTGTTCGCTCCGCCTGGCGCAGCGAGCTTTTGCCTCTGAAACTCAACCATTACACGATCCTTTCCGTTCGCCTGACAAACGGCGAATAAGCAAAAACCTTCTTCACTGGAATCCAGTGGAGATCACATGATCACCGTAACGGAAAAGCCGCGCCAGACATGCCACCCGCAGTCAGGACTGGTGAATATTCAAGGCAGGTTTCCTGACTCGCGGGTCTATGCTTTCCCGGCCTTCCCAATGCATGTGCGCATAAGTGGCGTGTCGGGTCAGCTCGCCGCCAACAGTTGCGGGGGCAGTTCTGGAATTGAGTTTATCTCGAACCAGATTCCCTTTTAACCGGAGTTACCCCCGGCACCTCGAACAGCGGGAAAACACCATAGGCTTGTAAGTTTGTCAACGTGAGATGGCTAACCGGGCAGCATTCATAAATATCAGGAATATCGCTCTGTGGGTTCACGAACCTATTGAGCTGGTCGACGCCCTCGCGGCTTCCCGTATATTTTTGCGGGAAGCCGCCAAGTGCTGTCAGACAGAAGCAGGTTCCGGCACAATGGTTTTCACGATGGAGGCGTCGAGGGCTTCGTAATCTGCAAGACTGATTGTGTCATAGAGTTCTGCACGTGTTTGCATGTCTGAGAGGGCAGACTTTGTCGATCCTTCTGACTTGAGCGTGGTGTAGAGCCGCTCTTGCGCCTTGTTAGCGACGCGAAGTGAGGAAACGGGCCATATGACCATCCCGTACCCCATTTCCTCGAATTCGGATGCTGTAAAGAACGGCGTTTTTCCAAACTCGGTCATATTGGCAAGAAGAGGCACGCCGGGCATTCGGCTGGCAAACTCACGAAACATGTCCGCATTGGTCAGCGCTTCCGGGAAGATGGCGTCTGCGCCCGCTTCTAAATAGAGCTTGGCGCGCGCCACAGCGCCGTCGATACCTTCGCTTGCTGCGGCATCGGTGCGCGCGATCAGGTACAGATGGCGACGCGCTTTGGCGGCAGCGGCCACTTTTGCAGCCATATCATGCGCGTCTGCAAGTTTCTTGTCGTTGAGATGGCCGCATTTCTTGGGAAGCAATTGGTCTTCTATATGAACTGCACCGGCACCGGCATCCTCGAATGTGCGCACCATATGCATGACATTGAGCGCTTCACCGTAGCCAGTGTCACCATCGACAAGCAAAGGCAGTCCACTTGCCCGTGCGATCTGGCGGATGAAGAAGGAAACCTCATCCACTGTAATCATGCCGAGATCCGGTATTCCCATGGAGGCGGTCATGGCAGCTCCGGAGAGGTAAAGCCCGCCAAAGCCCGCCTTTTTAGCCTGAAGGGCCGCCATTCCGTTATGCGCACCAGGTAGCTGGAGAATAGATCGCTGATCCAGAAGTTTTCTGAAACGTATGCCAGCGGGTTCTGAAGCGAGATCAGATGCAACAAGATAAGTCATGATAATTCCTTAGGCGGCATGTGGTTGAGGAACACGGGAAGTGCCGCGACGCTCGATAGGAATGAAGGCTTTGTTCTCTGGGCCGACATAGTTTGCCGAGGGGCGGATAATCTTGTTGTCGACACGTTGTTCGATGACATGGGCGGCCCAGCCCGAGGTCCGCGCAATGACGAACAGGGGGGTGAACATGGCTGTCGGAACACCAAGCAGATGATATGAGACCGCACTGAACCAATCGAGATTGGCGAACATGTTCTTGGTGTCCGCCATTGTCTTTTCGATGCGGTCTGCAATGTCGTACATGCGCGTTGAGCCTGCTTCGTTTGAAAGGCTCAGAGCAATCTTCTTAATGACTTCATTGCGTGGATCGGCAACCGTATAGACAGGATGGCCAAAACCGATAATGACTTCCCTGGCCTCCACGCGACGGCGAATGTCTGCCTCTGCTTCGTCAGGGTGGCTGTAACGCTTCTGGATTTCGAAGGCCACTTCATTGGCCCCGCCATGTTTCGGGCCGCGTAGAGCGCCGATTGCGCCAGCAATTGCAGAATACATATCCGAACCTGTTCCGGCGATGGAGCGTGCCGTAAAGGTCGAGGCGTTGAATTCGTGTTCCGCATACAGGATCAACGAGGCATGCATGGCTTGTACATGAGAGGCACCCGGTGACGTCCCATGCAGGAGGTGTAGGAAATGCCCGCCAATCGAGTCATCGTCAGTCTCGACATCGACACGACGGCCATTATGCGCAAAATGATGCCAGTACAGCAACATTGAACCGAGAGAAGCCAGAAGGCGGTCCGCAATATCGCGTGCGCCCGAATGATTATGGTCCGAGGCTTCAGGAAGAACGCAACCAAGCGCTGACACGCCTGATCGCAGAACATCCATCGGATGAGTGGCTGCGGGCAATAGTTCAAGCATGCGTTTTACGACATCAGGCAATCCACGAAGGGATTTGAGCTTTGCCTTGCAAGCGAGAAGTTCTGTGCGGGTGGGCAGATCACCATGAATGAGGAGATAAGCGATCTCTTCAAATTCGCAGGTTTCGGCCATGTCGAGAATGTCATAGCCTCGATAATGCAGATCATTGCCTGTCCGCCCGACTGTGCAAAGTGCCGTATTTCCGGCCACAACACCGGAAAGAGCCACAGACTTCTTGGGTTTTGGTGTAGTCATGTTCCATTCCTCCCGTAATGTTCACACTTTCCAGTCGAAGATTCCGCTCGCGGCGGGAACGCCCAGCCGATCAGGCACAACGCTGAAATTCAGGCCGTCAAGTTCATCGGGCTTCAGCGAGGTCAGCCGTTCGACGGCTGCGATGAAACGGTCCTGTTCGGAAACATCGACTATTCCGTCTGCCAGAGTCCGGAACTTGTTAATGTAGTCAGGACGTTTGAAGGGGCGCGCGCCCAACGGGTGGGCGTCGGCAATAGCCAGCTCGTCCTCGATGACCGATCCATCTTTCAGGGTTACGACGACACGGCCACCGAAAGCCTTCTCCCCAGGGTCAGAGCTGTGATAGCGCTTTGTCCATGCAGGATCTTCAACCGTCGCAATCTTGTGCCACAGAGCGACGGTTTCAGGCCGTTGTGCACGCTCAGGAGCATAAGATCGCTCGTGGTGCCAGCCGCCGTCTTCAAGCGCGACGGCAAAGATATACATGATTGAGTGGTCAAGCGTTTCGCGGCTGGCATGCGGGTCCATTTTCTGCGGATCGTTCGCGCCCGTGCCAATCACATAATGGGTATGGTGGCTGGTATGAATGACTATGTTATTCACATTGGAAAGATCGCCGATCTTCGGTCCCATGCGGCGTGCAAGGTCGATCAGGGCCTGGCTTTGGTATTCTGCGGAATGTTCCTTCGTGTAGGTGTCCAGAATGGCGCGCTTGGGCTGGCCCTTGGCGGGCAGGGGGACAACATATTGTGTCTGAGGCCCGCCAAGCAGCCATGCAATAAACCCGTCTTCGCCTTCCCATGCAGGTGACGGCGCGCCTTCTCCGCGCATAACGCGGTCGACCGCTTCAATGGCCATTTTCCCCGCGAATGCGGGTGCAAACGCCTTCCAGCTGGAAATTTCGCCCTTGCGCGATTGCCGTGTGGTCGTGGTTACATGAAGCGCCTGCTGAACTGCCTGATAGATTGTCTCTGCGGGCAATCCGAGGGCAGTTCCTATGCCAGCGGCGGCCGATGGTCCAAGATGGGCAATATGGTCGATCTTATGCTCATGCAGGCATATGCCTTTTACGAGGTCGACCTGAATTTCATATCCGGTTGCAATGCCGCGAGCCAGATCGCTGCCGGAGAGGCCGCAATGTTGTGCTACCGCCAGAATGGCCGGAATATTGTCGCCGGGATGCGAATAGTCTGCCGCCAGAAACGTATCGTGAAAGTCGAGTTCACGGACCGCGACACCATTGGCCCACGCCGCCCATTCTGGCGAAACGCGCTTGTCACTTGAAAACCCGAACACCGTGGCCCCTCGCGCATAAGGATGGGCGATGGCCTGTGCGCGCGCGCTTGCAACCGGGTGCCGTGCCAGTGATGCCGCAGCAACAGACGCATTGTCTATAATGCGATTACCAATCATCTCGACGACATCATCGTCAAGCGGCACGTCGTCGGCGGCAACAGATGCGATTTTCCACGCGAGCTGATCTTCGCGGTCCAGATGTTCGGCAGATTTGTAGGTGCGGACGGTATGAGTATTCACGAACAGATTTCCTTTCCACAAGTCATGTTCAAATTCTTCTGCACATCGGTGGGGTGGCCAGCGCTATCGACCGCCACCATTCGAAATTGTCCCGTAATTACGGGAGCTGCATTTTCTGAGTTCTGATTTGTAATGGAGACGCCAACGGTTACAGACCTGCGGCTAGCATTCAGAATATTGGCGGTAATTTCGAGAACAGTGCCAACCGCGACGGGACTGTGAAATTTGATCTTCAACACTTCAGCCATGACAACAGGTTTGGCTGTGTAAATACTCGCTGTGGCAAAGGCCGCTCTGGTGAGGATTTCAAGCGCATTGCCCGCATACAGCGTGCCGTAATGGTTGGCACGATCAGGGAAGACCATTTCCAGAAAATTGTAATCTGAATTCGATGACGTTTCAGTTGGAACACTCATGGATAATTCTGGCCTTGCATCACAAACGTTAATTCGCAATATCCACTTATGGGAAATGCGGTAAATGACTGAAAATGTGTAGTTTTGCGAAGTTAAATCGGCGAATTTGCAAAGTTTGCGAAGTCATCTGCAGTTGATTGGAGGAGCCATGAAGAAACCATTTGTAGGGCTGCGTCTGAAACGACTGCGCGAGGAACGCCAACTGACCCAGCAAGCGTTGGCAAATGCACTCGGAATATCTCTGAGCTATCTCAACCAGATCGAGAACAATCAGCGACCCATTACTGTCCAGGTACTACTGCGCATGAATGCAGCTTTCGGGATCGATGTTCAGCTTTTCTCCGGGCAAGATGATGGACGCATGATCGGAGAGTTGAGACAGGTATTCTCAAACCCGCTGCTAGGCGAGACGGTCAGCAACAGTGAGATCAGGGAGATTGCCAGCAATATGCCAGCTGTGGGGCGCACTGTTCTCCAGCTTTACAAGCAGATGCGAAAGGCGATTGAGCAGTCGGAGGCGCTCGCTATGCGTCTGGGTGATCCAAGGCAATCGTCATTGGAGCCCTTTCCTTCCATGCCTTATGAGGAAGTCCGCGACTATTTTTATGGGAGAAGCAATCACATCGCCGAACTCGATCTCTGTGCAGAGAAACTGGCTGGAGAACTTGGCATGCAGATTGGGCGATTTGATCAAGCCCTCGTGGAACGCCTCCATATTCTGCATTCCGTCTCGGTAAAATATGATCAGTCCTTTGATTATCGAAACTCATTGAGGCGTTTTGATCCGGCGTCCCGAACTCTTATGCTGTCCAATACGCTTTCTCCCGGACAGTCTGCGTTTCAGATGGCGACGCAATTGTGCTTTCTTGAACAAGTCGAGTTGCTCGACAGTCTCACGGAAAAGGCAGGGTTCTCCAGTTCAGAAGCCATTGCTCTTGCCCGCATTGGCCTCGCCAATTATTTCGCTGGCGCTCTGATATTGCCTTATAGGGCCTTCCTGCAATCGGCCGAACAATTGCACTATGATATTGATCTGCTCGGCCAGCGATTTGGGGTAGGTTTTGAAACCATTTGTCATCGGCTGAGCACCTTGCAACGGCCCGGTGCGATTGGAGTACCATTCTTCTTTGTTCGTGTTGACAGGGCAGGCAATATCTCCAAGCGGCAGTCTGCAACAGATTTCCATTTCTCCAGAATTGGCGGCAGTTGTCCTCTTTGGACAGTATACGATGCGTTTTCTTCGCCGGGCCGGATTTGCACCCAGATTGCTGAAATGCCGGATGGACGGGCTTATCTGTGGGTTGCGAGAACCGTTACACATCATCATGGCGGTTATGGTGCGCCGGACAAGACTTTTGCCATTGGATTGGGATGCGATCTCAGGGATGCGGAGCGTCTGGTTTATTCAAAGGGCCTGGTCCTGAACGATCTGAGTGCGCGAACCATGATCGGTGTGGGTTGCAAGCTGTGCGAGCGCCGCGAATGCAGCCAACGCGCCTTCCCTCCGATAAGCCATGAAATGCAAATCAGCGATAATGTTGCAGCGATTTCGCCCTATGCGGCGAGCTGACGTAAAGGGGCATTTCTGAACCCTTTTCCACTCCTCGATAAAAACAGAAGAAGAGCCCGTCTATTCGATAAAAGGGGAATGCAATGGATCTGGCAGATTTATTGGAACTGATGGAGATTATGGAAAAACGCCGCTTATCCAGCCTCGTTTATTGACCTGACGCGCAAGGTTTCGTTCAATGAAAACCGGACGTTGATGGAGGAAAAGTTTCAGGTGTTTTTCAATGGAAGTTTTGTAATAGGGCGCTGCTTACAATCCGGTATTGAAGTCTCATTGGATGAGGAAATTTTTGCGCTGGATGTATTCATTCCACGAAAGACGCCAGCTCGACGCAGTTTTCGTAGAGCAGTCAACATATTAAAGAGCAGTTTTCAAACCGATGATAGGAACGTATTCTTATTCCATCCCACCGATAGTGAGTTGGGGTTATTCCTTGACAAGCTCCGCAGGATTGATCGTCGGGTCAGCGCAATTATCAACGCTCCGCTATCCAGCCGTTCGGTTGAAAATTTTCTCAATATCTCTGCCGAAGAATGCCGACGCTGGACTAAATCTGGCAAACTTCCAGGCACAACAAAGGTTGCATCATCGCGGACAAAGAAGTCTTTTACCGTAACACTTTACCCTTCCTCTCTAATTCAGAATCTGGTCGTCCATCCTCATATCATCGAGGATTGGCGTCGCGAGGAGCTGGCTGATCCCGGAGAAATGTTTGCAAGGCTTGAGGCGGACTGATTTCCAAGTCGAAATGGCGTTTGGGCAGGCCTGACGATTAACTGCGATTTGCTCAAACATTGCTTGACTGATCAGGGAACAAAAACCTAGTGATCATTTCACGGTTCCTGGCGATGAGAATTGCCGGGATTAAAAGGGAACACGGTGAGGACGACCCGAATGGGGCCAAATCCGTGGCTGCCCCCGCAACTGTAAGCGGAGACCGTTCATCCGAGTGACGCTTTGTTTTTCGAGCGTCATGCCACTGCGAAAGTGGGAAGGCAGATGAGCAGTGCAAACTCTGTGAGCCAGGATACCTGCCGTATCAAACCGTCCAACTTCACGAGCGGGGAAGCTCGGAAAGGATCATTATGATCGCTTGCTACATCCTCCCAAAAGCTGCTCCGCTCAATTCATTGGTGGCGATGCACTCACATCTCCGCGAAAGGAAAGACTGTGCGCTTTAAATCTCTCGTTCTTGCTTTGGCGACGGCCTCTTTGCTGGCAACCGCAGTAACACCTTCATTTGCCGATAAAACCCGATATCCACTGACGCTCAAGAATTGTGGGCATGACATCACATTCAAGCAGGCTCCTAACCGTGTGGTTTCGGTTGGTCAGAGCTCGACTGAAATACTCTATCTCCTTGGCGTTGGTGAAAAAATTGTCGGAACGGCGTTGTGGATCGGGCCAGTTCTTCTCGGATTTGAAGAGCTGGACAAGAAAGTTCCGCGTCTTGCGGATAACGATCCAAGCTTCGAAAGCGTCGTCGCAACGAAACCGGATATGATCGCCAATCAATTCCAATGGCAGATCGGTCCACAGGGTGTTGTGGGGACGTCAGAACAATTCGCGGAACTGAATATTCCAGTCTACACATCGCCTGCTGATTGCATTGGTAAGGACAATTCCAGCGGCGGCGATGGCTTGCGCACGTCAAAATTCTCGATGGACATGATCTATCAGGAAGTCTCCGATCTCGCCAAAATCTTCGACGTGCAGGAAAAAGGTGACAAGCTCATAGCCGAACTGAAGGAGCGCGAAGAAAAGGCCAGAAACAAGATTGCCGGATTAAAAGGCGAAGCGTCGGCGGTCTTCTGGTTTTCCAGTGCCGAATTGGATATCGATCCCTACGTTGCGGGTCAGAGCGGAGCTCCCGGTTACATCATGTCGACGCTCGGGGTGAAGAACATCATCGCCAGCGAAGAAGAATGGCCAACAGTTGGCTGGGAAACCATCGCTAAAGCCAATCCGACGATCATTGTTGCTGGAAAGATGGAACGCCGTCGATTCCCGGCAGACGATGTTGCAGTCAAGCTTAAGTTCCTCGATACGGATCCGGTCACAAACCTGATGCCTGCTGTCAAGGAGAAGCGGATAGTGGAGATGGATGCTCAGGCAATGAACCCGACGATCCGCACAATTGAAGGGATCGAAGTCCTGGCAGATGCGCTTGAAAAGGCAGGCTTGTCAAAATGAGCTGGCTTTCGAAAGTAAGAAGTGTCCGAGCGACTGCCTTGGCCGCTCTCTTGATTGTGAGCAGTTACTTGCCTGCATATGCGGAAACCATTGAAGTCAAGATGCTCAATCGTGGGCAAAATGGTAGCATGGTGTTCGAACCAGAGTTTGTCAGCCTGAACCCAGGCGACATTATTCAGTTCAGGGTCGGCAATAAGAGCCATAACGCGGCCTCCATTCCGGGAATGTCTCCGGAAGGCTATGCCGGGTTCAAAGGCAAGATTGACCAAGAAATAGCTGTGACCTTTGATGAGGCTGGCTTCTATGGCATCAAGTGTTCGCCCCACATTGGTATGGGAATGGTGATGATCGTAAAAGTAGGCGATGCAGCCGTTACTCCTGATTTTATCCAGGCGGATTTACCCCAACGGGCCAAGAAGCGTTTTCAGGAGATACTGGATCGGGCAGGCGAGAAACCGCAGTAGTCTTGAAACCAGGAGATACCTCGTGGCGGTTTCCGGCACGAGGTCTTTTTTGGGAATTTAAGATTGCGCGGAAACCCTGTAATTTCCCAAACGAGGAGGTTCAAGGGTGAATTTTAGTTCGCTGCGTCGGTCCATGTGCGGCACTTTTACTGGATCTCTTCTGGGTGGGATTCAGATTTGCTTATCGAAATCGACACAAGTGTCGACACGAGATCCTGCCAGATAGGAAAAACGTCCGAAATCCTTATATCCCAATGCTCTCCAGAAACGGAGCGTATTTGTCGCCTCTGCATCGGCATGCAAGTAACATTGGTGGTATCCTAGCTCATACGCATCAGCTTCCAATGCTTTTACAATTTGTCGGCCAATTCCCCGACGGCGATATGAAGAATCGAGATAAACGCGTACGATTTGGCACACCGGTGCTGTATATTCATACCTCGTTTGTAGTCTGCTTTGGGTGGTTGGCTTGTAACTCAAATCATACAATCCACCTGCGGCTATAATCTTGCCCGTTTCCCCACAAGAAGCAGTATAGAACCTTCCCCTGTTGGGTGTGGAAAACCAGTTCAAATCGTTAGAAAGCAACAATGAGTCGAGGTCGGCATGCCACTTTTCGTTATACTCGATTGCATATTGTTCCTTTATTATTCGAAGACAAAAGGCCCTGATTTCTTTTCTCAATATCAAAGGCGTAAGTGAGCTCAATCGTGACAACTTCAAGGCTTTTTCTTTCAAGATCGAACGGTGGCGTAGAAACGGTTACTTTAGCGGTCCATAAAGAGATGATGGAACATGGGGATTCTGCTTTTGACGTCCATTCAAATTAGTAACCGAGTCAGTAGAAAAACCACATAGTTCACTCGGTTGGCTTAACGACCTCAAAAGAGCGTCCTCATTGATTTCTCCATTTTTTTCTAACTGGTCCGCGATGAACAGGACAGCACCTGTCCTTTCTTTAATGATTTCACATGTTTTATTGAAGCAAGATCGAAGTGTTTTTTCGACAACAGTCCGCAATCGCGCATTTCGCAATAGAAAATCAGTTTTGCACTCATTATGGGATGCCCAGAAAATCAGATTTTCCCCAAGACCGAACGAAACTTCCATCCTGATGGCAATCTCGGTCGCTTTCGAAAGGTCTGACCCAGCTACTCCTCCACCGCCATCGGAATGAGCTCCAAGAATGACATGTTCGGCCGCCAGGCCACCTAGATAGCTGCAAATCTCGGCGTCGTAATTTTCTCGTAGTTTGACAATCTTAGGCACTGTATTACGCATTTTGACGCCGCCCAGACGAGCAGTTCCGCGTTGGACTTCGCGATTGATCATCACCGAAACCGGCATCATGCCGAGGCTATCAGAAAGGGCGTGGGCGACGACGGTATGTCCCGCCTCATGTACAGCAATTCGGTAGATGTCGTCGGGCTGAATGGGCGTAGTAGCTGGCTTTAATCTCAGTAAATCGGACAGCGCCAAAGGCCGCTTTTCCAGTCGCGCGATATGTCGAGCTTGACGCACAAACTTTGCGATATCTGCTCCAGATGTCTCCGTCAAACTTTCCGCCACGTCAGAGATGTCCTCGCCTTCAAGGTCACGACCGAGATGGAATCGGAGAATCCCTTCACGTTCAGCTGGTTCGGGAAGTGTGATTGACACATGATGTTCAATGCGTCCGGAGCGGGTAATTGCGGGGTCAATTAAGTCTGGCATGTTTGTTGCCGCAATAACGAAAACACCTTCTCTGTTACTGACCCCATCCAGTTGTTCTAGCAGTGCATTGATTACTTGCCGCCCATAATTGGCATTATGTCCCGACAGATTAGCGCGATTGCCGAAGCTATCGAGCTCGTCTAGAAAAAGAATCGCGGGGGCGTTTTTACTGGCTTCTTCGAAAGCAGATCGCATAGCTTTGAGCAGATCATCCAAACTTCCTTGCGATTGCCAGCAAGCAAGTGAATGTGCGTAAAATGGTACATTGCATGTGTTGGCCAGCGCACGGGCAAACAATGTTTTGCCGACGCCGGGCGGTCCGCTGATGAGAATTCCTCGGTCAATAGTGAGCGCGACGAACATCCCACCTTTTCTTTTGTGAATGATGCCGCGAGATAAGCTCCTTCATTGATAGGAGCGGAC
>NZ_CADEAR010000038.1 GCF_902825325.1 Brucella tritici | reverse complement strand
CGGTGTTGCATTCACCACAATGACATAGAGGCCGGAACGAAGTTTAACGTTCCGGCCTCAAATGTATAAGCCCCGCCACAAGGGCGGGGCTTTTTTCAATCCTGAACGGTTATTCCGTTCCCTGAATGGCTGCGAGAAGCCATTCGCCGCCATCTGTGCGGGTGAACGTCCAGAGTTCAACGCTTTCCACCGGCTCATCCGGATTGCCTTCAACGACAGCGCCGGTATTGCGATCCAGCATCACGTCGATCGCCGAATAGCGGATCGCAACGGTTGCGTATTCGACATTGCCTTCGCGCCAGGCTTCGGAAACGTCGCCCTGCAGAAGCTTGACGTCCTTCACTTCGTTACGCATGCCGCTGGAAGCGATCTCGCCCAGTTCTTCGGCCAGATAGGACATGGCTTCCGGGGTAGCGAGCTTGCGCAGCGCTGCATAATCCTCACGGCCATAGGCGGTCTGGACTTCGGAGAGCATCTGTTCGAAACGATCCAGATCCTCCTGACCGACATCCATCGGTTCATCTTCAGCGGCGGGAGCAGCCGGAGCGGCTGCCTGCTTGGTCTCGAACGGATTCACCGAAGGCGTACGGCCACCAAAACCGGCCTGTGAACCAGCTTGCGGGGCTGCGGTCTTTACCGCGCCGAAAGGCTGTGCACCTGCGTTACCGACGCCTGCCGCTGCCGGCTGGCGACGATTTGCGAACATGCGCATGACGAACATCGCAATGAGCGCGATCACCGCAACCTGCAATAACAGGCCGAACATGCCAGCAAGACCGCCAAGGCCGTTGCCGAGCAGCATTCCGATCAGGCCACCGACGAGAAGACCGCCCAGCATGGAACGACCGAAGTTACCGAACATACCGCCGGAACGCTGTGCCTGCGCAGCATTCTGCGTGCCTGTTGCGCCCGGACGGTTGGTCTGCGTCGCGCCGGTATTCGGCGTCATCGAACGTTCCATCGGCGCAGCATTGTTAGGTGCAGTACGCGTCGGCGCTGGCGCCTGATAGGTGCGCGCGCCACGGCTGCCGAAACCGCCACCGCCCGCACGGCGAGCCTCGGCGAAATCGACCGCAGCAAAAGAGGCAATCAGCCCCAATACCATTGCAGCTGTCAGTTTGGTCAGGCGGCTTCCGGAACCCGGCATCGTTTACTCCCATTTAGAGACATGTCTGAATGTTTAAATCAGAGCTCATATGGGAATTCGCCCCCACACCTCACAAGAGCGTGAAGGCAAAAAAATCCAGAAATTTCAAATGGACCCAGAATTTTAAACGGGCAAAGCAGCATCCAGAATCTGTATTTGCGGCGTGACCGAACCATTCCAATGATTTAGCGACAGATTGCCTGCCACATGGACGCTCTGGCCGATATTGTTGAACAGGAAGCGTCCAAGATTGCCCTCAGCCGCCCGGAAGGCTATGGCATTGACGCGCTTTCCATCCGCACCACGCAACGCGACACGCACGTGATCGCGCCCGACGCCACGCACATCGGCCAGTATATGATGCGGCAGCGCCAATATGGGTTGCGGATGCGCAGAACCGTATGGCCCAGCCTTCTGCAAGGCTTCATAGAGCGATACCGTTGCGCCCGATGCGGCCAGTGCACCGTCAATGGACAGGCTCTGGTTTTCGCGCAGGCGCGAAACGATATGCGCCGATTCTTCTTCAAGATAAGCCCGCAACGCGCCAAGACTTGCGCGCTCGATGGTAATGCCCGCCGCCATGGCATGGCCGCCACCCTTGACGAGCAGCCCGCGCTCCATCGCACCACGCACCAGTTTGCCGAGATCAAGCCCCGTGATCGAACGACCGGACCCCGAACCGACACCATTGGCGTTGAAGGCAATGGCAAAGGCCGGTCGCCGCGCCTTTTCCTTGAGCCGCGAGGCCAGAAGCCCGACAATACCGGGATGCCAACGGTCGCTTGCCGTCACGATCACCGATGCGCCCGCGCCGCCGGAGATTTCCAGCGAAGCCTCCGCTTCAGCCTCCATCAGCATCTCGGCTTCCATGGCCTGACGCTCCTGATTGAGCCGGTCGAGTTCCACGGCGATACGATCCGCCGTTGATGGATCGTCCAATGTCAGCAGCCGTGCGCCAAGTCCCGCATCGCCGATGCGCCCGCCGGCATTGATGCGCGGCCCGATCAGATAGCCAAGATGGAAGACATTGAGCGGTTCGCCAATGCGGGCAACGCGCGCCAAGGCCGCAAGGCCGACATTGCTCTGCGAACGCGCAACGACCAGTCCCTTGACGACGAAAGCGCGATTGACACCGGTTAACGGCACCACGTCGCAGACCGTGGCGAGCGCCACGAGATCGAGCAGGGAAAGAAGATCGGGGCCCGGCCCCTTGCCGCGCTCCCGCAATATCTTGGCTACCTGCACCAGCGTCAGAAAGACGACGCCTGCCGCGCAAAGGTGCCCCTGCTGCGAAATATCATCTTCGCGGTTGGGATTGACGATAGCCACCGCATCCTGAGGCAAATCGCCGCCGACCTGATGGTGGTCAAGCACGACGACATCCGCTCCGGCCTGCCTGGCAGCCGTGATGGACGGCGCGCTGTTGGTGCCGCAGTCGACTGTAACGATAAGGGTCGCACCCTTGGCAACCAGATCGCGCATGGCATCGGGATTGGGGCCGTAACCTTCAAAAATCCGGTCGGGAATATAGATGGAGTGCTGAATGCCGTAATGCTTGAGAAACCGCGCCATCAAGGCGGAAGAACACGCCCCATCGACGTCGTAATCGCCGAAAATGGCCACGGTCTCGCGGCGCAGAATAGCATCGGCAATCCGCCCTGCGGCATTCTCCATATCGGTAAGCGTCGCGGGATCGGGCATGAGATTGCGCAGCGTCGGATCGACAAATTCCGGCGCGCCTTCCACCGACACACCCCGCCCGGCAAGCACGCGTGCAACCAGATCGGAAATGCCGTGATGCTGCGCAATGGCAAGTGCCGTATTGGCCTCACGCAGGCCAAGCCGGTCTACCCATTTCTGTCCGGTTGCGGATTGTTTTATTCCGAGAAAAAAGCGCTCTGTCGTCATAAGTTTCTAAAGACACAAAAGACGGCATTTTTGCAATGCCGCCTTTTATAAAAGCCTGTTTGGAAGGCGCTTGGACCTGTTGAGATTTTGGTTATGGCGTGTCGAAAATGGTGGGGTTCGAGAACCGGAGCGGAGCGTACTTTGCGTACGTGAGCACCGGAAGCGCAGAACCACGCCATTTGCAGACCGCCAGAGCCGAAATACCGACAGGTCCTAGAACTTGGACAGGTCCTGATGGCGAGCCTTTATCTCGCGCACCGTCTGCGAGCTTGAACGCATGACGATGGTGTGAGTCTGGATATAGTCACGGGCGAATTTCACGCCGGAAAGCATATTGCCATCCGTCACGCCGGTAGCGGCAAAAAGCACGTCGCCCTTGGCCATTTCTTCCAACGAATAGACCTTCTTCGGGTCCGCAATGCCCATCTTCGCGGCACGAGCGATCTTTTCATCGGTATTGAGCTGCAAACGGCCCTGCATCTGGCCACCAATGCAGCGCAGAGCTGCTGCAGCCAGAACGCCTTCAGGCGCGCCGCCAATACCGATATAGATGTCGATGCCGGTTTCGTCCGGATTGGTCGTGTGCATCACACCCGCAACATCGCCATCCCCGATGAGGCGGATCGCGGCGCCGGTCGCCCGCACTTCCTCAATCAGACGCGCATGGCGCGGACGGTCCATGATGCAGGCGGTGATTTCGTTCGGCTTCACACCCTTCGCCTTGGCGACGGACATGATGTTATCCGTCGGGCTGGCGTCAAGATCGACAACGCCCTTCGAGTAGCCCGGACCAACGGCGATCTTTTCCATGTAAACGTCAGGCGCGTAAAGCAGGTTGCCCTTCTCGGCAATCGCGATGACAGCGAGCGAGTTCGGCAGGTTCTTGGCGCAGATCGTCGTGCCTTCCAGCGGATCAAGCGCGATATCGACATCCGGTCCCTGCTTGGTACCAACTTCTTCGCCGATATAAAGCATCGGCGCTTCGTCACGCTCACCTTCACCGATAACAACTGTTCCGGCGATCGGAAGACGGTTCAATTCCTGACGCATGGCATCGACGGCAGCCTGATCGGCAGCCATTTCGTCGCCACGGCCACGCAGCCTCGCCGCGGCCACCGCTGCACGCTCGGCCACCCGGACCAGTTCGAGTGTGAGAATGCGATCCAGTCCGTGGGGGTGCTGCTCTGCGGTCTTGGCCATTTGAACAAAGTCCTGAATTCGAATTGCGTGGACGCGGCGCATGAACCCCGCGATTGCCGCCTCTTATAGCGACACTGTGCAAACCTTTTGTCAAAGTCCCCCGCCCCCTGCAAGGGTGAGAAGGCTAAAAACATTGCGCACTCAAACTCTTAATCGATTTAAGCTATACACGCTTCGTTTCATGTCCGGGCCGGATGTGAACAACCACACCCGGCACAAAGTTGCAGAAATTGTTAAACAACCAAAAGATGTTGCAGGCAATCAGCTTCCGATTCCGTCAAAGAAAAACTCCGGACTTTCTACTTCGACCGGCCTTTTTCTTTCGATCATCCAGAAACGGTTGCCGACATTGCGAACAAAACTGCGGTCGTGCGAGACGATAAGGCTCGCCGCCTCATTGCGAAGCAGTTCCACTTCCAACGCTTCCTGACCTTCGATATCGAGATGATTGGTCGGTTCATCGAGAATATAGAAGTTCGGATTGGTCAGACGGAGAACCAGCATGGCAAGTCGCGCCTTCTGCCCGCCGGACAAGCGTTCCAGCGGCTTGGCCTGCATTTCAAGCGTCATGCCCGCCCCCGCCAGCAAGGATCGCGTCCGCTGGTCGCCAATGTCGAAGCTTCTCGTAATCGTCTCGAATGGTGTCCAGTCCGGACGAAGCTCCGACAAGGCCTGATCGCTATATCCAAGCACCAGAGACGGTGTTGCCTTGATCCCGGCCTGCGCTTGATCTGGTGCAAGAATGGCCTCACGCACCAGCGTCAGCAACCGGGTCTTGCCCATGCCGTTGGCGCCCAGCAGAACAATTCGGTCACCCGGATTGATCCATAGCTGTCCCGTCTTGAAGAGAAGTCTCCCATCGGGCGTGGCAATTTCGGCCTGGTCGAGAACAACCAGAGCTTTGGCGTGACTGCCACGGCTGTTCAAGGTGATCTTGCCAGCAGAACGCTCGACATGCGCCGCCTTGGCGCTTTCCTCGATCTTGTCGGCCCGCGCTTTCAACTGCTTGGTTTTGACCACGAGCAGATCACTGCCCGAATTGATGCCGATATTGTTGAGCTTCGCCGCCTGCCTGCGCAATTGCTGGACTGTCTTCATGTCCTTTTCGAACTGTCGGGCATCGGCCGCATCGATTTCATCAAGCGCGACGCGGGCTTGACTGTATGGCAAAGCGAATATCGGTGATTTTTCTGCCCGCAGAAACAATGTTCGCTTCGTAACCGCATCAAGGAAGGCGCGGTCGTGACTGCTGACGACCACTGCAACCGAACGCGGCAGCGCATTCAGCCAGTTTTCCAGCAACCGCACTTTTTCGAGATCCAGATGGTTGGTCGGTTCGTCGAGCAGGAGAACATCGGGTTCCGACACCCACGCGCGCGCCAGAAGTGCAAGCCGCTGCCAGCCGCCGCTCAACTGCCCTATGGGGCGCTGCCGCAGTTCTTCACTGACATTGAGATCATCCAGCACGATATCGGCGCGCCAGCTTTCGTAATCGCGCGCTTCATCGTCGAGCCCATCCAGCACGACCTCGTAAAAACTGCGACTGAACAGGCTTTCTGGCACATATTGGCTGACATAGCCGATCTTCAGCCCGCGCGACCGCGTGATGGTGCCAAGCGTTGGCTCCCCCTCACCGACAAGAAGGCGGAGAAGACTGGTCTTGCCGCGTCCGTTGGCGGCTACGATGCCAAGCCGCTCGCCCTCGCCGATGACGAGATCGAGATTGGCGAACAGCGGTTCGTGAAGGGTCAGCGAAAGGTTCTGTATAGAAACAAGAGACATGGCAATCAGCCCAATTCTGCCACGCACGAATGCCCGGTTTCCGAACCGTGACACGAATAGATGTGCTGGCGAATGTCCGGCAACGGCTCAACGACCGCACCTTTAGGAAAAGGCAGAATAAGACAGTGGTTCTAGTCTTTTTCCGCCCTGCACAAGTTACTTATGCAGGGCAAAATCGGGGCCGTGCTGACGGTGATGATCATGACGCGTCACATACATCGTACAGCCCTCCTTTTCCTGTTTTCTCTCTTGAAACGAATAAAGCCGGGCCAAATCCCGACCCGGCTTTCATAACAAAGGTAAATCGAACCCGCAAGAGAGGTCGCTTTTAGGCTCACCCGGCTCGTTCGATGCGGATCATCTGCGGCTTATCAACCAGATGATCGTCTTTGAGGATTGCTTCCAGCGCCTTCTTAACGGCAGATTCGGTCGTCTCATGCGTGACGAGAATGACCGTCTTGATGTCTTCCTTGGCCGCACCATTCATTGGCGGACGCTGGACAATCGATTCCAGCGAAATGTCGTTTTCTGCCATGCGCTTGGCAATGGCCGCAAAGGCACCGATGCGGTCAAGAACCGTCAGGCGGATGAAGTAACCACCTGCATGCTTGCGCATCTTGGCGCGTTTGTAAGGCTGCAATGCCTTGGCGGGCGTACCGAACACTGGACCGTGCTGGAAGCCGGGACGGCTCTTGGCAATATCCGCGACATCGCCGATTACGGCAGATGCCGTCGCATTGCCACCCGCACCGGGGCCAGAAAGCAGAAGTTCACCCAGAAGATCGGTTTCGATTGCCACGGCATTGGTCACGCCATGAACCTGCGCGATGACCGACGAGGTCGGAACCATGGTCGGATGCACGCGCTGTTCAATGCCCGTATCGGTCTTCTGCGCGACGCCCAGAAGCTTGATGCGGTAGCCGAGTTCATCGGCAGCGCGAATATCGGCCAGCGAAATATTGCTTATGCCTTCGAGATAGATGTCATCGGCTGCAATCTGCGTGCCGAAGGCAAGGCTGGTCAGGAGCGCCAGCTTGTGCGCCGTATCGTTTCCTTCGATATCGAAAGTCGGATCAGCTTCGGCATAGCCCAGACGCTGGGCATCCTTGAGACAGTCCTCGAACGAAATGCCTTCTTCCCACATCCGGGTCAGGATGTAGTTGCAGGTGCCGTTCATGATGCCGTAGACGCGAGAAACCGTATTGCCGGTCAGCGATTCACGCATTGCCTTGATAACCGGAATGCCGCCCGCAACAGCCGCTTCGAAATTGAGCAGAACGCCCTTGTCCTCAGCGATCTTCGCAAGGGCAACGCCATGGCGCGCAAGCAGGGCCTTGTTGGCCGTGACGACATGGCGACCGGCGCGCAGAGCCGCTTCCACGGAAGCCTTGGCCGGACCGTCCTCGCCGCCGATCAGCTCAACGAAAACGTCGATATCGGCAGATCTGGCCAGTTCGACCGGATCGTCGAACCAGGCAATACCGGAAAGATCAATACCACGGTCCCGCGTACGGTCGCGGGCGCTGACCGCCGTAACCGTTACAGGCTTGCCGCACTGGCGCGTGAGCATTTCGGACTTGTCACGCAGGATACGCAACACCGAAGCACCAACGGTGCCGAGGCCGGCAACGCCGATCCGTAATGCATCACTCATTATATCGACCTTCTGTATGGAGTGGCTTAATCGGGTGGGAAGCCACGGGCTGCATGAGGCCGCCCGTGGCCATCTTGAAAATATTATCCGCGACGACCTTCGAGCGGAATCACATTCTGCAGGTTCTCGTCCTTGGCAGAGAGGAACCGCTTGATGTTGCGCGCAGCCTGACGAATGCGATGTTCGTTCTCGACCAGCGCGATACGCACATAATCATCGCCGTGTTCGCCAAAACCGATGCCCGGTGCAACAGCCACATCCGCCTGCTCCACCAGCAACTTGGAGAATTCGAGCGACCCCAACGGACGGAAGCGCTCCGGGATCGGAACCCAGGCAAACATGGTTGCGGCTGGCGGCGGAACATCCCAACCCGCGCGGCCAAAGCTTTCAACCAGCACGTCGCGGCGCTGCTTATAGACATTGCGGACATAGGAAATGTCGCTTCCATCGCCATTCAGTGCTGCCGTCGCGGCAACTTGAATCGGCGTGAACGCGCCATAATCCAGATAGGATTTCACGCGTGTCAGGGCTGCGATCAGGCGTTCATTGCCGACCGCAAAGCCCATACGCCAGCCCGGCATGGAAAACGTCTTCGACATCGAGGTGAACTCCACCGCCACATCCATGGCGCCCGGTACTTCCAGCACCGATGGCGGCGGATTGCCGTCGAAGTAGATTTCCGAATAGGCGAGATCCGAAAGGATGACGATGTCATGCTTGCGGGCAAATGCGACGACATCCTTGTAGAAATCAAGCGTTGCCACATAGGCTGTCGGGTTGGACGGAAAGTTCAGGATCAGCGCGATCGGCTTCGGGATCGAATGCTTCACGCCGCGTTCCAGAGCCGGAATGAAACTGTCATCCGGCTTGGCCTGAATCGAACGGATCACACCGCCCGACATGATGAAGCCAAAGGAGTGAATCGGATAGGTTGGGTCCGGGCACAGAACCACATCGCCCGGCGCGGTAATGGCCTGCGCCATATTGGCGAAGCCTTCCTTGGAACCAAGCGTGGCGACGACCTGCGTATCGGGATTGAGCTTCACGCCGAAGCGGCGTGCATAATATTGCGCCTGCGCACGACGAAGTCCCGGTATTCCCTTGGATGAGGAATAACGATGGGCGCGCGGGTCCTGCACGGCCTCGCAGAGCTTGTCCACGATATTCTGCGGGGTCGGGAGATCGGGATTGCCCATACCAAGATCGATGATGTCGGCCCCCGCCGCTCGCGCCGATGCCTTCAGACGGTTGACCTGTTCAAAGACATAAGGGGGCAGACGACGGACTTTATGGAATTCTTCCGACATGATCCTGTTCCAGTGGAGGGTTGAACGTAATGGCGCGTATGCGCCGCAATGGAGCTATACACCTGTTCTCGAATCGGGTCGAGACGTGTTGCCGCGTCAAAGAACGCGGATTTCGTCTTTAGAGCACATCCCGAAAAGTGTGAAACGGTTTTCGGATAAGATGCGCGCCAAAAACCAGGGAAGAGAGGATTTACTCTTCCCCGCTTTCGATCTGTTTCAGAGTAGCGTCCGTTTCCTGTTGAGCCTGCTGACGAAGGCTCGCAGCCTCGGCCGGCGTGAAGCCTGCGCTGGCGCCTCTTGATGCCGCCAGACGCGTGCGGTCGGCATCAAGCTTGGTCGTAAGCTGCTGCTTTTCTTCTGCAGTGATCTGCGTGGTCGCAGCCTTCGGCATATGGCCGAATGTGGGGAAAACACCGGTCCGAGAAGCACCTTCCTGCGGGGTACCCTGAAACTCTTTTCCGCCCGCGCATGCCGTGAGCATCGCCGCCGCTGTTGCTGCCAGCAAAAGATTGGCGATCTGCCGCGTGCGCTTGGTCATGTTTCTGTTCCCGGTTAATGCCGCATAAGGTGCTGTTGGCCACAGCACCAGACAAGGATAAAGCAATTGCCAAGGGATAGCACCAAGTCGAGGCGTCCTGTCAACAAGTGAGTGATGTAAATCGGAAATTCACCCTGTGGTGAAGGCCAATCGCCCCTCGCAGACTATCCCGCCGGACAAACACGAATAGCCAACGTAACCAACAGTTACACAAAGTAATATTTCGTTATTAGCGAATATCCCGCACTGAACGCGAAGTCTTTTAACGCTAAATGCGCATCAATAGTTGCGCTCGGCGATTAAAAAACTTAAAAATTGGTAACCAATTGCCAATCAGGTGATTTGTCCAATACAGCGAAATGACAGTCATAACTCTGAAGTGACTATCATAAGACGCTGATATTTCTGAATTTCTTTCCCGGCACAAACAGTCGGGAGCTGTGGGGACGATAGCCATCAGGGATGATGTCAGCCTCGCACGGGAGAGCCGATCTCCCGAAACCAGGTAGGCTCGAATGAATTCGGGTCGCCAAACTGGTCAGGGAAATCGAGCTGGAGCAGACTGTTGAACTTTGAGCATTCTACACACCGGACCACCGGCAGGTTTCTTTCAGGTAGCGTGGCTTTGCTTGCGCTTCTTGTCACCTCCTGCACGTCGACCGGTACAGGTCTAGACGGTAAACCGCTCCAGATGACTTCCGCCTCCGACGGTTCCGTGATTGCTGATACATTGCAAAGTGCTGCTGATCAGACAGCCGCCGCCGAGGCAACAACGGCCCCTTCGACGGAAGAGAAGAAGACGGAAGTCAAGCCGGGCGAAACAAAGCCCGCGACTGTAGCCGACGCGACAAAAGCCAATAATAAAGAGCAGGCAAAACCGACCGAAACTGCGGCAGCCGCTGAACAGCAACCAACACAGGTCGCAGCCCTCGCCCCGCAGCAGCCGAAGAGTTCATCGCTTTTCGGCATGTTTGGTGGCAGCAAGAGTGCTGAACCAGCACCTGCGCAAACAGCAGAACAACCAGCGGCAACCGCTCCGGCCGAAACCGCCAAAAAACAGCCGGAACCGGCAAAAGAAGAAAAGCCCGCCGAAGCGGCAGAACCAGAGCAGACCGCAGCGGCAAAACCTGCCGAAGCTGAAAAGCCTGTTCAGGTTGCTTCATTGTTCGGGTCAACGAAGAGCGCTTACGCCTCGCCGCAACGCCCAACGGCCTCGCAAGGCAGCATAGCCCGGCTTTTCTCCGACGAATCGACCGGCACGCGCTCTGACCGAACCGAAAACAAGAAGCTTGCCGTCGCAAAGCCCGTTTCTCCATCCGCGAAGCATGATTACAATTATTCGCTGCCCGGCGTGCGCCCCAATGGCGGCGTGGAAATCAAGCATCGCAACAGCCTTTATGACGATAGTGATATTGACGCGAACGAAGACGATGAATTCGCAAACGTAACGCTTGCTTCGGCTCCGGGCCTCGCCCGACTCGCGCCCAATGGCTTGAAGGTCCAGAGACAGACTGTGGATGTTGCCTGCCTCAAGCCGCAGCTCGTTTCCATGCTGAAAACCATGGAACGGCATTTCCGCCGTCCTGTAATGGTAACTTCCGGCTATCGCAGCCCGTCCTACAATCGCAAGGTCAACGGCGCCCGCAAATCACTCCATATGATCTGTGCAGCCGCAGATATTCAGATCGACGGCGTTTCCAAGTGGGAAGTCGCCCGTTTTGCCCGCTCCATGTCCGGGCGTGGCGGCGTCGGCACCTATTGCCATACGACATCGGTTCACGTCGATGTGGGACCGGAACGCGATTGGAACTGGCGCTGCAAGGGCTAAAAAAAGAGGCGTATCATGGATACACAAAAGCCGGATCGCATGATCCGGCTTTTTCTTTTGCCTTTATATTCAAGGAAATAAGGAACCCGCCTGCCGAAGTTTTCCCCATTATTGCAGTACATTCGATTTTTTTCAGAAAAGTGTTTTTTGGGGCTTGCGAGTCAGAACCTTCCTGAATATAAGCCCACTCACACCAGCAGGCGCCCATCGTCTAGCGGTTAGGACAGCGCCCTTTCACGGCGCAGACAGGGGTTCGATTCCCCTTG
>NZ_CADEAR010000037.1 GCF_902825325.1 Brucella tritici | reverse complement strand
ATTGCGGCCGGTGTCGCCTGAATATCTACGAGCCGCTGACCTTTCCGGCCAAAGAAACTTAACGTGACAACACCGGCCTACTTCTTCGAGCGCCCATCGAACGCGCGTATCACGGGCCAGTCCTTTGCCACCATCAGGCGATCTTTCAAATGCTGTGATCGTGATTGTCATCGCACCGCAATTCATTTGAAATGAAAGAAAGATCTTAGTCTGAATCGCGATAGAGCGCAAAAATCGCCAGACTTGCCATCAAGCATGCTTTCAGAAGCCAACTGGGAGGGGAAACTCGCGTTTCTCCAGTGTTTCAGCTTATTACTTTTCCCTGATAGATTGGCTGGTGATGCGTACCGATGACCTAATCCCGGCAACCAATAGTTCGCATTTCCGTCTAGGCGCAGATGCGGGCAAGGACGACCATATTCGTGACTATCCGTCAGTCCTGGAGTTTACGGCCGTAAACTTATGGGGTTAGGACTTGCATTAACCTTTCGTTAACTTAAAACTCCTTGCAGAACCCTGAGAATCGGAGCTAAATGCGATAAATTGCTTTTAACGCGACTAAAATCGCACTTTCGGGTTTCGCTCTATGAATATCGCATTTGATGCCGACAAACCATTGTCAGACTTCGATCAACTCATCCTGAAGCAGGGATCAGCATTGTCGGGTCGACTGGAAAAGCATCGCCTGGAGAACTTCCCGCCCGACGCAGTAAAGACGCTTCGCGCATTCCAGCTTGCTGAAGCAGCAGAGTATATAGGTGTCAGCCAAGGACATCTTAAGAATCTATCGCTCAATGGCAAGGGGCCACAGCCAGCCGTTACCGCTACTGGCCGTCGCTCTTACACGGCCGAACAGATGCTGGAAATGCGTCAGTATCTCGATGCCAATGGCCGCTCCGATTCACGTATGTATGTTCCTCACCGTAAGAATGACGAGCATTTGCAAATTATCGGTGTCGTGAACTTTAAGGGCGGCTCAGGTAAGACTACGACTACGGCTCATCTCGCACAGCACTTAGCACTGACAGGTCATCGTGTCCTCGCCATTGATCTCGATCCGCAAGCATCTCTGACAGCGCTTCATGGCATCCAGCCAGAACTCGATCATTTGCCCTCGCTCTACGAAGCCATCCGCTACGATGATGATAGAAAACCTCTCAGTGCACTTATCAAGAAAACAAATTTTCCCGGTCTCGATATAGTGCCTGCCAATCTTGATCTGCAGGAATTCGAATACGATACGCCGTTGATCCTGAGCGAGAAGGGCACCCGAGACATGGGGCGTACATTCTTCACCCGCCTTGACGCTGCTCTGTCTGAAGTCGAAGATCAATACGATGTGGTCGTTCTCGACTGCCCTCCGCAACTGGGGTATCTGACGCTTACCGCATTGTCTTCGGCGACTGCTGTTCTCGTTACAGTGCACCCACAGATGCTCGACGTTATGTCGATGTGCCAGTTTCTGCTCATGCTTGGCGAAATCCTGGACCCGATTAAGCGTGGCGGCGGCAACATGTCTCTGGATTGGATGCGATATCTTGTTACTCGATACGAACCAGGTGATATTCCGCAAAATCAAATGGTTCACTTCATGCGGTCATTATTTGGCGGCTTCGTTCTCAAAAATGAAATGCTAAAGTCAACCGCGATTTCGGATGCAGGCATCACAAAGCAAACACTGTACGAGGTCGAGCGCTCACAGCTTACGCGTTCAACATATGACCGCGCTATGGAAAGCTTACACGGTGTCAACGGAGAGGTCGTTAACCTCGTCCACAAAGCATGGGGTAGGGTAGTCTAATGGCACGTAAAGGCATCATGTCTGGATTGATGGACGATACCAAGGATGAAAAGTTTACTGCCGTAAACGCTGAGTCGAAAACACCTACACCCGCAGCAGCAATAGAGACATCAGGTCGTCGTGGTGCTTTTGGGATGATGTCACGGGCTGCCGATGAAATGGCTTCTAAGGTCGCCGCGGCTGAAGAAATCGAGAAGCAGCTTCAAAACGGCACCCACATCATCGAGCTCGATCCGAATGAGCTGGAGACTTCATTTGTCGTTGATCGCTTAGAAGATGATGACGATACAAGCCTTCAAGAACTTATTGCAGCAATCCGTGAACGTGGCCAGGACACGCCTATACTGGTGCGCCCCAATCCAACTGTTGAAGGCAAATACCAGATTGTTTTTGGTCATCGCAGAGCGAAAGCTGCAAAGGCTTTAAATATCAGAGTCAAGGCCACTGTGAAGCCACTCTCTGATCGTGACCATGTTATTGCGCAAGGTCAGGAAAACACCGCTCGTGCTGATCTCAGTTTCATTGAACGGGCACTATTCGCCAAAAAGCTCGCGGAGCAGTTCGACAACGAAACGGTGATGTCTGCACTAGCTGTCAATAAGACAGTTCTCTCAAAGATGCAGTCAGTGACCAACTACGTACCGTCTGATCTCATTCTGAAAATTGGACCATCTAAAGGTATTGGTCGAGATCGGTGGTATGATCTTTCGGTCGCATTTAAAGATGGGATTGCAACCGACATTGACTCGATGACGGATCAGGACAAGTTCTATTCAGCGTCATCTGATAATCGCTTTTTGATGGTTCTCGATACCATCAAGTCAGGCACGAAATCTGTTACCGCCCAGAATGCGAAAGTTGGTAAGAAACAGCAGCCTGCAAAGTTCTGGAGATCCAAGGACAATTCAGTTGCCTTTTCCATGAATCGGAAACCAAAGAAAGTCGATATCTCTCTGAAGAGCGATGATGCAGGACCCTTTGGTGAATGGCTATCAACTCGTCTTGAAGGCCTCTATGAGGAATTCAGAGCATCTAAACCAGATAGTGGAGAGTAATCCGCAAAAGAAAAAGCCCCCACAAACGTCAGTCTGCGAAGGCTATTTCGTTTTTCTGTAGCAAGATACGAATCGCATTTCTCAGAATCAGTGTCAAGAGTCATTGGCGTCATTTTGGCGGGTGGTTTTCTTTTGCCTTTAGAAAGGTGAGAGGGAATGCAAATTCTGGGAACTGTTACGTCCGCGTTTCGCGGGCGAAGGGCTCAATTTGCCCAAAATCCTGAACTGCAGAACAAGCAGGGCAGGGGGGTGAACAGATGGGTGATTTACAAACAGCTCTGTGTGGCCAAGTCAGCGCTCAATCTCAATGATCGCTGCCTTGCCGTGCTCAGTTCGCTTTTGTCATTTCTCCCTGACGATGACATGAATGAGAAAACCGGCCTCGTCGTTTTTCCATCCAATCGCCAGCTGTCGCTGCGTGCCCATGGCATGCCTGAATCTACGCTGCGCCGTCATCTGGCTTCACTGGTTGAAGCCGGCATCATTGCGCGGAAAGATAGCCCGACCCGCAAGCGTTATGCACATAAGGACAGGGAAGGGAGCGTTGAACTTGCCTTCGGGTTTTCCTTTGCACCATTGCTTGATCGCGCGTCTGAAATTGCCGGTATCGCTGATAAAATCCTCGCTGAACAAAAAGCCTTGAAGCGCCTTCGCGATGAAGTGTCAGTCATGCGAAGAGAGATCGCTTTGGCTTTTTCAGAGAATGCGGATGCATCCGCTGACCCTTCTGAGGGTCTTGAAGGGCTATTTGTTCGCTTTCGTGCTGTTGTAGACGGTATTCCTCGCCGGGCATCGCTCGATGAGCTGGCGATTATCAAGGCCAATCTGGAAGCCATTGGCGAAGAATTGGCTATCGCATTGAAAAACATCGCAATTGTTCCGGAAATGAGCGGCAGCGTCGCTCAGTATGAGCGGCAGCATAATGAATCCCTGACAGAATCCCTTTTTGAATCTCAATATAGCCAAAAGATTGATTTGAAGGCGCCTTCTTCGGAACTGGCGGTTCCTTCGACCCTCCAAAGCAAAAGCAGTATCCGGGTTTTACCTGCCATTTCTCTTGACCAGGTGCTGCGAACATGTCCGGATATTCGCGAATATGGCTCAAACGGCGTCAGCACATGGCGAGAGCTTCATGATGCTTCGCAAATCGTTTCTAGCTTTCTTGGAATTAGCCAGTCAGCCTATCGTGACGCTGTGAGCTTCATGGGTGCAGAAGCGGCATCGACGGCCATTGCCTGGATTCTGCAGAAACTGGCGACCATCAATTCACCTGGCGGTTATTTGCGATCCCTTACCCAAAAGGCGAGGGCAGGGGGCTTCTCCATCAGCCAGCTTCTGTTTTCAGGGATGAGAAGCAATGGAAGCTTGGCATTGGCAGGATCGCAATGAGGCACTGACGACCAGGAGGCAAGGCGTTTATCAATTTCGGTACCGTCGCACACAGCAATACGAACGCAAAACGCAGTGCAACAGTGCAAGCCAATGTGAATGTCAGCCACGAGATTTCCCGAGGAGCGCAGCGCGGATCAAATCTCTTTTGCTTTGTGTCTCCGATACCGGGGAGGGGGCTATTGATGAAGTCGGAACTATGCTCGTTTGTTGTCCGGATGCGGATAGTCGCTCTTCCGCATTAAGCCTGTCTGTATCAGAAACTGGCTCGAAAGGGTTACCGTCAAGGTCATGGCGCATCGCGTCCGCCAGGCTGCAGCTGAGATAATAGCGTTTAGAATGAACGTAAGCGCCGATAGCACGACGAAGGGCAGTGACGCTTGCGTCCGGCTTGAGGAGGGGAGAAACCTGCTGAAAAAAGCCGATTGTGACCGGACGGATCGGATCACCGATCTCAGTCGGTAAAACGCCCAAAGGCTGTACCAGTAAACTTTCGATCGCCTTGCACCTGCGAAGATCCTTCTCTGTGGCAACGGGCGGCTTTGCGACGATAGTCGAGTTTATGTTCATTCTTTAAATACCCTCAGCGTAAATGACCGCTGTCGTATGG
This sequence comes from Brucella tritici, assembly GCF_902825325.1. Classification (GTDB taxonomy): domain Bacteria; phylum Pseudomonadota; class Alphaproteobacteria; order Rhizobiales; family Rhizobiaceae; genus Brucella. The sequence continues at coordinate 7,116 of NZ_CADEAR010000037.1, read as the reverse complement.
ATAGAATGTGGACAGATTTGGACACCGAAATAATGCTTTGCCGCAATTCCGGGAACAAAAGCCTATCGAAAGAATGGTAAATGTTGTTCTTTACTTCTATCTATTGGATCCTGCCAATATTGCTCAAACGGGTCATTTATTTCGAGCCCCAATTGATGGCAGCTAGCGAAGCACACGAGTTGCGCGCATCACGGAACTGGCTCCGAGAGAAAGGGAGCGCTGCAGAGCAACCAACAGCGCCCGTGGGTTGCCACGACGGGCCTCGATAGCCTTACAGTGAGCGTACGTTCTCCGCTTTCGATTTTCCAGTCTTGCGATCCTGGCCGATATCGTAACTGACTTTTTGACCATCCTGGAGTGATCCGCCGGCCTGCAAAAGTGCGGATACGTGCACAAATACATCGGTTCCGCCATTTTCTGGCGTGATGAAGCCGAAACCTTTATCGTGATTGAAAAATTTTACAGTGCCAGTTGCCATGCGAACCTCTTTGATGAAGCAATATAAGTATTGCAGCAGGAGATTATTAAATGCGTCTACGCTGCGCAACTGTTCACTATTTCCATCGACCGCCAAAGCCCGACGATTGAAACATTATGAAACCGACCGTAAGAGCATGTTCGGCCAAAGCGAGGAGGAGCAAGCGTGAGCATCGTTTTTCTAAATGGACCAGGTAGTCTGATCTGTGATGGTGTCGATGCCGGACAGATTGAGTTCAGTATCGCAGAGCCTTCTGACGGTCTGGACATGACAAGACGCGGCAAACTCTGGGGTAATAAACAGGCGGTTGCTGTCGCAAAGAACGCACAGAAGGTTGAACTGATACCTTCCGATGGCGATGAGCGGCTACCATTGGATATTGAGGAAGTTGATCAGCACGGCGGTGTTTCATTCAGTATCTTACCACCAACGATCTGACAGGCGAATATCGTATGACGTTGATGTGCGTTGCAAGTTGCACCGGCTCGCCCTAACGAAATTTAGCAAGAAAACAGAAGAAATCGCTTCCCTATCGTAAAATAATTTAAATATAGAATTAAAGTATACGTAGTTATACGTCATTGACGAAAGGTATATTTTCATCTTTATTGATATGATTATAGCTATCCCGACAATTGTTACTGTCGTTTCAGGAGGATGCGGGCGTGATCGAGTTTTCAGAAGAAGAGCACGCAGCTGCTCTGCGGTCTAGCGAGGGTATTGATCGAATCTGGGACATGCCCCAGACTGAAGAGTTCAGTCAACCCGGATCGATCGACGTTCTGCAGTTTGGCTTTGGAATACCTGCTGGAACCGCGCTCATATCTGAGACATTTGCGCAAGTGAGTGTCGGCGACTATCCAAGCACGTTCGAGGTTATGTCTGCTGGAAAAGTCGGCTCCGGTAACCCTTTTAACGCTTCCATGGTCTCGTTTGACGTAACCACCACCGAAGGAGATGACCTGATCCAGGGCGGACCTGGCGCGGATTGGTTAATGGGTGGCGCCGGGGACGATATACTCCTTGGCGGCGATGGTGCTGATGTCCTTTACAGTTATGATGGTGACGACTATCTCGATGGCGGCAACGGAAACGACCGGCTTGCCAGTTTTGGAGGCAATGACGTCATCCGGGGCGGCGGCGGCGACGATTGGATCGATGCCTCCCGAGACTGTTTCGTGGATGGTGGCGGTGGCTATGACGTACTCGCGATCGAGTTTGGTAAGTCGGAGACCCCGATCGTTTTTGATGCTGCGAGCGGGACGACACCGACTGGGCTCACCTTCCTCAATATTGAAGGCATCTCCGCTCATGTGGCTGGCGATCAGGACAACCAGCTTCTTGTTCCGATGCGAACGAGGCGTTCTTTTCGTCGTCCTCTGGCAATGACGTGCTTGTCGGTGGCGGCGGAAACGATACGCTTGTTGATCAGGGCATTTTGGAGGGTAGTGGAGACGATCGCCTCTTCGGCGGTGAGGGAAACGACAGGCTTCAGAATGGTGGTGGGGGCGGTTCGGATGAGCTGACTGGCGGTCCCGGTGCTGATACCTTCTCCTGGTTCCTGATTCCACCAACTGGCGAAGGCGTTGACCATATTCTCGACTTTGATGGTGCAAGCGGCGATAGAATCGAGTTTTCCGAAACGGCGCAAGGAGTTACGGGAATAGATGACTTTGACGCCTCCTTGCGGCATCACGTGACGTAGAAGACGGTGTCTACATCTCCTTCAATGGCACTGATGATTTCGGAATCCTCATCGAGAATGTGTCGCTCGCGGACCTGTCATCCAGCGACATCGTCTTTGATGTTGGCGGTGCGTAGTGAAGCAGGAAGCGCTGTTTGCGACCAATCCCTCCATCAGCGCGAGCGATGGTAATCTGGGCGCAGCTTCAGCACCGCTGGGAATTAACGGTGGCACACTTCATACGATGATACGTTAAGCGAGGAGCGCTGCTTTTCAGATCAGCGCTAAACCTGCCATCTTTGCTTGGGAGTAGAGGCGGGGGAGTTCTCGGTGAAACTCAACACTCGCCGGTTTTTTGTTGGATGATTGGTTTCAATCAGATTGTTGGTCGACAAGCCGACCTTCGTAGTCCTGGCCACCATAGTAAATACCAAGAATACGAACTGTCTGACTTGTGCCGTCAGCCGTGTAAGCGATCAGGACACGACGGCGGAAGCCGAGCGTGCGCAAACCTGGCAGCATGTCGTCACGCGCTACACCACGCTCAGGAAAACTTTCCAGAGCGTCGCAACGGGACACGATTTCATCAACAAAACGTTCGCCAGCTTCCGGGGAACCCGCCTCTGCAATATAGGATTCTATCGCCGCCAATTGATCAAGGGCCTCGGGGGCATATTCGACAGCGAAGCGTTTCACGTGGTGACGGGTTTTCTGCTGGCGCGCCTGGTAGCTAGCTGGGCGCGCAGTTGTACAGAACTAAGTGCCCGGCCCGGATCGGCGTCAAGGGCAGCGGCCGCCGGAACAACTTCGTTGCGCAGCCAGGCCTCGACGGCCTTGTCGCGGGCAGCAAGTGTGCGCAAGCCGTCACGGAACACTTCGCTTTCGGTGGCATACTCGCCTGCTGCGACTTTGGCCCTGACCATCTCGGCCATTTCATTGGGCAGGGTAATGCTGAATTGTTGTGTGGAGCGCCGCATGGTGCATACCTCCTTTGTAGGATTTAATCCTACCGTCGTCGATTAGATGAATCAAGATGAACGGAGATCAAAACTGCAGTGGCACGCCAGACAGTGTCATGAACACCTGCTTTTGCCGCACAGAATGTGGAGTGGCCCACAACATTGGGCGTTGTGCTCTGGTCCAACCGAAAAATTTGAGCTTCGACCAGATTTCTGATTTGGTCCGCTATTGTCAGCACGTGATTGATGGATGACCGGTGCAGCTTTGCGATTGACCTGCAGAAATGTCGCCCAACGCTGATGCTCGTGTAGCATCGATTTTTGTTTTAGCCCGAATTATTGAATCGCCTACGCGGTAGTTCCAATGCGAGGACTTCATTTGCGAAGAGAGCGTAGCGAACGGAGCAGGCCGGAGGAACCCGCGCTGTAGGGTTGCCGGAGGCCTCTTTCGGGTGGCGGCGGTTTTTTCGACTGCTAAGCGCTCATAACTAACCGAAATGGTAAAATGGAAACCGGGGCAAGATGCCCGTTTACGGAAACGAAGGCGGTTAAATGCCGCTTAGAATGCAGTAATACCCACGATAATGCACTGATATCGTGATGACACCGAGAATGAACGAAAAATTTAGGGTTGTCGGAAAGAGCCAAATCGGTAACATTGCACCGATGCAATTCATAACCATCTCAAGGAGAATCCTGACCGGGTTATAAAAGAAAAACCGCTCCCGAAAAAATCCGGAAGCGGGGTGCAAATTACAAACATTCAGTCCTTTATAAATCGCACTCCCAACTTCCAAAGTCAAACAAAAACGCTTTTCGGCGAATGGGAAAGCTTTGCCTGGTCCCCATTAAGGAGACGAGGAAGATGGGGGAAACCCAACAACCCGCGCGGCAGGTTGGCCGCAAACAGACACCACAACGAACCGAGTTTCGGCGGCTGGCTCAGTCCACGGAAATCGGATCGGTGACACGTGGCCAGCTGATCGGCCTTGCGCAGTCTCTTCCTTGCCTTGGCCTGATCAATGGCGTCGAAGCGCACTTGCTTGTGGCCCTGATCAATACTGCTCCAGCCGAGAGCTATGACAAGGGCGGACGACCGATCGTGTTCAAATCCAATGCAGCACTTGCCTTCGAGGTCGGCCGATCCGAGGGCCGCGTCAGCCGAATGTTGTCTCGGCTGTTTGACGCCGGTGTCATCACCATGCAGGACAGCGGTAACTACAAGCGCTATCCGGTCCGAAATGCGGACGGCAGTATTGCCGACGCTTGCGGTATTGATCTACGCGTTCTGATTGCCCGCTTTGCGGAGCTTGACGGCATGGTCCGGCAGGCAAAGGCGGAAAAGAACGCACTCAATGCGAACCTGCGTCGCTATCGCGGTGCCGTTCGCAATTTGCGTTTCGCACTCGCCTCCGTCGAGGACCTGCCCGCGCGCCTGCGCGCCATTATCGAGAAGCGTTTTGCGCGCGTTCTCGAAGCAGTAGGCATCGCGAGCAAGGCATCAAGCGCTGTTCTGCGACGCGCAACAAGCTTAATTGAATGGATCGTGGAGCGGGTGATGCAGCTGCCACGCCGTGACCAGTCTTCCGGTAGAAACGAAAAATCGACATGCCCGTATGCCGAAAACGACATGCACAAACAGATTACAAACCCCTATTCCCTTGAAGATAGTAGAGAGGAAATGCGTTCGGGTTATGCCGAACAACTCGGTATCTTAAAGGCCGGCTTCGCCGGTAAGAGGGCTTTCGAAAAAAGCCTGGGAGGCAAATCGAGCCTAGTCAATCAACCGCACCACCCGCCACAAACGTTAGTTGCCCTGCAGGATCTGTTACGGGCAATACCGGCGCTGAACACCTATGGAATATCGCGCCCCCGCACCTGGACTGATTTGGCCCGTCTCGCCCCGCAAATCTGCCGCATGGCCGGGATTTCCGAAGATGCACGCCGCCGTGCGGTCGATCAGATGGGGGAACAGGCCGCCGCGATTGCTATCGCAATCACGCTGCAGAAGTTCGACGAGAGGCAAGTGAAGTCGCCGGGCGGCTATTTGCGGGCCATGACAGAGCGCGCCGCTGCCGGCGAATTGTATCTTGCCCGCTCGGTTTTCGGGCTTGCTGCCCGACATGGAATGGAGGGTATACAGTGATCTTTCGTTGCATTTTCTCCGCCGCGATAGGCCTGCTGCTGACTGTCGGGCTATCTGCCGCCGAACAATGGTCGGGTTCCGTTGCTGGAACAGCCCGCGTCATTGATGGCGATACGATCAGCGTACGACAACAGCGCGTGCGGATTGCCGCAATCGACGCTTGCGAAAAGAAGCAGAGTGGCTTTTTGAATGGCAAGACGTGGCCGTGCGGCTTGGTTGCGCGCAGCTACCTTCGCAAAATGATCGACGGCAAGCATGTGTCCTGCCGGATCGTTGACGTCGATCGCTATAACCGGTCCGTTGGTCAGTGCTTTCTCGGGAATACGGATATCGGCATTGCAATGGTGCGCGCGGGTCAGGCTGAAGCGATGTTGCGCTACTTGCCGCGAAACCACGGCATCGACATTGCCAAATATGGGTATGCCGAGAACCAAGCACGCGAACGTTTGCTTGGAATATGGGCGGCGGACGTAGAGAGCCCGCATCTATATCGACGGACACATGCTTCCAGATAAGCCCTCCAACATAGCCAAAATGGCGTTATCGAATAATCAGAGCGGAGAACCGTTATGGTTATAGATATTTGCCGCTATTACACAAGACCCGTTGAAATTGCGCTATATCCGGCTATCATGCGTTGTACAATCGGTATAGTCTCAGCGGTCTGTGCCAACGATACGAGTTGCCATATTGGCGCATAGAGCACACCTCTAATTCGGTTGCTTTTGACGCTCGTTCGCACGTCGACGCGGTTGCCGCAAAGCCGGAAGCCTGAAAAATTTCCCCGCCTGCGGCTCCTCGCGCGACAAATTTTTCGGCCCTCGGCTTCCTTCGCTGCGCTCCGGCCCAAGGGTGCAACACCGCTTACCGCCGTGCCTTGGAACGATCATCGCAACCACATAGAGGAGTGAATACCATGGCCAACGAAATCACCAACTTCATCCAGTTCGATAGCGAAGACCTCGACACCGCATCCGGCAAAGGTCGCATCTCCACCCTGACTGACGACATCGACATCGAGGTCGTGCCCTTCAATTCGGACAACCCGGACGCCCCTACGCATCGCGTTTTCGCCAAGTCCCCGCGTGGCTTCAATATTGAGGTCGGTGGTATCTGGAGAAAGGCTAAGGCCGATGGCGAAGGTTTCAAACGGAACCTCTCGATCCGCCGCCTGAACTACAACGCCAACCTGGGCCGCTTCGGGGGGCAGGACGACCCAAGCCTTCAGGCCGTTCTCGAATGGGAACCGCGTAATTGATAGCACAACAGCGCCCGGCTGAGTGCCGGGCGCACTACACCGAAAGTCGCGGAAATCCCTTTGTTTTCTGGATTTTGTGCGCATTTTGTGCTAGGAGTTGTCACAATAGGAGTTTTGAAGATGAACTTTCATGCCCCCCGTCCGGATCGATCTTCAGAAGCTGTTGCCAAGCGCAAAAAGGCTACAGATCAGGCGCGTGCTGCAAACATGCGGCAGGGCTATGTCCACGACCCACTGTTGGAAGCAGCGACGGCGGCCTACGTCGCGGGCGATATCACACGCGACGAATACAGAGAGCGTGTTGTCCGCAAACCGCAATAGCTCACGCTTATCCTTTTTAATTTGATGCCGCCTGCCTTGAGTAGGCGGCTTTTTATTCGGTGCGCCGAGCATGGCGCGTGGTGCGCAAGCATCGCTCGACCGGGGTGGTATCCGTTCGAGGACTTGGAGGTGAAAGTCCTCTACGGGCCCTGGTGATGGGAACCGTTAGCCGAACAGCAAGGGCGTTGTCGTAAGGCGGGGTCTGAAGGAAGCTGTAAGCAAAGTGCCGGCCTGACGAACAGGAAGCGCATAAGAGGCAGTCGCATCAGG
>NZ_CADEAR010000036.1 GCF_902825325.1 Brucella tritici | reverse complement strand
AAAATTGCGGCCTGTTTCGCCTGAATATCTACGAGCCCCTGGCCTTTCCGGCCAGAGAAACTTAACGTGACAACACCGTTTGAGATCCAACGACTCAATCTGGCACTTTTTGATGCCGTTCGGGGGCCGTCCACCCCAACATATTTGGGGCGGCGTGTCACGATGACCCGGAACTTCGGGGGCACGACGTCCAGGCGTTCCGAGCGATCCTCGCCGATCAGGACCTTTTCCAGCCCCTCGCAACCAGCTGGAATCTCCGGTTCGATGACTTCCTCAATACGTTCGAGATGAGCGGCAAAGCCCTTGCGCGGAAGTGATGCCCGTTTCGGCTTGCCCCTGGCCACATCGTCAAGTTCGCTCTGGATCACCGCAAGACCGGTTTCCACTTCCTCGAAAGCAAACGATACCTGTTCATCGCTAACACCAAGGCGTAATCGTTCAGAGCGCCGGCCGTGCTGGGTGCGCTGCAAAACCTTCATGATGGATGTCAGGTTGGCGATCCGTTCGTTGGCGCTCTTCTCTACTGCCTCCAGCCGGGCAATCTCAGCTTCAGCAGCCTTCAACCGGGCTTCCTTTTCAGCCTGCTCACGTGCCATCGCGAGCACCATGGCTTTCAGTGCGTCAACGTCATCCGGCAGATCGTGAAGCGGTAAATCCATGAGGCTGAGTAGAGCATAAAAGCGGCCGTTTTCCCAACCATTACAGCATCATGAATCATCTTGCCGCAGGCGCTATCACCCCGTCAGCAAAGGGCGTCTTGTGCGGATAATGAATAAATTGCCCTGCCGAGGGACGAGCTCGGCAGGGCTGCGCCATGTCCCGGTGTTAAATGAGTTTCTGGCGCTTGGCGGGTGTTATCGCCACGTGGGAAACTGCGTCTGCGAGATTTTATTCCGCATGATGCGGATCGGATTTTTTGAAAACAGTTGACATTCCGTCAGATGGGAAGGGGCTGGCGCCTGCGCAAGATAGGAGTTCCCACAAATCAGTCGCAGATATCTCGTCGAACGCTTCTGTCGGAATAGAAACTGTGGCCGTCCGGCCGGGAACTTAAATTTCGACACGGCGTTAAACGAGGAGGCAGAGACGCAGTTTCCTGCCTGTCTCATCAGCCATTGATCACTTACTGCCGGAACTTTACTGGCGATTTGTGGTAACCAATTCATAAGAGGAGATGAATTATGGCCAAGGAAAAAAATCTCGAAGACTTATTCCACGATACTCTCAAGAACATGTATTACGCTGAACGTAAAATTCTCAAGGCCCTGCCAAGAATGAAGCGTGCAGCGCACTCTGAAGATTTGAAAACGGCTTTCGAAAAGCACCGTGAACAGACTGAAGGCCACGTCGAGCGACTAGTCCAAGTGTTCGAAATCATGGGCAAGACAGCAAGAGGCAAGACTTGCGATGCGATCGAGGGAATTATCGCCGAAGGCGAGGAGATCATGGAGGAATTCAAGGATACCGCGGCGTTAGACGCCGGCCTGATCTCGTCTGCACAGGCGGTCGAACATTACGAAATCACCCGTTATGGGACATTGAAGCGGTGGGCGACGGAGCTTGGCATGACCGATGCTGCAAAACTACTCGACCAGACGCTGCAGGAAGAATCCAAGACGGACAGTGATCTGACGAAACTTGCGGATGCGTCAGCTAACCAACCCGCCAAAGCAGCGTGATCATGAGCTAAGGGTGCCACTCGGCACCCTTTTCATTTGAACATAAATCGCGAAAGAATCGGAGCCAGCCATGTCAGCCAGCAACAAGGCCACAAATGGACGGAAGTCGCTCACGCTTCATGATCAGAAGCTCGACGCAGGCCGAAGCGGAGACCTTCATCAACTCGCCGAGGACAAGACGCCGGTCATGACCACCGCCCAAGGTGGGCCGGTTTCGGATGACCTCAATACGCTCAAGGTCGGCGCGCGCGGTCCGACGCTGATTGAGGATTTTCATTTCCGGGAAAAAATCTTTCACTTCGACCATGAGCGTATTCCCGAACGCGTGGTTCATGCGCGGGGCTACGGTGCGCATGGCTATTTCGAGACGACAAAGTCACTCAGCGAATATACGCGCGCAGACATTTTCCAACGGGTTGGCGAGAAGACGCCAGTCTTCGTCCGTTTTTCCACGGTCGCCGGTTCGAAGGGTTCGTTCGACCTTGCCCGAGATGTGCGCGGCTTCGCCGTCAAGATATACACCAAGGAAGGCAACTGGGATATTGTCGGCAACAACATTCCCGTGTTCTTCATCCAGGACGCCATCCGGTTTCCGGATATGGTCCATGCCGTCAAGGAGGAGCCTGACCGGGCTTTTCCGCAGGCCCAGTCAGCCCATGACAATTTCTGGGACTTCATCAGCCTGACGCCGGAATCCATGCACATGATCATGTGGGTCATGTCGGATCGCGCCATCCCGCGCTCCTTCCGCTTCATGGAGGGGTTTGGTGTTCATACGTTCCGTTTCCTGAACGACAAGGACAAGTCGACTTTCGTCAAATTCATCTGGAAGCCGAAACTCGGCCTCCAATCGGTTGTCTGGAACGAGGCGGTGAAAATCAACGGTGCGGATCCGGACTTTCACAGGCGCGATCTGTGGACTGCGATACAAGCTGGCGACTTTCCGGAATGGGAACTGTGCGTGCAGCTCTTCGATCAGGACTTCGCGGACAGTTTCGATTTCGATGTGCTCGACCCGACGAAGCTGATTCCGGAAGAAGTCATCAAGCCAATACCGGTCGGACGGCTGGTGCTGGATCGGATGCCGGATAATTTCTTTGCCGAGACTGAACAGGTCGCGTTCATGACGCAGAACGTTCCCCCCGGCATCGATTTCTCCAATGACCCGCTGCTTCAGGGGCGCAATTTCTCCTATCTCGACACGCAGTTGAAAAGACTGGGCAGCCCCAATTTCACGCATATCCCGATCAATGCGCCGAAGTGTCCGTTCCACCATCTCCAGCAGGATGGCCATATGGCGATGCGCAATCCTGTCGGACGGGCAAATTACCAGCCTAATTCTTGGGGCGAAGGGCCGAGGCCCGACCCCAGGCGCGGGTTCCGGTCGTTTGCAGCGCAGGAAGACGGACAGAAAGTTCGCCTTAGACCGAAGAGCTTCGCCGATCATTACAGCCAGGCGAGGCAGTTCTATCTGAGCCAGACCGCTGTGGAGCAAAAACATATCGCCATGGCGCTGACCTTCGAACTGTCGAAGGTGGAAGCACCGGTGATCCGCGAGCGTGTTGTATCTCATCTGCTGAATATCGATGCTAATCTTGCGGAAACGGTCGCCGGCAAGCTCGGCATCCGCAAGATGCCGAAGGCTGCGGACGCGATGGTGCCCGTGCGTGACGATCTTGCTCCGTCTCCCGCGCTCAGCATTATTGAGAACGGAACCGGCAGCTTCAAGGGCAGAAAGATCGGCGTGCTTGTCGCCAATGGCACGGATGGTGTTGTCACGTTAACTGGGCTGCAGTTGCCTGCCTGACGGTTTGGGCGTAAATTTTGGCGATGCAGACATCAGATATCATCTTCAAGCGTCACCGTTTTCCGCCACAGATCGTTGCTCATGCGGTGTGGCTTTATCTGCGGTTCAACCTTAGTCTGCGTGAAGTTGAAGAAATGCTGCTTGAGCGTGGAATCGACGTATCATACGAGACAGTTCGTCGTTGGATCGCCAAGTTCGGCCCCCAGATCACACGCAACTTGCGGCGGCGTCAGGCGCGCCCCGGCGATGTTTGGTATTTGGACGAAGTGGTCGTCAAATGCGCTGGAGAAAAATTCTGGCTTTGGCGTGCGGTGGATCAACATGGCTCCGTTCTCGAAGAAATCTTGCAGAAGCGGCGTGATAAAAGGGCGGCAAAGCGATTGCTTGTGGCGTTAATGAAGCGCTATGGCTTTGCTCCCAAACGGATCATCACCGATAAGCTCCGCTCCTACGGTGCAGCAAAGGCAGAAGTGGCACCCGGCCTTGACCATTGGTCGCACAAGGGCCTCAATAATCGGGCCGAAAATAGCCATCTGCCGTTTAGGAAACGGGAGCGAACCATGCAAGGTCATCGGTCACCTGGAGCGTTGCAACGGTTCGTCTCCATGCACTCAGCGACCCGCAATTGTTTCTCTGTTCCATCTCGTCGCCGAGCCGCACACACAATTCGCTACCATCGCCTCGAAGCTTTCGATGCATGGAAAATTGCGGCCTGTTTCGCCTGAATATCTACGAGCCCCTGGCCTTTCCGGCCAGAGAAACTTAACGTGACAACACCTCTGCCATTGATACTGTGGCTCCAGCCAGCATTGCTCTAGAGCAAAATCTCTATACCGCCTGGGGCTATGCCTATGGCGCATGGACGAGACAGGATAGCGATGGCAGTGCGGGAGCGTTAAAATCATCTGTTGGCGGCTTCGTCACCGGTATTGATGGTGCAGTCCTCGATACATGGCGTCTTGGCCTTCTGGCAGGTTATAGCCATTCCAGTTTTGATGTGGGTGATCGTGCCTCATCAGGCAGCAGCGATAATTACACGCTCGGTGCCTACGCAGGGACAGAATGGACGCTTAACGATGGCCATGCCTTGGCATTCCGGTCCGGCCTTGCCTATACATGGTATGATGTCGACATGAATCGTTCTGTCGCCTTCCCCGGCTTTACCGATAATCTGACCGGTGATTACGATGCGGCTAGTTTCCAGGTCTTCGGCGAGCTTGGCTATAAGATCCACTATGGCAAAGCGCTGTTCGAGCCTTATGCGGGTCTTGCCTATGTTCGCCTGAAGACCGATGCCTTTGATGAAAAGGGCCAGACTGCAGCAGCCCTTGCGGTTCAGTCAGGCACGACGGATACCAGCTTCTCGACGCTCGGGTTCCGCGCCTCGACAGAATTTGCTCTGGGCAGCATCACGGCAACGGCACGAACCGATCTTGGCTGGCGACATGCCTATGGCGATATCACGCCGATTTCCACAGCAAGCTTCATCGGCTCGGACGCCTTCACAGTTTCAGGCCTGCCAATCGCCGAAGATGCAGCCCGTATTGAAGCAGGGCTTGATTTCAGGCTAACCGAGGGCGCCACGCTCGATATCTCCTATAACGGTCAGTTTGCATCCGGTGCCAAACAGAACGGATTCAATGCGAAACTCAGTGTGAGTTTCTAGCTTCTGAGCGGAAGCGCAAATCTCGAGGCGCTAACGAACGGCAGCTTTGAGGCCCGAAGCGGTCGATTTTCGGTGGTCGCCGAGGAAAAAGCCGCGATGGAACTGGACAGACATCTGAGCCCGATTGCGAACTTGATTGCAGGCATTGGCTCAGAGTTCGAAATGGCTCGAAACAGTTAACTCCCAAAGGTCGAGACGCGAAAATTGCAAGTGTGCAGGTAAGCAAGCTACAAGAGAAAGTCTGAACGGGTCCGCTCGATAATGATTTGTCGTAGTGACACGTTTGCAGGTGCGGACAGTGCGTAGATAATCGTTTCAACCACCTCTCTATTCGATATGCCTTCGTCTGCCCCACGTGTTCTGTGCCATTCCGCCGTGGTCGGTGAAACGTCCTCAATAAGGCCTGGATAGATCGACGTGATACGCACGGAAGTTCCTGCCAGTTCCTCGACCAACCCTTGCGTGAAACCATCTTGTGCGGCTTTTGCTGCCCTGAAGGGCAGCGAGGCCCCGACAAATCTCGCGTACGGCAAACCCGACATCGAAACGATGTTATGGATATCTGCGTGCTTTCGAGCCTTGAGTAAAGGTATTAGCCGTCGGGTCAGGATCATGGTGCCAGTAACTGCCGAGTTCACCACGGACATGATCTGCTCGTCGGTTTGATTTTCTAGGGATCCAGATGTGAAGTGCGCGCCGTTGTTGACCAATATGTCGATATCGGGATGCAACGCCGCGATCTGGTTCCCCGCGTTGAGGATGGATTGGGGTTCGGATAGGTCACAGACAAAACAATCGCTTTGCGGTCCGCCGTTACGAATAATGACGTCACCAACTTCCTGCAACATGTCTGCAGAGCGTCCAAGAAGAATCGGAATGGCCCCATGTGACGCAACCGCGATTGCGAGAGCCCGACCAAGACCTCGGCCAGCACCTGTAATAACGATCTTCCTGCCTTGCATTGACATTTCCTGGGCTAGTTGTTGCGCGTAACAAAATCCCGGTTAGCATAAAGTTGTAACCAGAAACCGCCGGTCCATTCCCACCCATATCCGACGTTCGTAATACTTCAGCGGACTGGCGGTTTTTGGATTTCTCGTCGCTTGCGACCAATCACCGATATGAAGGCGCTAAACGGTCCGGCGGTTAGCGACCCTCGTGCCCGCCGCCGATATGAAGCACTGTCGATTCCAAAAGCTGACCTCCTATTTCAATGCGATCAGGCCAACGTTCGTCGGCTTGAAGCCACAGGCGTCGAAATAGAACGGCATGAGATGTGGATCGAAGTCTACATGCAGCCATTCGTAGTCGGCCACCCTTGCATGGACGACAGCTTCCTCGATCAGGGCCTTCGCAATTCCTTGGCGCTGGAAAGCGGGATCGACCATGGTGTCCAGAATAAAGGCGTGCACTCCCCCATCCCACGCCACATTCACGAACCCGATCAACTTTGCTGATCGACGAATGCAAACCCATCCGAGGCCGAAATGATTGACTTGAGCCCACCAATCGTCGGCCAACTCCCGGTGTTCAAAGCATTTCGCGTGGAGCGCGTTGACCTCCGCGTTCTCGAAGGCTCCGCGCCATTCCGCAATTCCCGAGTTATAAGCTGAAAGAGAAGACATACTCGCTCCTAGTTCGTCATCGTCGTTCAGACAAGGACCACATCTAACCAAAAACGCCCTAACGAAGACAGTCCGCTTGCCACTCTTTAACGGTCGTTGAAGGCATGATAAGCGGTACGACCGCTTTGGAAAGCGTAACGCTAACGTCTGGATTGAAGGCGGGTTACTGACCAGCAACTTTCGACTTAATTGTGGATGTTCGCGGGCTCGGCATACCTTTGTGAAATCGGTCATTGTTGTTGCTTGGCGAAGCTTGGCTGCTGATGGAGTGGGACTACCTAGCTCGGCGCTCGATATAGATGCGATCTGTCCGCAAGACTGCGGATGGCGCGGTTCCGCCAAAAGTCGTCCTGTTCCAAATGCGTGATGCTCCCCGATCCCGCTGGAAAGCTTGCAAACCCGATTGCATCCATAGGTAGCTTCATCCACGCGCAGATAACCAGCGTTAGTGTAAAGCCGTGCGTGACGATGATCTGCGTTTCCTCTGGACGCGCCACAATCTTATCAACAGCTCGATAGATACGCTCTGCTGCTTGCCGTCGTGTTTCGGCACCGACTATGCCCACTTGATGGTCCATCCGGTTGTCGTCAGGTGCTGGTATGTAACGCTCGTCCAGCCAGGCCTGCGGTTTTCCTTCCGCTTCGCCGTAACTGATCTCGCGCAGATCAGGTGAAACGATTACCGTCCCACCGAAGTGTTCGGCGATAGCGCTGGCAGTTTGTGATGCGCGCAATAGGTCGGAACTGAATACTTCAACTTTCCGATCTCCCACAATCTTGGCGAGCCGATCCCCCGTTGCGCCTGCATCTCGGAGGCCATCGGCAGTAAGGCTCGTGTCATACCAACCGCCGACCTTGCCTTCCAAATGATGACAAGATTGAGTGTGCGTTATCACAAAAATATTCTTCATCGGTAGGATGATCTCCGGGAAATTTCTTGCAGCTTTGGGTAGCTACCATCTCCGAAGTGGACTGTCAGATGTCCACCCCTTAATGGTCGTTGAAGGCATGATAAGCGTTACGACCGTTTTGGGAAGCGTGTGCATGTAACGCTAACGTCTGGATTGAAAACGCGAAGCGGCGGTTTTGCATCTGAGCGATAATCTCGCTTAATAGTTTCGATCTCGCACGCCAGCTTCCATCTCCTCACTCTCGAGGTAGCCGACCACAAGCGATCGCCAGATGCTCACCCTGGAGGGAGTATCCCTCCATGCCGCGTCTGGCGGTATACATCCAAAAACCATGATTATCCGAGATCAGGTCGTTGGGAACCAGAATGACGCCGATCCGGTCCCCCGAACGGGCGGCCTCGACATTCTTTCGCGCCTCTTCCAGTGTCCTGAACATGGTTGCCGCGGACTTTTGACCGTACAATCCTTCCAGGACAAATCGGTCCCGTTCTGTTCCTTCCCGACGAAGCTTGAAACCCATCGGCAGAGATATTTCGATAGACGTGCATTTGCCTGTTCCATCGCAGGCGCTAAATGGTCGGCAGTACCAAGGTGGCAGCCCTGGATCCATGACTGCGAAGGCAGGCGATGCGAAAACAGGAAGGATCACCATTAAAATCAGTCTCATGCCATCGATACCTTGCTGAGGAACACCCGGTTCACAGCTAATACGGTGGGCCTCAATATCTGTGAAGTCAGATTCGACCGGACCTGGACAAACGGGATTTGGGCGAACGATTGCAATGGAATATCTGTTCACACTTTCGAAGTGCCAACTTTACCAGATCCGCACCCCCACCGGGTCATGTATGGATGCCCCCGTTCATGCAAGGCTTTTCTTCGAGCGGTTTCAACGTGTGATTGGATGCGGTCATGTATCAGGCCTTTACTGTAGTCCTTTTATGACTACTGGCCGGTATGGAGCTAAGCGGAGCTGGCGCAAAATCAGTTCTACGAGCTCGAGGCTCACTGACCCGGTTGCATTTCCAGTCCGTCTTTCCAATCTCTGTCCTTACCGTTCGCTGATCTCCTCACACGCCGACGATCCGATCTCGCTACAACACTGCTATCTTTGCTTGTGCAGAGGCGAGAGCGGAAACTTTAAATTCCTCATTCTTTGTCATCATCGCCCAGACG
The DNA here is from genome assembly GCF_902825325.1 of Brucella tritici. Taxonomy (GTDB): domain Bacteria; phylum Pseudomonadota; class Alphaproteobacteria; order Rhizobiales; family Rhizobiaceae; genus Brucella. Next base: position 3,652 of record NZ_CADEAR010000036.1, on the reverse strand, counting down.
CTGCGCGCCATTTTATTTGCAAGTGCAATGGCGACGAGCATACGCGGCTTGCGTGATAACATTTTCCCAAGCCACGAGTTCTCTGGCGGTGCTTTACGGCACGCCCATCTGATTACTGTCATTGCACCGATAATTAAAAGCCGCCGAATGTCACGCTGTCCCATTTTTGACGTTCTGCCCAGTACCTGTTTGCCGCCACTCGAGTGCTGTCTTGGCACCAGACCGAGCCATGCCGCAAAATCTCGTCCTTTTCGAAACGCTGTCATAGTAGGAGCAAAGGCTTCAATGGCCATGGCAGTGATAGGGCCCATTCCAGGCATAGACATCAAGCGCGCAGTGTTATCGGATTGTCGAGCTTCTGACTTGATTGCTTTCTCAAGATTGCCAATGCGGGAGCTAAGCAGATCAATCTGCTCAAGATAAAGTCGGGCAGTCTCTACGACCACGCGCTTGAGACCGTTATTATCATGGTCAACGATCCCTATCAAAGCAGCGAGGTTCGCAATTCCCTGGGGTGCAATAACACCATGTTCAGCCAAGTGGGCACGAAGAGCATTGATGAGCTGCGTGCGCTGACGGACGAACAAATCGCGCGTCCGAAAAACCATGCAAGCAGCCTGCTGCTTCTCTGTCTTTGGTGCAACGAAACGCATTGAGGGCCGGATGGCTGCCTCTACAATAGCTTCAGCGTCCGCCGCATCATTCTTTTGGCGTTTCACGAACGGCTTCACATAAGCAGGCGGCAACAGCCGAACTTCATGGCCGAGCTTGCCAATTTCACGAGCCCAATAATGGGCGGTGGCACATGCTTCCATCGCAACGGTGCAACTCGGAAGCCTCTGAAAGAAAGCCATTACATGGACGCGAGATAATTTCTTGCGGAGAACAAAACCGCCATCGGCACTGACCGCATGGACTTGAAATACACGCTTTGCAAGATCAAGGCCGACAATGCTAACTTCCTTCATGGATGCTCTCTCCTCTGAGTGACGTTGCTGCAAACATCACTATGGCATATTGCGATGCCGTCGGGAGGGGGCATCCACTCCATCAGTTCTTAGCGAAAATCAACAACTACATCTTCGGCCCCATTTCCTAGGCTTTTATTTGCGGTCAATTCGTTATAAGGTTTTGGCGGTAGCTTATAACGGTGAGATTGGCTATGAGGTTCTGGCAGGAACTTATAACTATATAGTTCAGCTCGCCTCTGGTACGACCAACTCATTCGAAAGGCCAAGAATGAAAGAGATCGACATTAGCTATAGAACGATGTTTGCGGAGTTGGCGCAGCGGACAATGGATGCACAATTCGTAACAGACTTCCCTTTAGAAGGATGGTTTGTGACGGTGACCGTCAAAGATCGCGATTATTGGTATTTCGATCTCCCCACTCCCGAGGGCAAAGACAAACGAAGCTACGTCGGTCCCGCCAGCGACGAAGCGATCACCAAGCGGGTAAGAGCCCACAAAGAGATCAAGGACAACATCCGCGAGCGTAGACGCATGGTTAGCACGCTGCGACGCGCCGGCCTTCCCGGTCCTGATCCCTTCGCTGGTGACGTCACGAAAGCCTTAGCCGACGCTGGGTTGTTCCGGCTGCGCGCCGTCTTGATTGGGTCGGTGGCATTCAGCACCTATGCTGGATTGCTCGGTGTCCGGCTTCCCTCTGCGGCGATGCAGACAGGCGACGCCGACTTCGCCCAGGACTTCGCAATATCGGCTGGCGTCCAAGATAGTCTCCCGCCAATCCTCGAAATCCTCCGGTCAGTCGATCCTGAATTCCGAGCGGTTCCGCACCAGGCCGATAAGGCCAAGGTCGTCGCCTTCGTGAACGCCAAAGGCTATCGGGTGGAGTTCCTGACCGGGAATCGGGGATCGGAAGAATACACAGGCAAACCGTCGCCCATGCCCGCCCTCGGCGGCGCGTCGGCAGAGAATTTGCGGTTCCTCGACTACCTGATCTATGAGCCTATCCGCACGGTACTTCTTTTCCGCGAAGGCATAAACGTTCTCGTTCCTGCTCCCGAGAGGTATGCAATCCACAAGCTGATTGTGTCCTCTCGAAGACTCAATGACATGTTGGGGCGCTTGAAGGCCGACAAAGATCTAACGCAGGCTGCTTTGCTCTTCGAAGCTCTCGTGAAAACGCGCCACGGCAATGAGCTTAGCGATGCTTGGGAGGAAGCATGGGAGCGCGGTGATGCGTGGAAAGCGGGCATCGTCAGTGGCCTATCTAGACTGCCCAAAAATGGAGTTGCAGCGTTAAGAGAAGCATTCGGTTCTGACGTTGTAGAAGGTTTACTAAAAAGGTGATCAACAGATTTCGCGAGAAACGAAAGCCAGTAACAGACTAGTCTATGATTGCCAGTTATTAACGTAATCACATGCACGATTCTTTCTACAAATGGTTTGTACCAGCAACCTCAAAAACTACGCAACCAAAACGCATAACATAAGCTGCACCAAACTTGCTGAACAATATTGACCATGTATTGAGCGACTTACCCTCTTTGACCTGCTTTTAGTAATCAAATCATGTATCGAATTTGGTAATCTGGCGCTTTCAAGATGATGATGACAGAAGGCTTGCGGAGCCAGTTAGACCGAACCAAGGAAACAGTATTGAATTGGGCTCAGTCTCAGGGCTTTATTCTCGAAAGCCAAATTGTTTATGGTTATTTGATCCGGCTTCGGGTTAGGCGCAGGGGATGTCATGTTAGATGCTGAAATATCGGAGGACAAGCGCTCCTATTATATACATACAAAGCCTGACGATGTGCGCAACGAACCTTTGGAGTGGGCGTATCTTTGCGGTATGAACCTGCTTAAATATCCGGTCGATGAAGCTATATCAAAACAGCTGGCCCTGATGGGAATTGCTTCGGGCGTGGACAGGGCCTGGATGATTGAATACCGCCCCGGCTTGCTTCGTTTTTGTAACACTCATGAATGGTGCCGGGGACAAACAAAAGCCTACATTTCAGAACTGCAAGAAACTCCAACCACACTGATTGGCTGGCTGCACAAATTTCTGGTTCTCGGTCAAGCAGTGGCCGTTCACGACGTAGCCGCCTTGCCGCGTACGGCACGCACCATTCAGGTTGAATTCCTCCGACAAGGCAATAAAAGTGTCCTCAGCGTTCCGGTTATGTCAGACGGCAGATTGTGTGGCATTATTGGCTTTGACACGACTATCGCCAACAAGGCTTGGTCTCCAAGCGAAATCGAGGCCTTGTTTCAGTGCGCGAACCTCATTGGTCAGGTAAAATACGCAACCAGTTGCAAGCTTGAATCGAAGATTGCACCGGAGGGGTCTGCGCCGCTTGTCTATCTCCGAAACCACGGTGTTATACGTGGTGTGGAACCGGAGAACATAGTTGGAGTCCGGTCGGCCGGGAATTATAGTGAGATATGGCTTGAGGATGGCTCGATGTTACTCGATCCTCGTTCGCTCGGTGTGTGGTCCAGCCTGCTACCGTCGAAGATCTTTCTCCTAATACACAGAACAGCATTCGTAAATACGCTGCATCTCCTTAATGTGGACCGCAGAAAAATCGATAAATAGCAGATCAGGAGGCTGTGTCGCAAAATTTTCACTTCTGCTGAGCTATGTGAGCGTCAGTGCGCATAATTGAGTGAGGCGAATGCGAAT
>NZ_CADEAR010000035.1 GCF_902825325.1 Brucella tritici | reverse complement strand
TCCGCTCCTATCAATGAAGGAGCTTATCTCGCGGCATCATTCACAAAAGAAAAGGTGGGATGTTCGTCGCGCTCACGTTCAATTTTACATGGGAAATCTCTGGCAGGTCCAGAATAGCATTTCGCAAGATTGCCACGAACAATCTGTAGAGTCGCCGGATAGAAGTCTTTCTATGTGCGATTGTTCCGTGTGTAGGGGAGGGAGTCTAGGAGATCTCAGGTCATATCGTCGATTAGAAAAGCGGCGTTGTTGCATGAAACGAATTGGTGGCGGATTCCGATCTTTGATGCTGGCTTATGTGGTTTCAACTTTGACGCGGACGGATTTCGGGCGGGTTTTGTCGCAAACTTTTCACTTCTGTTGAGTTAAATGGGTCCGTTGTGTGTAGTTGAGCGAGGTGCGAGCGAATGGCTGTCGATTTCAAAGGGGCTCATTTTCCCAAAAGCGCCATCCTTTATGCCGTATTCTTCTACCTTCGTTACCCTGGTTCCTATCGTGACCTTCAGGAAATTATGGCCGAACGCGGCGTCGATGTTGATCATGCAACATTAAACCGTTGGGTCGTTCGATACGCGCCACAGATTGCAGATCAGGCACAGAAGCGTAAGCGGCCAACGCTTGGCTCCTGGCGGGTCGACGAGACCTATATAAAGATCAAAGGGAAATGGACCTATCTGTATAGAGCCGTAGATCGTGACGGGCACACTCTTGACTTCATGCTCTCTGAGCGCCGAAATCTCGGTGCAGCAAGGCGTTTCTTTAAGAAAGCCATCGCAAGCAATGGTGTTCCGCACAAGATCGTCATTGATAAAAGCGGGGCCAATCTGGCTGGCGCACAGGCTGTAAACATGATCCTGAAAATCACCGGAGCGGGCAAGTTGATGGAAATCCTGCAGGTCAAATACCTGAACAATATTCTCGAGCAGGATCATCGGTTCATTAAGCGAAATACCAAGCACATGTTAGGCTTCAAAGCATTTCATTCAGCTGCAGCGACCATTGCCGGCATTGAAGTGGCGCACATGATCCGCAAAAACCAATTCGCAAATGACAATGGTTCGCCATTCAAAGTCTTTGCGGAGCTCGCAGCATAATTGCGTCCAGGGATAAGGCCGGTCTTAACCTGCTGAAATATTTGCGACAAAGCCATTCCAAGTATGGTGGAACATGAAACCTTTGCTGCTTTGCGGAATATCTGTTTTTCGACAAGCGCAAGATCATTCCAGGCCCGCTTGGGTTCACGTCCGAAGCGGCGCCTGCTTTGCTGCTGCCAGAGTGTTTCGGCAACGGACTCGATCAACGCCATATGATCCATTTCCACTCTTTCCACCCCCTTGAAGTCATGATTCCAGAATCTATGTGCCACTCCATGAGGAGGACGCTACCCATGAAACAGCTTCGATTCTATGCTGAAAGCGATGGCGACATGAACTGGAGGGTCATCGACACTGTAACTGGCAAGCCGGCTTCGCTCAATGGGCAGATCTGTTGCCTGCTCGACAAGGCGGATGCCGAAGGAATCGTTGACTATCTTCACGGGCAACTGGACAGCCCTGCCACGAAGGATGCCGCTGCCTGATGCGGAATGTGGTGCTATCTTTTCGGCGTTTGTTATCGGATATCCGACGATAAAAAGCTTGCCACCACGCGCAGGATCGAGGCAGCAGGCTTTGCGGTCTTGTCTGCCGTCCACTCAATACTCATGAACGGCACCGACAGATTAACGACCTGTGTTTTACGAAATCTGAAGCGGTGAATATTCCCGCGTTTTGATGTGGCTACTGGCTTTTTTCGACATGATGCCGGTTTTCATGAGCGGCGGGGGCGAGCGTCAGCATCGGCGGCCCATCCAATCTGCGAGCAGGCTTTTCTCATTTTCTTCTTCCTTCTTTTCTTTAATCGGGGACAGACGGTTGGATGCCGGATTGCACTTTGTTCGCGGCTTCTTGATCGTCGGGACGCCAATTGTTATCTTTGTGCTCAATGACAGCATGGAGGTTCACATGGCTGGAAATCTGCACGTCCGAAATCTCGAGGACGAATTGATCGCAAAGCTCAAGACACGGGCGGCACGGCACGGACGCTCAGCCGAAGCCGAGCATCGCGAAATTCTTCGGCAGGCCCTCGAAACGGAAGTCGAACCTTCCTTCGATGAACTGGCTGCCCAGTTGCGGCGTCTGACAGCGCAGCGCAAACAGACGCCCTCCGAGGTCCTGCTGCGTGAAGGGCGCGACGAACGTTGACCGAAACATTCGTCATCGATGCCAGTATTGCGATCAAATGGGTGGTGGAGGAAGATGGAACAGCTTCGGCGCTCGGATTACGACAAGGCAATCGCTTCGTAGCGCCCGAACTGTTGACGGTTGAGTGCGCCAACATCCTGTGGAAAAAGGTTCAGCGCGGCGAACTTAGTCGCGATGAAGCGAAGCTTGCCGCGAATTTGCTTGAGCGGAGCGATATCGAACTGTTCGGCATGAGGGGGTTGCTCACCAAAGCAACGGAACTGGCGACGGAAATCGGCCATCCTGCCTATGATTGCATGTATATCTGTCTGGCAGCGAGCCGGAACTGGCGCTTCGTGACCGCTGATGAGCGCCTGATCAGGGTGCTCAACCAGAAGGCCTCCCCCGATATCGCCAGTCTTTGTGTGACTCTGGAGCAGATTGCATCCGGCTCGCATTGAGGACGAGCCGCTGAGATGTCGCGGACCTTTCATTCGTCGCCGGTCACGATAGCAGGGCCAGCGCAACAAATCATGGAGCATGAAACAGGCAGGAAATGGATCCACTCTTCGAAAGGCTAAACGCCCCTGCAACGATGATGGATGCTGAGCTCGAAATTATCAGGCTCGGAGAAGCTGGCGTTTGCCGATTGAAAGCACTGTTTGATGGCAGCTGCCGCAATGAATGGGGCGTTCCATACCGAAATCTGGGTCTGCCATTGCAATGCGCCCTTGAGATTGCTGCGCGCTTCGGACCGGTCGCCAAACCTCTGGAAACCTGGATCGCCGCCGAGCTGCCAGCTTCGGAAGCGGCTGTGCGCGCATGAGGCAGTACCGATGCACTGAATAGCGGAAGGCTGAAGATCGCGGATGAGCGAAAGCCCGGGATGAAGAATGGAAAGTGTGAACCGTTTGCGGGCGATCCGATATGTTCATGATGACATGACTATCGAATCCCTTTCTGGAAACGTTCACGACCGTTTATCTATCGGAAATCGAAAACGGAATATAGATGGATCGGGTCTCTTTCACGCCGGTTCACATGTTTGTGCGCCGACGCACCGGTGGGCTTTTGTCATGGCCAGATTGGGGCGTGTACCATCGGGTCGGGTCTTGGTTGCTTCCGTCCCCAGGCTCCTGTGATCGTCACCATCCGATGACTGTCTCTGACGCGAGAGATGGCGGCGGTATTTCGCCCGGAAAAGCCGACGCTTTCACGAAGCCCAATCAGGCAGCCGCTTACTGCTTCTTCGCTTCGAGCCTCGCGCCGTCACGAATCTGGCGAAAGGCGTTAAGCGCCTTCAGCATAGCGGTTGCGTAAGTGGCACATGTGACGGTGATACGTCCGGCAGGACGATCCACCATGGCGATATACTGCCGGACACCGGCATGGTTCGGCCCGATGCCCGGAGCGACGATGAATTCGACGCCTGTTGCTCCGTCCTGTTCGAAGGTTTCTGTCTTCTCGACCCGGCCCTGCAGCATATTCTGGATTTTGACCATGGCATTGGTCCGGATCCTGATGGCGTTGGATGCGTTCAGTTCCGCCTGACTTCTTTTCGCATCTCTTGCCGCCGACGCCTCGAAGCCGATCTCGCACAGATGCGAACGTTTTCCCACATGCGGCGGGGTTTTCAAAAGGCTCTCCACACCGATGATCTGCTCATAATTGCGCTCGCTGCGCGGCTGACCAAGTTTGAACGGGGTTGCCACTTCAACGGTAAAACCGGTCTTCTCGTCCATACGTGGACGGCCCCCTGCTCGCAAGATACTTTTAGATGATTTGACCGCATCGCTTGCGTCCATACGTCCGGCCTGTTGTTGCGCTCGCACATGAACGCTGGCCAAGATGGTTTCCGCGACGTGAGTTCCAAACACATAAGCGACCTTGTAGAAGGCCATGGATATAAACGGAGTATCTCTCGCCGTGGATCGATCGATCACACCATCTGCTCCTATCTTGCAAGTTCCGGTATCCACAACTAACGCGGATTACAGTTTAAAACTTTTCGATACTGGCCGATCTTCATGCGACGTCTGCCATCACCGCAAATACCGATTTTGCCTTGTATGTTTCGCACGACACCATGATCTTCCAGGCAATCCGCGCCATCTTGTTGGCGAGTGCGATGGCTGCCAGCTTCGGCGGCTTGCGCTTGAGCAGTTCGGTCAGCCAGGCAGACGCTTTGCCAGTTCCGGTACGGTTTCGTCAGCTTGTATTCTTTCAAGCAGCAAAGGAACATGAGCCAGTCCCTTCGCGGCAGTAATGCCGAATTCAGTGGCATAACCACGGATTGCGTTGGCCAGTTGGGTACGGTTGGCGATCAGGCGGCTCCGGACACCGACCAACATGAGCGCGGCTTGCTCATCAACCGACTTGGCTGGCACGAACCGCATCGTCGGGCGGCTCATCGCCTGCACAGCGCCTCGGCGTCAGCGGCGTCGTTCTTGTTTCGTTTGACGTACGGCTTGACCAGTTGCGGCGCGATCATTTTCACTTCATGACCGAACGAAGTCAGCAACCGTGCCCAGTGATGTGAACCGCCACAGGCCTCGATGGCGATCACGGTCGGCGGACAGGTCGTGAAGAAATCGATCATCTCCTTACGGCGCATTTTCTTGCGCATGACCGGCTTCTCGTCAGCGTTCACACCATGCAGTTGAAAGAAATGCTTTGACGTGTCCATGCCAAGACGGGCAATCTTTTTCATGGGCGGCTCCCTTTGTTTGAGATCTTAACGACTCACTCTGGCACATTTTGATGCCGTTCGGGGGCCATCCACTCCAACAGCTTCGGGCCGGGCCTGATAGTAATCCGAAGGACTGGCAATTTATCGTCAATCGCATTATATTCTTCCAGGAAACTGGAAGAATTATGCAATGGCTCTAAATGCTGGATACATGTTAACTGCCAGCGAAGCCGCCTCGGTCACAGGCGTACCGTTGAAGTAGGTACATCGAATTATCGATGCTGGCCTGATGCGCGGCTTTGTCAGAAGGGAAGGGGGCGGCCGCCGGATCGCTTCTCCCGCGCTCATCGGTTTGCGGCTCGCCTATTTGACGGCCAATGCTCTCACGCCGAGTGCTCGTCAACGCATACTCGAAAAGGTACTATCGGACCAGACACGTACGGTCGTTGAAGAAAGTCCGCTGAAAGTCGATCTCCAGCCGGTCATTCTGGAAGTGGAAGCTGGCCTGAACCGTCTCGAAAGAGCACGGAGTGTAGTGATGTTGGATCCGGGCATTCTGTCCGGAGAACCTGTCCTCAGCGGAACACGGATACCCGTGCACGATATCGCGGACATGCTGAATGCAGGCGAGACGGTGGACGCCGTGGCAAATGCCTATCCGCAATTGAGCAGGGATCAGATCACGCTTGCGGCGGACTATGCCACAGCTTATCCGCGCCGGGGGTGCCCACGTGGAAAACCTGACTGGCGTGCCCAATCCGCCAAACGGAGCCGGACACTCAAGCTCGATGACCTGCCGGCTGCATCGTGAAACTGCCTCTCGTCAGACAGTCTCCGGGATCAGGGTGAGATCAGATATGTTTATTATGTTTACGTTTCGTTCTGCCATCTGTTGACCTCCTCTGTGAGAGGAATACAGGATAGTGACATGCACTTTGACCGTTAATGATACTTACTTTGCCAAAAGTCTTGCCGATCCACACGCAAATCTCAACCGCTGCCGACATTCACTTTAAAAACTGACAAGTTCGATGCGCAACCGGTCGCCGGGATCGATGTGGCGCACAGCGCCGATGACTTCGCCGGAGGAGAGCAGAAATCGCTGTTCCAGTGCTGCGAACGCAGACGCATCATAGCGAAAATGCGGCCAATTAGGCTGTGCCCAGTTCCAGGGCATGAGCGATAGCATCCATTTTTATCGCTCTCAATATCAGATATCTATGAGTAATAGAAGCCGCCCCAATTACTCGCTGCCCTGATTGCGGAGAGATTATGGCGCGACAATCTGTCTGGGTCAGGTTGATTGCCGCGCCGTAGCGGCTTAACATACAGCTTTTTGATGGCTGTTTTGCATACTAGATAAACGTGTCACGCGAATAACCATGGAGGAGATGTGGGATCATGTCGTTACGTCATGCTAGGTCTGGTGAAATCATTGTACTTAGTCCGTTCGGCGTGGACGTGACACAAGCCCGAACTGCCGCTATTGTTAAAAATGACGCATTCGAAGCCATCCGCCTTGTTGTTCATGTTGGTAAAGATATCAAAACACACTCTGTCGACGGCCCGACTACGATTCAATGTCTTGAAGGTCGTGCCATCATTGGTTTGCCCCAGGCCGAGATACAGATATCAGCCGGTCAGTGGCTGTATCTTGAGGAGAATGTCCCACACTCCGTCACGGCCGTCGAACACACTTGCCTTCTCGTAACCATCATTTTTCCGCAGAATGCGCAAGCCAGGGGTAGATGATATGCGGCAGGTTCAAAGACTTCTGCCAACTGCCCAGGATCGATTGGTGACCATCAACATCAATGGGCTCTTAATTGATGCGGCCAGATTGTTAAATAGCCCTCAAAGCAATCTCGTGGTTGTCTGCGATGACAACGGTAGTCTGGCAGGCGTTATCACGAAAACAGATATCGTTGCTCAAATCAGCCGGTGTGATGGAAGTAGTTGCACGGCCGCCGTAGCACTTGTGATGACGAAAGAGGTGGCATTCTGCAAACCAGAGGATTGGCTGACGAATGTCTGGACATTAATTAAGGAACGCGGCCTGAAAAACGTCCCGGTTATCGATACAAATTCAAAACCTATTGGCGTACTTAACGCGAAAGATGTTCTGCAATCGATGCTCACAGATGTAGAATATGAAGAGGAACTTCTGCGCGATTACGTAATGAACGTCGGTTATCATTGACTGTTAAGAACCTACGGTAGTGTTCGCAGCTAGCTATTTCGATAGCATGCCTCGCATTATCCACTGAGGGGCCCGGCCTGGGCGGAGCCCCTCAATCAGACGGAGACCGTGCGGGAGGACGGCAGGTCTCGACCTTGTTTTCGAAAGCAACAGCGTGCAGCATCGTCAGCATACCGGATCAACCTGACCAACAATCGCCCACAAGATTGCCGCCATCTCGCGTGCGATTGCCGCAATGACGACGTTCCTCTTCTTTCCGACAGCCGCCAGTAGCGAGCACATAGTCGTGTCTGTGCCTCCAGGCTATTTCCCGCACGGCCTCCGGTAGCCCTTCTAGTCGTGCCCGGATAGGTTCCGTTACATGCGCCTGGTAACGAAAAGCCCAAGTGCCTTCAACAAGGATCCGTCATGCACGTTGGTTCCCTGCAAGGGTTGGTTATGTACTATTCGATACAATCGAAATCGAACATCACCCTGTATCCTACGACGTTAACGAATAGTCCAGGTGGCTGAGTACGATCCCCACCAGTTTTTCTAATGTAAACTGAGAATCAGCAATCCTATGTCATTAAACCATTTTCAAATGGCCTTACTGAATTGCTGTGCAACGTTGTCGACATAAGCATCAAAAATTACAGCAACTGACCTCACTAGAAAGCGATGTTGTCGATCAACTTCAATTGTATTGTCATTGAGTACTACGACCCCGTCATCAATTAACCGTTTTAATCTCAAGTTATTCCTCAATAAAGCGCTTGCGTCGACACCATACAAACTACCGATCTCGCTGATATTCGCCCGAAAATCGCACATGATCCGCTCAATAATGTGAGCCCTTAGACGATCTTCGACAGTCATGTGATAGCCTTTGACCGTCGCCAGAGAACCAGTTGCGATACGTTGCGCATATTGGCCCGGAGCAACTTCATTTTGGACATAACTGTTCCCAACACGACCAATCGAAGATGCACCGAGACCTATAAGCGTGTCGCAGCTATCTATGGTATACCCCTGAAAATTACGCCGCAACGTCCCATTTTGCGATGCCAGGGCCATGTCATCGTTTTTTAGCGCGTAGTGGTCAAGTCCGATGCGCACATAACCGGCCGCGCCCAACACCGACGATATTGCCTCAGCCTGGTCATTGCGAGCGGCCGTATCTGGCAATGACTGCGTGTCGATCAGGTTCTGGTGCTTCTTGAATGTCGGAATATGAGCATACCCGAACACCGCGAAGCGCTGCGGCCGCATAGTCACGGCAGCTTTTGCGGTCTCGATACACGATTGTACGGTTTGATGTGGCAAGCCATAAATAAGATCGAAGTTAATCTCGCTAACGCCTGCGCTACGCAGATCTATAACGGTTTTTTCTGTCTGCTCCTCGGTCTGTATGCGATTGATCGCTCTTTGTACAACTGGATCAAAACTCTGAACACCTAGGCTGGCGCGTGTAACGCCGACATCCCCCAAAGTCTTTGTCATCTCAGCCTTGAGTGTGCGAGGATCAATCTCGACTGCCACCGCCGTATTGGGAACGAAATCAAAACGCAGCCGAAGCAATGCTATCAAGTTGCGAAATTCCTGCGGTTGCATGATTGTTGGGGTGCCGCCGCCGAAATGGAGATGTCGAACCTTGAGTTTTCCCGATATCTTGGAGGAAACCAGATCAATCTCCCGGTGCAAGATATCGATATAATCGTGGATTGGTTCATCACGTTTCGTGATTGTGGTGTGGCAACCGCAATACCAACACATAGAGCGGCAAAAGGGGATATGAACATAAATCGAAGCCTCCGTCCCAGGCTTAATTTCTGCCAACTTGTCGCTATAGATTTCCCCATTGACGGCGGCGGAAAACTTTGGCGCAGTCGGATAGCTCGTATAGCGCGGTAGTCGTGCTTCGCCGTATTTTTCTATTAACGCTTGCTTCATCGCTATTTTCTTTGCTTTTGGCTAATCGAGATTTCTTCAGAAACTAGGCCTGTTCGAAGGAGGCTTCTTTGCGAAAAGCTAAACATGTGTGCTGATAGTGCAAAGGACAAACTCTACGTGAAAAAAGCCGATGCTCGAGAGCATCGTCCGTCAATTCTCCCGGTAGCGGCCAGGAAGGCCCGGCGGCTGCCGCGCGCTCGATGTTGTCCTACACCGTGCTGCGCGCGATCCCTAGCATTACTGAAATGTCGCGCACACTCACGCCGTCTGCATTCAGGCGAAGCATCTGTCGCAGTTGTCTCATGGTCCGCTTCCGTCTTTGCGGCATTCCTATCTCGTTGCTTGTGATAAGGAGATGCATGCCAAAGTTGCGGACCAGGAAGTTATGGCGCGTCAAATTGATGCGCCATATCCCCTGCCTCGCGCAGTATTTCCAAGGCGGCTTGGCGCTTGTTTACGCCGTTCATGGCCGCTTTGCGGCGCGGACGACGACGGTTTGGCCTTTCGAGAACGGTTACGCACTTCACGACCCGTCAGCACCGATGCCTGGTAGTCAGACTCGTAGCTCAGGATGACGCGGTCCAGCGCACACACAAGTTCCTGGATGTCGATCAGCTCTCTTTCGAGCTGTTTCAGCCTTTCACTCAGAGCGGCCCGCTTCTGCTTCAACTCGTACGCTACACTCATTCGAGGCTTCGTGTTTTACCCGAGCCAAGGTAGTCGGAATGCCATTTCAGGTCTGGTGGTTTTTGCTACCTAATGCCGGTTCAATACACCAACCGATCTGCCGCGTTGTCTAATCATCCTCATTAAAGCTATTGTTTCGCTTGCGAACGCTAGCGCACGTTTTTGGTCTTCTTCTTTACGAGCGGTCTGGCCAAGTTCCAGATAATAATCGGTGAGAAGCTCACATAGGGGTAAAGCTTCGTTCGAGGCCGTATTGGGTACTGCCTCCAGCCCCGGAACAGATTGAAACGGCTGATGGTCAATCGTTGAGGACCTATGCTCCGCCTGTGCCGCCAACGCCCGTATTTCCGTTGCCGTAGAAGGTTCGGTATTTTGAGCAAGGGAATAAAGAAGTTCGCTAAGTCGGTTTTCCAGCGCCGGAAGATCAAGGTTCGCCGCGTTCGTTGTCTCTGCGCGTTCAAGGTGAAACGCGCGCCTACGTTGCTGTCGCAACCTAGCAACATGAGTGAGCTCTTCATGTGCCATGCGTTCCGCAGCTTTTGCAATCTCGTCAGATTTTGCGTTCGCAGCAACATACGTCCAAAAGGTGAAGGCGCGTTCCTCATTGCGGACCGCTAACGAGAAAGCCCGATAGGCGCTTAACAGTTCTGCGGGCACGGTTTCGGTACCTTCGTCGTCAAATACAGCTTCCGGAGGGGATATAATTATCGAATGGCCTTGGCCGCTCGTCTGTTCCCATACCTCGATCTGTTCCAGGTGTTCGGTTTCTTCGGCAACTAGCACTTCGAAGACCCGAGCTAGGTCCGGCCGTTCCATCTCCCTCATGCGCGTAGCGAGGGCTATGTAATGATCAATCGACTCTTGTTCCATCGCTCTGGCAAGAGCCAGCAATTCGTCCATCGATGCAATTTCCCAAGGCTCACGGTTTACTTTTATCATTCCAATCTCCTCCATGGATTGAGCTCAAGATTTTTGTCTGGTTTTTAGAAAGATTTGCATTCGCATTTGATTTGAATCATGGTCCGCCTACATTGCCTGAAGGTATCACCTTTCTCGTTTCATATTCAAAAGAACGACTGTCCGATGACGCCTCATTTAAAATCATTGTTCACATTTCTTCTTCTAACCATGCTGGTCGCCGTGCCTGCAAGAGCTGGGGACCTCGCAAAATACCTGCCGGTCGTTGATCCGCAGACCCTGTTCCAAGGCGCTGACAGTATCGGCAAGCCACAGGGAGAGCCGCCCATTGCGCCGGTAAAAAAGGGGAATGAGCTCCTCGGCTATGCGTATCTGAGTTCGGATTTTACAAGCACGATCGGCTATTCCGGCAAACCGATCCACATTGTCGTCGGCATCGATACCAAAGGCGTCATACGCGGCATAAAACTGGTAGACCACAAAGAGCCGATCGTGCTGATCGGCATTCCCGAAGCCAAGGTTGTGGCTGCGCTGAATTCGTTGGTCGATAGTGACATGAGTGCTGTTGCCGCCGGCCAGAGCAAGCCGCCACAGGTGGAAATCGTCAGCGGTGCCACGGTTACCGTGCTCGTCATGGGGGACAGCGTCGTTCGCTCGGCAGTCGGCCTTATCCGCAGTGGGAGGCTCGGAAATACTCCTGTGCAGGCTGTCGCAGCCAATGTGCAACGCGCGGTTGATTTGCAGATTCGTGAAGAACACGACTGGCAAACATTGATCGGCGACGGCTCGGTTCGCAGCCTGAAACTGTCGGTTGGTGACGTGACGCAGGCGTTTCGTGACGCCAAACATGATCGCGCCGCCGAAAACCCTGAAACAACCAATCCCGACGACGAATTCATCGAGCTTTATGTTGCGCCAGTATCGGTGCCATCGATCGGTATCAGCCTGCTTGGCAAGGATGGCTTCGAACGTTTGCAAAAGCGGCTGAAGCCAGGACGTCAGGCGATCCTGGTTGCGGGCGACGGAGCCTATTCTTTCAAGGGCTCCGGATATGTGCGCGGCGGTATCTTTGACCGCATCGAGTTGATGCAGGACGGGCAGGGCGTACGCTTTCGTGACAAGAACCATACCCGTATCGGCGACATCATGGCCAACGGCGCGCCGCGGCTGCGCGAGATAGCACTGTTCGAGGTGCCTGACGGGTTTGCCTTCGACGTGACAGAACCGTGGGATTTGCAGCTTCTGGTACAGCGCGGTTTCGGTGCGCGGGACAAGGCCAATATCAGTTACGATCTCGGCTACAGTTTGCCGGAAAAATATCTGGCGAAGCAGCCGGAACCGGCTCCTGTCCAGCCTGCTGTATCAATCGCCGACGCACCACGTCAGCCGCAACCGGTCGGCGAAGCCAATGCTGCCGACATTCTGGGCGAGGGCAATCCGCTCTGGGTCCGGATGTGGGAGATGAATCGTGCCAATGTAGTCATCACCGCTTTTGCCATCACGGTTCTTGTCGGCATCTTCTTCTTCCAGAACAGTCTGGTCAGGCATCCGCGCTTCTTCACCTGGCTGCGGCGCAGCTATCTTCTGTTCATCCTTGTCTGGCTCGGTTTCTACAACAATGCACAATTGTCGGTTGTCAACGTCCTGACCTTCACCAACTCCCTGATTACCGGCTTTAACTGGGAATTCTTCCTGACATCGCCGCTGATCTTCATTCTGTGGGCGTCGGTGGCGGCGGGGCTGTTGTTCTGGGGGCGTGGACCCTTCTGCGGCTGGTTGTGCCCGTTTGGCGCCCTGCAAGAACTTACCAATAATCTCGCCCAATGGCTGAAGGTGCCGCAGGTCAAGCTGCCATGGGGACTGCACGAGCGCCTCTGGCCCCTCAAATATATGATCTTCCTCGGCCTGTTTGGACTGTCGCTCTATTCGGTTGCGCTGGCTGAAGTGTTTGCAGAAGTCGAACCATTCAAGACCTCGATAATTCTCAAATTCGCACGTGAGTGGCCGTTTATCATTTATGCGCTGACACTTCTGACTGCAGGCCTGTTCATCGAGCGCTTCTACTGCCGCTATATGTGCCCGCTCGGTGCGGCACTCGCCATTCCCGGACGCATCCGCATGTTCGAATG
>NZ_CADEAR010000034.1 GCF_902825325.1 Brucella tritici | reverse complement strand
CGATCGCGCTCGTCTTGATCGCTTCGTCGCTCAAGAGTTCGATGCGCAATCGGTCGCGGTCGTCGGGATCGATGTGATGCACAGCGCCGATGACTTCGCCGGCGGAGAGCAGAAATCGCTGTTCCAGTGCCGCGAGTGCAGACGCGTCATAGCGAAAATGCGGCCAATCAGGCTGTGTCCAGTTCCAGGGCATGAGCGATAACATCCGTTTCTATCGCTCTCAATATTATATACTTATGAGCAATAGAAGCCCCCCCCTAGTGCTCCCCACCCTAATTGCGGAGAAGCTGTTGTGCGTCCGCTTTGCGCTTTATCCCGGTCGTTCACCGCGGTATTACGGAATCCTGAAAGCGGCCGTTCGCTACGGCCCACGCAGAGGTCCGCCAAGCGGACGAAGCTGCCGTTTAGGCTCACGCAAAATTCTTGAAAGTTCAGCCGCCTCGCGGAGAAGCAATTGTTACGCTAAGATAAATTTCTACCGACTTGGCTATTGAGACGCAATCCACCACGTCGTCCCGGAGGCGTCCTGGACGCCTCCCCGTAGGTCATCATCGTCCCGCTTTCTCTGAGGTTCCTGAAGGATAGTTGCTCCCGCGGCAACAGCTCGGTCAAAAACTTCGTAGGCATCTGGAACATAAACATGGATATGCGGCGCGACTTGCTGGGCTGAGGTTGCTCCTCCGCCGATCATCAAAATGCTGTCGTCAATCCGGACTTCCGCATGCATCAATGATCCATCCGGTCGATTGAAGCGACGCTGAAGCTTTCCACCGAAGACTTTCTCCACGAAAGTAATCATTTCATCCCCGTCAGCGCAAATCACATAAGGGCTCATTGAAGGGTAATCTACAGGTTTCCAATTCACTGGTTGTGTCTCCCAAAGGCGGACATTGGTCCGCTCGTAGGCTAACCCGCCAGCACGTTTGCAGCAACTTTGGGCTCGCTGCTGCCGTTTGGCGCGCCCACACGAAGGACCGCTTTCGCGCAATTGTCGTCATCACGCTCCCAATTGCTTCTGACTGAAAGCAGACATTAACGAAGCAACCTCAATCCGTTTAGCATTGCCACGGCCAGCGCGGCAGAAAGAGCCAGAGTAGTGAGGCTCCAGTTCGCACCAAAATTCGCTATACCGAAAGCCATGGCGAATGGCGCAGTGGCCGAAATGATTAGTCTGGCTGACATGATCTTGCCTTGCATGGCACCGTAGCCGTCACTGCCGAATAGTGACAGCGGCAATGTTCCAGAGACAATACTGAAGAGACCGTTTCCGAAGCCAAAAAGACAGGCAAACATCATCGTCGCAATAATGGATGGAGCTCCGAATAGCAGAACAATGAGGGCTAGCCCCATCAAGGATGCAGAGATTACTGCCAGACTGATCGGAGCGAGATTTTTGCCACCGAGCATATTGATCAGGCGGCTGGCTACCTGAGAAGGTCCGAATATCGCGCCAATAAAAGCTGCAGAACCTGCAAGACCGAGCGCGCCCAACATCGGCACCATATGGACCAGAATGGCCGCTGCAACGAGAGCCTGCGTCGAGAATGCCACGAGAATAAGCACGAAACCTTTGCGCCGTTGATGGGCAGGCAGATCACCTGAACAGGCGGTTGTGACTGTTCCATTCGTTGATCGTTTTCGACCACTCTTTGCAATAGAACGCGCGAGCATAAGGTGTACCGGCACGCAGAGAAACAAATGGAGGCAAGCGAACATTAAATAGGTCTGTTGCCAGGTAAGCCAATGCTGAAGCGTTGTTGTGATGGGCCAGAAAATTGTCGAGGCAAAGCCTGCAATCAATGTCAGATAGGTGATACTACGCTGGGCAACATTTGGCGCTAATTGCACCAATAATGCAAAGGCTGCTCCATATTGGACGAGGTTTGCCGCGATTTCGATGATCGTCAGCGCACCTGCAAACGCCAAAGCATTTGGAGAAAGCGAACACAGTATGAGAGAGACGGCGGCCAGTATCGAGCCTATCGTCATCATGCGACCTGCGCCGTAACGATCAATCCATTTGCCTAACCAGGGAGCCAGAAAGCCCCCTGCTAATAGGGCAACTGACAGCGCTCCGAAAATCCATTCGTTGGAAACGGAAAAGTCCCGCGCCATGGACGGCGCGAGAATGCTGAAGGAATAGTATAAAGTGCCGTAACCGATATTCTGGGTCAGTCCGAGACCGGCGATGGCCGCAATGGGAAGCCGTTCAACGCTCATATTGATTTCAACGAAACACGCTTTTCGAGTTTGGCCGCTTCTTCCTTGCGCTCGCTATAACGGTCTGTGAGATGATCAGAGATGCCACGCGTCAAAAGTGTAAACTTCATCAGTTCTTCCATCACATCAACCACGCGATCATAGAACGACGAAGGTTTCATCCGTCCAGCGTCGTCGAATTCCTGCCACGCCTTTGCAACGGATGACTGGTTTGGAATGGTGATCATTCGCATCCAGCGCCCCAGAATGCGCATCTGATTGACGGCGTTGAAGCTCTGCGATCCGCCGGATACCTGCATCAATGCCAGAGTTCGGCCCTGCGTCGAACGAATTGCTCCACCCGGCAATGGAATCCAGTCGATCTGCGATTTCATGACGGCGCTCATGGCTCCATGACGTTCTGGACTGGTCCAGACTTGCCCTTCTGACCAAAGCATTGCCTCACGCAATTCCTGAACCTTCGGATGCTCTGCTGAACCGTCGTCTGGCAAGGGAAGACCATTGGCATGAAAGACACGCGTTTCAGCACCCATCGCATCGAGAAGGCGCTGCGCTTCCAGCGTCAGAAACCGACTATAGGAACGATCACGAAGTGAGCCATAGAGCAAAAGGATACGAGGCTTATGCTTTGGAAAGTCGGCGCGTAGTGCATCCAGGTCGGGCAATGCGAAGGAATTCTGATCGAGGTTCGACAGGTCCATGTCAGCGGGACTTTCTTTCATAGGTGATGACTTCTCCGTCCTCTTTGGTGAATGACGACACCGGATTCGCCAGTATGTCGAGAACCAGTTCTGACGGACGGCACAGTTTGGTGCCAAGCGGCGTTGCCACGATTGGACGATTGATCAGGATAGGATGCGCCATCATGAAGTCGACCAGTTCATCATCGGTCCAGTTTAGATCGGACAATCCCAATTCGGCATATGGTGTGCCTTTCTCGCGAAGGAGCTGGCGAGGTGTCGTCTGCATTGCAGTGAGCAGTTGGACCAGACGTTCTCGCGAAGGCGGATTTTGCACATATTCAATGACAACAGGCTCTTCGCCGCTGGCACGGATCAAGGCCAATGTGTTGCGAGACGTGCCACAGTTCGGATTGTGATAGATCGTAACTGACATCAGAGTTTTCCTGTTTCGGTGACTGACTTTTGATTGGCACCGCGTTCGTACCAGCCCTTGGAACGGTTCACGATCCATACAACGGAAAGCATGACAGGCACTTCAACAAGAACGCCAACCACTGTTGCAAGCGCCGCACCAGATGAGAAACCGAATAGGCTGATTGAGGCTGCTACTGCCAGTTCGAAGAAATTTGAAGCACCAATCAAAGCCGAGGGACCGGCGACGCAATGTTGCTCGCCTGAAATGCGATTCAACAGATAGGCGAGGCCAGAGTTGAAATAGACCTGGATGAGGATCGGGACGGCCAGCATCGCAATGATCATGGGCTGTGCGATGATCTGCTCTCCCTGAAAACCGAATAGCAGTACGAGTGTCGCCAAAAGCGCAATCAGAGACAGCGGCTGTAGTGTCTTCAGCATTGCATCGAAGGCTCGTTGTCCTCCGCTGGCGAGAATGCTTCTGCGTAGGATTTGAGCGATAATCACCGGAATGACGATATAGAGGACAACCGACAAAACGAGCGTATCCCACGGGACAGTAATTGCCGACAGTCCGAGCAGTAGCCCGACGATAGGGGCAAATGCCACAACCATGATCGCATCGTTCAGAGCGACCTGCGACAGCGTGAAATGCGGCTCGCCCTTGGTCAGGTTGGACCAGACGAACACCATTGCCGTGCAAGGGGCGGCTGCGAGAATAATCAGTCCAGCAATGTAGGAATCGATCTGGTCAGCAGGCAGATAAGGGCGAAACAACCAGCCGATAAATAGCCAACCGAGAAGCGCCATAGAGAATGGTTTGACGGCCCAATTGATAAAGAGCGTGACGCCAATGCCGCGCCAGTGCTCAGTGACCTGTCTCAAGGCGCTGAAATCGATCTTTAGCAACATGGGGATGATCATGAGCCAGATGAGAATAGCGACTGGAATGTTGACCCTGGCGACTTCAGCAGATCCGATTGCATGAAAAACTGTCGGAAAAAAATGGCCCAAGGCAACGCCTGCGACGATGCACAGAGCTACCCATACAGTCAGATAACGTTCGAATGTGGACATCAGTTATTCTCCACATTTGTCTGTGTGTTGCCTTCCATGGTGCCGATTGCTTTCAGATGATTTTGAAGCGCCATGCGGTCTATCGTGGCGTGAGGAAGGCTCAGGAATGCTGATATCCGGTTTTTCATAAAGCGGGCCGCCTGTGCAAAGGCGCACTGTTTTTCCGCGTCATTTCCTTCGACAGCGGCTGGGTCCTCAATGCCCCAGTGGGCTGTCATAGGATGGCCAATCCAGACAGGGCAGGCCTCTCCGGCAGCGTTGTCACAGACCGTGAAAATGAAATCCATCTGAGGGGCGTCGGTACCTGAAAACACGTCCCAGCTTTTTGAGCTCAGGTTCTCGGTGGAATAGCCAAGAGCGTCCAGTTCCTTGATCGCGAGAGGATGAACGTCGCCTTTTGGCTGACTACCAGCCGAATAGGCGTGAAAACGCCCTTTACCGTCCTTGTTCAGAATTGCTTCGCCCAAAATTGAGCGTGCGGAATTGCCCGTGCACAAGAAGAGCACGTTGTATACATGGTCAGTCATTTGATTAGTCCGTTAGACGAGGGCCAAAATCATCGAGAATAGTTCATTGCGTTGCCGCTTTTGGTTCGCAGCACGGTGTCAGGCTTTCAATTAAAGGCGCACAAAGTTTCGCATTGCCACCACAACAGTCGTTGATCATGAAAAGCGTCAGCTCTCGAAAACGGTCAAGATCAGCGCGATAGATGATCGAACGGCTTTGACGTTCGCCTTTCACTAGACCAGAACGAGACAGCGTCGCGAGATGAGCAGACATCGTATTCTGTGGCACATCCAGCATACGCGCCAATTCACCGGCGGGGATTCCCGCGGGTTCGTGCTTCACCAGCAGGCGGAATGTGTCGAGCCGGGTCAGTTGGGCCAGAGCGGCAAAAGCGGTTATTGCTTCTTCATTTTCCATATATCTAGAATAATGGATATAAATAGTCTGTCAATAGGCAAAGCTGTTTCGACACATTGTCGCCAGTTCGTAAATTGTCCGGCTGTCTAGCTCCCAAGTCGCCCGGAGGCGTATTGCGCAAGACCTGGGGAATTCACAATTGATAGTTGGTACAGCAGCATTCATACATTGGCAGCATTGTTGATATGGATAGCCGTGGACCGCTGTTGAGAACCGCAGATTATATGACCAAGGAAGCATTTTTAGCGAAGCAGCCAGTCTGAGTTTACAGCAATGGAATTGGAGCCTTATTTGCTTTCTCCTTACATAAAGCGCATGATGATTATAACGACAGTAATTGAAACGGGTGCTGTCATTTGGGCTTCAAATGCCTGACCCGCAACAAAGGAGGACGAAATGTCTTCCATCGCGTTGAATTCTAGAAAAATCACTATGATTTCGCGACTTCTAAGGGAGGCTCGCAAACCCGGCGACACACAAGATTTGCGCACTGATGCTGCACGTTATCTGACACGTCGATTTCAGGAGGGAACACGTGACGAAGGTCGGCTACAGATCGCCCTGACACAGTTTATCAAGAAACATCGAAGAATGGCAAAGGCCGCCGATCGTTGAGATGACGAAGGCGGCGCAATAAAAAGCGAAAAGTAATGGCCCTTTCATTTCCAAACCCCAGCAGAAGTTTCGATGATCTTGAGGTGGGCGTGCGATTTGTCGGCTACGATGGAATGACCTCCGTCCCATTTCTAATCGATAAGCCCGCCCTGGAGAAGAATGGCGCCATTGCAGCGACGGAATTATCGCTTCTTGCTGCCTTCGACGCCTCACGGAAACTGATCTACGATGCTGCTCGCGAGGTCTATTCACAGGCTCGGCAAACTTCCTATCGCATCACCGTGGAGGACATGAAGTAGCTTCTTATGCAATGATTGAGCCGATCTGCCGTCGCAATTCAGCCTCAGTTGCTTTGCTCAAATTTAAAGCGCATGGTGCATGTCTCGACAGCTTTTGAAACGGGCGCTGTCGGTTGCGAGTGCATACTCCAGCCCCAATACAAGGAGGACGAAATGTCTTCCAAAATTATCAAGCCCTACTTTGGACCTACCGACTTTCGAATGATGCGTGAAATACTGCGACGCGCCGGCTATCGGCTTTACGACACCGCAGAAAACCGTGCCGCTCACATATCCGCAGCAAGGCTACTCATTCAGGAATTTCAATCTGTACGCTCACCATCGCGAGCGATGTCGCAGCTTTCTCGGCAATATGCCCGTGAGAATGTGGAAGTATCTCCAGCGGTGATTTGAACCGTCACGGGATTGGTCCGGTATGAAAGAATTAGTTAATTCCTCAAAAACAGGAAGTTTTTCAAAATGCCCCGTGGTCAGAAAAGAAGTAACCGAGAAATAAGAAAGCCAAAGAAAGATAAGGTCAAGGAGAAAACTGCGTCAACAGACGTTGTTGCAGGTCGCTTTCCTACTCCTGCAAGTGACTTGATCAAAACAAAACGGCATTAGTTATAGCTGTGTCTCCCACTTTGCTTGGTGAGGAGACACAACCCGTATCGGGATGCAATCATGCCAACATCTAAATTTAGTTCAATAGGCAATTTGTATTGCGAAGGAAAGAACCTCGGTTCTGTTAGCTACAGTATTTCCATACTCACGGAAGGCGAGAAGACGTTTACAAAGGGCGTCTTGTGGGCAAGCATGGACATGCTCCGGCAGGCTTATTCAAGCGAGCTCGTTCAGTTATCGTCGGAAAAAGGCGACGGTTTGCTGAGCGTGGACGTACAAAACGTTGGCATTCATGGAAGTGCAGACTTCATTCTTGTGGGAAAGCATACGTTTTAGCGCCTCGCATGACTGCTTGGTGATTAATAGACGTAGGAGCCGAGCACCCAGACGACCAATCCGATATCGATGCATATTATGAGGAACGCGATCAGATACACGCTCACTTTACGATCCAACGATTTTTGGACTGACAGTTTCTCCTCGCCAGATTGATCACGTGTCATTGAGACGATACCAGCCCCGACATACCCTCACGAAATATGCCTCTCGGTCCCGAAGCGACGTTGCCGCATGAGAGCTCAAATAGCTTTTCAACCAAGGTATATGCGTCGAGGGCATGTGTTTGGCTAAACATCTCGCGCTGAACGGTTCGCGGACCCGGTTCTCTATCCGCACAATATTCCGGATCGCGGGATAGAGCTGGTCGCGGCGAACCCCGGTCCTTCGCACTCTCACCTCAACGTCTGATATTGGGGAACGCAAAGTATCAGCCATGGGCAAGCCTCAACCGGAGCCTCTTTCGAGGAGGCCATTGCAGGACTGAGGACTTTGCCGTGACTTGCGGGGCCGTATAGCCACCTTCATTCTCCCAGGCTTCCAGTTCTCTTTGATTGGATTGTGACAAGCGTTGGGCGCGAATTGCCAAAAGCATGTCCAGCATCTGGACGGGATCGTGGCGCCCGTCGCTGAATATCTCACAAAGGTGTTTGGCGGCTTCCAGGCGGGTCTCTGGCTTTTCGCACCCCTCCAACGAATAGCCTGAACGTTGCAGAAAAGCGCGAAGCAAAGGGAAGTCTTCAGGGCCAAAGTAGGGCAGGTGTGAAGCGGAAGACATCGCGTGTCCCCTTCATTTTTGGGGCCGGAGATTGTTCTCTCCCGACGACAGCGCCCGTTTCAATAGCTGTGGATAATAAACAGTGCGCCTTTTCGAGTTAAAGCGCAAGCAGTCATTTGATATTTATGTATTTAGAAATAATCAGCCCAAGAATCTGTTAGATATTCATGATCCGGAGAAAATCAACGCGTCGCCTTATACTCTTGCATCCTCTCGACTTCATGAATGAATTGTTCAGCATACTGAGCTGTATTAACATAGTCCTGTTCATTGGAGCCAATGATATGATGGCGCGTGAATACCGCCTTTAGTCGATCCAGAAATTTGGGTTCAGTTTCAGCCAGATGCCCGATGAGAACCTGAAGTATTTGCTCGTGTGCAAGAACCTTTCGTTCTAGAGCTGTGGTGTCATTAGCCATTGCGTTTACTCCTCGGTAAAGAATGGCGCGGCGACCGGGAACGTGAGAATCCACCGCAAGAACGCCGAAGAATGTTCGCAAGCTGCGTCCAATCCTTTGATGGTGAGTTCATCTGTTCATGAGCGTTTCTTAGGTCGCTTCTGCTGGCCGTCGTGTCCTTATCGTGACGTGGGCGTACAGAAGTTTCCAATCCAATGTTACGATTACGTTGTTTTTTCATGATAGCCTCCTCATTAGACTTCCCGCCATATTAAAGCGCCTTTGCGAGTTCGTTGCCGCACGCAGTTGCCAGCGCGGTGTTGGGTTGCTCTGTTCCCAGCGGTGTGGCCCAACCTGACTTCTCGATAAGGCTACGGCGAGAGTAAGCTGGGGCGGCCTTAAACTCAGCCAGGATGTTCACAACAGCCGGATCGTTTCTTGATTTTTCAAGACAGTAAGGTGTCAGGGCGAGCGTCACCCCGTCCGATATGTTGGATACAATCAGGCGCTCAGAAGTGCCGTGCGTGACCCAACCTCCGACGGAAAACCCAATAGCAATTGCCGCAATGGCACCAACCAATGCTCCGCCGAGGGCGGGCTTTAACCATTCAAACCTGTTCATGATGGTATCCGATCTTCAACGATCGAACGCACATAATTATGCGTTGGATTTTGAGTATAGCACCATCTGTATCAATTTTCGCGAGAATTCTTCTAGTTTGTTAATTTTAAGTTGTATGCCTACGGGTAGTTGTCATAGTCACCTAATTTTTGGAACAAACACATTTTCTGCAAGTAGGGTGTGCGGCGTCTGTAGCGGCTTGGCTCGCTTCGGCAGGCGAGGACTTTTCAGGTTGATTCATTTGCCATCATCCCCCATAATTTTCTGACGTTAATGTTGTGGGGTGTTCCTTTGGCACATGCAGAAGGGAGGCCACTATGTCGCTATTTAACGAAGCGAGCCGGATATATAATCCGCTTGAAGTCAATTTTATGCGGAGCTGTTCTAGCAATGCAGCGATAATGCTCGAAGAAAGCGATCGCACCTATTCTCCATCAGAATTAGCATCCGGCATCATCATGTTATACGAGAGCGGGTTGAGAGACCAATCGTACATCTGTGAGCTAGCCGCGCGTCTGGCGCACCAGAAGTATCAAAAGCGCCACTCGAAAGGTGTTTACCCGGTAGCTAACTGCACCCCTCACTTAACGCCGGGTCATGGCGCAGCGCTGCCTAGCTCGTCCCTAAAGGAGGGCATTTTTCATTAACCGCAGGGTTGCAGGAAGCTCAGCCGATAAAGCGCACGGGAAGGACATGCACCTCATTTGCCAAGCGTGGCCCGGGATGTTTCTGGACATCCCGGGCCTTATGCAAAATACCTATTTCGATTTGGCAATTATCGGAACATAGCCGCTGCACGTTTGTTCTACCGAAAAAGATGAAGGCGTTGGGTGCATGCCAGAACGACCAAACATATACCATACCGCTAGTCGTTTTACGGCGGGCGTGAGACATCGTGATCTCCCCTCACAAGCAATAGCAGACGCGTTGAAAGACGGATTGATGACGACATCCTCCAACATTAACGAAGATACCTTTTTGGAACTTTTAGTGCGCCTGGAAGGTGCAGAGAAAAAACACGGCGATTGAAAAGCTACTTGATTTTCACGTTTTCCTGAATAAAATTCTGCCTGCCGATGACATATGACTTCTAGCCCCGCGCGGTTCTCGCTGCGGGGTTCTTTTTTTATGCAGAGCTAAATTTCCGAAGATGAAATCATTCGGAATGTTTCAGATCAAGTATCTTGCCCCTAAGTGACCTTAATTGTACGCTTGCTATCAAACCACAAACAGTCCACCCTAAATTGTCAGTGAATTGATTGAATACGGGCTCTGCTGACATGGGTTCAATTGCCCTTGCCCGCAATTTGAAAGGAGGACGCCATGTCTTCCAATATCTATAATGGCGATTTTCACTCAAACCATCGCATTCTGAAGCAGATGATTATTAAGGCCGGCTATCTCACGTCCAGGATGAAGCCCCTACCAGGACCTAATTACAATGAGTCAGCGATAATCCTGAAGAATTTTATGGCTGGAGTAATGGGCGACATTCAAACGGACCCAGGTCCACAGACGGAAATGTCTTCCGCCTATGGGACGGCTTAACAATTATCGTTTGAGAGCGCCCAAACCGGGCCTCTCAAATAATAAATTTGAAATCATTATTTCACTGTAAAAACAACGAAAATATTAAGCGATTTAAGTATTATTCATCAATTTAATGAACCGCAAGATATTAATAGTTTGACAAATTTTATTTAAACAAATAAAATAAAACCATCGAGATTTTCTTGCTGAGCTTTGATCCCTGCGCGATTAGAACCGTGCGCTGAACGAAAACTCCCTTTAAAAAATCGTTTCATCTCTGCGTTTTTCAAACGCAGCTATCAATATTGCTATGAAAGGGGTTCACATGAACACCGGCACAGTTAAATGGTTTAATGCAGCAAAAGGCTTTGGCTTTATTCAGCCTGACAATGGCGGCTTGGATGCATTTGTTCATATTTCTGCAGTTGAGCGCGCAGGCTTGCATACGCTCAATGAGGGCCAGAAACTGACTTATGACCTGGAACAGGATCGTAAGTCTGGGAAAATGACTGTTTGTAATTTGCAGGCAGCGTAAATGAGGCTTCTTCTTTCTTGTGACCACGGATGTACTGGCACGAATGAAAGAACTAGCTTTGGGCCAAGCAATGCTTGGCCTTTTTTATTCGCCTCATAAGGAACTTCTAACTTGACGCAAAATTCCCTGATTTATTTTACGAAAGATACCCGTTTCATGCGAATTCCATCAGGTAGAGAGTCAATCGCCTCACGCACAGACAAAGCTGTACGTTCTATCTTGGACGCTGAGGTAAGTGAGCGGGATGCCAAAACTCTCCGCTTGCGAAAACAACGTCTTGAGGGAAAGAGCATTATGCCGTCGACCTCAAAAAGGGTGGGCGTAACAGCCGGTAGCGTTAAGCTCACAAGTTCATTGATGACCAAGGACAAGGGAATGACACCTAAATGACCAAAGCGCGGCTCATTGTTGTCGCGGCATTTGATCGTAATGGCGCCGGTGAATTAGTTTCTGCATTCGACCCAATGGCTTTTGAAACCGAGGGTCGTGCTTTACGCGCAGCGGCGGAATTGCAAGGAAAGCACATTGGAGTTGTAGCCTGGAGCCGCGAAGCAGATCCTGATATTGGAGAATATGGCCCTCCCGCAATTTTGTTTCAGTATGGCGATATCCCAGATATGGATTAGCGCTCTTTAATTCAAGAATGGCCATACATTCGGTTTGCCAGAAATCGATAGCAAGTCTTGGAGATGTCGGCGAGCGCGAAGGCCATGCTTTTGTGCTTAATTGGGCTTTGTAGTGTTTCCATCGAAGGAAGCGTCCAGTCACACGCAAATGGAATCTGGATGAGACCTATGTGAAGGTCAAAGGTGAGTGGCTTTATCCGTACCGAGCCATCGACAGCAACGGCGATACAGTCGGGTTTATGTTCAGCAGAAATCGCGACCTGAAAGCTGGCAAACGCTTTATCCGCAAGGGGCTGGCCCAACATGGCAGGCCAGAGAAGATCACAATTGACGGCAGCCAGACCAATCGGATGGCCATCATGCAATGTGATGCAGAGAACCGGTTGCGACATGGTGGCAAGCTCATCACCATCTGCTCGAGCAAATACATGAACACCATCGAGCAGGATCATCGCCGTGTCAAACGACGGATACGATCCATGCTCGGCTTCAAGGCTGAAGCCGCTGCCAGCATCACGCTCGCCGGTGTCATGCTCGTTCATATGATGCGAAAGCTGCAAGGCAATTTCGGATCAACCGCACCGCTTTCACTCAAACAACAATTCACAGCGCTTGCAGCATAGTTGCGTCCAACGGTTCGCCACGCTTTGCCTCACCGAAATTTTTGCAACTGATCCACCAGGAAGATAGAGAAGATCATGGGGCGGTTCAAATCGCCCCGCCAAGCACAGCGCTTCCTGTCAGCCCACGATCAGATAAATACCGTCTTTCGTCCCCGCAGGTACCACCTCCCATCCCACTCCTGGCGACACGCCAGGGCAGATGCCTTCTGCCTTTGGTCCGACTACGCCGCAGAAATGACGGCTTGAAAAGGCAACCGCCGCGCGCCCGTGCAACCAATCACAAACAGCTTGGCAACACCGTTTCCAGTATCTTGTCGTCAATGAGGTGCTCGCCAGTTCAGTGCGTATCGGGTGAATCGAAGCTGACCGCTGCGTATCAACGCGCCCTTGTCGACCAGATCCTGCAAATCGCGGGTGGCGGTAGCGCGTGAGGTCTTTGTTATGGCCAGATAGTTCTCGGCACTGAGGCCACCGATAAAGCCATCCGGTCCCGCTTCGAACAGACGCGCAATGACTTTCTCCTGACGGGGATTGAACGCTCCCCTGTGCCGGTTGTAGAAATGTGCCTTGGCGATGTAAAAGGCGACGCGATCCAGCGTAGTTTGTTGAGCAGTCAGCACGGTTTGGGAAAACCATACCAACCATTCGGTGACGTCGAGGGTCCGCTGATGGGTTTCCAACTGATCGTAATAAGCCTTCCGTTGCTGTTCGATGGTGAAACTGAGCAT
>NZ_CADEAR010000033.1 GCF_902825325.1 Brucella tritici | reverse complement strand
ATCGCAGCCGTCAGAGACGTCTTGCCATGGTCAACGTGACCAATCGTGCCGATGTTAACGTGGGGCTTCGTACGTTCGAATTTGCTCTTTGCCATCGCCGTTGTTCTCTTTGTTCTAGAACCGCTCAAGCGCCAGCACAAAAGCCTCTTGGCTTCCGGGCCAGCATTTATGCCAAAACGGAACGGCGAACCGCCCGTCGATGATTCCTTACACGCCAAACCGCTCTGAAACATTTGGAGCGGGTAGCGGGAATCGAACCCGCGTATTCAGCTTGGAAGGCTGCTGCTCTACCATTGAGCTATACCCGCGCACTCTTAACTCTGATCCGACAGTGGTGGAGGGAGTTGGATTTGAACCAACGTAGGCATAGCCAACGGATTTACAGTCCGTCCCCTTTAACCACTCGGGCATCCCTCCAGATATCACTATCAGCAGAGTCGAGCGACTAGGCATTTCCGCGGGGCTTCTGGCTGACTGTTGGGCCAGCCGTCGATCCGCGAGGGGCCTTATGACGATAAGCTTATCCCCTGTCAACAGGGTAAAAGCGAAAAGAATGCATGTCCGTCCACAACGTCGTGGAAAGTTCCTCTTCCACACTCCCGTTCCATAGGCTCAAACGCCCGCATTTCTCAGGATTTTCCAGCCATCAGAGATTATTTGGCAATCAGAACAGCCTGATAGCAATCACAGGTGAAGTCGCTATCTTCCGCTCACCTAAAGAGTTATAAGCACGCCATGACCGATCAAAACTCGCCCCGCACACCAAAAGATTCTCATTATGCGCGCCTGCGCCGCCAGCATCGCGATCAGAAAGCTGTGACCGAAGGCAAATCACCGCGCAAGCCGCAGCGCCAGTCCGTTTCGGCAAGCGCCGTGACCGAGGGAACCGTACGGCTTTATGGCCTGCATACGGTCCGCGCCGCCGTGGAAAACCCGGAACGCAAGATATTGCGCATGCGCGCGACGCGAAACGGGTTCGCCCGACTTGAAATCGGAGAGGCCGAATCTCTCCCTTTCCCCGTCGAAATCGTCGATCCGCGCGACATAGACAAGGAAACCGGTTCCGAAGCTGTCCATCAGGGCGTCATGATCGAAGCCGAGCCGCTACGCGCCCGTAAACTGTCCGAACTGAAGGACAGCCCGCTGCTCCTCGTCCTCGATCAGGTGACCGATCCGCACAATGTCGGCGCCATCATGCGTTCAGCAGTAGCCTTCGGTGCTGGCGCACTGATTACGACAAGCCGTCACAGCCCGCAGGAAACCGGCGTTCTGGCAAAAGCTGCCTCCGGTGCTCTCGAAATGATCTCGCATATTGAAGTGCGCAATCTGGCCGAAGCGATTGAAGAGCTGCACAGCCTCGGGTTCCAGACCATCGGTCTTGATTCGGATGGGCCGTTGGAAATGGAAGCCACCTTGTCCGGCGGACGAATCGCTCTCGTGCTTGGCGCAGAAGGCAAAGGCCTGCGTCAAAAGACGCGCGAAACAGTTACCGCGCTTGCCCGCCTCGACATGCCGGGCGAAATCAAGTCGCTCAATGTCTCGAATGCGGCTGCAATCTCCCTTTACGCTGCCGAACGATATCTCCGCGCACGTTGATTCGACTGTAAAGACCTCTCCCGGTTGGCCCCTCCATCCGGGAGAATGGCAGAAAATCCAATCGTTCCGACTCAGGCGGTAGCGATATAGGTGCGGATATCTTCCGCTTCGCGCTCCACGTCTTCGATACGCCGCTTCACAACGTCACCGATTGAAATGATTCCCACGAGCTTGCCGCCTTCTTCCACCGGCATATGGCGGAATCGGCTTCGCGTCATGATCTCCATCACCTGATTGATCGTGTGATGTTCGCGGCAGACTTGCACTTTTGCCGTCATGACTTCGGCCACCGGCATGCTCATGGCCTTGGTTTCTTGTGCCGCGACGGCGCGCACAACATCGCGTTCAGACAGGATACCCTTGATTCGACCGGCCTCGTCGCACACCACCAGCGCACCGATCTTATGTTTGTTCAACATGGCGACGGCGTGGGATAGCGTATCGGCAGGTGCAATAACCAGCACATCCCTGCCCTTTGTCTCGAGAATCGATCTTACGGTCATGCCAAAGTCCCTCCAAGATTTAGCACTCACTGCTTCCGGCGTTCAAACGCCATATAAAGCAGAACGCAGCTCCTCCCACCACGTTCCATGATGGTGCGCTTCGAACGTCAGATTAGCAAGTGGCATCAAATGGGGAGAAGGCTTTGTCAAAGCCAAAAGAGTGCAGAACTTATCGCCTCAGCACGGCATCATAGCTGCGAGGACGGTCCAGCAGTGAAATACCGAAGAACCCGGCAATGAAACCACCTATATGCGCTTCCCAGGCTATGCTGGAAAGGTCCGCGCCGCCAGTCGAATAAAGGCCGGTGATGATGTTGATCAGGAACCAGACACCCACAAAAGTCAGGACAGGCTTCAGCGTCAGGGTCAGCCCAACCGGAAGAACGGGGCCAGCGAATTCCGATCTGCGTCCATGGCCGATGCGGCGAAAGCCGTAACGCGCTGCGGCACCCATCATTCCCGAAATCGCACCCGATGCCCCCACCAGTGGCGAAACGCTGTCCGGATAGATCGCATAATGGGTCAACCCGGCAATCACCGAAGTGAATATCCAGAAAACGATCATTCGCCCCGTACCGATGCGGCCCGCGAGCGGAGAGCCAAAGGCTGCGAGCCAGATCATGTTGACGGCAATATGGGCAAAGCCGCCATGCATGAAGGAATAGCTGATGAGCGTGAAAAGTGCTGCAGGATCGGTAAACCCATCGGCCAGTGAGAAACGTGCCGGGATGAGCGCGAAGTTCAGCATGAACTCATAGTTCTGCTGCTCGCTGATGAGGTAGTTCTGATAAACGTAGACTGCAGCGCACAGGCCGATCAGAGCGAGAATAACGCCCGGAATATTGAATATCGGCTCACTACCGCCCGACCGGCGGTTACTGCCGTTCATTTCCGGCTGGGGAACGCTCATGAACTGCTGCTTTCTATTTTATGCGAAGCACCGCAATCGGACCGAAGGAGCCTTTTGCGTCTGGTCGATGCATGTTGATAGGGCAGAATTTATTAAAAATAAAGGCCGACGGAGGTTCCCGGTCGGCCTTGACGCGAACAGAAATCTTTCGCGAAATTAAATCTGGAGCTCAGAAAAACGCCAACCAAGTCAAAGGCTTCGTCTGACGCCTTATCAAAGCGCGTCTTTCAGTGCCGTGCAACCATTACTTATTATTAACCTTAACGGACGAGCCCGGTGGATGAAGAAAGGGTTAAACTGGCATCCTCGCCGTTAATACTATTTTAATGCGTTCAACAGCGGAGGCAGCCTCCGCGTGAAACGGACAAATCAACGGCGCATGATGAAACACCGCAGTACGATCGCGATTTTCAGCGAATGGCAGCGCTTGGCCCGCACGGAAAGCGGTTTCTTTCGTGCGCCGATGCGTGAACAGATCGAGCCGCGCAAGCTCGGGCGCCATCTGTCCGACCTCTTCTTCCTTGAGGCTGAAAAAGATGACGACCTGTCGTTCCGTCTGGCGGGAACACGCATCTGCACCCTTTTTGGTCGCGAACTGAAGAACACGCGGTTCCTCTCGCTCTGGTCAGAGCGGGACCGGGCAGCCCTTGGCGAACTGTCGGAAAATGTAAATAGCCTGGAAGTCCCTGCCCTCGTTTCGCATGTGGGAATCAGCATGTCCGGACGAAGCCTCGATCTGGAAATGTTTCTCGCCCCGCTTGAAGCGCCAGACGGGCAGATCAGCCTTCTCGGCAGCATCGCCGTGCTCGACGCAGTCACATGGGTCGGAGCCGATCCAATCGTCCTCGGCCATCTGAATTCTATCGAACCGGTGGCTCCAGATCTGATTCTGGCAAATGACGTTCGAAAATCGGCCGCCATCACAGTAAATGCACCCCGAGCAGGGCGTGAGTGGACGAATCTTCGCCTGACGCAGCCACGGGAACATGCCGCTCCGAAATTGCGCGTCATCAAGGGCGGCAAAGCCTGACGCAGGGTTGAAATCGCGATTTCTCTTTATCGACGGCTACTGTATTGTGACGGATAGTAAGAGTGCCAAATTTCGAGATGGATCGGCTTTGATGAACAGATTTGCTGCGGCATCTTCTGCAAGCAATGTGCGGCAGGAAAATTTCAATGCCGTGAATGTCGATCTCAACGGTCGTTACATGCTGGAAAATCGCAGCGAATTTCCCTGTATCATCAAGCGCATGTCGCCTGGAACTGCACTCATGAGCGGTATAGCAACACCGCGCAACGGCGAACGCATTATCGCCTATATCGACCATGTGGGACGGATCGAAGGAATTGCCAACGAGGTTACATCCGAAGGCTTCCACATTCTCCTGTCGACCTCCGAACAGAAGAAGGACAAGCTTTCCGCACAGCTGACCTGGCTTGCCAACAAGCACGAACTTTCCTTGCCCGAAGATCGCCGTCACGAACGCGTCGTACCGCGCAAGACCCAGCACAACATTACTTTTGCCGATGGTGCACAAAGACTGTGCCGCATTGCCGACCTATCGCTTTCCGGTGCGGCAATCGAAAGCGAGTTCAAGCCCACGATCAAAAGCGGCATCATGCTGGGACCGATCCGGGGAACCGTCGTCCGTCATTTCCAGGGCGGCTTCGCAGTCGAATTCGCTACCATCCAGACCAGCACAACACTGGACAATCTTTTCGGTTGAAAGCATCCGCCGAAAAGATGAATGCGTGTCAAGGTTACGGAATGGCAAACCGCGAAATGCCAGGAATCACAAAAAAGCCACGAAAACAGCCCGATTTGCCCTGAATTTGTCCGTTCGTTGACAAAAAGTTTCAGCGTTATTTGCAGTTTTAATCGAATTTGACTCGCATTTTCGCGCGCAAATTTGCGTGCCTTCAAATTGTCTAAGTCATCTTGGTCTCCAACAGGGAGACAAAAGAATGACAAAACAAACCATCATCGCAGCCATACTGATGCTGCTCGGAATCGGACTGGCAGAGGCAGCAAGCCCCGCCTCCAATTCACCATGGATGACGACCGGAGAACGCACTTCGCAGCCCATTGGCCATTACGAGTTCTGCGAGCGCTACAAGTCCGAATGCAACATCACCAGCCGCAACAGCAATATGCTGAAGCTGACACCGGAAATCTGGAAACAGATCATTGCGGTCAATGCGAGCGTCAACGAAAAGATCGCGCCGATGACCGATATGGAAGCCTGGGGTCGCGAGGAATATTGGGAATACCCGACAACAGTGGGTGACTGCGACGACTACATGCTTTTGAAGCGTCGCGAACTGATGGCGCTCGGCATCCCGGCAAATACGCTGCTTTTCACGGTGGTTCGTCAGCCAAATGGTGAAGGCCATGCGGTTCTGACCGTTCGCACCGACCGCGGCGACTTCATTCTCGACAATCTCGATACCCGCGTCCTCGCCTGGAACAAGACCGATTATAGCTATCTGAAGCGCCAGTCGACCACGAACTCCGGAAGCTGGGTTTCGATCAAGAGCGACCGCGAACTCCTGGTCGGCAGCATCAAGAACTGATTATCCGATAGGACAAGGACGGGCCGTCAGTCTCCCTCTGGCCCCGTCCTTTTTCTTTTCAGGCTGGTTCCAGCCCGCGCATGAAAGACCGGGCCTTCTCGACGTAATGTTCTGCCGAAAGCTTTAGTTTTTCGACCGCAGCATCGTCCAGTTCCCGCAGAACCCTTGCAGGCGAACCGACCACGAGTGAATTATCCGGTATTTCCTTACCCTCGGTCACAAGAGCCCCTGCCCCGATCAGACAGTTCTTTCCGATCTTCGCGCCATTGAGAACGATGGCACCCATGCCGATCAGTGTATTTTCACCTACGGTGCAGCCATGAAGAATGGCCCGATGCCCGATGGTACAACCTGCACCGACTGTCAGTGGAAAGCCGATATCCGTATGCATGATGGTGTGTTCCTGAACATTGGTGTCATCCCCAATGGTGATCGGCTCATTATCGCCGCGCAGAACAGCGCCAAACCAGAAACCGGCATTTTCACCGACAACGATCTTGCCGATCAGGGTCGCATCTGGCGCGATCCAGTTGCTGCTGCGGTCCGCGAATAGCGGCTTGTGCCCGTTATATGCATAGATCGGCATGTTCTTCCTCCATCAGCAAACTCGATATTGAATCGCTAAGCCGTTTCAAGCCGTCATACAAGCACGACTTCACGCTCTGTTAACCATAAAAGACCGATATTCTTTTGCAATATCATCACCATGACACCCAGATGGAAACAGCACCAGATTACACCGCCTCGAAAATGGGAAGCCGCCTCTTCGGTTGGCTGTTGTTGGCGGTTATCGTCCTGATTCTGCTCTCGATTGCCATGAATGTTGGCGGACGTCTGCTTGGTCCGCTGATTGCGCGCGGCGGACACTCCGACAGCACGCACGCTTATGAAATCATCATCGGCAACAACGTCCTGTCGATTCCAGCCAGTATGATCCGCTTTTCGAACCAGCGACGCGATGGGGTGACCGGGCGTCTCGACCTGTATGCTCGCTGGCCAGGCCTTACCGGTTACACGGAACGCGACCGCGCCATCTTCAACCTTCTCACTCCGAAACGGCATCTCATTTTCATGTCCATCGAGCAGCGAACCATGTCGCGCGATATGAGCGGGCGTTATCTGCCGATCTATGCCGAACTGATTGACCCGAACGGAGAAGCAGCGCCCGGAAACCTGACAGTGCACCGCTTTCTCGACAATAGCGGTTATAAGGGTGAGGAACTGGTCTTGTCCGACCCGAGCAGCGGCAAGCCGGAATTCGTTGCGCGATGCCTTGCGGATAGTGCTGCGGAAAGCTTCAACTCATGCGAGCGCGACGTCCAGTTCGGTCGTGACCTGCAAATACTTTATCGCTTCCCCCGCTCCATGCTTGGCGACTCGCAATCACTGGACAAGGCGGTCGTCGATTTTGCGAATACTCATCTCCTTGATGGCAAGCCTGCCGACTGACGCCAAACGAAAATGAGTGACGGAGCGGCCGCCAGATAGATTACTGGCCCAACCAGCCACACCCAACCGTTCCAGCTAGCAGCAGTTCTCATATAAAGTGCCGTAAAAATAACCGGGCCTGCGACGGCACTGATATTCGTAAGGCTAGCAAGCGTCCCCTGAAGCGCACCTTGCTTGTCTTGACCCGCCTTATCCGACAGGATGGATTGCAGAGCTGGCATCGCTATTCCACCAAATGCCAGCAACACCAGAATTGGCGCAACTATCCAGCCTTCTGCGGCGAGCGCGAGGGATGCCATACCCAGCCCATCAGCAGCCATTCCAATGATTATCGTATATCCAGCTCCAATTGATGCGACGAGACGACCCGTACCAAGCCATTGAAACATGGCATGCAGCAAACCGAAGGCCGCAAGCGACAAGCCCACATGTGTCGTATCCCAATGGAAACGATCTTCAGCGAATATCACCCACAAGACAGCAGGTATCTGTCCCACCAGTTGCAGAAGAAAGAAAACCCACAGCAACGGTTTGAGACCTTTCTGCGCACCCGATGGCACGAGAGCGCCCAGAGATTCATTCGCCTGGGGCTCCGGTTTGGTTTCGGGGCGAAGCTCCGGCATCAAAAGGAAAACCGACAGAGCCATGAAACCGTTAACCACTGCGGCAACCGCAAATGGGGCTGTTGGCGAAACATTTCCTAATGCGCCACCGATGACCGGTCCGAGAATCATACCGCCGCCATAACATGCACCCAGCCAGCCAAAGGCTTGAGCGCGTGCACTCCCTTCCACCGTATCCGCTATGCAGGTTCCTGCGACCGCCATCGTCGCTCCCGTCATACCCGATAGGATACGACCAGCATAAAGAACCCAGAGGTGGGGGGCAGCAGACATGATGGCATAATCGATTGTCGCCCCGATGAGCGAGCCGAACAGGATCGGTTTCCGGCCAAATCGGTCAGACATTCGCCCCAGAACCGGAGCGAAGAAAACCTGCATGAGCGCATAAAGAGACAACAGCACTCCATAGTGACCCGCCACATCGTCGGAATGAGCCACATCGCGCAGCAAACTGGGCAGAACCGGCATCGCCAGACCGATCCCCACTGCGTCCAAGACAGTAACAGCCAGAACGATCATCAACGTGCTGTTCATACCAGCCCCATAATTTATCATCGATAAGGAGCTGGACTTAAAATTTATCAATGATAAATTGTCAAGGTATAACTGATTTGGTGAGCGCTTTGGCAAAATTACACCGTGATGCCGTGATACGAACGGCACTGGAACTGTTGAATGAGGTCGGAGAAGAGGGCCTGACAACGCGTCGTCTGGCAGAGCGGCTGGGCGTGCAGCAGCCAGCACTTTACTGGCATTTCAAAAACAAGCGTGTGTTGCTGGATGCCCTCGCAGAAACGATTTTGGCGGAGCATCACGACTACGCCCTACCGCGCGCTGGGGAGAACTGGCGTCATTTCCTGATTGAAAATGCGCATAGTTTCCGGCGGGCATTGCTGACTTATCGCGATGGCGCGCGTATCCACGCCGGAACGCGCCCGAATAACAATCAAATGGGACAGGCCGAAGCTCAGATTGAATTTTTGATCCAGGCAGGTTTTACACCCGTAAATGCAGCGCGCGTGCTGATCAGCATCAGCCATTATGTTGTCGGGGCTGCGCTGGAACAGCAGGCTGACTTCCACGAAAGCACGCCATCCGACGAGGCAAATATTGAAGCAACATCAACAATTGCCAAAGCCATGGCAACGTTAGATGCAGAAGGCCCCGAGAAGCTGTTCGATTTCGGATTGATGCTATTAATCGATGGGCTGGAGCGGTATCAGCGGCCCAAAGGTCAGGACCTATTAATTTGATGGAAATGGCACCTTAAATGACAAGAGCGGTTAGGAGAGATGCGAAGAACGGGGTGATTCCCCCGGCTGAGCGGTTCGGCGCAGCGGATCGCGAGTCATTTTGGTGTCCAGAAGATGTGGTCCATCCGCGCTGCTACTTCGATAAAAAAAACCTCGAAAATGAACCTTCGCCTTTTCTCCTCGTATCCAAACAGATGGCCTCACACCATTTTCACCAAATGAATAGGTCCTGACCATAAGACTGGCACATCTACTTCCCGCTCAGTTCCTGGAAAGCTCTTTGCCCGTCTTCACTGAACTTGATCTGGCTGAGTGGAACCCCGCTCATGAGATGTTCTTCCGTGGCCGCCAGCACGATTTCCAGCTTTAACATTTCCGCCGATCCGAGAAGCTTCCAGCATCCTTTTCCTGCAAGGAGGGAAAAGTCGCGATCCATGACATAAGCTGCGGCAGCATAAGCGCCGTCACATTTCCCGATGCTTTGCGGTTCATCGAATATCTCAATCACTGACCGCGAGCCATCGTCCTGTTCGGTTTCGATAGTTCCCAGAACTTCTGCGCGCGCAGCTAAAGACAGGGCCATCAGGAGCATAGCCAATGGAAAACCAAATTTCATAGAATCAACCAAGGCTCAGGAATAGTCGTGTCGGGATATCAAAACGCCCTCTCCATTGGAAAGGGCGTCAGAGAGTATTCCTGCCCGGCATCAGCGTCGTTCGCGACGCGATTACCGCGACCTATCAAAGATCGACGTCGAGAATGGCCATCGAGAAATTGTAGGAGAGTTCGCCTTCATCCTCGTCCTTATAGACCAGTCCGAGAAATTCGTCGTTGAGGTAAAGCTCGGCGGAGTCGTTCTTGCGCGGACGCGCCTTCACCTGCAGGCCGGGATTGTTGAAGGTCCGTTTGAAATAGGCGTCCAGTTTTTTGAGTTCTTCGGGTTTCAACCGGCTTCTCCTGATATTGAATTGAGCCGGTTTATTGCATCCGGCCATTTCCTATGTAAACCCCCGGCAAAGCCGTGCTCAAGGGTTGTCGGCAGTTAATAGCTTCTTTTGACAGAATATAGGCCGCATACTGGAAAAAACCAGCAAGCGGCCCGTTCAGCCTGCAACGATACGATGTATCGCTTAAATCCCCTCGCCCAGCATCTGGTCCATGACGCGGGAGGGCTCGGCACAACCCGTATCGCCCATGATCCTGGCCGGTACACCAGCTACCGTGACATTGTTCGGGACAGGTTTCAGAACCACTGAACCAGCGGCGATTTTCGAGCAATGACCGACTTCGATATTGCCGAGAATTTTCGCGCCAGCACCGATCAGTACACCGTGACGGATTTTCGGATGGCGGTCGCCGCTCGATTTGCCCGTGCCGCCGAGTGTGACCCCGTGAAGGATCGAAACATTGTCTTCGATCAAGGCTGTTTCGCCGACCACAAGTCCGGTCGCATGATCGAGGAACAGACCGCTGCCAAGCCGTGCGGCCGGATGAATATCGGTCTGAAAGATCGAGGACGAACGGCTCTGCAGATAATAGGCAAAATCCTTGCGGCCTTCATGGTAAAGCCAATGTGCCAGACGATGGGTCTGGATCGCATGGAAACCCTTCAGATAAAGGATAGGGTCCATGAAGCGGCTATAGGCCGGATCGCGATCATAAACCGCCTGAATATCGACGCGCACAATCTGCGACCACTCAGGATTGGCATCCAGCATCGCGTCAAAGGTCTGGCGCAGAATATCGGCGCTCAGATCGGCATGGCCGAGACGCTCGGCGATACGATGCATGACCGCATCTTCCAGACTCGGCTGGTTGAGGATCGTCGCATAAAGGAACGTGCCCAACACGGGATCGTTCTTGACGGCTTCCTCCGCTTCGGCACGGATGGAATGCCAGATAGGATCGACCTGCCCCAGACCGGGGGTCGCTTTCGCTGATGTGCGAACGGACATATGCATACTCCAGTTTTGCACCGCGAGAGGAGGAGACGACAGCCGAACTTTCGCTCAGTCCCCACGCCGCAATACGAGTTCGGCGCGCAGCATACAGCATTTCCAGCAAAAGTGTGAAACGGTTTTGCGTTCGGAAATGCGTACCTGCAAATAGCCATTCCCCCGCAGTTCTGCGGGGGAATGGCTTAAAATGGTTTGCCTTGACACAGCCGAATTTGACGCACCCCGTCGGCGCGCTCTTTGTCCAAGATCAAATTCCCGTCAGAGCCGATTTTCTTTCAAAAACTGCAACACCGCCTGCTTGTAGACCTTGTCACCAACGGCCAGCATATGGTCGCGGTCCGGAATATCGACTGCCTGTCCATTTGGCAGAAGATCGGCCAGTTCCTGCGCGCTGCCTGCAATATCATCGGTTGTGCCGACGGCCACGAGAACGGGCTGCATGATACGTGCAATCGCGGCAGCGGGAACAAGCTCCTTGGAGGTAATCACACAGGCGGCAAGCGCAATACGGTCACTCTTCGTCTGGTCGGCAAATTTGCGGAACATCTGTCCGCGCGGATGCGTAATCGTCGTCGGATCCTCGGCGAGAAGCGCCTCGCCAATAGGCTCCCAGTCGCCAGCGCCCGTCACCATGCCAATGCCAAGACCGCCGAAAACGGCGCTATGAACGCGCTCGGCGTGTTCAATCGCCAGAAATGCTGTAATGCGCGCCCCCATGGAATAGCCCATGACGTGTGCGTTTTCGATCCCGAGATGATCGAGCAGGGCTGCTGCATCCGCTGCCATTTTGGTTGGCGTATATTCGTCCGCGTCATGGGGCTTCGCTGAAAGGCCGTGCCCGCGATTATCGATGGCGATGACGCGATATCCGGCTTCGGTCAGCGTGCGGAACCAGCCGGGCGAAACCCAGTTGACGAGACTTGACGACGCAAAGCCGTGAATGAGCAGGATCGGATCGCCTTCTCCGTCCTGACGGTACGCCAGACGCAAGCCATCATGTTCGAAATATTCGATATCGAGGGCACTCACCTGATTATTCCTCTTGATTGTCTTGTCTCGATATCAAGGCTTGCACGCACCGCAGATCACACGATGGATAGCCTTGTCACCGAGCTTTATGCCGGTCCGTTTAACCGTACCGGCCAGAAGTTCCACGACATACGCTGCCGGAACCTCAGATGAAATGATATTTTCGGAGAATGGCACCGCATTTTCGTGAATAGCCGATACGCGCCCCTTGTCGTCAAGGAAGACCATATCAAGCGGCGATGGCGTGTTCTGCATCCACATCATGACGCGGCGCATCTCTCCGAACACGAAGATCATCGCCCGGTCTTTGGGAAAATCCGTGCGCCACATAAGCCCGCGCACACGCGCATCGTCGCTCTCTGCCACTTCCAGCGCAAAATTCACCTTGTTGCCATTGGCGGTGACGAATGTCAGCGGTTCCTTGTCGACCGGCAGCCGCATCGGCTGTGTTTCATCCGCCTGAGCGGCGAATGCGAAGAAAACAAACGCTAAAGCAAGAAAAATGCGACCCATACCCTGCCCACTCAGATAAACAAACTGGCTTGTAATCAAACAGGCTTGGAACCTATCAACGGGATGGAGTGACGACA
Organism: Brucella tritici; assembly: GCF_902825325.1. Classification (GTDB taxonomy): domain Bacteria; phylum Pseudomonadota; class Alphaproteobacteria; order Rhizobiales; family Rhizobiaceae; genus Brucella. The sequence continues at coordinate 1,842 of NZ_CADEAR010000033.1, read as the reverse complement.
AGGCCGCGCAGGCCGTACAAAGCGGCCTTCACCTGCTTGTTACAAAAATTGAGAAATTTGGCGCGTTTTTAGAGCGCATCCCGAAAGGTGTGAAACGGTTTTCGGATGAGATGCGCGTCAAAACAAACAGTGAGAGCGCCGATCTGATTCAATCAGATCGAAACGCGCTCCAGAGCCGTTCTGGTTAAAGCGAAACCATTGGAACCGCTCTATCCATTTGTTTTTACGCATGTCTTTATCCCGTCATAGCGGGGATCAGAAATCAGTCCAATGAACTGATTTCCCCTCGGAGGCGGTTCCCACTTTCGGGAGACATGCACTAATGCGAAACTGGAATTGCAGTGCCGATATCCGGATGGATTTCAGCAGCCATCAGGCCCTTGTCGCCTTCACCGAAGCGAATGAGCACGACCTGACCGGGGCGCAGTTCCATCATGCCGAAACGACGCAGCGTTTCCATATGAATGAAAATATCTTCCGTTCCCTCGCCGCGCGTCAGGAAGCCGAAGCCCTTGGTGCGGTTGAACCACTTGACGATCACGCGCTCAAGGCCGCTCGACGGCGTAACAGTCACATGGGTGCGCTGCGGCGGCATCTGCGCCGGATGAATGGCGGTAGACGTATCCATCGACAGGACGCGGAAACATTGCAGGCCGCGATCACCATTGCGAACTTCACAAACGATGCGCGCACCTTCCAGAGCAGTCTGGAAGCCATCGCGACGCAGTGACGTCACGTGAAGAAGAATGTCATTAAGGCCCGGCTGGTCTGGAACAATGAAGCCATAGCCCTTGGCTACGTCGAACCATTTGATATGGCCCGATACTTCGATGATATCGCCCAGCTCTTCCGAGGCGTGCTGGCTGTGAAACTGGTCATTTGACACAGACTTGTCCGCCATGCGTTCGCCCCTCCTCTGTTCTTCCGTTGCGATTCCGACCTGATTCTTGTCCAAAGAATAACACTTCCTTAACCGGAGGCGGCAAGCCCAAACTTGCATCCGTCCCCATGAAGACCACAGACTTCACAACTTCATGGTTACTTTTCCAGCCCCGGAGCAATTTGAAACCGACCCACCACCTGAAATATGGCCGGTCGTCAATTTGGCAATGATGTTTCCGGGACATTTCCGGTCACATCTGCTGCTCAAAATTTTTGATCGCCATTCTGTTCGTGATAACTTGACGTCCGGCCTTCGACATCGGATTCGATGTCCTAACGTTTCCCGAACGTCAGCCGCCCGAATTACAACAGCCGAGGAAAAGACTATGCGCTATCTGCACACGATGGTCCGAATTCGCGACATCGACGAATCTCTCGATTTTTATGTAAACAAACTCGGCCTCGAAGAAATCCGCCGCACCGAAAATGAAAAAGGCCGCTTCACGCTGATCTTTCTCGCTGCGCCATCCGATACGGACCGGGCGAAGGCAGAGCGGGCGCCGGAACTGGAACTCACCTTCAACTGGGACCCGGAGACCTATACGGGCGGCCGCAATTTTGGTCATCTCGCTTATCTGGTCGATGACATCTATGCCACCTGCCAGAAGCTGCAGAATGCAGGTGTCACCATCAATCGCCCGCCGCGTGACGGGCACATGGCGTTCATCAAGTCGCCCGATGGCATCTCCATCGAGCTGATCCAGAAGGGCGAGCGTCTGGCGCCGCAGGAACCGTGGGCTTCAGCCGAAAATATCGGTAGCTGGTAAGAGAGCATGTCTCCCGAAAGCGGAAACGGTTTCGGGAAAAAGAGAGGCGTAAAACAAAAAGCAACGGTGTTAGGCGTCAAGCACCGTTGCGTTGGCGTCTCGCATTCTAGCATTTAGGATGATGATCATTTTA
>NZ_CADEAR010000032.1 GCF_902825325.1 Brucella tritici | reverse complement strand
GCAAACACGCACCAGACTTCGAACCACGATGAACTATATGACGAGAACGGACTGCCGAAATGAGCAGCTCGTCGTCAGGTTCGATTGAAAAACGCACCGAGACTTTAGATACGATTGCTGCTGTCTTGCCGATGAACCGCCGCGACATGCTGGCTGGCATTTTGACCGATGAGGATGTCGAGACGCTGCGCCATCTGGTCAATGAAGGCATGGGCGAAAACACGCTCCGTGCCCTGACCTCGGATCTGGCCTATCTCGAAGCCTGGTCGCTGGCTGCGACCGGCAATCCCCTCCCCTTTCCGGCGCCGGAAGCCCTGTTGCTGAAATTCGTCGCGCATCATTTGTGGCGGCCGCAACAGCGCGAGATCGAACCCGATCACGGCATGCCGGTCGGCGTGGAAGAGGAATTGCGCAGCCAAGGCTTTCTGCGCGTGTCGGGACCACATGCGCCCGCAACCGTGCGTCGCCGTCTCGCCAACTGGTCGACGCTGACCCGCTGGCGCGGTCTGGAGGGTGCGTTTTCATGGCCTTCCGTCAAATCGGCAATCCGGCTTGCGGTGCGCGCCCTGAACCGGCCGCGTAGCCGCAAAAGTGTCCATGCGATTACCGGCGATATTCTGGGCAAGCTGCTGGCAACCTGTTCCGGAGAGGATCTAACGGCTTTGCGGGATCGGGCCATCCTGATGGTGGCCTTTGCCTCGGGCGGTCGTCGGCGTAGCGAAGTCGCCGGCTTACGTGTAGAACAGCTGGTCAAACAGGCACCAGTCACCGATGAGAACGGCTCTCCCCTCCCCTCGCTCGGCATTCATCTCGGTCGCACCAAAACCAGTGGTGCCGATCACGATGAAATCGTCTATCTGACCGGGCGGCCTGTCGAGGCTCTCACCCGCTGGCTGGAAGCGGCAAAAATCGACAAAGGCAGCGTGTTTCGAAAAGTCGATCGCTGGGGCAATGTTTCGGCGCGAGCGCTCGAACCGAGCGCCATCAACCAGATTGTCAAACAGCGCGCGCAAATGGCAGGTCTCGATGCAAAAGAATTCTCAGCCCACGGCCTGCGCTCTGGCTATCTCACCGAAGCCGCCAATCGCGGCATTCCACTCCCCGAAGCCATGGACCAATCGCGTCATCGTTCCGTGCAGCAGGCGTCCGACTATTATAACGATGCTAAGCGGCGCAGTGGGCGCGCATCGCGGCTGCTATGATACTATTCACGGAGGGATCTCCAACTCTTCGACCGCACTAAACATGAACTGGATCGCGCTTACTTATAAACTGCCACATGCAGCTTGTTAACAGCGGTCGTTCATCGTGATGACCGCTCGAGAACGTGCCTGATCAGCTACGCTGGCTTGAAAACAACAGCGTGGGGTTTAGTTCTTCAGTGCCGATATATGGATTGGCATGGATCGCAAGAATCCACAGGCTGATCGAAGCCGTTGCTGAATAAAGTAGCAAGGCATGCCTCCCAGCCCGCACCCGATCCGCATGGGTCGAAGCAATAGTGGCGATAGTCAGGAATGTCAGCGCCAGTACAAGATACCATTTATATTGGTCGATGGACGTATTAGCGATAGCGATGCGATCATTGCGCGCATTCTGAAGCTCGTTAAAATCATGAATGAGCTGGGATACGATCGGAGAGGGCGTGCCGTCGCTGGCCACCGTCTGGACAACGGAACGAATGGCAAGAAGCGACTTCTCCACCTTGGGCGAAGGCACGATATTGTCGTCGGCTCCCCATTCATCTGACACCACCAGATTCCGATAGGTTTCCACTGCGTTCTTAAGTCTCTCATTGTTCAGGACCGTGGGATGAGCAGTCCCCAACATTCGAAATATCGCAGACCGTTCGTTGCTGGTCGCGAGATCCGCTCGAGAGTTGAGTGTCCATGCATCTGCCGCGACGAAGCCGAGAGACAAAGCCCATGCGGTGGATATCGTGCCGACAAAGGCACCAATGGGCACCGAAGTTGGATCTTTCAACGCCCGCAGGCCCCGCAGCTTCAGAAGGAGCCAGCCGCAGGCATATAAAAGCGCCCCGAAAAAGCAAAATGCCAAGAATGATACGTAAATCGACATCCCCAGTAATGTTGTCATGAACGCCCCCCAAAAAATACGTTGGCGCAACTCATTATATAGAGGGCGTAAATAAACCGTGTTCTCTAGAAGGGAATTGGATATAGGTCCTCTGGTTTATCGCGGCGTTTATTCGAAGTTACACAGAGTGTGACGACCGATCTGAATGAAATAGATCAATGTTTTAAAATCTCTTTTCAGCACAAGTCTTCTCCGAAAACCGTTTTACCCTTTTCGGGGAGGCCTCTATGTAGAATTTTTGCAATTTCGGCTTTACTAATTGAATACGAAGAGCGGTGTATTGGACGATGGGGTATCATCGATTCTATTCTTTTGGGTTGGGGCAAAGAATTGAGACTGGAAGCAGAAGTCGACAGCGTTGAAACACAACGCTCAAGTGAAAAAAGTTCGCTCCTTTCCCTTGCCATCATAATTGCGACAGCGTCAATTTTCGGGCTCACTTACAGCCTGACGGCTCCGCTGGTGGCGCATATGCTTATCAAAAGCGGGCTGACGGAAACGCTTGTCGGTGCCAATGCCGCCATGCATGCGCTCGGCGTCCTGTGCATAGCCCCCTTCCTTTCGGGACTGGCTATCCGCTACAAGCCCAAATATCTCATCATGGCCGCGCTACTTTCATCAGCGTTGCTTCTGATCCTGTTTCCAATGGTGCCTAGTTTCTGGTTCTGGTTTCCGTTGCGTTTCCTGCTGGGAATTTCTGCCGAAATTCTGTTCGTGTTGACGGAAACCTGGGCCAGCGAGCTGAGCGACAATAAAAATCGCGGACGCATCATGGCAACCTATACAGCGTCGCTCTCGCTGGGCTTTGCCGGCGGCCCGCTGATCCTGTCGTTTACGGGGTTTGAAGGGCTGGTGCCATTTGCAATCGGGGCGGTCGTCGCCCTCCTCGCCTTTGTCATCATGAGCCTGCCGGGACTTCGACAAATTGAAATGGCCCAGCAAAAACACTCAAATTTCTTGCGTATGATGCGACTGTCGCCCATTGCCATGGGAACAACGGCAATCAATTCGGCAGTTGAAACAGCCGGACTGTCTTTCCTTGCCATTTATGCCATGCGGCTCGGCTGGAACGAAACCGACGGTGCACAACTGATCACGGTTCTCATGGTCGGTGCCATTGCGCTGCAGCTTCCCATCGGCTGGCTATCAGACAAGATGAACCGGGTTACACTGATGATCGCCCTAACGGCGGTCTCCGCAATAACGGCATTTCTCTGGCCCCTGCTTCTATCGGTGAGCTGGCTGGCCTACCCGGCATTGTTCATCTGGGGCGGAATTTTCGTTGGCATTTATACGACAATGCTCGCGATAATCGGCTCGCAGTTCCGTGGGGCGGACCTTATCAGCGTCTATGCTGCGATGGGGCTGTTCTGGGGCGGCGGCGCCTTGGTGGGACCGATGCTGGCAGGCGGTTTTCTAGACGTGATGCAGCACGGCCTACCGACCTTTGTGGGAATGGTCTGCGTCGTTTTCATGGTGTTCGCCCTGATCGTAAAGCGCACGCTTAAACCCAGTGGAGCCCCCCAGGCATGATACGCATCGTTCTTATTCTCCTTGGCCGGGAAATTATTCAGCGTCACTGGAAAATACTACTCATTACCGGCGGCGTCTGGCTTCTGCTCGGCACATTCATCGCTATAGATGCCTTGGACGGAAAGACGATCATTCCGTCGCGCTTTTTTGGCTATTTCCTGCTGCCGGAGGCGGCTGTCGGCCTCCTGGCTGCCGCGTTCAGTCAGGGAACGGCGAGACGAATGCGTGTCGTGCAGGGTATCGCGTTGTTCGCGGTCGCCTTGCTGATCCTCAGCGCCACCCCCGCCAGCCACTTCACGCTTGCGATGGTGCTGGGGTTCTGCTTCCTTGTGGATGGCAGTGTGCGCATTGGCAGTGCATGGGTTGTCCGCTATCCCCGCTGGCGGCTGGGGTTGATGGGCGGCATTGCGGAAGTTTGCATCGCCATTGCAACGCTTCAGCCATGGCCAACATGGTACGCCGGAACAGTTGCCTTCAATGTCGGCGCCGTCATGATCCTTACCAGCCTTGGCATATTGAACATTGCGACACGGGTGCGACGGCTGGAAGAAGGCGCATCGATCAGCAGTATCTTCAACAGAAATCCTTTATGGAACAAGCCGGGTTCCAGCTCCCTCGCCCATTCTGCCAATCGCAGCGAGCTGATCGTCCATGTCTGGACTCCCACAGGTCAGGTCATGACCCCGCTTCATCAAAGGGCCATCAATCGATATATCGCAGCCGTCGATACAAACGGCGTCATTTCCACGGGCCATGCGGCTCTGGAAATGGCCCCAAACGTCTATATCAGCCATTATCCGGCAGTCGAGATCGACCGATCGCCGGACGAATTCACCCGGACATTACGCGCCACCGCAGACAACAATGTGCCCGGACGTTTCCTGCCAAGCTATCAGGAAGAATCCGCCGAATGGTGCCAATCGACAGTGCAGGTGGTGATCAAGAATATCGACGCATCGCGATTGAATGCATTCTGGCAAGATTACAGCGCAGACAACACCTATAATCTCACAAACCGCAATTGCTCAAGTGCAGTCGCTGATGCTCTGGATGCAGCGCTGGAAGGTGTTTATCGTGACCACAACTGGCCAATAATTACAGCGTTGCGCGCGATCATTTATCCTGAGCTATGGGCAGCGGGACTGATGCGCAAGCGCGCAGAATCCATGGCGTGGACGCCTGGTCTGGTGCTGGATTATGCGCGCGCATTGTCGGCTCTGGTCGACCCACCAAAATCGTTCTTGACGTTTCCCAAACTTCGCCTGCTAAAAAAATACGCAAACACGAAGCAGGACATAAACTAGGACACGTCTCGCATATATCCGGCCTAGCTAGAGCGGTTCCGGTTAATACGGAATCATCAGAATCGCTCTAACTATTTGTTTTACCGCATTGTCCTACGCAAAACCGCTTCGCACTTTTGCTGGAAATGCTCTAAGTACCGGCAGGCTGCCGGATGACCGTAGAAAACTGTTCGCGCTCCATTGAGCGAACCGGCGTCAGCAAGGCGCGCTGCTGGATTTCACTGAACGGCAGGTCGCTGTTCATGAGCAGCTCATTGTCATAGAGAAACTCCGGCAGATAGCCGGAGAGCAAAACCCTGTAATCAAATGGAAAACCTGGTTCCAGCAGGCGAACAAGGTCGAAAACGACCGTCGTGCAATTGGACGTCAGTGTATTGTAGAAGGCCGGGTTTCTGGCAAGATCGTTGGCCTTTTCGATATATTTGAGCAACATCGCCTGCATAAGCTCTTGACCAACATCGACCGGATATCGATAGACGCGCTCGTCGCGGACATTGGTTCTCAAATAAACAATGTCCCGTTCTTCCGCCGCTATCATCGCCAATTCGAAACTTCTGAAAAAGCCACCCAGCGAAGAAAATTCCTGACCTTTTTTCTTGCGTATTTCGGCAGAGAACACCAGATGGCGACCATCTGCAAAGCCGAATGAAATCAATGTATGTGCAATGGCCGGATGCGTCCAGTAAGACAATATGACATCCACCGAATTGAGTTCGCTCAACCTGTACGTCCCGGATTTCCACCCTGGCACAAATATCCGGCTGTCATTCCATGTGAAGTCACGAATGTTGTGAAATGTCACCTCGTCGCCCTGAACATCCGCTGTCACCGTGTGCTGGACATCTGCCGCCCAATCCCGCGTAAGCGAAGGCTTCATCGAAAACCAGGAGACCAGAAAGAGGGAACCGAGGCAGATGAATGCGACGTTACTGAAGCTTATCAACTGGCTGCTCGAACGCGGTGAAAACAGGACCGAGATATAAGCTGCAAGAACAAGCGCGGTCAGGGCCATGACGCAGATTTTGATCGTCTGCCCCACCTGCAAATGAAACCAGAGCGCCATTGCCGCCCATAACACAATCATCGAGCATAGCGATGCCCAGGCAAACATAAAAAGCAGTTTGATCATGGTATATTCTGTGGCCTCGGATCGGCAGTCATAAATGGTAATATTGCGAAAACCGGGCTGGTGCTGGCGCTACAATGGCCCCGACGCCAGTGTTTCAGACGATGATAGGTTTTGTTGGAGCAAATTCGGGCTAACCGGTTTCTTGACGCCTGCATCGGACTGGACTTCGCGAATGGCGTTCTGGAGGACGGCGTTTCTTTTAAACGCCACGCGACCGGCGGCAATCACCTGATCCACCTGTTCTGTCGGAAGCACGAAGCGGGTTGGCACTTCATTGAAACTTGCAGCCATGCCAGCGGGAAGATCTTGTATCGACAGGCGTTGTACATGAAATCGGACATCGCGGCAGTTCCATCCTTTCAACGAGCCGCGATAGCGCGCTACTGTGGCTGCAGACAGGCTGCACCGATATGCAATGAGTTCGTCGCGCCATTGCGTTGTCGCCAGCTTCAGCGCATCAAACCCTTCCCTGACCGACGAGGAAATGGCAGTATCCGTAACCGCACCGAGGATTTCAGAAATCCCTGGCCCTTGCAGCTCCTTTACCCATGGATATTCCATCTCACGGCCAGCATCCACGACAATGTAAAGAAAAGTCTTCAGCTTCACGGCATCGGCAAGCGACAATGGCCCATAGGGTGTTTGCGCCGAGGCTCTGGCCATCGCAAATGGCGTAAGCCCCAGATTATCGGTCAGCGCGCCATCGAGCAATTTTATGAAATTCACATTGCTCGACCGGTAAGTGTGCAGTGCGCGCCCATAGGCCTTCAACCTATACGACGCCTCGGGATCGGCCATGACCCGGCTTAGCCAATCGGGCTGGCGATAGGTGCAGGCACCATGGTTGGATGCAACCGAAATGGGCTTGAAAACGACCGGAACCGCCGCTGACGCCGCGACTGCGTCAGCAATCCGCACATCCTTCAGATTGCTGCACAGTGCTGCAAAGGTTTCTACGCTGAAGTGAAATGGAACCCGGTTGTAGATATCCGATGCAGAGATCCAGATCGATGGCGCATTGGACCAGTCAAACTTTGAATAGGTCGCACCATGGAAAATATTGTCGTCGAGCCAACGGGCAAGCGAGGATCGGTCATTTGCGCCGCCATTCAGGACGCCAATGGCGACTGCTGGCGACAAGGCATTGGTGCGCACGCGTTCTTCAGCGTTCCTGACCAGAAACGTTTCACGGAAATCCCGATAATCATCGCGCCCTTTCATGCCGAAATAGGCTGCAAGAACCGCGCCTCCAGACACGCCGGATATTATCCTGATATTATCGACCAGGCTTCGCTCATAGGGATATTCGTCCACGATCGTATCATCGAGCGCCCGCATGACTCCATAACCAAAAGCCGCCGCCCGCGTGCCGCCGCCAGAAAATGCCAGGCCAATGATCATTGCGCCATCATCCCCGTGATCGGGAACGAAATGATTGTTAAACGCGAATAATTGAGACGTTGAACGATTGATCGGCCCGACATCGGATACCGCGCAGCCCGCAACAAGAAAACTGACAACAAACCCTGTTATCAAGAAAAGAAACGATCGATTCTGTATCATGCCCCCACCCCAATTGAACGACAATTAACACTGCCATTGAAGCAAAAGCAAATGGCAGATCAAGGAACGTATCTCCCGCCACAATCTAAGGATTTAAAGTATCGTCGAGTTGACATTTTCTCCAATCGGTCGCACCTATTTTAGGAAAACAGTTCTTTTGAAGCCCTTCTCACGGCACTGTTCTCCGCAAGGAACGCCAAGTATTCTTACCTTTCATTTTATCGCCAAGGACGAGCTATCATACTACGGATTGCTCGGTGTCTACCGAGGCTCTCGGCTTATCTCTTTTCGCCGCCTACCGTGATCATTCCAGCTTATCCATCCCTCTCCCTGTTTATAGATTTGGACCTTTTAACTTAGGTAGGCCGCTGGCGCGCAACGGTTGTTTTGATGAGGGTTTCCTCGTCTACCCATTAAAATCGCTTCTGATGGCGGTTAAATTGCATAGTAAAACTCGCTTGCAACTAACCATTTTCTCATGCATGCCTTATTTGAACAAAGCCGCTTCAAGCGCGGGAGAAACAGCCATGTCAAAACGTCAGGCCACCAGTGCGTTGCCCCGTCCCGCTCGCCTCATCGGTTACGCACGCGTCTCGACCGACGATCCGGTCCATGATGCACAGATGGACGAGTTGCGGGCAGCTGGCTGTGATCGCATCTTTCAGGAGCAGGGTTCCGGGACTTCACGCGCCCGCCCGGTCCTGACCCGGCTGCTTTCGGAACTCGTTGCCGGTGACGTTCTCGTCGTGGTCCGGCTGGACCGCCTCGCCCGCTCGGTCAGTCACCTTCTGCAGGTTATCGAAGATCTCGAACAACGCGGCATCCACTTTCGATCTATCCGTGATCCCATCGACACATCCACGCCGCAAGGCATGTTTTCTCTGCAGGTGCTGGACGCCGTTGCACAGCTCGAACGCGCGCTGATTGCAGAACGGACCAAAGCGGGGATCAAAGCTGCAAAGGCGCGCGGCAAGCTTCCGGGAAATCCCGGCTTGAGAGAGCGCAAGCCGGAAGCGATCCGGGCGGTATCTCAAGCGCGCAACAAACGCTATCTCGATGAACTGATCACCTCGGCACAGACCTGGTTGCCTCTGGTGCAACAAATGCGCCCGGTCCACAGCTGGGAGAATATCGTACAGGTGCTCAATAGGCGCGGACATGACTGGACGGTCGAGCGTCTGCGCCGCGCCGTGCATCGTCTCGTCCGCGAAAAAATCGCCGACAAGAAGCTTGTTGCCCGATCCCCTCGCCGCATCCCTTCTGATCACCTGATGAAACTGGTCGCCGCAATTGCGATTGCCGATCCCGGATTGTCGCTTCGCGATATCGCGGCCCAGCTCGATCAGATGGGAGAGCGGCCGACGCGCGGTGGGAGGAAATGGCAGCCTTCCTCCGTTCGTCACCTTTTAGATGAAGCCCACCGTTTTGGTCTCATTCGTCGCTAAGCGCCTGACCGATCATTCGGCCGAGAGGCCGTCTTTCAATCAATGTGACAGACAATCCTCCGTCATTGGAACTTTCGATAATGCAACACAATATGCGTTACATGTGCCGCCCAACATCCATACGCCCGTGCAAAATACGCACAACAAGCAGCGTGTTCTCGTGCTCCCGGAAATAGATCACATGGGATCCGACGGCATATTTGAGATAACCTGGTCGGATGTCCGTCAACCGACCACGCTTGCTCCCGTCCGTTAACCCTTCAAAAGCATCCATGACGTCAGTGATATAGCTGGTTGCTTGCTCTAATGACCATTCGCGTAAGGTGTAAACCCAGATATCTTCGAGATCGGCCTCGGCAAGCGGTGTAAGCTGATACCCATCAAAGCGCATGCTTCGTCTTCATCCTCTGCAGGAAGCCCTCACGATCCAAGGGCTTCGACTGACCAGACTCTTCGCCCGCAATCAGCGCCTCCTGTAGAGACTTAACACGCGTTTCTTGTTCCTCTAAAAGACGCAATCCTGCACGCACGACATCACTGGCAGAGCCATAGCGCCCTCCCCTCACCTGTGAATCGATGAAGTTGACGAAGTGATCACCGAGGGAAACTGATGTGTTTCGTGACATGTATTTACTCCTTTGCACTATAGTACCAACTTTTGGTAACAACACAAGCTCAACTCCGGCACTGCGCTCCCCCTACCTGACGTTTCACCTCAAAGAACCAAAAAGCATTGGCAATGGACGGGAGGAAGTCGTTTATCTGACCGGGCAACCCGTCGGATGCCTCACCCGTTGGACGCAAACGAACTCTCCGCGTATTGCCTACGCTCCGGTTATGTCACCGAAGCGGCCAATCGCGGCATTCGCGTGCCCAATCATGCAACTAGCGCGCCGTGGACACTACTGATATTCATCTGCTGGCAATTATTCGTACACGGCTGTTTGGGTCAGTAGAGCGAGACCTGGTTTTGAATGCTTGATACATCAGCCTGAATGACTTATGTTTCTCTATTAAGGTAACAGGCATCAAAAGCGATGTTGACTTCAGCTCAATTGCGTGCGGCGCGTGCTCTGCTTGGCATTGACCAGAAAACTCTGGCGAGCATGTCGGGATTGTCTTTGCCTACCATTCAGCGGATGGAAGCTACCGATGGAAATGTGCGCGGCGTCGTTGACAGTCTCGTGAAAGTGGTCGGCGCCCTTGAGGCAGCCGGCATTGAATTGATCGCTGAAGGGGCGTTGAGCAATTCCGGTGGGCGCGGTGTACGTTTGAAATCCCCGGTTTGAAACCCAGATAATCTATACCCGACGGCGACCGCCGACGATATTCTGCCGACGATCCCGCCGATTCCTTGTGGAGACGCGGTTAATCATGACGACACTGGTTACGGATACGCCCAAGAGCGACTTCTCGAACTCTTCACGCCGAAGCTTGTGACGGTTCTGCGAGAAGGCTATTCATTGGCGAATTTGCGCGCCGATGCGCTGGCGGGATTGACGGTGGCAATTGTCGCCCTGCCGCTTTCCATGGCCATAGCGATAGCATCCGGCGCCAGTCCCGCGCAGGGCCTATATACTGCGATTGTCGGGGGTTTTCTGGTTTCGGCTTTAAGTGGTTCACGGTTCCAGATTGGCGGACCAGCCGGAGCTTTCATCGTACTCGTTGCCGCCACGGTTGCTCAGCACGGCATGGAAGGGCTTATCCTTGCAACTTTCTTGTCCGGTATCATGCTCGCGGCTGTTGGTCTTCTTCGCTTCGGCACTTTCATCAAGTTCATTCCTTATCCAGTGACCATCGGGTTCACCGCAGGTATCGCCGTCATTATCTTCGCCAGCCAAATCAAGGAACTTTTTGGACTTATGCTCGAGCATGAACCGGGTCCGCTTTTGCAAAAAATTGCGGCTCTTTGGCAAGCTCGTGATAGCTTCACACCCGCTGCCGTAGCGATTTCCATCAGCACGATTGCGATGATCTTGGGCCTCAAGACGTTTCGCCCACACTGGCCGGGCCTGTTGATCGCAGTCGGACTTGCGGCTGCCGCCGCCGCATTGTTTGGCCTGCCGGTCACAACCATCGGTTCACAATTCGGTGGCATACCGTCCAGCCTGCCAGCGCCGGAGTTGCCTACCCTGACGGGAGGGAAAATTCTAGCTGTTCTTCCTGCAGCGGTTTCATTTACCTTGCTGGGAGCCATCGAATCCCTGCTCTCCGCCGTCGTCGCCGATGGCATGACCGGACGCCGCCATCGCTCGAACTGCGAACTGATGGCGCAGGGCATTGCGAATATCGGTTCAGCGTTGTTAGGCGGTTTCTGCGTGACCGGCACGATTGCCCGCACAGCCACCAATGTCAGATCCGGCGCGCATGGGCCTGTATCCGGCATGTTGCATTCAGCGTTCCTACTTTTGTTTATGCTGGTGGCCGCCCCACTTGCTGCCTACATACCGCTTGCCGCATTGGCCGGCGTTCTTGCGGTTGTCGCCTGGAACATGGTCGAAAAACAGGCAATCGCCGTCCTGCTACGGTCGGGATGGGGAGAGGCGGCGGTCCTTACCGTAACCTTCCTGCTCACGGTCTTCCGCGATCTGACCGAAGCTATAGTAGTGGGATTTGCATTGGGCTCGGTGCTATTTATCCAGCGAATAAGCAGAGTGACGACAGTGCGGTCCCACAACCCCAATCTGAAACCGCTTGTGGCAAGCGACATACCGGATAGTGCCCTGCCTCGTAAAGACTATGACGAAACCCAGTCCTCCGACCCTGAAACCCTGATTTATCGTATAAACGGGGCGCTGTTTTTCGGAGCCACCGCTTCCATCGGCACGGTTTTGGACAGGATCTCAGACAGCTACAAAACGTTCGTGATCGATTTCGAGGATGTTTCATTCCTCGATTCCACAGGTGCCAATATGATTGAAGGACTGGTCCAAAAAGCCAATCGGCGTGGAATCGAAGTTTGGCTCACAGGAACGAGCCGCGCCACGCGACGCTTGTTACTACAACACGGCTTACGGCGTCCGCTGTGCCGGTATGCATCGTCTATCGCTGACGCGTTGCAACGCAAAAGGATGGTTCTTTCGCGCAGGTGACTATCATTTCTTTTTTTGCGCTTTCAATATAATTACAACCACCGCGCTCATGATAAACATGGACAGGATCAGTTCTATTATTAGCCTCCACTCCATGACCCCAATCTCCATCTGAATGGATCGGATGCTGACAGTATATAGCAAGACGAGGCTGCGTCACATCAAGTTTACGAGTTGAGGAAATCCACTGCTTCTCATTCATAAGCGAAACAGGTCATAACTGTCAGAAAATCAAAGCCTTTAGGCGATGATGACAAATTGATTTTGCCGTGCGGCGGCGACAGAACTGTAAAACAATCGCGAGGAGCGGGATCGCTGTTCTCTTATTTATTGGCTTGAGGCGCCGCTCTCGATTTAGATATTCTATTGGCACCTACACGAAGCCTGCACTACCTTTCGCTCAAACGCTGGAATAACGGGCCCAGGCACCGGGGTTCGTCCCGTTCTTAACTATACGACAATGCCAGTCAGCACAGTTTTTCAAGGCTGCGTTGAAGTCAGGCAATCTGGTTCATTTGTCTAAAGCTTCTCCCATGCGCTAGTATCTGGATACCTGTTGTAACAGACTTTTATCGGGAGGATGCCACGCCAAACGTTATCGATAGCCGTCTCGTCAAGGCTTTCCTTGATAATGCAAGCTTGTCGGAAACCGATCTTTTGCCAGATACAATCTCTGGTCAGATTGATGAGCGTCGTCGTAGGCAAGGTGGATAGTGGGTAGGAGGCAAGTGCGAACTGACAGCCGCCACTCTGAGTTTCCGCCCAAACGACATGAACCGGGCATTGCATGCTCGTCCTGACAAATTGAGTGTTGAAATACATTTGGAGGACATCGTCGGGACTTCAGTTCAACGCAGACTGATTACAGACGCCATAACCTTCAGATTTGCTACCGGGGTACTGAAAATCCGATGCTTTAGGGCCAAATCCTTTACTGCGGCAATCGAGGCTGCGCGACTGACCATCATGAACAGGCCGTCAAAACGGAGCAGAGACAGCCCAATCGATAGTAACACGAATAGGAGGACCAGACCGGAACGGTGTTCACAACAGTGCCCCCTTCCCTTGTTGACAAAAGAAATGCCGTTGAGTTTCTGAAACACCCACCAACGCGGAGATGGCATTCATCAGGGTGCGGCCAAAACGCAGGCCACTACCTATACTCTCGAAGCAATAATCGAAGAAAGCCTTCTTGAGGATTTTCAGGTATAGGGAAAGTATGGCAAGAGGAACGGTGGCCTTTTAGTTGGCGAGTAGAAAACGGACGGACGCCATGGCATTGTCGCGGCTATGACAGATCAACCCGATTTGCACTTTAGCGGCTTTTCGCTTTGGATTAGTGGACGCCAGTTCCCGGATGCGTTGGACTTCTGGGATGGAAATTGGCTGATGGTTCGCGCGCGCATGGAGGCTAACGGCGCACATGTCGAATGTGCAGGGCCAATCCTGATGACTACGGACATCAGGAAATTCCGCGATCAACTAGATGTAATGGCGACCTCATTGGCAGGCGAAGCCACGCTCAAGGGCTTGGAACCGGGAATCAAGGTCGTTCTGACAATGCAAAAGTTGGGTCATGTTGAAGCGGTGATTGAAATTACTGCTGATCACGTCAACCAATATCATCGTTTCATCGTGGAGGGAGACCAGTCCTACCTGCCCGGACTTATCCGTTCATGCGATGCCATTCTTCGCAAGTTTTCTGTCATCGGAAAGGAGAGTGTCTGATCGAAAGGCAGTCAGGCAGTTTTTAGCTATTGCGAGCTGAAACGGCCGGGTTGAAGTGGGAAACGGTCAGTCGGCTTGCAGGCAGGGAGGGTAGAAGCGGCATGTAGTGCCGCAAAAATCTGTCGTGTAAGTCGGACTTTCACGCCCGACTATCGCGACAGGAGTTCCCGTGAGAATTCAAAGTTAGTGCGTCCCGATGCAAAATTCAGGATTTCCGAGACAAGTTAGCCGCATACTGCACGGAGTTCAGCGATCATGCCGGTGAGAGATCCATCAGATCCCGGGATCAAACACCTAGTTTTGCGGCGAACGGAGCAGGCAGAACTCTTCGCCCCGGAAGCGAAGTGCAACATAGCTGCATTGGTTCATATGATCGATCAAACAGGCTTGCTCCGGCGTTGCCATTTCTTCCATCGTACAGCGCTCTTCCGCACATGTCTGACTATAAATCTGACCGGTGGGAACATACGCCACGAAAAGCGAGGTCTTCGGCCCTCCCGGGTTGAGGATTTCATATGCGGCTGTCAACCTCTCGAAAGCCGCAACATCTTCACCCACAGGGTCGCGGTCGATCCCCATCTCGCCAACCTCGCCGACCATTTT
>NZ_CADEAR010000031.1 GCF_902825325.1 Brucella tritici | reverse complement strand
AGAGAAGCTCCGCTTCGCTATCCGTGAAGGCGGCCGCACCGTCGGTGCAGGCATCGTCTCCTCGATCATCGAGTAATTGATTTGACTGGCGGTTACGCCGCCAGTCTGGCATTCTAAATGCCGCATAGGGGTATAGCTCAGTTGGTAGAGCGACGGTCTCCAAAACCGTAGGTCGCGGGTTCGAACCCTGCTGCCCCTGCCATTTTATAACGGGTGCTCATGGCTTGACTGTGGGTGCCCGTTTTCTATATTATAAAGTTAGGCGGCAATCTATGCCGCTTTGCCTTTTCAACGACGGCGCAGGCTTCGGCAGAGCGACGTTGTTGAAAAAGATAATTCCCTGCGGGATTTGTTGGCCGGGCAGGGAAGGATCGCCGCCGCACGATTGGATGGTGCGCCGAGTGATATTCGCAAGGATCGGATTTCCGATAAGCCTGTATGGTATTCTTTTAACCTTTGGGCTTGTTTTTTTCGGGAATCGATTCTATGTAACGTCAACAGACACGCGGCGCGTGGGGCTGAATTTTCAGCTTTGCGTGCCGTATACGCGTGACTTCAGGCTTCTGATTCGTTTCGACGGGCCAGGGCTTGAGGGTAGCGCCGGATCAATGACAGAGCGGCAGATGGCATCCAAGACGAATCCGATCACCTTTTTTCAGCAGGTTCGCGCCGAAACGGCGAAAGTGACCTGGCCTACACGGCGTGAAACGGTCATCTCCACCATTATGGTGGTGATCATGGCGTTTCTGGCTGCCGCGTTCTTTTTTCTTGCCGACCAGCTTATGGCCTATGGCGTAGAATTTATTCTCGGCCTTGGTCGATAAGTTAGGATTGGGGAGTTTTTAGATGACGGCGCGCTGGTACATCGTTCACGCCTATTCCAATTTCGAAAAGAAGGTCGCCGAGGATATCGAGGCCAAGGCGAAGCAGAAAGGTCTGTCCGAACTGATCGAGCAGATCGTTGTGCCGACCGAGAAGATTGTAGAAGTGCGCCGCGGCCGCAAGGTTGACGCAGAGCGCAAATTCTTCCCAGGCTACGTGCTGGTTCGCGCAACCCTTACGGATGCCGTCTTCTCGCTTATTAAGAACACCCCGAAAGTCACTGGTTTCCTTGGTGATTCCAAGCCTGTTCCGGTTTCCCAGAAGGAAGTCGATCAGATTTTGAACCAGGTTCAGGATGGCGTCGAGCGTCCGAAGACTTCGGTATCCTTCGAGATTGGCGAAAACGTTCGCGTTTCCGATGGTCCGTTCGCCTCGTTTAACGGCATCGTTCAGGAAGTCGACGAAGAGCGCGCGCGTCTCAAGGTTGAGGTTTCCATCTTCGGGCGCGCAACGCCTGTGGATCTGGAATACGGTCAGGTCGACAAGCTCTGATCGTTTCGCCCGCAAGGGCTTCATTCCTTCCGAGTTTCGGTTGGGGTGAAAATGGTGGAAGGGAAGGCGGCTTAGCCAGTCGTTGATCTCCGAACCACCGAACTGCCCGCCAGTTGAACTGGCGTCAGTCGAGAGCCGGGTTTTCCGGCATTAATCGAGAAAGCCGGATTATCCGGCAGTTTATAAAGGCAGAAAGCAATGGCTAAGAAAATTGCAGGCCAGCTGAAGCTCCAGGTAGCGGCAGGTGCGGCCAATCCGTCGCCCCCGATCGGTCCGGCCCTGGGTCAGCGCGGCATCAACATCATGGAATTCTGCAAGGCGTTCAACGCTGCCTCGCAGGAAATGGAAAAGGGTTCGCCGATTCCAGTCGTGATCACCTATTACCAGGACAAGTCTTTCACTTTTGTGATGAAGACCCCTCCGGTAACCTACTTCCTCAAGAAGGCTGCTAACCTCAAGTCCGGTTCGAAGACCCCGGGCAAGGCCAGCGCCGGCACGATCACCCGCGACAAGGTTCGCACGATCGCTGAAGCGAAGATGAAGGATCTGAACGCCGCTGATATTGAAGCAGCGATGCGCATGATCGAAGGTTCTGCCCGTTCGATGGGCCTGGAAGTGGTGGGCTGAGACGATGGCGAAGATTTCCAAGCGCATTAACAAGATCCGTGAAGGCGTCGATCGCAACAAGCTGTACGATCTGTCGGCTGCTATCGGCCTCGTCAAGGAACGTGCTGTCGCCAAGTTCGATGAAACCATCGAAATCGCGATGAACCTCGGCGTCGACCCACGCCACGCTGACCAGATGGTCCGCGGCGTCGTCAACCTGCCGAATGGCACGGGCCGTACGGTTCGCGTTGCTGTTTTCGCTCGCGGCGACAAGGCTGAAGAAGCCAAGAAGGCTGGCGCCGACATCGTTGGTGCGGAAGAACTGTTCGAAATCGTCAATGGCGGCAAGATCGACTTCGATCGCTGCATTGCAACCCCGGACATGATGCCGCTCGTTGGTCGTCTCGGTAAGGTTCTTGGTCCGCGTGGCATGATGCCGAACCCGAAGGTTGGTACCGTCACCACCGACGTTGCAGCCGCTGTTGCTGCTTCCAAGGGCGGTGCAGTCGAATTCCGCGTTGAGAAGGCTGGTATCATCCATGCCGGTATCGGCAAGGTTTCCTTCGACAATGCCAAGCTCGAAGAAAACATCAAGGCTTTCGCTGACGCCGTCATCAAGGCAAAGCCGTCGGCTGCCAAGGGTGAATACGTCAAGCGCGTTTCGCTTTCCTCGACCATGGGCGTTGGCGTCAAGGTCGATCCGGCAACCGTCAAGGTCGTCGCTTAAGTTTTCAGGGCTCCGGTTTGCCGGGGCCCAAGCCTTTCCCGGAAAAGGGTAGGGCGATACAAGAATTCCGGATCGCAAGATCCGGATAGCCGGACGAAAGTCCGGTTATCCTGTCCGAGATTGCAGGCGGATCATCATCTTCGGGTGATAATCCTTAAACATATGGCCTGCATGAGACGTGGAATAACCCTGTTTCGCGTGAATACGCATGCAAGGTTTGAACCGTAGTTGCCTTTGAGTGACGCCTGGCTTCCAGGATAGCTGAAGGGGACAGGATCCTCGAACGTCGGGCTGACTGTGAAGTTCGTCCGGCAAAGGCAACCCGGCAGGGCCATGTGGTCCTGCCTACTGGAGAGAGACAGTGGATAGAGCGGAAAAACGCGAATTTGTCTCGTGGCTGAACGGCGCTTTTAAAGAGTCCGGTTCGGTCGTCGTGGCCCACTATACCGGTCTCACTGTTGCGCAGATGAGCGATCTTCGCTCGAAGATGCGCGATGCAGGTGGGTCCGTTAAAGTCGCGAAAAACCGCCTTGCCAAGATCGCTCTTCAGGGCACGGAATCGGAAGGCATTTCTGATCTGTTTACAGGTCAGACGGTTGTTGCTTATGCAAACGACCCGATTGCTGCTCCGAAAGTAGCCGTCGAATTCGCCAAGGCTAACGACAAGCTCGTTATCCTCGGTGGTGCAATGGGTGCAACGACGCTTAACGCCGATGGCGTCAAGTCGCTTGCTTCGCTCCCATCGCTCGACGAACTGCGCGCGAAGCTGGTTGGAATGATCCAGACCCCGGCTCAGCGTCTCGCAGTACTTACCAGCGCACCAGCGGGCCAGATCGCTCGCGTTATTGGCGCGCACGCCCGGAAGAACGAGGCGGCGTAAGGCCGTTTTTCGCTGTCAATTGTTCAAACCTTGAAACTAAGGAAATACCAAAATGGCTGATCTCGCAAAGATCGTTGATGACCTGTCGGCACTGACCGTTCTCGAAGCTGCAGAGCTTTCGAAGCTTCTCGAAGAGAAGTGGGGCGTTTCGGCTGCTGCTCCTGTTGCAGTTGCTGCTGCCGGTGGCGCTGCTCCTGCTGCTGCTGCAGAAGAAAAGACCGAATTCGACGTCGTTCTCGTTGACGGCGGCGCTAACAAGATCAACGTGATCAAGGAAGTGCGCGCAATCACCGGTCTCGGCCTCAAGGAAGCCAAGGACCTCGTCGAAGGCGCTCCTAAGGCTGTCAAGGAAGCCGCTTCGAAGGACGAAGCTGAGAAGATCAAGGCACAGCTCGAAGCTGCTGGCGCCAAGGTCGAACTCAAGTAAGTTCGGACTATTCTGGCGGATGGTTTCCCATCCGCCAGTTCCCGCCGGACTTTCCTGGTGGGTCGGATAACTGGAACCCTTTTCCTGAGTGCCGGAACGGCTTTCAGGAAACGGGTTTTAGCCCGTTAAGAGCGCCGCGTGTCGGTAACGATACGGAAGGCAGCTCTGGAAAGTTTGCACATGATCCTTTTCGATCCATCCGATCTGAAGGGGCCGATCTGAAGTGTCATGTGCTCGAAGGACCGCCGAAGGGCGGCGCATGATAAAGGCCGCAAGGCGTGAGCAAGCCGCAAGGCTATAGAACGAGGAGCGACGATGGCTCAGACCCATTCATTCAATGGTCGCAAGCGCGTACGCAAATTTTTCGGCAAGATCCCAGAGGTCGCCGAGATGCCGAACCTTATCGAGGTTCAGAAGGCATCTTACGACCAGTTCCTTATGGTTGAAGAACCATCCGGTGGGCGTTCTGACGAGGGTTTGCAGGCGGTTTTCAAGTCTGTTTTCCCAATTCAGGATTTCTCCGGCGCTTCGATGCTAGAATTCGTTCGCTACGAGTTCGACGCACCAAAATTCGACGTTGACGAATGCCGTCAGCGCGATCTGACGTATTCGGCGCCACTCAAGGTGACGCTGCGTCTTATCGTGTTCGATATTGACGAAGATACCGGCGCGAAGTCGATCAAGGACATCAAGGAGCAGGATGTCTACATGGGCGATATGCCGCTCATGACCGACAACGGCACCTTCATCGTCAACGGCACCGAGCGCGTAATCGTTTCGCAGATGCACCGTTCGCCGGGCGTCTTCTTCGACCACGACAAGGGCAAGACCCATTCTTCGGGCAAGCTCCTGTTCGCAGCTCGCGTCATCCCTTATCGCGGTTCGTGGCTCGATATCGAATTCGATTCCAAGGACATTGTCTACGCACGTATCGACCGCCGCCGCAAGCTGCCGGCCACCACGCTGCTGATGGCTCTCGGCATGGACGGCGAAGACATTCTGTCGACGTTCTACAAGACCGTTACCTATACGCGTGACGGCGACAACTGGCGCATTCCGTATTCGGCTGACCGCTTCAAGGGCATGAAGATCATCTCCGATCTCATCGATGCGGACACCGGTGAAGTCGTTCTCGAAGCCGGCAAGAAGCTGACCGCCCGTTCGGCCAAGCAGCTTGCTGAAAAGGGCCTCAAGGCCATCAAGGCGACGGAAGACGATCTGTTCGGCTCGTATCTTGCGGAAGATGTCGTCAATTACGCAACCGGTGAGATTTATCTCGAAGCTGGTGACGAAATCGACGAGAAGGTCCTCAAGACCCTGATCGATACAGGCGAGACGGAAATCAACGTCCTCGACATCGATCATATCAACATCGGCGGCTACATCCGCAACACGCTGGCTGTCGACAAGAACGAAAGCCGTCAGGAAGCCCTGTTCGACATCTATCGCGTCATGCGTCCGGGCGAACCGCCTACGATGGATTCCGCCGAAGCGATGTTCAACTCGCTGTTCTTCGACGCTGAGCGCTACGACCTTTCGGCCGTTGGTCGCGTCAAGATGAACATGCGTCTGGATCTCGACGCGGAAGACACCGTGCGCGTTCTGCGCAAGGAAGACATCCTGGCCGTGGTCAAGATGCTGGTGGAACTGCGCGACGGTCGCGGCGAAATCGACGACATCGACAATCTCGGCAACCGCCGTGTGCGTTCGGTCGGCGAGCTGATGGAAAATCAGTATCGCGTCGGTCTGCTTCGTATGGAGCGTGCGATCAAGGAACGTATGTCCTCGATCGAAATCGACACGGTCATGCCGCAGGATCTGATCAACGCGAAGCCGGCTGCTGCAGCCGTGCGCGAGTTCTTCGGTTCCTCGCAGCTGTCGCAGTTCATGGATCAGACCAACCCGCTTTCGGAAATCACCCACAAGCGCCGTCTCTCGGCTCTTGGACCGGGCGGTCTGACCCGCGAGCGCGCTGGCTTCGAAGTCCGCGACGTGCATCCGACCCACTATGGCCGTATCTGCCCGATTGAAACGCCGGAAGGCCCGAATATCGGTCTGATCAACTCGCTTGCAACTTTTGCCCGCGTCAACAAGTACGGCTTCATCGAAAGCCCGTACCGCAAGGTTGTCGACGGCAAGGTAACGAACGACGTTGTCTATCTGTCGGCCATGGAAGAAGCCAAGCACTCTGTTGCGCAGGCTAACGTCGAGCTGGACGAGCGGGGCGGTTTCGTTGACGAATTCGTCATCTGCCGTCATGCAGGCGAAGTGATGATGGCTCCGCGTGAAAACGTGGATCTGATGGACGTGTCGCCGAAGCAGCTTGTTTCGGTTGCTGCGGCTCTCATCCCGTTCCTGGAAAACGACGACGCCAACCGCGCGCTCATGGGTTCGAACATGCAGCGTCAGGCTGTGCCGCTCGTTCGCGCTGAAGCGCCGTTCGTCGGTACAGGTATGGAAGCGGTCGTTGCACGTGACTCCGGTGCCGCTATTGCAGCGCGCCGTGGCGGTGTGGTCGATCAGGTTGACGCAACGCGTATCGTTATCCGTGCGACCGAAGATCTCGATCCGTCCAAGTCGGGCGTCGATATCTATCGCCTGATGAAGTTCCAGCGTTCGAACCAGAACACCTGCATCAATCAGCGTCCGCTTGTGCGCGTTGGCGATCCCATCCAGAAGGGTGACATCATCGCTGACGGTCCGTCGACGGATCTGGGCGATCTGGCTCTCGGCCGCAACGTGCTCGTCGCGTTCATGCCGTGGAATGGTTACAACTACGAAGATTCGATCCTTCTCTCGGAAAAGATCGTTTCGGACGACGTGTTCACTTCGATCCACATCGAAGAATTCGAAGTTGCTGCCCGCGACACCAAGCTTGGACCTGAGGAAATCACCCGCGACATTCCGAACGTGTCGGAAGAAGCGCTGAAGAACCTCGACGAAGCCGGTATCGTGTACATCGGTGCTGAAGTGCATCCTGGCGACATTCTTGTCGGCAAGATCACGCCGAAGGGCGAAAGCCCGATGACGCCGGAAGAAAAGCTTCTGCGCGCCATCTTCGGTGAAAAGGCATCGGACGTCCGTGACACCTCCATGCGTATGCCGCCTGGAACCTATGGTACCATTGTTGAAGTTCGCGTTTTCAATCGCCACGGCGTTGAAAAGGACGAACGCGCCATGGCTATCGAGCGCGAGGAAATCGAGCGTCTCGCCAAGGACCGTGACGACGAACAGGCTATCCTGGATCGCAACGTCTATGGCCGTCTTGCCGACATGATCGATGGCAAGGTTGCTGCAGCGGGTCCGAAGGGCTTCAAGAAGGGCTCGACGATCACCCGTGAGCTGATGACCGAATATCCGCGGTCGCAGTGGTGGCAGTTTGCTGTCGACGACGAGAAGCTCCAGGGCGAACTCGAAGCGCTTCGCAGCCAGTACGACGACTCCAAGAAGCTGCTCGAAGCACGCTTCATGGACAAGGTCGAAAAGGTACAGCGTGGCGACGAGATGCCTCCAGGCGTCATGAAGATGGTCAAGGTCTTTGTCGCTGTGAAGCGCAAGATCCAGCCAGGCGACAAGATGGCTGGCCGTCACGGCAACAAGGGTGTGGTTTCCCGCATTCTGCCAGTCGAGGACATGCCGTTCCTCGAAGACGGTACGCATGCCGACATCGTGTTGAACCCGCTTGGCGTTCCGAGCCGTATGAATGTGGGCCAGATTCTGGAAACCCACCTCGGCTGGGCATGCGCTGGCATGGGCAAGAAGATCGGTGAGCTCATCGACGTTTACCGCAAGACGGCTAATATCGAGCCGCTGCGCGAAACGCTGGAGCACATCTATCCGGACAACGACCGCAACGAACCGGTCCGGTCTTATGACGACGATTCCGTCCTCATGCTGGCCAACCAGGTGAAGCGCGGCGTGTCGATCGCAACGCCGGTCTTCGACGGTGCGGTGGAAGCCGACATCAACGCGATGCTGACGGATGCGGGTCTTGCAACGTCTGGTCAGTCGACGCTTTACGATGGCCGTACGGGTGAGCCGTTCGACCGTCAGGTGACCATGGGCTACATCTATATGTTGAAGCTCCACCACCTGGTCGACGACAAGATCCACGCTCGTTCGATCGGACCTTACTCGCTCGTTACGCAGCAGCCTCTGGGCGGCAAGGCCCAGTTCGGCGGCCAGCGCTTCGGCGAAATGGAGGTCTGGGCTCTGGAAGCATACGGTGCGGCTTACACGCTGCAGGAAATGCTTACCGTCAAGTCGGACGACGTTGCAGGCCGTACCAAGGTCTACGAAGCGATCGTGCGCGGCGACGACACGTTCGAAGCAGGCATTCCGGAGAGCTTCAACGTTCTCGTCAAGGAAATGCGTTCGCTTGGCCTCAATGTCGAGTTGGACGATACGCGTGACGAACAGCAGCAGGTCCTGCCTGACGCAGCGGAATAAAGCTCAAGGGCGCGCCACGGTATTGCCGCGGCGCGCCTGTATAATCGTTTCCAGAATATGCGGGACACGGTTCCGCGCCGGAAGCGAAACTACGGCAAGCCAGTTCATAACTGCGTAGTACCGCGATTTCTTTTCAGGATGGCAAGGATTTTCAGCTTGTCATCGACGACACAGGGCGACGGATCGCCCTCAAGGAGAACGGCATGAACCAAGAGGTCATGAATCTTTTCAATCCTCAGGCTCCGGCACAGACGTTCGATTCCATCAGAATCTCGATTGCCAGCCCTGAGAAGATTCTGTCCTGGTCATACGGCGAGATCAAGAAGCCGGAGACGATCAACTACCGCACGTTCAAGCCTGAACGCGATGGTCTCTTCTGCGCGCGCATCTTTGGCCCGATCAAGGACTATGAATGCTTGTGCGGCAAGTACAAGCGTATGAAATACAAGGGCATTATCTGCGAAAAGTGCGGCGTGGAAGTCACGCTCTCGCGCGTTCGTCGCGAGCGCATGGGCCACATCGAACTCGCAGCCCCGGTTGCCCACATCTGGTTCCTGAAGTCGCTGCCGAGCCGTATCGGCACGCTCCTGGATATGACGCTCAAGGATATCGAGCGCGTCCTGTACTTCGAGAACTACATTGTTACCGAGCCCGGCCTGACCTCGCTGAAGGAGCACCAGCTTCTTTCGGAAGAGGAATACATGATCGCCGTCGATGAATTCGGCGAAGATCAGTTCACGGCTCTTATTGGTGCTGAAGCTATCTACGAGCTTCTGGCTTCGATGGAACTCGAAAAGATTGCCGCCGATCTGCGCGTCGATCTGGCCGAGACCACCTCGGACCTGAAGCAGAAGAAGCTGATGAAGCGTCTGAAGATCGTCGAAAACTTCCTGGAGTCGGGAAACCGCCCGGAATGGATGATCATGAAGATCGTTCCGGTTATCCCGCCGGATCTACGTCCGCTCGTGCCGCTGGATGGCGGTCGTTTCGCGACGTCGGATCTGAACGATCTCTATCGCCGCGTCATCAACCGTAACAACCGTCTGAAGCGCCTGATCGAACTGCGCGCGCCTGGCATCATCATCCGTAACGAAAAGCGCATGCTGCAGGAAGCTGTCGACGCGCTGTTCGACAACGGCCGTCGTGGTCGCGTCATCACCGGTGCTAACAAGCGTCCGTTGAAGTCGCTGTCCGACATGCTCAAGGGCAAGCAGGGTCGCTTCCGTCAGAACCTGCTCGGCAAGCGCGTCGACTATTCCGGCCGTTCGGTCATCGTGACCGGTCCGGAACTGAAGCTGCACCAGTGCGGCCTGCCGAAGAAGATGGCGCTCGAACTGTTCAAGCCATTCATCTACGCACGTCTTGACGCCAAGGGTTACTCCTCGACCGTCAAGCAGGCGAAGAAGCTGGTTGAAAAGGAACGTCCGGAAGTCTGGGATATCCTTGACGAAGTAATCCGTGAGCATCCGGTTCTTCTGAACCGCGCGCCTACGCTGCACCGTCTTGGCATCCAGGCCTTCGAACCCACCCTGATCGAAGGCAAGGCAATTCAGCTGCATCCGCTCGTTTGTACGGCGTTCAACGCCGACTTCGACGGTGACCAGATGGCTGTCCACGTTCCGCTGTCGCTTGAAGCCCAGCTTGAAGCACGCGTGCTGATGATGTCGACCAACAACATCCTGCACCCGGCCAACGGCGCACCGATCATCGTTCCTTCGCAGGACATGGTTCTCGGTCTCTATTATCTGTCCATCGTGGCAGACAAGGAGCCGGGCGAGGGCATGATGTTCGCCGATATGGGCGAGCTGCAGCATGCGCTTGAAAACAAGGTCGTCACGCTGCACACCAAGATCAAAGGCCGTTTCAAGACGGTCGATGCCGAAGGCAAGCCTGTGTCGAAGATCTACGACACGACGCCTGGCCGCATGATCACAGGTGAGCTGCTGCCGAAGAACGTCAACGTGCCTTTCGACATCTGCAATCAGGAGATGACCAAGAAGAACATCTCCAAGATGATCGACCACGTCTACCGCCATTGCGGTCAGAAAGAGACGGTTATCTTCTGCGATCGCATCATGCAGCTCGGCTTCGCTCATGCCTGCCGCGCAGGCATCTCCTTCGGCAAGGATGACATGGTCATTCCGGACACGAAGGCGAAAATTGTTGCCGACACCGAAGCGCTTACGACCGAATACGAACAGCAGTACAATGACGGCCTGATCACTCAGGGCGAAAAGTACAACAAGGTCGTCGACGCCTGGGGCAAGGCTACCGACAAGATCACCGAAGAGATGATGGCGCGCCTGAAGGCCGTCGAATTCGATCCGGTGACTGGTCGCCAGAAGCAGATGAATTCGGTCTACATGATGTCGCATTCGGGTGCCCGTGGTTCGGTCAACCAGATGCGTCAGCTTGGCGGCATGCGCGGCCTTATGGCCAAGCCGTCGGGTGAAATCATCGAAACCCCGATCATTTCGAACTTCAAGGAAGGCCTGACCGTTAACGAGTACTTCAACTCGACCCACGGTGCCCGTAAGGGCCTGGCAGACACCGCCTTGAAGACTGCCAACTCGGGCTACCTGACCCGTCGTCTCGTTGACGTTGCACAGGATGCGATCATTTCGGAAGTCGATTGCGGCGCTGAAATCGGTCTCACCATGCAGCCGATCGTCGATGCCGGTCAGATCGTGGCTTCGATTGGCCAGCGCGTTCTGGGCCGTACGGCTCTCGATCCGATCCTGCATCCGACCACTGGCGAAGTCATCGTCGAAGCTGGCCGCATGATCGAGGAAAAGGACGTCGAGATTATCGAGAAGGCTGGTATCCAGTCGATCCGCATCCGTTCGGCACTGACCTGCGAAACCCGTAACGGTGTTTGCGCTAAGTGCTATGGTCGCGACCTTGCACGCGGTACCCCGGTCAACCAGGGCGAAGCCGTCGGCGTTATCGCTGCTCAGTCGATCGGCGAGCCGGGCACTCAGCTTACCATGCGTACCTTCCACCTTGGCGGTACTGCACAGGTTGTTGACAGCTCGTATCTCGAAGCTTCGTACGAAGGCACCGTCAAGTTGCGTAACCGCAATGTGGTTCGCAACTCCGATGGCAACCTCGTGGTGATGGGCCGTAACATGGCTGTCCTCATCCTCGACGCTACGGGCAAGGAACGTGCGGTCCATCGCGTGACCTACGGTTCGCGTCTGTTCGTGGACGAGGGCGATACGGTCAAGCGCGGCCAGCGTATTGCCGAGTGGGATCCGTACACCCGTCCGATCATGACCGAAGTTGAAGGCTACGTTGAGTTCGAAGATCTCGTCGATGGTCTCTCGGTTTCGGAATCGGCTGACGAGTCGACTGGTATCACCAAGCGCGTCGTTATCGACTGGCGTTCGACCCCTCGCGGTTCTGACCTCAAGCCTGCCATGGTCATCAAGGACAAGGCTGGCAAGATCCTGAAGCTGTCGAAGGGTGGTGATGCCCGCTTCATGCTCTCCGTGGAATCGATCCTTTCGGTCGAACCGGGCGCGCATGTCAAGGCTGGTGACGTTATCGCCCGTCTGCCGATGGAAAGCGCTAAGACCAAGGACATCACCGGTGGTCTGCCGCGTGTTGCGGAACTGTTCGAAGCACGTCGTCCGAAGGACCATGCCGTCATCGCCGAGATCGATGGTACTGTTCGTTTCGGCCGCGACTACAAGAACAAACGTCGCATCATCATCGAGCCGAACGACGACACGATCGAACCGGTCGAGTACCTCATTCCGAAGGGCAAGCCGTTCCATCTTCAGGACGGTGACGTCATCGAAAAGGGTGAGTACATCCTCGACGGCAACCCGGCACCGCATGACATTCTGGCGATCAAGGGCGTCGAAGCTCTGGCTTCGTACCTCGTGAACGAAATCCAGGAAGTCTATCGTTTGCAGGGCGTTTTGATCAACGACAAGCACATCGAAGTGATTGTCCGTCAGATGCTGCAGAAGGTGGAAATCACGGAATCCGGCGATACTGGCTACATTCCGGGCGACCACGTCGACCGCATCGAGCTGGAAGAGATTAACGAGCGTCTTATCGAAGAAGGCAAGAAGCCGGGCTCCGGCAATCCTGTCCTCCTCGGTATCACCAAGGCTTCGTTGCAGACGCCTTCGTTCATCTCGGCCGCGTCGTTCCAGGAAACGACCCGCGTGCTTACCGAAGCTGCGGTTGCCGGCAAGATGGACACGCTGCAGGGTCTCAAGGAAAACGTCATCGTCGGCCGTCTCATCCCGGCCGGTACTGGCGGCATGACCAACCAGATCCGTCGCATTGCTACCGCACGCGACGAGCTCATCATCGACGAGCGCCGCAAGACTTCCGGTTCAGCCGAAGCCAATGCAATGCTGGTCGACATGACCAACAACGCTGCCGAGTAAGATCGACAGATACGAAACTGAAAAAGGCCGCCTTTCGAGGCGGCCTTTCTTATTTGAGCCTTCGGTTGACTTGCAAGTTACCCGAAAACCGCGTCCCTTTTTGGGGGATGCTGTTTAGTCTTCAAGATCTTTTTCGAGAAGCGTGTAATTCCTGCTGAACGTCAGATCAAATCTCTGCCCATCGCAGGTAGCGTTGTTGACTTCGAAATGATTGTCGCTTTGGTCGAAATGCATATATCCTCCAGAGCAGCCCAATTGAGAGAGCTTGGTCTCCAGAATTTGTTTTTGCTGGACGGTGACAGGAATATCAGCGTGCGCAATTCCGGCAGTTACTGTAAAAATACTGGAAATAATGAATAATGATTTTCTCATAAGAAATTACCTAATAGTTTTAATTTCGTACTAAATATACGTCATCACTTTATTCCTGGATTGCGTCATATATAAGAGAAGTTGAGTAATAAAATATTCCGGATGGCTGAGTGACGCGCCATACATACTGGCGCGTCACCTAAAATATTTATTCTTCTTCGTCATCGCCATCGAATTCGATCAAGGCGACTTCGCCAGTGAGCGCAGTGGCCCAGGCGCTCTTGTGCGGTTCTTCTTCCGGCTCTTCAGTTAGTGTGCCCATCTCAAGAAGCTCGGCTTCATGGTAGCCTTCTTCAGCAAGAATGCTGAGGACGGTCTGGACGAGGTCTTCATTCTCGTCAGCTTTCAAAAGCAGGTGCACTTCGACCGGAGATTCTTCACCTTCGTTCCAGACGTCGGCGATAACGAGGTGAACGGTTGGCGAATCGTCGCCAGCAGTTGCGGATGTGGAAGACATTGAGAAACCCTTAATATTCTGTTGCGTTTCGACTCAGATGTGCTTCAATAACCTGTACCAAGTGGCTGCGCCATGCTTGCATAGGAAAATGACGGTTTTGATCGCGAAATATTAGCGAATAGACGTCAAATGCGGCGCAATAACCTGTCCGGCCGGAACCAAAACGCCGGTTTTGGGTCTTCAGTTGAAGAAACTTGAGCCGCTGCCCTTGACGAAACGTCGCTAAAGACGTATCAGCACCCCATCTGAGCCGATGTGAGACAAGCTTTTTCGGGGCGACGCGCCCTGAAGTTCATCTCAAACAGGGTTCGTTTTACGATCGAAATGCAACTTGCCGTTCGCATGAAGCGTCAGCTTCCTCTGCTTTTGTTCGGGGTGGTCACCGGTTGTCGTGACTTGTCCCGAATTTGTGCATCAGCATGGCGGTGAAACGGCCCGTATGGGCGTGGATACGAGATTTTTTATAGAGGAAGGTTGTATGCCAACCGTAAACCAGCTTATCCGCAAGCCGCGCATCGCGCCGGTAAAGCGTAATAAGGTTCCTGCACTGCAGGCAAACCCTCAGAAGCGCGGCGTTTGCACCCGCGTTTACACAACGACCCCAAAGAAGCCGAACTCGGCTCTCCGTAAGGTTGCCAAGGTTCGTCTGACGAACGGCTTCGAAGTTATCGGTTATATCCCTGGTGAAGGGCATAACCTGCAGGAGCACTCCGTCGTCATGATCCGTGGCGGTCGTGTAAAGGACTTGCCGGGTGTGCGTTACCACATCATCCGCGGCGTTCTCGATACCCAGGGTGTCAAGAACCGCAAGCAGCGCCGTTCGAAGTACGGTGCAAAGCGTCCGAAGTAAGATTTTCCGGGGATACCGGCCGCCAGATGGCGAGCTGAGCCCGATGTAATTGAAAGAAGAGACGAAATGTCCAGACGCCATAAGGCTGAGAAGCGTGAGATCAATCCGGATCCGAAGTTCGGCGATCTCGTTATCACGAAGTTCATGAATGCAGTCATGCTTCATGGCAAGAAGTCGGTTGCTGAAAGCATCGTTTACGGTGCGCTTGATTCAATCGAAGCCAAGGCAAAGTCCGAGCCGGTCGCCCTGTTCCATCAGGCGCTTGACAACGTAGCTCCGCACATCGAAGTCCGTTCGCGCCGTGTTGGTGGTGCAACCTATCAGGTTCCGGTTGATGTGCGTCCAGAACGCCGCCAGGCACTTGCCATCCGTTGGCTCATCAATGCCGCTCGTGGCCGTAACGAGACGACGATGATCGATCGTCTTTCCGGTGAGCTGCTTGACGCTGCTAACAACCGTGGTTCTGCTGTGAAGAAGCGTGAAGACACGCACCGCATGGCTGAAGCCAACCGCGCCTTCTCGCATTACCGCTGGTAATCGTCGAAACCTATTCAAAGAGCGACTATCATGGCCCGCGAATATAAAATCGAAGACTACCGCAATTTCGGTATCATGGCTCACATCGACGCCGGCAAGACGACGATGACCGAGCGTATCCTGTTCTACACCGGTAAGAACCATAAGATCGGCGAAACCCACGATGGTGCGTCGACCATGGACTGGATGGAGCAGGAGCAGGAACGCGGTATCACCATCACGTCCGCTGCCACGACCACGTTCTGGCAGGGTCAGGATGGCAAGAAGCGTCGTTTCAACATCATCGACACGCCGGGCCACGTTGACTTCACGATTGAAGTTGAGCGTTCGCTCCGCGTTCTCGACGGCGCAATTGCACTGCTTGACGCCAATGCTGGCGTTGAGCCTCAGACGGAAACCGTGTGGCGTCAGGCTGAAAAGTACCACGTCCCGCGTATGGTCTTCGTCAACAAGATGGACAAGATCGGCGCCGATTTCTACCGTTGCGTAGAAATGGTCGGTTCGCGTCTTGGCGCAGTAGCACTTCCGGTTCAGCTGCCGATCGGCGCTGAAAACGAGTTCGAAGGCGTCATCGACCTGATCGAAATGAAGGCTCTGACCTGGGATGGCACAATCGGCGCAGCTGCGACCGTTGGTGAAGTTCCTGAGCACCTCAAGGATCAGGCTGAAGAGTACCGCGAAAAGCTCATTGAGCTGGCTGTGGAAATCGACGAAGCTGCCATGGAAGCTTACCTCGAAGGTACCATGCCTACGAATGCAGAGCTGCGTGCTCTGATCCGTAAGGGTACCATCGACGTCAAGTTCCATCCGGTTCTTTGCGGTACTGCGTTCAAGAACCGTGGCATTCAGCCGCTTCTCGACGCTGTTGTGGAATTCCTTCCGGCTCCGACCGATGTTCCTGCGATCAAGGGCATCGACGTCAAGACGGAAACCGAAACCACCCGTGAATCTTCGGATGAAGCGCCGCTCTCGATGCTTGCATTCAAGATCATGAACGATCCGTTCGTTGGTTCGCTGACCTTTGCTCGTATTTACTCGGGCAAGCTGACCAAGGGCATTTCGCTCGAAAACACCGTTAAGGGCAAGCGTGAGCGTATCGGCCGTATGCTGCAGATGCACTCCAACAGCCGTGAAGACATCGAAGAAGCTTTTGCAGGCGACATCGTTGCTCTGGCTGGCCTCAAGGAAACCACCACTGGCGATACGCTCTGCGATCCGCTGAAGCCGGTTATCCTCGAGCGCATGGAATTCCCGGATCCGGTTATCGAGATCGCTATCGAGCCGAAGACCAAGGCCGACCAGGAAAAGATGGGCATCGCGCTCAATCGTCTGGCTGCCGAAGATCCTTCCTTCCGCGTCAAGTCGGACGAAGAATCCGGTCAGACCATCATCGCCGGCATGGGCGAACTTCACCTCGACATTCTCGTCGATCGCATGAAGCGCGAATTCAAGGTTGAAGCCAACGTCGGTGCTCCGCAGGTTGCTTACCGTGAATCGATCACCCGTCAGGCTGAAATCGATTACACCCACAAGAAGCAGTCGGGTGGTTCGGGTCAGTTCGCTCGCGTGAAGATCATCTTCGAACCGCATGACGGCGATGATTTCATCTTCGAATCGAAGATTGTCGGCGGCTCGGTTCCGAAGGAATACATTCCGGGTGTCCAGAAGGGTATCGAAAGCGTCATGGGTGCAGGCCCGCTGGCTGGCTTCCCGATGCTCGGCGTGAAGGCCACCCTGATCGACGGCGCATACCATGACGTTGACTCGTCTGTTCTCGCCTTCGAAATCGCGTCCCGTGCAGCGTTCCGTGAAGGTGCGCAGAAGGCTGGCGCACAGCTCCTCGAGCCGATCATGAAGGTCGAGGTTGTTACGCCGGAAGATTACGTTGGTGACGTTATCGGCGATCTGAACTCGCGTCGCGGTCAGATTTCCGGCACCGAAGCTCGCGGCATCGCCACGGTCGTCAATGCAAACGTTCCGCTCGCCAACATGTTTGGCTACGTGAACAGCCTGCGTTCGATGTCCCAGGGCCGTGCACAGTACACGATGCAGTTCGACCATTATGAGCCGGTTCCGACGGCGGTCGCACAGGAAATCCAGAAGAAGTTTGCGTGACCTAAGGGTCACGCTCCCAATTAAAAGAATGCCTGAGCAGGCTAAATTTACGGAGAGCTCAAATGGCAAAGAGTAAGTTTGAACGTACGAAGCCCCACGTTAACATCGGCACGATTGGTCACGTTGACCATGGCAAGACGTCTCTGACGGCTGCGATCACGAAGTACTTCGGTGACTTCAAGGCCTATGACCAGATCGACGCAGCGCCTGAAGAAAAGGCGCGCGGTATCACGATTTCGACGTCGCACGTCGAGTACGAAACCGCAAACCGTCACTATGCACACGTCGACTGCCCTGG
>NZ_CADEAR010000030.1 GCF_902825325.1 Brucella tritici | reverse complement strand
GTCCGCTCCTATCAATGAAGGAGCTTATCTCGCGGCATCATTCACAAAAGAAAAGGTGGGATGTTCGTCGCGCTCACGATGTTTCGAAGTCGCGGCGCAAAACGCTTCCCGATTAGGGCGAAGAGCGCAAAAACATGATCGCTTGCGCCACCGGTATCGGTAAAATGCTCTTCGATCTCCAGAGTCGTGTCGTGATCGAATAGACCGTCGAGGACATAGACGGGCACAGTTACGTTAACTTTGGCGCAAGCATAAGCTGCGAAAATAGGCCATGATCGAATCTCGTTCCTCACTTTATCACCGCCATCGTTTTCCTGCTGAGATCATCGCCGAGGCTGTATGTTTGTATTATCGCTTTCCTCTCAGCTTTCGCATGGTCGAAGATATGCTGGCTTACCGTGGGATCATTGTTACTCACAAGACGGTGCATGAATGGGCGGAGAAGTTTGGACGTGAATATGCCAATACGATCCGTCGTCGCACCCCACGCCTTGGTGATAAATGGCACCTTGATGAAATGGTCATCACCATCAAAGGTGAGAAGCACTTTCTGTGGCGCGCCGTTGATCAGGATGGCTTTGTACTCGATGTTCTTGTTCAGAAGCGCCGCAATACCAAGGCTGCCAAGCGTTTCATGCGTAAACTTCTACGCGGCCAGGGCTGTTCAGCCCGTGTCATGATCAGCGATAAGCTGAGATCTTATGGTGCTGCCAAACGAGAACTGGGGATGAGCGTTTGCGAGCATCGTCAGCACAAAGGCTTGAACAACCGCGCTGAGAATTCGCACCAGCCCATCCGACGACGAGAGCGGGTCATGAAGCGCTTTAAATCAGCGCGACACGTGCAACGCTTCACATCCATTCACGACCCGGTCTACAATCTCCACTACTTTCCCCGCAACCTTCTCACCTCAGCAGACCATCGCGAGCTGCGTCAGACCGCCACGAGTATGTGGCGTGAAATCGCATGCCTGAAAGCTGCATAATTTCAGCACCATAGACAAAAGTGCGAACTTGCTCAGGTTAACGTAACAGTGCCGGATGGTGTCATAACTGCAAGCGTCTAGAATGGAAGGCTTCATTCAGTCTGCTATTTCACCCCTTCTCCACCAGGCCGGATAAATCTATCGGTACTATACTCATAGGTGGCACGTACCTGCCTTAACAAAACTATAGCCTTTTATGCAATTTCAAACAATAAAATGAAATAGCCATAACAAATAACCCCATAAATACAAAGACGGATGATATATTAAGGTAGATCAGTATAATTGCAAAAATTGCTGATGGGACAATCTGGGCTATGTCGCGATATGTATTGTAAAGTGGGACCATTTTTATTCTTTGATGCGGGCGCACAGCCCGCAAAAATGGCGCATTTCCCCCACTATCGACAGCGCTGATAGCAAGTGCTCCACCGATTAAGGATGCTACAGCCCAGTACGGATGATCTATTCCTAAAATTCCAGCGGTCACTGTGAACACACCACACATCAGGTAACCGTAGAAAAAGGTAAGACGAAGCCCGTATCTGCGCGATATAATCTGCCAGAACGGTGCCAGAATTAGGGTACCTGCACCCAATGCAATAATTGGGCCGACTGACGCACTGCTAAATCCGGCCATTACAACAAATACCGGCGTATAGACTGTATATACTTGCCACCAGGATGACCTGCTTACAGCCAGGAGCCAGGCTAATACAAGGCGGGGCTGTGATTTGAAAAGGACGAGGTCTTTAAAGCCCGGCATGGCAAGTTGGACAGCCGGTTGAATTTTTGCTGCCCATGGTATCAGCAACTTAAGCAATAAGGGCACACAAATTGCGCAAACGCCACTGAGCATGATTGGCAGCCACAGGATATCTTTGTGGATTGCCCAGCCACACAATAATGGTCCTGCAAGATAAGTGAAACCAGAAAACAAAACCCGACGAGATTCAAAAAAAGACAGATCGCGGCGCGGTATAATCTGAGTAGTATAAATATTGATCGCACTCTCAAAGAGAGTGAACATCAGGAACTGAAATAACAGCCCTGGAAACAGAAACCAAATATTGTTAGCAAGAAACGATACTGCGGAGAGAACACCGAATAATGCTGCCATTATTAATGAGCGCCATAATCCGATAGATGAAATAATTCTGGGAAGAAACAGACTGAAGGCAAGGCATATCAGACTCACTGAAAGATAAAGAGTGCTGATATAATTGGCGTGACCAAGAAATTTTAAAGCAAGAATAGGAATAGCTGCCACGATAGCAGTTCGTGCCAGCACCATAATTGCATATATGAAAGACAAGCTCAATTGCGGTGAACAAGGAGCAGATTGATTAATTATGGCACGCCTCCGTACCGTTAGATTAGTGGATCGGGCGCTGATTTCTCGCTTACACGAAAAATTTTTTCAGCGCCACGATCCTCGCTGACCAGTATCTGCCGGGGGGATGGCAGCGCTGGTCAGCGAATGGTTAAAGTTTGTCAGACGGTTTCGCCCATCAAACGATCCCGCAAAGACAACATATCGGAACAGACCTGTTCCAGGTCTTTTGCATCAAACCCGTCAGCATATTGGAAATTTTCTTCTTCCAGCAGAGACTTAAGTTTGCCGCGATATCGAACTGTTTCACCTTCAACAACGAGGCCATTCTTTTCTTCGAAGCCTGAATTCCATTCAATCGCTTCTTCCCGCGTGATGGAAGCAGGGAGGTCAAGAACCAGCTCGTTATTGTCCAGACGCACAGGATATCCACCGGGCAAGCCATCCGGACCTGGAGCATGTCCACGCCACGCGGTTCCTGCGGCCAGTGCGAGAATGAGAGTCACACCGGATGCCCCTGAAATTTCAATGGCGGGTTCAGGTGTCAGCTGGCACTGTCTGAACGTTTCAAAGACATTATCCAGTTTTTCTTCACCAACATAAACAAGAGGAGCAACAGCCCCTGCTCGTTCTTCCGGTGGCTTACGCCATGCGGCAAGGCACTGATAATGCGCAATTACACGCAATGGATCAGATTCTGAATGTTCATAAGCACCATCAAATACATTAGACAGAATAGCGACATTGCCAGTGCCGCAAAGTACATCATGTCCCATCGCTTTGATGACGCCATTGACCACATCCGGGAAAGAGCAGTTAATCAACAAAGGACGGTTCTTACGACCGGAGATTGCTGCCGCCATGCGTGACGAAATCAGCGACTGAAACACAGCCGTTGCGCTCAATCCGCCTTCGGCTACCAGCTGGGTCCAGCGATTGCCTTTATCGGAAATCACGGTTGAAGTTTGAATAGACGCAGCCTGCACCACGATACGCGGATTGCATTCGTCAAGCAGCCAGTCACTGGCACCATCTGCAACCATGTCAACTTCGATAGTTGAAAACCGCGCCGGCGTTGAAAACATCGCTGCGCGTGCATTACCAGCAGTTTTCAGCCAGTTAAGGCGCATTTTATTCCTGCCGGCAATCACAACATTGACCGGTGTTTTTGCAGTGGATGCGATGTCCAGAGCAATTCGCCCTGCAAACATTCCCGTACCCGTAATCAGAACATCACAGCTCATATTGCTTTACCTTTCACCTTTTGAGGTGCCTCCCAACGATTATCCGGACTTACATCCAGAAGATGTTTCTGAATTCTCTGGCTTGGTGTTCTGGGGAAACCTTCAACCAAAGAAATAAATCTCGGCCGCTGAAATGGAGCCAGCTGACTTGAAAGCCATGTCCATATTTCAAGCGGATCCGGGTTTGCGCCAGCGCGCGGTTCGATGAAGAGATGAATGTCATATTCGCCAATTTCGGCTTTGACACCCACCAAAGCTGACTCTTCAACATCCGGATGGCGATTAGCGACACTTTCGACTTCAAACGCAGAAACATTTTCGCCTTTACAACGAATAGAATCTCCTGTGCGCCCATGGAAATAAAGATGGCCATCTTCATCCCAGGAACCGAGGTCACCCGTATAGAAACCGTCAGCTTTCACTGCTTTGGCAGTTGCTTCAGCGTTGCGGTAATAGCCTGCGGTAATAGCTCCGGGTAATGTAGTCGAAACTACAATTTCACCCTTCCCTTCACCAGGCCCAAGCGCCTTGCCATTCTCGTCAATCAGCCGCACGTTAAAATAAGGCAGGGGCCGGCCAACAGATCCCACAACGTTTTCAGCATTATATGTGGTCAGGGATGAGCATTCAGTCATTCCGTAACATTCACGGATCTGAACACCAAAGCGTTCTTCAAAAGCACGCCAGACTGAGGGAGCGCAGCCCCCTCCCCATGCCACACGCACATTGTGGTTACGGTCAAACGGACTTTCAGGCTGCTTCAGCAGGATCTGAATAATACCACCCAAATGATGAATATGTGTACAGCCGGTCTCACTGACCTGACGCCAGAATTGAGAGCCACTGAACCGCTCGGTCATGGTGAGGGTAATGTCATGAAAGAGTGGTAGCAGTATCACCTGCGCGCCGCCGATATGATAGAAGGGCTCCCACATAAAGAACTTGTCGCCAGGCTTGAGATCTGTGCAAAGAGCCACGGAATGACAAGCAAGTTCCAGCATCATATGGGTGACCATCACACCCTTTGCCGGTCCGGTGGTGCCGGAAGTGAACATGATTGCTGCCAGATCCTGTGGCTCTGGCAAATCTACAGCAGGTGCGTCGCCAGTATATTCAGGAAAGGAAGTATCCGCCACAACCTGAACTGTTGTACCGGTAAGCTCAGCACTGGCACGTATTGTTTCAGCGACAGAAGGCTCACAGAAAGCAAGCTTTGGCTCTGTTGTGCGGAATACATTATCCAGTGCGTTGCCCACCAGTGCCGGATTAACCGGCACCCATACTAATCCCCGACGCAATAGCGCAAAAATCATAGCCAGTGAGTATGGGCTATTTGGCATCATGACAACCACACGGTCGCCAGACTTAAGATCTTCTTTCGCTAATACGTGGCCAATAGCTTCAGACGCCTTGTAAAGGTCGTCAAAATTGCACAACTGGCCGTTCAGAGTCGCGTAAGTATTTTGCGCACTGCTTTGCGCGCGGTCCATAAATGACCGCACCAGTCCATGGATATGCATTTTGCATCCTTAGTATTCGTATTCAAAGAGGGAGGTTATCTTTGAATTATCTCTCGAGTTTACGCGCCAGGAGCAGGATTACCGTCACGATCAGAAGAACGATGACAGAGACTGCGGCAAGTGTTGGATTAAGCTGAAGGAACATGTCGTCCCACATCTGCTTTGGAAGCGTCGTTTTCAGTCCACCGGATACGAAGATCGCAATAGTCAGCTCGTCCAGTGAAGTAACGAAAGCAAACAAAGCAGCAGACAGAAGCCCACCACGCAATAGGGGAATGGTAATCAGACGCAAAACTGTCAGCTTGCCTGCGCCCATGGTTTCTGCCGCCTGATTAAGACGCCAATCGTAGTTTTTAAGCACCGACCCGATAGTGATGAACGCATATGGAAGCGCCAGGAGTGTGTGGCCGATTACCAGCCCCGTATCCGTCGCGACAAGACCGATCTGCGCCATCAGGTAAAACAGGCCAACCGCAATTACGATTCTGGGTACAATCATCGGCGCTAATATCAGACCAAAGATCAGACCATTCAGACGTGATGAACTGCGGGACAGAGCAAGTGCTGCCAGTCCACCCAATACCGTGGCGAAGAAAGCCGTAGCGAAGGCCACCCCAAAGGAACGCATCGTTGCGCTCATCCAGATTGCTGAGTTGAAATATTCTTCAAACCAACGCAGCGAGAACCCGGGAGGTGGGAAAGCAAGATTTCTGCCCGAGGTAAAGCTAAGTGGAATGACAATCAGGCCAGGCAGCATCAAAAAGCCGATAAGCAATACCACATAAATGGTTCTGAACGGACTGCCGCCTTCTTTCGGTGGGAAAAGACGATCCAGTGGGCGGAAAATCCGGGCCACAAGGGCAAGTATCCCATAACCCAGCTTACGCAGCGGATTGTCAGGCGACATTGCTTTCTTGCTTTGGACACCATTGCCGGAAGAAAGGGAAGACAGTCCAAAGAGCTTATTATAGATCCCTATAACCACAAGTGCTGCAACGACCAGCATTGTTGCAAGAACAGCAGCAAAGGGCCAGTTTACGATTTCCTGAACCTGAGTAATGATTGCCTGAGCAAGCATCGTCTGCTGACGTCCGCCAAGAAATGCCGGAACGATAAAGAAACCTAACGAAGTGATGAAGGTCAGCAGACCTGCCGCCACAACACCTGGCATTGAGAGCGGGAAATAGACCAGCCAGAAACGATCCGAACGACTGGCACCCATAGTGGAGGCAGCCAGAGTCAGACGGTTATCAATTCCAGTCATGACCGGCAACATAGAAAGGACGGCAAGCGGTATCATGGCATGAACCATACCGATCAACACGCCCAATTCATTATACATGAGATTGACCGGGCGATCAGCGACACCAGATCCAAGTAGGATTGAGTTGAAAACACCATTCTTGCCCAGCAGGATCATCCAGGCAAAGGTTTTCACCAGATATGACGTCCAGAAAGGCAGCAGAACAAGCATCAGCATGTTGCCACGCTTGCGATCTTCAAGGCTGGCAAGCCACATAGCAATCGGGTAGCCGAAAAGCACCGAGAAAATCGCAGTCAGCGCGGAAATTTCAAGCGTGATGCCCAAAATTCTCCAATAGAGCAGGCTGTCCCCAAGTCGCTCATAATTGACGAGCGAAAAGCTTCCCTCAGCATCATCCGTAAAGCTAAGCCCCAGAAGGCGGAACATAGGAAGCAAAAAGAAAACAGCAAGAAGCAGCAAAGCTGGTGCTGCGAGCCAGATCGCATCGGGTTTCCAGGTTTTTGCTGAGGTGTTCGTCATGATACGATCCTCGCAACAGATCGGTTCCAGTAGAGACGAATTCTATCGCCCACCGATGGAAGATTTGCTGCCAGCGGATCATGACGCACGCTGAACTGGCTGCCATCAGATAGCTTGACCAGCAGACGTACATCCGAACCGATATAGACCATATCCTCCAGAACACCCTCCAGACTATCCTGCTCGGCTGATTGAGGCTGGCCGACGAAAATCTGTTCTGGTCGAATGACAAGTGCAAGTACCTGACTTTGCTTATCGCGCGCAGTGAACTGGCCGGTGAAACTTCCCACGGATGTTTCAATAGTAGCGATATCAGCATTCGCAGAAGAGCGCTTGCCCTTGATAATATTGGATTGACCAATAAAGGAAGCTGCAAAGACAGTTTCAGGATTGAGATAGATCGATCGCGGCGGAGCAATCTGCTCAATCTGTGCATGATTCATGACGCAGATACGATCTGACATAACCAGTGCTTCTTCCTGATCATGTGTCACGTAGATAACTGTCGTGCCAAATTCCTGATGCAAACGACGGATCTCAAGCTGCATGTTTTCGCGCAGTGACTTATCCAGAGCACCCAGAGGCTCATCCATCAGAATGATTTTGGGGCGGTACACAAAACAACGGGCCAGTGCCACACGCTGCTGCTGCCCACCAGAAAGCTCGCGAGGGAACCGATGCCCAAATGCTCCAAGCTGAACTTTATCAAGTGTTTCTGTGACTTTTTTGCTGATATCTGAGTGGCTCATCCCACGCATTTTTAGCGGGAAAGCGATGTTCTCGGAAACAGTCATATGGGGGAACAAGGCATAATGCTGGAACACCATACCCATACCGCGTGCATTCACCGGGCGATATGTCCAGTCTTCGCCCTCGAAAAACATCTTCCCCGTCGTGGGCTCTACCAGACCCGAAATGATCTGTAGAAGAGTGGTTTTTCCTGACCCTGAAGGTCCGAGCAATGTGAGAAACTCTCCATCCATGATGGTAAGTTGGGTTGGCTTGAGCGCCGTGAAATCCCCATATTTTTTGGAGATGCCATCAAGCAAAAGTTTCTCAGAGCGGGCGTCCTCAGTCATTACTACTCCGTAGTCTGGTATCTTTTTAAAGCCGTATCAAGTTCAAGCAGTGTGCGGGCAGGAGCTGACGGGGGAGCCTGCGCTCTCCCGTCGTATGTTTACTCTACTGCAACAGCCAGCCATTGAAGCGTTCAGTCGCTGCATTGCGGTGCTCCAGCCAGTATGGGTCAGAGGCCAGCGTCATCTTGCTCAAATTCTGCGGAGCAGTTGGCAGGATCGCCGCACGCTCTGGCGGAATGAAGTCGTAGGCCTTCAGGTTGGTAGGACCATAGGCAACATAGGGTGTGAATTTTGCCTGTTGCTTCGCTTGTGCGCAGAATGCCACGAACTGACGTGCCAGATCGGCTTTCGGACAACCCTTAGGAACAACCCAGCCTTCGATTGAATAAAGACCCTGGTTCCAGACGATTTCAGCCGGCGTTCCATTGTCAATTGCAGCCTGGAAACGAGCATTCCAGCCAGCAATCATGTCAACTTCACCGCTTTCAAGAAGCTGTGTTGACTGCGCGCCACCGGTCCACCACACATCAATATGATCCTTGATCTCATCAAGCTTGCGGAAAGCACGATCGAGATCAAGAGGATAGAGATCCTTTGGATCAACGCCGTCAGCCAGCAAGGCGACTTCCAGCGTATCCAACGGGTTTTTACGCAGCGAACGACGACCGGGGAATTCTTCAACATTCCAGAAATCTGCCCAGCTTCCCGGCGCCTTCTCACAGGTTTCTTTATTAAAAGCGAGCACGGCTGAATAAACATCAGTTCCCAGCATGTTGGGATGAACCGCTTCTGGCATCACATCAACGACAGCCTCGGCAGGGATATTGAGCGGCTCAAGCAGACCTTCCCGCTCAAGGATAAGACGAGCTGAAAGCGTTGCCGTGCAGACATCCCAGATATACGAGCCGGTTTCAACGATGGATTTAAACTGCGCTGTAGGTTCCGCGTCACGAGCGACACCTTGAATCTCAATGCCTGTTTCGGCAGTGAAATCATCGTAGAATGCCGCACGATAGCCTTCTGCGAATGGCCCACCCGGATCTGCAACAACAAGACTCTCGCTGGCCCATGCCTTACGGTTGATCATGGGCATCGCCAATGCAACAGTCCCCCCAAGGAGTAACGTACGGCGGCTAATGTCAAATGAAGACTTTTTCATTTTATCCCCTGTTATAATTAGACGATTGCCCCTATTTGATCAGATCAGGCTGGAATTCCAGATGCCTATGGCGGAACCGTATCGTCTGTTGTTGTTATGACCCGCAAAATCAGGGCCTCTGAAATGCGGAGGCTTACGCCCCCGCCTTACGAGCTGCACGCACCGCAAAGAATTTTTCCATCATTGCCTGCGGTTCGCCGGTCGCGTAGGCTTCAGTCTGGATTACAACGCCACGCTCCATTGCGTTATCGAAACCATCCTGGGTTACTTCTGCAATCCGCTGGCGGTTAAGGCGCATTGCAACTGGTGGCAGCGAAGCCAGATGATTAGCTAGCTCCAGCGCTTCATCCTGGACTTTTACCTGATCAACCAGTCGCGAAATCAGACCAAAGGAATAAGCTTCTGCTGCATCAAGCATACGTCCGGTAAGCGTAAGATCTATCGTGCGGGAAAGACCGATCATTTCACGCATAATCCAGTTGCCGGTTACTGTTGGGATACCTGAATTGATTTCTGGCTGCCCCATAGTGACACCGGAATGAGCCACGCGCAGATCACACAACAGCGCGATCTGAAACGCCGAGCCTGCGGCAACACCATTCAATGCAGCTACGATTGGCTTGGAAGAATCGCGGAACAGCGAATAAAGAGCCTTCCATTCACCCATCCAGCCTTCAGTGCTGGAAGAATCAAATGTCTTACTTTCACTCAGATCCTGACCAGCACCAAAAGCGCGGTCACCTGCTCCTGTCAGAATCAATGCACGGATTTCATCATCCTGCTCAGCATCCTTGAGCGCCGCTATAAGCTGGTCGCGCATGGGCTTATTCCATGCGTTGAGCTTCTCTGGACGATTCAGTGTAATGCGACGAACCGCTCCGATTGTTTCCGTGAGAATAAAGCTGCTCAACTGCGCCTCCGTTATTGTAATGCAATAATAATTATTATATAGAAACAAGGAACGTGATCACCGTCAAGGAAAAGTTACGAAGAAACAGATTTTTCTGCTAATGATCGACGCAACAGCAGCAAGAATCTTGCTCTATTGAGTCCAGAATTGAGTTTTTGTTATTGACGTACAATCGTCGGATAGCACTGAAAGGGTGGCATTATGGTAGACAGCAAGAAAAAAGCGGATCCTTTAATGGTGCAATCCGTGGCGAAGGCCTTCAATATTCTTCGGTCTTTTGATCGTTATGATCCGGCCATGACTCTGTCTCAGCTTGCCCAAAAAGCGAATATAGACATCAGTACGGCACAAAGGTTTGCTCATACACTACAGCAGCTTGGCTATCTTAATAAACATCCGCAAAATCGCCAGTATGAGCTTTCGGTCAAGGCTCTGGATTTAGCCCACCACTTTATTGGAAGCTCTAAGCTGGTCGATAGAGCAATGCCAATATTGCAGCACCTAAGCAAACAAACAGAAGAAACGGTAAATCTTACAGTTCTTGATGGCAATGAAATTGTATTCGTAACAAGATTTTTAAGCAGACATCTTCTCAATACTGACGTTATTATAGGATCTCGCCTTCCGGCTTACTGCACTGCTCCGGGAAGGGCAATACTTTCACGCCTTCCGCGCGAAAAAGTAGCTGAAATATTAGAGTCTTCCAAGCTTTTAAGCTACACACGCGACACACCTACTGATCCGGATCGAATCATGGCGATGGTCGCTGAGGCTCGTGCCGCCGGTTTTGCTACAGCCTATGAAGAAATATATCACGCTGACGCTTCTATCGCAGCCCCTATTACTCATCCTAACGGTGATGTCCTGGGGTCTGTCAGCGTAGCCGTAACTCTCGCGCGTTACAAGCGTGAAGACGTGCCGG
This sequence comes from Brucella tritici, assembly GCF_902825325.1. Classification (GTDB taxonomy): domain Bacteria; phylum Pseudomonadota; class Alphaproteobacteria; order Rhizobiales; family Rhizobiaceae; genus Brucella. The sequence continues at coordinate 6,895 of NZ_CADEAR010000030.1, read as the reverse complement.
CAAAGTTTGCCAATCTGGTCATTGCTGCGGCTCACTCAATGTCTTTCAGTTAAAGTATGAAGGTTGCATGCATTTTTATTGACAAGTATGAAAGCTTAATCTTACCATTATGCCATAGTTATTATTGCATATCCATAACAGGGGCAATTACATGGGTGGAAGCCAGTTTCTTCCTATAAGAACGGATAAACAGCCGGATCTTATTATTCACTTCGATAACCACCCTGTACGAGCCTATCGAGGCGAGACTGTAATTTCGGCTTTGCTGCGCGAAAGCCAGCATTTGTCATTCTCAGAATTTGACGGTGCGCCAAGGGCGGGGTTCTGCCTTATGGGAGCATGCCAGGATTGCTCTGTCTGGACACAGGATGGGGAGCGGTTACGCGCATGTCGCTCGATAGTCGAAGAAGGGCAGAGGCTCTTGAGCCGCGCACCAATGCACGGGTTTTCAGCATGACCGCCAGACAGTTTGACTTGCCCCCGGTCATCATAGGCGCTGGTCCAGCCGGGCTTGCAGCCGCCAAAGCTTTTGTAGAAGCTGGCATAAGACCCATCATCCTTGAAGAGACGAATAATCCAGGCGGTCAGGGTACTCGCCGCCTTCATCCCAGTATTGAATCCTATGGCCATACGATATTTGGTCGTAAATATTACGAAAAAGCCTTACGTCGCCAAAACGAAGAAGACACCATTCTGAACCATTGCGACTATCGGCCCGGCACGATGGCCTGGGCCATATACGACAATGTAGTTTCGACTGTTTCCCAACGCCACCAACAGGAAATTCCTTATCAGCAGCTGCTTATTGCAATCGGTGCGACTGACCGTATTCTCGCTGTTGAGGGCTGGCAACTGGGCGGTGTATATTCTCTTGGGGGCGCGCAGGTTGCGCTGAAAACCCATGCGAGTTCGATCGGGAAGAAAATTGTTTTTGCGGGATCTTCACCGCTGCTTTATCTGGCTGCTGCGCAATATGTCCGGCTGGGATTTCGTGATGTAACGATTCTCGACACCACGACTCAGCACGCAAAGTACAAAGCCGCATTTCATATGGCGCGCTACTCATTAAAAACCTTATTTGAGGGTGTAAGCCTCATTAATGAGCTTAAATCCTGCGGTGTTAAAATATTCAACGGCGTCAGACTTACCAGGTTTGAAGGCAACGGCCATGTGGAAGCAGTCGTCTATGCGGATCAGAATGGTACAACACAACGGCTTGAATGTGATGCCATAGGATTTGGCTTTGGCCTGAAGCCAGAAACGCAATTGGCTGAACTTGCGGGAGCAAAAATCGAATTTGACCCACATTTCCGTCAATGGCTTCCACTCATATCCAATGATGGTCAGGCGCGTGATGATCTTTGGCTGGCTGGTGATTGCGTGGCTATCGGCGGTGCAGAAGCAGCAGATGCTTCGGGCAGGCTAGCAGCTCTTACCATGCTGAAGCAGATGGGCAAGCCAACGGATCAGCGCGAGTTTCAGAGTCTTGCAAAAAAAGTCAGTCGATTGCGCAATTTTCAACGCGCTATGGCGAGCGCATTCCGCTGGCCGCACGAAAATGCAGCCTTATTGTCGGATCAAACATATGTCTGTCGCTGTGAAAGAGTAACCGTAGGTGAAATCCGCAAAACTGTGGAAGCAGACATTGCTCACACTGAAGTTAATCGTATTAAAGCCATCACGCGTTGTGGAATGGGAAGATGCCAGGGCCGCTATTGTAACCAGACTTTGCAGGAACTCGCCGTTTGCAGCTCTGGTAAATCGCCTGAGGCCACAGGAAGATTAAGGGCACAAGCGCCGTTTCGCCCAATGCCGGTGGGCGTATCTGAAAGCTTTCTGAATAAGCAGGAACAGGAAAATGGATAAAAAGCACGACGCCATCGTTGTTGGTGGCGGGCTTTTCGGAGTCTGCACTGCATATTTTCTTGCTAAAGCCGGACAAAGCGTACTGCTTATCGAAAGCGGTTTTATCGGCGCCGCTTCCAGTGGTGCAAATTTCGGTGGATTGCGATTACAGGGACGTGCGCTTGAGCAATATCCGCTGTCTTTGTTAGCGCAGGAATATTGGGAAGGTTTCGAACAGGAGTTCGGATCACCCTGCGAATATGAGCGAAATGGTATGATTTATTTCGCACACAATGAAAAAAGCCGCGAAAAGCTTTTTTACTACGCCAGCAACTCACGTCAGTGTGGACTGTCGATTGATCTCTGGGAAGGTGAAGCATTGCGCAAGAACCTCCCCTGGCTGAGTAGCGATGCACTTGTTGCTTCTTATTCTCCAGCCTGCGCCGTCGCCAACCCGCGTCTCGCCACGCCAGCTATAGCGCGAGCATTTAAACAACGTGGCGGCTCAATTATAGAAAACTGCCCAATTACGCAGATTCAAAAAACTGCTGCGGGTTTCGAGCTGACCAGTTCCAATGGCCAAAGGTTCTTGTCAGAAGTAGTTGTGAATGCCGCTGGAGGCTGGGCTGACAGGATAGCAGAAAGCTTTGGCGAAACCGTACCTCTGTTTCGCGCGGGCCCACCGCAATTCGTAACCGAACCCCTCCCTTACGTACTTAAACCTTCCGTTTATAGTATCGACGGCGATCTTATTATCAGACAAATTTCACGTGGTAATTTCATCTTCGCCGGCTACCCGCGAACCATGTCAAATGAAGATGGCAAACATACATTTGTGCCACCAGCTAAAACACTCAATGGCATGCGGGCAATCGGCCGTTACATGCCAGCGCTCAATAATGCAGAAATCATTCGCGTCTGGTCTGGCGTGGAGGCTTATCTGCCAGACATGCTTCCGATAGTAAGCCCATCAGAAACCACCCCGGGACTGTATCACGCATTCGGTGGCAGTGGCGGTGGTTTCCAGATTGGCCCAGCCGTTGGCCTTTGTTTAACCAATCTGATTTTAGGACGGGATAACCAGGTTTCAATCGAGCCTTATCGCATTTCCCGTTTCAAATCGGACATCAAGACAAGCGATAAACTAAAATCAGAATTCGACATTGTTCAGCCTGGAAGCGGGCGACGTGCGGGGGGAGCCGCTTGATATGGAGCAAAACAAAACGGGCGGCAATCAGACAATATGTGTGATTGGCGGGGGGCTTTTGGGCCTGTTCTCCGCTCTTACATTGCAAGAGCAGGGAAAAAACGTCTGCCTTATTGAGCGCGATGAAGTCGGTGGCAGACAGGGCGCATCTTTTGGTAATGGCTGCTGGATTAATGCAGGCGCTATTATGCCTATTTCTGTTCCCGGCCTCTGGAAAGAAGTGCCTGGCTATCTGCTGGACAAGAATGGTCCATTTACCATACGTTGGCGGCATCTTCCCTCATTGACGGGATGGCTTCTGCGTTTCCTCTGGGCGGGACGCAACTGGCAAAAAATTGAAGAGCAGATCGTAGAACGCTTACCTTTGCTGGATGATCCGGTGGGTCAATATCAGCATTTTGCAAAAGCAGCCGGCGTTGAGCATCTGATTCTTGCAACCGGCACCATGTATATCTACCGCAATCGCAAGGAGCTCGAGGCTGACAGCAAGGGCTGGGAACTGCGCAGAAAGCACAATATCCGCGTTCGTCTCCTGGAAGCCGATGAGTTGAGGCATCTCGAACCCGCCCTCTCCTCTGATTATCGCTATGGGATGATGATTGAGGATGCAGCGACGCTGGCCAACCCATCCGAATACTGTCGTGCAATTGGAGAGCTTTTCAAATCTCGTGGCGGCAGGATTATACAGGCAGAAGTCAAAGGATTTAAGCTTAGCGGCAAAAAACTGACCGCAGTTAAAACCAGCTGTGGCGATATTGTATGTAATCAGGCTGTTATTGCCGCAGGTGCATGGTCCAAAACGCTTGCAGCACAGCTGGGTGATAAAATTCCGCTAATCTCCGAAAGAGGCTATCACATCACGATTAAGGATCCCGGCTTTACAGTCAATCATGGCATAATGCATGCGGAAGGCAAAATGGCGATAGTTCCTACGTCAACCGGATTGCGACTTGCCGGTCAGGTTGAACTAGCGAGCCTGGATGCCCCTCCACGCTGGGAGCGCTCACAAATTTTGCAATCCTATGCCAAACGCGCCTTTCCATTACTCAAGCAGCGGGCTGATCAGGGTGAGCACGATGTTTGGATGGGTCACCGGCCTTCTACCCCTGACAGCATGCCAGTGATCGACAGATCGAGTGCCTGCCCGGATATTGTCTATGCATTCGGGCATGGGCACACTGGTGTTTCGATGGCTCCCGCAACCGCAAAAATGGTTGGCCAACTGCTTACAAATCCTCAGTATGCGGATCCGGCACTAAAACCTTTTTCAGCAAAGAGATTTTAATGACACAAGATCTTCTTTATCTGTCCCGTGCGCAAGTCGAGCAACTCGCGCCAGAAAGAAGCGAGTTGCGCGACGCGATCGCCGAAGCTGTACGGGCTACAGCAGCCGGGCAACTCAAATTTGAACCGAAAACAACACTGGCCTATGCGACAGGCCACAGTTTTCAATGCATGCCCGCCCTGACCAGTGACTCTACAGGCAAGGGAGTTGCTACTATCAAATGGGTTTCAGTGGTCCCATCAACTCCAGGATCAAAACTTGATAATATCCATTCGCTCATCTGCGTTAATGACCTTGAAACAGGCCAGCCGCTGGCGATTATGGATGGCAATTACATAACACTCGTGAGAACTGCTGCAATTTCTGCACTTGCAGCGCAATACATGTACAGATCCAATCCTGTTTCCATTGGTTTCATTGGTTGCGGCCAACAAGCTCGTGAACATCTTCTCGCATTTCGCGATCTCTACCCATCTTTAGAACAGGTTTTTTGCTTTAGCCGCAGTGAGCAATCAGCGAGGAAAATTGCAGATTTTGCCGCCAATCGGTCCATGAAAGCCCAGGTTTCTCACCATCCTGATGAAGTACTGGAAACTTGCGATATTGTTATCAGCACAGTGCCTGCTGCCGCTGGACTTAAGCCCTATCTGGATGGTCGCAAACTAAAACCCAATGCACTCGCAGTCATGGTTGATCTGGGTCGCAGCTGGATTGCAGAAGGATTTAATGGATTTGATTTCATTGCCACAGACAGCCTGAAGCAGAGCAAACATCCATATGATGTTGAGGGCAACGAAATAAAATCAGTTCAGGTCGCAATGGATCTTGAGAGTTTGATAAATCACCCTCTCGATGATCACGGAAGAAAAGCCTTTTTCTTTAAGGGCATTGCTTCGGGGGATCTCGCTGTTGCTGCCCTTATATATGAGCGCGCAGTCAGCGAAAAAACGGGCGTTTTGCTGGCCCGCTAAGATGGGCCATACTCTGTGAAGCAAGCAACAGCTTGCATGCAATTATAATGATAACGGCCACCGGAGTGGTGGCTGACTGCATATCAGGCGTGAGTAGTATTATCGAGCCTGTCGATCAGACTGACTAACTCTGGTTCATCGACCAGAAGCCGCGCTTCTTTTGGGGTGAGCCAGTTTCGCTGCCGCTCATCCTGTTCTGGCCAGTGTCGTAGTTCATTCTGAACATGGAGCGGATAGACCCAGACCTTAATGGGTACGAAAGCATCCTTAAGACGGACGTTGGTGCACGGATCCATTGCGTGTTTACCGAACTTACAGAAACCAGCTTTATGAGTTGCGCATTTGATCTATGGGATCGCGCTCATGCCATTCAAACACAACGCTGCTCGCCGTCACCGAATACCGTTGCAGAGGTTCAGAGTTAAAAACTGGCGTGAATATGATAGTGGTTTACGACAGCGTGGCAGTATTACGTTTTGGATCAGCGATACGGCAATTACAGGCTGGTTGGCACCGCGCCGGACAACACCAGGTGGCCAATCTGTCTATTCTGATCTGGCAATCGAAACGTCTTTGATGTGCGGGATCGTCTTCCATCAACCTTTGCGCCAAACCGAAGGCTTGATGTCATCGCTGTTTGATTTGATGGGCATTGATCTACCGGTTCCTGATCATACGACATTAAGCAGGGGCTGTACCAGCTTGTCACTTTCGAAGGCAGAGGTGGTTCGGGAAATCTGGACAGCGGAGATAAGTGGAATTTCTGCCTGACTTCGGCTTAGATGCCGAGAACAGGAGATACCATGACGAGACGACCACGCCGGAACCACAGCCCGGCTTTCAAGGCAAAGGTGGCGCTTGCCGCCATTCGAGGCGAGCAGACACTGGTGGAATTGTCCCAGCAGTTCGACGTGCATGCCAACCAGATTAAGCAGTGGAAAGACCAGCTCCTTGAGGGGGCGACCGGCGTTTTCGGTGATGAGAACAAGGCGGAACCGACAGGGCCAACCGTTGATGTCAAAACGCTTCATGCCAAAATCGGCGAACTGACGCTGGAGAACGATTTTTTGTCCGGTGCGCTCGGCAAGGCGGGATTGCTGGGCGGAAAAAAATGATTGACCGCGCGCACAAGCTGTCGGTTGCAAGGCAGGCCCGGCTTCTCGGCTTCAGCCGTAGCAGCGTCTACTATTCTCCACGATCAGTGTCGGACAGCGATCTGGCTTTGATGCGGCGGATCGACGAACTGCATCTCGACTACCCTTTTGCCGGAAGTCGGATGTTGCAAGGGCTTTTGAGAGGAGAAGGGCTGGAAACTGGGCGGCTTCATATCGCAACGCTGATGAAAAAGATGGGCATTGAGGCAATCTATCGCCGCCCGAACACCTCGAAGCCAGCGCCAGGGCACAAAATCTATCCCTATCTCCTGCGCAAGCTGGCGGTCACCCGGCCCAACCAGGTGTGGGCAATGGATCTGACCTATATCCCCATGGCGCGTGGTTTTGTCTATCTCTGGGGTCGGAACAAGATCAGTCATAAATCGTACGCTAAGCCCGAACGAACAATGAACTTGCGGTCAGTTCGGTTTGG
>NZ_CADEAR010000029.1 GCF_902825325.1 Brucella tritici | reverse complement strand
CCAAACCGAACTGACCGCAAGTTCATTGTTCGTTCGGGCTTAGCGTACGATTTATGACTGATCTTGTTCCGACCCCAATCTGGTTCATTTGTCTAAAGCTTCTCCCATGCGCTAGTATCTGGATGCCTGTTGTAACAGACTTTTATCGGGAGGATGCCACGCCAAACGTTATCGATAGCCGTCTCGTCAACGCTTTCCTTGATAATGCAAGCTTGTCGGAAACCGATCTTTTGCCGGATACAATCTCTGGTCAGATTGATGAGCGTCGTCGTAGGCAAGGTGGATTGTGGGTAGGGGGCAAGTGCGAACTGACAGCCGCCACTTTGAGTTTCCGCCCAAACGACATGAACCGGGCATTGCATACTCGTCCTGACGAGTTGAGTGTTGAAATACATTTGGAGGACATTGTCGGGATTTCAGTTCAACGCAGACTGATTACAGACGCCATAACCGTCAGATTTGCTACCGAGGTACTGAAAATCCGATGCTTTAGGGCCAAATCCTTTACGGCGGCAATCGAGGCCGCGCGACTGGCCATCCATGAACAGGCCGTCAGAACGGAGCAGAGACAGCCCAATCGGTAGAAACACGAATAGGAAGACCAGACCGGAACAGTGCTCACAAGAGTGCCCCCTCCCCTTGTTGACAAAAGAAAAGCCGTTGAGTTTCTGAAACACCCACCAATGCGGAGATGGCATTCATCAATTTGCGGTCAAAACGCAGGCCATTACCTATGCTCTCGAAGCAATAACCGATGAAAGCCTTCCTGAGGATTTTCAGGTACAGGGAAAGTATGGCAAGGGGAGCGGTGGTCTTTTCGTTGGCGAGTAGAAAACGGACGGATGCCATGGCATTATCGCGGCTATGACAGATGAACCCAATTTGCACTTTAGCGGCTTTTCGCTTTGGATAGAAGGACGCCAGTTCTCGGATGTGTTGGACTTCTGGGATGGGAATTGGCTGATGGTTCGCGCGCGCATGGAGGCTAACGGCGCACATGTCGAATGTGCAGGGCCAATCCTGATGACTATGGACATCAGGAAATTCCGCGATCAGCTAGATGTAATGGCGACTTCTTTGGCAGGCGAAGCCACACTCAAGGGCTTGGAACCGGAAATTAATGTCGTTCTGACAATGCAGAAGTTAGGACATGTTGAAGCGGTGATTGAAATTACTGCTGATCACATCAATCAATATCATCGTTTCATCGTGGAGGGAGACCAGTCCTACCTGCCCGGACTTATCCGTTCATGCGATGCCATTCTCTGCAAGTTTCCTGTCATCGGAAAGGAGAGTCTCTGATCGAAATGCAACCAGCCAGTTTAACTATTACGAACTAAAACGGCCGGGTTGAGAGGGAAAACGGTCAGTCGGCTTGCAGGCAGGGAGGGCAGAAGCGGCATGTAGTGCCGCAAAAATCTGCCGTGCAAGTCGGACTTTCACATCCAACTATCGCGACAGAAGTTCCCGTGAGAATTCAAAGTTAGCGCGTCCCGAGGCAAACTTCAGGATTTCCGAGACAAGTTAGCCGCAACCGCGCAGAGTTCTGCGATCATGCAGTGAGAAATCCATCCGATAGCAGGATCAAACAACTAATTTTGCGGCGAACGGAGCAGGCAGAACTCTTCGCCCCGGAATCGAAGTGCAACATAGCTGCATTGGTTCATGTGATCGATCAAACAGGCTTGCTCCGGCGTTGCCATTTCTTCCATCGTGCAGCGCTCTTCCGCACATGTCTGACTATAGATCTGACCGGTGGGAACATACGCCACAAAAAGCGAGGTCTTCGGTCCCTTCGGGTTGAGGGTTTCATATGCGGCTGTTAACCTCTCGAAAGCCGCAACATCTTCACCCACAGGGTCGCGGTCGATCCCCATCTCGCCAACCTCGCCGACCATTTTCATGTAGCGCAGATGTTCTGATTGAGAACATACTAGTCGATCAGCCTTTGCAGGGATCGAATACGCCAAGACAATGGCACTGAGGATAACCGCCAACTTCCGTATCATTTCGCGTTCCGTCTGTGCTTGAGGGTCGTATAAAGTTTTTGGTTTTGCTGTCAATTTCCTGTCTCTCTTGACGAGTCAACCAAAAAAACCTGCGACAACTCCAGCCATCCTAGTGTCCATTGCAAGGAAAGTCATTCATAACAACAAAAGTCGCAATGAGGTCCAAAAGCCGACAGTGTCGAACGCACAAAAGAGCGATAGGAATCTAGCGTAAAGCTGCCGGCCATTTCGGCAACAAAGCACATAAAATAAGGCTACATGGGGTCGTTTGCGGGAGGGGGCGGAATCTTACGCTCTCATGAGCGATTTAGGTTTTCCAGACGCATTTAAACTACCCCGGGCAGAACAACTCGATACGATTGCCGCCGTTTTGCCGATGAACCGGCGCGACATGCTGGCCGGCATTTTGACCGATGAGGATGTCGAGACACTGCGCCATCTGGTCAATGAAGGCATGGGTGAAAACACGCTGCGCGCGCTGACCTCGGATCTGGCCTATCTTGAAGCCTGGTCGATGGCCGTAACCGGTAGCCCGCTCCCCTTCCCGGCGCCGGAAGCCCTGTTGCTGAAATTCATCGCCCATCATTTATGGCGGCCACAGCAACGCGAGATCGAACCCGACCACGGCATGCCGTCCGCTGTGGAAGAGGAATTGCGCCAACAAGGCTTTTTGCGTGTGTCCGGACCGCATGCGCCAGCAACGGTGCGCCGGCGTCTGGCCAACTGGTCGACGCTGACCCGCTGGCGCGGTCTGGAGGGTGCGTTTTCATCGCCTTCCGTCAAATCGGCCATCCGGCTTGCGGTACGCGCCCTGAACCGGCCGCGCAACCGCAAGAGTGCCAATACCATTACCGGCGATATTCTGGGCAAGCTGCTGGCAACCTGTTCCGGCGAGGATCTCGCCGCGCTCCGCGACCGGGCTATCCTGATGGTGGCCTTTGCCTCTGGCGGGCGCCGGCGCAGCGAAGTTGCCAGCTTGCGCGTAGAACAGCTTGTCAAACAGCCCCCTGTCACCGATGAGGACGGTTCCCCCCTCCCCTCGCTCGGCATCCATCTTGGTCGCACCAAAACCAGTGGTACCGATCAGGACGAAACCGTCTATCTGACCGGCCGTCCTGTCGAAGCCCTCACCCGCTGGCTGGAAGCAGCAAAAATCGACAAGGGCAGCGTGTTTCGAAAAGTTGATCGATGGGGCAATGTTTCAACGCGCGCGCTGGAACCAAGTGCCATCAACGCGATCGTCAAGAAGCGCGCTGAGATGGCTGGCCTCGACGCGAGAGAATTCTCGGCACACGGCTTACGTTCAGGCTATCTCACAGAAGCCGCTAATCGTGGCATTCCGCTCCCCGAAGCGATGGAACAATCACGCCATCGCTCCGTGCAGCAGGCGTCCGATTATTACAACAATGCCAAACGGCGTAGCGGACGAGCATCGCGGCTGCTTTAATAGTCCGGAACAGACATATATCGAGAAGCCGGTGTGCTAAGGTACCGCCGTAAGCCTCATCATCTCAATGACGTCCCCATTCAACGAGCTTCCATAATCTTGGTGTGATCGGACTTAGTTAACCGGTCAAGCCATCTGGTGTCGGGTGTCTGATTTTCAATTGCAGTAAAGAACACCTGCATCTGACATGTTATAATAAGTGGTGTCGCAAATGCACGCATCATCGCCCCTGCTGCGATAATCAAGTACATCATTATGATGCCGCTAGAAATCGAAAGCCCCTGAAAATAGACAACCACGATCGATACGGCCAGCGCAGCTCCATAGAAAAGAACGGAAAGGAGCAGGTGGATGATCGTCAAGGCGAAAGCGTTGCTCATCAAGGCTTTGATATTCCGCGCGTAATGGGCCGCGCCTTCACGAGCGGCATCCTGAGGCGCTTTTTCGTGAGCTCGCAGGATGTAGGCAAGGACAAGTTCATCGGCCAGTCCGAAGACAATACTGAAATACGATTGCACGATATGGCCCAGGCTTGATCCGCTGCTACCAAAGCTGCTGAAGCCACGAGTGACGAAGCGGGAGACGACACCAATGAGGGATTTTATTGCCTGACCCACGGCGAAGAGCGTCATGCTAGCCAGAATATGCTGGCGAACAATAGCAACGCCTGTTTCCAGCTGTCGGGATGGCTCTATGACCGAGCCGTGTATCAACTCCGCGAGAATGGCGATATGCGCTGCCTTCAGCAGATAGAACACGTATTCCTGCAGGATATAAGCGATAGACATGAACACAGACAAGCCCACGAGTGCACCAACAAATCCACTCGTATATGCCGCATTCTCGCCAGAGGGCGCACCAATAAGAAAGCCCACCCAAGCACACGTTGCAATGGTCGCCAGGGCAATGGTGGCCGATGTCATGCTTATTATGAAGCGCAGCAAAATGAAGGGCCAGGTTTGCAAAACCAATCTGACCCCATGTCCAGAATGAAAGCTCCACATGGAAGGTTCTATCTGAGCTTCAACTCGACCCGGCGGTTCTGTGATTTTCCATCTTCCGTATCGTTGGATGCGATTGGTTCGCCCAGCCCCTTGCCTGAGGATGTCAAGCGGCTTCTTTCCATATCGAAATCTTCGACCAGAGCACGCACCACCGAGGCCGCGCGTCGTCTCGACAAGTCGAGGTTGTAGTCGCGTCCGCCATCGGAATCCGTATGACCAACGATTTCAAGTTTTATCGACGCATCCTCGCGCATCATCATCGCGATCTCGTGTATCTGGTCGCGTGAGTTCGGCAACAGAATGTCGCTGTTTACGTCGAAGAGCAGATTATTGAGCGATACGGATTTGTTCTTCTTCAATTCCGATGCGAGCAACGATGCACCCGTGATCGATGGTGCGTCGCCGGTTATGATGCTCTTGGTGATGGCCATGACGCCCTTGGCTGGTGTGTCGGCAAGCGAAACAGCGACATGCACGGTATTGATCCCACCATCCTCGCGCGTCAGATAGGTATAGCGTGCGCCGCCGGTTTGGAAATAGTTGCGTACGATACTCATATTGTTCTTGTCCAGCGCTGGCATATTGCCAGGCTTGTCCAGCAGAAGTCCCAGCGATACGCCGGGTTCTGATCTTCCATTTGTGAAACAGGTGCCTTTTTCCGTCGCGCACGAGAAAGCGATCGTAAAACCCTCTTCTTTTGCCTTTGCCTCGAATTCACGCTGGATCTGTAGGGCGCTTATACCGGGATTGAACCGGTAATATGCATAGACGACCTTGCCCTCGACAAGCTTCCAGTTCTCTCCTTTGGTTGCTTCACCGGACAAATCCGAAACCGGACCGGTAATGAGCCATGTTTCATCATAATCGACTATGCGCGGAGAATTGGCTTCTTCGCTTGCGATATTGAAAAAGTCCAGCACGCCTGGAACGTCCTTGACGTATTCCGGCCCGCAATAAGCCTTTCCCGATATGCCGATGAGCATGATAGCGATGATGATCCGTTTCATGTCAGTTCTTCCGCAAAAGTAAGGTTCCACGAAGCGTTAGAGATACGGCGACAGGCACTGGCGACGCGGTCCACGGTTGGGCTGGAAGCTGTTGTCGGCCATCCTGTAGGAACGATACTGGCCAAAGCACCATTGAATATGCTCATTGTTGTAATAGGGTGGATCGGCATAGACCGGCTGCGGTTGTGGCGCGGTCATGCTGCCGATCAAGGTTCCTGCGCTGAACGCCGCGAGCGGATACCACCAGCCGTCCGAGTGACGACGATAGCCGGGACGGGGTTTACGGTAGCGGTCATGACCGTTGTAATGGTTCGGCATAGGCGTCGGTTTGCGAGCAATATCCGGGTATTGCTTGTGCGGCGGCTGGATTTGATTTCCAGCCCATTGTCCCGGTTTGACAGGAGGCTGGCGATGTTTCGGCGGAAGGAGCGGTTTGACGGTTTGAACTCTCGGTTTGCCCACATGAGGCCTGATATAGCGCGGTTGATCCTGAGTGAACTTCGGCATTTCGTGTCGGCAGGCGTTCGGTCCTGCCGGTGTACAATGTCGCTGCAGATTAATCTGCTGTGCCTGGGAAAAATCGATATCTGCCAGAAAACCGGTTGCAAAACCTGCCACTATCAGCAGGCCAGTCATGTTCATCCGTCCCATGAATATCCCCCATTCTTGATTTGCTGTTGAAATGTGGCACGCTCGCAAACAAAGGACATCCACCAAATGGTGGAGACGATGCTATATTCTTTTGCATTGGGTTCGGGGTACACCTGGGGAGGTGGGGCGCGAATGATTTCGCAGGAAAGACTGTCGGCGTTGATTGGTGAGATTTACGATTGCGCCATCGACGCCGCTCTATGGCCCCAAACCATGGAAAGCATCTGCCGGGAACTCGATCTGAGGACGGGTGTGATAAGTGTTATCTCACTGGAGGACGGACAGCCACTGCTTTCAGCCACAACCGGATTTGAGGAGCAATGGCTCGACAAAGTTTCCTTTTATGGCGAAGAACTGGTGGATATGTGGGGCGGGGAAGAAGTCATCAGTTCCCTGCCCATCGATGAGCCGGCGGTTTTGTCACGCGTCAACCCTGACGCCATCGCGCCGCAGTCCAGCCATCCCTTTCATATCGAATTCAATCAGCCGCAAGGTTTTGTCGATGCGATTGCGGTTGGCCTGACACGTGATCATTTGTCAGTGGGATCGATGGGCTTCAACCGCCATGAAGATCATGGCCTTGTCGGACCGCGTGAGATCGAGATCATTCGTCTGCTGTTACCGCATCTGCAAAGGGCCGCGACCATCGGTCGTGTCCTGGAAAAGCATGCTACTGCTGTTACGGGGTTCCGGTCGGTTCTTGACAGTCTGGTACAGCCGATCGTTCTGGTAGGTGCTGATCTGACAGTCAGTTATGAAAATGAGGCTGCCGTTCGACTGGCTGATCGCGACGGTCATTATTGTATACACGATGGACGGTTGGTGCTCACCGCACCATCGGCGCAAAAGGCGCTCGAATTCGCCATTCGCGGAAGCCGGGCACCGGCTGGCGATCCTTTCGGCATACCACTGGGCAGCGATGGAAATCTGCGCAGTCTGCATGTGCTGCCGCTAGAAAAGGGGACGAACCAGCGTGGTGAGAGCGCCGATTACGCGCTTTTGCTCACGCCTCTGACCGTTTCGGCTGAAGACGCGGGAAAAGCTGTGGCCGCGCTCTTCGGCCTTACGGACGCTGAGCGCCGAATATTCGAGGCAATCGCAGATGGTCTGACGGTAAACGAAACAGCCGCAAGGTTTGCGATCGGTACCAGCACCGTCCGGACGCATCTGTTGCGCATATATGATAAGACGGGATTGCATCGTCAGGCTGAACTGATCCTGCTCGCTCGGCAGTATACGCCAACGCTAGCCGGTAGAGATTTCTAGGTTCAAAAGCCCGGAATTGAAGGAGACTACCCTACGAGGCCAGTTTGATAATCACCCTTGGATCGAGCAGTCGCCATCATTGCGGGAGTGCCATATTGCGCTGCAGACAAATGACGCAGAGAAGGCTGTCGCCGGAGACAGTGGCCTTCCCTTCTGACGGCACTCTTCTTGGAGGAGCCATAATCAGCAGTTTGGGCGATGTAGAAACCCTCCATCTGGCCTGATCGTCCTTACTTTCATTCAGTGCGTCATTGGAATGAGAGGTCCCCATTTTTGACCACCCATCAATACCAGGCGGCGCAGTGCTTCAAAGCCTTGAAATCACGTAATCTGCCGTCAAAATGTTTTGGCGCCTGGCAATTGAGATCACTTGCTGCAATCCTAGTCCTTTCATGAGACACGTATTATGACAGAGCATCACCGGGAGGTTGCCACGCTAAACGTTATCGACAGCCGCCTCGTCAACGTTTTCTTCGACAAAGCGACATTGTCGGAAGCCAATTCCTTGCCAGATACAACTTCGCGTCTGATCGATGGGCGTCGTCGTAAGCAGGGCGGATTATGGGTCGGGGGCAAGTGCCAGCTGACAGCGACTGCTTTGAGTTTCCGCCCGAACGACATGAACCGGGCATTACACGCCCGTCCTGACGAATTGAATGTTGAAGTACCGTTGGAGGACATCATCGGGATTTCAGTCGAGCGAAGATTGATTACAGATACCATAACCGTTCGACTTTCCACTGGGGTTCTGAAAATCCGGTGTTTCAAGGCCAAATCCTTCGCCGCATCGATCGAGGCAACACGGCTCGCTATGCGTTAATTGCTTCGATAACGATGGCCAGTTTGTCTTGCAGAACTGACCTGTCTTTATCCAACTTATCAAGATCGAAACCGCTGCATTGGCTATTTATAGAAAGCCTGGATTCAGTTCATACCAACGCTAGCGCCTTCATCTCGAAGCCGTTCCGTTCTTTGGCCGGATTCTCCCGAACGGATCCATAACCTTGAGCCGCTTTCCGGGCATGCCTCGATACTCGTCAATCAACGTTCGTCCTTGGCTATTTTCCGTGGTTACGCAAAAACCACGCAACACACCCTGCCCCGAATAACGCGCCGTCAATTGTCGAAACTCCGCGACATCAATTCCGTGTCGCGTACAAAGACGCGGTAGCCCCTCCTTATACAGCTTTATGGCGTCGCCCAAGGATTCACTGACTTTACTGCCAGACGTTTTTCCAGTGAGAAAATTGATTTCGATATAGCCCTCCGGCGAAGCTGCAGCCTCACCATATATGTCCATCGAATAGACCCCAACCAGCAACCCCACACCAGACCCCACCGAGTCTGCAACATTGTGCCCTATGGATCGCAAGATACCAAATTTGGCCATGTTACCCTTTCGGAAATTCATGCAAGTTTAACGACACCTGTTGTGGAATTGCAGCTGCCTCAGAGACCTCATCGGCCATTGCGTTTTACCGCCTGCATTCCGCCTCCCAACTCAGGTTCGGTCTCAATTTGTTCCCTTCGAACGGCACCACGGATATTATGCGATACCGAGAGAAGCGGATACGCAATCCTCTCCTTTGGATGCACTCAATTGAGTTTGCAAGTGGGAACGAACGCCGTGTTATAGTCATTATTCATTTTGCGTGCTTTTTCCGTCCGACGAGAAAAAACCTCCTCAACGCTATAGGACAATGCACGATCTACTTAGCAGATGATGTGGTCTTCCTCGGCTCGTTCTGGTCCATACGACGCTGGCAGATAAGGCCAACGAATAAAAACCTCCAACGCGATAGAGCATTCCGTTCGCGCAAGTCCATGATAAGCTGCATTATTCCTAACG
This sequence comes from Brucella tritici, assembly GCF_902825325.1. Lineage (GTDB taxonomy): Bacteria > Pseudomonadota > Alphaproteobacteria > Rhizobiales > Rhizobiaceae > Brucella. The sequence goes on along the minus strand of NZ_CADEAR010000029.1, from coordinate 9,220 downwards.
AGGAGATATGAGAATGCGCTTGATGATGGGAATGCTGCTGGCGGGTGTCAGCATTTTGGGTGGGGCAAGTTTCGCGCAGGCCGAGGAAAGCGTGGAAGTCCTGCATTACTGGACTTCGGGCGGCGAAGCGGCCGCGCTTAATCTCCTGAAGGAAAACCTTCAAAAACAGGGTATCGGCTGGGTCGACATGCCGGTTGCCGGTGGTGCGGGCGAAGCCGCGATGACGACCTTGCGCGCTCGCGTGACGGCAGGCAATCCGCCAGCCGCCGTGCAGATGCAGGGTTTCGATATTCTGGATTGGGCACAGCAGGGCGTGCTCGGCAATCTGGATGAAGTTGCCGACAAGGAAGGCTGGGATAAGGTCATCCCGCCCGCAATCCAACACTTCTCGAAGTATGACGGCCACTGGATCGCTGCACCGGTCAATGTGCACTCCACCAATTGGGCCTGGTACAACAAGGCCGCGCTCGACAAGGCTGGCGGAAAAGTGCCGCAGAACTGGGATGAGCTTGTCGCTCTGCTCGACAAGTTCAAGGCGCAGGGGATCACGCCGATTGCCCATGGCGGCCAGCCCTGGCAGGAAGCGCTTATCTTCACCAGTGTCGTGATGTCGTTCGGGCCGGATTTTTACAAAAAGGCGCTGATCGATCTCGATCCTGAAGCCCTGAAGAGCGATACCATGAAGCAGGTCTTCGAGCGGATGGCGAAGCTGCGCACCTATGTGGACGACAATTTCTCGGGACGCGACTGGAATCTCGCCTCGGCCATGGTCATTGACGACAAGGCGGGCGTGCAGTTCATGGGCGACTGGGCCAAGGGCGAATTTACCAAGGCTGGAAAGAAGCCCGGTGCGGATTTCGTTTGCGGTCGTTTCCCGGGAACGGAAGGTTCCGTGGCCTTCAATGCCGATCAGTTTGCTGTCTTTGAAGTGGGTGAGGACAAGCGCAAGGCGCAGCTTGCGCTCGCAACCGCTGTGGAAGATGTCAATTTCCAGTCGGCCTTCAATGTGGTGAAAGGCTCGGCACCGGCGCGTACCGATGTGCCGACCACGGCATTCGACGAATGCGGACAGAAAGCGATCAAGGATCTGGCTGCTGCCGACAAGAGCGGATCGCTGCTCGGCTCCTTCTCGCAGTCGCACGCACAGCCGACCGCGATCAAGAATGCAATGTTCGACGTCATCACCCGCCAGTTCAACGGTCAGCTGACAGCGGATCAGGCGGTGGAAGAGCTCAGCTCCGCCATCGATATGGCGAAGTAAGGAAATATTCCACGCCGAAGCCATTTCAGCGATGCGCATAAAAAAGCCTCCCCCGAACATTTGGGGGAGGCTTTTCGTTAGATCGGCCTTTATGCCAGATCGAAACGGTCGGCGTTCATCACCTTAGTCCAGGCAGCAATGAAGTCCTTCACGAACTTCACTTGCGCTGCCATTCTGTAGCATACCGCACGTCTGTGTGGTCGCACGGGCAACCTAAGCCAGTGAAGCGTCGACCGACTGGTTATAACGACTCCAAGAAAACTGACCTAGCACCCGGCACGCTCTCAGTTTCCAATGCAGTTCTTGACTATTCATCAAAGCAACCCTCGGGCGATCATTAGACTGCAAATGTTGTCCGCGGACAACTTGTGCACTGACCTCAGCCTCTTCAATCATTTGGCTATGCGGGGACTCGTCCCTCAATGAAGACGTCAAATAGTTCGTCTTTTTCAGTTGTCCGCGGACAACAACCCCGCCATGGTTAATCGTTTGTAAAATGTTTACGAATCGGGCTTACTGTGAACTTCGCAGTTAACGTTGATTTTAAATCAATTGCGAAGTTGAAGGGCCTCAAATGTTAATAAGTCATAACTTGATGGATCAACAAGAACACCTTCCGACACTGTTGTCGGCAGATTCGCTAGAATTGTCGCGGCAACTCCAGCTCCATCAGCAGAAAATATTCCCTCCGACATCGCAGAAAACTATTCGTCAGTTTTCACCATCTGAGGCTGCTGCATATATTGGCATCGGAGAGGGTTACCTGAGACAGGTAGCATCGGATGGCCATGGCCCAGAACCTTTGCCAAATGGCCGACGTATGTATTCGCCGGACGACATGGATCGGATTCGTAGATCATTAGATGAGAAGAACGGGGCGCCTAAATATGTCCCTACGCGAAGAGCTAATGAAAAGCTCCAAGTGTTAGCGGTAATGAATTTTAAGGGTGGGTCAGCGAAGACCACCACATCTGCGCACCTCGCCCAGTTTCTCGCGTTACGTGGATATCGCGTGCTTGCGATCGATCTTGATCCCCAGGCGTCGCTATCGGCACTTTTCGGACATCAACCTGAACTGGACGTTGGTGAGAGCGAAACACTTTACGGTGCTATTCGATACGAAGCACCCCGCAACATTACTGAGATCGTGCGTGCTACGTATACGCCTAATCTCCACGTCATTCCAGGCAACCTGGAACTTATGGAATTCGAACATGAAACACCAAAAGCCATTACCACGGGACGTGCCGAAAGCATGTTCTTCGCTCGAATAGGTGAAGTTATCGCCGATATAGAGAGCCTTTATGACGTTGTCGTTATCGATTGCCCTCCTCAGTTGGGCTTTTTAACGATGTCCGCCCTGTGTGCAGCTACAGGTGTGTTAATAACTGTTCATCCACAAATGCTCGATGTCATGTCTATGAGCCAGTTTCTGGCGATGACGAGTGAACTCATGGCGGTCGTGGAACGGGCCGGCGGCCGAACAAGCTACGATTGGATGCGTTATCTCGTAACTCGTTACGAACCTAATGACGGCCCCCAAAGTCAGATGACAGGATTTATGAGGGCTATTTTTGGTAATCGGATGCTTCAGAATGCTATGTTGAAGTCCACAGCGATTTCAGATGCTGGCGTAACCAAGCAGACACTCTACGAGGTGGAACGTTCACAATTCATTCGTGGCACGTATGACCGCGCAATGGATTCACTGAACGCTGTGAATGGGGAGATCGAATTGCTTTTGAGAGCCACGTGGGGGAGGAAGTAATCGATGGCGCGTAAGAATCTTATCGGCGTATCATTGGATACTGCCGCAACGTCCCCACAGACACCTGATTCTGATATTACGAAGTCCAGGCCGCTGGCGGGTTTCATACCATCTGCACGGAGTGCTCCGGTGGGTGGAATTACTAAATCTTTGACGAACATCACACAAAAAGTCGAACGCGTCGATGAACTTGAAAGGCAGCTTTCGGAAGGACAAGTAGTTGTAGAGCTAGAACCCAGCTTGATTGACGGATCTTTCGTCTCGGATCGGCTCGAGATCGATCAAACTAAACTTTCCGAACTAGTAGCGCAAATTCGTGAAAACGGTCAGCTCGTCCCGATACTTGCAAGGCCTAATCCTGCAAATCAAGATCGCTATCAGGTAGCGTTTGGGCACCGACGTTTAGCAGCGGCAAAAATTCTAGGGAGGAAAGTCCGCGCAATCGTCCGCGATTTGACAGATGAGCAGCTCGTTATCAATCAAGGTCAAGAGAATAATGCTCGTACAAATCTCTCATATATTGAACGGGCTTTGTTCGCTAAACGCTTGGAGACAAAGGGATTTGCAAGAGATGTCATAATGTCATCTCTTGCAGTCGACAAAGCCGCTTTGTCAAAAATGTTATCCGTCGTAAAGCAGATTTCCGTTGAGGTAATCGAGTTGATTGGTGCCGCCCCTGAAATCGGCAGAAGGCGTTGGATGGAGTTTGGCGATCTGATTTCTTCCGAAAACTCTGATTGCCTTGTTCGAGAGTTGTCCGCGGACAACATAAGGTCTTTGGAAAGCAATGAGCGTTTCCAAAAAGCCTGCGAGTATCTGGCAGCGCCCAAATCTTTAGCTCCGAAGAAGACAAGTACCGGCACCAGCACTAATCGTTGGGCTTCGAATGATGGTTCATTAAATCTCCTGATGAACCATCGCGCGAAAAAAGTAGCTATCGAACTTACGAATAGAAATGCAAACGGTTTTGCAGAATGGCTAGCTAGCAGAATGGACTCGCTTTACGACGAATTTAGCCAATCAAATATCAATAAGAACGGAGAATAACACGCAAAAGAAAAAGGCCCCCAAAACGTTGCCGTATGGAAGCCTCTCTCGATCTTTAGCAAGTCTGAGAATCGCATTTCCATGAATCAGTGTCAAGAGTCATAAGCGTCATTTTGGCGGGTGGATTTCTTTTGCCTTTCGAAAGGTGAGAGGAAATGCAAATTTTGGAGACTATCACGTCCACACTGTGTGGACGAATGAAGACGTTTACCCAAAATCCTGAACTACAGAAAAAGCAGGGGAGGGGCGTAAACCGCTGGGTAATCTACAAGCAGCTCTGTGTGGCCAAATCGGCACTCGAACTCAATGATCGTTGTCTGGCCGTACTCAGCTCGCTTTTGTCATTTCTGCCTGAGGATGAGCTGAATGAGAAAAGCGGCCTCGTCGTTTTTCCGTCCAATCGCCAGCTTTCACTCCGGGCCCATGGTATGCCAGAGTCCACGCTTCGCCGACATCTCGCATTCCTGGTCGAAGCGAGGATCATTGAACGCAAGGATAGTCCGACACGTAAGCGCTATGCTCACAAGGACAGGGAAGGGCAGGTCGAGCTTGCTTTTGGATTTTCCTTCGCACCATTGCTTGATCGAGCGTCAGAAATTGCCGCTACTGCAGAGAAAATTCTCGCCGATCAGAAAGCATTGAAGCGCCTTCGCGACGAAGTATCGGTCTTGCGAAGGGATATCGCGTCGACTTTTGCCGAAGCGGCCGAAGAAACTGGCAAGCTTAATGAGAGTCTGGAAGAAGTGTTCGTTCGCTTCCGTGAGGTCGTTGACGCAATTCCTCGCCGCGCATCTCCCGTCCAACTGGCTACAGTCACAGCTAATCTTGATGCCATTCGTGGTGAATTGGATAACGCATTGAAAACAAAAGGTATTGTACCGGAATTGAGCGGCAGCGTCGCTCAGTATGAGCGGCAGCATACTGAATCCCTGACAGAATCCCTTTTTGAGATTCAAAAAGGCAAGATGATTGATTTGAAGGTGCCTTCTTCGGAAAGCTCTGATGCTGTGAACCTCGAAAGAGAAGAGCAGGTACGGGTTTCTCCTTCAATCTCTCTCGACCAGGTGCTTCGAACATGCCCGGATATCCGCGAATACGGGATAAAGGGGATTGGTACATGGCGAGAACTTCTTGATGCGTCACGAATTGTTTCCGGATTTCTCGGCATCAGTCGCTCGGCCTATCAAGAAGCTGTCCATTTCATGGGGGCAGAATCCGCATCGACGGCCATCGCTTGGATTCTCCAGAAACTGGCCTCGATCAATTCGCCAGGCGGATATTTGCGATCTCTGATAGAGAAGGCGAGGGGAGGGACTTTTTCAATCAGCCAGCTACTGTTTTCAGGAATGAAAGCACACGGAAATCTGGTTGCGGGATAATTATGGATCTGTGCCAACAAAAAGATAATGTAGAGCGTAATAACCCGTGTCAGTAAGAAGGCGAGAACCTTACAATTACAAGGACGTGGAGATCCGCAGCGCATACCACCGCTGGCTGGATGATCCAGCAACACGCTCCGAAGTTCATGTTTGTGGCACGAATATTCTCAGCTGTCTCAAACAGTTGCCACCACGTTAAAGAAGGATCGATTGATGCTCAGGTTAATCTACGGCGTAGTTCTAATGGCATCGTTTTGCGGAGTAGCTGGAGCTGAGGATGTTGGCGGTGTCGCCTTTGAAAACAAGCTGGCCGAGTGTGTGACGGTCACAGGCGAGAGCGCTGTTTTAAAAGCAAATGCCATAACGGTGAAAGCCCATTTTCGATTGAATAGGCCAATTGGTGACTGCGGATGCTTCTCGGCTCGGGCGATCTACACAAGCAGCGTCACTATAGATCGTGTGCAAGAAATGCTGCAGCAAGGCATTATTCCAATCAACAAGGATGCAGTGAAGACGCTCGTTCTTGCGAGCGAGGAAAGTTTGGTTGGCAACCGGAAAATAAACGTCCAATTGACTTGCGCAAGACCCACATAGCCAATTGATGGGAGCTCTTGCTTACCGAAGTACGATGACAATCAGCTTTCATTCTGTGGAAGCTACCTTGACTCCGGGTTTGACGATTATCGCGATAATTTTCTGACTGGATTCTCCCGTTTTGACCTTTAATATTAATCTCCACCTGTCGTGAGTTGGTGCATTTGCGCCAGGCCGAACCAGTTGACGGCAATTTCGTTAGCGATAGCACACAGGGCTACGCCCACCTGGGCGACTAAAAGCGCTCCGTCCCCCACACGAACGGCCATTCCGCATGACGTCATATGGGCAATCACACGTGCCAAGATATGGAGACCGAACAGGTTGACCTGATTGCCGGCACCGCGCGATTTGCGGCAGGCGGCGGATTTTCGGCCAGGTATCGCTCGGAAATCCATCCCGTTCGATTGGCATAAGTGACGCTGAACCATCCGGAGCGGTAGTTCAGAACGTGCACCCTTTTACCTCTACCGATAACCATACTGACGCGTGCAGTTAACGACGCCTCGGTTCTCATGTTTACTTTGGCGGTCGAATAAAGCCATTTTCCAACGATTGGGTGCTGGCCAGCCGACGGCGGCGGCGGCTGGTTTGTCTGTCGTGAGTTTTAGCCTGCATGAAGCCTAAAGGCTGAGGAGCCTGCTCAGTTGCCCGAATTGTCTCCTGTGGTGGAATAGCGGCGGGTGGAGATACGGAGGCCGGCTCGTCATTCCCGAAAACTTTGGTGAGAATGAACAGGGCAATTGCCCCAAATATCCAGTTGGTTGCCTTCGACAATTTTGGATCCCCAAATCCCTTAAAAGATCAAAGCAAAATCTTCGGGAGCTGTCGAGCTAAAGCCTCGTTTTCGGCCTTGAACCCCGCACTGTATCACGGTATGATACAACACTATTGACTGCCAGCTGTATCAGGATATGATACAAGCCGCAGGAGCAAGCCATGATCCGTTCTTACAAGGATGCCAGAACCGAAGCCGTTGCAGGCGGCAAAGCGCCAAACGGGTTTCCGGCAGATTTGATAAGAACAACTGTTCGTAAACTGACGATGATCGATAGTGCTTTAATTCTCGATGATCTTCGTTCTCCTCCCGGTAACAGGCTGGAAGCTCTGAAGGGGGACCGTAAAGGGCAGCACTCGATCCGCATCAATGATCAGTGGCGCATCTGTTTCGTTTGGACCGATGCTGGCGCTGGACAAATCGAAATTGTTGACTATCACTGAAAGGAAGAAGCCATGACCAGTATACTGCCCCCGGTCCATCCCGGCGAAATCCTTCGGGAAGAATATCTCATCCCGCTCGGGATGAGTGCGGGCGCGCTTGCCAGGAATCTGAATGTCCCTCGCACTCGTATTGAGCGTCTGGCGACCGAACAGACCGCCGTTACACCTGATACTGCGCTGCGCCTTGCAAAGTTCTTCCGTACCACGCCCGAATTCTGGATGAATATGCAGTCAAGTTACGACCTTAAAACGGAGGCAGTAGCCATTCAGGATCAGCTCTCAGCTATCCATGAACTGAAAGCGGCCTGATGTACCATACATTTGATGCAGATCAGGCGCTTTTTTCAAGAAGGTTCCAATGTTTCACGCTAACGACGAAACTGCTAGGCATGAGACGCGAAAGGTTCTTTTGATAGCCTGTGGTTTCTTCTTGTCAGGGAAGGGGCCCCCATCGCTCCCTAGACTATTCGACTATATCCTGAAGGAGAAAACCAAGGGCTAAAGACTTTCTTTGAATTTGGTAGGGAAGCCGCAAACGCAGTTGCGCCGAACTGTCCCTTTGCCGGGCCAGTGTGTCTGATCTGATTTGGCTGTCTGAACTCTGCCATGACGCGCAGGTTCTGGCTGCTTTTTTAGAGTAGCGGTCCAGATTCACTGTGGTCGTGCTTAGGTTAATGTAACGGTCCCTGAATGAAAAATAGAACTTTCATAGCGGTCGTCATCGCGATTGCACTTGCCGGAATTAATGTCCCCGTGTGGGCTGACGGTTTTAAAATCCGCGAGCTCACGCCCATCAAGCAGGAGCTCTGGTCAATTTTCGATGCCTCTGCGTATCATGCGGAAGAACCGACTAACTTTCGGATGTCCTGCTGCGGAACAGATGACGATCAACATTTGATGATCGCTATCGATCGCCATGTCGACGAGCAGGGACAGGAAAACAGAACCGACGAAGGTTATCTCAAAGAGTTGGACGTCAGTTCCGAAGAAATCGGGTTTAAAATCGAGAAAATCGATGTCTCCCCTGCAGTTGGACGACTTATCCGCCTCCCGAATGTTGGTGGCTTGAAGGGGGTGAATATTTTTGTCGTGGAGGGCGGAGACAGGCTCACAATCCAGTCTGTCGCGCCGACCGAGGAGACCGCTGAGAACAATGCACGGAAGGCCTTGGAAATAGCAAAAAAGCACGTCATTGGACGATGACCCGGTCAATGGGTTAAGCGCATTATTCAATTGTCTTCTGTTAAGTTTCAGCCCAGCGGTCCGTACCAAGATTTCATAGATAAAAAACTAAAATCAAACGCAATGTCATCCTTCGCTTGAGCAATCACAGTGCTTGCAAACGATAGGCAGCTGCGAAAGCGGATAGGTCGTCGTGTATTTCAGTTACATTGCCGGCAGATCGCAGTTCGATGCGATCATCAGTGTGGGTGCAAACATCAATGATTGCCTCACCGAGGACGAATGCGTCAAAGGAAGCGTTAAGTAGCTGGCCGCCCCCTTCATTCAGGGCTTGTATCGCTTTGTAGAGTGCCTCGGCCTGAGCGGGATCCAAAATCATGATGTGACTCCATCTTGGTATTGGCAGTCAGCATAATCCTGCCCGTGACGCTTGGTGGTCGTCATGCACTAATCCAGACCAAAAGTTGTGCGGAATGGTAATCCTCACTCTTGGCCTTATTAGAACGCCCTTGGAAGGAGAGACCAAAGGCTTCAAATTTTCATCATCGAAAGGCGAACAGATGACTTACACGTGGCAAGTCATCTGTTTTGACAGCACCCTGGTGCAGATGCTGCGGAGCAATTCGCCTCAAGTTCGCCCCAGACGTCTACGCAACTCTTCATTCTCAGCACGCAGCTTTGCAGCAAGTTCCTGAACCGCGCCGGGTTTGCCGGAGGCTCCAACTCGTGAGAAAGTGGAGCCGATATGAGCAAGACGACCAACAAATT
>NZ_CADEAR010000028.1 GCF_902825325.1 Brucella tritici | reverse complement strand
ATCTGATGTCTGCATCGCCAAAATTTACGCCCAAACCGTCAGGCAGGCAACTGTAGCCCAGTTAACGTGACAACACCTGGCGAACGCTTCATCGATCTCGACCCACATGTCCGTGCCGACAACGCCGGGGCAATAGGCGTTAACGGTGATGCCATTGGCGGCGAATTCCTTTGCAGATGCCTGAGTTAGTGCCCGAACGGCGAATTTCGTCGCCGAATAGACCCCCAACATTGCATAGCCTTCATGCCCGGCGATTGATGAGGCGTTGATGATCTTACCTTTTTGATCCCGTGCCTTAAACTTCTTTGCGGCAGCCTGAATTCCCCATAGTACGCCATGGATGTTAATTCTGAAGATCTTTTCAACGTCTTCGAGACGAACGTCTTCAATGGGCTTTACCTGTGCAATACCGGCATTGTTAACAATGACATCGAAACCGCCCAACTCCGCCTCCGCGTGATCAATGGCGGCATAGACCTGAGCGCGGTCGCTGACGTCGGCACCGAAGACTGATGTCTTGCGACCAAGGGCCTCAATCTCCTCAGCGACGGTGTTCAACTTGTCCGCTTTGAGATCAACAAGGGCAAGGTCGAACCCGTCGCGGGCCAGCCGCAGAGCAATGCCTCGGCCAATCCCCTGTGCGGATCCGGTGACGAGAGCAACTTTTGCTTGATGAGACATTGATTTGTTCCTTTTTGTGTCAAGAGACCCGAACTGATGAACCTTTGCACGCTTCGCTGGACGATCATGTGCTGTTTCGCCCCGGTTACGCCGTTAGGAATACTGCACCGCCTCTGTTGCCGCAGCGGTTCAGTCGTCGCCGCTTCCATATAAAACCGCAGCCGCCATGCTTTTGCATTGATGCCAATCATTTATGGTAGCCGGACGAACGGAGAGCCATTGCTGCCACCTGAGGCGCTGGGACATAAGGTGCGCTTAATCCTGCGCAATTTATGGGGCCGTACGTAAATCGAAGAAGGCCGACATCATCGACGCAGAGGCGGCGCCACGCGGCAAACAAATGGGATTTGCGACACTCTAGAGTGAGGAGCAAGCCGATCTTCAGGCGTTGCACCGGGTGCGGGACCAGACGATCGGAACAAGAACCCGCCTGATCAACCAGATGCGAGCCTTCTGCCTTGAAATTCGGTGTCGCCCGACGGCATGCCTGGCTGCGAACAGGTGGATGGGCGGAAAAGAGTTCGCCAAATGAACGCGAAGCTACGTTGCTCTCTCGCAAGCTTGACGACTGTTCACGGGACATCGAACGATTGACGAAGATCATAGCGGCATCTTTGTCCTGGCCGCACGCTACTCTAGTAGCCGATCAATCAGAGGAGCCAAGACATGACCTCAAGACCATACTTGCAATCTTAGGCCTTTCGAATGCGGATGCTGACCTAGAACACGCCACCAGTCTCGCCAATGATACCACCTCCCATCTTTTGTTGATGCCGGAGAGCGGCACGACTAGCCTTTCTCAAAAAACTGTTATGCTTTCGTGGAATTCGAAGCCCGAAGCCGCGAATGCGGCCAAGGCGGCGCTGAGCATGCTGAAAAGCGAAGAAACACCCACTTTGTTGCAGTAGATCGCGACAGCAGCTATTTCAAGAACGGTGGAGAATCCGGCGCCGATATTGCCACCTTCCTCACCCGCCACGGTGTGCCCACCACCGTTGAGCAACTCCCCAGCGGCGGACGGCAGATATCTTGCGCCAGCACGCGCTTGAAATCGAATGCGACACGATCGTAATGGGTGCCTATTGGACATCCAAGAATACTGGAGCACATCTTTGGTGGCGTCACCGAATCGATTATCGGGGACTTCAAGGTCCCGGTCTTTCTTGCTCGATTAACGAGGAAGCTACGCCTTGACAGGCGTGGCTTCCTTGAATCGCCCATGGACGAATCGGTGTTCTTTTCCTCGGGGCCGTTCCCTTCGCTCTAGCGCCAAAAGGGCGGCCTACCAGGTCATCCCCTGGGCGCATTGTTGGCAGAGTGGCGTATGCGGAACGGCATTCAACCGATTTGCTTCAATCTCGCGTGCGCAGCGTGTGCGCTGGCCGAAGTTTCCTCCTTCCGGCAGAGCACGGATCCGTACAGACACTCCTTCGTCTTGGACGAGGTAGCATCATCCGCTCCGTGAAGACGGTTGTTGCCGCGAATGGGGCGAGGTTTCCCAAGCCATTCGATTAGCCTGACAACTTCAACGCTCGCATGCCTTCGTCTCAGCTGCCGCGTCGCTTGGCACGCGTGTTTGCCTGCCGCTACACAAGCAAGGGAACAAATCTCCCCAGCCACGGTTATAGGAAGATGTAAATCACCGCGTTCTGCTGCTTGTTTGTTTTCCGAACGGGGTGCTATCAGGGAATAATGAAGTCCAAATGAAGGAGCGGGGAAAGTGCTCGCAATGTCTTCCGGCTTGTTTACCTGCCTTAGAGCTTTAGTCGTTGCGCTTGGCGCTGCAACCGTTGTCCACTCGGCCGATTTAGTCGAAAAACCGGGTGACGCGCCAGTATCAGAAACGCGACCTCTAACGGTCAAAGACCTCCACGCGCTTTATGAAAACCGCACCTGGCTTTGGAATGACGGCGCGGGATATTTCGGTGAGGGGAATCGCCTCCGCTTTACGGCCTTCTCTGGACGTGGCGCGAAGGCCAGCTACGCCGATGGCCGGTGGTACGCTCAGGATCCAGGGAGGATTTGCTTTACCGCCAGGTGGTTCGCTTCGGATGGTAACGGCATGGCAACAACCTGTTTTGAACATAAGAGCAACGGCCAGACGATCTGGCAACGGCGACTACCGAGCGGGCAGTGGTACGTATTTGGTCACATTCCTCCGCGCCCCGGCGATGAAGTGCTTAAGCTGAAGCAAGGCGATCTAGTTGCCGCCGGCTACGAGCGGAACAAGCTTAAGCTTTCTCAGTAATCAAGCGTCCCCTGTCCGACGTCATACGGCTCGGTCGCCCGATGGGCGAACGGGCCGCTTCAGCGGGAACCGTTATTAAATGAGGAGGGCCGTCGTAGTATGCAGCGACCCATTTGGCCGAAGCCGCTTGCCAAGCACACATAGGCGGAACCCGTCACCTTTACTTTACCAGGAATCCTGGATGTGACCGGCTTGTGCTCGGTGCGGGATCTCGTGTGCTGCGCTGCTTCGGTGCTGGCAAAGATCGGAATGGTTGTGAAGGACATGCAGACTGCTGTAAGTACAACGTTCATCGCCATGGCGAGGATTTGAGCGGTTCGGCGCGTTGCGACTATCTTCATTGTCTTTTCTCTATTTTGTTCTACAATAACCCGCACACCGAGTGATCTCTGGCTGCCGTCATGCGACCCTGGACTGAACGAGAACAGACGACGACGCACCGTCAACCGGCCAAACGTCGCGCCTTCTTCTTCAAATGCCAGCGCCACGCCGTCTCAACGATCTGATGGATACTGCTGTGAACCGGTTTCCATCCGAGGACGGCATGGGCGCGTGACTCTGCGACCAGCACAGCCGGATCGCCCGGCCGGCGTGCTCCAAAGCGATAGGGAACCTCACGTCCCGTCACTGCACGGACGGCTTCGATGAGCTCCATGACTGACGATCCCGTGCCGGTACCAAGGTTGAGCGGCTGCGACTGCTGTCCGGAGAAGAGGCAATCCAACGCCTTCACGTGGGCATCCGCAAGATCGGTTACATGGACATAGTCCCGGATGCAGGTTCCGTCCGGAGTATCATAGTCCGACCCATATATCGTGACCTCATCCATCTGGCGATCGGCCGCGGCAAGTAATAGCGGAATGATGCGCGTTTCAGGGTCATGGTCCTCGCCAATCTCGTTGGCAGGATCGGCGCCAGCGGCATTAAAATAGCGCAGGGCGATCCATTGCAGACCGTGTGCGACGCCGAAATCCGACAGCATCCGTTCGACCGCGAGCTTCGACATCCCGTATGGGTTGATGGGATGTTGAGCATCGGATTCGGTGATTGGTATGCTCTCGGGAATGCCGTAGGTAGCGCAGCTGCTGGAGAATATGAGCTTCTTCACTCCCCTAGCCAACATGGCCTCCAGAAGACAGAGGCTGCCGACGACATTGTTGTTGTAATATTTCCCCGGATCGGCGACAGACTCTCCCACATATGCGAAGGCCGCGAAGTGCATTGCAGCCTCGGGTCGATAGCGGTCGATGAGCTCGTCAAGACGACGTCGATCGCGTATGTCTCCGTGCTCAAGGGGACCCCAGCGTACGGCTTCTCGGTGACCATTGACCAGATTGTCGTAGGCGATCGGTTGGTAGCCTCGTGCAGCAAGAGCCTTACATGCATGAGAACCAATGTAGCCGGCGCCGCCGGTCACTAGGATGTTTTTCACCTTGCAAATCCCGGCATTATTAGCGACATCATGTATATGAGCATATTTGTAGATAGCAGGAATTCAACCAAATCGCCAGCCTTAATAAACGGCTATGAGAGACGCATTAGGAATGCCGCTTGCGCGGTTCGATACCAAAGCATGTGGTTGTCTATCTACCGTAGGAGGAGCCGATGAGGAGGAGCATTCTGCGAGGCGTGGCAACAGCATGTTTACTAGCGGTTTGCAGCCTGAAACCATCCAACGCCAATTCGGACCGGTACATGCTTCCTGAAAATTCAGGCACGGACGCGAAGTCTACGGACGCGAAGTCTCAGGTCGTTCTCGGTGTCTATGATCCCCACGCCCGATTTTACGGCTCCCCCTATGTCGATATCGAACACATTTTTATTTACTGGCAGACGCTGGACGATGGGGATTTACGCCGCGCACTTTACGATGCGCAGAACCAAAACCGCGCGATCATCGTAACCGTTGAACCGTTCACCAAAGCCCCGAACTGGCGCGACGGCGGAGATCGGCTGTTCCTGGACATCACCGCGGGATCTTTCGACGTGGAGATTGACACGCTATGCGGCGTGATGGCTGATTTCAGCGGCGCACTTTATGTGCGGTGGGGGCATGAGATGGAGGATCCGACCGGCCGTTATCCATGGGCGAGGCAGGATAGCGAAGGCTACAAGCAGGCTTATAGGTACTTTGTCGATGCCTGTCGCCGCAAGGTTCCGCGGGCCGCATTCATCTGGTCGCCCAAGGGCGAGAGGAACCTTGCCCTCTATTATCCCGGCGACGCCTATGTAGATTACGTGGGGCTGGCCGTCTGGGGGCTAGAGGCTCTCGACCAGGACCAACACGGCGGCTGGCGCGATTTCGGAGAAACCTTCCAGGAGAAATATGATCGCGTCGTTAGGTTCGGAAAGCCAGTCTACATTGCCGAACTCGGTGTGGCTGGAACCCGTCAATATAGGGAGGCTTGGTTTCGTAGCCTGTATTCGATTATTGAAGTACCCAATGACTTTCACTTGCTTAGGGGCATTGTTTACTTCAACGACAGGGAACCGGATCGATGGCCCCAAGGCTTTGGTAGCCCTGACTGGCGCATCGATGGTAACTGGTTCGCCGACGCACGTCTTAGAAATTAAAAGGGCCGAACCGTCGCCCGATTGCAGCCCGAGCGGGAAGGGCCTCCGTATAGAGACCCTTCCCGATTGTCTATTCGAACGAGACTCGCCGATCAGCCGCGTTGAGGCCGTCGCGTATATATCGGCGCATTTCTCACGACCCGCCAGTTGGGCAACCCGAGGCCGTAAGGCCAGGGCCAGACTTCCCTGTCGTTGAAGTAGACCACTTCCTCAAGCGCTGGATACTCGGAGTACTTCCGCGTAGCCTCCTGGACCCACCTCGTCAGGTACTCCTTGCTGCCTTCGTAGCCCAATTCTGCGACCCAGATTGGTTTGCCGAATCCGACGGACAAATCGTAGCCTTGTTTAAGGCTTTCGGCGAAGGTACGGGCCGCGCCATACTCTATCTCGTCGAAAGGCTCGTATCCGAACACACTGAGGCCGACGATGTCGACGAATTTGTCACCCGGATAGTACGCCTGGAGGCCTTTCTCGCCACGTGGCGACCACATCATCTTGGCCTCCGGCAGTGTCTTCTTGACAATCGCGTGCATGCGCCGGAAGGCCTTGATGTAGTCCGCCGGCGGCCACAGCGACCAGGGGAACCGGCCGTAGGGATTGTCCATCTCCTGCGCCCAGCGGATGGTGATCGGGCACTTGAAGCTGGAGACCGCATCGCAGATGGCCTGCATGTTTGCATCATAGTAACCAGAAATAATGCGCTGGCGCAGCTTGTTGGAAGACACGTTCCAGTTCATGTCCCACGACCAGGGCTCGATCGTGATGAGGAGCTTCCGACCGCGTTGATACGCATAATCATCGGCGGTATCGAGGTTGGAGAGATCGACGTCTTCCCAGGGCAGGAACAGATGCTCAGTGACGTCGTCTTTCTCATCCCTGAAATCACCGTGCGGGTCATAGGCTCCGAAACGGGACCCGTTTGCGTGAATGATCGGGCGCTTGTCCTTCAGGACATCCCGGGAAGGTGCAGCATCCTGTGCCTGGGCCGGGGACTGTGTCTGCGCCAGTGAATTGCCGGCGGCCATCGTGAATGCTGCGCCCCCGGCAAGCATGGCGGCTGTCTGAAGCATCCCTCGTCGGGAGATGCTGATGCTTTTTCCGCTCATGATTGGTCGCCTTTCCCTTGTCTGGTCTTCGCGTCCACCTCCGCCTTAATCTTCGCGAATTCCTTAGATACGAGGTCGTCTTTCGTAAATTTGGCGTATTCGTCGGTCTCGACCAGCGGCTTGTGCTTGAAGGGATACCAATCCCCGCTTCCCTCGCGGCGCTGGTAAATAACGCCATCCACCTCCCTATGGAGGAAGCAGGTGCCAGCATCGCTAACTCCGGCACCGCTGCCCCATTTAACGGCGAGGCAAAGCCGCCCCTTATCGGAAAGGCGGAAGTGGCCTTCGCCGTAGGTCGGGCCGTCCT
Source organism: Brucella tritici (assembly GCF_902825325.1). Classification (GTDB taxonomy): domain Bacteria; phylum Pseudomonadota; class Alphaproteobacteria; order Rhizobiales; family Rhizobiaceae; genus Brucella. The sequence goes on along the minus strand of NZ_CADEAR010000028.1, from coordinate 17,257 downwards.
TCCCATTTGTGAAGGCGATGAAGCGTCTGTCATCGCCAAAGAAGCGCCCGGCACCCTCGTCCCACTGCCAAGTACGATCTTTGACCAGCAGGAGGAGTTCATAAGCGGTCAATGGCCGACCGTGGGCGGGGGAGTTCCCCGCCAGAGCTGGTCCCATGGCAGACAGGAGTAGAGCGGCAATAAGAGCCACGCCGCCTGCTCGGGTCCCGACTTTTGTTGCTTTTATGCTGTCTTTCACTCTAACCATTTTCTTCACCTCTATGTTGTCGAAGTTAGGCCGCCTCTGCTTCCCGTTCCTGGGCCGGGAAGCTCTTACCCGTCACCATGACTTTCGGCTCGACATGCCAGACGTCGTCTGGCTCAAGACCCTTTCTCCCGATAGTCTCAACCGCAAACCCGTGCTTGGCGGCCTCTTCGGGGTTGCAGACTCTGCGCAGGTCAATCAGCACACGGGACCGCATGACTGAACCGAGCTTGGCCAAGTCGATGTGACGGATGCTTGCCCAATCGGTCATGATCACCACGGCGTCAGCACTTTGTGAGCACTTGTAAGGATCGTGGTGATAGGTGACGTTATCGAGCACCTTCTTGGCCTGCTCGATACCTTCAGGGTCGTAGGCATGGACGTCTGCGCCGCTTCTCTGAAGTAGTTCGATCATCGGAATTGCCGGAGAATCACGCATGTCGTCCGTGTCTGCCTTGAACGTTAGCCCGAGTACCGCGATCTTCTTTCCGTCGAGGTCGCCGTTCAGGATATGGCGCACCTTCTGGATCATCCGCCGTTTGCGGGCGGTGTTCGCAGCCACGGTCTGCTCAACGATACTCAGGTTGACGCCGAACTCTTGCGAAGTGCGCACGAGTGCCAGCGTGTCCTTGGGGAAGCATGAGCCGCCGTAGCCGGGACCGGCCTGGAGGAACTGGGGTCCGATGCGGCTATCGGTCCCCATGCCAAGCGCAACGTCCGCAATGTCGGCGTCGACCGCTTCGCACAGGTCAGCCATCTCGTTGATGTAGGTGATCTTCGTGGCGAGGAAAGCGTTCGAGGCATATTTGATGAGCTCGGCACTGCGACGCCGGGTCTTGATCAGGCGGTAACCTTTCGCCTGCAAGGGGGCGTATACCTCGCTCAAGACATCCTCGGCTTCCTTGTCGTCGCATCCGATCACGATGCGGTCCGGTTCCAGGAAGTCGCCGATTGCGGAGCCCTCGCGCAGAAACTCCGGGTTGGACGCGACATGGATCGTAACGCCCGGTCGGGTCTCAGCAACGATCCGCTCCACCGTATCACCGGTGCCTACGGGCACCGTCGACTTGTCGACAATCACCGAGCCTGGTTTCAACACTGCGGCAAGATCGCGGGCGCATTGATGAACAAAGGACAGGTCGGCTTCGCCATCGGTCTTGCGTGGAGGCGTGCCTACGGCGATGAAGGCGGCGTCACACGGCGCTACATCGCTGATCTTCGTCGTGAATCTGAGCCGCTCGGCGGCAACGCCCTCATGGACGAGAGCCTCAAGCCCCGGTTCGAAGATGGGGATGCCGCCTTCGTTAAGGGTATCAATCCGCTCTTTATCGACATCGACGCATATGACGTCGTGGCCCAATTTGGCGAAACATGCGCCTGCCACCAGCCCAACATAGCCAGTGCCGACAACTGCCAGTTTCTTGCTAACCATTACTTGCACTCCAATCGTTCTGTTGGTGGGGAAAATTCCAACGCGGCGCGAACCTCAGCTCCGGTTCGTCGGTCATTGACCTACCTGCGCCGGTGTATGAGTAGACGGGCCGCGTCAGGGTGAACGCGCTGATGCCCTCGTTCCATGCCGCAACTCCCTTCAGCCCGTTGTTGTGGATCGCGAGGCATGTCGCGCCTGCCACACTTAACAGCAGGATTCCGGCCAGCAGGCCGTGCAGGGTGCGCGGCAGGAAGTCGAGATTATTTTCCAGACTATGCCGGATCAGCACGAAGAGCGTCAGGCCGCCATAAATGACGGCATGCGAGATATTGAAGAGGTAATAGCCGGCCGCCGTGCCGGGATCGCGCACCAGCCACGCAGTGGTAGCAGCAACGAGCCCGAGGAGAAGATACGGGGCGATCACCCTGAAGGGGAGGTGCGCCGAGCGCTCGTGGCCCTTGGGAGTCACGCGGAAGTCCGCAACGCGGCCGCGAAAGTGATCGAAAACTGCAGCCACCGTACCGGCCAGAGACCAGGGCCAGCGCAGGAACTGGAATGCCATGCCCTCCCAGGAGATGATCTTGGCATCGACAGGACGAAACATCCCGGTTGACCGCCACCAATATGCCAATAGCAGCACAGTCACGGAGGCAGGTGCCATGTGGACGAAGAAATCCCAGTAGGTAGTGTTAACCATCGGAACACCGGTCAAGAGTGCGAACACAGGCATGACGAACATCAGAGCCATCATGATAGAAAAAAGCGGGTACCACAGTTGCGAGAAAAGGAACTGGAAGCGAATGCGTCCATGAAGTCCTGGCAGGTATGTGGGCGTGTACCTCAGCAGGATCGTCATTAGGCTTCGAGACCATTGGAATTCCTGAGTTACAAGGTCGGCGAAGGTCTTAGGCCCATCGCCGTGTGCGATCGCATCGATTGCATGAACGCCGCGCCAGCCGGCCGCATTGAACAGCAACGTGGTCGAGTGATCCTCAGCGAGCTCGGGGCCGAGGCCGCCAATCTCCTTCAGCGCAGCCGTGCGCACTATGTAGTGTGAGCCGATGCACAGCGGCGCCCAGCCGTTATTGTATCCGGCCTGCAAGGCGCCATGCATGCTCGCCTCAACATAAAGGCGACCTCGCGCCGACCAACTTGCTGGCGCATTTGCGTCACATATGCTTGGCGCCGAGACATAGCCTACTCGCGGATCAGAAAATGGTGCTACCGCGTGCCGGAGATAATCTGGAGAGGGAACATGGTCTGCATCGAACTGAGCGACGATGTCGTACCGCGCATAGCCATATTGATCGTAGAAATAGGAGAGGTTTCCTTCCTTGCAACGCGCACGTCGCGGCCAGTCCGACCGCTGATACTCCGCTACCCCGTTGCGGGTAGACACTCTCACCCCATGCTTGCGACACCATGCGAGCGTCACAGCATCCGGACTCTCATCCGCCAGCCAAACGTCACAGGTTATGCCGTTCTGGTGCAGCGCTCCCAACAGCGTCTTCTGCACCACTGCGAACGGTTCGGACGGTGCCTTGGTCACCACCGCAGCTACACGCAACTCGGGCAGCACCGGCGCGTCCTTCGGCGGTATCTTCGCGAATGCGAAGATGAAGATGAAATACGCCGGAGTGAGTGTGGCCCAGGCGAGCGCCGCTGTTACCGCGATATAGCGGGGGAAAGTTTCCACATGACCGGGATCGAACCACCACTCACCAAGATAGCCAATACTGGCCGCCCATACTGCTATGCCGGCCATGTTAACCACGCTCCGCCAGCCGTGGAAAACAGGATGCAGGCGTAGCTTTCCCGGTACACCGAACCGTCTAGCGTCGCCAGCATGGCGAGCCGGCGCAGGCTCTGACTTCTCCGAAGTCACCACCCTGTGGGCACCTGCGTAAACGCTCTGATCTTCTAGAAGCAGCATGGGGTCACCTCTCGCGGGTTGTCTTCACCTCAGGCTCCGCCAGCACGCGCCGGAAGTAGTCAATTGTCTCCTTCAGTCCCTCCTCGATGCGGACTTTTGGCTTCCAGTTGAGCAACTGCGTAGCGCGGGTAATGTCGGGGCAGCGTATCCGGGGGTCGTCGATGGCATTGGCAAGGTGGATGGTGTGGGAACAGGAACCAGTCTCCGCAAGCACCATGTCCGCCAGATCCCTGATGGCGATCTCGTGGGGATTTCCAAGGTTCACGGGCTCGGGGTGATCACCGTCGAGTTCCATCAGGCGCAACATCCCGTCGATCAGATCGTCCACGTAGCAGAAGGATCGCGTATAGTTGCCCGTGCCATAGATCGTCAGGTCCTGGCCGGTTAGGGCCTGGGTAACAAAGTTGGAAACCGCCCGCCCGTCGTCGGCACGCATTCCAGGTCCGTAGGTATTGAAGATCCGCACGATGCGGACATCCACGCCATGCATCATGTGATAGTCATGGAGCAACGTCTCGGCGCAACGCTTGCCTTCATCATAGCAGGCGCGAGGCCCCATCGTCTTGACGTTGCCGTTGTAGCTCTCGCGCTGAGGGTGTTCGAGCGGATCACCATAGACTTCCGATGTTGACGAGTGCAGGATCCGTGCTCCATTCGCCAAGGCTAGTTCCAACATATTGCGGACGCCAAGGACGCTGGTGAGTGTCGTCTTGATGGGATCCGACTGATAGGCGGGCGGAGACGCCGGGCACGCAAGATTGAAGATACGGTCAACCTTCAACTCCACCGGCTTGCATACGTCATGGCGGATGAACTGGAAGTCAGGATGCCGACGTAGCTCGTCGACGTGTTGCGGCATCCCCGATGTCATGTCGTCGATGCACACGACCTTGTCACCCTGGGCGAGCAGCCTCTTGCAGAGATTGAACCCGATGAAGCCCGCACCACCGGTGACCAGCGATACTCTTGGAGAACCTTTCGTCATCTACGCTACTCCCAAACTGTGATCTTTCGATCTCTGATCCGGTTGAACTCGGCGTAGACGCATAAGCCAGATGCGGGCGAGAATATTGACGCCGCGCAAAGTGAAGAAAAGTTAATGATTTTTTTCCAAGTTCGCGGGTGATCACACTCCGTCCCATGAGGGGGAATCTCGCAGGATTTTGGCGGATCACGAAGTAGAAAAAACCCTGTTAAACCGCCGGAGCGAACTAGATTGGTACGGCTGCCACTGATGCTGCGTAAGAAGATAGGCTACCCGATAAACACATCTGGAACGCATATCAGCAATGCATTCGATGGGATTGATCGCGATGCTACTGATTAACATCTTTGTACGCGTTATCCTTGCCGCGTCGGGCACTTCGTACGGAAGCGCCCCGAGGCCAATATGGAGACCGTAGTCATGTTTCTCACTGGCCACCAAGAAGTGAAATATCCACACTTGCCGACTCGAGGCGCACGATCTGAGGAAAGCCTGCGCGCGCTTTTGCGGGCGCAGCCCACTGAGCGGCTCGAAGCCGGAGAGCAGCTGTTCATTGAGGGCGACCAAGCCCGGCACGTATTCCTCGTGGTCGAAGGTGCGCTCCGGATCTTCAAGATCTTACCCGACGGTAACCGAACTATTACTGGTTTTTTGCTGGAAGGAGATGTTTTAGGCGTTTCCTTCAGCGAAAGCTACGTATACAGCGCCGAAGCGATCAACGATGCGAAAGTGAGGCGGATCGCACGTGCCACTTTGTCCAGGGAGATGGCCGCCTCCGAGTCGCTTCGGCGCGAGGTGTTAACTCATATTGCTGACAAAGTTGCAGCGTCGCAGGAGCACATGGTGCTTCTGTCTTGTAACAGTGCCGAAGAGCGAGTATGCGGCTTCCTTTGTCTATATATGAGACGGACACAGGGTTTGGCAGACCGCGAGCATCTCTTGTATTTTCCAATGACACGACTTGATCTTGGAGACTATCTGGGGCTGTCCATGGAGACTGTCTCTCGAACCATGGCGAAGCTTCAAAGAGACAACATCATCAGCCAGTGCGGCCGGCATTTCCTGCGCGTCAACCAGCCAGAAGTCGTGAAGCAGTTGGCGGGGCAAGACGAGCACCCGGAGGGATATCTGGGCTCCGCCCATCGTCAGGTTCGTCATTAAACAGAGGCCTGCACTGCAGCAGATGGACGTTGCTGGCAATCATATGAATGGCTGCCGGTTGGGCTGCGCATCATTAAACCGTCGATGAGTGCGCAGCGGAGCCGTCTTCCTCATCAACGGTTATATTTGCGATGAAATGTTAAACGAGAGCCCCTTCGTTGGCCCAGATCGCGCTGATAGCGTTCTCTCTGACAGGAACGTCGACGCCAAAGACAATACGCATCAATGATTTGGGCCTACAGCGCCTATCGTTCGAAGACCAATGAGGAATAGCTGCAGGACAACGGGCTGAAGTCTGACATCCATCAGAGGAAGCCAAAAAGGCAAACCAATCTCGGAGGCGATGTCACGGGCCAATAACGGTCGCTCGAAACTGCGCTCCGCCGTCGAGCATGTCTTCGCCCGGCAGAAGCACCAGATGAAGCTCTTCATCCGCACGATCCGCATCAGCAGGGCCAAGGTGAAGATCGGCGTGGCCAATGGCGCCTACAACATGCTCCGTTATGTCTGGCTGACCGTAAAACCGCAGGCCGTGTGACGCTCGGCTGCCGAAAGGCCGAACTTCGTTCCGCTGACGCGGTAATAGCAATCCATGCGAACGGCTTTTTCGCGAAGTTCACCTGGAAGGTCACTTTACACACCCATCAACTAAACGGCCAGCCGGTATAAAGAAGTGTCCAGTTGGGCGCAGCGCCCGTTCGGCGGCATTGTGGACGATCGCGACGTGGCGGTGAACGTGCTATTCATCGGGACGCCGCCAGTCGAGCCTTTCTCACCAAATCGCAGGTTGGGCTGACGTCAGCCCGGCCGTCCCGTCATGGTGCTAGAGCTTTCTTAATTAGAAGTCTTCAGCTTTTCAGTGATATCTCCATGCAGCGAAGTATCGTAGGCATCCAGTTCTAATACGGGCGTGTCAGGCGTGAAGTGCAGCGCCCGTAGGTCCACCCAAAACGCACTGGGAGAACTGGCGGATTGGAAAAAGTATGTGCGGTTTGTCGAATCCGCTACACTGAACCATAATGTTGGCCATGCATCCTCAGCAGAACTGCCGGAGGTGTCCTTAGCGCCACGAGGAACAGCGACGTTCCTCGCAAGTGCCTGGGCATCCGCGATTGCTTGATGAAGATTATCGGCTGGCGGCAAGGTTTTCAAATAAGAAGCCGCTCTGACAAACCGGCTCTCGGGATCAATATCACCCGGCATGGGTCTCGTGCCTCCGAACATTTTGTATTTCTTGATGTTCTCAAGCTGCACGGAGAGGGGAGGCTCATTGGTCATTACCGTAAATTCCTTGCCGTGATGAACCACCATCTTGGATGCGACGAATTCAATCACGGCCGAGTCTCCTTCGGCATCAGAGATCGCGAGGTGCAAGGGCCACTGCGTGCCATCAAGAGCAATAGGAACGATAGAAATGGATCTTATTCCTTCAACTGCTTCTTGGACCGAGCCGAAGTTGTCGAGCACATATTGACCCCACTGCAGATTGGGGAGTGCCGGGCGCTCGTCACGCGGCTCGTACTTTGTGTCGCCCAGGTAAAGGATATTTACGACAAGCCCTTTCTCGTTCATGCCGTCGGTTGTTGAGGCTCCACGAGCAGTCACAGCGACGCTTCCATATCTTGATTTCCACACGAGCGGCTTACCATCGCCAGTATCGGAAACCCGATCCATTCCCCGCGGGAATACAACCACCCTCGCGTCGTCTGGCCGATTAAGGTCCATGGTGCGTGCTACAATACTGGCTTGGCTGTTGGCGTTCGAGAGGATGCGAGAGCACGCCCAAGCTCCAACCGGCGACAAGTTCGTTCCAATGGCCGCTATCAGTCCGGTCGCGGCTACGTATCTCAGACTGTTTAGCATACTTGCACCTCCATTCGGTCACAGTACCTATCTCAGGCACTTATGCATTATGATCAGAGCCGGCGTCATTGCTTGGGATCAATCTTGAAAACGTCTGCGCAATGTCACATACGCTCCAGTATGCGAAGCTGTAGGCCTCCTGTTCTTTGCGCCAGGTAGTGGCGACACGGACATCGGTGAGCATGCTTGCAATCATCGACACAGGGCGTGGCTGCGCTTTACCGCCGAGCCCGAGTTCAAAATTCTCGAGGAAGGCTTTTCTGGCGATGGTCGCTAGGTCTCCGCGACGGGTGAGAAGCACTGTGTCCCGCTCATACCTGCACCGTTGGCGTCAATTGGCGCACTCCGGCAGTCTTTGCCGCAATCGGACCGAGGGCTTGGTGTCCGCAGTGATCACACCGAAAGTGCTTGCGCCGTTTCAGCTCCTTCGACTCCGGTAGTGGGTATGGTCGCACAGAGGTGCCTAGCGCGAACGGCCGACGCGTCATCGTCGACCCGAGCTCGACGACGACGATGTTCACCATTGGAGTGCTCCCCGTTTCACCGGACATGTCGGCTAGTTTGATTTAGCTCTGATGAACTGCCGGGGGGACACCTTGAGGGCGGGATGGGGATGGATTTCATTGTAGTCCTCAATCCATCAGTCGATGAACCGGAGCGCTGTTTCGGCGTCCGGTAGAACTGAGATGCGGATATAATCCCGCTTCAGGGTTTTGACGAAGGCTTCTGACATGCCGTTCGATTGCGGACTGGCCACTGGCGTGAAGCAAGGCGTCAGATTGAGCGCTTGGGAAAACAGCCTCGTGTTCCTCGCGGTATAAGCGGAACCATTGTCCGAGAGATGCTCGATGGCTTGCGGGGCTAATTCAACGGGGAGTATTCGACTGCCCAATCGCCATCTGATAGCCAGACAGGGTGGGTGCAGCAAGGTGTCACCGAAGTCAGAGCTTACGCCGTAGCTGACCATGAGCGAGGCGTAGGGCTTGTCCAACGGCGCGGCATAGCTACGTCGCGGATGCGAGCGACGCAATGAATGATCGCTTCTCGTAATGTTAAATGCCAGAGACGACACAATTGGGTGGTGTAAAGTTCTTAAAACCGAGCCTGGGACATCCGCAACGGCGCCCATCGTTGCCTTGATCCTTCGCATTGTGGCACCGGTCGGTGCGATACGACTGACGCGTCTCGCCCGAGTAATTACTGGCACTACAGCCGGTTAGCGACGTTGATCCAACCAATAACACGACGAGCAGCCTCAACATCTCGCATCTCCAACGTAGAACCCAACTACAGGGTCGGAACGGCATGTCGATTTTGATGTAAGCCTTTTTCGACACCAAAGCATTGATCGCAAGCAATCCCCATGTAGCTACGGCAAGACATACGCCATCCCTGCTACGGATACCGACGCGTAACGCACGAGCTTCAGCGGCGCGGCCACTTGGTCAACCACAAGCGTGTCGCCCGCGTCATGCGGGTCAACGGCCTCGGGATCAAGCCTCGTAAGCGGTATGTTCGCACGACGGATAGCAACCACGATTCACCGATCTACCCCAACCTTTATCGCAATATGATCCCGTCGCGGCCTGACATGGTCTGGGTGGCTGACTTCACATACATCCGCATAGCCGTCGGCTTTTGCTATCTCGCCGTCATTCTTGACGCTTGCAGCCGAAAAGTCGTTGGCTACGGTCTGTCAAAACGCCTGGATACGCCGCTGGCACTGGCCGCGTTGCGTTCGGCGCTTGAGAACAGAAAGCCTCCACCCGGCTGCATCCACCACACGGACCGCGGATGCCAATACGCGAGTGAGACTTATCGACGAGCGATCGATGCCGCCGGTCTGCAGGGGTCCATGAGCGCCGTCGGCAACCCCTATCACAATGCTCAGGCAGAGAGCTTCATGAAAACCCTGAAAGTTGAGGACGTCTACATCGCCGGCTACGAGACATTCGCGGATGTGGCCGAACGCTTGCCCAGGTTCATTGAGGAGATCTACAATGCCAAGCGGCTGCACTCGGCCCTTGGCTACATGTCGCCAGCAGAATTCGAAACCCAACTCGCCCAGCAGGCGGCTTAGTTTGAAGCGCCTCGATGGTCCACCCGAAGCGTTCACTCCATTCTTGCCTCAAATTTAGAAAAGAAGGCGTCTACAAACTCAGGGGCAAGTCAGCGATTGGCGGCATTCAATCACAGTTGAGGCCATCACTGACGCCGATCTACCACTCGAATGTCCGCGCTTCATCCACCGCGAGCAGCGCGCGCCGGCTCCTTCGCGCCGGGCGATATTGGTGTCGATACGAGCAATGATCGGATAGCAACTCGCGCGCCGCCGCACCCTTGGCAAAGTTGGTTGGAGATACCGAAATGACCGATGGCGTCATGTCAGATGAGATCAAAAGCTCCCTATGTCTTCCGCACTTCAACCACCGGACCTTGTTTCGTCGGACGCATCATGGGCCTCGACGGCGCGACGATTAATAACTTCCACGGCCGGTCCCAGAACTGACCGAAATAAGAACAGCTTTGGATTTAGATGGGCAGGGAGCAGACCTGGATGAACCGCTAATTTAGAATAACGAGAGAAATGTGATCACGTTAAGGAGCCAATCCGCATCAAAGACAGTTACGGTACATCAGGTCATCAACATGGTCTCGTGGAGATGTTACACGCGAGTCAATGCCATCTTCGGAGACGGCTTCCGCAGCGCTTTCATCATCATCGACGATAAGTACTCATTTCTGCTGTTCGATGAGGCTGATGCGCATGCCCTTGAACTTTGCGTCAGTCACCTCAAAGGCGCACCGCGAAGCACCCGTACGGATTTCTACCGAAACCTCATCGAGAACCAACCGCTCCGTGGCCCTGATGGCCTCCTGGTGAAGTTCGCCACACCATGAAAGATTAGCTATGCTATTGATTTCGTCTGGCTTCATCAGCATTGCTTCCAACGCGTCTTGCAGTACAAGCGCTGTGGCGCCAAGATATGTCTCAACAAATTCCTTATTAAGAATTGTTGCAGGTTATCCAGGAGCATCGGTCTTGCGAGGTTCTTCCGCAGTCGCAATTTCAAGCTGAAAGCCGTCACGGCGCTGACGATCACGGGTCGAACTGATCGAAGTGCCAAGCTATATGTGTTGTTCCTTCATGTTGTGCAATAGCGAGGTCGATTCTTGTACCTTTTCCGGAACATTCGGCGCAGTGGAAGTGGACTAGTATCCCACGCTCATGTGTGCTCGGGTTGAGTGTCATTGCCGCATCTTGCACTTGCATTGCAGCGGTATGTCGAAGGACTGTAGTCACCACCTCTTGAGGACCGTTTTCTTCCCTGTCGAAGAAGGTAGCTCCATTATGGCGCAGGCAGTGTCCACCACACCGCGGACAGAGCAGCTCGGAAGCTTCTTGCCCTGCCTCAATGGTAGTAACCATTCCCGAAGTTTGCATTTCCACCCGCCATTCTATCCTGTTAACCTCGGCACTTGAAGGAAACGTCCGCACCGCGCGGTGGTTTGTGGGCGCGCGTGAGCGAGGAGCTCGCCTGTACCGCAAAAGTTGGCAGGATGACTGAGTTGAACTAGAGGTTTCCAATGTCACCGGTATTCTAACTGCATATGCATTCGCTACAATTGTGTTCAGTCAATTTTATCATAGGTGGTTGGCTTTCGTCGTGCTGGACGTTCTCAGTGGGTAATCCCCGCGTTCTTCACGGGGCTCCGCAGTACAATTCACGCGGCCATTTTCAGTTTCTGTGCGGGTGTAACGCCGCCGAAGCCCATATTGTGCGGTTCATTGTTGTAGGTCCATAGCCACTGCGTGGCGAATTCCTGTGCCTCCTCGATACTTTCAATGATGTATTGGTTGACCCATTCATGTCGGACGGTACGGTTGTAGCGCTCGACATAAGCGTTCTGCTGCGGCTTTTCCGGGGGCTGGATGTTGCTCAAAGCAGTCCCTTGTTTGGCTGCCCATTCCATGAGCTTGCCGCTGACATATCCCGGGCCGTTGTCCACACGAATGGCGTACCGCTTGCCGCGCCATTCGATGATCTGTTTCAGGCTTCGGATGACGCGTTCTGCAGGCAGCGAAAAGTCGACTTCGATGCCAGTCCCGCGCGGTTGAAGTCGTCCAGAACATTCAGCAGCCGGAATTGCCTGGCGTCTTCCAAACGATCTGCCATGAAGTCCATGGACCAAACCAGGTTCGGCGCATCGGCCACGGTCAAGGTATCGGGCTTTTCCCGCTCCAAACGTTTGCGTGGTTTGAATGGGCCGTCCAGGGATCCCTCTACATGACACTGGAAACCATCGCTACAATGAGCGATGATCCGCTCATCGGCTTGCCAGCCGCAAGCTGATTAATCCCGGCTCTATCCGGAAGGCACCGCGACCGCCAAAGCTACACCACGCCTTGGGACACGATCTGCGCGCTTCTGGACCGCCATTCAGTTGGTATTGCGACGACCGCTTGAATCTGCCTTGCGAGCCCATGTCGCTGTGGTGGATCAGACTCATACCCTTGGCCGGAGGGCGTTCATGAACGGCCTGTTCCAGAGCATCCAAAACGAAGCCGGCATGGGCTGAGCTCCTGACCCGCCAGCCCACGATGCGAATGGCACGAAAGCGACATAGACGAAGCCCCTCCAAGTCGCGACATAGATGAAATCCGACACCCACAGCATGTTTGGTGCAGGCACGCGAACCTGACGGTTCACCTTGTCGAGCGGACACGGCGGTTTCTTGTCTGGAATCGTCGTCCTCTGCGGCTTGCTCCGGAAGGGCTTGAATACCCATGACCTTCATCAGCCGTGCCACTGTGCAGCGGGCGACATCGAAGCCCTCGCGGCCAAGCTGCCGCCAGACCTTCCGGACGCCGTTGACCCGCCACTTCTCTTCGAAAACCCGAAGGGTCTCGTTTGCCTGGCGCAACTCGCGGTTCTCGCGCTCCAGCCCCTTCATCCTCTCGGCCATCTGGTCGGGATACCCGCACGCCTGCCGCTGTCGACCTCGAACTTCTTCACTACTCGTTTAGATATGGGCCGACCAACCAATCTTCGCAGAAATTGATACGATCGCCTGCCACCGCGACCCATGCTGCCCCTCGTTATCGAAGACCAGCCGCACCGCGCGTTCACGCACTTCAGGGGAACTTGTTCGTCGTCTTGCTCATGATGCTCCACCTTACTCAGCAGTTGGAGCCTCCGGCATAACCGGGTTGGTTCACAAAGTCGGTGGAAGTCACCTCGACCGCGGCGACAACGTCCGAGAAATTGATGGTAGTCAATGACGAGGTCGCTGCTCACCGGTATTTGATCGGTAGAATTCGAAGGGATGCACCATGACCAAGACAATGCGAGCAGCTGTCGTACACAATTTCGGCCAACCGCTTCATATAGAACAAGTTCCGGTTCCTGTTCCTGGTCCGGGCGAGGTTCTGGTCAAGGTTATGGCCTGCGGAGTATGCCACACCGATTTGCACGCAGCCGACGGCGATTGGCCTGTTACGCCATCGCCTCCGTTCATACCGGGACATGAAGCGGCTGGAATCGTGGTCGAACTTGGACCGGGTGTGAGCGAACTCAAGGTCGGCGATAAGGTGGGTGTGGCATGGCTTCACGACAGTTGTCTTCGATGTGAATATTGCGAAACTGGCTGGGAGACCCTCTGCGAACATCAGCATAATACCGGTTACAGCTGCGATGGAGGATTTGCAGAGTATGTCATAGCGTCTGCGGCCTTTGCAGCGCGGCTACCGAAGGACGTTGATTTCGCCGCTGTGTCGCCCATTCTTTGCGCGGGCGTCACAACCTATAAAGGCATCAAGGAGACCGAAGCTCGACCGGGTGAGTGGTTGGTCATCTCGGGTATTGGCGGTTTGGGGCACGTAGCAGTACAGTACGCTAAGGCAATGGGATTAAAGGTTGCCGCGGTGGACATCGATCACGATAAGCTTGAGCTCGCGGGCCGTCTGGGCGCGGATCTCGTGGTTGACGCTCGTGAGCGAGAGGCTACTGACAAAGTCCTGGGCGCAACAGGAGGCGGTGCACACGGCGTACTGGTGACAGCGGTTTCGCCACCTGCGTTCTCCCAAGCGCTCCATATGGCAAGACGCAAGGGCGTCGTCAGTCTCGTCGGATTGCCACCAGGGGAATTTCCTATACCTATCTTCGACGTCGTTTTGAGACGAATAACGGTTCGTGGCTCAATCGTCGGTACAAGGAGGGATCTCGACGAAGCGATTGCCTTTGCGACAGAAGGGAAGGTCAAAGCTGAGTTTCAGACCGCGCCGCTCGAAGCCATCAACGACATCTTCAGCCGGCTCAAGGAAGGCAAAGTCACTGGGCGGATGGTTCTGGATTTGGCGGGAGGATAGGCCGGAGAGTTCCCTGAGCGCAAGATCAGAAGAATAATGCACATTGTGGCGTTCCTTGACAAGATCGCCACCGGGATGGACGAAACTCCGACCGGGAAACGAGGTTCAGGCATGGCAGTTTGACGGTGGTCAATGCCATGCACGGTGTATAGAGGACACTGGCTGCAGAGACAATAAACGTCGAGAAGCTAGAGCAATGACATCAAACCTCTACGAGCAAAAAAGGCGCAGCGAGAAATTCAAACCTGTTCTCGAAAAGCGACGACGCGAGTTGCTTCGCCGACTGGCTGCAATCGAAAACGATTTCGAGCAACCGCGCAACCAAGACGATGACGATCGGGCGATCGAGCGCAACAATGACGAGGTTCTTGAAGAATTAGGGCAGGCCGGACAGAAGGAACTGGCCGCCATCGAAGCGGCCATCCACCGGCTGGAAGCAGGAACCTTTGGCATATGCACGCGATGCGGAAAGGAAATAAATGAGAGGCGGCTGGAAGCCGTGCCGTATGCGCCCTGCTGTCAGGCGTGTGCGGAAAAATGAACCCGTCAGCGAGCGTGACGGGCGTAGCTTCCCCAATCGCCGGACCCCGAGCTGAGCGGCTGATAAACGGCCTGAGCACATTGGAGGCCGACGCCCGACTGGCGCAATACGGTCAGAACCGTTTGCCGCAGCCCAAGCCGCCTTCGCCGCTCATTATATTTTTTCAACAGTTCAAGAGCCCGCTTATCTACATCCTGCTGCTGGCTGCAGGGGTTTCGCTGCTGTTCAGCGAAGCCGAGGATGCGGTCTTCATCATGGTCGTCCTCATTCTCAACGGCGTAATCGGGACGGTACAGGAATATTCGGCCGGCCGGGCTTCCGCAGCACTGAGAAAGCTCGAGCAACCTCACGCAACGGTCATTCGCGACAGTCGGGTCCAGCAGATCGATGCCTCCCACGTCGTGCCCGAAGACGTGGTCCTTCTTGAGGCCGGTGAACGCGTTCCTGCCGACATGGCATTGCTGCAAACAACCGACATGCTGTGCGATGAGTCCATGCTAACGGGTGAATCTCTGCCCGCGCAGAAAACTGCCTCAGTCGAAGGTGAACCAACTGACGCGTGCAATTCTGCGAAGGCTTTTGCCGGAACCTTAGTCACGAGAGGTCGAGGTAAAGGCTGCGTGACGGCGACGGGCCTTTCGACCGAAATGGGCAGGATCGCGGCGGAGATCGGCAAGGCTTCGTTCTCTCAGCCGCCGCTGATGATACGCCTCGCCCATTTCTCCAACGTCATCGCTTGGGTGGTCGGCATCACCACCCTGCTGCTCATCGGTGTAGGCCTGATGCGCGGCATGGACTGGAACGATCTCTTCCTGATGTCAGTGGGGCTCGCCGTCAGCGCCATTCCCGAAGGTCTTCCGATCGCGATTTCCGTAGCCCTCGCGATCTCCATGCGCCGGATGGCGAAACGCCACGTTATCGTGCGACGCATGACAGCGGTGGAGTCGCTCGGCTCGTGCACAATGATAGCCACCGACAAGACAGGCACGCTGACGCTGAACGAACTAACAGTCACCGATATCCGGCTGCCCGACGGCACCGAACTCGCGCTCGACGCCAGCGCTGATTTGGATGCCTGCGAGGTACGCGCAAGCGGCCTCACTCCCGATGAAGCGCGAGCAAGCGCAGTCCGCCTTCTGACCGCGGCATCGCTGCCCAACGAGGGTTCACTGATACTCGAAGATGGCGTCTGGAAGGGTCTTGGCGACACCGTGGATGTAGCTCTCCTTGCAGCAGCCCACAAGATCGGCCTTTCGCACGAGGACCTGAAGGCCGACTATCCCCTAGTCGATCGCATTCCCTACGAACCGGACCTGCGTTACGCGGCATCGTTCCATCGTGCGAATGATCGAGTCCGCATATTCGTGAAGGGATCGGCAGAGACGCTGGCTGCGATGTCGGACCGGATGGCGGCGGGCGGCCAAACAGTTCCGATTGACCGCGCCCTGCTTCTGGCCCAGAAGGAAGCGATGGCGGCCGACGGCTTGCGCGTGCTTGCATTTGCGGAGGGAGAAATCGGCTCTGATACCGACCGGGCCCTGGACCATCGTCTGCTGGTCGATCTCGTCTTTGTCGGCCTCGCCGGCATGAAGGATCCGCTGCGACCGGAGGTCATCCCCGCGATTCGGGACTGCAGAACTGCCGGCGTCGAAGTCGCCATGCTGACGGGGGACGATCCTCGCACTGCCGCTGCGATCGCCGCCCAGGCAGGCATAGTCTTCCGTTCTGACGAGGTCACCAGCGGAGATGTCGTGCAGGCCGCCGAGGCTGCGGGACAGGATCAACTGGACCGTCTCACGAAGAACGTCCGCGTCTATGCGCGCGTTGCGCCCGCACAGAAACTGGCAATCGTGATGTCAATGGCGCGCAACGGCCACTACGTTGCGGTGACCGGCGACGGGATCAACGACGCGCCGGCGCTGAAACATGCCCATGTCGGCGTCGCCATGGGATTGAAGGGCACGGAGGTGGCCAAGGAAAGCGCCGACATCGTCGTCACCGATGACAATTTCGCCTCCATCCTGAGCGGCATCAGCGAAGGTCGGACGGCTTACGCGAACATCCGCAAGGTCATCCTGATGCTCGTCGCGACGGGCGCCGCCGAGATGGTGCTGTTCCTGTTCGCGTTCCCGCTTGGCCTGCCGATGCCGCTGCTTCCCGTTCAACTTCTCTGGCTGAACCTCGCGACCAACGGCCTTCAGGACGTGGCCCTCGCCGGTGAAAAACCGGAGGGCGACGAACTCCGCCACCCGCCACGGCGGCCGAAGGAGCCGATCTTCGACGGGCTGATGATCCGCCGCATCATCCTGTCCACGCTTGTGATCGGCGCTGGCGGGTTTGCGGTCTTCTACTGGTTGCTGTCACAGGGCTACGAGGTCGCGCAGGCGCGCAATCTTCTTCTGCTGCTCTTCGTCATGTTCGAGAACCTGCAGACCATTACCAGCCGGTCAGAGCACCGTTCTGTCTTCGACCTGCCATTCTTCGGCAACCCGCTCCTGCTCGCGACCGTAGTACTCGCCCAAGCGCTTCACATTGCCGCCATGTACATCCCGTGGCTGCGGGATACGCTTGAACTGCAACCCGTTTCGCTTACGGAGTGGGCGCTTCTGCTGATCGCGGGCTTGTCGATTCTCGTCGTCACCGAGTTGGACTGTCCGTCGTCGAATGATTTGAGACTATTTTTGCTTTTGAAGATTGGAGTTTCCGGCTCGGTTTGGGGTTTGATTTA
>NZ_CADEAR010000027.1 GCF_902825325.1 Brucella tritici | reverse complement strand
CATCAGCATCCAGGTTCCAACTGGAAGCTTGGCCGCGCTATTTTCAATAAAGAGATGCGTCCGGGAAAGATGCTCCGCTACTGTCCTCATTGCATTCTTTACGACATTGATCAGCAAACTGGTCGCTCCATCGCCAAGCCCTATGCACGCTCGTGGTGGAGCTGTCGCGGTATCGAAGGATGTCCAGAGCATGGGCGTAAGTTGGTCGAGCACCTTGTAACCTCTTTTGACCAGCGCGACGACTTTGCTACGTTCGTCGAGCAAAATATCCAGACAATCCGCAATCAGGTGCGCACTGATCAGCAAAGCTCGGCACCCATGATGGATCGGGTTCTGCGTGACCGCATTTTCAAGCGTGCCGAATCCGACGATCTGGTCGACACATTGGATGCACATATCGTTGCTGAGCTTTCTGGTTATATGGGAAAGTTCATTGCGATTCATAAGCTCACCCACTTTCAGGACGAGGCGACGGACCAGCGTGAATGGGGATTTAAGCTTATCTGCGAAGGGCAGGCTGAACTGGAGCGCATTATTATTGAAACCATCGAGCAGAAAAGGCCGACGGTTCGTTTCGTCGAGCAGTTCTTCGGTCCGCTTGTCGACTGGCTCCGCCGCAATAAACTGAAGCCAGCATACCAGCCTCTTGTGTCTATGTTCCAGGAGACTGCGGAGAAGAACATGCCGTTTGGTCCGGGCATGACCTTTATCAATCCTATCGAGCGCCGCTATGTCTATTGCGTGAACTCTGCTCACACAGACTTCGGCATTCATAAAAAGCGCATCAAGACCCTGCTTGCTTCGCATGGGCTAACCAACCGCATCAACCTGCATGACTCGGCGATCTATTTTGATGCCGAGAGAGCTCGCCCAATTTTCGAGAGCGCACTCGAAACCATCACCAGCAAGGAGGCCGCCCAGATTCTCGGTATCAGTGAAGAAAAGCTTCGTCTGCTTGTAAAGTCCGGACTTCTTCCACAGGTTGAAGGACAAGAAGAGCGCCGGGATTATATTCGTATCCAACGGCTGGACCTGAATGATCTGCAGGCCAGATTGGTTTCCCATGCCGAGCGGATCGAGGAGAGCGACGAGGCATGGATCTCGCCGCAGGATTTCGCGCAAGGATATTCCTTTCCGCTGAATGATATCTTGAAATTGCTACTCGACGCGACTATCGCCTCGCGGGTTATTGCGGGCAATGAAGGGCTGGTCGAGCGGCTGCGTATCAATAAAGATGAAGTGCGTCTGATCGCTCTTCAGCGGCAAGTGGATAGCGACGAAAAATTCATCACGTTCCAGGACGCTCTTGGATTACTCGGAACATCTGATCCAACACTGATTGAGCTAATCAAACAGGGATACATCACCGAAACGAAGTACGAACGCTCGGCAAAAAGAGCCCGCTTGATCAGCGAAAATTCCATTATGGATTTCAAGACACGGTTCATCTCTCTTGTCGATTTTTGCGATGAAATCGGGGCGAATCGAGCCGGAATGAAAAAACGCCTTGCGGACCTGAATGTGAAGCCGCTGTTTGATAAGAGCAATCGTGTTGCCAGTTATTATTCTCGGATCGATATCAGCAAGGTTCAGACCGCCATGATCCAGTCGTAATAAGCATCAGCACTCAAAACCACCCAAAGCCCGCTCAGCGGGCTTTTTTTGCGTTTCCCCTTTAAAACGGACAAATCAAACGAAGCGAAACGACCATACCTTTCTGATAGCATTCCAAAAAGGCCAACAAAATCAACGTTAATGAAAGCGAATAAGACAAACCAAGGCAGCATTTACATCTGCCTAGCGGATCGGAAGCGTAACACAGCAATGCGAAACAGGCCTCGCCACACTAACCAAGGCGCCAAGATGCTGACGCATCATGCCCTGAAAATGCTCAATTGCCGCACGAGCTTAATCAAACCTCGATGAAACGAGCTCATTGAGGTTTGGTATTATCCGCTGCCAGCAAAAAACCGCCGGAGCGCTTTCGATCCGACGGTCCGTCTTGAATAGTTTCTAGACCCGAGAGTTTCGGGAAAGATATTAGGCCGCAGAAGAGGTTGTCGCTGCAGGAGCGACCGGGGTTCTCGACCGCGTGGGAGCAACCTTCTTTTTCGGCTTCGGCAGCAAACCTTCGCGCTGCGCCCTCTTTCTTGCATCCTTGCGCGCACGGCGAATAGCTTCACCCTTCTCGCGGGCACGCTTTTCCGAAGGCTTTTCGTAAGCCCTGCGCTCTTTCAATTCACGGAGAATTCCTTCGCGCTGCATTTTCTTTTTGAGCACACGCAGCGCCTGATCAACATTATTGTCTCTTACCAGTACTTGCAACTTAGCTCCTTTCTTGGCCCAGCGGACAAACTGATAAAACGCTATCGTTTCATCACACCGCTGCGACCGCTCTTCATTCATTCGTTATGTGCGAATGCGCGAGCCGACTACGGGTCGCGCCTATCACGCGCAAGGCGCGCAGCTCTCAATCGTTCGGTCTTGGCATCTACTGCGGCTTTTTCATGCTGAAGGATGGCCTTTGCCGCCTTGTCGGTTATGGCGCTCTTGGCCTCCATGCGCGAAATCGGCTTCTTGAACAGCATATCCTTGGTCAGGTCCGCCGATTTTTGTTCGAGCATTCCACCTACTCCCTGGAAAAGAGCCGTTTCACACTTTTCACAATGCAATCCAAAATAAAAAAGGCCGGGAGAAACCCGACCTTTCAATCATCTCAACAACCAGTGCCAGTACATCCGTGGTCAAAGATCGGAGACGATATCTTTGCGCTCGAGTTAAAGCGCCTGAAGATTATCGGCAGCCTTCTTGCCGGAGCGACGATCCGCTACCAGCTCAAAGCTTACCTTCTGACCTTCATTGAGCGTATGCAAACCTGCACGCTCAACAGCAGAGATGTGAACAAACACATCCGGCGAACCGTCGTCAGGCTGAATAAATCCAAAGCCTTTGCCGCCGTTAAAAAATTTTACTGTACCTTCTGCCATAATGAATTCCTTTCAATTCGTATGGTTGATTAATAACAAGCCACTGCTCGCCGCGATTTTTACGATATTGAAAGAAAAATCCGAGCGTTATATACGCCGCGTCGTTCGATGACAAAATCGATATTTAATAGGTATACCCTTACATCACGATCTACAAGGGTTCTAGACGATTTTATTTTTTAATTTCAATTCTCGAATCCTATAAAATTCTTTCATAGTTTGAGGTCGCTTCCAGATTTAACAAAAAAATCTTTTTGCGCTGGTCTCAAAATTTTCTCCATTCTATCCTTTTATTATACCGCTTTGGCGATAGTTCGGTTCCGGAGTTCCAGTCGCGGAGCTGTGATCAGGCGTGAACCGTATTGATCAGGTCCACTATGGAACCTGACGAATTCATCGCTACCTCAATATGTGGGGATCGGCCCGGCATAGCTGAATGAATATGCGAGTTGACGATCCCACGGAGGAGCGCAGCCCGATTTGCGCTATTCGGGAGAAGATTGAAATGCGGTACCACCTTATGGCTGCCTTCGCGGCAGGTATTTCGCTGTTCTCATTTGCCGCCCATGCGGAAGATTTCACCATAGGAACGCTGAGGTCCTACAATCCGGCGAGCCAGGTCGTCACCTTGACCAACGGTCGGAGCTTCGAACTCTATCCGCCTTATCATCCGAATGTACGGTCTGGCGAACGGGTCGTCGTTGACTGGCAGAGTAATCTGAACGGCGATGATCACGCCGATTTCGTCGGTCCGGCATCCATGCACCATATGTAACCTAGAAGAAAGGCGGCAGAATTGCCGCCTTTCTTCAATCTGTTTGCCGCCTGGGACTTACTTGACCCAAACCACACGGCGGGTCTGCGTATCAATCAAAGCCGGGCGATCCTCCACATAGACATAGGAATATGTCGGCTGGTCAGGGACAGCTACGAGCGGCACATCTTCCGGAATAATCGTGCCTTCCGCCAGATCTCCTTCGATCGTGACCGGGTCAACCGGGTTGGTTTCGATATAGGTCACGATTTCCTTTGGTACGAGCGGCCCCGCATTCGGCTCTTCGACGTAATAGACGACCTGACGGTTCCGCATGGAAACGATCACCGGTTCACCATTGACATAGATATAGCCAAAGTCCGGATTGTCGGGGATCGGATGAACCGCCACCGCGTCGGGAAGGATATATCCATCACTGATCTCCCCTTCTATGACGACAGGATCTGATGGATTAGCGATGACATAATCGCGCGCTGCCTGAGGCACTTCAATAAGCACTCGATCCTGCGCCAGCGCAAAACCGGAGCTGGCGATAACCGCCGCTACGGTCAGAACAAGAGCTCTTTTCATTTTCAGCCTCACTTTCGCGTTAAGTCGCAAGGCTGTGATAACCGGACTGAAGCTCTATGGTTCCCTTCCACAAGCACACTTCATGCGACAGGCTGAAACATTCCGGCTTGAATATGCATGCCTTCCTGCAGCCGCGACAACTGCGGCAATTTGAAAGCGTTATATTCAACAGTGGGAAAATACATCCCATGAAAAAAGAAAGCCCCAATAATTACGATCGGAATTCTTTAAATTACAAACAAACTCCAAATCTGCCAATTCACCCCCTGGACTTAAAATTCCAGCGTATCGAATTCAAACAGAGAATCCATCAAGCCCATTCATAGATAAAATTATTATACTTGAAACAGGGTATATTATTCAGTCAACAGTATATTAGCAAAATCTGATTAAAGAAGTTTACCCAGCAAGTTGCTATTTAAGATCGATCTAAAACCAAGTAAGATGACCTTGTTTCGATAACGAGGATATTTTTTAAATATGAAGCATACTATTTCGGTGCTCCCCCTCGCTGCCCCGCTAGCGACGTCGTCTTCGGCAATAGCTGTCGATCACGACAAAGCCTGTCAAGAAGCGAGAGAAAACGCAAAAGCGGTCTGTAAAAAGCCGAAGGGAAGAAGCGGCGGTTCCGCTTCCGCTTGTATCGGCGCTCAGGCTGCTGTTGCGTTTCGGTGCCGTTGATTTTCAATTACATTTTTCATTACGAACGAACAGGTAGCTTTCGTTACTCACTTTAAGGGATAATGAACTATCGAGGCTGCCCTTATCTGTCCGATCGGAGCAGACAAGGGCAGCCATTTTTTTTGAGTACAATCCGACCGAAGTGAAACGTGCTCTAATAGAGGTTCAATTGCAGGAAATCACACCGAGGCTCTAGCCATACGTGCCAGAATAGCCCTAAGCTCTTCGACAGACCTGTCGACCTCATCCTTTTTCTTCTCGAGCTCGATGAGTTTTTGCTTGAAGCGCTTGCGCAATTTCTCGATCTCCGCAGCTTCGGTCGTCCCTTTTTCCCAAACGTCGATCAACTGCCCCATCTCGCTCAACGTGAAGCCAATGCGCCGTCCAAACAGGATGAGACGCAAGCGTGTATGGTCGTTGTAATCGTAAAGCCGCGTCACACCCGCACGGCGCGGATTGAGCAATCCCTTGTCTTCATAGAAGCGCAAGGCCCGCAACGTCAGGTCGAACTCTTCGGCCAGATCGCCGATCCGGTATAGCTGACCGCCTGACTGATTTTCCTTTCGAGCATTCCCGCTTGCACCGGTCAAAAGATCTGCAATCGCTATATCTGCTACCTGCCCCGGCGCGTTTGTCTGTTTAATCATGTTCTACCCTGTTTCCGCCCCCGGAAACGCCCGGTCACCGCACATTCGCGCGATGGAACCACTGTTGATGACAGCCCACATTGACATTGCTGTCAGTGCTGCAGCTTCGATTTACATTTGCCGCCGCAATTCACGCATCTTCCATACCCGATAAGTCCGCCTTTCATGCCAGACTGCCTTCAGCAACCGAATTTAGCCCGCTCAACCATGGGATGCCTTTCTGCGCCCACTAAAGCACTCACTTAGCCGCATATATTAACGAGTTGTTTACCACGTTTGTACAAATGTAAGCAGAGCAAATTCTTGCCTGTTGCGTCGGTAAAATTTGCTCCCGGCGATCTCTATCATTGGAAAAAGTGAATTTCTCATGGCAAACCCAGATCTGGCGTCAGGTTCACGATCCATCATTGACGAATTGAACGCCCGCCGCGAGCGCCGAGCGCCTTCGCCAGCCATGGAAGAACTCAACCGCACTTTGGCGAGCCTTGAAAAGCGCCTGATGGATCTCGAACAGGGCGATGCCCCCGACATGCGCAATATTCTGCGCTCGGAACGTCAGCCGGTTCGCCATCCGGACGAAACAGTCGCCGGTCTTGCCGAGATTGCCGAAAACCTGCGCGGCATGCGCGGAAGCCATGAAGAGCCGCAACAAAATTATGCATCAAGCACCGAAGTCAGCCGGGCCAGCCGCGAGATGACCCGTCTTCAACGCGCAGCGAGTGAAGAAGGCTTTTCACAGCGGATGAGTAAAGACTTCGACCGCATCAACGACAGTGTACGCCTTCTCGCGGACCGCAGCAGCGAAGCCAATGCGCAGGCCCTCCGCCGCCAGCTCGAAGAGCTCAGCCGCACGGTCCAAAGCCTTGCCCGCGAAGAAACTCTGCACCGCCTGAACAATCGCTGGGATCGCTTCGACGCCCGTTTTGAAGCGTTCGAGCAGCGTCACAACGCCGTCGACCCGGCGCTGGATGCAATCGGCTCGCGGCTTGAACAGGTACGCGACGCCATAGGCACCCTGCCCCAGTCCAACCGCTTGAGCGCAATCGAAGATCGCATCGGCCAGCTCGCAAATTCTATCGAGGAGTCGCTCAGCCCGCAACATGTGTCGTCGCTGGAGCAGAACCGCCTGCAGCAGATCGATGAGCGGCTGGACGAGATCAGCCGCGCCATCATTGCCACAAGCCGCGCCCAGCGCCCGGATCAGGACGGTGCGCGCCGTCTGGAGCGCATCGAAAACCGTCTGGCGGAGCTCGCAGAACAACTCGCCACTTCGGCAACGCAGCAGAATTCCGACACGCTTTATCGCAAGCTTGGCGAACTTTCCTCGCGCATTGATGGCCTTTCAGGCGGCTCGGCGCTGCCGGACGGCGTCATCGACCAACTCGCACACCAGATCAACCTGCTTGCCAATCAGGTTGGCAAAGTCATGGAGAATCTGAGCCAGTCCGACTATCAGGCTGTTGAGGCACGCCTTGAAGCCATCGGCGAAAAACTCGAAGCCGCCGAACGCAGAGCCGAAGAGCCACATCCTGCCGTTCTGGACACGATCGACCGCCGCTTTGCAGAACTGACTGAGCGTCTCGACACGCAATACGCCACGCAGCATGTCGACAACAGCGCGATCCACACGCTGGAAGGCCGTCTGGACGATCTCTCGCAGCAGATTTCACTGGGTCTTCTTCAGGCGCCGACCTATGAAGGTCCGGGCCTGGACATGAAGGCGATCCGCAGCCTTGAAGATCAGATTGCAAATATCGCCCATCATCTGGCCCAGCCCGTCGCCGAAATCGCAGAGCTGAAGCCGCGTCTCGATTCCATCGAACGCTCCATCGCCTCCAATCGCGAAACAGTGCTGGATGCTGCGCGTGAAGCCGCCGAAAGTGCGGTCGCGCGGGTTCTGCAGCACGGTTCGCATGGCGACAGCATGATCGCCCGGCAACTCGCCGACGACATGAAATCGCTCGAAGCCCTGGCGCGTAATTCCGACGAGCGCAACGGCAAGACATTCGAGACCGTGCATGACACACTCGTCAAGATCGTCGACCGTCTGGCCAGGCTTGAGCAAGACGTCGCGGGTAAATCAGATACACCGGACACCGAAAATCCGGTTTTCACCAGCCCCAACGCTGGATCACCGCGCCCATCGGCACCGCGTTCACCGGCTGCGGCTGCTGCGGAAGCGGCATTCGCGACCGTTCAGAGCGAAGCCGGTCCTGTCAATATGCAGGCGAGTGACACGGCTGGAAAGTCATCGATTTTCGGTGGTTTTGCCAAGGCAATACGCGGTCGTCGGGCCGATACGTCCGCTGGAAAGAACGACGAAACGCTCGAAGCCAGCGCTTTCGACACGACAATTGATGCGCCAGCCTTCGAAAGTGATCTTGCCGCCATCGAGCCGATCACCCGCGAAGAACCGGAGCTGGAAACGATCCCATCCCCTCGCCCTCAAGGCGAAGGCATGCCGGATCTCAATTCGATTATGAAGCGGGTGCGCGAAGAGCGTCGCCAGCGCGAAGATGCTGCCGATGCAGCCCTTGCCGCCAATGGCAAGGTGGACTTCATCACAGCAGCTCGGCGTGCCGCGCAGCTTGCCGCCGCCGAATCCGAACAGCTTCAGAAAGGCGCGACCAAGCGCACCGGTAAAAAGAAGTCGTCAGTCGGCGACATGATCCAGCGTCAGCGCAAGCCGATCCTGATGGCAATCGGTGCCGTGATGATTGCCATGGCCGGTCTGCAGATCGGCTCTGCCTTCCTGAACCGTGACGAGCCGGTGGACACGGCAATCGATACAGTACCGCCGCAGATCGACACCACTGCCACCGACAACACGCCTGCACCAGCCGACGAAATCGCCGCGAAGATCGCATCGGACACGACACCCGCGCTCGAGCAGTCCGCCCCCGCAACTGTGCCTCCGGTTACGGAGCCACGCTCGGAGAAAGCTGCGCAGGAAGAAACCCCGGCACCAGCAGATGAGCAGCAGCAGGCTGCGGTGGAAATCCCGACACAGGTTGAACAGCCTGCCGCAACAGTCGCCAATCCGGTGAAGCCCGTTGAAACGGCAGCATCGACCGAACCTGCCGCACAGCCTCAGGCGGCCATTCCGCCTGTACCCGAAGAGGCCGGTCCGGCAGCGCTTCGTGAAGCCGCGGCCAAGGGCGACGCCCGCGCGCTCTTCGAAGTTGGCAATCGTTATATGGAAGGTCGTGGCGTTGCCGCCGACTTTGCCAAGGCGGCGAAATGGTACGAAATCTCTGCCGGTCAGGGCTTTGCTCCCGCGCAATACCGTCTCGGCAACTTCAACGAGAAGGGCCTTGGCATGCCCCGCGATCTGGAAAAGGCCAAGACCTGGTACCAGCTCTCGGCTCAGCAGGGCAACGCCAGCGCGATGCACAATCTCGCCGTCCTTTTCGCAACCGGCGCCAATGGCAACCCGGACAATGCCTCCGCCGTACGCTGGTTCACCGATGCTGCCGAACTCGGCGTGAAGGATAGCCAGTTCAATCTCGGCATCCTTGCGGCCAAGGGACTGGGCATGCCGGTCAATCTGGAAGAAAGCTACAAGTGGTTCTCGCTCGCCGCCAATGCCGGTGACAAGGATGCCGCCGACAAGCGCGACCAGATTGCCAAGGCAATGAAGCCGGAACAGCTCGAACGCGCCCAAGACACGGTCAAGCTCTGGAAGGCCAAACCGCTCGACCAGGCAACCAATTCCATTGACGTACCGGATGCATGGGCCGAGAGCAAACCGCTTACTACCGGCTCGGTGGATATGAAGAAGGCGGTTCGCAACATCCAGCTTATTCTTCAGAAAAACGGCTATGACGTTGGTTCAGCCGATGGTCTGATGGGCGGCAAGACTCGCGCCGCGATTGCTGCCTTCCAGAAGGCAAATGGGCAGACGCCTACCGGCGACGTTGACCAGAAACTGGTTCAGCTTCTTCTTGAGAAGAATAAATAACGCATTGAAGCAACTTGGATTTCGAAGGGCAGCACATGCTGCCCTTTCTCGTTTCAATCACAGGCGTCTGAAAAAAGTGACAGGTTGAATCGACTCGTCGAGGCTTATTATCTACCTCCTATCAACGAGGGGATAGACGATGCTCTTGCACGTAAACAACGACATGGAAAACGGTATCATCGCGAAAATTCCCCTCGCGCTCGACAAGGATATCAAAAATTTCCAGGGGGATGCGATCGATTTCGAGATTTCGTCCGGCGACAAACATCTTATCCCGGCGGAGGATATTCATCCCTACAAATCCATTTTCAAAGTCCTATCTGGCAGTTTCGAGCTGAAGAATATCTTCTTAGCCGTGTCGTTCAATGCGAATTTCACCACTCCAGACGGCAAAAAGACCTGCCTGACACGGTCCAGCCCCACAGAAGAATGGAATGTAATGAATGGCAATTACTATGCCGAAAGCATGAACTGCTTCGGTTTCAAGTCCAGCAGCCGCTTTGCCGGGAACTTCAGCGTGAGCCTGACCAATCCCTATCTTTATGTCATCAAAAACGGCAGCCTGACCGACAGTAAAATGTCCGACAACATTTCGATCCGTGCGCAATTTTATCCATCGTCTGGCTACTCCGTCATCACGCCGAAAGAAGATATCAATATCATCATCAGTAATCGCCAGAACGCTACCGACTGAGCCACAGTGCATCGCGACCAGCATACGCCGATGTATTTCCCATATATTTTATGGGATTATACCGGAAATAGTGGTTTTCAGCACTCTTCAGAGCTCTTTTTGTTGTTCTTAAACAACACCCCGCATTTTTCCTCAAATAGAGTTCCACGAGATAAGTTTATCGGCAATCGGCGTTTGACTTCGCGGCGGCGACAGAGCAAGACATTATGGGGAGTGGCTGGGCTGAAACTCACGTGTGTAGTTAAGCCTAACTACTTGTTTTCATGCATTTCCGCACGCAGAACAGTTTCATAATTTTGCCGGAGATGTTCTAGTAGGGTGAAACATCTTGCGGAGAAGCGCGACCGCAAGCAGCTGTGTGTCATGCGTTGGTGAAAGCCGGGTTCGGAATTGGGTATTTACCTTCCCATTGCGGAATTATCGGTCAACATGCTGGTTCTTCTCGGCATGGGGGCCGCTGTGGGTTTTCTCTCCGGATTGTTCGGCGTCGGCGGCGGTTTTCTGATCACGCCGCTTTTGATCTTTTATAACATTCCACCCGCAATCGCAGTCGCCACCGGTGCCAATCAGGTCATAGCCTCGTCCGTTTCCGGCGCGCTGGCGCATTTCAAACGTCGAACGCTTGATATCAAGCTCGGCCTGTTTCTTGTGGCAGGCGGTATATTGGGTTCGCTCGTTGGTATCTTCGTATTCTCATGGCTGCGCGATCTCGGCCAGTTGGACCTGATCGTTTCCATACTCTACGTCTTCTTTCTCGGCACTGTCGGCGGCTTGATGCTGGTGGAAAGCCTGCGAGCGCTCCGCCGCGTAAAAAAGGGGCAGGCTGGTGCCGTGCGGCGCTCCGGCCAGCACACGTGGATACATCGTCTGCCATTCAAGATGCGGTTCCGGGCATCCACCATCTATGTCAGCATCATTCCGGTTCTCGGCATCGGGTTTTTCATCGGCCTTCTCTCCTCCGTGATGGGTGTCGGCGGCGGCTTCATCATGGTGCCGGCCCTCATCTATCTGCTGCATGTTCCGACCAATGTGGTTGTCGGAACCTCATTGTTTCAGATCACCTTTGTCACTGCGGTCACGACCGTTCTGCAGGCAACGACCAACCAGTCCATCGACATCGTGCTCGCCTTCCTGCTGATGGTTGGCGGCGTTATCGGTGCGCAATATGGCGCACGCGCAGGACAAAGGCTGCGCGGCGAACAATTGCGCCTTCTGCTGGCGCTTCTGGTGCTTGCCGTTGGCCTGCGCCTCGCCTTTGGCCTGTTTGTACGACCCGACAATCTGTTTTCCATCTCGATTGCGGATATCTGACATGCGGAGCCTCACGCTGTTCTCCGCATTGTTCATGCTCCTGTTGGCGGGAACTGCCACGGCGCAGGTCGATTCCAGCGGTAACGGCAACACGGTTCCGCAATTGCAGAACCCCGCCGATGAAACCATCGAAATCGGGCTCTCAACCGAAACCATCGCCATCACATCGAATTTTGGCGGCACCGATCTCACCATATTCGGTGCGCTCGACAATGCTGACCCGATGATCCAGCGGCAGGGCCGTTACGACATCATCGTCGTACTGCAAGGCCCTTCGCGCGACCTCGTAGTGCGCAAGAAGGACCGTTATCTCGGTGTCTGGGTCAATGCGGATTCAGAAACCTTTATGGGCGTGCCACTCTCCTATTCGCTGGCCTCCACCCGCAATCTGCAGGACATTACCGAAGAGAAAATCTATCGGCAGCTTTCGGTTGGCGTGCGCAACTTCTATCTCGTCCCGGAAGATGCGGGCAGCCTGTCAGGCAATATCCCGACATTCGGCAACGAACTGCGCGAGATGAAAATTCGCCAAGGCCTCTATACGCAGCGCATCGGGGGCGTAGAGTTCATTTCCCGCACCCTGTTTCGCGCCACGTTGAACCTGCCCGCCAACGTGCCGGTCGGGCGCCACAAGGCCCGTGCGCTTCTGTTCCGCAACGGCGTTTTTCTGCGTGAAGCCAATGCCAGTCTGGAAATCGTCAAGGCAGGTTTTGAACAGAGCATCTACAACGCCGCCCACCAGAACAGCTTTCTCTACGGCCTGTTTGCCGTTTTCCTTGCCGTTTTCACCGGCTGGTTCGGGCGCATTCTGTTCCGCAGGGATTAACCACTGTAAAGCGCACCGCGCGCTATCGGGTAGACCTTGCCCTGCCCCAGCATATAGGCACGCAGCGTCTCGTCGGCGAACAGCCCTCGAAAGGCGCGATCCAGAATATTCAGCGCACCCGTATAGGCTCCAAAAGCTGGCATGATGAGCCTTTCCCCGTCGCTTACAAAACAAGGGCGACGCACCGACCGTCCACGCCGCACGATGCGGGCCGCCGGGTGAAGATGGCCTGCAATCTCGCCCTGCCCGGCCTTGCGCGATGGTTCATGCCTGAAAACAAGCGGCCCGACTGCCAGTTCCTCCACACAATCGCCCGGCAGGTCAACCGGGCGATCCGGATCGTGATTGCCGGTAATCCAGAACCAGTCGCGATGCTCCATCAGCGATTTCAGACGGATGGCATAAAGCGACGGCAGGCGCTCGCTGGCCGTCGCATCGTGAAAACTGTCACCGAGGCTGATGACAGTTCGCGGCTGATAGCGCGCGATTGCCAGCGCCAGCATGTCAAGCGTCGCTGCGGTGTCATAGGGTGGGATGAGCTGGCCGCGTCGGGCAAAAGATGAGCCTTTTTCCAGATGCAGGTCGGAAACGATGAGCATATGCAGGTCGGGCAGGAACAGCGCGCCGGATGGATCGCACACAGTCGCGACACCACGCACTTGCGTATGGGCCAGACTGTAAGCTTCACCATTTCCCCACACTGCAGTCTTCATTGCATAGCCTCTCGGATCAGGTCGTCCGCGGCCTCTTCAAGCAGCATTTCATCGCCCTCACCTGCCACACGCTCACGCCCGATTTCGAGCATCACAGGCAGTGCCAGCGGAGAAATCCTGTCGAGGGGCTTGTGCAGCAGATGACCTTTCACGCGCGCCAGCATGTCGCCAAGGCGCTTGATATCCAGCAGCCCGGTCGCCGCGTCCGCGCGCGTCGCCTGCAGCAATATGTGGTCCGGCTCATGGGTCCGCAGCACGTCATAGATCAGATCGGTGGAAACCGTAACCTGACGGCCTGTTTTCTCCTGTCCCGGATGACGGCGCTCGATAAGCCCTGAAATCACGGCGCAATTGCGGAAAGTGCGTTTCAAAAGGTAGCTTTCATCGAGCCAGGCTTCAAGATCATCCCCCAGCATATCCTCGTCGAACAGCCGGGTGAGATTGAGCTTTCCGGTGCTGATCAGCGCGCCCATATCCTTGAGGCCCCAAAGCCCCAGCGAATAATCGGTAGCGACAAAGCCGAGCGGATGTGCGCCCATGCGTTCCAGACGGCGTGTCAGCAACATGCCGAGCGTCTGGTGCGCCAGCCTGCCTTCAAACGGATAGGCGACCATGTAGAAGCGATTGCCGCGCGGAAAGGTTTCGATCAACAGCTCGTCTGTTGCTGGCAGCACGGATTTCCACTGCTGCACTTCAAGCCACTCCCGCACCTGTTCCGGCAAAAACTGCCAGCGCGTGCGGTCGGCAAGCATCGCGCGCACCTGCGCGGCGAGATAGGTGGAAAGTGGAAACTTGCCGCCTGCATAGACAGGAATTTTGGCATCCTGCCCGGCAGCATTGGAAGCGATGCATTCGTTCTCGCGGATGCCTTCAAACCGCAGCACCTTTCCAGCAAACAGGAATGTGTCGCCAGCCGTCAGTGTCTCAAGGAAATATTCTTCGATCCGCCCCAGAACACGCCCACCGCGCGCATTTCCGCCCTTTCCACCACGAGTAAGTCGCACATTCAGCTCTGGCGCTTCGACAATCGTGCCGATGTTGAGCCGATATTGCTGCGCGATGCGTGGATTGGATACCCGCCACGTGCCGTCTACGGTCTTGCGGATTTTCGCAAACCGCTCATAGGTCTTGAGCGCGTAGCCACCGGTCGCCACGAAATCAAGAATGCGGTCGAATGTATCTCGCGGAAGGTTCGAATAAGGCGCCGCACTCTGCACCTCACGATAAAGCTGATCGGCGTTGAAAGGCTCGGCACAGGCCATACCGAGCACATGTTGCGCCAGCACATCCAGCGCCCCGTCGATCAGGGGCGGCGTATCCTGCGCGCCCAGATAATTGGCGTCGAGTGCGGCACGGCACTCCATCACCTCGAAGCGATTGGCGGGCACGAGAATGGCCCGGCTTGGCTCGTCCATGCGGTGATTGGCGCGACCGATGCGCTGCGCAAGGCGGCTGGCCCCCTTCGGTGCGCCGACGTGAATGACCAGATCGACATCGCCCCAGTCGATCCCGAGATCAAGTGTCGAGGTCGCGACCACAGCCCGTAAAGTGTTGGCAGCCATGGCTTGCTCTACCTTGCGACGCTGGCTGGCATCGAGCGAGCCATGATGCAGCGCTATCGGCAGCGTGTCCTCATTGACCCGCCAGAGCTCCTGAAACAGCATTTCCGCCTGACTGCGCGTATTGACGAACAGAAGCGTCGTGCGATGCTGGCGGATCGCCTCATAAATATCGGGAATCGCATAGCGTGAGGAGTGGCCAGACCATGGCACCCGCTCATCGGAATCGAGAATCGTGATTTCCGGCTTGGCACCGCCATTCACCGTCACAAGACCGGCCATGGGCCCGGTGCCTTCCTGTTCCACCAGCCAGCGGCGCAGTTCATCGGGCTCCGCCACCGTGGCGGAAAGGCCGATCGTCTGCAATTGCGGTTGCAGACGGCGCAGCCGCGCCAGCCCCAGCGCCAGCAAATGCCCGCGTTTGGAAATCACCAGCGAGTGCAATTCGTCCAGCACCACGTAGCGCAAACCCTTGAAGAATTGTTCCGCGCCTTTGGAAGCGATCAACAGTGCAAGCTGCTCTGGCGTCGTCAGTAGAATATCCGGTGGCGCCAGCTTCTGCCGCTGGCGTTTGTGCGCAGGCGTATCGCCGGTCCGGGTCTCGATTGAGATGTCGAGACCCATTTCCTCGACTGGCACCGTCAGATTGCGATGAATATCGACGGCCAGAGCCTTCAACGGCGAGATATAAAGCGTGTGAACACCTCTTTTGGATTTTGACGCAATTCCGGACGGAAAACCGGTTCCCACTTTTCCTGGAATTGCTTTGCTCTGCCGCTTTTCCAAATCCACCAGCGCTGGCAAAAACCCGGCCAGCGTCTTGCCAGCCCCTGTGGGCGCAATCAGGAGCGTGGATTGCCCTTGTTCGGCACGGGCCAGAAGCTCAAGCTGATGCGCGCGCGGCGACCAGCCTTTGGCCGCAAACCATTCGAGAAAACGGTCCGGCAAGGGGAAAGCGGCAGACGCGGCGGCGGGCTTCAGGTTCAATGTCACGCCGTCAATCTAATCGCAGCAAAGCGGGTCGCCAAGGCATTTGTTCACTTTTGTTCTCATTTTGTCAGTAGCAAAGGGCTCCTTCCCTTTTCGGCGCAAACTTCATGACCTATCTTGAAACCATGCGTTTCAACCAGCTTCTCTGTTCCTCTCCCAAAGGCCTTTATTGCCCGCCCGGCGATTTCTACATCGACCCCGTGCGCCCGGTGGAACGCGCGCTCATCACCCACGGGCATTCCGACCATGCCCGCTCCGGCCACACCCATGTGCTGGCAACGCCCGAAACGCTCGACATCATGGCGCTGCGCTACGGCGCAAACTTCGCGGAAACGACCCAACCGATAAGCCTCGGTGAAACCCTTACGATCAACGGTGTCCGGGTGAGTTTTCATGGCGCAGGCCACGTGCTCGGTTCGGCCCAGATCGCAGTGGAGAAGGCGGGAACCCGCATTGTCGCTTCCGGTGATTACAAGCGCATGACCGATCCGACCTGCGCGCCTTTTGAACCTGTCGCCTGTGATGTCTTCATCACCGAAGCAACTTTTGCACTGCCGGTATTTCGTCACCCGGATGCGTCACACGAAATCGCGACGCTGCTCAAATCAATCCGGCAATTTCCTGAACGCGCGCACCTTGTCGGTGCCTATTCACTGGGCAAGGCACAGCGGGTCATCAAACTCATACGCAATGCAGGCTATTCAGAACCGATCTACATTCATGGTGCGCTGGAAAAGATCTGCGGTTATTACCAGTCGCAAGGGATCGATCTCGGCCCCCTTGAACCAGCCACTCTGGAACGTGACGAAGCACAGCCAGATTTTGCAGGCAAGATCATCGTCGGCCCGCCATCGGCTTTTTCGGACCGTTGGGCACGGCGTTTCCCCGACCCCATTTCGGCTTTCGCCTCCGGCTGGATGCGCATCCGCCAGCGCGCCAAACAACAGGGCGTGGAGCTGCCGCTCATCATTTCGGACCACTGCGACTGGGATGAACTGACGGCGACAATAACGGAAATCGCACCCGCCGAAGTGTGGGTCACCCATGGGCGCGAAGAAGCGCTCGTTCGCTGGTGCGAACTGCAGAATATACCGGCAAAGCCGCTCCATCTCGTCGGCTACGAAGATGAAGGTGATTGATGCGTGCTTTCGCCGAACTTCTTGACCGGCTGGTTCTGACACCGCAGCGCAACGGCAAGCTTCGGCTGCTTGTCGACTATTTCCGCACCACGCCAGATCCCGACCGTGGGCTGGCGCTCGCGGCCATCACACGCGATCTGGAACTGCAAAGTGTGAAACCGGCCATGCTGCGGGCGCTCATTGCCGAGCGGACCGATCCGACACTTTTTGCCTATTCCTACGACTATGTCGGTGATCTTGCCGAAACGATTTCGCTCATCTGGCCCGGCCCGAGCGAAACCGCCCCGGGGGCAAATCTGCCGCTTGGTATCGTCGTGCATGAACTGCAGCATGCCTCCCGCCGCGAAGGTCCCATGCTCGTCGCCGGATGGCTTGATCTGCTCGGCATTTCCGAACGGTATGCACTGTTGAAGCTCGTCACCGGTGGTTTACGCGTAGGCGTCTCAGCCCGCCTGGCCAAACAGGCACTTGCTGATTTCGGTGGCGTCGACATCGTGGAGATTGAGGAACTCTGGCACGGCCAGTCATCCCCCTATGAGGCGCTTTTCGCCTGGCTGGAAGGCCGTGGTGAAAAGCCTGCTGCCACCGCAGACGCACCCTTCCGCCCGGTCATG
Source organism: Brucella tritici (assembly GCF_902825325.1). Taxonomy (GTDB): domain Bacteria; phylum Pseudomonadota; class Alphaproteobacteria; order Rhizobiales; family Rhizobiaceae; genus Brucella. The sequence continues at coordinate 9,187 of NZ_CADEAR010000027.1, read as the reverse complement.
CTGGCAACTGCCCTTGATGAAGCTGACCTCTCCTCGCTCGACGCGTCTGCCTACAGTGCAGAGTGGAAATGGGACGGCATTCGCGTGCAGGCGGTTTCGGAAGGTGGCGTGCGCCGCCTCTATTCGCGCACCGGTGACGATATTTCCGGCGCATTTCCGGATATTCTGGAAGCTATGGATTTCGAAGGCGCAATCGACGGCGAACTGCTCGTCGGTCATCACGGCGAAACTGGCATAGAAACAGCCACTTTTTCCGATCTCCAGCAAAGGCTGAACCGCAAGACCGTGAGCGCGAAGCAGTTACGCGACTATCCGGCTTTCGTGCGGGCCTACGATCTGTTGCAGGAAGGAAACCAGCAAACAGGCAGCGATTTGCGCACCTTGCCTTTTTCCGAGCGCCGCGCCCGCCTGCAAAATTTCGTCGGCGGGCTCGATCCGCGCCGCTTTGATCTCTCACCCGTCCTGCCCTTTGGCGACTTTCAGGAACTGGCGGAGTTTCGCTCCAATCCGCCCCATCCCGTCATCGAAGGTGTGATGCTGAAGCGTCACGACAGTACCTATGTGCCCGGACGCCCCAAGGGGCCATGGTTCAAGTGGAAGCGCGATCCCTTCACCGTCGACGCTGTGATCGTTTATGCCCAGCGTGGGCACGGCAAGCGCTCCAGCTATTATTCGGATTTCACCTTTGCCGTCTGGACGGGACCAGAAGACGAGCCGGTGCTGGTACCGGTCGGCAAGGCCTATTTCGGCTTTACAGACGAAGAACTGAAATTGCTGGACAAGTTTGTGCGCGAAAATACCACCGAGCGCTTCGGGCCGGTCCGGTCTGTCCGCGCCGAACCCGATCATGGGCTTGTGGTAGAAGTCGCTTTCGAAGGCCTCAACCTTTCCACGCGCCACAAATCAGGTGTCGCCATGCGCTTTCCGCGGTTTTCACGACTACGCTGGGACAAGCCGCCCCGCGAAGCGGACCGGCTTGAAATGCTGGAAAAGCTGCTGACCTGACGAGAGCGCCGATCTGATTGAAGCAGATCGAAAGGCGCTCTAAGCTTTTGTTTTTACGCGCATCTTATCCGAAAACCGTTTCACACTTTTCGGGATGCGCTCTAATCAACTGCCGTCGATACGCGAATTTCGTAAATGTTGACCGGCTTGCCGGAACCGCTCAAATCCGAATTGACCGTGATGGTACCTGCGCGACCTGCCTTCTGGCCGGACGGAATATCCATATCGAAAAGGAAGTCGCTCACGGAATCGCGCACGTCGTAGCGCCTGCGCCCGCAATCGCCAAGTCCCCCGAAATCGCAATTGACCGACATCTGGGGCGTCTTGCCGTCGTCAGCGCGTGCCACGATGTCGAAGGTCGCCTTTTTGCCTTCCAGCTGGTTCAAAATGCCTTCGCCAACATCGAATGTGACCGTATCTTCCGCACCGGAAGACTGGATGCGAGCAAAACTGCGTGTGCCTTCCTGTCTGATTTCAGCCGTCGCACGTCCTTTGACCGACATGCGTGTCGCCTCGGACGGCTGGAAGATGGTTATCCACTTTAGTCCGCCCGGCTCCTCGCCTTCTTTCAAGGGCGCAATATTGCCATCGCTATGCAGCGGATTGTTCGCCGGCCCACGGCTCAAATCGATAAAGCTGTTATAGAGCGAATAACCGATGAAAGCGGCGACAGCCAGTACGAGCGCCGGTATGCCGTAGCTGTAGAAAGGTGAATGGCGTTTCTTTTTCCTGCGGTCCTTGCGCGAGACGCCGCCCTCATAGCCAAGGTCGGCATCGCTGCGCTTCTTCTGCCGCGAGGTCGCACGAATATCGCCGGTGTCGAGTGTGGGCGATGCTTCTTCCGCCCTGCCGCCAAGCACCGGGTCTTCCCTGTGTGGAGCGTCAATCGACGGTTCGCGACGGTCGCTCGTGTCAGCACCTGTCTTGAATTCTTCTTCGATCCGGGAAATAGCGTCCTTCAGTTTCTGACGGCGCTGTTCCTTTTGCCCATCGCTGAGCGCGGTATTCGTCGCAAGAGCGCGCTCATGCGCACCCCAGGCGGATTCGTAGATTCGCTGGCGGGTCGCCGGATTATGCGCATCCGCCTTGGCAAATGCATTCCTGATCGCGCGCTCAATACTTTCCAAAGGCTGCTCTTCCCTTGTTCGTTCTTCCCGCCATTTCGTCACGCCCTCAACAGGAGCAAGCGGTCCCCGATACAGACGATTTCATAAGCCTCAGCGAAATTAACGTCTGAATCAAGGCATTTACCTGTTCATCACCCGCTTTGACTAGCCGATAAGCATGTTGGAGACACCAAATATTAACTCCGAGTGCGGTTTTCCCCCATCCGTATAGTTTTACAGCTCCGAACTGCGTCACGCAGTGGAGCGACATATCCGGAAGTATGCTGCCGATTCCCTCACCATGGACGTTTCGACAAGGGCGGATTGCCAACGTTTTGACAGTGTCCAAACCGACTGACTTCCCACAAACCTCCTCCAAGTTTGCAGGATGCAGTCAAAGGCAGACCGGCGGCAACAGACACGCTCGCGCTCTTTTGATATTGCCGTTGGGCAAGGAGATGCTAGAACTATTACGTTTACGGAAACGTCAATCATGGAGGACGATTGAAGATGGCCTTGCCTGATATTCTGAAAAGCAGACTGCGCATCCCGGTGGTTGGTGCTCCCCTGTTCATCATTTCGCATCCGGCTCTGGTGATGGCGCAGTGCAAGGCAGGTGTTGTCGGTTCCTTTCCCGCACTCAATGCCCGTCCGGAAGAGCAGCTCGATGAGTGGCTGGCTGAGATCACAGAAGGGCTTGCCGCTCACGACAAGTCCAATCCGGATCGACCGTCCGCTCCTTTCGCGGTCAACCAGATCGTGCACCGTTCCAACAAGCGCCTTGAGCACGATCTCGGCCTTTGTGTAAAGTACAAGGTGCCGATCGTCATTTCCTCACTCGGTGCAGTGCCGGAAGTGAACGCCGCGATCCATTCCTATGGCGGCATCGTCCTTCATGACGTCATCAACAATCGCCACGCCAATTCGGCGATCCGCAAGGGTGCGGACGGCCTTATCGCCGTGGCTGCGGGTGCGGGCGGCCACGCGGGCGCGCTGTCGCCTTTTGCTCTCGTACAGGAAATCCGCTCCTGGTTCGACGGCCCCCTCCTCCTTTCTGGCGCTATCGCCAATGGCGGTTCGATCCTTGCGGCACAGGCCATGGGCGCCGACCTTGCCTATATCGGCTCGCCCTTCATCGCCACGACAGAAGCGCGCGCAACAGATGCCTACAAACAGATGATCGTCGACTCGAATTCATCCGACATCGTCTATTCCAATTACTTCACCGGCATCGCAGGCAACTACCTGAAGCCATCCATCGCCAATTCGGGCCTCGACCCAGACAACCTTCCGCAGGCTGATCCATCCAAGATGGACTTCGACAAGGCACAGCAGGAGGGCGCCAAGGCCTGGAAGGATATCTGGGGGTGCGGTCAAGGTATCGGCGCCATCCGCGAAGTGGCACCTGCCGGGCAACTGATCGACCGGCTGGAACGCGAATACAAGGACGCTCGCCAGCGTCTTTGCGCGGGCGCCTGATTCTCTGATTACCATAACACCGCGCCGGCTTCGACGGTTGGCGCGGTTCTCATACTTTCCGACCATCACCGCTTGCACCCTGCAAAACAGGTTTGGTGCGGCCTTGTCGGGCGCTCACGATGTGCATCTTGTGAAAGCTTTTGAACAAACATCGAGATTGTTTGATTTGGCCCTTGCTTTCCTCCATGCTTTTGGTTATCAGCGCACCGTCCAACCGGAAATGGTTGGCTTCCTTCGGGAAATTGGAACGCAATGTTCCGGGCCGCTTTAGCTCAGTTGGTAGAGCACATCATTCGTAATGATGGGGTCGCGTGTTCGAGTCACGCAAGCGGCACCAGTAAAATCAATCACTTAGCCCATAGAATTCAGACGATGACAGTTAGAGAATCTTGTTCGGGTAACGAATAGGGTAACTAATGGATCGTCATGTTACCCGGGACAAATCCGACACGGTGTCGGTTATCTGCCTCCTCTCTCGCCTCGTATTCTGTCCACAGGCTATCCGCCTTCCTGTCGCAATAAGCAGCAATCCAGTTCCAGAAACGTAGCTGCAGAGATAGAATCAAACGCATTGCAGTCCTCCCCGGTTCGGCTCCTCGAAGCTTGGCGCATAAATGCCGATCACGCGGCCAACGAGGCAATCACACAGATGATCGAAGCTGTCGCCTTCGCTGGCATACGGCCCTTCGCTCCAAGCACCAGTTGCCATCTGAGCCTTGAGAAGCGCAGCAATGAACTGACCCCGCGGCAAGCCTTCTGAATGCTTCCTGTCCAGCTCGCGCCGGATCGCCCGCAGTTCGTCGTTTCGCACGGCTCCGACTTCCCATCCGTCTTGAGGCCGATCACTGCACCGCCACGTGATGCCGGTTTTCCGACGAAGCATGCAGATATGATGTTGGTGCCGTCTTGGCCCGAAGCTGACCACATAGAGCTCTCCGTGTGCCGGCTCTCGATCGCTCTTATCAACAATGACGAACTCACCTGGCCGCACGTGTGGCATGCTGCTGGCGTCCGTGCATGGAAAGGTTACACAACCCTCCGGCACCTTCTCAAACATCATCAAGGCGCGAAGGCCCGGTTGCATTGTGACAATCTCACCCATGAGACTTCTCCAACTTGCTGGCATTTGCTGCTTGCTGCGAAATGATATCTTGTTGAGACTTGATGCTGCCGAACATGACCGGCCAGCCTTTGCTCCGGCTGCGAGGAAGGATTACGGCCATGAACTCGCCACCCTGCCATTCGTCCAACGCATCCGACATGCTGTTTGCAAGGTCATTCACTTGATCGACAGGCAGTTTCAGCGATGGAGCCTCTACACCACTCGATGCGAAGCCATACCGATAGCCCCGGCTGGCATCTGGAAAGACCATCGCATATTCGGGACGATCAGTGTCACCAATGCTGGCCAACGTGTCGGATAGCTCACGAGCCAGACGGCGCGCTTTTACCCATGGGTTCTCGATTTCTGGCAAGCCTTCGGCGGCTGCCTGACTGCTATGTGTCATCATTGTCATTCTCCATTTGTGTATGGTAACCACTGTTATTGTTTTCATAACCATAAACACCAATTTTGATTGTCGTCAACATGAAATTGTGTATGATACCAAAATAGATGGAAATGGAGCACAAATGCCTATCACTGGAAATCAGATTAGAGCCGCCCGCACTCTTGTAGGAATGGAGCAAATCGCTTTGGCTGATAAAGCCGGAGTAAGTGCGAACACAATTCGCAATATGGAGGCAGCAGGATCAGAGCGCGTGAAAGTGCGTACGGATACGCTGGACGCCGTTACAGACGCGTTGAAGGCTTCGGGAGTTATATTCTTGGAGGAGGGGGAGAATTCTGTTGGCGGCCCCGGTGTCCGGCTGAAAGCCTAGCTAACCTTATTACGCCCAAATCTGGGCTGATTAGATACGCGCAAATCTGCTCATATCTGGGCGCGTAAGGTTTGTATAAAATTGTGCATACCCTTGCCGAACGAATGTCCCGCGATATTTTTCCCCTCACACCAAGCCTCGGTAACAACAACTCAGGATCGGTGTGGAACTCCGGCTAGCCCCCGCTGGTCGGAGTTTTTCTTTGCCCTTGACCGCCCGTCACGCCTCTGCCAGCCTTTTTCATACGATGCGCTAACCGCGGGAAAAGACACGAATGAAATCTGTTGCCCAGGCATATACCGGCGAAACGATTGTTATTGATGGACAGAAATTCATCGACTGCGAGTTCCGGCAATGCGTTCTGATTTATCGTGGAGGCGAATTACCGCTATTCGACGGCTCGTTTATTGACAACTGCGATTGGAGGTTTGAGGAGGCTGCGCTTCGGACTATCCATCTTTTGCAGAGATTAAACAGTAATGGCGGCAGGCAACTGGTCGAAACCCTTTTCACCAAGTCGCGGTCTTAAAGCAAAACCGCATATTGACGACGGCTCTCTCCTTTGCCAGAAATCGGAACGGGGAAAGGGGAGCATTTTCATGAAATTGAACATTACCGTCGCGCTGGCTCTCAGCGCTGTTTCTGTCGCATGTGCGAAACGTCCTGATGCAATCGTGCCAGTCGATATCCCGATGGCGGCTTATTCCAATATGAGTTGTCAGGCACTCTCTCAGGAACTGAACAAAGAACGCGCCAAGTTAGCCAACCTCTCGCGACAACAGAACGATGCGGCTACGGGTGATGCGGTGGGCGTGTTCCTCATCGGCGTTCCAACATCCAGCACATTCGGCGGCGACAAAGAGGGCGAAGTGGCGGTCTCGAAAGGCAAGGTGAATGCTATCGAGAACGCAGCCAGGAGTAAGGGCTGTAAATAATGGACGCGGTGATGCCCATCGAAAGCGTCACTTACGGTAAGGGGCAGGATTTCGACGGTGCCAATAAAAATCGTCGTTAAGTCTTTATTTAACCGGGATGTGCGTTATCATGTCTATTGACAAGCCCGTCAGCCTGAGATTGAAAGTCAGACATCGGGGGTACTGAAAATGGCACTTGGCGAATTCTTACTGCGCAACAGACGAAATTTCATCGTAAGCCTTAAGATTGCACGACTTTTCTTGGTCGTTGCAATGCTTGCTGTTGGCTTTATGGAAATGTTTTCTGTTCTGTCTCAGCCCGGTGCTCAAATCGGCGTGGCCGCACTTGCTGGTCTCGCAGCTGCGACGCTAGCAAAAATATCACACATCGTTTAGACCCAGTCGGCCTATCGTGCTGCAGTCAGGTACTATCACATTCATAAGCATATTCGGCGGCTTACTTTTGGCGTTAACACTATGGTTGTTCGCGTGTTGCGTTTGCCGTCGATTTATCGTCCCAGATGATTTGACAAACCAAGTTGCCGCCCTGGTCGGTAACTCGATGTCACTCTGCACGATTGGATGCTTTATGTTCAATCTAGGTTTTTTCGTTTGGGTGCAGATGTGGGCAGAAAACGTTCACAATCTCCTGCAACGGAACGCTTTAGATGTCAGCGGCAACGAACCATTGGTTTTCTTTGCCCTGCTTTACGCAATGCTAACGTTTTTAGTACACACAACTAGGGCGGTCATAGCACTGGGCCGATAACTAAGCCTCCATACCCTCTAGTTCCTTCGACGTTGCCCGGTGAATGGCTTTCTCCTCATCGTAGGCCTTCATAAGCGCTTTGTAGTTAGGCGCTTTGTTGGCCCGCTTTGCGCTTTTGTGCATGGAAAGCATCAGGTACAGCATACCGGCGAGCCCTGAGCGCTGACGCACGATGCCCGATAGCTGGCTACATTCCCACATGGCGAAGCCCATAGGCATCTGATCCCATGCCTCATACCAGCTTGATAGATCGGTCTCGATCCAGTCAGAGCAGGCGCGGACAAGATCGCTTACGGCCCATAGGCTGTACTTGTCGATCAGTCCCTGCTTTCCCGCTGCTTCCGCCAAGGTGGACAAGACGATACGGGCGTGGCCTTCACCGTACTTCTCGATCAGACGATTGATGGTGGCAACGGCACGTGTCTGGCCCGGTAGCGGGTAGCTGGTGCCTGGAATAATCTCGATATCAAATTCCGCGCAAAGTTCACGTGCTGTCGTCATGGTGAAACGGCCTGTTTGCTGGATTGGAGACTGTGCAGAATATATCACACTTGGTGAACAATGCGCGATAATAGATCGCAATCATTGAACAGTTGTGGATTGCACATGTCGAAGCTCAACAAGCCTATCCGCTCCACGCTCATCAACCGATACGATGGTGCGCGGGTGCTGCACATAAGCGATATCGCTTTCAAGGAACTGGTCTCAGAAGGCTATATCAAGCCAGACAGGCGCAAAGGCTTCTATCGGCTGGGAACCATCATCGACGGCCACGCTGAAGCTGTGCGGATGAATAGGATTGTGGCACCGCATGAGAGAACGATCAATCCGGCGATGCTGGCCTGCTGTCTGACGGAATAGTGGGCGGGGGGAGGTCTAAACTGTCACCGATCGGTGTCTGAGACCCGTGCGCCAGGACAACACACGTATCCGCAATTCAATAAAAGGGGCGGGATAGTTCAGAGTTTACGAGATTTCCTGAGTTTCGAGAACGCTTCCTCGGCCTTTTTTAATCCGGCGGAGAGCCTTTCGCTATTGATGGTGAAATCAGTACCGCACCCAGGACAAATGACCTTGTCGTTGGATTTAAGCCAAGCGATGGTCTGCTCAATCTGGCTTCCGCATTTAGGGCAAGTCACTCCGATTATCTGTTTTTCAAACATGAGACGCCTCCCGCTGGCAGTTCAACACAGTGAGAGCGTCTGTTTCAATAGCTAACCAAAGGGTTGCTGTTTCATGAGCCTCGACAATTTTTGTTTTTCTAACGCTTTATGATTGCCGTCTTGTCGGGCGGGTCTGGAAACGGACGCCGATTATTCCGAGAATGCCCCGCCCCCCTTTTTCTCAATTGCAGATGGATGCGTGAACTGGGCTGACGGGTACGCAACTGAAAGAGGAACGGTTTAAAGATACCCCCGCCCAGATGCGCAACAGAGCGTAACAAAACGTCAATTGAGGAAAGCGCTCCATTGACTAAATTCGTTCTCGGCGGCCCAAGCATCCGCCAAGCTGCGCATTGTGTTGAACTAGGCGCGGACTGGGAGACGCACCGCCGTATTGCGTCTCCCCCTTTATATATAAATGCTAATCCACATCGACTGGTATAGAATGCCACTTGCAATTAGTTAAAATTAAGCCCCAGGGTTGTGTTTGAGGAGCGCACAATGCCTTTCAGGTCTGCTGAATATCAGGGTACATTTAATCCGACCGAACTGGAACTTTTACAGCAGGCCTACAGTCGATGCTGCGAGCTTCTCGACAGGTGTCCTTCCACACATGAGGACAAGGATCGTTTGGCCCGGATTGTGATGAGAGCTTTTGAAGAATGCGGTCATGACCCAGAATTGACAGCAATGCGTGTGGCTAAGCTTTTCGATTAACCAATTTCGCTTGAAAACCATCCATGCTTCTCTGGGACAGATAATGGATGCATTAATAATAAATCCCGCGTTAGTCCGGGGCTTATACATTTGAGGCCGGAACGTTAAACTTCGTTCCGGCCTCTATGTCATTGTGGTGAATGCAACACCGCA
>NZ_CADEAR010000026.1 GCF_902825325.1 Brucella tritici | reverse complement strand
GGGGTGGAGCAGCCCGGTAGCTCGTCAGGCTCATAACCTGAAGGCCGCAGGTTCAAATCCTGCCCCCGCAACCAAATCAACAAAACCCCGTAGCCTAGGCTGCGGGGTTTTGGCGTTTCAAGGAAAAGTTCGCCAACGGAAGGTAATCTCGGATTGTGTGCTCGACACAGTCATAGAAGTTTTAAGGCCCGCGAGTATAATTGAATTAATCAGGGGGCCTGATGCTGATTATCCTGGGTGGACTGCCAGCTTCTGGAAAGAGCACGATCGCGCAAGCCTTGGCTGCTCGTATCGGAGCCTGTTATCTTCGTCTGGATACGGTCGAGCAGGCAATTCGCTCTGCTATGCCGGTGCCGGGAGACAATGATGTCGGCCCTGCAGGTTACGTAGCGCTTTATCGGCTGGCGGCAGATAACCTTCGACTGGGCCATACCGTCATTGTCGACTCGGTCAACGCCATCGAAATCACCCGTCAGGCATTCAGAGGCGTCGCGGCAGAAACGGGTCGTAAATCGCTCGAGGTTGAAGTCGTCTGTGCCGACGCCGCAACACACCGCCATCGCGCGGAAACGCGCGTATCAGCCATAGAGGGCCTGACCGTTCCGAGCTGGGCTCAGATACTGAAACGCCACTTCGAGCCCTGGAAGCCGGATTTGCGTCTGGACACGTTTCTCCTGACCACAGAAGAAAGTGTCGCGGCGATCATAAAGGCTCTTTAGTCGATAGGCGGTTGTAGCAGAGCATCTAGGTGTCAGGCTTTACTTCAGCGATGAGCGGTGCATTCGGAGCGAACGCATTACTCGATGGAGCGGCTTCTGTCGATTGCGACACGCAAGCTGCTTCCCCTTGAAGCTCGTGAGCATCGATACGCATAGAAGCGTTCTTTTTCCAGCCTCCGTGGAAATAAAGGATTGTCGCCATCAGCAAGGTTGACACCATTGCGGCTGGAAAGCTCAGCCAGAGTGCATCCGAACCAAGCTGTTCGCGCAGGCCAACGGCGACCCCAAGACGCACGGGATACATAGAAACGAATAGGATAACGAGCGGCCAGATAACCTGACCATTTGCTCTCACCGTTCCGAAAAGAACCATCGATACGCCGAAGGCGATGAAGCCCCAGGTCGCGATTTGCCCTATGTGCTGGCCGATCGGGATTGCCGCGCTGTCTGGGCCGAGAAATATTTCCATCGCTTGCCGGTCGGCGAGTAGCAACAACACGACGAGTGCTCCCGTCATGAGTACTGCGTAGATGGCGCCGATGCGGGTTATCGAACTCACGCGGTTCCATTTTCCAGCGCCGATATTCTGGGCGGCCATGGCGCTGACAGCAGCGCCCAATGCCATGGCCGGCATCTGTACATAAGTCCAGAGTTGCTGCGTGGCGCCGAAGGCGGCGGTCGTGTCGACACCCTCCTGATTGACCAGTCGCATCATGGTCAGCATTGAACTTGAGACCACGATCATCTGGATGCCCATCGGCAATCCTTTGGTGAAGATCAGCCGCAGTAATTCCTTGTCAGGGATAAGAAGCCACAACTCCTTGCCGCGCAGGCGCAACGGAAGATCGCGGTGATAGATGTAATAAAGCATCGCAGCGAGGCTTATATAATTGGCAACGGCTGTCGCCAATGCCGATCCAGCGATTCCCAGCGCGGGTAGCGGCCCCCATCCGAGAATGAAGAGGGGATTGAGCGCGATATCCAGCACGACGGCCATTCCCATGAATATAAGCGGGGTCATGGCGTCACCGCCGCCGCGCAAAGCCATCATCAAAATCGTCTGCATCAGAATGGCTGGCATGGCCAGGAACGTGACTTGCAGGAATGCACGGGCCAGCGGTTCGATAGTTTCAGGCGTCCCCAGTAGTTCCAGCACTTTGGGGGCGAGCATCCAGCCAATGATGGCGACGATGATACTGAGCGGTACGAAAGTGCCAACTGTGGTGCCCGCTATCGTACGCGCCGTTTCGATATCACGCCGTCCGAACGCCTGTCCGATCAGAATCGTGGATGCCATGCCGAACCCGAAGACGAAAGCGGTCAGCAGAAACATCACCAGATTGCCGTTTGTCGTCGCCGCAAGTGCATTTTCGCCCAGCAACTGTCCGATCCAGATTGTGTCGATCGACCCGTTCGCCGATTGCAATATCGAAGAACCGAGCGTCGGCAATGCGAAAAGCAGCAAAGCCTGTTTGATCGGCGCAGTCGTCAGGTCGATGCTCTGTTTCATGAGACCTCGTATCGAAATGATGCTTCGTGAAGTAATTACTAAAATAAATCCCAAGAACCCGGCACAGAAATCGTAAATCACTGTACCAACAGAAGCGATGTTGGCAGTTTGTAGGCTGCGCGTAAAGACACGGAAAAGAGTGTCGAATATGACGTAAAGCGTGGGCGACTGTTTTATGCCATTCCCAGTAATAAAAAGATTGCTAATATGATCTGGCAAGCATGGAGGGGCTCAATCCATGAAAGGTCTGGCAGATAAGACGGCGCCAGGTGCCGGAGAAATCAACGGTGATCCGCACCCTGCGGATGACGCGCCCCAGCTGTTACAACGAGAGCCGGGCGACAATACTCCTATAATAGGCACGGAGCAGCTCGATTGGCTCGTTGCGATGATCAATCACGTACCGGATTTCATTTATGCCAAAGACCTTCAGGGGCGGTTTCTGTTCGCCAACGAAGCGGTGGTTCGCAACAACGGTCTCTCGAACATCAATGAACTCATCGGGCTTACCGACTTCGATATTCACGGAGAAGCTGCGATCACAGCCCGCATTTCTGAAATCGAAAAGCAGGTCATGGACAGCGGTCAGCCGGATCTCGGCTATGAAGAGCGCGCCATGCGCGGCGGAGCTGATCGCTGGCTTATGATTTCGCGGGTGCCTTTGCGGGATAGAAGCGGCAACATCATTGGCGTTGTCGGCGTGTCTCGCGATATTTCCATCAAGAAGCGGGCCGAACGCTTCATGCAGGCTCAGGCTCGTATTCTGGAAATGACGGTGAGTGCGGTTGCCATACCAGAATTCGTTGATCAGCTGACCGGATTGCTGGAGAGCCTTGCCGCTGGTGTTCATTGTGTTGCAGTCGTGACCGGTGATAGGGCTGACGATACTGTTATTTCTGCACCGTCGTTGCAGCCTCTGGCGAGCATTTTGAGAGACGGATTTGTACCGCTATCTGCGACACACCTTGAGGCGCAGCTGAAAGCTCTCGTTTCCGATAACAAGGTCATATTCTCCATGGAGATTCCATCTGCGGACGGTAAGGGGCACGGTGTTCTCGGCTTCGTGGTGGATGGAGAGCCCTCGGGCAATCGCGGTCTCCGCGAGTTTTTGACCGCCGCCGCCGGAATGGCCGGAATTGCCATCGACCGGCGTATCGCCGACGAGCGCATACGCTATCTGGCCGAACACGACACGTTGACGGGATTGGCAAACAGGGCTTTCCTGGAGCGAAGTCTTGAACAGATCCTCGAACAGGCGGCGGCTCGTTCCCAGCGGGTGGCTGTCGGTTTTCTCGATCTGGATCAGTTCAAGCCGGTCAACGACACGCTGGGTCATGCAGCGGGTGACAGGCTCCTTCAGCAGATTGCGGGACGGATTTCGCTTTTGCTGCGCAACGGTGAACTTGCTGGTCGCCTGGGTGGTGATGAATTCATTCTGGTTTTGCAGGCGGATGATGGCGATTTCTGCTCGCGGTTGGATGAGATCAGGCGGAAGATCAGCGAACCGGTGGATATGGACGGAACACTCCTAGAAGTTACCTGCAGTATTGGTGTCGCCTGCTTTCCGAAACATGGTCAGTCGGCTGCCGAACTGTTAGCGGCTGCGGATACAGCCATGTATGATGCCAAGGCGAAGGGCCGCAATAGTGTCAGTATCTATTCCGATCAAATGTCACGCAACCGCGCCACAGGTTGTAGCGGACAATCATAGCTTTTGCGGAATGCTCAGCTGATCCTGGCCTTGACGAACACGTCGTAGCGCGTGCTTTTGCCAAGTATCTGATGGGATGGTTTTCGCAATCCAGCCATCGGGTCGGCGCGCAAGGGCCATTTCAGCACCACGCGGTTCTGTGCGGCCTTCAGTGCGACCAGCATCAATTTTTCAGCATCCGGATCGGTGCCGACGATCTCGCGGATTTGCCGCATTTCCTTCTTGACGAGCGCGCTGTTGCCACGCGGAGGATGCATCGGGTCAACCAGCACGACCTGCGGCTTCAGTTCGGGCAGGAGCAGGCAGGAATCGCCCAGCAGAAGCGTCATGCGCGCGACGGTCTCGGCATAGCGACCGCCTTCTGCAGCTGCACGCGCCAATCCTTCTGCCAACAGAGCATGCATCTTTTCTGAGCGCTCGATCAACGTCACTTTTGCCCCCAAAGAGGCCAGCAGGAAGGCATCGCGCCCGAGGCCCGCCGTCGCATCGACGATCTCCGGCGTGACATCGCGTGTCAAACCGGCTGCCTTGGCGAGGGCCTGCCCGCGTCCTTCGCCAGAGCGAAACCGGTGGCCGACAGCGCCTCCGACGAAATCAACAACCAGTTCCGATGGTTCGATTTTCTGCGACATGAATGCTCTCAGAACGGGCAGGGCGCGGTAAAGGTCATGGAGTGGCCGTCGGGATGACGGAAAGCCAGTTCTTCCGCATGGAGTAGCAGACGATCTGCGGCCATGAGCGCTTCACCTTCAGCATAGAATTCATCACCGAGGATCACATGACCGAGCGCTTTCATATGCACGCGTAGCTGGTGTGTACGCCCTGTCAGCGGAAAGAGCCGCAGACGGGTTGTGTTTTCGCCCCGATCCATCACCTTCCAGCATGTTTGTGCGGGTTTGCCATGTTCATGATCGACACGATGGCGCGGCTTGTTGGCCGGGTCTATTGCCAATGGCAGATCGATCAGCCCTTCGTCATCTTCGACGCGTCCCCAGACCACCGCGACGTAGGACTTTTCCGTCGTCCGCGCCTCGAATTGCGAGGCGATGGCGGCATGTGCCTTGCGGTTGAGCGACATCAGCACGAGGCCGGACGTGTCCTTGTCGAGACGATTAATCATCTGGGCTTGCGGAAACTGTTCCTGAATGCGCGTTGCCAGACTGTCCGACAGTGCCGGGTGACGGCCCGGCACAGATAGCAAGCCGCTTGGCTTGTCCAGCACGAGAAAGCCCGGATCGCGATGAAGGATCGAGACATAGGGATCGAGCGGCGGATGATAGATGGGAGCAACGTCGGATAACACGGTCATGATACGCTTCTAGCATGGTTTGCGCGGTGCGGAGAAGCGTGCGCTCAATTCTGCAGCGGCAAAGGACAAACCATATTGCGCGGCTGGCTGGCCGTTCGTTCAGGGAGAATAAATGGCGGAGAGGGAGGGATTCGAACCCCCGATGGAGTTGCCCCCATGCCGCATTTCGAGTGCGGTGCTTTCAACCACTCAGCCACCTCTCCGCGTTATGCAGCACTGTAAAACGACCCTTGAAGAATCGCACAGTAACGAGCATCAATAGCGAATGCCGAGCGTGCAGCGGCTCAATAACGGGCCAGCGCCGATTAGACAAGAGCTAATTTGCATTCCCTCGTGAAAATTCTTGACTTTTCTGCCGCTTCACACCTATAAGCACCAGACCTTAGGCGTGGGGTAATCCGCGCCTATTGTTTTGATTGCAGATTTCGGGCTTTTCCGGACTGCGATCAGGGGCCAAAAGCCCGCTCATCAACCGACTGATAAAAAGACGGCCCATCACTTCGACGCCAATGTCGTGGAAATGAGAGCCGGACCGAACAACCGAAAGGACAACAAATGTTCGCAGTCATCAAGACCGGTGGCAAGCAGTATCGCGTTGCCGCAAACGACCTCATCAAGGTCGAAAAAGTTGCTGGCGAAGCCGGTGACATCGTAGAATTCGCAGAAGTCCTGATGGTCGGCTCGACCATTGGCGCCCCGACCGTCGCCGGTGCTCTCGTCACCGCCGAAGTCGTCGAACAGGGCCGTGCCCGCAAGGTCATCGCGTTCAAGAAGCGTCGCCGTCAGAACTCGAAGCGCACCCGCGGCCATCGTCAGGAACTGACGACCATCCGTATCTCGGAGATCCTCACCGACGGCGCAAAGCCATCCAAGAAGGCCGCCGAGAAGAAGGCTCCGAAGGCAGACGC
Organism: Brucella tritici; assembly: GCF_902825325.1. GTDB lineage: Bacteria > Pseudomonadota > Alphaproteobacteria > Rhizobiales > Rhizobiaceae > Brucella. Next base: position 21,426 of record NZ_CADEAR010000026.1, on the reverse strand, counting down.
CGCTGAAGGCGAAGCCGCAAAGCCGAAGAAGGCAGCGCCTAAGAAGGCTGCAGCCAAGGCCGCAACGGCTGAGTAAGTAGAGAGATTAAAGGAGAACACCAATGGCACACAAAAAAGCTGGCGGTTCCTCGCGTAACGGTCGCGATTCAGAATCCAAACGCCTTGGCGTGAAGAAGTTCGGCGGCGAAGCTGTGCTCGCCGGCAACATCATCGTGCGCCAACGCGGCACGAAGTGGCATCCGGGCGCCAATGTTGGCCTCGGCAAGGACCACACGATTTTTGCAACCACGAACGGTTCCGTATCTTTCCGTACGAAAGCCAACGGCCGCACGTACGTATCGGTAGACCCGATCGCGGAAGCAGCAGAGTAAGCCGGGCCTCTTAAAACCACCGGCGTCCCATTGGACCCGGTGTATATGGCAGCCTAGCCAAAAGATCGAAGGGAAGATGGGACCACCATCTTCCCTTTTTGCATTTGAGCGCGTCCCGAAAAGTGCGAAGCGGTTTTCGGATGAGATGCGCGTAAAAATGAAACGCTCTGGAGGTACGAAAAATGGTTGTCGAAGTTCTGGAAGAAGATTGTTACGACGCAAGCAGTAGCGAAAGAAGAGACAGTTACACCGATCTGTCGCCCGGACAGGTCGATAAGATGGCTTCTGATCTGAGCCCTGATCTGGCTTACGAATTAGACTGTCCTGTCCTCGTCACTGAAAGGCTGGTCCTGCGCCCGCCGCATGTCGAAGACGTGGATGCGATTTCCTATCTTGCCAATAACGCCCGCGTCTCTGATATGCTTGCTCGTATGCCGCATCCATACACGCGTGAAAATGCCGTCGATTTTGTCGAGCGCGTGCGAAAAGGCGAGATGGGCAATTGCATCTACGCCATCACGCAAGCGGAAACCGGCATCTTTATGGGCTGCTGCGGCATCCATGCGCACAAGCACGGCGAGGGGCTGGAAATCGGTTACTGGCTGGGTGAGCCCTATTGGGGCCACGGCTTTGCCACCGAGGCCGCTCATGCCCTGATTGATCTGGCTTTCCGCGCAACCGCCATCGAGCGGCTTCATGTCTCGTGCCGGGCCAGCAATGGCGGCTCGCGCCGGGTGATCCACAAGTGCGGGTTCCAGTTCAGCAGCATGGGCATGGCGGATTCGCTTGCCGCAGGCAACGTGCCGGTCGAACGCTACGTCCTTGATCGTCGCACCTGGATCGGGCTGAGAAGCTGGCAGTCATAAACAAAAGGTCCTGCGTGCCAAACCTCATAGGCCGCAGGACCAATAATAACGGGGAATGAAATGATGGATACTCACGCAATCGCACGCGAGAAGATCGTGGTGCGTGCGCTCGAAAAGGGCGATCTGCATCGTTATCGGGCTATAAGATTAAGCGCCTTGCAGCGTGCGCCAATGGCCTTCGGTTCGAGTTTCGAAGAAGAGAATGCCTATTCGGACAGCGTGTTCGCGCGTCGTCTGGAGCAGGTGGACGGCAATGTGGTTTTCGGCGCTTTCGATGGCGAAAGCCTGCTGGGAACGGCTGGCCTTTTCCGCCACGACCGCAAGTCCGAGCGCCATCGCGGCACGCTCTGGGGTGTCTATGTGGCTCCCGAAGCGCGCGGGCTGGAACTCGGCAAGACTCTCGTCAGCAAGGTCATTGATCATGCTGCAAAGCATGTCCTCGTTCTGGACGCCAAGGTGGTGGCCACGAATGAAGCCGCCAAGCGCGTCTATTATGCGCTTGGTTTCAAGACTTACGGTGTCGAACCCAAGTCACTTTATGTGCAGGGCCAGTATCTGGATCAGGAATTGATCTATATCGATTTCACCGATCCGGTCTGGAAAGACAAACTCGGGTAAAATCTGGCCTCCTCAACTGTTTGCAGGAGGCGGCTTTTGCTGTAATTGCAACACACCACATGCGGGCACAGGCTCGCATGTAACAAATTTCAGGGCGTCTGCCGCCCAAAAGCCTGCCAGAGTGCGGGCATCCAAGAAGGTTACGTTCAGATGAAGTTTCTCGATCAAGCAAAGATCTACATCCGCTCCGGCAATGGCGGTGCGGGGGCGGTTTCATTCCGCCGCGAGAAATTTCTCGAATTCGGCGGTCCTGACGGCGGTGACGGCGGACGCGGCGGCGATGTCTGGGTGGAGGCTGTAAATGGTCTCAACACGCTGATCGACTATCGCTATCAGCAGCATTTCCGGGCGAAGACCGGCATGCATGGCATGGGCCGCAACATGACAGGCGGCAAGGGCGACGACGTTATTCTCAAGGTGCCGGTCGGCACGCAGATTTTCGAGGAAGACGACGAAACGCTGATCTGCGACATTACCGAAATCGGCCAGCGCTACCGGCTGGCCAAGGGCGGCAATGGCGGCTTCGGGAATCTGCATTTCACGACCTCGACCAATCGCGCACCGCGCCGCGCCAATCCCGGACAGGACGGCATCGAACGCACTATCTGGCTGCGCCTGAAGCTGATCGCCGATGCCGGTCTGGTCGGTCTGCCCAATGCCGGAAAATCGACCTTCCTTGCAAGCGTGACAGCTGCCAAGCCGAAGATCGCCGATTATCCATTCACCACGCTGCATCCCAATCTGGGCGTTGCGCGTGTGGATGGCCGCGAATTCGTTATCGCCGATATTCCGGGCTTGATCGAAGGTGCCAGCGAAGGCGTCGGCCTTGGCGACCGTTTCCTCGGCCATGTCGAGCGCACGCGCGTTCTGCTGCATCTGGTTTCCGCGCAGGAAGAGGATGTAGCAAAGGCTTACAAGGTCATTCGCGGCGAGCTGGAAGCGTATGAGCATGGTCTGGCCGACAAGCCGGAAATCGTGGCGTTGTCGCAGATCGATACGCTTGATCCTGAAGCACGCAAGGCCAAGGTCAAGGCGCTGAAAAAGGCATGCGGGCGTGAGCCGCTGCTGCTTTCGGCTGTGAGCCATGAAGGTTTGAATGATGCTCTGCGCCAGCTTGCAAGCGTCATCGACCAGAGCCGCGCCGCAGAGGCCGGTACGGCGGAAGCCGAAGAGTAAGCGTCGGATTTTATTTGGGCGCGCATCTTGTCCGAAAGCCGTTTCACACTTTTCGGGATGCGCTTTGGGTGCGGCGAGGGGAATGAAGCATGCTGAAGAAACTGAAAGACTATCGCCGCATCGTTGTCAAAATCGGGTCCGCCCTTCTGGTGGATCGCGCAACCGGGCTGAAGCGCGACTGGCTGGAAAGCCTCGGGCAGGATATTGCCGCTCTTCATCACGCAGGCGTCGAAGTGCTGGTGGTCTCATCAGGCGCAATCGCGCTCGGACGCACGGTTCTGGGACTGCCAAAGAAGGCGCTTAAGCTTGAGGAAAGTCAGGCGGCTGCCGCCGCAGGCCAGATCGCGCTCGCCAAGGCCTATGCCGATGTGCTCGGCGGTCATTCCATCCGTTCAGGCCAGATTCTCGTCACGCTTTCCGATACCGAGGAGCGCCGCCGCTATCTCAATGCGCGCGCGACCATCGAGACGCTGTTGAAGCTGAAGGCTGTGCCGGTTATCAATGAGAACGATACGGTGGCGACCACCGAAATCCGCTATGGTGACAATGATCGTCTGGCCGCACGTGTGGCGACCATGATGGGCGCGGACCTGCTGGTCCTGCTGTCGGATATTGACGGGCTTTATACGGCTCCGCCGCACAAGAACCCGGATGCCGCGTTTCTGCCGCTGGTCGAAACCATCACCCCGCAGATCGAGGCCATGGCCGGAGCGGCAGCGTCGGAACTGTCGCGCGGCGGCATGAAGACCAAACTCGACGCAGGCAAGATCGCCAATGCGGCAGGAACCGCGATGATTATCACATCGGGTACACGTTTTGGCCCGCTTTCGGCAATCGATCGCGGGGAGCGCGCAACGCTGTTTGAACCGGCGCGTGCGCCGGTCAATGCCTGGAAAACCTGGATTTCCGGCAATCTCGAGCCGGCTGGCCGTTTGACGGTGGATGCCGGTGCGGCCAAAGCGCTGAAATCCGGCAAGTCGCTTTTGCCTGCGGGTGTGAAGGAAATCGACGGCCAGTTCGAGCGCGGCGATACGGTTGCTGTGATGAACGAGGACGGGCGCGAAATCGCGCGCGGACTGATCGCTTACGATGCCGAAGACGCGCGCAAGATCGCAGGCCATAAAAGCGATGAGATCAGTGAGATTCTTGGCTATGATGCGCGCGCGGCGATGATCCATCGCAATGATCTGGTTGTGCGCGCTGCCAGCAATACGGAAGTCGCATAGGGGAGATGGGATGCTGACCAAGGCAGAAACGGCAAACGACATTGCTGCAGTGATGGCGGAAGTGGGCCGCAAGGCACGCGTTGCCGCAGCCCCTCTTGCCATTGCCACCACTGAACAGAAGAACAAGGCGCTGATTGCCGCCGCCGATGCGATGCTTGAAGCGCGTGGCGACATTCTTGAAGCCAACAGGCTTGACCTGGCCAATGCGGAAAAGAACGGCATGGCAGCCTCTTTCGTTGATCGGCTGACGCTTGATGACGGCCGGATCAATGCAATTGCTGACGGTATTCGCGCCATCGCCGCCCTGCCTGATCCGGTGAGTGAAGTGATTGCCGAATGGGATCGTCCGAATGGCCTCCATATCGAGCGCGTGCGCACGCCGCTCGGTGTGATCGGCGTCATTTATGAAAGCCGTCCCAATGTGACTGCGGATGCCGGTGCGCTGTGCCTGAAGGCTGGCAATGCCGTCATTCTGCGCGGCGGGTCGGATTCGGCGCATTCGTCGGCTGCCATTCACAAGGCGCTGGTCAGGGGGCTTGAAGCCGCCAACCTGCCTGCCGATGCGATCCAGATCGTGCCGGTGACCGACCGTGCCGCTGTTGGCGAAATGCTGAAAGGTCTGGACGGTGCGATTGACGTGATCGTGCCGCGCGGCGGGAAAAGCCTTGTTGCGCGCGTTCAGTCGGAAGCGCGGGTGCCGGTCTTCGCGCATCTGGAAGGCATCTGCCATCTTTATATCGACAAATCCGCCGATCTGGACATGGCCCGCAAGATTGCAGTCGATGCCAAGATGCGGCGCACCGGCATTTGCGGCGCGGCGGAAACGCTTCTGGTGGATCGCGCTGTTGCCGCGACCCATCTGGCGCCGGTCCTCGAAGATTTGTCCGCCAAAGGCTGTGAAATTCGCGGAAGCGCGGAGGTCCTGGCATTCTATCCGGGGGCAAAACCTGCCACGGAAGAGGACTGGTCGACCGAATATCTCGATGCGATCATTTCCGTTGCGCTGGTTGACGGTATTGCGGGCGCAATTGAACACATCAACCGCTATTCCTCGCACCATACAGAAGCGGTTGTGGCGCAAGATGCGGAAGCGGTTGCACGTTTCTTCAACGAGATCGACTCAGCCATCCTTCTGCACAATGCCTCGACGCAATTTGCCGATGGCGGCGAATTCGGCATGGGGGCGGAAATCGGCATCGCCACCGGCAAGATGCATGCGCGTGGACCGGTTGGCGTGGAGCAGCTCACCTCGTTCAAATATCGTGTGCGCGGTGACGGGCAGATTCGTGGTTAGATTTGGCATGATCTTATTCGATCGAAGCGGGAGCAGAAATCAGTCCGGCGGACTGATTTCCCCGCGTAGGCGGTTCCCACTTTTCGGGATCATCCCCTGATGAAATTCGGCTTCGGGCTTTCCGCATTGAAGGAGCAATATCCCGGTGTCGATGCACATTATCTGCGCATGCCTTATGTCGAGAAGGGTATGGCGGTCGGGCTGTTCGGCGGCTCGTTCAACCCGCCGCATGGCGGGCATGCGCTGGTCGCGGAAATTGCCATCCGGCGACTGAAGCTCGACCAGCTCTGGTGGATGGTGACGCCCGGCAATCCGCTGAAGGATAGTCGCGAACTGGCGCCGCTTGCCGACCGGTTGAAGCTGAGCGAGGAAATTGCATCCGACCCGCGCATCAAGGTGACGGCGCTCGAAGCAGCCTTCAATGTGCGCTATACGGCGGATACGCTGGCGCTCATTCGTGATGCCAATCCCGGCGTCCATTTTGTCTGGGTGATGGGCGCGGACAATCTTGCCTCCTTCCACCGCTGGCAGCGCTGGCGCGAGATTGCGCAGAATTTTCCGATTGCAGTCATCGATCGACCGGGCTCGACGCTCGCCTATCTGTCGTCACGCATGGCGCAGACTTTCTCCGACAGCCGCGTGGATGAACAATATGCGCCGACGCTGGCGCGGCGCACGCCTCCGGCCTGGACCTTCATCCATGGACCGCGTTCGTCGCTTTCCTCCAGCGCCATTCGTAAATCCCGTACTTGATCTTGATGTTTTCGTGACGATTTCGACAAGATATATGCAAAACCGGCGAATAAACTGAAAAAGTGAACGGGCAGGAAAAGCCGATACTCTTGAAACAAAACAGGGACTCTGCCTATTTTAGGGAGTGTGGTGCTTATAACTGCCACACTGCGTTGTTCTGCTGAGAAAGGGAATACACTGAGAACAGCAATTGAGAAGAAGGCTCATCACGCGCCTTCAACGGTCAGGATGGACGAGTCCAATCTCGTGTCCCAGACCTTCGACGCGGCCTTGGCCAGTCTCGAAAACTCCAAGGCGGAATCCATCATCCCCATCGACATTCGCGGAAGATCAACGATCGGCGATTATATGATCGTCGCGTCGGGCCGTTCGCATCGCCATGTGACGGCGGTTGCCGACCATCTCCTGCAGGCCCTGCGTGAAGCAGGCTGCAAGGATATACGGGTCGAAGGTCTCGAGAGTGGCGACTGGGTTCTCATCGACACCGGCGATATCATCGTCCATGTCTTCCGACCGGAAGTCCGTGACTTCTACAATCTCGAGAAGATCTGGCTCGACGAGGGTTTCGACGCGTTCGATACCGAACGTGCGCCGGGGTTAGTGCACTAATTCGATGAATTGAGAGCGTCATGCGTGTGAGTGTTTTTGCCGTGGGCCGGATGAAAGCCGGCCCCGAACGGGAGTTGGTCGAGCGTTATTTCGACCGATTTTCGAAAGCTGGACCGCCATTGGGGCTTGAATTCGCCGGTGTGAGCGAAATTCCCGAAAGCCGGGGCCAGACGGCAGAGTTGCGCAAGGCCGAAGAGGCAGGGCGCATCCATGAAGCTCTTGACAATGCCAGTTCCGGGGGCGCTGCCCTGATCCTGCTGGACGAGCGCGGCAAGGCGCTCGGATCGGAAGCTTTTGCGGATCGCATCGGGCGGATGCGTGACGACGGCAAGCGCCAGCTCATCGTCGCGATCGGTGGGCCGGACGGCCACGATCCGGCATTGCGATCACGCGCCGACCTGGTTCTGGCGCTGGGCGAATTGACCTGGCCGCATCAGATCGCCCGCATCCTGATTGCCGAACAGCTCTATCGCGCCGCCACCATTCTGGCGGGCCATCCCTATCATCGTTCGTGATTGTCTTTTATCGGGAAGGTCCTAACTCAAATAGGTCTATCTTTCCTGCGTGTAGTTTTCTGATTCCGGGTGAAGGTATTTTTTACTCTTCTTGATAGCAGGAGATATGGAACAAGCAGCAAGGATGCTGAATTCGTTATAAAAGAGCGCCCTGTCGGCTGGCTGCTTTCAAGTGAAAAATGGTAGGATAGCTCATTTAAATTCGCTGTTGCAATATTAAGAATTGCTACTTTAATTATAAAGAATGCAATAAAGCATCCCTTTGTCTTTTCATCGTGTTTTATCATTAAGTATATGGAAAATGCACCCAAAATGACAAGTGTTGCCTGTAATATCAGGACAAAAATTATAGATGATCCCAATAGCTTATGGTTGTGATATATTTTATCAATCACCTCGTGATCAAGTGCATTTAATGTATAAAATATATCAAGTGAAATGAATATTGTTGAGGATATTAAGGCTGCAATTGGAATTAGAAAAAATCCGCCAATTCCAATTGGTTCTTTTTTAAATAAATCTGTAAACATTATTCTATGGAACCTAATTATCAGCTTGATCTCAATTGGTGATGGTGTCGCGTATCTTTTGATATAGCTTTTGGATCATCGATAGTCAGCATTTTCTCTACGGTTATTAACGTGCCGGCACTATTCTGGCGGACCATCCCTATCACCGTTCGTAACGTTGTTCATTGCCTTGACAATAGGCTGAAATCTTAGGATTGCTCCCGGCATGAAATGCATTTGATTGGGCATAATGCATTGTTTTATTAGAATAAACTAATGTGCTTGGGGGAAAATTGAACAGGCCTACCGTTATAACGCTATCGACCATTCCGCCGCGTTTTGATCTTTTGAAGCCGACTCTTTTGTCGCTTCTGTCGCAAAGACTGAAAGCCGAGGAAATCCGCCTTTATATACCGCACAAGTACAGGCGGTTTCCCGATTGGGATGGACGCCTGCCCGAAGTGCCTGCCGGTATCACAATTGTCCGCTGCGAGGAAGATCTCGGACCTGCGACCAAGGTTTTGCCAGCCGCCCGCGATCTCAAGGGGCGGGACGTGGATATTCTGTTCTGCGACGACGACAAGATTTACGACGCCAATTGGCACCAGCGTTTCAAGGCGGAAGCCGCGCGCAAACCGGGCCATTGCATTATCGAGGTCGGGGAAACATTTCCTGATATTGCCGATGCGGGCAGGCCCGCCGACCGGCTTCCACGCAGCCGCTGGAAGCCCAAGGACTATAAATACAGAATGAAGCGCGTTGCTTCCCTGTTTCTGCACAAGCCGGACCGCAGCATGCCCGGCTATGCCGACCAGATTTCCGGTTTTGCCGGGGTTCTCGTCCATCCGGAATGGTTCGACGAACTGTTCTACGATATTCCCGACATCATGTGGACCGTGGACGATCCCTGGATTTCCGGCCATCTTGAAAGACGCGGGATTCCGATCTGGGTGATCGGCCAAAACTGCCGCCGTGCCGAAGGCAAGGCGAGCGGGGTGAGTGCTCTTCTGAACCATGTCGAGGACGGGCAGGACCGCGTGCATGCGGATCTGCTGGTGATCGACTATTTCCGGCAGCACTACGGCATCTGGGAAAAGACCGAAAAGCTCGACGAAAAGGCGACCCTTCGCACGACATCAATGCGCGAAATGATGCGGCGCAGAAAAGCAGAACTCGGTTTGATCGATTCGTGAAGCGACCAAGCGACGCTGAAGCCGCTTCACATCTTCAGTTTAGGCAGGAAATCAGTCCAGTGGATTGATTTCCTGCAAGGGCATTTCATACTTTGTGCAGGAAATGCTCTATCTGTTTGTTTTTGCGCATGTCTTTATCTCGAAACCGGTTCCCGCTTTCGTAGGACGTGCTCTAATTCCGGTTTCCAAGCGCGAGACGGCAGGCCAGTCCGGTGAAAACGGATGCAAGAAGGAATTGTGGCAGTCGGGGAAGCCGGTTCATCGCGGAGAGGCGGTCACGAACATGGCTTCCCGCAACAATGACGGTTCCGTTGACCAGAAAGCCGATTATGTTCAGGACGGTTGCCAGCAGGATCATTTGAAGGAGCACCGACTTGCCGGCGGGATCAACGAACTGCGGAAAAAGCGCCAGAACGAACAGCGCCATTTTGGGGTTGAGCAGATTTGTCGCGAGACCTTCGGTAAAAATCCTTTTGCCTGACAGTTTTTGCAACGGTGCCAATGAGGAGACCTTGGCACCTTTTGACCGGATTGTCTTATAGGCCAGATAGAGCAGATAGGCGCAGCCAGCCCACCGAACGATTTCATAGGCAATGGGCACGGACAGAAACAGTTTTGACAGGCCAAGCCCAGCGGCAATGGCGTGGCAGTAGGTACCGGCTGCGATGCCCGCATAGGTTTGAAAGCCAGCAGACCGCCCCTGACTGACACTGCGGGAGGCGATGAGAAGCATGTCCGGCCCCGGCGTAGCGGTCAGCACCAGCGAGGCGGCGGCAAAGAGCATGAGGATGGAAAATTCCGGCATGGGAGTTCCTTTTGGAAGTAAAGCCGGGATTCCTCTTTATCATAACCTCGACCAATAACAACTGGCACCCGCTCCATGATTATGGTTGATGGTTCGTTAACGGGTTCGGGCTAGTTTCGGCTCTGAATTTGGCCTTGTTTCGTCCTGATAGAACACGCATGAGTCCTGTACGCCTTTTCAAAAGACCACGATTGCCTGCTTTCGCGCAGGCTGGCCTCGTTTTGGCTGGCGTGTTTGCGTGCGCGCCGTCGGTTCTTGCGCAGGAAGCCTTGCAGCAACAGCGCGATCAGGCGGCAAGCGAATATGAGAAGCTTAGTAGCGAACTCACCGTCACCGGCGACAAGCTGAAACAGCTTGAAGACGAGGTGGCCGGGCTCAAGAAGGACCAGGCCACCATTACCGCAGCGTTGATCCAGTCGGCCAAGACCGACAAGAAGCTGCAGCAGGATATTGCCGACATTGCCGATAAGCTGGTTTCGCTGCGCGAGCAGGAAGACGGCATTCGCTCATCGTTGCGCACACGGCGCGGAGTGTTGGCGGAGGTGCTGGCCGCCTTGCAGCGCATGGGGCTGAACCCGCCGCCCGCCATTCTGGTGCGGCCGGACGATGCTCTGGCTTCAGTGCGCAGCGCCGTGCTTCTGGGCGCTGTCGTGCCTGAAATGCGCAGCCAAGTGGAAGAACTGACCGGCGACCTGAAGGATATGCAGCGGGTCACCGCTTCCATCACCGAAGAACAGGAAAAGCTGAAGACGACGCGCACGGTTCAGGCCGAAGAGCAGAAACGGCAATCACTTCTTCTTGAGGAGAAGAAGAAACTGCAGTCGCAATCGGAACAGGAAATCGACGCGCAGCGCGCACGTTCGGAAGAACTGGCGGCCAAGGCAGGCAGCCTGAAAGATCTTATCGACGGGCTCGACAAGCAGATGGCAGGCGTGCGCGATGCAGCTGAAGCGGCTCGCAAGGCCGAGGCGGATCGCCTTGCTGCAGCAAGGGAAAAGGCCGGGGAATCGACGCCGGACGACACGCATCTGCGAGCCCATATCGATTTTGCCTCGCTGCAGGGCAAGCTTGCCCTGCCTGCGGCTGGCAAGACAATGCGCCGGTTCGGCGACAAGGATGGCGTCGGCGGCAGCATGATGGGGCAGGTTGTCGAAACCTTGCCTTCTGCCACGATTACGTCACCTTCCGATGGCGTGATACTTTACGCAGGCACATTTCGTTCTTACGGGCAGCTCTTGATACTCGACGCGGGCAATGGATATCATGTCGTCATGGCAGGCATGGGTCGAATCGACGTATCGCAAGGCCAATTTGTACTTGCAGGAGAGCCGGTCGGCGCAATGGGAGAAAAACTTCTGGCAAGTGTTGCGCCGATAGAGGTGGGCAATGGCGCGCCATTGCTTTACATTGAATTTCGAAAGGATGGAAAACCCGTCGATCCCGCCCCGTGGTGGACCGAACGGCTTTCTGGAAGGACGTGAAAATGATACGTAAACTATCGCTGCTGTTCGCCGGGGCCCTTCTGGGGGCGTCAGCCATGGTGATGGTCCAGGGCGCGCCGGCTTCCACCGCTTTTGCGGCAGGGAAAGATAGCGATGTCTACAAGGAACTGGCCCTTTTCGGCGATATTTTCGAACGGGTGCGCGCGCAATATGTGACGCCGCCGGACGACAAGAAGCTGACCGAAAGCGCGATCAACGGCATGTTGACCTCGCTAGATCCCCATTCCTCCTACCTCAACCCGGAAGCCGCGCAGGACATGCGCGTGCAGACCAAGGGTGAGTTTGGCGGTCTCGGCATCGAAGTGACGATGGACAACGATCTCGTGAAGGTCATTGCGCCGATTGACGATACACCTGCTTCCAAGGCTGGCGTGCTGGCAGGCGATCTCATCACCAAGATCGACGGGCAGGAAGTTCGCGGGCTGACGCTGACCGATGCGGTCGACAAGATGCGCGGTGAAATCGGTTCGCCTATCGAACTGACCATCCAGCGCCAGGGCGTCGACAAGCCGATCACTCTGACGATCGCGCGCGCCGTCATCAAGGTGAAGGCCGTTCGCTATCGCGTCGAGAATGACATCGGTTATCTGCGCGTCATCTCGTTCACCGAACAGACATCCGAAGACCTCAAGAAGGCGATCAAGGATATTCAGGACAAGATTCCTGCCGACAAGCTCAAGGGCTTTGTGCTGGATCTTCGCCTCAATCCGGGCGGTCTGCTCGATCAGGCTGTAGCCGTCTCCGATGCCTTCCTCGACAAGGGTGAAGTCGTCTCGACCCGTGGCCGCGATCCGCAGGATGTGACCCGCTTCGATGCGCGCAAGGGTGACCTGGCCGATGGCAAGCCGGTTATCGTTCTGATCAATGGCGGTTCGGCCAGCGCGTCGGAAATCGTTGCCGGTGCGCTTCAGGATCATCGCCGCGCCACTGTGCTCGGCACGCAGTCCTTCGGCAAGGGTTCGGTGCAGACGATCATTCCGCTTGGCGAAAACGGTTCGCTGCGTCTGACGACGGCGCTTTATTACACGCCATCCGGCAAGTCGATCCAGGGCAAGGGCATCACGCCTGATATCAAGGTCGACCAGCCTTTGCCGCCTGAACTGAAGGGTGAGGACGTCGTTCGCGGGGAATCCGAACTCAAGGGCCACATCAAGGGCAATGCCGAAGATGACAATGGCTCCGGTTCGTCGGCTTATGTGCCGGCTGATCCGAAGGATGATATCCAGCTCAACGAAGCCTTCAAGCTCCTGCGTGGCGAGGTGGCCAATGCCGCATTCCCGCCGGACCCGAAGAAGGGCGTGTTGAACTGATCGCTCCATGCTGGATCTGAACAGCCCGTTAGGACTGGATAAGAAACCGCAAAAGCGCGGGGGCTCACGCTCCCGCGCTTTTCGTTCGTTCATGACAGGCCTCGTCATTTTAGGCGGACTTTGTCTTGCCGGTGGCGCCGTGTTCGCCATCTGGCAGAGCAATCAGGCGGCTTTTCGCAAAACCGAAACCGCGGCCGCGGAACCGACGCAAGTTGAAGCGCCAGTCGCCAACAAGACTGAAGCGAAGCCTGTAACCGGCAATACGCCGCCGCCCGGCAGTGCGCTGCGCGGGGCAAGCGGACAGCCGGGGCCTGCTATCATCAAGGTCACGCCGGACATGCCACCCGGTATGCCAGGTGCCACCACCGGCATGGCGGAAGGCAATGTGGTCGTGGTGCAGAATACGCATCAATCCGGGCAGGATAAGCGTGTCGCCCATCTGCCGGAACAGGCGCTGGTCGAGCAAAGCCCCACCGGCCCGCTGCCGGTGCGCGGGGCGGACGGTTTGCGCCCGATGGATGCCTATGCGGCGGGATGGTCTGGCGCGCGCGGCGCGCGGATTGCACTTGTCATCGGCGGACTTGGGCTGTCACAGACTGGCAGCATGGAGGCGGTCGACAAGCTTCCGCCGGAAGTCACGCTCGGATTTGCGCCGCAGGGCAACAGTTTACAGCGCTGGATGCAGGCGGCCCGGCAAAACGGTCATGAACTTGTGCTGCAATTGCCGATGGAGCCTTTCGACTATCCGCGCGTCAACCCCGGTCGCAATACGCTGACGGTGGATGATGGAGCTGGCAAGAATCAGGCTTCCTTGCTGTGGGCGCTTTCGCGGATGACGAACTATGCCGGTGTGATGAATTATATGGGTGCGCGTTTTACATCCGAGACGGAAGCCTTTTCGCCGGTGCTGGGCGAGATCGGAAAGCGCGGCCTTTATTATCTCGATGACGGCACCTCGGCGCGCAGCCAGGCCGACCGGATTGCGGGAAGCGATACGGTGCCTTTCGCGGCGGCAGATATTCTGATCGATGCAGCGCAGGAGCGCGGCGCGATCCTCGATCGTCTCGATGAGCTGGAGCGGACCGCGCGCGCTAACGGCAGCGCCATAGGCACCGGCTCGGCCTTTGCGGTGACCGTCGATGCCGTTTCCGAATGGGCCAATGAGGTCAAGAAGCGCGGCATTGAAATCGTGCCGGTTTCGGCGCTGGTCCGCGATCCTGAACGGCAGTAGAGTATTTCCAGTTTGAACTGAATCGTTGGAAATACTCTATCTCTTTGTTTTTACGCATTATCCTACACAAAACCGCTTCGCACTTTTGCTGGAAATGCTATAAGTTTGCATATCATGGAGAATGTCATGTCGAAGCACAAAGGTCCTGTCGATCCTGAAAGCTTGCCTTACCGCCCCTGTGTCGGACTTATGGTGCTCAACAAGACCGGTCTGGTCTGGGCTGGCCGTCGTATCGTCATTCCCGGCGACGAGATGGACGGCGCGACCCAGCTCTGGCAGATGCCGCAGGGCGGTATCGATAAGGGCGAGGAGCCGCCCGAGGCCGCTATCCGCGAACTTTACGAGGAAACCGGCATGAAGTCGGTATCACTGCTCGAAGAAGCGTCGGACTGGATCAATTACGACCTGCCGCCGCATCTGGTCGGCCAGGCGCTCAAGGGCAAGTATCGCGGCCAGACGCAGAAGTGGTTTGCCTATCGTTTCGAGGGCGACGAGAGCGAAATCGCCATCAATCCGCCGCCCGGCGGACACACCGCCGAGTTCGACCGCTGGGAATGGAAGCCGATGGTCGAGCTGCCGGAACTGATCGTTCCCTTCAAGCGCAAGGTCTACGAGGAAGTCGTCGCTGCTTTCCGGCATCTGGTAGCCTGATTTAACGGGGGAGGCGCTGGCACCCCCTTGTGCCGCTGCCCAACATATAGTCAACTCGCTTCAGGCGCACCGGACGGTTGCGTTTTGAGAGGGAGAAAAACGCATGGATGTTGGAAGTCTTCTCGTATTTCTTTTCGTCGGTCTTATCGCTGGCTGGCTGGCTGGCAAGGTCGTGCAGGGTGGCGGTTTCGGCCTGATCGGCAATATCATCGTGGGCGTGATCGGCGCATTCTTTGCAGGCTGGTTGCTGCCGCGTCTCGGATTTTCAGTCGGTGGAGGGATTGTCGCCGCGATCGTCAACGCCTTTATCGGCGCGGCCATCCTCCTGATTATCCTGCGCATCGTCAAACGCGCCTGACTTGTAAATATTCTTCTGAAAAGGCCCGGCTTCCTGCAAGCCGGGTTTCTTCATTTCGAAGTTCAATCCCATGACACCGAATTCCAAACTTTCGCTCGGTCTGGTTCTGACCGCATCGGCTGGTTTCGTCGATGCGATTGCTTTCCTGCAACTGGGCGGTTTCTTTGCATCCTTCATGAGCGGCAACACCACGCAGCTTGGCACGGCGCTGGCCGGACAGCCCGGCCCGCAGGGGCTGGTCCTGGTCTGGTTTCCCGCGATCCTGATCGTGCTGTTCTTTTCAGGCGCCTTCTTCGGCACGCTTGCAGTGCGGGCCTACGGACGCTGGGGCAGTCTCTATGTGATGGCGAGCGTGGTGGCGATCCTGCTGCTGGTCGGCGTGCTGCGGCGCGAGGGTGCATTGCTGGTCCAGCCGGTGCTGCTGCTTGCCGCAGCCATGGGCGCGCAAAATGCTGCGGTGCAGCCTATCGGGGCTGCGCGTCTCGGCGTGACCTATGTGACCGGAACGCTCTTCAATGCTGCCGCCGACCTTGCCTGTTCGTTGCGTGGTGAGACGCCGAAATGGCGCTGGATGCAGCATGTGGCGGTCTGGCTGTCCCTGATGCTGGGCGCCGTCGGCGGCGGTCTCGGCCACTATTTCATCGGCCTTGACGCCTTGTTCGTTCCGGCTGCGATGATCGTCGGCGTCATGGTCGCCTATATGCGGCTCAATTGATTTAGCTGAAAAGCGATTTTTCGTTTTCCACCAGTTCGGAAATCAGAGCCGATATGGCGGTGACGCGCCGCAATGTGCGGGCGGATTCATGATAGGCGAGCCAATAGGCACGGCGGATAACCCGATCCGGCAAAATGGGCACGAGATCGGGATCGGCGCGGGCGATGAAGGCGTGCAATATGCCGATGCCTGCACCAGCTCGCACGGCCTCGACCTGCCCAAGCGCGCTCGACACTTCGAAGGCCGGTTTCCAATCGCGGCTGATTTCCGGCGCATAGGCCAGCGACGGGTTGATGACGAGATCCTCGACATAGCCGATCAGCCGGTGCCGGGCGAGTTCGTCAGTGTTTTCCGGCGTGCCGTTCGCTTCCAGATAGCTGCGATGCGCATAGAGACCGAGCGTATAATCGACGAGTCTGCGCGCAATCAGCCTGCCTTGTTCCGGACGTTCGACCGTAATCGCGATATCGGCTTCGCGTCGTGACAACGAAAACGAGCGCGGCACTGGAACAAGCTGGATGGTCAGGTCTGGATATTTCTGTGTCAGCCGCGCCAGCCGGGGCGCCAGGAAATTCACGCCGAACCCGTCCGGTGCGCCGATGCGCACCGTGCCGGATACCGCAATATCCGCATTGCCGACATGCGAGCGGGCAGAAAGCATTTCGGCTTCCATGCGCTCGGCGGCAAGCAGAAACTCCTCGCCCGCCTGTGTCAGCGTCGAGCCATTGGTGCGGCGGGTCAAAAGCGTGGTGGACAGAGCCGTTTCAAGCGCGGTCAGCCGCCGGGCAACCGTGGTGTGGTTCAGGCCGAGCCTTTTGGCCGCGCCCAAAATCTGGCCAGAGCGGGCAACAGCGAGGAATATGCGAATATCGTCCCAGTTCATGATGCTCTCTATCCATGCATGATCTTGCCCGAAACCCGCCCCCACACTTTTCGGGATCATGGTCTTTTGCTTGAACATGATCTTATCCGAAAACCGTTTCACACTTTTCGGGATCATGTTTCCATTACTATAAAATTTGCACAACGGATACGCTTTTCCGTGTCTTGCAATCAGGAATTTGCAGAGTCAAGATGGTGTCAACGGTGGGAGCCGTGTGGCTCCTCAAAGCGATCATCAGGGAGGTTCTTCGATGCGCAATATCGGACATTTCATCGGCGGCAAGCATGTGGCAGGCAAGAGCGGCCGCACGGCGGACGTCTTCCAGCCGCTCGACGGCTCGGTGCAGGGCAAGGTGGCGCTGGCCACCAAGGAAGAAGTGCGTGCGGCTGTCGAAAACGCCAAGGCCGCACAACCAGCATGGGCAGCGACCAACCCGCAGCGCCGTGTTCGTATCCTGCGCAAGTTCATCGAACTGGTTGAAGCCGAATATGACAGCCTGGCCGAACTGCTGGCCCGCGAACACGGCAAGACCATTGCCGACGCCAAGGGCGACATCCAGCGCGGCCTCGAAGTGGTGGAAGTCTGCCTTGGTGCGGCTCACATGCTGAAAGGCGAGTTCACCGACAATGCCGGTACGAACATCGACACCTATTCGATGCGCCAGCCGCTCGGCGTTGTTGCAGGCATCACGCCGTTCAACTTCCCGGCCATGATCCCGCTCTGGAAGGCCGGTCCGGCGATTGCTTGCGGCAATGCCTTCATCCTGAAGCCGTCCGAACGCGATCCGGGCGTACCGATGCGCCTTGCCGAACTGTTCATGGAAGCCGGCCTTCCGGCAGGCATCTTCAATGTGGTCAATGGCGACAAGGATTCGGTCGATGCACTGCTCGATGATCCGGATGTGCAGGCCATCGGCTTCGTCGGCTCCACGCCGATTGCCCAGTATATCTATGGTCGCGGCTGCTCGAACGGCAAGCGCGTGCAGTGCTTCGGCGGCGCCAAGAACCATATGCTCATCATGCCCGATGCCGACATGGACCAGACCGTCGATGCGCTGATCGGCGCGGGCTACGGTTCGGCTGGCGAACGCTGCATGGCGATCTCGGTTGCCGTCCCGGTCGGTGAAGACACCGCCAATCGCCTGATGGAAAAGCTCATTCCACGTGTTGAATCGCTGAAGATCGGCACCTCCACCGACAATTCCGCCGATTACGGCCCGCTGGTCACCAAGGCTGCACTTGATCGCGTGCGCGGCTATGTGGATCTCGGTGTTGAAGAAGGCGCGAAGCTGGTCGTCGATGGCCGTAACTTCAAGATGCAGGGCTATGAAGATGGCTTCTACATGGGTGGCTGCCTGTTCGACAACGTGACCAAGGACATGCGCATCTACAAGGAAGAAATCTTCGGTCCGGTTCTTTCGGTCGTACGTGCCAAGAACTACGAGGAAGCGCTGGCTCTGCCGAACGATCATGAATATGGCAATGGCGTTGCCATCTTCACCCGTGACGGTGATGCGGCCCGCGATTTCGCCAGCCGCGTGCAGGTCGGCATGGTCGGTATCAATGTGCCGATCCCTGTTCCGATTGCTTACTACACCTTCGGCGGCTGGAAGGCTTCCGGCTTCGGCGATCTCAACCAGCACGGCCCGGATGCATTCCGCTTCTACACCAAGACCAAGACAGTCACCTCGCGCTGGCCGTCTGGTGTGAAAGACGGTGCGGAATTCGTCATCCCGACGATGAAGTAATAGACAGCCTTACTGTCCCCCAAGCGAAACCCCGCCCTTGTGGCGGGGTTTTTGTTTCAGGGATGTGGCAACGGAAATCCGTGCCGCTCTGCAAGGGCCGCCAAAATCTTGTGCGGGTCGCTGATCAGCGAACGCTCTTCATGCCTCCCGGTCTCGAACGGGGAGCGGTCACCATTCTTTAATATGAGCAAGGGCAGGTTTTGGTTGTCTTCGCCTGCCAGCTCTATGACGGCCTTGCGCGGACGCTGCCAGTCGACGCGCTCTATATCCAGCTGGTCTCCCAGTGCCGGAAAAGAAGCCAGAACACCCTCGATGAGAGCGCAATGCCAGCAATAGAAAAGCTGGTCGGGATAAGCCGGATCTTCAAAACCCGGTTTCAAGAGAAAAAGCTTGTCCTTACTCATGCCGTTTGTCCCGAGGCTGGAGCGAATTGCAAAAAGGATGATGCGTGGCGCAAAATCGCCAGCTTTAGAATAGATTTCCAAGTCAGACGCCCACAACAGACGTATAGCTTGATCTCGATTGTAAGAGCCTGTTCCAAAAGTCGCCATGCCGGTCTGCAAATGGCAATTTCCTGCGTTCCGGTGCCCATGTACGTTAAGTACATTGCGCTCCGGTACTCGAAAATCACCATTTTCGCCACGGCCTGCCGCTTTTTGATTCAGGCTCCAAGAGGTCAACTTTTTCGCATCGCGCCCTAGCTTACAATTCTATCGTCTTCTTCTCTGTTTCAGGAGTTCCGTTCATGAGCGAAAAGATCAATCGCCGTATCGTGCTGGCATCGCGCCCGGAAGGCCGGCCGACCGCAGAAAACTTCCGGTTGGAGGAAGCGGCGATCCCGAGCCCCGGTGACGGCGAGGTTCTCCTGAGACTGCGCTATCTGTCACTCGATCCCTATATGCGCGGGCGTATGAGCGCGGCCAAATCCTATGCCGCACCGGTAGCAATCGGCGACGTGATGGAGGGCGGCACGGTAGGCGAAGTCGTTGAAAGCAGGAGCGCGGGCTTTGCTCCGGGCGACTTCGTGCTTTCCTATTCCGGCTGGCAGGACTATGCGATCGCCGATGTCTCGACCTTGCGCAAGCTCGACCCGAAGGAAGCCCCTGTAACGACGGCGCTTGGCGTTCTCGGCATGCCGGGCTTTACCGCCTATTCCGGCCTGCTCACCATAGGCCAGCCGAAACCGGGCGAGACCGTCGTGGTTGCGGCGGCAACCGGTCCGGTCGGTTCTGCCGTCGGGCAGATTGCCCGGATGAAGGGCGCTCGCGCGGTCGGTATTGCGGGCGGAGCGGATAAATGCAAGGCGTTGATCGGTGAATTCGGTTTCGATGTGGCGATTGACCACCACAGCAAAAATTTCGCACAGGAACTGGCGCAGGCTTGCCCGAAGGGTATCGATGTTTATTTCGAGAATGTCGGCGGCAAGGTCTTCGAGGCGGTGTTTCCACTGTTGAACCAGTTTGCGCGTATGCCGGTCTGTGGCCTGATTGCGCAGTATAATCAGAGCGGGCCGTTCGACGGACCTGACCGCCTACCATTGGTAATGCGGGATATTCTATCGAAAAGCCTGACCATTCGCGGTTTTATCCAGCGTGATTTTGCCGATCAGAGGCCAGCATTTTACCATGACATGGTGAAGTGGATTGCCGACGGGCAGGTGCGTTATCGCGAAGACATTGTCGAAGGGCTTGAGAATGCGCCGGATGCCTTCATTTCTCTGCTGGAAGGCGGCAATTTCGGAAAGCTCATCATAAAGCTAGCCTGAACTCGCAATATTCTGCTTGCAGAACGGTCCTTTGGGCGTGATGCTGTGCCTGTCAATTTTATTCGACAGGCAGGCAGAGCATGGGCGAGCGCCAGCAGGCGGGCATAGGGGAAGGCGGCGGGCCGGGGCGCGAGCGCCAGGAAGAGGCCCGGCGTATTCTCGACCGGCTCGAACGCGAGCAGACCGGTGCCGAAGGCATTGTGCGGCGCGGGTTTTCCCGCACTGCGCATCATCTGGCTGCCGCCGACGCCCCCGAAAATGATCCCATCGAGCTTTGGGCCACGCGTGTCGGGCGCGGGCTCGGCTTCCTCATCACGCTGGCGATCATCGTCTGGCTCATTTTCTATCTCATGCAAAGCTAGGTACCCAATGACGCTTTCTGCGCCTTCGGATGCGACAACCGTTATTGTCATCTCAAGCCATGTCGTGCGCGGATCGGTCGGCAATCGCGCCGCCGTTTTCGCTTTGGAAACGCTGGGTTTTCCCGTATGGGCCGTGCCGACCGTGGTGCTGCCATGGCATCCGGGTCATGGGGTTCCAGGTGCTCCGGCCGGACGCATCGTGCCACCGGCGGAAGAGTTTTCGCGCCTGATGCAGGATCTTCAGCGCGCGCCGTGGCTTGGCGAGGTGGGTGCTGTCCTGACCGGCTATCTCGGCCATCCCGAGCAGGCGGCGGCCGTTGCCGAACTGGTCAAAGCAGTAAAGGTGAAAAATCCGGGGGCGGTCTATCTGTGCGATCCGGTCATCGGCGATGAAAAGGGGCTTTATGTGCCCGAAGCGACTGCCATGGGCATTCGCGACAAGCTTCTGCCGCTCGCTGATATCGCAACACCCAATCGCTTCGAGCTTTCCTGGCTGACCGGCGTGCCGCTGGAAGACAATAATGCCTTGATGGAAGCCGCGCTGGAGGCGGGACCGGCAACCATGCTGGTCACTTCGGCCTTTCCGCTGATGAACGGCAGTATCGGCAATATTCTGCTCACGCCGACCATGGCGCTGATGGCCGAACATCGCCGTGTCGATGGGCCGACCAACGGTCTCGGCGATCTGACCTCTGCCGTGTTTCTGGCGCGTCGCCTGTCCGGCATGGCGGAGGAAAAGATGCTGCAAAGCACGACTGCGGCAGTGTTCGAGATCATGGCGCGTTCGGCAAAGCGCGGGGCGGATGAGCTTATGCTGGAGGCCGATGCATCGAGCCTCGCCACGCCGATGGCCATGGTGCAGACGCGGCGGCTGATGCATCCGACCAAGGGGTGTTGTCACGTTAACTGGGCTACAGTTGCCTGCCTGACGGTTTGGGCGTAAATTTTGGCGATGCAGACATCAGAT
>NZ_CADEAR010000025.1 GCF_902825325.1 Brucella tritici | reverse complement strand
TCACCTCCAAGTCATCGAACGGATACCATCCCGGTCGAGCGATGCTTGCGCACCACGCGCCATGCTCGGCGCACCCAATAAAAGGCCCGCTTAGGCGGGCCTTTTTGCCGAGTGCATCGCAAAAATGAGACCGGCTTCCGGGACATATCCCGGCAAAAAGGGCTACCGGGCGTTAGAGCGCCGACGCAGCTTGCAATGCATCCTTTACAATCTTCACTGCGTTTGCATCCAGCGGTGTCTGCGGCCGGATCGGATCGCCCACCTCATAGCCCTGGATTTGCAACGCCGCCTTGAGACAACTTGCCAAGCGATAGCGTGCGAAAACCTCGTTGAAGCCCCACAACCGTTTCTGGATCTTGGCGGCATGTTCCCATTCTCCGCGCTTGCAGGCATTGTAAAGTTCGATGCTCTGCTCGGGCAGCACGCAGGCCGGACCAGCAAACCAGCCCTTTCCGCCCATCAGAAGGACGCTGACAGCAATATGTGACGATGCGGCAAACACATCCAGCTTGCCCTCGCAGCGATTGATGATCGACAGCAGGCGACCCGTGTTTGTAGACGCATCCTTCAAGCCAACGATATTCGGGTGGTCTGCGATTGTACTGATCGTGTCGATAGAAAGATCCGTACGCTGAAAATTCGGGTTGGTATAAACGACGATAGGAAGATCGACGCTGTTGGCAATGTCGAGAAAATAATTTCTGACCTCTTGCTCGCTTAGCGGAAAATAAGATTCCAGCACGCCGACGATACCATCCGCGCCAATCTTTTTGTACAATCTTGCCTGCTCAATGGCTCCTTCGGTGGAGACACTTGCAACACCAGGGACAACCGAAACGCGCCCGTTGCTCGCCTCAACGACAACCTCCACGATACGACGCTTCTTCTCGTCGGAGAGATAGGCATATTCCCCACTGCTGCCGAGAGGTGTGAGTCCGGTTACGCCTTTGCCGATCAGGTCGTTGCAAAGGTCGCCGAGCACTTTCTCATCGATATTGCCGTCTGCTTTCAAAGGACTGACAAGATAGGGTATGACCCCGTAAAAATGCGACATGGCTGTCCTTCCGCTCTATGCAAAAAGTAGCGGGCTCTGTTGAGAGGCCGCCACCTTTTCTTCTCCATGAACTCTAGGAATTGTTGTTCTCACTGAGGCTGGCTACTGTCAGCAATGCGCCATCAAGTGCTGTTCCTTCCTCGTCCAAGAGGGCTGCGCGTCGTAGGCGATTGAGCCAGGCCGCGCCGTCCGGGCGACCGCACAGCGAGGAAACCTGGCCGATAACTTTGTCGAACTTTGATTGCCCTCGAGCATGGGTGTCGGAGTAGCCCTTCACCAGACGGCGGCAAGCAACCGCCTCGACCGCAAGATCATAGTTTGTCGACAGCGCGCCGGTCGCGACAACCAACCAACTCTCAATATGTGCGAATTCACGCTGGTGGCGCAGCGTGCTGCGGCGAAAGCGTCTCGCACCAGCGAGGAGATGTAGCATCAAGAACCAGCCTACCGTCCCCGTGCGGACACGACGGCCCTTGTTGATCACCTTGTCGAGCAGACGGAAGAGACGCGGGCTGGTTTCGAGGAAACGCCCGAACGAGGCGGGCATGGTACCCGCCACCTCTTCCATGCGCGGATGCATATATTCGGTCGTATAGATGATCTGATCCGCTTTGACACCGACCTCCTTGCGCACGCGGTCGAACCGGCTCGTACGCGTCTTCAGATCGGCTACCCGAATGACATCGTCATAAGCCAAAGCAATAGCCAGATACTTGGCTGCCTCCAGCGTGAAGGCGAAATCGTGCTGCTCGCCTCCATTTTGCCCGTCACTTCTGTGAAGTGCTTCCATTCTGTCAAGATATTCATCAGCATAGGCCGGGTCCTGGTAATCCACGAGGCGGCTGACCCCAGCAAACAACATCGACTGGGTCTGTTCTGGAAAGCTGCTGCGAATACGGGTCACGAGATTATCGAGCGCCTTGTGGCCCGTTGCAATGGGAAGCGATGCAAAGTGCTTCGCGGGGGTCTTGGATATCGTCTCGCGCCGATCTTCGCGTGCCCGATCAAAGGCACTTGCAAACGCTCTCAGGCTGGGCTCGACGCCCTTGCCACCAGCGCGGATGGCATCCTCAAAAACAGAACGTGCAAATGGTAGCACTTCAGCCGAAGCCAGCGCACCAAACATGGCCGCCGAGACAACGCTGCCGCTTTTTTCCGCAAGGCTCTGCATATCGAAGGCAATAATGCGCTTCGCTGCTATGCCGGCGGCCTCGATCACGGCCACAGGGTCGCCGGTGCCGTCACCCGGCGTCTGTTTTTCGACCACCGCATAGGACCGGTGGCTCGAGGCGATCAGTGTCGTACGTTCCGGCGTGACGATGCCGCGCAACATGGCGCGTCCCGCTTCCATGAATTCGGCAGCGAGCACCACATCGACATCACCTGGCGTCGGCATGAGCGAGAAGATGGGTCGAATGCCATCCTGCTCCGGCAACATTTCGATGTAGTAGATCGTTGCGCCGGTTCGCTGCGCAACACCTGGTACCGAGGTCGATTGCGCTGCCCAGCCCTGCGATTCTGCGACCTGAACAATCCAGTCGGCAAGCACGCCGCCGCCCTGCCCGCCCATGGCAAGGATGGCGACGGAGATCGGCCGCTTGCTGGAGAACCGGGAAAGCCCCTTGGCAATTTCGATATTCATGGTCGCCTCCCTACACGAAAGCCACGCGCCGACGGTCGGCACGGCGCTGGAAGAAGCCGATCACTATGGCGCGGAGCTTTGCCATGACGCGGTCACCCCGGGTTGGATTGTGGATCACATCGGCGCGATAGAACGAAGGGCAAAGCACGGCGGCTTCTGAAACTTCACCGCAATTGCCACAGCCGACACAAGTATTGTCGATCGCTGCCACCGGATCATCCTTCAAGGGATCGTCCGTGTGTTTGACCGAAAGCGACGGGCAACCGGAAAGACGGATACAGGCGTGATCGCCCGTGCAGACGTCTTCATCAACGCCGAAGCGCTCCTTGACCATGCGCTTGCCGTCCTTCACCGCTTTATTGAACTGCGGCTTCACACGACGCTGCTTGTTGAGCATGCATTCGGACGAAGCAATGATGACCTTCGGGCCCTTTTCCTCCGTCGTCAGCGCCTCCTTCAGCGTATCCCGCATCTTGGCCACGTCATAGGTGCGGTCGATCTGGCGCACCCACTTCACACCCACCCCTTTCACAGCGTCGGCGATGGTGTTGTTGGTGGAACGCTCGGGGTTCAGAGCGCGTGATGACAGGATGTCCTGTCCACCAGTCGCTGCCGAGTAATGATTGTCGACCACCAGGATCACGCCGTCATGCTTGTTGAAGACGGCATTGCCAACCGAGGTCGAAAGACCATTGTGCCAGAAGCCGCCATCACCCATCACGGCGATAGGACGTTTGCCAGCCTCGACATTGAAAGCGGACATGCCCGCTGCGGAAAGACCGTAGCCCATCGTGTTGCCGCCAATATTGAAGGGCGGGAGCACCGAGAAGATGTGACAGCCAATGTCGCCGGAGACGTGATGCTGACCAAGCTCGCGTTCCATCAGCTTCATGGCAGCGAAGATCGGGCGTTCCGG
The DNA here is from genome assembly GCF_902825325.1 of Brucella tritici. Lineage (GTDB taxonomy): Bacteria > Pseudomonadota > Alphaproteobacteria > Rhizobiales > Rhizobiaceae > Brucella. Next base: position 24,588 of record NZ_CADEAR010000025.1, on the reverse strand, counting down.
GCAGCCGGTACAAAAGCCTGCCGGGCGCGGCGGCACGATTTCCTGCAGTTTCTGGATTTTTTCATTTTCAAGTACCGGTGTGGCATCCGGGCCTTCGCGACGGTTGCCCAGCAGCACATGCGCATGCATTTCAAAGAACTTGCGCATGCCCTTTTCGATGACTGCATTGGTGTAGTCGCCGCCAAGCGGCAACACATCCTTGCCGTGGATCTTCGTGTTGATGTCCTTGCGGTGCAACGCAGCGATCAGTGCCTGCTCGATGAATGCCGGGTGGCCTTCCTCGACCATCAGCACCGCCTTTTTGCCGATGCAGAAGTCGGCGACTTCCTCGTCGACCATCGGATAGGTTACGTTCATCACATAAAGCGGCACGGACGTGTTGCCATAGACATCCGCCAGTCCGAGGAACTGCAGTGCGCGCATCACGCTGTTGTACATGCCGCCTTGCAGAATGATGCCGACGTCACCTTCTTCGGGGCCGAAATACTCGTTAAGTTTGCGGGAACGGATAAATTCAACGGCAGTCGGCCAGCGCTGTTCGAGCTTTTCCTTATCGTGGAAGAGCGATGCCGGGGGCAGGACAACGCGGTCGATTGCGCGGCGCGGGTTTTCAAGCGCTTGCTGTAGCGTGAATTCCGGCTTGCGATTGTTCTTCGCCATGAATTGGCCATGCACGTGACAGGCACGGATGCGCACCTGCAGCATCACGGGCGTGTTGGATGCTTCCGACAGCTCGAAGCCGTCCTCAACAGCCTTGACAATCGATTCGAGATTAGGGCGTGGATCGAGGAGCCACATCTGCGACTTCATTGCAAAAGCATGGCTGCGCTCCTGGGGAATAGACGAGCCTTCACCGAAATCTTCACCCAGAATAATGAGCGAACCGCCCATCACCCCGCCGGAAGCCAGATTAGTCAGCGCGTCGGAGGCGACGTTGGTGCCAGCGGTCGATTTCCAGGTGACTGCGCCGCGGATAGGATACATCACCGATGCGGAAAGCATTGCGGCGGCAGCCGCCTCCGATGCGGACGATTCGAAATGCACGCCCAGATCGTCCAATACGTCCTTGGCGTCTGCCAGCACATCCATGAGATGCGAGATCGGCGAGCCCTGATAGCCACCGACATAACCAACGCCGGATTGCAGCAGTGCCTTAGTAATGGCGAGAATGCCTTCGCCGCGGAAGATCTCGCCCTCGCCCAGCTTGAGGTCCTCGACCTCATTTAAAAATGACCGCTCCGCCATGATCCCTCCCAAGGACTGACATTCTGTTATATGATTTATCATATTGTTGGGAATGTGGTCGTGTCAATTGCCGTAGACGTCCCGTTTCAATTCTTTTTCCATTGAACACCACATAATTATATGAGATGTCATCTTTCAAACGCAGCACGGAGACTGTCGTGCAGGAAGGTGGGAACCGCTCATGTCACTCTATTTTGACGACATCCACATCGGACAAAGGTTCGAATCCGGGGATCATAAGATTAGCAGAGCGGACATATTGGACTTCGCCGGAACTTTTGACCCCAACCCATTCCATTTCGACGATGAGGCAGCGCGGGCAGTCGGCTATCCCGGCATCATGGCATCAGGACTGCATACGCTTTCGCTCAGTATGAAGCTGTTTTTTGACCTTCACCTCTGGGACGAGGCGGTCATGCCGTCACCCGGAATGGATAAGGTCCGGTGGCTCAAGCCTCTGTTCGGCGGTGATAGCATCCGCATTCGCGCAACGGTCATTGAGGCGACCATGTCGCGCTCCAAGCAGGATCGCGGCATTGTGCGATTGCTGCACGAAACGATCAATGCCTCCAGCGCTGAGACTATTTTCTCAGTCGAATGCCTTCACCGACTACGCCGCCGACTTGCATAAGTGCATCGGATCGGCGACAAATCCGCTAAACATACGGAGAACAAGCAACATGGCACCAAAGGTCAAGGACAAACCGAAAACGGAAGACTGCCCTGTCCTAGTGCTTGACCAGTTTCCGCCATACCTCTTCCACCTGATCACCAGCCATCTAAACAACCGGTTACTCGAGCGCATGCGTCCGCATGGCGTGACTGTCCATCGCTGGCGTGTGCTGATGGTGCTCATGAACGATGACGGTCAAACGATGACCGAACTGGTCCGTTTGACTCTGATCGCCCAGTCGGCGCTCAGCCGCGTGGTCGACCAGATGGAACGCGACGGGTTGGTCACGCGGCGTACAGCGCCTCATGACAACCGGGTAGTCGAGGTCCATCTCACCAGCCATGGACGCGATATGTATTGCAAGATCGCTCCGAACGCGCAAAGGCATGCCACCGAAATTCTGGCCGGGCTCGATGCGAAGGAGCAGGAACAGTTATTCAAACTCCTCCGCCGCGTGCTTGACACCGTCAGCCTTGAAACGACAAGGAGCTGAGGTGTGCTCCCGGTCATGACTGCAGGCCACCGGCCGCGATCATCTGGGCGACTTCGTCCACGGTCATGATATCCGCGAGTAGCTTCATGTTTTCCAGCGAAGCCTGATGCTGCGCCAGACTGGCAGATGAGCAGGCATCGGACGCCACGATGATCTCGTAGCCCATATCTGACGCGCAGCGCACCGTCGCCTCCACGACGAAGTTAGTCGAGATACCCGCAATTACCAGACGTTCAGCCTTGAGCACCCGCAACACCTCCTCCAATTGTGAGCCGTAGAAGGCGTTGTTGCGCGAGTGTTTGACAACATATTCGCCGTCAACGGGGCCGAAGCCGTCATGGAAATCGGCCCCCCAGCTTCCGTCGATCATGGCTTTGTTGGCCACCACGTCGCGGAAAATCTTGCCGTTCTGAACCACGTCGGCGTGATCGGGCCGGAACGCGATCCGCACCAGGACGACTGGGATGCCATGACCGCGAACTGCCGCGAGCAGGCGAGCCGCTTTCTCCTTCAGCTCCTCGCGACCGTCGCTTTTTTCTGCCACGCCGACGCGAATCTTCCCGTCGGCGTGGAGTACCTCGTTCTGATAATGCAGCGCAATGAGCACTGTTCTCATGGCAGGTTCCTAAAGTTGAAAGTTGGAGCATGTCTCCCGAAAGTGGGAACCGGTTTCGGGATAAAGACATGCGTCAAAACAAATGGATATAGCAGTCCCAATGACTCCGTTTTAACCAGAACCGCTCTAGACGAGCGATGCGTGATAGCGGATGGCGAAGTCGATCCATTCGGGAAAATGCCAGTCCGGATATTGGGCGCGAATGCGCGGCGCCAGCTGGGCAACCAATTCTTCTTCGGAAACCCGCTTCAACTCGTCCCTTACGCTCTGCGCCATCGCGGCGATGTAATCGCGAACACCGATGATGATGTCCACACCACCCAACTCGCCATGACCGGGAACAACTATTTCCGGCTTCATTGCGATACAGTCCTCAAGTGCGCGAAGCCAATTCGCACCGTCGATATCCGCATCGTGCGGCGGGAACCAAGGGAAAATCGGGAATGTCTTCTCTTCGGCGAGATCGCCGGTAAAGAGGATACGCTCGGCCGGCAGGAAGACGATCTGGTCGCCGCGCGTATGGGCCTTGCCCCAGTTGCGCAACTGAACTACGCGACCGCCGAGGTCGATTTCATGCAACGGACCGTCATAGAGCTCATCGGCCGCTACCAGTTCGGTTCCCTCAAGCGCTTCGGCGATGGCAGGTCCCATGCCCTTGAACATCTCGAGATAGGATTGGCCTTTGTCGGCCAATTCCAGAGCTTGGCTACGATTGTAAACGATCTTCGCCACACCCTTGAAAGGCTGGGCGCCATAGCCGTGCTCGGGATGGAAATGCGTAAGGGTCAAGATCAGTTTGCGATCCCCTGCCAGGCGGCGCGCTGCCTCGAGAACGGCGCGGCCATTCTTGATACCCGTGCCAGTGTCGATGACAAGTGCGCTATGGTCGCCTACGACGATGCCGATATTGGGAACCAACGGCACCCGATGGTCGGGAATGACCCAGACCCCAGAGGCGATCTGCCTTATGGCCGAAGTATCGACGGTGGGCGCCGGAGCGGAGGGCTTGCTGTCGGACATGATAGTTCCTTCTTGTATTATCCTGGTGATGAGATGATTGGCTACTTCTTGGCCGCGACGGCGATCTCACGACCGCCGGTTATGCCCTGTGGGCGGAAAAGCATGATGGCGAGCATTGCGGCAGCCAGCGCGACATCGCCCAATCCAGGCGCGGTGGCGAGCGTGATGTCGGTTCCCGGCACCACGACGCCAACTTCCAGCAGCCGTAGCAATTCACTCAGGAGTGATATGCATATCGTGCCGACCACAGCACCGGTCAGGCTGCGCATGCCGCCGACGACCAACATGGTGATGAACAGGAACGTTTGGTCGAGGTAGAAGCTCTCGACCCTGAGCGTGCCGAGAAAATGGCCGTAGAGCGCCCCTGCAATACCGGTGACACAAGCACCGAGCACAAAGGCGATCAACCGTGCGCGCACGACCCGGACACCCGTAGCGCTCGCGGCGACCTCATCCTCGCGGGCGGCGCGCAGACCGAGCGCCCAGCGTGTTTCCTGATAGAAGAACGCGACCGTGAGAGCCACGGCGGCCCAGGCGAATGCGGTCCACAAACCAACATAGGTCGGCAATCCCATCAGCGACTGTTGGCCGCCGGTCACGTTTGTCCAATTGCCTAAAACGATGTAGCAAATGATCATCAGCGACATCGTGGCAATTGCCGCTCCGACTCCCGACAGACGCATGATCGGTAGGCCGACTACAAAAGCCACCAGCGCCGCGACCCCTGCACCCGCGAGAACGCCAGACAGCGGAGGGAGCTGGGTCGCAGCCAGCCAGACCGGCAAGTTGGGCAGAAGTGTTGCCTTGATGCCCGGTGCCATGGTCAGCAAAGCAGAGGTATAAGCCCCAATGGCCATGAAGCCTACGCTGCTGAAATTGAGGATTCCAGAATTGCCCATGAAGATATAGAGGCCGACAACCGCGACAAGATTGACAAGTCCTAAGATGACGCGTCGCTGGAGCACGATCCCTGACATTTCAGCGAGCAATACGATCACCAGCAAAGCCGCGATCAGGACTAGCAAAGGCACGAAGCGACGCAGCGTCTCGGCAATGTCGAGATTGGTCACGACAAAGCCCTGAACCGGCGGCTGGGCTTCAAGGACGGAAGATTTCGATTTCATGTTCTAAATGCGCTCCTTCACGCCTCGTGCGGGAAACAGTCCTTGCGGCGCGGCCAGCAAGACGAGGATGACGACGACAAACAGGAACGCCTCGCGAAAGGCGCGCAATTCGGGTGGCAGGAATGCCTGCAGCAAGGTCGAGACGACACCGACCAGAAAGCCGCCTGCTGCAGCGCCGACAAGGCTGCCCAAGCCGCCGATAACCGTCGCAACAAATGCGATGATGACGATCTGAACCCCCAGCCGCGGCTGGACGAAACCGGTCTGCGCCGCAAAGAGCACGGCCACTACGGCAGCGAGAAACCCACTCAGGGCGAAAGCCATTGCGATAACCGAATTGGAACGCACACCAAGCAGCCGCGACATCGTGAAATTCTCTGCCGCTGCCCGCATTTCAAGCCCGAGACGTGTGCGTTTGAGAAAGAAAGTCAACGCGATGAGAAGGACGGCGCAAACGCCGATTGTAACCAGTTTGAGCGCACTCACCTGCACATTGCCAATCCAGACAGGCTGGGCAAGCATAGGCAGTGGATCGAGCGCCTTGACGCGCGAACCAAAAGTAAAGATCAGCAGCTTCTGCAAGAGCATGCTAACGGCGAAGGACGAGATCAGCATCGTTGCCGGATCGGCCTTCCTGAGCGGCCGGAACGCCACACGCTCCGTGAGGACCGCCAGCGCAATCACAACCAGCAGCGAAATCGCGATGGAAATGAGGAGCGGCTGCCCGGACAAGGCAAAAAGCGTATAAGCGGCGACCGTGATGAATTCCGCATGAGCGAAATTCGCCAACCTCATGACACTGAAAATCAGGCCGATGCCGAGCGCGGTCAAAGCGTAGAGCCCCCCGACGCTGAAAGCATCGACGAATATCTGGACAAGTTCCGTCTTCATATCGAACCATGCTTGTTGAGGCCAAAATAGGCCGCCTCGAAATCCGGATTGTCGGCGAGTTGTGCCGTCGTCCCGGCGATACGAAAAGTGCCGCCGTTCAGCACGTAGGTAAGATCGGCGGCTTTGAGCGCTCGCGACGCGTTCTGCTCTACGACCAAAATCGAAACACCTCGTTGGCGAACCCCGTCGAGAATTTCATAGACCCGGTCAGTCACTTTGGGAGCCAGCCCGAGCGAGGGTTCGTCGAGCATCAGCAAGGCCGGTCTGGAAAGCAGCGCCCGTGCGATCACCAGCATTTGCTGTTCGCCACCGGAGAGACGGCCCGCCGCTTCATTGCGGCGTTCGGCGAGAATTGGGAAAATGCGAAAGAACTCACCGATCTCGTCGTCGACTTGGGCACGATCCCGTCGTACCGTCGCCCCCAGACGCAGGTTCTCCATCACGGTGAGGCTCGATAAAACATGGCGTCCTTCGGGAACCATGGCGATGCCGCGGCGCACGGTACGCTCCAGACTCTGCCCGACGATGTCTTCGCCCTTGAAGCGCACATGGCCTGCAGCCGCGCGGACGGTTCCGGCAATCGCACCGACAAGCGAGGATTTTCCCGCCCCGTTTGGCCCCACGATGGCAACCATCTCGCCTGCATTGACCCTAAGGCCAACCCCGTCCAACGCGAGAACCTGGCCATATCTGACGACCAGTCCCTCCACCACCAGCAGCGGTTCAACCGCAGCCAGCGCATCCTTTGTTGTCTGCAACATCATATGACCTCCGACCCCAGATAGGCCGATCTGAAATGCTCGTTGGCGAGCACTTCCGCTGGCGTTCCTTGCGCAATGGTCCGTCCGCCCGCCATGACATGGAGGCGCTGACACAGGTTCATCACCAGCGCCATGTTGTGCTCGATAACCAGGACGCCACAGTTAAAATCATCATGAATCCGCCGGATCAGGACGCCGAGCGCCTCCGCTTCGGCTACGTTCATGCCGGCTGCAGGCTCATCGAGCAGCAAGAAACGGGGTTGCAGTGCAAGGGCGCGCGCGATGCCCACCCGGCGCTCGTCGCTATAGTTCAACTCACGCCCCAGAACGTCGGCCTTGTCAGCGAGACCCAGATAATCGAGCAGTTCGTGCGCTTTCTTCCTGGCCAACATCCGGCCCATGCCGAGACTGGCAAGGCCAACCTCGACATTCTCGCTCAAGGTAATGCCAGCAAAAAGCCGGACGGCCTGGAATGTGCGCACGACGCCGTTGCGGGCGAACCAGTCGGCCTTCCGACGGGCGCCCGCCACGCCGGAAATGTGGACCCCGCCGGAATGCGGTTGCTGGAAGCCACTGAGAACATTGACCATTGTGGTCTTGCCCGCACCGTTTGGACCGATAAGACCAAGTATCTCGCCCTGTTTCAGCGCCACTGAAACATTTTCAATGGCGCGGACGCCACCGAAGCGAACGGTGATATCGACTGCCTTTAGTTCCTTTTCAGTTTGTTCAAGTTCGAGCTGCGTCATTCGATATCCACTGTCTGGGCCGAGACTTTCTTGCTCAAGGCGCTGAACTTGCCATTCTGGCTTTGCACGATTGTCATGGGACGGGTGGTCTGGATGTGAAGCTGAGGCGTGTAGGTCGTCGGCCCAATGAGCAGTGGCTCATCTTTGAACCCATCGAGCACCGCCGCTACCTTATCCGCATCGAAGGACCCCGCCTTCTGCACCGCGCGCGCCCAAGCCTGGAACAGCGAATAACCGCGGATCGAATAGGAGACGTCCGGGCGCTGCTTGTATTCGGCTTCATATCGTTTGAAGAAGTCGTTGACCGCTGGATCCGGATCGTCACCATAGATCGAACCGTAGTTCACGACATAGAAATTGCTGAGATTCGGCACAGTGCCGACCCAATAGTCGCCGTCGAGCGACTCGCCCGTCAGGACCGGCTGGTCCAGACCCGCCGCGCGCAACTGGCGAATGGCGCTCGGACCTCCCGGTGCATAAGAACACAGAACGATGAAGTCCGGTTTTTTGGCCAGATTGGTGATGCGCGTCGTCTGCGCGGAGATGCTCGGATCGCTATTCATGAAGCTGTCTTCGCCTGCGAGCGCATCCGCACCCGCCAGTTCCTTCCAACGCTGGCTGAAACTGCCGCACAGCGATTTGGTGAAAGACACCGTATTGTCGAGCAGCACATAGGCAGAGCGCCAGTTCTGGTCATTGTATGCCCACTCAGCCAGCAACGCGCCTTGCGCCTGGGCGGCATTCGAGATCGAATAGGCGTAGGAACCGATGCCGCTGACGCCGAACTTCGGATCGGACGCCCCCGAGAGTGAGATGACGTTGTTCTGCTGGGCGATGTAGGCACCGGGGGCGCCGAAATCGAAATCACTCGGAAACAGGATTGCCTTGGCGCCCTGACCGATTACCTCTACAGCACCGTCTGCGCCCAGCGCTGGCTCCGATTTGTTGTCGAATTTGGCAACTTCAATCTGACTGCCGAGCACGCCACCGGCTGCATTGATTTCCTTGACAGCGAGCAGCGCGCCATTGATGGTCGCAGCATCAATCGGCTGAAACCAGCCGCTGTAGGACATGACGAAGCCGACCTTCACCGGCTCGGCAGCCTGTGCACTGATGCCCCCCAGGGGCATGAAGGCGCTCAACGAGCCTACAACCCATGTGATAATCTTCATTATTTCCTCCCAATGAAGTTTCTGGCGCCATTGTCGGCACGGTCCCCGCCCGTCGCCGAAATGCCGTTGATCCCAATCGATTGGCGTGAATCGCCAATTTTTATTTAATTCGTTACTTAACGAATGATTTTAGTTTTGCATATTTGAGATGTTGCGCAACAAGATTTTACGGGTTCTCTTTCTGGTAGAATCCGCGCAGGAAATAACTACGCGGTTGGATTCGTGCGAATTAGAGCATTTCCAGCAAAAGTGCGAAGCGGTTTTGCGTAGGATAATGCGGTAAAACAAATACTTAGAGCGGTTCAGATGATTCCGTATTAACCGGAACCGCTCTAGCCGGATTGTTTCATGGACCAATCCGTTCTACCCGACGGGATAGATCTGATTGCCCACTGGCACGGATGCCCGACGACTGCCTTGTGTTACCATGCCGAACCGCGACAGGGAGAGCATTTGCAAATGATAGCCCAGGAAGACAGCAGCAGCTCGATCCTTCCATTTAAACAGAGCTTCGGCCACACGCTTCGCCAAGTGAACCGGCTGATACAGCGTGACCTTGGTGTTCGTCTTGCCCCGATGGGCATTACCATGGGGCAATGGTATGCGCTGCGCACCCTCTGGATCAGCGACGGCCTGACCCAGATCGAACTCGCGCAAAGGTCTGGTGTCGCTGGTCCGGCTATGGTGACGGCTGTGCGCAATCTGCTTGCGGCCGGGTTCGTCAAGCGCAAGCGCCATCCCAGCGACCAGCGTAAATATCTTATTTCCCTTACGCCCAAAGGCCGTGCACTGGAGCTGCCCGCCTTGCGTTCGGCAATCGAAGCGAATGAAGCCGCAACCACAAACATATCGGCCGAAGATCTGGCAACCTGCATGCGCGTGCTTCAAGCAGCGCACCAGAATCTGGCGGCCATATCCGGCATGGGCGAGATGGACAATGAGGTTTACGCCAGCGTCGAGTAACTCCGACAGACGTGCTGTCGCCGGGTTTCTGCGTCCAACAATGCAGCGGTAATGACGGAACATTCAAGGTCTCCGATAATCAGTCAAGGCCTCTCGATCAGCGCTTCACCCAGTCATCCGACAGGGTATTGCCTGAATGGATCGTGGCACATTTCGGCAGCTGCGCGCCTTCTCTTCTGCATAGAATTTTGTGTAGATCGACGGCAGATCATCGACAATCGACCCGAGATCAACTTCGGTGCGATGCACGAAATTCCGGCATTCAAAGCAATACCATTCGACCGCATCGAGAAGTCCTTCCGGACGGCCCGGCCTGTTTCTGCCGTCTGCGCCAGGCCTCCGGTATAGAGCTGCAAATCGGGGTAATTGGACATTGGAGCGCCTCGATTTCGAAAATTCTGCGGAATGACTGTAAGCCGTCGCCCAAGCTGGCAGGCAAGATCAATGAGTTTCGTTATATCGACAAGACGAATTTATCTGATAATTTAATACTGTTTTTCATATTAATCATGACCGGGCGACGCCGCGCCGCGGCTTCATCCAACAGCAGGTCTCCAGCGTGAAAATCACCATCAAGCAGATCCAGCAATTTCTGGCGGTAGCGGAGCTCGGTAACTTCTCGCGCGCCTCGAAGCGGCTTGGCACGGCACAACCGGCCCTATCGCAGGCGATCCGCGACCTTGAGGTAGAGCTGGCGGTGCGCCTGTTCGACCGCACCACCCGCCGGGTCGAATTGACCGACGCCGGCCGCGAGTTCCAGAACTCGGCAGCCAAGGTGATTGAAGAACTCGAGCATGCCGTAACGGGAGTCCACATGCTGGCCGAACGCCGACGCGGGCGGCTGCGCATTGCGGCTCCTCCTTTGTTGGCTTCGGTCGTGCTGCCGCAGGCCATCGCCGAGTTCCAGGAGAGCTATCCCGGAATCTGCGTGCAACTCGCGGACGTCGGCACCAATCAGATCGTCGAGAGCGTGCGCAACGGCCAGGCCGATTGCGGCCTCGGCACATTCTCGCCGGCAGAAGATGGCATCGAACGGCTGTCGCTGGTGCGCGACAGCCTGATGCTGTTCTGCGACCCGCTGAGCCCGTTTCAAGGCGCGCCATCCATTAAGTGGGCTGACCTTGCCGAGCAACCGCTGATCACGCTGACCCGGGACAGCGGCATCCGGCTTCTGGTCGAAGTTGGCTTCGAAATGAAGCAGATTCCGTTCAAGCCGACATTCGAGGTGACACAGGTGACAACCGCCCTCGCGATGGTCGAAGCAGGACTCGGGATCGCCGTCCTGCCTACCTACGCGCTTGCGGCGTCGCATCACAGGAAGGTGTCCGGTACGCCATTGACGGAGCCCATCATCTCTCGTGAGGTGTCGTTCATTCACGCGACGGGGCGGTCTGTGTCGCCTGCAGTCTCGGCGTTCGCCACTATCGTGCGCCGCTATGCACAGCAGCTTACGCCCCGATATGCAGGCTGAATTCAATCCGCCACGCGCTGATCGATAAACGCGTTCCGGCGGGCACCAACTCGCCGCACCATGCGGTTAGATTTCGCCCTCTAAAATTACTTGCAATATCATATAAATTCACCTAACCTTTTCTGAATTTCTTGCCGCAACAGCAAAAAATACGAAATGCGGTCATCATTGTACCTGGGGAGGAACACGATACATGGCTTCTGCCAACACGCTTGCCAACTTTGCCTCTGCGCTTCTTTCGGGCTCCATCGATATAGTGGATCTTTCAGCCCCGCTTGGCCCTGATACGCCCGTCATTGCACTCCCCCCTGAAATTGGAAAGAGCACGCCGCGCGTACAGGTGCATTCAATCTCACGCTACAATGAACACGGCCCGGCCTGGGCTTGGAACTGGCTCGAGCTTGGCGAGCACACCGGAACGCATTTCGACGCACCTGTACACTGGATCACCGGACGCGACTATGCGGACGGAACGACAGACAGGATCAGCGCCAGAAATTTCGTCGCCCCTGCAAATGTCATTGACCGCTCACGCGAGGCGGCAGCCGACCCGGATTATCTGCTGACCGTCGAAAGCATCAAGGAATGGGAAGCAGAACATGGCGCAATCGAGGCCGGAAGCTGGGTGCTGTTGCGTACTGACTGGTACAAGCGCAACGGCTCAACCGAAACCTTTCTGAACGCGGATGAAAATGGTCCACATTCTCCGGGGCCAAGCGCTGAAGCTATCGAATATCTGCTATCCAAAGGGATTATTGGCTGGGGTTCAGAAACAGTGGGCACCGACGCCGGTGCGGCTGGCGGCATGAACCCTCCCTTTCCGGCGCACAATCTGGTTCACAAGGCAAATCGTTATGGCCTCGCCAGTCTGTGCCATCTCGACCGATTGCCGCCGAAAGGTGCAATACTGATCGCAGCACCGCTGAAACTGGTCAACGGCACCGGCTCTCCCGTGCGGGCCCTGGCCCTCGTGGCTCGGTGACATCATCCTCCGGAAGCGCTTGAGGCGATCCGGCCCCTTCTGAATGTAATTGCGGCTGTCGGGCACCTCATGAATACCTATGACCACATTATCGTCGGCAGCGGCATAAACGCTCTGGTTGCTGCCGCCATGCTTGGCAAGAAGGGCCGCAAGGTGCTCGTGCTCGAACGCGCGGATCGGATCGGGGGGTGCATCCGCACCGACGAGATTACTGCGCCGGGCTTTATTCACGACGTTATGGCAACCACGTTCGTGCTGTTCTTGACCTCTCCGGCCTACGGGGCCATCGGAAAAGATCTCGAAGCACGCGGACTGGAGTTTGCTCATGCCGACCTGCCGACGGGCGTCCTGAGACCCGATGGCTCGCATGTGGTTTTTGCGAAGGACAGGCAACGTAACGCCGCGGCCTTTGACAAACTTGCCTTGGGGGATGGCGCGGCCTTTTCGCAGGAAATGGACAGGCTCGGCGCGGATGCCCCCTTTCTCTTTTCCCTGCTCAGCGGCACGTTGTGGTCAGCTGGCATGCTGAAAGTCCTTGCCCGCGAAGCTTGGAGGCGAGGCTTGCGCAACTTAGCGGGCTGGTTCGGTGAGGCATTGACGCCAGCCCGCGCCTATCTCGAAACGACCTATCAGTCAGAAACGACGCGCGCGCTATGGGCGCCGTGGGTGCTCCATGTGGGGCTAAATCCTGAAAGTCCCTACTCCGCGCAGATGCTGAAAGTCATCGCCTTCGCGATTGAGATGGCGGGATGCCCAATTGTGAAAGGCGGTGCCAGCAACCTGCTCGCGGCATTCAGCCAGCTGATCGTCGACACCGGTGGTGAGATTCGCACCAATGCCGACGTGGCCGCAATCGTGAACGACACGCGAGGGCGCGCTGCAGGCGTGCGCCTTGCCAGCGGCGAAACCATCAATGCCAGCAAAGGGGTTATCTGCTCGGTCACGCCGAACCAACTCTACGGAAGACTGCTCGCCGACTGGCCCACGGCATTGCCCCCCGAAGTCAGCGATGGCGTACGCCGCTACCGCTACGGCAAAGGCGACATGCAGATCCACTATGCCTTGTCGCAGCCACCCCGCTGGAAAGCGGGCGACAAGCTCGGCAACGTAGCTCTGCTGCACCTAACCCCCGGGCTGGACGGCGTTTCGCGCGCCGCCAACGAAGCTGAACGGGGCATGTTGCCGGCCGAACCGACGATCTGTGTCGGCCAGCCGACCGCTCTCGATCCCAGCCGTGCTCCCGAAGGGGGCTCGATCCTCTGGTTGCAGCTTCCCGAAACGCCACGCAGTCTTAAAGGTGACGCCGCCGGCGAAATCGAAGTGCCTGCGGACGGGTGCTGGACCGAAGAAATACGCGAACGTTACGCGGACCGCGTCGAGGCGAAGCTCGCGCAGCAGATCGAAGGTTTCAAGGATAGTGTTATTGCGCGGCGGTGCTATTCGCCCGCCGACCTTGAGGCTATGAACGTCAATCTGGTCGGCGGCGATCCATATGGCGGTTATTGCGGTCTCGACCAGTTTTTCCTGTGGCGTCCGTTCAAGACATCCATCAATCATCAGACGCATGTGCCGGGACTCTATCATATCGGAGCTTCCACCCATCCAGGGCCAGGCCTTAGCGGGAGCTCCGGCTTTCTCCTGGCATCATCGCTCAGCTGAACTGAGGCGAAGATAGTTCGCCTTGCTCCCTGCGGGTCGCAGTACGATTACTGTTTGGCAATTCTAACGCGAATTCCATTTGCTACGGCCATCAGCTAGGCGATGGTGCGCTTCGCGTTCAAGCCCGTTTCACACATCGAAAGCCGAGATGGCTGGTTGTCGTATCCACCTGCTGGGGGTGACGCGCCGCCGGTCGATAGCGCTGGCAGTAGTTTGGAGCACATAGGTGTGAGCCGCCCTTTATCGTCATGACACGCGTGGCGACATCCAGCGACTGCCTTGTCGCCTCACCGTCTGGCCTAGCATCGCCGACGCAGCACTTGCGCTTGGTTTCATGCGAAGCCATGAGATTGTAACGATCACTGGTCCATTCCCACACATTGCCGATCATATCGTAGAGCCCGTAGCCATTCGCCGGAAAAGCCCCGACCGGAGACGTTCCCTCGTAGCCATCTTCCATAGTGTTTTCCCAGGGAAATTTTCCCTGCCAACTATTGCACATCTGGCGCCCTTCGGGAGCAAACTCGTCACCCCACGCATATTCGGCGTTTTCGAGGCCACCCCGCGCGGCAAATTCCCACTCGGCTTCGGTGGGCAACGATTTGCCAGCCCACTGCGCATATGCCTCCGCATCACAATAGGCGATATGGACGACTGGGTGATCGAATATCCCCCGGAGGCCGCTGCCGGGGCCACGGGGATGCCGCCAATCGGCACCTGTCAGAATTTTCCACCAACGCCTCGGGTCCACTGGATCGACCGGATGACCGAGTCTCGTGAAAACTATGGATGAAGGTTCCGGTCGGCCCGCGACGACACTCGGATAATCCGGCGTCGTAGGTATCTTCTCCGCCAGAGTGACATATCCCGTAGCACGTACAAACTCGCGGAACATCCGATTGGTGACCGGATAGCGATCCATCCAGAAACCATCAACTTCGGCACGGCGCGACGGGGCCTCTTCGGGATAGTGATTATCCGATCCCATCGTGAACGTGCCGCCAGGCAGCCAAGCCATGCCTTCGTGGCCTAGCCCGGTCTGGCGAAGATTGTCGGGCGAACATTTCATAAAGCTGGCGTCCTTTTCGGGCAGCCGGCGCGACATTCGATGCGCCACCGGTCTGCGATAGCTGTGCCTGGAGCGATATGACTTTTCCACTCGCTCCAAGCTTTTTGAAGCCGAGGCCTCTCGGGATCATACCCTAGTCTGCGGCGAAGTGACGGTCGTTATTCGTGTAGAAAGTCTTGTCCGCAAGCGTGTCGTCCCAGATGACGCCATTTGCCTTGCGATAATTCTCCCACAAACCGATCATTTCCTTCAGTTTCTGCGGATTGGCCGGCGAGAGATCTTGAGCTTCGGCCCTATCGGTTGAAAGATCGAACAATTCCCATTTGTTCGTGCCGTAGGGCTTGTTGCTCCACACAAGCTTCCAGTCACCTTGCCGAATGCCGATGCGGCCCATTAATTCCCGACCCATCGCGTAATCCGGTGCATGTGCCGTCTCGCTGTCACCTGCCAACACGGGAACAAGCGATTTGCCGGCTATCGGCTCGATATCGCGACCTTTGTATCGTGCACCCGGCGCCGCAACACCAGCATAATCAAGAACAGTCGGTGCAACATCCATGACTGTCATCAGGGCATCATTCCGGCCGGGTGGTATGCGCCCAGGCGCAGACACAAAAGCCGGAGTCCGGATACCGCCTTCATAGGTGAACCCCTTGAACATGCGGTAGGGCGTTGCACTTACCGCAGCCCAGGATGGTCCGTACCCCACGAAGGAAGTCGCCTTGCCGAGATTATCGATCGAATTGTCAAAATTATCCGCGATCCATTTTGCGTTATCGCTCGACGTTTGCTCGGGATCATTTCCCTCTGGACCATTGTCGGACATGAAGACAATGATGGTGTTGTCAAGCTGGCCGGTATCTTTGAGATGTGTGACAATCCGACCGACATTATAATCGAGATTATCGACCATCGCGGCATAGATCTCCATGAACCGGCTTTCCCTGCGACGCTGATCTGGTGTCAAGTCGCGCCATTTCGGCCGGGATGGATCGACTGCAGCCACTGTTTCGTTCTCACTCAACAGTCCTAGTTTCTTCATGCGATCGATCCGCGCCTGGCGCACGGCGTCGTAGCCGTCATCATATTTGCCACGATACTTGGCGATGAACTCTTCAGGTGCCTGAAGCGGCCAGTGTGGCGCCGTGTAGGCAAGATAGGCAAAGAACGGCTTGTTGCTGTTCTTGTCCGCGTCGATCCATTCAATCACCCGGTCGGTATAGAAGTCGCTTGAGTAGAATCCGGACTTTGGCAACTCGAACGGAGTAGCGCCGAACCTATAGGCGGCACGGGGTCCGTGTACACTTGAGCCTGTCCCGTCGAAATGACTGGCGCCTCCACCGAGCAGGACCATCGACCTGTCGAACCCGCGATTGGCTGGAATCTGATCGTCCTTGCCGCCGAGATGCCATTTGCCCGCGATGTAGGTGTTGTAACCGCTATCGTGCAGCAGCTGGGGAAACGGGACCACACGCTGGTTCAAAACACCTTCGTAGCCCGGCTTGCCGCGCTGCTCGTCCAGCATCAGTTCGGCCATATTGCCCACACCGGCAAGATGATTGTCGGTGCCCGACATCAACATCGCACGTGTCGGAGAACAAGCCGGTGATGCATAGAAATTGGTCAGTTGCTGTCCGCTGGCGATCAAGGCATCGAGGTTGGGGGTGGCAATCTCGCCGCCAAACGCCCCTATGTCGGAGTAACCAAGATCGTCCGCCACGATCAAAAGAACGTTGGGGCGGTTCGCGTTAGATGCCTCCTGGGCGTTGACGGCAGAGGCGGTAAGCGAAGCCGCGCCCCAGAGAATACTGGCGAGTGCCAGACGTGAAATCAGGCCCCTCGCGCGCTCATATGAGCTAAGATCAAACGCCGGGCGCACAATCGCTTCCGTGTCCACATTTTCAAGATTATGGTTCATGATACTCCTCCTTTCATGAACAGCTGCATTCAGTTTTTTGGGGGGCAACAAAGCGCGCCAAACGGCAGAATGCTGCCCGCCAATCGTCCTGACGATCTGCGTCGAGCGCCGCCAATCGGCGCCCGCTGCAAAGAAAACTGGGTTAAGCGCTTTTGAGCTCTTCTGCCTTGGTTGTCCGAATGTCGAAAGACCAGGCTGCCTGGCGAGGACCGAACGGCAGCAGAGACGTCAGCGTCGAGAATTCGCGGTCCCGCTCTATCTGTTCCTGACCGTCCGGCATGTTGAAGACGTCCCCCAGCCCTGCCGAGCTGCGCGCCTCCTCAAACGCCCTGTCCATTCTCAACTGCTCGTATCTTGCCAATGCCTTCATCTGTAATTGGCGCGGGTGGTGGCGCAGACACTCGCCCAGGACCCAGGCATCTTCAATTGCCTGTACGGCACCCTGCGCTCGGAACGGCACCATGGCATGCGCGGCATCGCCCAGCAGCGCCACACGGCCAAAAACCCAATGCTTAATCGGTTCCCGGATGAAAACTGCGGTGCGGATCACCTCTGGCGCCGTCTCGACCAGCCTCTTCACAGACGGATGCCAATCTTCGAACCCGGCAGATGCCTCTGCTGACTTCACATTGTCGGTCCAGGATTCCTCCCCCCAAGGTCTCTGTACCGCCACATTGATGCTGAGCTGTCGGCCACCATTCACCCAGTAGAGAACGAGGTGTTTGCCTCCACCGAGGATGTACCGGTTCACATTGCTCATGAACTCATCGGGTACCTCATCGCGCTGGACAAGGCCGCGATAGACGACCGTTCCCGAATATGTGGGATTCTCCACGCCGGTAAACATTTGGCGGATTCCGGAGCGGATGCCGTCTGCGGCCACCACCAGATCGGCTTGAATCCTTTCGCCGGTGTGGAGTTCGACGTCCACACCTTCACTATTCTGGTTCAGGCCAACGACAGTAGCCCCCATGCGCAAACAGCCTTCGGGACAATGGGCAACCAGAACGTCCTGAATATCGGGCCGCAGGAGATTTAATGTCGGCGCTCCAAATTCCCGCTCCGCCGCTTCTCCGATCGGCGACTGCATCAGGGTCGTCAAATCCGCCCAGCGCTCATATGCCATCGCGTCGGCGCACACACCGTGCCTGCGTAACGCATCGAGCATGCCAAGATCATCCAGAATCCGCAGCGCCTGGGGGCCTAGCTGGATGGCCCCGCCTATCCGGTCGAAACGCTCTGCGCGCTCGAGTACGGTTACCTCAATGCCATGTCGTTGCAATATTGCGGATGTTATGAGGCCACCAATGCCTCCGCCGACGACGATGACCCGCTGTGCGTGCTGTTTATCCCTCATATCATTTCCTCCCTATGGAATGAGGTTAGGGGCATTTATGGGCTTCCAACACTATCGCGACGGCCGCCCTGCGGCGGCCGAGGCTTGCG
The DNA here is from genome assembly GCF_902825325.1 of Brucella tritici. Taxonomy (GTDB): domain Bacteria; phylum Pseudomonadota; class Alphaproteobacteria; order Rhizobiales; family Rhizobiaceae; genus Brucella. The sequence goes on along the minus strand of NZ_CADEAR010000025.1, from coordinate 6,336 downwards.
GCCAGCTGTTGGAAATCGTGGTGTCAGTCGAGCAGCACAGGCCGCGCCGAAACCTTGCCGACGGCGCTGAACTTGCCGTTCTGCACCTCGACAACAGTTAATGGGCGCGTGGTCTGGATGTGGAGCTCCGGCGAATAGGTGGTCGGGCCAATCAGCAGCGGTTCATCTTTGAACCCGTCGAGCACCGCCGCCACCTTGTCGGCATCGAAGGAGCCCGCTTTTTCCGCCGCACGGGCCCAAGCCTGTATCGCCGAGTAACCCTTGATCGAAAAAGACACATCGGATCGCTGCTTGTATTCCGCTTCATAGCGATTGAAGAAATCGTTCATCGCAGGGTCGGGATCGTCGCCATGTATCGAGGCGTCCGCGGCGACGTAGAAGTTGCTAAGATTGGGCACCGTGCCCATCCAGTAGTCACCGTCGAGCGACTCGCCAGCCACAATCGGCTGATCGATACCCGCCGCGCGCAACTGGCGAATGGCGCTGGGACCGCCGGGTGCATAGGAGCACAACATAACGACATCCGGCTTCTTATCGAGATTGGTTATACGTGTCGTCTGCGAGGCGATACTGGGATCGCTGTTCATGAAACTATCCTCGCCGACGATTGCCCCCTCGCCAGCCATTTCCTTCCATCGCTGGCTGAAGCCGCCACAAAGCGATTTGGCATAGGACACAGTAGTATCAATCAGCACATAAGCCGAACGCCAGCCCTTGCCGAACGCCCACTCGGCGACTGCGGCTCCTTGCCCTTGCGAGACATTCGAGATGGAATAAGCGTAGGAGCCAATGCCCGTTACACCGAATTTCGGATCCGACGCGCCCGAAAACGCGATGACGTTGTTCTGCTGTGCAACATACGCACCGGGTGCGCCAAAATCGAAGTCGGTAGGAAGCAGGATCGCCTTGGCGCCCTGGCCAATGACTTCCACAGCGCCATCCGCTCCCAGCGGCGGTTCCGATTTGTTGTCGAACTTCAAGACTTCTATCTGTTTGCCGAGAACACCTCCGGCGGCATTGATCTCCTTAACCGCCAGCAAAGCACCGTTGATGGTCGCCGCATCGATCGGTTGAAACCAACCGCTAAATGACATGACAAATCCGACCTTCACGGTGTCGGCCGCTTCGGAATTTGTGCTGAAACCAGCTATGCCTGCAGCCAGGATAACTGCCATATTCGCAATCAACTTCATAGTTCCTCCCATCTAAGTTTGTTGAGTGAGCAGCACTGCAAAATTCGCCATCTCTGCGCATGTCTCCGGCCGGGTTGGCGCCCTTTGTCTTTGGTGATCGTCGATCAATGACGATCCATGAATGGACCCTTCTGCGGCCCCGTTGTTGCAGGTCAGCCGACAGCTTCGATGTCGAGGGGCGCGAACCTGAACGATGTCGCCTCTGCCGTCAGCCGTCCGAAGACAGGAGCAGGGAAATGATAGGGTGCCAGCACCGCGCCGGTGGCGGCGGCTTCGCCGAGGAGGTTGATGCGCGTCGCGCGCGCCAGAGCAGGGTCTTCGCAGAAGCTGCAGACAATGCTGTCGTCGCCAAGCTGCAATGGATGGTGCACGACGTCAGCCAAAAACAGTACCTCGCCCTCCCCGGTGTCGAGTGATACTACAACCATCCCCGGCGAATGCCCCGGCGCGGGCCGCAATCGCAAGCCTTTGGCGATTTCGGCATCAGGAGCGACAGCGTCGAAGCCGACAGAGCGAATGATCGGCAAAACGCTGTCCGCGAAAGCGCCATGTAACGTGTTGCCGTCCAGTGATGCTTCGTGAATCTTAGCCCAATGAACAAGTTCGGCTTCGGCCACAACGTAGCGCGCGTTGGGGAAGGTCGGCCGCCAGCCATCACCTTCACGCCGTGTATTCCAGCCAACATGGTCAGCGTGCAAATGCGTGTTGATGACGATATCGACACGTTCTGGCGAAATGCCGATCGCGGCTAGCGCGTCAAGAAAGCGTGTTTCGCGGCGATGCCAAGCCGGCCGATGTGGCCGCTCCTTACCGTCGCCAATGCCACCGTCAATCAGCACCACGTAGTCAGGTGTCTCGATGACATAACAATTGAAGCTCAGTGCGACAGTGCCGCCGACGGGATCCACGGTACCGGCGGGCGAGCGGCGCGCTGCCGCCTCCAGCTCCTCCTGAGAGAGTTCCGCGAAGATCGCCTTGGCCGGCCAAGCAATATTGGTCATGTCGGGAATGCAGACTACCACTACCGAACCGGCTTCCAGTCGTTCCAGGGTAATGTCGAGCTCAGGACAATGCCAGTGCGATACCTTCATGGCTTCAGCAACCTTGCAAGTCGCGTTCGCTAATACAGGACAGCAGATCGGTATAATTGGACATCGGTGCGCCTCGACTTTGGAATTGGAATAGATTGTCCGAAATGCCTGGAAGCAGTGGCCCGGGGCCTTGCGAGCCCCGAGATTAATGATGTTTCATATATCGACAAGGTGGCTTTATCTGATAAATTTATCCTGTTTTCCGTATTAGTTAGCGGCGCAACCGGGGCAGCTTGGTCCTCCAAGCGTAGGGCTATGAGATCGCACTACGCCCCGCCGCCCTGGAAAGTTTTCCGGGTGATTAAGCCACTCTTTGCATCTGCTCATCGATTTCGATGCTGTTGAAGTAGAGCGCTGGGATGGCTGTTCGCCACAGGCGATGCGAAGCCCGACGCATGGTTCGACACACCAGGGCGTGCACCGCCTGAGCATGGGGATTTCAGGGAAAGCGCTCAGATACAGCCTAGCTCCGCGACCTGCAGATCCTGGCTTCTACTCAGAGCCTGCGGCATGACAATTGTTGCCTGGCACTGAAATGGTCGATCCATTCATCGATCTCTGGCGCCACCTCGTGTTGCGCAGTTCTGCCAATACTTTGCAAAGAATTGAAGCGGCCATACTGACCCTCGCAGTAAAGAAGCGGATCGACTTCTGAACCGAGTTTCACGCCAGCAACACGACCAAGAAACAGGGTGTGGGTGTGGGCCTCAATCACCTGGTCTGCCCAACAAGAAACGCTTGCCTGCGCCCCAGTCAGAAGCGGCAAACCCGGGATCTGGGTGTCATCACCGTCGGAGAAAATCCATCCGCCCGTGCTGAACCTATCCTCGACGCTGCTACGATGGAATACCGAAGCATAATCGGCCTGTTTGCCAGAAAGGAAATTGACGGTGAAAGCAAGCCGCCGCACGAAAACGGCATGACATGAAGATAACCGATTGATCGCCACCATCAAGGATGGCGGTTCCATAGCTACCGACATGACGGCTGTCGCCACAATGCCTGCCGGCACACCATTTTCAGCGCTGGCGACAATCGCTACGCTCGAGGCGCAACCACGCATAACCTGGCGAAACGCCTCGGTTGATTGGGTGCTGCACGAAAGCAAATCTGTGGAGATATTCCCCATTAAACCACCTCCCAAAAAATTCCAAAAGACCGGGTTTCAGTAAAGTGCTTATCCTTAATGCCATGCAGATCCGCGGCTCACAGCTTGCGCGGATCTCCAATGGACAACTCCTGCAAATCCGATCGTGTTATCGGCCAGTCAAGGCCATGCCATCGGCCCGCTCCGATGGTAAAATGGCCAGACAGTGCTATTCCAGGACCGTGTTGCGGGCGAGTTGAAGGCCGATCAAATCACACCGGTTTCCGGGGGAAGATCCATAAGATGGCGACCCAGGATGCGTGACGCGATATCGTAGTCAACGTAGTAATGACCGGCCGCCATGTGAACGTCGCGCCAGAACCGTTGTGCCGGATTGCTAAGATAGCCTGCACTGCCACCCGATGCGTTATAGAGACGGTCCGTCGCCTGCATCGCCAGCTTCACAACGTAGGACTGGGTAGTCCGCCAGCCTGTGAGCAAATCTGGCGTCGGCTCGATCTCGCCCCGTGCCAGCGCCAGGAAGTCGTGCCAGTCCTTCTCGATCAGTCCCGTAGCAGCGCGCAGATCCTGCCACGATTCCGCCAACCGCATATAGGACGGCGCTGAATCAATCGTCTTTTGCCCGGTCAGCGCGCTGACACGGCCCTTAAGCCGCAGTTTATAGGTTTCGAGCATGCCATCTGCTGCGCCGAGAGCTACGACCGAGAAGCTGGCTCCGAAGATGGCTGAGAAAGGAATGCGGTACAGTTCGCCTGGGTGAAGCCCTATACCACGCGCCTTTCCCATGAATAATGCCCCCATCGTTTCCACACGATGTTCGGGCACGAAGATGTCCTCGACGACAATATCCTTGCTGCCCGTCCCTTTCAGCCCTGCCGTGAACCAAGTGTCGACAATCTGAACTTCGCCCTTTGGAACGAGCGCCAGGCAATGCTCGGGTTCTCCAGTTTCGGAGTTCGGACGTTTGCCACCGAGAATGATCCAGTGTGCGTGATCGCATCCGCTGGAGAACTGGTAGCGACCTGATAGCTGGAAGCCGCCCTCGACAGGCGTGAACTTGCCTTGCGGCGCTATTGAGGATGCGGCATAGGCATCCGGACCAGCATTCCAGACTTCGTCTTGTGCCTGCTTACTGAACGCTGCAACCACATGAGCATGGCCCATGAGAAGCTGCATCGCCCAAGCTGTCGAAGGACAGGCGGAAGCGAGCAGTCGGCCCGCCCGATAAAGGTCAACCAGACATTCTTCAGCTCCGCCATAGGCCAGCGGCACCATCCCCTTTAGATATCCGATCGATCGCAGAGCCGCGACATTGGCATCGGCAACGCGCCTCAAGTCCTCCGTCTGACTGGCATTGGCTGCAACTAGATCAAGGATGCTACGCATCCGCTCGGTCATTGAGCTTTTCTGGCTGCTTCTCTCGGCAGCCGTGTTGATTTGGTTCACGGTTTTTCCTCCCAGGTAATTTCTTGTCGAAGGCGCAAGCCAAGCATCGACGGACTCTGATTTGCAGTATTCAGACGGCTCTTTCCTGCTCCTTGACCGCCAAAATTTCGGCATCGCGCAATCCGTCAAGCTCCGGCATCAGGATTACATTCTCCTGCTCGACCGGATCGTTGCGCGAGGAAATTGACGTCGCCCCCTCGCTATCCGACATGTTGAAGGCGACATGTGGCACGCCCGCCGGTACGAAACAAAAGGTGCCGGGCTCGATCACGCACATCTCCTCAAGTTGCGACCCATAGTAGAGCCCCGTGCGACCGCTCAACCCGTAAATGGCTGTTTCGAAGCCCCGATGATAATGGGCCTTCGACTTGCCCCCGGGCCCGAAAGAGGTGAGATTCATCGCAATCCCTTCCGCTCCGGCGCTCGCCCGTGAGATACCGAAGAACTGGGGCATGCCCTGCACGGCAACATTTGTCTTGTCAGAATTGATGACGACCACTTTCTGGCGTGTCTCGTTCATATCGCGTCTTTCTTGAAAGTTAGGACTGGGCCGGAATTGGCGCGGCATTCCAGAAGAAGATTCGCCGGTCAGGGCGCAACCCGGCGAGACAGTATGGATCTTCATCCATCAACCGCCTTGCATCTGCCGAGCTGTCGGCTTCAATCACCCAGAGCGATCCACAAAAGGCTCCTCCTTCTGGTGGACGCAGCCCCCCTGCCAGGGTAATCTGGTCACGGTGTTGGCCAAGATAATCGAAATGCGCGCGCGTCAGGTCGGGGTCGAGCTCCGAAGGCGTGACATTGTCGAAAAACATCGCTGCGAACCGCATAGACCGATCTCCTCTTATTAATACTTTCCGGCCGGTGTCTCTGGGGAAACTGGTTAGCGGTCCGCCGCGTGGCTGAACCTATCATCTGGACGGCACTTACCGTTCCCGAGCCCCAGCCAGCGCATCTCAAGACCCGAGATTAATGATATTTCATATATCTACAAGGTAGATTTATTAGATAAATTTATTCCATTTTCGATATTAATTACGAGATGGGGTCCGAACTGAGGAAGCTTCATTTGTGATTCTTCGGCGCGATTGACACAATGCCAATCGCTGAGCCTTATGATTGCTTTGACGGTCCCCATCAACGCCCTGAGATAAATCACGATAGCCTGAGAAGGGAGCGGCGCAGCTTCATCTAGCTCGATCACAGGACGCGACGATGAAACAGAAAGCGGCCGGGGCGCAAAAATCGGTGAAGCAGGCGATCGAGGATATTCGTCGCGACACTGCTTCTGCGCTCCGCTTTCCCCATAAGCCACATCTCTAATTAGCTCAGAAGCATCAGATTATACCGTCTGTCAGAATTCGCAGAACGGCTTCGCTATCCCACGCCCGGCAACGAATACGCCGAGTTCGTTAGCGGCGTGTTTGATGCTCTGGCGCCGCATGATGGTGACGAATATGTTGAGATCAGCCAGTATCGAGCGGTCGAGGTTCACCAT
>NZ_CADEAR010000024.1 GCF_902825325.1 Brucella tritici | reverse complement strand
ATTCGCATTCGCCTCACTCAATTATGCGCACTGACGCTCACATAGCTCAGCAGAAGTGAAAATTTTGCGACACAGCCGTATAAACGTGCTTAGAAGCGCCCAAACGAATCCTGGGCCGTTCACGTTGTTTGAGAAACCCCACGACCACGTCCAGACAAAGAATATTAAATGGACGGCAGCTATAAATCCCATTGCGGCAAGAAAACGCTTAATTGCCATGCCCTTTGTCATGATGACATCTCCCCTTAAATTTGAACTATAAAGAAGGATAGTTCAAGTTATTGTCTAACATCCTCTCACGTCGGCGGAATCGAGGCAAACTATTGCAGATAAGGCGTGCTAATTCGGCGCGGACATTTTTCGATCACTGTTCCACTGCTGCTAAGAAGGGTGCCTATATCACGGTGGCTCGACCGCCCGTTTTCGTGAACAACTTCGAACAGCCTCGGGTGAAGCCAACCTCCTTCAAGGCGGACAGCCACGAGATGTTTGTCCTGGAAATGATCGCATCCATTGACACGCAGGTCCAAAACGAACGCACAAACACCCTGAACAGGCAGGAGGGTCGCAAGGGCGGTCGTCCTCCGGCACTGAGCGAAGAAAAGGTCGCTCGAATGAAGCAGATGTTCAAGGATGGGGCGACACAACAACAGATCAGCGCCGAATTCAGAATTTCTCAGGCTACGGTTTCCCGTTATTTCAACGAAATCAACCTCGGCAAAGGACGTGCCCCCTCCTCCCCGTATCGGCAGGATCCGAGTGTCGTTCGCCAGAAGAGAAGAGAGTACGAACGCAAGCGTCGTCAACGCCTTAAGGAATAGCAAGCAGTCGAGGCTGGTCAAAGCTAATCTGAAGTGCTATGTATGACAAAACGATAATTTGTCATCCAAAGGAAACGGCAAGGTTATGAAACAGGAAAAGGTGGCGACTGATCAGGTTCGGCACGTCCTGGCGGCGGCTGAGAAGACTGGCCTGATCGCTGGCGACAAGAACGACCGGATCTCTGCTCGCGTGAACCATCGCCTTCTGGAGCAGGCAAAGAGGCGCACGGGCATCAAGTCGAGCACGGCGCTCGTCGAGTTCGCCCTCGCATCAATCGCGCTCGAAGACCCCTTCCCCGAGGTTTTCAAGAAGATCAAGGGCACCGTCGACCCCGATATCAAATTGGGGTTCTGATGCCGTCATTCGATATCGCCGGGGCCAAGCGATGGCTCCGGTCTTTCCCTTCCGGCAACATCTCCAGACGACCAGACAGCAAACTCCCCTTCTTCGATGGCAACAACCTGGCATCGCAAGGGCTGCTGCTCGACACCTGCGTCTACATCGATCAGATGCAGGGAAAGCTCCCTGACGAAATCGAGGAGTTCCTCTCGAAGCGACACAGCTATCATTCATCAGTCGCGGTTCAGGAGCTGGCGCACAGCATGGGTGCGCTCGATCCCAACGATCCAAGGACAGCTCACGTACAAAAGGTGATTTCTGACACCATCGAGAGCATGACCGAGCACCGGACGTCGGTTCCGGATATAGACGTCCTAGGCCGAGCCGCGATCCTGAATGGCGTGATCTGCAGACTCCAGCACTACAGCGACGACCAGAAGCGCAAATGCCTTCAGGACTGCACGCTATTCCTACAGGGCCTGAAGGGCGGGTTCGTGATCCTAACCAGGAACGTCAAGGACTTTGATATGTGCCTTCAGCTCGTTCCAGCGGGACGCGTCCTCTTTTATCGCGTGTGAAGTCGATCTCAGGGGAATGAAAATAAAGTGGGGACTATCCAGCAAGGCCGTCAATGAAGGTGCCATTTGCAGGATGATAAGAGCCATATATCGCTGCAGAAATGGCCTTTGCTTCGCTTTCAGAACCTTGCGAACCGACATCAGATTTGTCACGTCCGTAACCGAAGCCAATGCCTGCAACGAAGGATTTCGAAAAACGATAATCAACCCCGCCCGAAACGCCCATAGTCGTCGAAGAGATAGCGGTATCGTCGGAATTGAAGTCACCGAAATTCACATATCCACCGGACCAAAAAGCGATCTTGTTATTAGTGGTGGTAGGCATCCCTGTTCCGCCACGCTCTTTGAGCAATAATCCGGATGACTTATCGACCTGATAGAACGGGTCAGATTCGTTCTGTCTGTCGTTTTTCTCCGATGCAAAACCCAGCCGGACGCCGCCAAGATCGTTTTGCCTCGCCCCCTCGCCTTCGTTGTGCAGTTTTTCCATCCGACGGGCGAAGTTGCTAATCTGATCACGGGCCATACGTCGCGTCGATTGAACTTGTGCCGTCAGAAGGCCGATCACTTCCTGATCCCTGGCTATGGGCTGTGTCGCAAATTTTTCACTTTTGGTGATCTATGTCATTATCAGTACGGGAAACTGCATGAGGTCTTAGCGGGTGACAGTGGATTTCAAGGGAGCTCATTTCCCCACAAGTGTCATTCTTTATGCTGTGTTCTTTTATGTCCGTTATCCAGTTTCCTATCGCGATCTTCAGGAAATCATGGCTGAACGTGGTGTCGATGTTGACCATGCAACACTGAACCGATGGATTGTACGATATTCTCCACAGATTGCAGAGCAGGCACAGAAACGTAAGCGTTTAACTCTTGGCTCATGGCGTATTGACGAGACTTATATAAAGGTCAAAGGGAAATGGACCTATCTGTATAGGGCTGTTGATCGTGACGGCCAAACCTTGGAATTTATGCTCTCTGAGCGCCGAAATCTTAGTGCGGCAAGGCGTTTCTTTAAAAAAGCCATCGCAAGCAATGGTGTTCCGCACAAGGTTGTCATTGATAAAAGCGGGGCTAACCTGGCCGGTGCACAGGCTGCAAACACGATCCTGAAAATCACTGGTGTCGGCATGATGTTTGAAATTCTTCAGGTGAAATATCTCAACAATATTCTTGAGCAAGACCATCGGTTCATCAAGAAGATCACCAAGCCAATGATGGGCTTCAAGGCGTTTCACAGCGCATCAGCGACAATCGCGGGCATTGAAGTGGCACATATGATCCGCAAAGGCCAATTCGCAAACAACAACCATTCGCCTTTTCAGGTCTTTGCAGAGCTCGCAGCATAATTGTGCCCAGTGATAAGGCGCACTTAACCAGCACAAAATTTTGCGACAGAACCCGCTGTCAATCATGCATCCGGGCAAGTATTTTCTGGATCGCCATTCGGGACTGCTGACCTCTGATGTCTATAATGGCGACGAGTTCGTCACACGCGACCCGCGTCGCCTCAACAGCGATGCCATTGTCATTCTGTGCTCCCAGACGGGCACCACCAAGGAAACGGTGCGGGCGGCAGAACATGCCCGTCGCCGGGGCGCCTGCGTGATCTCCCTGACGCTGGATCCGCAATCGCCGCTCGCCGCCGCCGCCGACCACGTGCTGCAATACCAGGCGTCCTACACCACCGGCATTCCGATCGATGGTGCCGACAGCAATTACAGCGTGCTTTACATGTTGCTGGCGGGCATTGTCGATTTACGCGACAAGACCAGCCTGCTGCCCAAACTGCTGGAAAGCCTGCCGGCACTGCAACCGGCCATTGAACGCGGTCAGCAGCATTTTGATGAAACCTTTACCAGATATGCAGAGCGCTATGGCCGCGAAAAAGTCGTGTACACCATGGCTAGCGGTCCGGTTTATGGCGCAGCCTATTCATTCTCCATCTGCGTGCTCATGGAAATGCTGTGGATCAACTCGCAAGCTATCCACGCCAATGAGTTCTTCCATGGCCCATTCGAAGTCGTCGATAAAAATGCCTGCTTCGTCGTCATGATTGGGCTCGATGAAACGCGTGCGCTGGCCGAGCGTGGCCGGGATTTCCTGTACCGTTTCGGCGAGCCGGACAATATGTTGGTGCTGGATGCAGCGAAACTCGATCTCGCTGACATAGATGACACTTTCAAGGGATATTTCGTGCCGTTGATTTTCTTCGATGCTCTTTGGAAATTTGCCTATAAGTTGGCGGCGAAACGTGAACAGGTCATGCTGGACGGTCGCCGCTACATGAAAAAGATCACCGACTACTAACAGCACCCCGGCTCAATCTTCGTTGAAGTTGGGCCGGGACTACTACCGTTCCCGACATTGCCATGGCTGCTCGCTATACGGTGAATGGCCTCCATAATGCGGAGCTCGCCGCTACGATCTTTTCCGACCAACACCGTACGACAATCAATTGCGTTTGCCAGAGATCACTGCATTACCTTTTCAAAACCGCACTATATACCGCTGCGCCGAAATCACTGCCCAAAGATGATATTCAAAACTCTAGATTACTTGAACCGGAACGGCTGTTCCATTGGCGGAGAAGATATGCATGTCCTTCGTCGAAGCTGTAAATCGTAATGTATCTGAGAGCCTAAAATCCGCTTCCTCAGGGGTTCTGATCAGATATTTGGTGTCGGAACCGACCATGTCGATGTAAAGGATTTGCGCCTCGCCCAGATGCTCTACAAGATCCACGGTTCCCGAAAAGAGGGGGCTGCCAGTTTCCTCGCGGGCAATCCTGGTATTCTCGGGTCGAATTCCAACGCTAACTCTATCATTGAGTGCGAAAGTTCCATCACTGGCTTCAAGGGCAAGTTTCGTCCCACAATCAAGATGACAGGTATAACTACGTCCCGAGGTCTCCGATATAGTGCCCGCGAGTATGTTCATGGCTGGAGAACCGATAAACTGCGCAACGAAAAGATTGGCTGGCTTTTTGTAAAGCTCTACTGGTGTTCCAATCTGCTCGATATTGCCATCCTTGAACACAACGATCCGATCCGCCAGTGTCATCGCTTCCACCTGATCGTGGGTCACATAAATCATCGTGACATCGGGCATGCTTTGCTTGAGTTTTGCAAGCTCGATGCGTGTAGCCACCCGCAGGGCTGCATCAAGGTTGGACAAGGGTTCGTCAAACAGGAAAACACGCGGGTTTCTGACAATTGCGCGTCCAATCGCAACACGTTGTCTTTGTCCTCCCGAAAGGGCCTTTGGCAAGCGTTGCAGATATTCACTAAGCTGAAGAATTTCGCCGGCTTTCTTGACCCGTTTGTCTATCTCTGCCTTCGTCACGCCGGCAATACGCAGACCGAAAGCCATATTCTCATAGACTGTCATATGAGGATAAAGTGCATATGACTGGAAGACCATCGAAATACCCCGTTTCGACGGAGCGACATTGTTCATACGCTCCCCGGCGATGACAAGATCACCCGACGTTATCGTCTCAAGGCCTGCAATTGAGCGCAACAGGGTTGACTTTCCACAACCGGACGGCCCGACGAAAACGACAAACTCCCCCGATGTAATATCAAGGTCAATGCCATGGAGTACTTCCAGGTTGGCGTAGGATTTACGTATATTCTTCAGCGACAGGTCGGCCATCGTTCCCATTCCTTTTATTCTTGTTTCGCTTGGGTTGTGTTGCTCACGGAGCCAGACTTGCCAGGAACCTCGTTATGGGGCCCGGGACACGGTTGAGGATTTCGGTATCGTTCTTTCTTCGAATAGCCGCGCGAACGATTTTCGCACCCAGATAACGCACAGGTTCGGGCGGAAGCTTGGTGCGGTTTTTGATCCCCACCAAACCACAACTGCTCCATTTATCCACGCGTCCCAGGATCAGGCTTGCAAGGATCCGACCTGCGACAGGCGCCTGGGCAATGCCGGTCCCATTGAAACCCAGAGCATAGAAAATATTCGGGTAATGCCTTAAATGATCGAATACCGGTAGATGCTGCGCCGTACAGTCGATCGGACCGCTCCAGTCATGAAGGATCGGCACGTCCTTTAGCTGAGGATATACGCGGTGCAGTTCACGTATATTGTCTGCACCGCCGTCGCCGCTGCGATTAAAACGTTCGTCAATCCGATCATTATAGGCAATTCCACCCGTTCCCCGTCCAAATACGACCTGATCCGACGGCGTGCGCTGATAATAGAGCACGTGTTGCTGCGCATCACAGATCGAAGCACCATCAGTCCAACCGATACGCTTGAGTATATCTCCAGCAGGCGCTGTCGCAACGAGTTGACTGCTCACCACATAAAGATAGGGATGAAGCTCAGGGATCGCGGAAGCCCAAGCATTGACCGTTAAAGCAACTTTGTTGGCAGTCAATGTCCCGTCTTGTGTTTTAAGTTCGGGCCGCTCACCCGGAACGATCTCCAAAACAGGGCTTTTTTCATGAATGACAATCCCGTTGGAAAGCGCAAGTTTGCGAAGGCCAAGAGCAAGCTTGGCAGGCTGGACAGTCCCTGCCCGCTCCTCGACAATACCGGCATATGATGCGCTAGAGCCAGTGCGCCGTTCAATGTCGTGCGCATTCAGTGTCTGGAACGGGTTGAACCCGGATTTCTGACAGATATCCAGTGCTTTCGCCCACGCACCTTCCTGTGCGACAGAACTTGCGGTCCACAGCCAGCCATCAAGACGCAGATCCATGTCAATGGTTCCACAATCTTGCAGCGCTTTCAGCTCATCAATTGCATCGCAGGTTGCCTGACAAAGCATGCGCGCATCTTCGTCGCCCACAAGGTCGCGCAACATATCGATTTCAGCATACCAGCTGTGGACTTGTCCGCCATTACGCCCGGATGCGCCCGAACCGCAAAAATCTGCTTCCAGGATTGTGATACGCGAATTTGGTTCTTGTTCTCGTATCCGCAGTGCCGTCCAAAGCCCGGCATATCCCCCGCCAACGATTGCAATATCGCATTGCTGCTGACCCGTTAAAGGTGCGGTGACCGGATCTGCGCCAATACTTTGCAGCCAGAAGGAACGATCCTGCTTCGCCGCGACAACGGGTGGTCTCATTGTGATAGAGCTCATAGTCAGACCTTCTGCGCTGTTGCAATCACTTCGTGGTATTTGTCGAGCAACCATTGTGGGATTGACTGCAAGGGCTGGGGAAAGCCCCCCGGGTGCGTGCAGGTTTCAGACGCACTGACAGCAGCCTTTTGCAGCGCCTCTTCTTCAGAGCAACCTTCGAAGAAAAGCGCCACCAGAAATGAGGCGATAAAGCTATCACCAGCTCCACAAGTGTCGACCACGTTCACGGGTACGGAACCTGCGGAATACAATTGGCGTCCATTGTCATAGAAAGAACCGCGTTTGCCGCAGGTAATAACGACCTGTTGAGCTCCAGCCCGTTTGAATTGTGTAATCAATGGTTGAACCGGTTCGTCCGGGTCGTCTGGTCCTGATGCAAAAACTAATGGGACGCCCTCAAGCGTCAGGTCAAAATGCCGGGTAGAGACATCCACACTGAATCTGACACCGTCCTCTACAAGCTGACGCACCAGTTTTTCACTGGAATTGGTCCCAAGATGAGTCCAATCGGATGAGAGCAATGCCTGATATCGCTGCTGATCTGGAATGTAGTTTTCACCAACACCCAGAGATTCAAACAGAAAATGCCGTTCACCGTCATTATCGGTCAAAAGCGTTACAGCTGAATTTCCCTGAATAGTTTCAATATCGCTTGGCACAAGTCCGACATCTTCGATCACATCAAGCATGATCTCTGCTTCCCTGTCGGGTGCCAGTGCGCCGATATACCGGGCACCGACCCCAAGCCGTTTCCACTGCACAGCAACATTAAGGGCATTTCCACCAACAGTAACGACCCCCTTGTTCAGATAAGCATCAAGGCAGTTGTCACCCACAGCAACAAGATTGAGATTTGCGTTCTTCATCATCATTCCGCAGTATCAAAATGAGGGGAAATCGCATCAAGGCAGCGCCGCCAGACTGCAACCGGATCCAGTGCATATGAGCCATTGCCAAATGGCTCGAAGGTCAATGTGCCCCGGAATGAATGATGAGCGATTTCAGTAAGGTAGCCGTCAAGTGGCAAGTTTCCGTCCCCCCACGCCAAATGTCCCGCTGATGTTCCATCGACGACATGAACATGGGCAAGACGTTTGCCAAATCTCGAAAAGTAATCACTGACCTTATCTTCAGCCGCTGCCATGGCAACCAGATCAAGTACCAGATCGACATTTTCCGCATTCAGATCCTGCCAGAGACGTTCAAGATCGGCGGCATTATTGACGATGTTGCTTTCAGTGCGCTGTAGGGGCTCAAGCAAACATCGAAGCCCCAGATTGGCCGCATGTGTCGTAATTCTCTCCAACGACTGAAGCGAATGGTTCCACGCGCGTTCGCGGCTCTCGCACTCAAAACCCCGTCCGGGTGTCAAGAAGAGGTAGCTCGCACCCAGTTCGGCACTGAAATCGGCTGCTCGCAGAAAGCATTCAACACTCTTTTCACGATAAGCTACGTCGCCTGAGGCAATGTTGACCGGATAAAGAACCTGTTCCGGGGTGAAGCAATGCACGCTGATCCCGTTATCATTCAGAATTGACCGGACACCTGAATGCCGTGCACGGTCAGCATGAAACAGATCAAGATGGGGGGCTATTCCCCATAGCTCCATACGTTGAAAGCCCATCAGTCGAAGCTGTTCGACAACCCATTGAAAGGGATAGTGCTGGAACGAAAAGTTGGCACCGATCAACTGTTCACGTTTTAACATCTTCCACCACGCTATTTGCCGATGCCTTCCGCCAGCCCGCGAATGAAGAAACGCTGTGCGGCGAAGAAGACGATCAGGATCGGAAGTGCCGAAAGTGTCATTGCAGCAAAGACAACGGCATAATTAGTTCCGTGTTTTGCCATGATTGATGTAAGGCCGACTGGCAGGGTCTGCACATCCGCACCACTGGTGAAGATCATGGCGAAGAGATATTCATTCCAGGCAAACAGAACGTGCAGGATCACGCAGGAGACGAGTATCGGCTTGCAAAGAGGTAAGGTCACACGCCAGAAAATCTGACCTTCACTTGCCCCGTCCATGACAGCGGCTTCGTCCAGATCGCGCGGAAGACCAAGCATATAGGCGCGAATAAGAAACGTGGTGAACGGGATGCGGAACGCCGTGTAGAGAATGATAAGCGCCCAATAGGTGTTATAGAGACCAAGCTTTTGCATGATCCGCACCAGCGGAATAACCGCAACCGTTGGGCTCAACATCAATCCGCCAAGCACCAGACCCACAAAGAACGGCTTGCCCGGCAGTTTGGATCGCGTCAAGCCATAAGCAGTCCAGGCGCTTACCAGAACCGTACAAACAGCTGAAACCAGCGTGACGATGATGCTCGTTGCAATATAGTTCCTGATGCCCTGGTTCCAGGCTGAGATGTAGTTGTCGAGCGTGAAGCCTGTTGGCAGCGCAAACGGCTCACCAAATATCTCGGAGTTGGCCTTGAACCCATTCAAGGCCATCCACAGCAGCGGATAGATTACAACGATACCAAGACTAATGAGGAAAGTAACCAGACAGACACGCACAAGCGTCTGCACAAAATCCGTGGGTTGCAACTCGCGCGACTGATAGGAGGCGTTGCTCATAGTTCCACCCTCCGCTTTCTAGTATACCAGAGCTGTCCAAAACCGGTCAGCAGCGTGATGATAAAAATCACCGACGCGATCGCAGCGCCATAACCGAAGTCATTTTCAATAAAGCCCTGTTGATAGAGCCAGGTTCCCAACACCTGACTGCTGTTGTTGGGGCCGCCGCCTGTCATAACCATGACTTCGTTGAAGACCTGAAACGCTCCGGTAATCGTAACGATGACCATGAGACCGGTCATTTCGCGTGTCAGTGGAAAGGTTATGTTCCACAGCCGACGCCACATACCTGCGCCGTCCATAGTCGCCGCATCATAAAGTTCGCGCGGGATCTTCTGGATCGCGATGGCAAATAGAAGGGTTGAATAGCCAAAGCCCTGCCACTGGCTCATGGCAATGATTGAGTAGATCGCGGTCTGTTCTTCTCCCAGCCATGCCCGAGACCAAGCGCCAAGTCCCATATGGGTAAAAGCGGAATCCAGCAGGCCTATATCGGGCTGATAAATAAAGTAGAACAGCAGCCCCGTCACCGTGATCGAAATTGCTGATGGTATGAAATAGACAGCGCGCCAGAACCTGCGCCATGTTTCATGTTGCAGGCCTTCAATAATCGCCGCAAGCACGAATGCACCGAACACCTGGAACACGACCGAAATGACGGCATAAAGCATGTTGTTCAAGATCGCCGTCCAGATCACCGGATCGTCTTGCAGACGTCGATAATTATCCAGACCGACAAAGGCAGTTTCGCCAGTAAAAATATCCTGATTTGTCGTGCTGACGATAAAGTTGTCGATGATGGGATAGTAGACAAACCATAGGATTAAAACGAACGCGATCAGAACCCAACGGAACGACAGCAGCTTCGCCAGCAAACCGGACTTGTCGAATTGCGACCCGTCCGGCAGGGGGAAGCCGTTTTTGACAGCCTCCCCTCTATATTCACGCTTCATGACAGTCATCGGCCAATAACATCCTTATCGGGAAGAGGCTGCAGCCTTTTTTACCTTTTCCATGACCTGTTCCGGTGTCATGGATCCACCAATCAGGGCTTGCAGGCCCGAAAGCCAGACAGATGCAACGCGCGGTGGATTGGCCGTATCAAGCCACGGCATCAGATAGGACGAATCCGCGATAACCTTGAGACCTTCAACGACAGACGGGTTCATGCTTTCAGCCGAATATCCGCCAACAGTGGCGCTTGGCTGCCCATAAGGTGGGGCCGACAAAACCTTCCCGTTTTCGGGCGAGGTGATAAACTTCATGAAATCCACAGCCAGCGGAATGTTCTTCGAAGCTGAATTGATCATATAGCCTTCGGGTGCACCTTCGATTGATTTGACATCACCCTTTGCGTCTTTCGCTGCTGGAAGTTTGAAAAAGCCAAAGTCTTCCTTCTTCAGTGCACCATCTGCCGTGCTTTGATCAAACTCGATAATTTCTTGATAGTACATTGCGGATTTGGCGTTGCTGAACTGCTGCAATGCCGAAGCATAGGATGAGCCGTTTGTACCTGCGCCGTCCGAACAATCGTCGATGAGCTTCTTCAGTTGTGTCAGGCTCTCAACATAGCCTGCATCCGAATATTCGGCTGTCTTCGGGTTGAAATCCTTTTCAAGCGTCGCTTGTGGTACATTATAGGCAAGCAACTGTCCGGCAAAATGCACAGCCGGCCAGCCTTCCTTGTTACCGAACGAAATCGGCGTCACACCGGACTTGCGCAGAGCTGCACATGCACTGATCAGTTCATCGAAACTCTTCGGTTCCGCCACACCGGCCTTGTCAAAAAGGGCTTTGTTATAGCCCATGAACTTTGCATCCAGATAAAGCGGAATACCGTATAGTTTGCCATTATACTGGAATGCCCTGACGGCAGCATGGGCGAGCTGTTTTCCCCATGGCGTATCGGGACCAATAATCTTGGTCAGATCGACAGCGCGATTGCCTCGCACAAAATTCTCGCCCCAGCTCCCAGTCCAGGTGAAGTAGATATCTGGCAGCGAGTTAGACGCAACCAGGGCCTTGGTTTTCCCCTTCACGCTATCGTCGCTTTCCTGAATAAGCTCGACTTTGACGCCCGGATGAAGCTTCTCATATTCCTTGGCAGCGTTGACGAAGTAGGGGGAAAGCTGCTGAAGGCCGAACTTCGTCAAAATGCTCAACGTGCCAGAATATTCGACGGGAGCATCAGGTTCTGCAACCACGGCGTCACTGGCGAGAGCTGCATTCATGTTGCCAGCCAACAATCCAAACATCAGGAGTGAAGCAAGGCTTGTTGTGCTCATAAGCGTTTTGCATTTCATCTCGAAGTTCCTCTCTTTTAACTATTGTTTCTTTATGTCGTCAGAATGTAGGAACCCGATCCGGCGGAACCGGATCGGGGACGGCTCTTAGTACTCGACACGTTTGTAATAGCGCCGCGTCGTCAACGGGTGGTCGCGCAGCACTTCCAGATGAGCACTCAAACGTTCCAGCATGGTTGCCAGGATGATTGGAGAGATCAGGCTGCGTGTTTTTTGGGAGATGCCTGGAAGGCTGGCAGAAGCGGCATCTAGAATACGAACCTTATCCGTGTAGCGCTTTGCGAAGTTTTCGACCCGGTCCGTCAAAGGACGGCATGCATCCTCTCCCTTGAATATGAACAGGCTGACGCCTGGCTCAACCAGTTCGAGCGTACCGTGGAAGAAGTCGGAAGCATGAACCGGACGCGTGCGGATCCATTGCATTTCTTCGAGAATGCACATGCCGTAATAGTGAGCTTCTGGCCACGCCGTGCCAGCGCCGGTAAAGATATGATACTTCTCGCCCTTTATTTCCTGCGCGAGCGCGGCTGCGCTTTCTTCAAAGTTCTCCTTCACCGAAACCAGTAGTTCCGGCAGGCGCTTCAACTCGGAGACGGTTTCGTCGTATTCTGGAAATTCACCGCGTTCAGCCAGCAGCGCCAGCACGATCAAGAGGGTCTGCAGGTAAAACGATTCCGAAGAAGTGTCGTCTTCTGCAAAATTGGTGAAGTTGTAATTGGCATCAAGGCCCAAGGGTGTATCCTTGTGACCAGTGAGTGACAGCGTTTTCACGCCTTTCTTCTTCAAGAATGCAAGAAGTTGCACGCTTTCCTTGGTCGTCCCGGACAGCGACGGAAGGATTACGAGAGCTTTATCGTCCAACCCGGCGGGCGCCTCTAGAACAACCTGAGCGGAAAACGCTGATGACACCGGGAAAACAGTTGCGTTGCGGGCGATCTCGATTGCGGGCTCGGTCAAAAACTGTACGCCACCAGTTCCCATGAACAAAATGCGCTCTATGCCATCGTCGAGCAGCCTGCGCATCAAAGCGCGCACATCCTCTGCGATTGCGACCGCGCCGCCCTGTATTTTCACAAAGCGATCTTTATCGAAGTTGAGCATTACTACCTTCCCATTTGCGCAGTTAAAAACTCGAGAAAAGCCCGAACCGGTTTTGCGCCTGAAACTCGTTGAGACAATGTGAGATCGATCTCACATATATTTAGCACACAAGATTTTTCCTGTGGCAAGTAGGTTTCAGAATTTTTTTTGCAGGCCCAATATCAAGCTTCGTCGGCTCATCGTCGGCTGACCGAACCTCGGACTATCAGCTTGGTTTCAAAGCTTATTTTCTCCGGCGGTCTCTTTTTGCCTGCTATTGTTTCAAGCAGAAGCCGGCCAGCAGCACGACCTATTTCAGAGACGGGCTGGGCAATGACTGTGATCTGTGGATCGGTAAAAGTCGCCAGATTAAAATCATCAAAACCGATCAGAGAGACATCGTGGGGAATCGATATTCCCATTGCTCTGAATGCTAAAAGCGCTCCCTGCGTCATCAAACTGTCGACGGTAAAAAGTGCCGTTGGAGGCTTTTTTTGACTGAACAGGCGGATAGTTGCATCCACGGCATGCTCAACCGTCGACTGTGCAACGCAGATCAATTTTTCACTGGGTTCGATGCCATGGGCAAGCAACGCAGTCTTATAGCCATTGAACCGCTCGCGTGATGTGAAGATGCGTGCATCATCCTGCAAAAGCGCAATATCACGATGTCCCATTTCGATCAGATATTCAATGGCCTTGCGCGCGCCGCCTTCATTGTCGACCACAACACTGTCGCACTCGACAGCCTGCGCTGCGCGATCAATCAGGACCAGGGGTACGTTTTCGTCTATAAGACGTTGCAGATGCGAACTGTCTTCGGCTGATGTCGGCGCCACGATGAAACCGCGAATGCTCAATGACTGAAGGCTGGCCAGCAGTGATTTTTCCTGATCCAGTTGTTCTTCACTGCTCGCAATGATGAGATTGTGCCCTTCTTCTCGCGCCAGCACTTCAACATCATGGGCTATTTTTGCAAAAAACGGATTCTGTATGTCGCCAAGAACGCAGCCAATAATTGGCAACTGCCCGCTGCGCAGAGCCTGAGCCAACCGATTGCCTCTGTATCCCAGTTTCTCCGCAGCAGCCTGAACCTTCCGCGCCGTTTCATCACCAACATAGCCGTAACTGTTGAGTGCACGAGCAGCTGTGGCGCGCGATACATTCGCCAGTGCCGCCACATCCTTAAGGGTAGCCGATTTCAGAGCCATACCATTTTCACAACTGATGATCCTTGACAGTTGTTATCATCCGCAGAGGCGCAAGAGTAGTACCGTTTATCAAATGATTTGCAGGATGATTGATCGACGATTATTTGCGCTCTGATCTATTGTGCCGTGAAAGGCCGGCATATCAAAACAGCCTTCGTCGTATAGAATGGAACAGGACTGTCAGCCAACCAGGAACTCTCGCGATGCGATGATTGCCAGTCAAGAACGGGCTGTACGCACCTTTATCGTCCACATACCAGCCTTCCCTGAGGACATGAACTGATGGTGGGCCCTCTAGCCAGATTAGATTTCCGTTACCAACAATGGCGTATCTTTTGTATGATCACGGATTTTGATACAATTTATACGGAAATATTGGAGGAAGACCTGATTTCGAACAGTTGCCATGAGTATACTAGGTGGGCAACTCTCCTAGGCAGTGGTTGGTAGTCGATTTCTCGCTGAGATAAAGGAGTTCGATATGTACAAGCATATCCTGATCGCAACCGATGGTTCCGATCTTGCGGATCGCTGTGTTGAGCAAGGTCTATCACTGGCAAAAGCTTTGAATTGCGATGCGACAGTGGCAACGGTGACTGCACCGTACAGCAGCGCAGGTATCTTTGGTGGAATGTTCGATGATGAAGCCATCGTAGATAAGTATGATCAAAGCTGGAGAAAATACGCAGAAAAAATTCTTCAGAACGCCCAGGACAGAGCGCGGAAAATTGACCTCGAGGTCAACGTTCTGCACCTGGTCAATCCAATACCATCAGATGCCATTCTAAAAGCAGCGGACTCGATCGGATGTGATCTCATTGTTGTTGCAACCCACGGGTACTCAGGGGCGCAGCGCCTGCTTCTTGGAAGCCAGGCAAATGAGATTGTCACGTTGGGGAAAAAGTCCGTACTCATCGTAAGATAGACTACAAAAATGACAAGCGTATCCCGAAAAATGTAAAATGACTTCTCAGTAGAAGGTGCGTGTGAATGCAAATGAAAAGAGCATTTCTAATCATTCAAGAGGCGCAGGAAATGTACTAGAACCACACTGCCACTGTTTATGTCCCTGAAGCACGCGTACACCACGCAGCAGAGCCCACATGGAACAGCACAGCTCGCCCTTTTGCCACGATGGGCATCCACGTCAGCCCACGACTTTCCTGCGCGTTCTGGGGCCGGGATTAGTTACCGGCGCCGCGGACGATGACCCGAGCGGGATCGCAACTTATAGCCAGGTCGGAGCGCAGTTTGGATATGCGCTCGGATGGACCATGCTGTTCAGCTATCCTTTAATGGCCGCAATGCAAGGTGTGAGTGCGGGTATCGGCATTGTAACCGGACAAGGAATTGCGCAAAACTTACGCCGACATTATTCGCCCTGGTTACTGCGTGGGGCGGTTGTGTTGTTATTCCTCGCAAATTTCATCAACATCGGGGTAGATCTTGCAGCGATGGGGGCCGCTGTGCGACTATTTGCCGACGGCCCCGAGACCCTCTACACTTTGGCTTTTGCAGTCTTATGCGTAACGCTCGAAGTCATGGTGAGCTATAGGCACTACGCCTCAGTTCTTAAGTGGCTAACCCTTTCACTATTTACATATGCTGCAGTGGTAATGACAGTGAATGTACCGTGGAGCGTGGCCTTGCAAGGTGCACTCATACCCAGCCTTGTTTTCGACAAGGAGCATGCCATGGCTCTGGTCGCAGTATTTGGTACAACGATCAGCCCCTACCTGTTTTTCTGGCAGGCAGGGGAAGAAGTTGAAGAGTTGCATCGCAGACATGTTCAGCGTTTAATCGCGTCTCCCAATACAGCACGCATCGAACTGACTAGGATCAAGATCGATACTTTGATCGGTATGGCAATCTCAAATATCATCGCGCTGCTTATTATTATTGCCACCGCGTCAACACTCAATGCGAACGGTATCACCGAAATCGAAACATCGGCCCAAGCTGCGGAGGCGCTGAGACCGATCGCCGGAGAGTTCGCATTTGTCGCCTTCGGAATCGGCATTATCGGCACCGGACTGCTCGCCGTTCCCGTACTGGCTGGCTCAGCAGCCTACGCGGTTGCGGAGATGTTTCGATGGCCAGAGGGCCTTGATCGGCCTCCTCGCGACGCCAAGGCGTTCTATGGTACTATCGTGATTGCCACGATTGGTGGCGTCGTTCTCAGTTTCACCGCAATAGATCCAATACGCGCATTATATTGGTCGGCATTTCTCAATGGTGTGCTGGCTACACCTCTGATGATAGTCCTGCTGGCAATGGCAACCAACAGACGTATCATGGGACGACTGACAGCACCCATATGGATGGTTAGTCTGGGGTGGTTGGCAGTTTTAGTTATGTCATTGGCAACTATAACTTTTTTTCTTTTGTGATAATGGTATCAAGTTCTGCTTAGAGACTGCCGGTTCATTGAACAACTCGAAATACCGGGGCGTCGGGCAATCAAAAGTGAGTGTCCATTCATGCTTCTCTTGGTCAAAGCTGTGAAAGGCTGCCAATTGCATAGTTATCAGATGCCGGTCCAGTTGCGATACAGGATATATGCCGCAACGATGAAGATTATTGCAGCGAATATGCGGTTCAATGTGTTCCTGTATCCACTCAATCGCGTGGCGAGTATCATTCCAAACACTCCTCCGATAACGCCACCTCCGATAAACTCACCAGCAAGCCACCAGTCCACCAGCCCGGAGGTGGCATAGTTCAAAGCCGTAGCCAGTCCGAAGGCCCCCACGGAGAGAAGGGACGTGCCGATTGCGTTGATCATCGGCATACCTGTTGCCAACATCAAGCCGGGCACAATCAGGAAGCCGCCGCCGATACCGAAGAATCCGGATGCCGAACCCGAAGCGAGAGCTACTGCTGCTGTGACGAGACACATTCTTAAGTCGATCGGGCGGCGTTCGACGTCCAACCTCTTTTTGGGCTTCAGCATGAACAGCCCGACGACGATCATGAGGATGCCGAACAGAAAGATGAGACGATCACCGTCTAGAGCTTTTCCAAGACTGGAACCGATAAGTGCCCCGATAGTGCCTAGTGCGGAGAAGACAACACCACAACGCCACCAGATGTGCCCCTTCAGGGCATGGCTCGTAATATTCGCGAACGCGTTGACTGAAACAGCAAGTGCACCCGTACCGATGGCGACATGGGGCTGGCTCACACCAACGACATAAAGGAGCAACGGTGTAGCCAGGATCGAGCCGCCGCCGCCAAGCAATCCCAGCATAAAGCCAACAACACTTCCGGACCCCACCGCCGCAAGGATGGAATTACTCAGCACCATAGGATCCTAACTCTCTCACGCACTGTCAGCGCTCATTTTGCCTTCTCCACGCAGAAGATGTCGTAAAGGGAGGCGACCAGTTGCGCCGCCTTTTCTTCTGTGAGGCGATAAAAAATCTGTTTCCCATCCCGTCGCGTCTCGACTATTCCGGAACTGCGCAACACCGTTAGATGCTGCGACAGGTGCGGTTGATGAACCCCGATCTTTTCTTCCATCCTACCAACGGAATACTCGCCTTCCACCAAGGTACAAACGATCATCAGACGCACTGGATGGGACAGCGTCTTGAGCAGGTCTGCCACTTCGTTCGCGCGCAGAGATAATTCAACTGAAGATAGTCCAGCTTTCATCATCATTATGCTGTTCACGGTCATTCCCATGCAGCCCCTTCCAGAGCATCCAGCGGAAACTTCAGATAGCGCTTACCGTTGTCTTCTGGCTCAGGTAGACGTCCACCACTTATGTTCACCTGCAACGCATGCAAGATGAGCCTTGGCATTGGCAGCGTTTTGTCGCGCTTGGTCCGTAAGGCAACGAAGGCATCTTCCGATACGCCTGCCAGGTGCGGATTGTGCTTCTTTTGATCAGCCACAGTGCTTTCCCAACGCGGCGCACGACCGCCCGGCTGGTAATCATGTCCGGTGAATAGCCGTGTCTCATCGGGAAGTGCTATGATTCTCTGGATTGACTCCCACAATGCTCGCGCATCGCCGCCGGGAAAATCGGCCCGTGCCGTACCGCTGTCGGGCATAAAAATTGTGTCGTGGACAAATGCCGTGTCGCCGATCACGTAAGTGATTGAAGCGAGCGTATGCCCAGGCGAGAACATAACTCTGGCATCGATGGAACCAACCTTAAACGCCTCACCATCGGCAAAGAGCCGATCCCATTGCGAGCCATCTGTGGCTAGTTCGGGCCAGTTGTAGATCTCCTTCCACAGCTTCTGGACTCTGATTACATGCTCGCCTATCGCCGTCTTTGCGCCGGTTTTCTCCTTGAGGTACTGAGCTGCGGAAAAGTGGTCGGCGTGTGGATGAGTGTCGAGGATCCATTCGACCGTCAGGCCACTATTGCGGACGTAATCGAGAATTGCGTCTGCATTGATCGTCGCCGTGGCCCCCGACTTTTCATCAAAGTCGAGAACGGGATCTACAATTGCGCACATACCGGTCGTCGGATCGGACACCACGTACTGAACACTGGAGGTTCGCCTATCGAAAAAGCCTTTTACCTGCGGGCCACGGTCAGCGAAGCGTTGAAGCCACGATGCTGCGACACTGGTATCGAAGCCGAGCTGATGTCCGAATGGTACGACGTCTTCAACAGACATGCGTCCGTCCAACACCTCACCGATCAGATGAAGGCTGAGCGAACGCGTACCTGTTTTGCAATGCGCAAGCACGGGGCCATCGGATTTTCTGACCGCCGCCTGAAACGCACGCACATCAGCTTCAGTGATCGTATTCATTGTGACCGGAATATACGCATAAGAGAGATCGCATTGGTGGGCTGCATCGCATTCCGCTTGGTTTCCCGGCTGGTCTGCGCTTTCGTTATCGGGGCGGTTGTTGATCAGCGTTTTGAAGCCGCTTCGATCGAGTACACTGAGTTCTTGCGCGTTTGGCTGCGAAGATACCGACAGCTTCTCAGATATTCTGGTAACGGGCATTTATGCCTCCAACGTAATATTATATAATATACTATAATGTATAATGTTAACGTTTTCAAGCCTCCCTCGAAAACGCAGATTTTTAAAATCCGCGCAGGAGCTCTAACGAAAAAGGTAAAAGCCCAATCGCCGGAGAAGAATTCTATAACTTCAAATTTTCAGTCCACTGGCAAAGGGCCTCGATAGAGGTATGATGATATGCATCCAATGCCCGGAGGTACCTCAATGAGCCGATTGCATACAGAAAACCACCTCGTATCGCGGATCGGTTGGCTTCGCGCAGCGGTACTCGGCGCCAATGATGGTATTGTCTCAACGGCGAGCCTCATTATGGGCGTCGCATCTGCTTCAACGGGAACGACGCAGATCTTGATCGCTGGCATCGCAGGCCTTGTTGCAGGCGCGATGTCCATGGCGGCGGGTGAGTATGTTTCTGTCAGCTCTCAATCCGATACGGAGTTGGCAGATCTTGCCAGAGAGCGCAAGGAACTCAAAACTCAGCCCGAAGCAGAGCTCGATGAATTGATGCAAGCCTATACTGATCGCGGCCTAACTCCGGAACTGGCGCGGCATGTGGCAATACAGCTGACCTCACACAATGCTCTGGCAGCTCATGCCCGTGACGAACTGGGAATTGTCGAACACATGGAAGCACGGCCAGTGCAAGCAGCGCTGACCTCAGCGGCCACGTTCTCGATTGGGGCCGCCCTACCCTTGCTGATGGCGGTCATCGCGCCTCCCTCGATCTTGCTTTATGCGGTTGCTATCTCTTCCTTGCTGTTTCTAGCGTTACTAGGCGCAATCGGCGCCAAGGCGGGAGGAGCTAATATGCTTAAGGCAACCGTTCGCGTCACTTTTTGGGGCGCATTGGCCATGGCAATCACGGCTGGTATTGGGGCCCTCGTCGGCACATCAGTCTGACCGTGGATCTGAGTTTATAGGGAATACATATGTAAAGAAGAATTACTGCAGTCGGTCAGAGGCAGGGCTCTATAATTTGCTCATTCTATAGGTCGGGGAGACGCTAAAGATGCGGTTTTCAGGTGAAGATCGATCAAAGACAATCCTTTTGATTTTTGCCTTGTGCGGACTTGTTATCGGGCTCGGCCTGCACTTCTCCGGCTACTCATACGGCGCGCGGCTAGCCTGGACTATTGCCACTTTGCCTGTGCTGGCGACTTTGCTCGTCGAAATTCTCCGGAGTTTATGGCGAAAGGAGTTCGGGCTGGATATGGTCGCGGCGATGTCGATGACGGCCGCGCTGGCATTCGGGGAAATGCTGGCGGCTTCGATCGTCGCCCTCATGTATACTGGGGGAGCCTTTCTTGAAAGCTTTGCCGAAGGGCGGGCACGCCGTGAGATGCATGCCTTGCTGTCCCGTGCGCCGCGAACGACAATGCGTTATATCGATGACCATCTCGAAGAGATTGCCGTGGATACGGTTCGTCCGGGTGACCGCCTCCTGATCCGTCAAGGGGATGTCATTCCCGTTGATGGGCGTATCGCCTCCGCAAAGGCCTTCGTAAACACGTCTGCGCTCACGGGAGAGTCACTTCCGGTTTCGCTTGCGTCGGGAGCGGATGTGCTGAGCGGCTCGATGAATGCCGGCGATGCTTTCGATATCGTTGCCAAGCACGAAGCGAAGGATAGCACCTACGCTGGCATCGTTCGCCTCGTGGAAGAAGCACAGCATTCCAAGGCTCCAATGTCGAGACTGGCAGACCAGTGGTCTGTCGGCTTTCTGATCGTGACCGTCATAATCGCCTTCGGAGCATGGTGGTTCACGGGAGACCCGATAAGGTCGGTCGCCGTTCTCGTCGTGGCGACACCATGTCCTCTCATTCTGGCGGTGCCCGTCGCTCTTGTTGCGGGACTGTCGCGTTCGGCTCATTTCGGGGTGTTGGTGAAGGGCTCCCGCCCATTGGAGAATATGGCCCGTATCAATACGCTGGTACTGGACAAGACCGGAACGCTGACCGACGGCCGTCCGCAAATCACCTCGATCCACCTTGAGCCGGGATTCAGCGAAAATGAGGTATTGCGGTTCGCTGCTTCCCTTGACCAGGTGTCCAAACACCCTATGGCACAGGCACTTGTGCTGGCTGCTCAGGGGCGCGATATAGATCTTGTATTGCCGACTGACGTCAGCGAACTGGCAGGGGATGGCGTGGCGGGCTGGGTCGATCGCAAAAGCGTCGTTGTCGGCGGACATAGCTTCGTTGAGACACAGGTCAATGCAAAACTGAGCGAAATCCCCCATACAGAAGCTGGAGCGGCCCTGGTTGCAGTCGCGATAGACGGCAGGATTGCGGGCTATATCGTTATGGCCGACCCCTTGCGCAGCGAAGTTGTTGATACGTTACAGGAACTGCGCAAGGACGGCGTAAAGCGAATAGTGCTGGCGACAGGTGATCGTGCTGCGGTGGCCAAACGCATTGCCAAAAGTTTGGGGCTTGATGCCATCCACTCCGAGCTTTCACCCGATCAAAAGGTGCTGACCGTGCTCAGCGAGCGTAAAAGCGGCCCCGTGATGATGGTCGGAGATGGGGTCAACGACGCGCCCGCACTTGCCGCGGCTGATGTCGGCGTTGCGATGGGTGCGAGGGGAGCGGCAGCCTCGGCAGAAGCGGCCGATGTCGTTCTTCTCGTAGACAGAATAGACAGACTTCGTGCCGGGATTGAAATTGCCAAGCGATCAAGGCGCATTGCTGTCGAAAGTGTTGTGGTGGGGATAGGTCTTTCTGTAATCGCCATGATCGCAGCAGCGTTCGGTTATCTAAAACCTGTTCACGGTGCATTGCTCCAGGAGCTGATTGACGTCGCTGTCATCCTCAATGCGCTTCGGGTGTTGAGAATTTCCCCCAACATCGGCTAAAGGGCGTCGTGGTTTACCAGAATGTGAACTGGTGAATAATTCACCTACAGCTTCGCACCGAATTGTCGTTCCTGCAGCACGCAATAAGAACAGAACATTGAAGCTTAACCGCCTTGCCAGTACCGCGCCGGTCTTCGAACCAAGCACCATTAGCGCTGTTGCCCATGCATCCGCTTCGGCACAGGTACGTGTCACGACGGTGACTGACGCCGGAGGCTCCATGACGGGAGCACCGCGACGTGGGTCCATGGTGTGCGACAGGCGATAATCGTTGACATTAATCCAATGCCGATAATCGCCCGACGTGGCGACCGACGCATCCTGAAGAGCGAGAACCGAATGAGCTGCGCGACGATCATAGTCAGGAGCCTCTACTGCAATCGACCAAGGACTCCCATCTGGCCGCAACCCGAGCGCCCGCATCTCCCCATCGATTCCGACGAGGCCTGACGAAATCCCGAAAGACAGCAATGTCTCCGCCAGACGATCCACGCCATATCCCTTGGCAATTCCATTGAGATCAAGCGTGATGGGAGCCAACTTTCGCACCATTCCCAGCTCGACGTCCAGTTCCAGAACGTCATGGGCTGGTCGGCGCTCGCGCTCAAGCGCTGCTCGTATCTGCTCAGGGACCGCCTCTGACGCCCCGAAACCCCAGGCGCTTACGGCATCCCCCATGCCGATATCAAACGCGCCGCCCGATGCACGGCCAATGTCGAGGGCAAGGCGCAAAACGTCCAGCAGTTGCTGCGGCACCTTTATCCAGTGTCCCACCGGCGCGGCGTTCACCTGCATTAGAATACTATCCGGCTTCCATGTTGACATTTGCATGTCCACCGCGTCCATTGCCGCCTGAAGTGCGGCCCGAACGGATTGTGGATCGAACCCCGCTGCTTGGTAAAACAACGCTGACCAACGTGTACCCATGGTAGGCCCGCTCAAAGCGTGACGTTGCATCTCAGTAGACGTCTTCGACATAACGTCCCTCCGCCCTGAGTTTGGCCAATGTCAGCCCCGTGGAACCCAGAATATCGGCAAGAACCAACGAGACTCCGTTGGCCATATCGCGTCCGCCACATACCATGATCCGCGCCCCCTCCTGAATCAGCCGAGTGACGTCATCGGCTTCTTCCCGAAGAGCATGCTGCACATAGCGCGGCATTTTCCCGCGTGAACAACAGGAGCTAATCTGCGCAACTTGCCCCTTCTGCTTCCATTCACGGAGTTCGTCGCCATAGAAAAAATCGCTATTCGTCCGGCGCATTCCAAAGAACAAATGGATCGGGCGATGTCGCGTATTGGCACGGATAAAACCCGCCAAAGGTGCGATTCCGGTTCCCGCGCCGATCAAAATCAGGGGCATGTGTGTCCGATCGTCCGCATGGAAACCGGGATTGCGGCGCGGGAAAGCGCTGATCGTGTCTCCGGGCTCCAGTTCCAGGAGCTGGCAGGAGCATAGCCCACCCGGATGTTTTCTCACGACGATCTCGACAAAGCCATCCTTGCGTCCAGAAGCCAGTGAGTAGAACCGGGGAACAGTTGATCCCGGAGGAACGATGGCGAGGAGATCGCCGGCCACAAAGCGCCCCAGTCCGCGGCCACGCACTTGCGGCCAGAAGGAAAGCTTCGGCAAGGCAAAGCGCAGTATTGCTGCGGGCGCTTGCACTTCGGCACCATAATCACGGCGCGACACAAGCGTAAGCGTTACGGCGGCGGGTTGAACGGCCTGGTGCGTGAGTTCCAGGTCTATGTCCAACGCAGCACCGAGTGTCCGTCCCCATCGGGCAAAAGCCTGCGGCGACTGACGGTCCACCGTGTCAAAGGGTATGAGCATTCTCCATCCGACGGCATGCGCCGTCTCCGTCACCGCTCGAGCGAATCCACAATAGGCTGGAAAGCTACTATCGCCAAAACCGAGCACAACCAGCGGAATTGCCGAATCCGCTTCCTGAGATAACAGTCCTTCGAGAAACCCCTTGGCCGAAGCGGGTGCATCGCCGTCGCCATAAGTCGCGGCCAGGATGAGGATGCGCCGCGCCTGCCCGTAACGGGCCGGGTCGAAAGCCGACATTGGCGCGGCATGGACGGCCTGACCGGCGTCGGACAGCGCCGCATGCAGCGTAGCGGCGAAGCCCCATGTGCTACCGCCTTCACTACCGACGAGAATGATCGTCTCCGCCTTTCCTGCGGAAACATTGCAGTGAATATGTGGCCGTCCGCGACGCCCGGCGAACCAGAGAACAACGCCCGTGCCCGCCATGACTGGCACACCAAGAGCCGCCAGGCCAAGGATCAGCGCCAGAACAGAAGCCCCCCGTCCCGTATGGAGCATATAAATGGTTTCCGACAGACGTTGCCATCCGGTCAGGCCGCTCCAGCCGAGAAGCGCGCCCGTGCCCTGATCGATATAGCCAGTGCCCCGGTCGGTCTTAAGGGTGAGAATGTCCATCGGGTTGGATGGATCGGCGAATGACAGGCTGCGCATTTCCGCAACCGGTATCTGCCGCAGCGGTTCCATCGTCGCCGGAAGCGCTCCAGTCTGGCCGCTTGCCTCAGTCTGCATGACCGGCGAAACCGCACTATCAGGCAACAGATCGAAGGTGGAGGCCGTCATCCACAAAGCCGTGGTCGAGGAAAGCAGCAGGCCTGCGACGGCCAGTCGGGCGACCTCGACATGCAGACGCCCGGAGAGCGGGCCACGCAGGCGCGAAAACCAGTGCTGCCAACCCCCGGCCCGACGTGCGACAAGCGCCACCCCGGACAGGCTCAGTACCAGCATGGCGGCAGCGCCCGCAGCCATGACCATGCGACCGCTATCATCAAGAAAGAGCGAACGATGCAGACCTGTCAGCCAGCGTTCGACTGGATTCGGATCGGCAGAAGCGATACCCTGACCGGTAATGGGATCGATGACCGCCGCCTGAGGCGCACCATTATCGAACCAATAGGCCGTCATCCGGCCAGACGGCGCCCGCCGGATTTGCTCCACCTGCGGATAGACCGCTTGAACACGCGCCGCCAGATCGGCGATCGTACGTGTCACATCTGCCTGTGGAGATGAGATACTTTCGACAGCGGGAAAAATCGACAGTGCTGCACCGCTGATACTGAGCACAATCAGGAGCAACGCGGCAAGAAGTCCCGGCCAACGATGGATAACGCGGAACATAGCAATCACCGTTTATAGTGAATAATCGGCTGTTGCGATGTAACGGCGTCCTTTGACTGGAGCTTTCACACCGCCGGATGTCAGCGGTATAACCACCTCATTGGGACTGTCGCGCATGTCTTCCACCGCAGCGTCGACGTGCAATGTGTAGCCCGCATCAAAAAACGCATCGGCCAGATCAACTGTGATTTTAAGCGTCTTGCCCGTCCCGACGCTCGCGCCCGTGATACCATTGATTTCGCTCGTGTTGCCACCCGTTGCGCGATACCACCCAGTCAGGTGTTCGTAATACTTGGATTTGCCACCAGCCATCCAAAGACTACCAGCATATTTGCCCTGAGCATCGGTGACGTAATAGGCAAGATAAGCGCCGTCCCCGCCATAGCTGTTCAGCGTCGTGGTCAGAGTTACGGGTCGCGCCATGGCGATACCCGGAAGCGTAAGTGCCGTGCTCATTGCCAATACTGCGAGAAATACTTTCATGTCAGACTACCTCTTTCAAAGAAACGGGCGCACGGACCTGAACCGGATCCGTGTTCATGCCAGCCACTCTCGCAAGATGAGCTGAACGCCGCCTGACACTGATGTAATTTCTGCTTCAGCGCTTTGTCAGGAAAGACATAACGAAAACGGTGGACCTGCCAGCAGGTCCACCGTTT
Source organism: Brucella tritici (assembly GCF_902825325.1). Classification (GTDB taxonomy): domain Bacteria; phylum Pseudomonadota; class Alphaproteobacteria; order Rhizobiales; family Rhizobiaceae; genus Brucella. Next base: position 3,727 of record NZ_CADEAR010000024.1, on the reverse strand, counting down.
TAAGAACCGACGATGCGGGCTGTTATCAATGCAGCGACATGCGCTTGAGCGTGCCGTCGCGCAAAACGAACTGGTGCCATATCGCCATCAGCGCATGAAGACCGGCCAGATAAAGAATGATGGTGCCGGCATTCTCGTGGAAGTCGGCGATCAATCCGGGGGAGCCTTGCACTGGGGCCGTAATGGCTGGAACGGAAAGGCCGAAGAATGATATGGGAACGCCAATCCGCGAGGCGGCATACCAGCCGCTGAGCGGCAAGGCGAGCAGAAACAGATAGAGGATTGCATGACCTGCCTTGGCCGCAAGCGCAAGCATCCCTTGCATCGGAGATGCTGACGGCGCAGCGCCAGAAAGACGCAAGAGAATGCGTGGGAAAACAAGCACGAGCACGGCAAGCCCTAGAGAAAAATGCAACAAAGGCGGATTTTCCGCCATACGGCGTCCACCCACCGACGTCAACCATGCTCCGAGGATCAACGCTGCGGTGAACCAGTGAATCACAACCATGCTTTTTGAATAACGATCAGGACTGCGAGGCATGACAAGTCTTTCCTTGACTGAAGGCGATCTATTAGCGGAGCGCCGGGTGCTTATTTGGCAGGGAGTTTTGTCGAGCAAGCGGCTGGAAAGCATGCCGACGCAGCGCTTGACACCTATCCCTAGTTATCTCTTGATTTGCGACGGCGATCATCGTCGTGGTCGGATTCGCCGACCTTGTGTTTTATCTTGACTATAGCAAGCGTCGCCGGATCAACTTTGGCCCTGAAAGCAATTCCGGTTTTGTCGGAGCCGCGGACTTCATAACAGCCGTCGTCGATTTTGATCCGCGCTACGGTCCAGCCGCGAGAAGTAGCCATGGCCTGAACCGCGTCCCTGGATTGCCACTTGTCCATCGACACATGGCAGTCATCATCGGCTCGCGCCACGCCGCTTCCTGCTGCGATCATTAAAAAGGAGATTGCCGCAAGGTAATTTACCATCATATCATTGTTCCTGATCAATGCGCTTTGAAGAGAACAATGCCAGCCATTTCTGACGAACAGCTGAAGCTGGCAAGGATATGACGTCAGAGGAATGACAGCTTACGGCTTCAGTTAGAATATGTTCGCATCTGACCAGACGACACGGGTTCCCGTTTTCTATCGAATAAAAGGTGCTATTGGATGCGCGTCCTGTTGATCGAAGACGATATAATCCTGGGCAAGGCAGTTCGCGACCATATCGCTGTCAACCATTCTGTGGATTGGGTGACCCGCCTCGACGACGCAACCGAGCATGTCGGCTCGGCAGTCTACGACCTAATCCTGTTGGACCTGATGCTTCCCGACGGGCTGGGTATCAATTTTTTGCGCAATCTTCGCGCCAAAGGTAGCGTCACGCCAGTCATTATTCTCACGGCGCTGGATCAGATTTCCGACCGGATCGAAGGTCTTGACGCCGGGGCCGACGATTACCTGATCAAACCGTTCGATCTGGCAGAGCTTTCGTCGCGACTGAACGCTGTTGCACGACGCTATAGCGGCAATCCCAACCCTTTGGTCGAAATGCGCGACCTCCAGATCGATCTGGCCGCCAAGACAGTGAGGCAAGGGGGACGCACCATTGAACTGACCAGCCGCGAATGGGCGCTGCTGGAAACCTTCTTGCAGCGACCCGGCATTGCATTGACCAAGTCGCAACTCGAAGACCGGCTCTATGCCTTCGGGTCGGAAGTTGAGAGCAATACGATTGAGGTCCATGTCAGCCGCCTCCGTAAAAAGCTTGGGCACGGGATCATCGACACGGTTCGCGGCATCGGCTATCGGCTTGGAAACGCGAAATGATACAACCAAAGAGCCTGCAATGGAGGCTTTCGCTCTGGCTCGGACTCGGTGCGACCCTGCTGTGGGTCATTACCACCATTGTGACAGCACAGCTTCTGCGCCACGAACTGAATATGGCCTTTGACAGCGCCCTGGAAGAAACGGCGCAGCGCATTCTGCCAGTCGCAGCGCTTGAGATATTGGGACGCGATGCCGACGACACCGAACAGCGGGTTGCCACCCTGCGCCAGCACGACGAATATTTCACTTATGTGGTCCGTGACGCAGCCGGAACCGTACAGATGCGTTCACATAATGCGGATGTGACCATTTTTCCGCCCTATTCAATAATGGGTTTCAGCAGCACGCCAACTCACAGGCTCTACTCCGACGCCGCAATGCAGGGTAGCCTCACAATTACTGTCGCTGAACCCCTCTCCCACCGACGCGAAACGGCGAAGCACATATTATACACGCTTGCCGTACCTCTCGCCCTAGCCGTCCTCCTTGGCTTGATCGGTGTCTGGCTCATCGTACGTCTTTCCATGGCTCCGGTGCGCAGTTTTCGCGATCAGATCGAGGCACGTGGCAGCGGAGATCTTGATCCGGTCGCCGTCTATGGCCTTCCCTCCGAAATTGACACTGTCGCCAAAGCAGTAAATCGGCTGTTGGAGCGTTTGAAACTGACTCTGGAAGCCGAACGCAGTCTTGCGGCCAAGTCGGCCCACGAGTTGCGTACCCCACTGGCAGCGGCGCTCGCTCAGTCGCAAAGACTGATCATCGAAGCGCCCGATGCCACCACGCGCGAACGTGCGCAGGACATGGAAACAGCGCTGCGCCGCCTCTCCCGCTTGACAGAAAAGCTGATGCAGTTGGCAAGAGCCGAGGGCGGACGGCTCCTTGCCGACAAGCCAGTAAATGTTGCTGCAATCCTTCGATTAGTTGTAGGCGAGTTCAACGGATCTACCGATGCTGTCGGTCGCATTGAGTTGGCTCTCCCTGATTACCCGGTGCTTAAGAGCATAGATGCGGATGCCTTTGCCATACTGGCGCGAAACCTGATCGAAAACGCACTCAAACACGGCGCACAGAATATGCCGATCAGCGTATTTCTAACCGCCGAAGGTGTTTTACGTGTTATCAATGCCGGCCCCACCGTGCCTCCCGAAACACTGGCTCGGTTGAGCGAGCCGTTCGAGCGCGGCCAGGCTCTGGTGCGTGGTGCGGGGCTTGGTCTTGCCATTGCCAAAACAATTGCAGGTGGAGCAGGCGGTCGGTTAGAGCTATTCTCCCCTGCATTTGGCAAGGAAGACGGCTTTGAAGCAAAATTCATATTTTCCAAATGAACTCCTAGGCCGTGCTTCCCGACATCAGCAGAAATATATCTTTCGCTCAAGCGTGAGGCAGCATTTGAAGCTCGATTGTCCACGTAGAAGTGACTGATATTGAAACTATATTTCGCCCTACCTCTGGGTTAAGCCAACCCACAGCCACCCGTGGGTTGGACGGGACAAAAGAATAAACCGAACCAAGATTGACGACCGTCAGTTTGTCGGACGACGACATCTTCTCCTTAATTTCATAGGCCATGACGCCACCAAGGCCGGCACCGAGCACAACGATGTAGGGACAAGGGCATTTCCTCCTTGCGCGAGACGGCCCAGTTCCGCATTTTTCCATATGTAAGGCTATCGGGCCTTGATTTGGCCCAAATGCAGGAAAGAACAGATAGCCCAGTGCAACTCTGAACGCCAATACAGGCCGACCGCTCTCCGACAAGAATAGGCTTACCGACAGAATGGATTAAGATCGATCAAATTCATTCACCGGGTCTGTGAACTGTGGCATTTGTCCGACATCAGCGCCTTTGAGACAAAACTGGTTTAATTAAGAAGAGAGGATTTTTGGCTCATCATAGCTTTAT
>NZ_CADEAR010000023.1 GCF_902825325.1 Brucella tritici | reverse complement strand
ATCGGGACCTCCGAAATTGGCCGTACGCCATTGATACCATTGTTTTACAGCACGTACAAGTGCCTCGTACATATCACTTTCGATAACCTATACTTATCGGAGGTTATACCCTCAACCCACCGCCATCACCAGTGCCGGACATTAAATCCACACTGGATTCCGTTTGAGACTTTGTTTACTATAAATTCAATGCGTTACGATCTCGACACTTTGCCTCTCACGACCTTGCTGTCGCCTTTGACCCGCGCCAGCGAAGCCCTGGCGCGTCTCGATGAGCGTCTTGCTTCTTCACCGGTCGGCACCGGACTGATCGAGCGGTTGCATTTCGCCGATGCCTGTGCCTCGTTGTGGCTCGACGGCGAACTGGTCGAGATGGAAGATCTGGTGCTGCATGAGGCCGCCCGCGATATCCGCTCACCTAGTCATGCCCTCACCATTGCCCGCGACGTGTTGCAGACAAGGCAGCGCATTGCCGCGCAGGCGCCGGGCTGGGCGCTGAGCCCGAACGGTTTGCGCAGTCTGCGACAGGCAGGGTCTGCTGCCTCATTTGGGGATGGCGGCATTGCCACGGAGCGCGAAAGTGCTGCGGTTCACGATGCGCCGGTCGGACGGCCGGATCGGGATGGGGAGGGGAGAAAACATCGTCTGAATGACGGGCTCGACCTGCCCGGTGTCGATCTCGAGGCCATCGACGCAGTGCTGGCGCGATCCGAAGACGTTCTGGCCAAGGCAAAAGAACCGCGTCGATCCTTGCAATGTGCTACGGATCCGCTGATCCGCGATCCCGATTGGGATGAGGACGAGCGGCTTGAGCAATGGCGGGCGGTGTTACGTTCGATCATCGATCTGCCGCCGGTGTTACAAGCCATCCTGGCGCTCGATGCCTGGAACGAGTTGGCCGTGTTGCAGCGGGCGCCGTGGCTGGGCCGTTTGTTGGTAGCTTCCTTGCTCCGGCAAGACGGGCTTACCACACACGCGCATCTCTTGGCGTTCAATACCGGCCTGAGGACTATCCGTGTCGAACGGCGGCGGCATCGCAATTTGGAAACTAGGCTCATGGCCTCTCTCGAGGGTTTGATGGCCGGGGTCGAGCTCGGGTTCAATGAGCATGACCGGCTGCTGCTGGCGCGGCAGATGATGGAAAGACGGCTTAGGGGACGGCGCGCCTCGTCGAAACTGCCGGGGCTCATCGAGTTGGTCCTGGCAAGGCCACTGGTATCAACCGGTATGATCGCTGCAGAACTCGACATCACGCCCCGTGCCGCCCTTCGCCTCGTCGAAGAGCTCAACCTGCGCGAAATGACCGGCAGGGGGCGGTTTCGGGCGTGGGGCATCGTTTGAAGACGATGTTTCAGGTAGTTCTATAATTCTACCTGAGGAATAGCGAACCGCCCCTTGCTTCAGTCGGGCGCCACACTCAAAAAGGCTGGTTTCCTGCCCCATCGGTTCTGAGAGCGGAGTTGGGAAAGCGGTCATGGGAGTGGCCGTCGTGCTACATCCGTAACGCGCCCGCGACACGGCGGATGCGATGGCCAAAGCGATAGGAATAGATGAAAACCAGTGCCTCATTACATCGCCCCTTTGCTTGTTTTCCGCCATTCCCACGGTTCCATGAAACGGTTCTGTCGCGAAATTTTCACTCCTGCTGCGCTATTGGATCATCGGTGCGCATAGTTGAGAGTGGAGTAACAACAGATGACAGTCGATTTCAAAGGTGCCCATTTCCCCAAAAGCGTCATCCTTTATGCCGTATTCTTTTACGTGCGCTACCCTGTTTCCTATCGTGATCTTCAGGAAATTCTGGCTGAACGTGGGGTATCCGTCGACCATGCTACATTGAACCGGTGGGTTGTTCGGTACTCGCCTCAGATTGCTGTGCAGGCTCAGATGCGCAAGCGACCTACCGCGCGTTCCTGGCGCGTTGATGAGACCTATCTCAAGGTTCGGGGTAAATGGACCTATCTGTATCGGGCGGTTGATCGTAATGGCCAAACCCTTGATTTCATGCTGTCTGAGCGTCGCGATCTGGCCGCGGCGCGGCGTTTCTTCAAGAAAGCCATTGCATCTAACGGCGTTCCCGAGAGGGTTGTCATTGACAAAAGCGGCGCTAATCTGGCTGGCCTTCAAGCTGTCAACACGATCTTGAAATTCACAGGAACCGGTGCGCTTATTGAAATCAGGCAGATCAAATACCTCAATAATATCCTCGAACAGGATCACCGCTTTATTAAACGGATCACCAAACCAATGATGGGCTTCAAGGCATTCCATTCTGCCTCAGCCACCATCGCAGGCATCGAAGTAGCTCACATGATCCGTAAGAACCAATTCGACAACGAAAACCGTTCGCCATTTCAGGTCTTAGCGGAGCTCGCAGCATAAGTGTGCCCAAGGATCAGCTCGCTTTTAACCGTCTGAAAATTTTGCGACACAGCCCCGGCCTGACAGTGCCGATCAGATCGGGCGAGCGGGATTCAACCGGTTGATGGCCATTCTGGCTGGTGCCGAAGCACCAAAGGATACTGCTTTGCCGTCCCCGATTATCACAAAGGACAATGCTGTGCGTTACATAAACGAAGACAGCACATTCTGAGTTTGTAAAAGCAACTGAAAATAAACGCAGCCTTTCGCTACAGATGGCTGCGTTTATGTTTTTTAGAGGATTTAACGCGCTTTAATCGCGAGGCACATGCTACCATGCATCATCTGTTCTCTGATGAGCCATTGGTGATTGGCCGGTCTTTTTAAAGACCCACCATGGATTTGAGCTCTACAAAGGCCTCCAATCCCCATTCACCATATTCTCGACCGTTGCCGGATTGTTTGTACCCACCGAATGGAGCCGAATAATCGGGTAACGCGTAATTCGCGTAGACATAGCCTGCCTGCAAACGGCGTGCGACCGCTTGTATTCGTTCGGGGTTGGCGGATTGCACATAGGCTGCCAAGCCATAGGGAGTATTGTTAGCTATTTCTATCGCCTCATCCTCGCTCTGGTAGGGAATGATAGAAATAACCGGTCCAAATATTTCTTCCATGGCAATGGGATTGTCGGCTGTGACATCGGCAAACACAGTTGGCCTTACAAAATAGCCATGCTCCAGCCCCTCAGGGCGTTCCGTCCCGCCGGTGACAAGACGCGCACCTGCTCGCTTTCCCTGTTCAATGAGATCGCGTACACGATCATACTGTGACTTGTTCACCAGCGGACCAAGATTGGTCCTCTCGTCAAACGGATTGCCGACGCAGATTTTTTCCGCAACATCCGCTGCGATTTCGATTGTCCGGTCGTAAAATTTTGCCGGAACAAGCATCCGGTCCGGCGCCACACAGGACTGGCCGCTATTGCCATAACAATTCATCACGCCTTTGGTTACGGCAATATCGAAATTGGCATCATCAAGAAGGATGTTGGCCGATTTGCCGCCAAGCTCCTGATGGACACGCTTGACAGTTTGCGCCGCAGTTTTGGCAACATTTATTCCCGCACGGGTAGATCCCGTGAAGGATACCATGTCGATACCTGGATGGCTCGACAGCGCGCTCCCTACTTCGATTCCCGTGCCGTTGAGAAGGTTGAAGACACCTGCGGGAACACCTGCTTCGTGCAGAATTTCAGTAAAGAGGATTGCACTGAGCGGTGCTTGTTCGCTCGGCTTCAGGATCATGGTGCAGCCCGCTGCGAGTGCTGGGGCAACCTTGGAAACAACCTGCATGATCGGCGCGTTCCACGGTGTGATGAGCCCACAAACCCCGATCGGTTCACGCAAGATCAATGTCCCGTTGGACCGTCGGGTCTCGAAAGGATAGTCACGCAAGACATTGATTGCTTCAAGAAGATGGGTGAGGCCGATGCTCGTCTGAGAAAGTCGGGTCCTGGAAATGGGGGCGCCCATTTCCAGCGTCAGCAGGCTGGCAAGCTCATCGCGCCGCTTTTCATAAACGGCTACGATGCGCTTTAAAAGATCTATCCGTTCGGCAACGGAACTGCGGGAATAAGTACCGAAAGCCATGCGTGCTGCAGAAACAGCCTTGTCGACATCGGCGGCGGTAGCAAGCGCGATATCGCCGATTTTCTCTTCTGTTGCCGGATTGATGAGTGCAAACTGTGCCGCTCCGGTGAGTTCTGTCCATGCGCCTCCGATATAGGCAGACTGCATCCGCTCCCGCATCGTCACTGAAATCCGCATGGTCATTGTCCCTCCAACACGAGATCGGCACCTTTTTCGCCAATCATGATCGCGGTTGCGTTGGTGTTGCCCGAAACCACAGTCGGCATGACCGAAGCATCGATCACACGCAATCTTCCGATATCGTGAACGCGCAGTTGAGGGTCTACGACCGAGGCTTCATCGACACCCATTTTACAAGTTGAAACCGGATGAGCACCGGTGCCGGAATTGTCTGCAATGTAGCCTAGCCAGTCTTCATCGCTCTGCAGCTCGGCCGATGGCATAAGTTGCTCGGTTACCAGTGAACTGAGAGGGGCCTTGCGGAAAATATTGCGCGCGAGCTTCAGCCCTTCAATCATGGTACGCCGGTCTGACCCGGTCGAAAGGTAGTTCGGCTGTATTGTCGGCGCTTGTCCTGGATCGTTTGATGAGATCTTCACCCAACCTCGGCTTTCCGGCCTGCATGGCACACAACTGATCGTACAGCCCGGGAAGGGATGCATCGGGCCGCCTGCACGGTCGAGACTCCATGCCAGCATGTGAAATTGAACGTCCGGCGACGCAAGTTCGGGTCTGGTTTTGGCGAACATGCCGACCGGCCCGCCCGCCATCATCAGAAGACCCTTTCCGCCGAGTATATAGCGGACACCCTCTATAATCCTGCGCGGCCAGCTATGGAAAATTTCGTTGACGGTTACCAGCGAAGGCTGCGCCTTGTAGACCACACGGGAGCTGAGATGATCCTGAAGATTCTCACCCACCGCAGCGAGATCGTGCACGACGGGGATGTCGTGATGCCTGAGAAGCCCTGCTGCACCTATACCCGACAATTGAAGGAGTTGTGGCGAGTTGATGGAGCCACCCGACAGTATGACTTCGCGAACGGCCCGCACATTGTACTTACGACCGTCACGCACAAATACTACACCAGTTGCCTCCCTTCCCGAGAACGTGATGGTCTGAACCAGCGTATTGGTTTCGATCCGCAGATTTGAGCGTCTACGAGCAGAACGCAGATATGCATTGGACGTACTTGAGCGCCGCCAGCGCCCCGCCGTCATCTGATATGTGCCTACGCCTTCCTGCACCGCCCCATTGAAATCGTCATTGCGTGGATAGCCGGCGGCGATTGCGGTCTCGCGAAACGCATCGTAGAGCGGATGCTGCATTTTTATGTCGGAAACATCGACAGGGCCGCCAGTACCGTGAAAAGAATCTTCTCCACGCTCCTGATTTTCAGACTTTCGGAAATAGGGCAGCACATCGTCATAGCCCCAGCCGAGATTCCCCATCTGAGCCCAGCCATCAAAATCCTCGCGCTGACCTCGAATATAAATCAATCCGTTGATCGCGCTTGACCCACCAAGCACCTTGCCCCTTGGCCACGGCACACGACGACCGTTTAAATTTGGAACCGGCTCGGTCTGATAATTCCAGTTATACCGAGGATTATAGGCATTGCGATAATAGCCTGCCGGAATGTGCAGCCACGGATCAGCGTCGCCGCGCCCGGCCTCCAGCAGCAGAACACGTGTCGCCCCGTCAGCGCTCAGGCGATTGGCAAGAACACATCCAGCCGAGCCAGCGCCGACAATGACGAAATCAAATTCAAGATCTGTACCCAATTCAGTCTTCCTCCGAAGCCCTTCCACAGTCTTGTCGGCGAGGTGCTTCCATTCCGTTTTCCGCGCGAGGTCGAGGCTGGGGTAACCTTGCCCCAGCCATTGTTCGGTCGGTTCCACCCGAAAAATCGGGTCAGGTGGTAACCCACTCCTCGAAGCGCTGGGTTACTTCTTCCAGGTCAGCACCGAAATTGTCGATATTCTGCTCAAAGGTCTTTGGATAGTTTTGCGGCGCGGTAGGCATGAATTGTGCCTTCTCGAAATCGATAAAATCGAATGCCTTGGGGTTGGTCGGGCTAGAAATAGCGGCAACGGCAAAAGCAGCCTGCCGGTCGGGCAGCGATGCGTTTTGTATGAATTGCCAGGCATGTTCCGAACGCGGCGTTCCGCGGGCGACAACCCAATAGCCCTTGTCTATTTCGGCCTGGTTCCATGTCATATCAAGCGGTGCGCCCTGCTGGATCATCTCGAACAAACGCCCCTGCCAGATGCCCATGACGTCCACTTCACCATCGCGCAGGATCTGCTGTGACTGCGCACCAGCCGTCCACCATACGCGGATGTGAGGCTTGATCTTGTCCAGCGACTGGAAGGCGCGATCGATGTCGAGGGGATAAAGCCCGTCTGCTGCAACACCATCAGCCAGTAATGCCAATGGAAGAACACGTGCCGCGTAACGCTGCAAGCTACGATTGCCCGGAAATTTTTCGACATTCCAGAAATCGGCCCAGTTCTGTGGCCCGCCATTCGGAAACTTTTCCTTACGGTACCCGATAACGGTCGAGAAACAGTCAAAGGAAACGCCGTTTTTGAAGACTGCACCATCCCATAGTTTCGTCTGATCGATGGGCGCATTGTCGATAGCATCTACGAGATTGGCATCATTCGCGCGTAACAGTTCGCCTGCGCCGAGTGTCGTTACATCGAATTCATAGACGCCAGAACGCACCTGCGCTGCGAGTTTGGCGAAAGAAACAGGAGAAACAGTGCGGATTTCGACATCAGTTTCTGCCGTGAATGGCTTGAAGATATGCTCGCGCGCAGCACTTTCCCAGACACCGCCCCAGGTATTTATGTAAAGATACTTGTCGTTGGCCAACGCCTTGTGGACATAAGGCATCGCAAAGGTTGCCGCACCTGCAACACCGAGCTTGAGGAAGCTGCGCCGGGTTGTTCTGAAGATTTGGTTGGTCATTTCATTCCCCTTTTATGTTGTTTTTCTGTTGTTCAGGCTCAGGCGAGTCGCACGCTTGCCATAATTCCTTGTGTTCAAACAGCTTGTGGCACTGCGCAAACTATAATCATCTCTATCTTCAGGGCCGGGGTTGCCAGTGCTGCATTGAGGCAGGCTCTTGCCGGTGGCTTGATGTCTGCCACCCATTCGTCCCAGACTGCGTTCATTTCGGCATAATCGGCCATATCGGCGAGCATGATGGCGACGAAAAGCAGCTTGTCCTTTCCGCTGCCGATCTCCGATAACCGTGCTTCCGCTTTTGCGAGGAGCTGCGCAGCCTGTTCTGCCGTGCCGAGCCCGGGATCGTATGGTGCCTGCGGCGTTACGGCGAAATAGCCGGTTCCGTTGTGAACGGTGGCCAGGCTTGCGCGCGTGCCAACCCCGAAGCGAAGAATGGTTTCGCTCAGATCATTCAATGTGTTCATGAAGGTCTACCTGTTAGCTGCAATGGGAAATACGGAATCGCGGGTCCAGCTAATGCAGCATTCCTCGCCTTCCCTGATGATGACGACATCCGCTCCCAGCACCCGTACTCGCATGGTCTGATTCCCCGCCTGGCCCACGACCAGTGCGTTGTCGCCGTAATTGATGATCGTATCGACTTTCATCTTCACGTTGCGCCGACCGTCGAGGGGATTGCGCGAAAGGCGGATATGTTCGGGACGGATCATGAGAGTGGCGTCGCTTTGGGAAAGGCGACTATCGCCGGGCGCATATTCCAGTTCACCCATCGCTTCGTTGATTGCCTCACCCTTGATCGGGTCTGTGATCTTCACGTCGATGAGATTGCTTTCACCGATAAAGCCCGCAACGAATTTCGTCTGCGGTTTGTGATAAAGTTCCAGTGGCGACGCGACCTGTTGAATACAGCCTTTCTCAAATACGACGATGCGATCCGACATCGACATGGCTTCAGACTGGTCATGCGTGACAAAGATCGTCGTTACCCCGAGCGCACGCTGAATGCGTTTGATCTCGATCTGCATCTGTTCGCGAAGGTTCTTGTCAAGCGCACCCAGAGGTTCGTCGAGCAAAAGGAGAGATGGCTCGAACACAAGCGCCCGCGCTAAAGCAACGCGCTGCTGCTGACCGCCTGAAAGTTCCTTGGGATGGCGATGACCGAACCCCTTGAGACCTACAAGTTCCAGCATTTCTTCCGCCCGACGCAATCCTGCAGTCTTTTTTATACCGCGCATCTGAAGCGGGAAGTAAACGTTTTCGGCTGCTGTCTTATGTGGAAAGAGCCCGTAGTTCTGGAACACGATACCGATATTGCGCTCATGCGGGGGAAGCCCCGACAACGCTTGGCCTTCAATCTCGACAGTTCCAGCTGTTGCCGTTTCGAAGCCTGCGATAATCATGAGAGTTGTTGTTTTTCCCGAACCGCTTGGGCCTAAAAAGGTCACAAATTCGCCCTTGGCGATGTCGAGATCGACAGATTTCAGAGCATTGAACTGCCCGTAGGATTTGGAAATGGAGGAAAGCTTGAGATAGCTCATAGGAAACTCCTGTGGCGCGGGCCATGCGCCGTATTGATCAAAGCACGCGAATACGCATTTGCCGGTTACGCAGACGTGCGATCACCGCTGGTGCAGTGACACCGAGGATCACTGCAATGAATAACAGCGTGGAAATCACTGCAATGACTGGGTCTGCCTCCTGGCGAATACTGTCAAACATCTTGCGCGGTAGCGTTTCCGCATCCCGGCCAGAGATAAAGATGGCAACAACCGTTTCATCGAAAGACTGAATGAATGCGAAGAGCGCGCTGATGATGAGTCCAGGGCGAAGGATCGGCAATGTGACGTGAATGAACGTCCGTGTTGGACTTGCGCCGAGACTTTGGGCTGCCCGCTCAAGCGTCCGATCAAACCCCTTGAGATTGGCCGACAGCACGAGGAAGGCGATGGGCACAGAAAGGCAGCAATGTGCAAGGACAACACCGAGGCGGGTATGAACGATGCCGAAGGTGCCGAAATAAGAATAGTAGCCGACCGCCATTACGATGTGCGGCACCGCAAGCGGCATCAACATCATCAGATCGGCAATTCCTTTGCCACGAAAACGATGGCGGACAAGAGCGAAGGTTGCGGGAACAACCAGCACCATCGTCAGGATCATCGTTGCGGTTGCTATCACGATGCTGTTGATAGTGGGACGAAGCCAGGTCCAGTCGGTGAAATACGCCTGATAATAACCCAGCCAATAGCCGGGCGGCGGAAATTGCAGCGAACGCGCATTCGAAAACGACATGGGTACGACGATCACCAGCGGCGCGGCGATGAATACCAGCACGATGAGGCCGGCAAATCTCAGGACGCGATTCATGGTCAACCCCAGAGCTTATCGAGGCCGAAACGGCGGTGATAGATTGTCAGAATGATGAGCGTCACGACCAGCAGAACCATGGCCATTGCGGAACCCATTCCGAAAGCGAGAAACTCATCGATCTGGTTGCCGATCAATCCCGCTACCATCTGTTCGCGTGGCGACCCGAGCAGAACCGGGGTGACGTAGAAGCCAAGACAAATGACGAAGACGAGCACTGAGCCATTGGCAATGCCCGGCGCAGTCAGAGGAAGATAGATGTGACGGAAAAGCGAGAGCCCTTTTGCACCAAGGCTCTCAGCCGACCGGATCAAAACCGGATCGATCTTGCGCATGACGGAGTAGATGTTCATTACCATATAGGGTGCCAGAATATGCACCATCGCGAGTGTCGAAGAGAGGCGCGTGAAAAGAAGTTGCGGCGGATTGGAAACACCGATCAAATGCAAGAACCAGACGACTGGTCCATTGTTTCCAAGAAGCACCATCCATGCATAAGTGCGCACGAGAAAACTTGTCCAAAAGCTCATAGCGACGATAAGCAGGATAAGGCGCGCCTTTTGCGGGCTGCTGTTGGCAATGAGATAGGCCAACGGATAGCCGACCACAAGGCAGGACAATGTAACCGCAATCGCAGTGAGAAATGTATTGAGGAATACTCTGAGATAGAGTGTTCCGGTCAACACTTTCTGATAGTTGGCGAGTGTAGTCCTTGGCTCGGTCACACTCATGATTGCCACGTCAGCCAGCGGAACCAGAAAAAAGATCGCCATGTAGATGGCAAGTGGCGTCAGCAACAGCCAGGGCCACAGATTTTTCCTGTCCGTCAGTTTCGCGATGCCTCTACTCATCGCACTCCCCTTATTCTTGGCCGGTTGGTCCCTTGCAGACAAACGGGCAGCATTAAACGACAGAACGGATTCCGTTCAGCTCGCCATCCATTCTTCGAAGCGTTCAGCGACTTCCGACGTGTCCGCTCCAAAATTCTTTATGTTCTGCTCGAATGTCAGACGGTAATTTTCCGGTGCTGTCGGCATTCTGCGTGCATCTTCCGGCGAGATGAATTTCATCGCGTCAGGATTGAGCGGACCGTAATCAGCCTGAACCGAAAAATCTGCCAATGGCTTGCCGCCGGTAGCGAAAGCAACAAAGCGTCTGGCGTTATCTGCATTCGGTGTTCCCTTGGCCAGAACCCAGTAGGCTCGGTCGATCTCGCCCTGATTCCAGTTCATGGCAACCGGAGCACCGGCTTTTTCCGCTTCGTAATAGCGGGCATGCCAGATGCCGATCATATCGATCTCGCCATCACGCAATATTTGCGTTGATTGGGCGCCTGCGGTCCACCAGACCCGCACGTGATCCTTGATACGGTCGAGCGAAGCGAAAGCCCTGTCGACATCGAGCGGATAGAGATTTTCTACCGCCACCCCATCCGCCAGAAGCGCTATAGGCAAGATACGTGCCGGATAACGTTGTAGCGAGCGACTGCCCGGATAACGCTTCGTATCCCAGAAATCGGCCCAGCTTTGCGGACCATCTTTTATGCTATCTTTTCGCCATGCCATGACCGTTGCGAAAGCGTGCGAAGCAACGCCGTTCTCGAACAATCCACCAGGATAGGGTTCATTGAGACTTTCGATAAGACCAGCCTCATTGGCGCGCAGCAATTCGCCGCCTCCTAGCGTCGTGATATCAAACTCGTAGGTTCCCGTATTGACCTGCTGAGCAAGCTTGGCGAAGGACACCGGTGAGACAGTCTTGATCTCGATACCGGTCTCTTTCGTAAAGGGATCGAACAATTTGGTACGGGCAGCAGCTTCCCAAGGACCACCCCAGGTGTTGATGTAAAGCGACCCGGTCTTCGCGCGTGCAATGTAAGGCAGGGCCAGCGTTGCTGCCAGGGCACCAGTGGCGCCCTTCAAGAATTGGCGGCGGTTGCCTTGCAGAAGGCCCGTTTTGCTGTTGCTCATCTCGTTTCCTCCACCGGATCGCATCCTATTTTTCAAGCTTTACGGAAGGTCGCCTCATAAAGACGCAGCCAGTTGCCATGAGTAATCTTGGCCACTTCCTCTTCTGAAAAACCGACGGAGCGAAGACCACCTGGAATCACCGCCATGTCTTCCACCTCGTGAAACCATGCCGGAGGAGGGGCCTTGCCCGGTCGGGCTGCGGAAGCCGCGCCGTAGTCGACACCGCGTGTCCAGCGCCCCTGTCGCATCCAGGAATAGTCTGGCGGAGTGAAATTGTGGCTGCGGTCCGTACCGATGGCGACAGAATCGATTCCGGCGATGTCCACAGTACGGGCAACCATTCCGCACCAGGCCTCGATGGATTGGCAATAATCGTCGCCCGTAATATTGCGATAAGACGCGCAGCCGATGACACCTCCCGTCTGCCCCAGCGCTTTCAACACGGCGTCCGATTTGTTGCGCTTGTGATCAAAGAGTGAG
The DNA here is from genome assembly GCF_902825325.1 of Brucella tritici. Classification (GTDB taxonomy): domain Bacteria; phylum Pseudomonadota; class Alphaproteobacteria; order Rhizobiales; family Rhizobiaceae; genus Brucella. The sequence continues at coordinate 21,641 of NZ_CADEAR010000023.1, read as the reverse complement.
CGAGCATTCGCATGTGTCACAGCTATAGGCTTCGCAGATGCTTCGATCGCATCCAACGTGGAGCGATCACCGACATGACTGCAATCGACGAGAATGCCTGCAGCGTTCATCTCACGAATGACTTCCTTGCCAAACCGCGCGAGGCCGGAATCTTCGGTTTCGTAGCAACTTCCGGCCAATTCGTTCTGATTATTATAGGTAAGCTGAACGACGCGAACGCCCAGTTCGGCGAATAGCTCAACGAAACGGATACGACCACCGAAAAGATTGGCGTTCTGAAAACCGAGGATGATAGCCACTTTACCGGAAGAACCGATGCGGGCCACGTCCTGCGAAGTCAGGGCGATCTCGGCGACATCGGTATTCGCACGGACCAGATCGCGCCAGCGGCCAAGTGAATCCAATGATTCAATTGCACCCTCCCAGAACCCACAGGTAACGACAACACCGCCGACACCGGCCTTTTGGAGTGATTGAAAGGTTTCACGGTCGAAATGACCGCACTGCAAACCGTCAATAATCATGAACTTGCACTTTCTGTATTGTTATCCTGCGAACGCGGCGCCAGCAGGAATCCGACATCGGTGTCGTCGTCGTTATCGCGACGCCCGGTAATGCTCCCATCGGCATTGACGATCATGGGACCGGCATGACGGCGCGAAACTGGGTTATCGGGAGCGAGTGCCTTTTTGGCGAGATGATAAATTCGCCACCACAGACCAGCTTCAATCTGGAGACCGTTTTCAAGTGCATCCCATAGATGCGGGTCGTCATGCCTGATATCACCGGCGAGCTGTTGCGGCTTGGCTTTCAGAACCGTTTTCGAACCGCATTCGAAAGAAACGTCGAGGCCCGTGCGCCCACCAATTGCAGTTGCAACCTTCAACTCGTTCGGATCGATCGCATTGACGACCGCGATTTCAGCCTCACCAAAGCGGGCAACCAGTTCTCCGAGCAGATCGATAAGGGCCGGCACGATGAACCAGGCGTGCTGGCCACCGCCGTCAAAACGCATGACACAATCTAGTTCGGACAGCACATATGCCTTTTCCGGCTCAGCTCCAATCAGGCTCTCGAACCGCTTTTCAAGCAGATCGAACCCGCCGAGTCCGAGTTTCTGCGAATACATAACCATGTCTTGCACCGCGAGAAAGAATCCCTTGGGCTGGCCAGTCATGGAAAAGATGCGTTCGGACATCAGTCTCATTTCACGCGGCATAACGCGCAAATAATGCTTGGGGGATGTTGTGGTCATTGAACGGGCTCCGCCGGATAAAACCATGTCGCCGAATAGCCGGCGCGAATATCGTCGCGGGTCGGCGCCCCGTGATAGAGAACACCGCGCAGATTACGGTTGAGGAAGTCGCGGGTCTTGTCGATGCCGTGAATACCGCAATTCATCAGCCGCACGAGATCGATAGGAACGAAGGTATCCGCATTAATATTGACCTGAGGCGTGTGATATTCCTGCCCGCGCATACCCTGTACGCGAGCAATCAGATAACGATGCTCGGGATGTTTCAGAAGGAACCGCGCCACGGTCGTTTCCTGCGGTTGCGATGCGATGTCTGACATCAGCGATTGCAGGCCGCCGCATATATCGAGACCGAGATCAAGGGCTTCGGGGACTTCTTCGCGTGCCCCGCGACGTGGTTCTTCAGCAGTCTCTGATTTGTACCAGATATATTTGTAGGCATCCGGTGCAGACATATCTGCGGCGAGCGCCCAGCTATATTCGTTCTGGATCAGTACCGCTAGGCTCTCCAGTGTCTCGTTCGGCGATACGCTGAATTCGTCTGGGGCCTCAATGGAGGCGAAAAGTGCATCCGTTTCTTCAGGCAGAAGCTCAAGAAACAGCGACAAAAGCGTTTCCATTGATTCCGGCTTCACGCCTTCTTGGAAATATCGCACCAATGCGTCGAACGGATAGTTGCTCCGTTTTTCGCCGATAAGGCCGGTGTGGTAAAATTCTTTGAGCAGAACTGCCATCTGCTCCAAATCCGCAGCCACCGCCTCACTGGATGTCAGCGCTTCATAGACCATTCGGTCCTGCTTGCGGAAGTTGATCGCAGTTTCGATGAGGTGGAGAAGGTGGGCTACACGGGCATCGCCCTTGTTCGCCTGCAAACCACGCACGCGGGCAATGATCGCTTCGCGCGCGCCCAGCCAGGCATTGATGAGACGGGGGTGTCGATGGATGAAGAAAATCAACCCCAGCGCCGAGCCGTTGCCGACACCCAGATAGCGCCGGATCTCTGCATCGAGCGGGACAGCCTTGTCAGATTTCAGGCGGGCCAGACGTTCCACGAGATCACAGGAATATTCCCGCATCATGTAAGCGGTCAGCATTTGGGCCTGAAGAACCCCTCCCAAAGGATGGGTTTTCCCGAGCGAAGGAAACGACCGCGTGCCAAACGTTCCGTTACCGTCGAGGCCGGTATTGCGCATCAGATAGCAGACCCGCGACAGATCCTCGATCCTCGGTTGATGTCCTGAGGCCAGTGCATCCAGCGTTTGGTCAAACACACGCATCGACCGATTGGAGCGACACCAGATCAATGTATTCGGAGTGGCCCGCCCTGCATAGAGCTTCGGCAGTTCCTCGCTTGCGCTTTCCACATCGGCTTCTGTTGCGCGGCCCTCAATGAGTGCGCCCATCATATCCCAGGCTTGGCCGATAATACGGCCTGTGCGCGCCGTACGGCTTGGGGGCCGCGAAAAACCGATGAAGCTGAACTCCATCGTCGGCGTCTTGATCGAATAAACAACTGTGCCGTCAGCGTCCGCGTTCACATCGAAGCGTTCGATGTTTATATCCCATTTCTCGCGCAGCATCCGGTTCATGAATGCGCGCGAACCGCTGAGCCGGGACGGCTGGATAGCCGCGAGATTTGTTGACCGCATCACCTCGGCACCCGGACGCGGGACCGGACGGCCTTCGTCACAGCTCGCATTATAAGTCTCGGCGATCATCTTAACGAAATTCCCCTTTGTTGAAGGCCCCCTGCTGGAGACCTGTGATCTGAGCCGCCGCCTCGAGAAGCGGCAGCTTAAAAATTTCGAGATTGAAGCGCGTTTCGGGCATTACCAGCGAAAGTGTTGCAAAGCATCTGCCGCGCGGATCGAAAATGGGCGCAGCGATGGCGATGACACCGCTATGGGTATAGCCACTAGAAATCGCGTATCCCTGTGATCGCGCTTCGGTGAGTATCTTCTCCGAAGCAAAACTCTCTCCGCTTGAGCGTAGACGGGTCATCATCGCTTCATCAGCGAAGGCAGTCAGGATGCGGCCCGATGCGGAGCCTTCAAGCGATAGCGTGGTGCCGATCTTCTGTTCCGCACGCAACAGGCTTTCGCTGTCGACACGGGCGATAATGCACGGCAATCCACGATCAAGCACGGCAACGGACGCCGTTTCCTTCACGCGCGTCACGAGCGCTTCCAGTACCGGTTGCATCCTGGTTCCCAGATCGGCCTGCTCAAGGGCAGCAGCCGCGAAACGACAGGCATGCATGGAAATGCGATAACGCATCTCCTCGTCCTGCTCGATCCAGCCAGCCTCGATCAGTGTCAGGAGGCGCTGATAAGCTGTAGGTCGCGACAAGGACATCGCCGACGCAATCTCCGGCAGCCGCATTCCCCGGACGCTGGAAGCAAGAATATCGAGTACGGCCAAAGTCTTGATGACAGTGGAAAGCGGTCGAACGCCATTTCGCTCTTGTATTCTATTTGAATATGCTGTATCCATGTAGAATACGTTCTCATTACTCGTTTTTGCTGTCAACTGGCCGTCCTTGGGTGTGGGCGGTGGTCTGCGCCGGAATTCTGCTCATCCTCTTGTAATTATTTAAGTAATTTTTTTATCAGCTAACGATGTGAGTTGGATAAAATATTGACCACCATTTGGAGGTTGCCTCTGATAAAATCGGGTCAAGAATGAATTCTTGATTCGCAAAGGCCTCGGATGAACGACCAATTTGATATAGGCGCGCGCCTCAATGCGATGCGAAGCGCTGCTAAGTTGTCGCAGCGCCAGCTTGCTGATCGTGCAGGCGTTCCTCATGCACAGATATCCAATGTGGAGAAGAACAAGATCAGCCCTTCGGTGGCAACGTTGCGCAAGATCTTGAATGGGCTCGGCGTCACACTGGCTGATTTTTTCGAGCCCGAGAGAACGCCTCCGACTGGGCCTTTTTTTGAGCAAGGTCAGCTTGTTGATCTAACCTCGATGCTTACGGTGAATGCACTAGAGAGAGGCAATGGCCGCATGACTTTCCGTCAGGTGGGGGATGCCCGCGGTTACAATCTGCAAATTCTGCATGAAGTTTATGAGCCTCACTCCGATACGGGAGAAACCTTATTGCAGCACGCCTCGTCTGAAGGCGGCATTGTTGTAGAAGGGGAACTTGAAGTGACCGTGGGAGAAGATGTTCGGATTCTCAAAACTGGCGAGGCCTATCTTTTTGATAGCCGGCAGCCGCATCGTTTTCGCAATATCTCAGACCAGCGTACTGTTGTGATTTCGGCCTGTACACCGCCCTACCTTTGAAATGGATAAAATATTGTCCATCTATTGCTCAAAATATTGAGCAATGTTAGGACTCGTTCGTCTTTTCCGGAGGTGAACGAAATGACTGTTTCCGAAAACTTGAAATCCCGTCAGACGACAGCTGTTGCATCTGGCGTAGGAACCCGTGCCATCTATGCAAAACGGGCCTTGAATGCGGAACTTTGGGATGTGGACGGCAGGCGCTACATCGATTTTGCGGCGGGCATCGCGGTTAACAATACCGGCCATCGGCATCCGAAGGTTATGTCTGCTGTGCTGGAGCAGGCTGGAGAATTCACGCACACCTGTTTCCATGTAGCCCCTTATGAGGGCTATGTACGACTGGCCGAGCGCCTTAATGTGCTCGCGCCTACCGGCGCGGAAAATCGTACCATGTTGGCCACGACGGGGGCCGAAGCAGTCGAAAACGCGGTGAAGATCGCTCGCGCTTATACAGGGCGTTCGGGCGTTGTCGCATTTTCCGGCGCATTCCATGGGCGGACAATGCTCGGCATGGCGTTGACAGGCAAGGTGATGCCTTACAAGAAAGGCTTTGGTCCGTTTCCTTCGGAAATTTATCATGCCGTTTTTCCCAATGCCTATCTCGGTGTTTCGCTGGAGGATTCGATTGACGCGCTTGAACGTCTCTTCGCGTCGGACATTGATCCTGAACGGATAGCGGCTTTCATCGTTGAACCTGTGCAGGGTGAAGGTGGGTTCAACGTCGCGCCGAAGGAGTTTCTCGCACATCTTCGTGCGGTTGCCGATCGATACGGAATTTTGCTTATCGCCGATGAAGTACAGGCCGGCATGGGTCGGACCGGAAAAATGTTCGGTTTTGAGCATTCCGGGGTCAGTCCCGACATCGTCACAATGGCAAAGGGATTGGCCGGCGGCTTTCCGCTTTCTGCGGTTACGGGACGCGCTGACGTGATGAATGCCGCTCATCCCGGCGGGCTGGGAGGAACTTACGCAGGCCATCCTCTGGCCGTTGCTGCCGCAAATGCAGTTCTCGATATCCTCGAAGAAGAAAATCTCTGCTCAAGAGCGTTGGCTGTTGGTGAGCGTATGACCGAACGATTGCGCAATATTGCAAGCCGTCAGGGGATGGAGCGCATCGGTGATGTGCGGGGTCTTGGCGCGATGGTCGCATTCGAGATGGTGGAAGATCGTCTTTCGAAAGCTGCCTCACCACAGCTCGCGAACAGTATTGTAGCGGAAGCGGAAAAGCGCGGACTGATTTTACTTTCCTGCGGCATGCGCGCCAACGTGATCCGTCTCCTCGCTCCTTTGACGATTGAATTCGATATTCTCAACGAAGGCCTTGATATACTGGAATCTTCCTTAGAAGCCGCCATGGTCTATCATCTTGCTTGATCTAAGCCGTGTCGTGTCGATTGCGACAAGGCATGCTCCTGATACCGAATAACTCATTGTTATCATTTGCAAGTGGCACCTCAAGTTTGGATCCACCACGTTCATTGACACAAAACCTTAATCTCTCGTCGGCTTTCCAGAGAATTCTACACTCATGAAATCGATGAATACTCGCATCGTCCCCGGGATGTTGGGTGCGCGGCGATAGATTACAGAGACTGTACTTGGTGCCTTCGGTAAGCCTCCGTTCTTCCTCAAACGAGGCTCGGCACGTCCCCGCCGGGCCTCACTTAATTTCAGTTGTGAAGTTCCATAATATGTCTTATCTGATTAAGGACTATAACGGCAATATACAGATGCGACACATGGGCAATTTAGAGATGCGACATTTTTTGCATCTCTTGCCCTTTTCAAATCGAACGCGGAAAGGAAGACTGGGCTTTCAGCAGCAAACAGCGGATGGGAGCCGTCATGTCTTGTTTGATCACGATGTCGCAGAAAGAACTCAACCGGCTGAAGACCGTTCAGCAAATCAGAGATAATCAGCTTCGTGTGGTGGAGGCAGCGGCGCTGCTTGGCCTCAGTCGCAGCCAGGTTCATCGACTGTTACAGGCATTTGATCGGCTTGGTGCAACGGGCCTTGTTTCGGGCAAGCGCGGTCGCCCGAGCAATCGCCGTTATGGCGAGGATTTCCGGAATGATGTTCTGGATATTGTACGGACGTATTATCGGGACTTTGGGCCGACACTGGCCTGTGAGAAGCTGATTGAACGCCATCAGCTTTCAGTCAGCAAGGAGACGCTGCGGCAATGGATGACAGCAGCGGGATTGTGGACATCACGTCGCGAACGCAAGCGGCAACTGCATCAACCGCGCGGCCGGCGTGATTGCTTTGGTGAACTGGTACAGATCGACGGTTCGCATCATTGGTGGTTCGAGGAGCGGGGTCCCAAATGCGCCCTCCTCGTTTATATTGACGATGCCACTGGCAAGCTCCTGCATTTGCGCTTTGCGGGCTCAGAGAACACGTTTGATTATTTTCATGCGACGAAGGCATATCTCCAGCAATGGGGCAAACCACTCGCTTTCTATAGCGACAAACACGGCGTTTTTCGTTCGCTTCATCCGTCGAAGCAAGACCGAACAAGCGGCCTGACACAGTTTGGTCGGGCACTTTATGAGCTCAACATCGACATTATCTGTGCCAATACTCCACAGGCCAAAGGCCGTGTTGAGCGGGCAAACAGGACTTTGCAGGATCGTCTGGTCAAGGAATTGCGGCTGCGCGGCATCGATACGATCGAAGCAGCCAATGCATATGCGCCAGAATATATTGCAGATTTCAATGGCCGTTTTGGCAAGGAGCCACGCAATCCCAAGGACATGCATCGACCGCTGGCTGCGCATGAGAATATTGATGGTGCGCTGTGCCGGAAGGAAGTGCGAACGCTGTCACAAACACTGACACTACGCTATGATAAAGTGCTGTTCATCCTGGAACCGACCGAAGTTGCAAAACGGCTTGCGCGGCAGAAGGTCATTGTCTGCGACTATCCCGACGGACGTCTGGAGATCATGCACGGTACGGACACCCTGCCCTATACAACATTCGACAAGCTTCGTTCCATTCATCGCTCACCTGTTGTCGAGAACAAACGGCTGGATGACATGCTGTCGATCGTCGCTGAGATGCAGGCGGAACGGGAGCAGCAACGCAGCAAAAGCGGTCCGCGTCGTACCGGTCAGGCCAACCATATGTTTGGTATACCTGACGGCAGTGTCGGGAATGGCTATCAGAAGCGAGAGCGTAAATCGCGCACAGCTTACATGAACGACCCTGCCGTCATTGCCCGGCGAGAACAAGCTTTATTGAGACAGCCAGCGCCGGGGTAAAGGGTGTCAATGGACACCGATATCGCTTTGCGTGTCTGACTCCAATTGCAGGCAAGCTGTCCAGAGCGGTGTTTTGTGGAAGATTCCGTCGTCAAGAAAGTTGAGCCCTTCTCTTGCCTCAAAAAGCAGACCGAGCCAGCATAAGCGTCGCAGGACACCGTACTGAAGCTCGAATTTCAGGTCCCACGCATCGACGGTTATTTCAGTGTCGGACAGATGAGCGATATCCGGATAGAGTATCTTTACAATGTCCATCGCCTTACACCCTTCTCTGGTCTTGATATTGAGCAGATTGAGATACATACGCCACCAACGCAATCGTGCCTGGATCGCCTCTTTACGTTCGGTAGCATGAATATACGAATAGAGATAATCGGTGGCGATCAGATCGAAGAAAGCGTGTGGATTGACCAAAAACTCCATGCCACGTTTGGTTGGCAGCAGTACATTTTTCCTGCGGCGAAGAAGCTTCAGATAACGGGTCAGGTCGTGCACGACACAAAGCGGTGGCATGTCGTTTTCATTGAGCACCTTGTGCATGCTGAAGAGGTCTTTGGCTGTGAACCTGGGCCAGAGGAAGTTCTCAGCAGCCCAATGCACGAACTTGCGGTTCATCGCGCCGGTTGCCGTTAGTCCGATGCCACCCTCGCGCTGAGCATAGACAACTGCAAGCAGCATACCGCGAAGCAGTGGTGAGAGTGCAGCGATATCGACGTCACCTTGCAGGCAGATTTTTGGTAGCATTGTACGACTTGGATCCCTCTCCTGCCCGATGCAGGTGAGCCGAGTATCAACTGCTGACAGAACAATTGCTACTGAGAAAGCTAAAGCCGAAGAGGTGGATATTCACCCGCCCCCATTCCTCGTTTGCAACCCCGACCAGCCTCTCGGAATGGGGGCTGAACGTCAGCACCTGTCGCATCTGTAATTGGCTGGGAACGTCGCAACTTTAACTTGCTAAAACAAGGACTATAGCCGGGGAAAACCTTCTTATCTTGTGCGACAGCTGTTTTATTCGTATCGCATCGAACCGGATCAGGCAGTTCGCCTTCTATTCTTCCAGGCTAAATCTGTTTCGGAACCCCAATCATAAGGGTTCTGTTGCAAACGTTTCGTCAATGAGCACTGATATAGGTTTCCAGCTTTCTAAAAGCTGGGTTATTCGATGTTCAAAGGCCGCCATTTAGATAAGTCTGTCATTCTTCTGTGTGTTCGATGGTACCCATTCTGCCACTGAAGGTGATCGGAGGGGCGTCCATCGCATCAGAATCGAGGCAAGAGCTGACGACTCAAAATAGGTCAAGCTAGCCTTTGAGCCGGAATTTAAGTACATTCTCTGTTTAATATGGCGCGAAAAATCGGCAAAAGCATGCTTCTTAAACTTCAGAATACTATTCTTAAAACAATCGCTCAGGGAGAAACACTGGATGCTTCCTTGCAAACGCTTTGTCACGAGATAGAATGCATTCTGCCAGACGCAATTGTTACCGTGCTGGCACTTGACAAAGCGGGACGCCTGCATCCCATTGCCGCCCCCAGCCTACCTGATTCTTATTCTCAGGCTTTGGACGGAGTTGAAATCGGCACACAATCAGGCTCTTGTGGCGCCGCCGCATACTTTAAGAAATCCATTATTACGGTCGACATTTCCACAGACCTTCGCTGGGAGAAATACAAAGGGTTGGCTTTATCACTCGGTATCACGGCTTGTTGGTCAAGTCCGATCTTCGGAACAACCAGCGAAGTGATTGGAACCTTAGCGCTATATTTCAGAGAAAGACGGGCTCCGACCGTGCTCGAACAAAGTATCATTGAAGGATGTTTGCCGTTGTGTACTGTTGCGCTCGAACATAACGACCGCCTTCAGACGGAGCGCCGTCTCGCATTAACCGATGTATCAACAGGCCTGACGAACCGTGCTGGTTTTATCAACGCCGGCCAATCGGATACCGGCGGACCACTGACGTTACTATTAATTGATATCGATAATCTCAAATTTGTTAACGACACCTTTGGGCATGCAGCGGGCGATGAACTGATTGCGATTGTTGCACGTCGATTAGCGTGTGCACTACCGGCTTTGGAAGTCTTTCGACTGGGCGGCGATGAATTTGCGGTTAGGATTAACGGGATCACTCGAAAGGATCTCCGAGTTCTGCTGAAAAACATCATTAAAAAGGTGACCGAACCGGCACGATGTCACGGAAATATGGTCTTTCCGTCGGTCACAATCGGTGCTGCAAAGAGAACTAAACGTAAACAGGCCACCGAAGAACTTTATTTTCAGGCTGATCTTTCGCTTCATCACGCTAAAGAAGTTTGCAGAGGCAATTTTGTCATTTTTGACAAATCAATTTCAACCGCAATCTCAAAAAGGCGTGAGGCAGTTCGAAAGGTCCTTACTGCATTGCAGGAAAACCGCGTTCAAGCATGGTATCAACCTATCGTTCGTATTGGTACGCATGAGATATTCGGCGTTGAGGCACTTGCTCGAATTAGAACACGCGACGGACTGGTCCTTTCGGCATCGCAGTTTCATGAGGCTACAACCGACGTCCAGGTAGCGAGCGCCCTGACGAAACGAATGATAGACCTGATCGCACGAGACACATCGATGTGGTCAGAAGCTGGCATCGAATTTTCGCACATTGGGATCAATATTTCCGCCATCGACCTTCGCAGAGGAGAGGTGAACAGGCTATTGAAATCCAGCTTCACGAATTATGGATTGCCGCTTGAAAGCGTCGTACTTGAATTAACCGAGTCCTTTTTCATCGGGAGTAACGACAAGCAGATGTCCACTGAGATTGAAGCACTGCGCGCGATGGGTGTAAAAGTCGCACTGGACGATTTCGGGACGGGGTTTGCCTCACTAACTCACTTGCTGACCGTTCCTATTGATATCATCAAGATTGATAAATCATTTGTGGACCGCATTGGGTCGGAGGTTCAAGGCTCGGGTATAGTCGAGGGAATTCTGCATATAGCAAAGAGCCTTTGCATCGAATGTATTGCAGAGGGTGTGGAAACACGCGACCAGGCTTTGAAGCTGCAGCAAATGGGTTGCTTGTACGGACAAGGTTTTCTGTATTCAAAAGCGGTTCCGGCATCAGAAATCTTAGCTGCTTCATTGAAAACGAATTTGGGCCGTATCTAGAGAGGCGCGCACATTAGCGTAATTGTGCGTAAACCCAGCTTCCACACGGTGTCCCTGAAATGTTTGGCTAGGTTGCATTGGAAAAGTGCAGAGCTTTTCTTGAGGTAAAAGGTGAGCTTTACGAAGAAATTGGAACGGGTTAACGGCGGCAAATTGAACTGCAATTTCGGTTCAGTCATAAACTGCGGCACAAAATCCCGCTCATCAATGTAGCAGCGTATAAAACGGGCATCTGCTTTTTAAACCAGAGCAAACGATGCGTGTCTCGCTGATCAGGGCGGCGGCAGTACTGAAGCCGACAGCTTACCTTGGGCGGGCCTGATCACACGGATTAAAACGAGGTGCTGAATCGCATCAGATAAACAGACTTTATGCCATTCGCCATAAACAGCCCGAAGACATGACTGCACAACTGGTTCGAAACGTCGAACCTCCCTCGTTTTCAATGATGTTCTGCAATCAGACAGCTAACCACGTTTTCTTGCAAACTCCGTGCGCCACACCAATCCCTTAATTGTGTCATGTTTGCAGTCAACTTCTTCTGGTTTCTCCGTAAGTCGGATAGATTTTATCACCGTGCCCTGCTTGAGTGTTTGTCCTGCACCTAAGGTGTGTCTGTCGCCCATAATCGATTGTTTCGATGGCTTGGTGATCAGTTGGTCTGTCAGCACGCGGCCAGACGCAGAGCTGGTGAACACGATGCTTGATGCCGCAATCGAAACAATCACCGGCAGTGCCGACCGCGCTGTTGTGCACTCGGATCGGGGTGCCCATTATCGTTGGATCGGCTGGCTGTCGCGCATGCAAAATGCTCAACTGGCCCGATCCATGTCACGCAAAGGGTGCTCGCCGAACTATTGAGCCTGCGAAGGATTTTTTGGGCGGCTCAAAACGAGATGTACTATAATCGCACCTCGAGCAATACGACCCTGCTCGACTTCATGCAGCAGCTGGATTCTTACACCCAATGGTACAACCAGCATCGCATAAAGCTCTCACTGGGCGGGATTAGCCCAGCCGAATACCGCCGGAAACTTGGGATTGCAGCATAAGCAGTCCAACTATTTGTCCGCACTTCCCCTTTACTTGTCCAATATTGACCCCGATTACGGATTAGCACTTGGCCTGCCCGACGCTGGCCGGTGCGAGCACGTAAGCCGTCTGCTCGTCTGGCAGGTCTCGGCGCTCAGCTTCGGCCAAAATAGCCGACGTGCCGTCGACCTGCGCCTTGCTCAAGCCCCCGCCAAAAAGCGCGCGCCTCGCGTACGCGAAGAAAGTTGTGTTGTTCATGGGGATGTCCTGTGGAGGTTAAACGAGCGAAAGCCCGGCCGCGTTGATGCGTCGTGCCATTGTGTTTTCATTGTTTTGTGAGATACTGGTGCCGCGTTGATTAAGTGGGTAAGACAACTTCATCAAAGCGAAGCCCCGGTGATCGCGAAACCTCACCGGGGTTTATTCTTATTTTCTGATGGTTAAAATGGTGATGTGCACCAACCTAAGCCCCCGCTTTCCAATGGTGCGCAGCCCCGACTAGCTGCCCAGCAGGTCGGGGTTTTCTTTGGTGTTATCCGTTAAGAAAGCTGCATCGCTCCGATTAAACATAGTTTCCGGCCAGGGTGCAGAAGCTGCTGTCTGTCGGCTTGAAATCGCCGACCAGTCACGTGCTGAAATGGCTGTCGGCCTTTGTGTTGTCGGTTGGAAAACGATCCTGCCAGATAGTGCTGAAACTGTGATTGTCCATCGGCAGCGCTCCCCGGCTCATGACACTTGCATTACCGTATCGACCGATGGAGCAGGGAAATATTTCTGCCATGCCGTTTGGCGGTGTAAAGCGCCTCATCGGCCTGCGCTATCAGTTGCAAGAATGTTTCCTCGTTTGTCACAATATCGGCTGAAGCTCCAACACTGACCGTTACGGCCATACCATCTCTACCGGCCAAAGGATGACGTATTGACAATGCCTCGACCGCCTCCCGAATTTCCTCTGCAAATGTTCGGATAGATGCGGCGGGAGCCACTCCCGGCCGCAGAATTAAAAATTCCTCTCCGCCGAACCGGCACGCCAAATCATCATCCGAAACGAGCTTTTTCAAAGCATCGGCGACTAGTTTGAGACATTCGTCGCCCGCCAGATGACCGAAACTGTCATTGTATTCCTTGAAATGATCTATATCGAGAAGCAAAACCGTCACCGGAACCCCAGTGCCGTTCGAGGCCGCAGTCAAGCGATGTATTTCGGCATCCAGGCTACGACGGTTGGTCAAACCTGTCAGGGGATCCGACTGTGATACCAGTTCGAGTTCAACATGCTGCTTGAGCAATTGCCCATGCAGGTGGTCCAGATCCTTGTTCTGCAGATAGAGCCGGACCGCTTCAGTAGAGAATCTATAATTTGCGATCAGCGTCAGAACGACTGTTGGTACACCTACGGCCAGATGGAAAAGCACGTAATCGGTCGTCGCATCTGGCAGAAACCAAATGGTTATATAGACACTCGTCGTTACGACTGCAGACGCTGCTACGCCATATTCCAGGGGTGGTGTCAGAACAATCGTGACCACCATCTGGAAAACGAGTGCTGCATAAAAATAGTTCAACACGACCGGACTTGCCGTTCCGCCAATTGCCACACACCAGACAACCGTGGCAATACATACTACCAAAACACTGGCGCCTTCTTTCAGGCGAATTGAAACAGGTTGCCGATAAAATCGCAGAAGCAATATCGTCAAAGGACCGACAATCGAGAAGCGAAGGATGAACGTCCGCCACGCGATATCCGGCAGAAACCAGGCGTCCACTGCCGTGTAGGAGAAGTAAAACAGCGCAAGAAGCAGCGTGATTGTACGCAGGACTGGCAGACGCGCATCGTGTCTCTCCCTGTCATACTCCGCGCGAATGGTTGCGGGCAGCCGTCTCCGCGATATTTCCTGTATATACTTCATGCCCCAAGACCACCATTAGCGTGATTGCCATGGCCCGATTTCGCGCTCAGTTTACGTGAGCTTTTTTGACAACGATATAGGTTCGCTGATCGTCAAGCACTACTCAGCAGCCACGAGCGCATGACAGTACATCATTGCAATGGGCGATTGAAAGACCGTTTAAAAAAAGCCCGTCTCGGAAAATCGGACGGGCAATGTGTGGCTGCGTTACTCCTGATAGCGAATGACGAGCCGCTACGCTCCGAACGGCTTGACCACGCCCTGAAAGGGGGATTGCGCCGACCATCGCGAATGTCTTATCAGCGGTGATTTCCTCTTGGTATATCACGTCGAAGGCAACAGCGTGATTTTCGTGCGCGCTGGCACCCCACACCGAACTGTTTGAGTGATTAAGACTTCCTCTAGTACTCAAAGCCTCATCGCCTCAAGCCTGCCCCCGGCCGTCCCTTTGGCCACCTGTGACAAGAGCGGGACGGCCGGAGGCTAGCTGTTGTTCACTGTGCAGGCGCTGACACGGTAATCGTGCACCTCTGATCCTTCTTTGCGTTGGCGGCAGCCTCGGCACATGCACTAAGCGCCTGCCGGTTGGCTCGCACAAGTTCACTCGCTTCGACAATGCTATGCCACCCTTCGGGACTTCCCGATTCCATGAGGGCTATTCCGGCTTTCCAACGGTCATTGTTCATGACCACGGAGGCAACGGCCATATCAACCGTTCCAGGCAGTATGCGTGGCATAAACAACGTCGCCAGGACACCGGTGATGATACCGAACGCCGCCGCGCTAATGACGCACTTGTTTTGTCTACCGCGCTCGCGCGCTTCCGAGACGCGCGCTGAAAGATTACGACTGGCGCGTTCAAGGTCAGAAGCCTGTCGTTCGAGCTGCTGCGCGGCGTTCCTCACCAAAGCCTCGCCGCTGCGCTCGAGAACCCCTGCATAGTGCTGCGCGCCCTGCCGAAGAATGGGGGATTGTTCGACGCCGTTCAGACGCTCTGAAACGTGATCGAGCGCCTTTACAAGTTGTGCGAGCTGGGGCTTGTAATCGGCTTGAGGCTCGATCTTTTCGAGCTGGTCGAAAGCAGCTTCGATGCCGCGACGCATCACGGTCATTTCCGCCCCGATTTGTGCACCCTGCGTTTCGATCGTGCGCCGAAGCGCATCGAAGGCTGCCGCCGGATCGCCTGAATCTTCTTCACGCGTTGCGAGCCCAATGCCGTCTCTGTTGTCGAGTTCCGTCATGTCCTCACTACCTTACATTTCTATGCCAAAGCCCCGAATCAATCCGCTGGCCGCGTGTTATCTGCTCCTGCAACACACGGGCGACGCTTTGATCGAGACCGAGCTCCTGCCCGATTCCAAGCTCCTTGCTGCGATGACGCACGATGGATTCCGCCTGAGGATCGCGTTCAAGGCGCTTGGCAAGGCCCTCCATCTGGCTTTCGATCTTGCCCCGCGCCTCGTCGTGCTGCCAGCCGCGAAGCGTCTGGCGCTGACCGTCCAGCTCCCGCCAGCTATTCACGAACCGCTCGGCCCTGACATTAGGGTCTTGCAGGGCGGCGTTTTCACGCTTCATGCCCTTGATGACATGGGCGACACGCTCCCGACCGGAAAACTCGGTCATGGCGCGCGCCGTCTGCGGATCATGTTGCAGTGTCGAAACCATCAATTCTTCTGTCCCCGCGCGCACCTGGTCGAGCTGCTGGCCGGCCGCCTGCATCTCCTGCCGCTGCATGTCAAGAACCGGCAGGCCATCACGTTGGTGCTGATCGAGCGACTGATAGGCCCGCACATAGCGGTCAACGGCTGCCTCAAGCGGCGACTGACGTCGCGACCGCTCGGCCAATCTGTCAGTATCGG
Organism: Brucella tritici; assembly: GCF_902825325.1. Taxonomy (GTDB): domain Bacteria; phylum Pseudomonadota; class Alphaproteobacteria; order Rhizobiales; family Rhizobiaceae; genus Brucella. The sequence goes on along the minus strand of NZ_CADEAR010000023.1, from coordinate 5,861 downwards.
GGCGGTCTTGTACTGGCACCGACTGCAAGCTCTTCTCCCTTCCCGGCAGTTCTTCCCGCCGCTTGGACGGCCCAGAACGCGCATTGAGCCTGAGGTCAGAGAACATACCACCGCGCTGTTTCTCGGCTTGCTGCGGCCGTTTCTGCTCGACCGACGAGCCACTCTCACCGGTGCGATCCTGCTGCAACCGCTCGGCCGCCGCGCCGCGCCCGAGTTTCAGGCCCTCGAACGAATTGCGGCGCTGTTGTCGATCACCGAAGTTATCCGCGGCCGTTGATTCCCGCTCCGCACGTAGCCCGGCGCGCTCCGCCGGGATCTCGATCTCGCTTACGATCCTCATTTGCTCTGCGATCCCCCGCCGCGCGGCAAAGTCGCGGGTATAGTCGAGTGTCGTTTCCTTCACGCCCGACCGTGACAGCTGATTTTTAAGCTGCTCATAAGCAAGATCGCCCGCATCTTGAACCTTCCAAGCGTTCCGGTGCGTCTCCGTTCCGTCTGGAAGGCGAACCGGCTCCGAACCGACATGTTGCAGGCCGATCCTGTCCCCAATCTGCAGTGCCTGTTTCGAAGCCTTCATGGCGCACTCAAGATCTACGCCCCATAGCGTGCGCTGCTCACCTTGATCGTTTTCAAGCGTCACGAAATAGCTCTGACTATTGCCTTCCTTGTGGTTGAACGATGCGGCCCCATGGTCGACCAGACGACCCGCAGCCAACGTTTGACCGACCTGTCGGCCAGGTTGCGATTTGCTGAACGCGTCCTGGCTCACATAGAGCTGCACTCCGTCACGATGCCGGGTCATGGCGACGTAGGTTAGATGCCGGTCCATCGTTCTCGATGCCAGCACATAGGCGCGATCTACGGTTGCGCCCTGATTTTTGTGGATTGTCGTCGCATAGCCGTGGTCGACCGCCTGATAGTCGTCCATCGGCACGCTGACGCTGCGCCCTTCCGTACCGCTCGTCCCGTCGAGCTGCGCAACAATCCTGGGGCCGGCACCCGGTCGACCGACCTCGACATGCTCGACGGTACCCAACATCCCGTTTTTTACGCCAAGGTCGCGATTGTTCTCAAGGAACACGATGCGGTCGCCCGGGGCGAACTCGCGCTTGCCGTCATTGGTCTGGAAGACCAGCCCCTCCCCGAGGGCGCCACGCGCCAGCTCGCCCTCGGACAGCCCCTGGCCGTCGCCGGGCACGTTGCCCCGGGCCCGTAGCTCAGTTCTGATCGCGTGATTGATGGCGCGAACATCTGCCCGGCGATGCGCCATCGCAATCCGGGTGCCATCCGGACGCTCTTGCGCGTCGGCAAGGTAATCACGCACGATCTGACCGCGCGCATCCTCGCCCGTCTCGGCAAAGCTGATATTGCCGCGATCCCGATAGGCGCTCAGACCCTCAGCCGTTCGGTGCGTGGCGAAGGCAACCGACGCGTCCCGCTGCCAGTCAATACGCTGCCTGCGTATCTGGGAAAGCTCGGCATGACCGATTTCCTCGGTGATCGCCCGGAATGGTGCGCCGGCCCCGATTGCCTGTAGCTGCTCATGATCGCCGACAAGGACGATCTTCGCACCGCGTGCCTCGGCCTCGCCAACGAACCGGGCGAGCTGCCGGCTTCCCACCATGCCTGCTTCGTCGATCACAAACACATCACCGCGATTGAGCGTGCGACGGTCGTTCTGCCAACTCATGTCCCACGATGCCAGGGTGCGGCTCTGAATTCCAGAACTCTCCTCCAGGCCCTCGGCTGCCTTGCCCGACAAGGCTGCACCGTGAACCCTGTAGCCTTCTGCCTCCCATGCCTCACGTGCCGCCGCCAGCATCGTGCTCTTGCCAGCACCCGCATAACCGACAACCGCAGCAATGCGCTCCGGCCCAGTGACATGCTCAATCGCCCGCCGTTGCTCATCGGAGAGACGTGCAGCGTCGATAAGCCGATCGCGCTCACCGCGATCTAACTCACCCCGCTCGACCTTGTCAGCGGTATCGCTGGAAACGCTTGTCCGGATCGCAGCATCCTGACGCCCGATCGCTTGTTCGACATGCTTGCGATCGACACCGTGATGATCGCTCAGCCTGTGGCTGTGCGACGCGTGCATCCGCTGCGCGCATTCGATCATACCGGATTCGATCTCGACCATTCCGCGCGTCGAATAACGCGCGAACTCGAATTCACCCGTCACCGGATCATGGCTTTCCGCCTGTAGTTCAACAAGGGCCGATGACGCCATCACCTTGGCAAAGGCGCTCTGGAACTCTCCAATGTCATCGTTGATGTAGCGATGCAGCGCTCGCGCAACGTCACGCCGGTCAAAGACGCTTTTCTCTCCCGTGATGATTTCAAGAACCTGTTCCGGCTTCTCGCGGATCAGCTCCGAATTGCGCCGCGCGGCATCTTCATCCAGCCGCGACCGCGACACGACGAGACCACGCCGCTCCATCTGCGTCGCATGAACCCCCATATGCTCCGTCGGCGCAATCTCAAGACCCCGCTCCAGATGCGAACGGTGATCAATGCGAATATCATGTCCGGCCCGTGCAAGGCTTTCATTCGCAATCCCCTCCCATCGCATGCGGAGATCACGAAGCTGCATATCCGTGGTTGGCAGATCCGCTGACAGAAGCCATTTGTTTTCACGCTCGAGAAGGTTCTTGTCAGTGAGACCATCCCCCCTCACCTGCCGTGTTGTCATCATTATATGCGCATGGTGGTTTCGAATGTCGCTGTCGTCTTGCGGCGCATGAATGGCGAAGTCGATTGCCGCGCCAAAACGATCGGCAAGCTCATGGGCGAAAATCCGCGTTGCCTCAAGCCGTTGATCCGCAGTCAGCTCATGCGGCAATGCAATTTCAAACTCGCGTGCGACACGTGCATCCTTGCGCTTTTCGCAAAGCTCGGCTGCATTCCATAAGGCTGAACGATCCCGCGCCCATTCCGCATCGACACCTTCCGGTAAGACGATCTCGGCATGTTCCACGCCGCTTTTGTTGGTGTAATCATGGGTAATTCCGTCACGCTCATTCGTCAGCTTTGACGCCGAGCGATAGGCGCTGGCAGCAACAGCACTTCGTCCCCTGGATCGGGAAATCGGCTTCATACTCAGATGATAGATCGCCACACCACTATCCTCGGCCCCAAACGAATAAAACTGTCCGTGAAATGAGCTTAAACTGCTCTGAGTTGCGAAGCAACTCGTAAGTGCGCCCTTCAATTTCGCTTCGCTATGCTCTTTCAATCCTCGGTGCAAGACTGCGGCACGGTCATGCTCTAAAAAATGAAGCCAGTTTTGGCTGCAATGACCGAAGTTCCATATTGAAGATGAAGCAAGGTGAACGCCGCTGCTCAAATCAAAACCTCGCAACAACCAGGGAGGTTTTAATGACTGAATATACTAATAAGAAATCTGCATCCAAACGGATTTCGGTCAGCACGGATGACCCAGCTGGATGCAGTCAGGCGGTTGACAACGTTGTGGCGACGGTTTTCAAAGTAGTAATGAGATTCCCAGGATCATCTTTCCGGCAACCGGTACACGGCGAGAATGCTGCCACAGCCGATGATCCACACTTTCTGCCGTAAGTTCGTAGTCATTGCCGCTACGTGGAGTTAGCGAAAGCGGTGGTGAGAAAAACTATTCCAAGCTCAATGAGATTTTAAGGGAGTAGAAGTGTGGTACGCAAATCCATCGAAGAACGTCTGGCCCAGCTGGATGCGCAGCGTTCCGCTTTAAAAGCCAGACTATCGAAACAGGAACGCGCCAACGATACACGCCGCAAGGTGCTGCTTGGTGCGCTAGTGCTGCATCGGATTGAAAGCGGAAACGATGAAGAACTTTCCCGACGCCTGAAAGAATGGCTGAAGAATGAACTGCCCGGGTTTCTGACGCGTGAAGCCGACAGGGTACTGTTTGCTGATCTGATCGGGAAAACGTCGAACCGTGCAAGCAACGAAGGAGCGAGTTAATGAATCAGGCGACACTTGCATGCGCAGCGTTCAGGAACATGCTGCGTGCTGCTGCGCGAGATCCGCTGTGGGCATTGGTCTCCCTTCTTTCCGTTCCATTCCGCTTTGGAAGAACGATCTTTCAGATAGGCATCTTCTATTTCGTTGTCATTTTTATTTTCGCTTTCATCCTTGAATATGCGATGCGTTCGCTCAATATCGCCCGCGGTGATACGCTCTGGTATGTGGGCAATATTGCCTTTACAGCATTCGTACTTCTCTTCTTGTTCCGACTCATCACCAATCCGCTAATTAATCATTTCGGGGATCCTGACGGCGAAACCCACGGGTCGGCCCGGTTCGCCACCGATAAGGAAACCGCTGCCCTCACCCGCGCCGACTCCGGCCTGCTCATCGGCCGCGATCCGAAGTCAGCAAAACTACTCCGCTATGAGGGCTCGGCCCATCTGCTCACGATGGCACCGACGCGTACCGGTAAAGGCGTGGGAACGATTATCCCGAACCTGCTTATCGCCGACCGTTCCGTAATCTGTATCGACCCCAAGGGCGAAAATGCCAGGGTCACCAGCCGCGCCCGAGAGCAATTCGGCCCCATTCACGTCCTTGATCCCTTCGGCGTTACCGGTCAGCCATCGGCCGCCTTCAATCCGCTGGAAGAGCTCGATCCAACGGGTCTCGATGTCGCGGAAGATGCAAGTACCTTGGCAAACGCTCTCGTATTTGATGAACCGGGCATGAGCGGCGATGCGCACTGGAATGAAGAAGCAAAAGCACTCATAGCCGGCTTGATCCTCTATATTGTCGCCCATGAGCTGCGCGACAGACGAAATCTCGCAACCCTGCGCGATTATCTCACCCTTGCCCCTGAAGCTTTCGCGGCGCTGCTGAAGGACATGCAGGCCTCAACGGCGTCAGCCGGCCTGATCGCCCGCGCAGCAAACCGCCACCTCGGCAAATCCGATCGCGAGGGAGCCGGAGTGCTTTCAACCGCGCAACGCCATACTCATTTCCTCGACAGCCCGCGCATGTCTGCGGTCCTCGCCAGATCTGATTTTCGCTTTGCCGACCTCAAACGCCGCAACATCTCGGTGTTTCTCGTCCTTCCCCCCGATCGGCTCGCCACTTTTTCCCGCTGGCTGCGCCTGCTCGTTAGCCAAAGCCTGACCGACATGGCACGCGATCCTACAAAACCGGTTACGCCGGTACTCTATCTGCTGGATGAGTTCGCAGCCCTTGGCCATCTGGCTGCTGTGGAACGCGCAATGGGACTTATGGCAGGCTACGGCGTCCAGCTATGGCCCGTCCTGCAGGATGTTCACCAGCTTCGCGCCACCTACGGAAAGCGCGCTGGCACCTTCCTGTCAAACGCTGGTGTCCTCCAGGTCTTCGGCGTAAACGATTATGACAGCGCCAAATTCGCCTCAGATCTGCTCGGACAGGAAACCGTAGTCTTCCAGACCATGAGCCGGGCGCTCGATTCAGAACAGTCAGGTATTTCATACACCCAACACCATACTGCGCGTCCCCTGCTCACCTCCGATGAGGTCCGCAATCTCCAACCACATCTCGAACTGCTCTTCCTCGCAGGCCAACGGCCGATCGTCGCCAACAAGATCGCATACTATTCTGATGCAGAATTCAAAGGACTGTATGACACCCCTTAAGTGGTTCATGTCCCCTTGGACGAGAGGCGCGCAGTGAGAGTTAAATGCATAATTATTTTGACTGAATCATTATCGGCAGAAAGGTGGATCCAATTTACGCTGTGATAACAGGAGGAACATATGTTTCGCTATTTAGCACGCAGACATGATCGCAAGCTGAACCGCGCCGGGTTTGCCGGAGGCCGTTTGGTTTAAGTTATGCGGCCATGGCTGGCGCGTCCAGCATGGCATAGT
>NZ_CADEAR010000022.1 GCF_902825325.1 Brucella tritici | reverse complement strand
CAGAGTGATACGAATTTCGGATTCAAATCCACCACACTAGAGCGCATCCCGAAACGTGTGAAACGGTTTTCGGATAAGATGCGCGTTAGAAACGCGCGATTCCGTCGAGTGCGTTTTCCAGCAGTTTTTCATATTTTTTCCGTGGAACTTCCACAGCGCCGAATCTTTCGAGATGTGGCGTGGTGAACTGCGTGTCGAGAAGTACGAAGCCTCGGCTGACCAGATGCTGGACCAGATAGGCGAGGCAGACCTTTGAAGCATCTCGCTTGCGGGTGAACATGCTCTCACCAAAGAAGGCGCGTCCGAGTGTGACGCCATAAAGCCCACCGACGAGCTGTCCGTCATGCCAGGCTTCAACCGTGTGGCAATGTCCGATCTCGAACAATTCCTTATAGGCTTCGCGGATTGGACCGTTGATCCATGTACGCGCGCGTTCGCCGGTTCCGCTGGCACAACCTTCGATCACGCCATCAAAATCGCTGTCGAGCCTTATATCAAAAATGCCCTGGCGAATGGTTTTCTGGAGGCTTTTCGGTAGGTGGAAGCCATCGAGGGGTATGACACCGCGCCTCTCGGGACGAACCCAGAAGACTTCGGGATCGTCGGCTTCTTCAGCCATGGGAAATATTCCCGTGGCATAGGCCCGCAGGAGCAACTCCGGTTCGATTGAATAGTCGTCCGGGGACACTCCTGCGGTCATTTTCGTCAGGCGCTTTCGCCCTTGGTTTTCTTGGCCAGATATTTTTCCAGCCAATGAATGTCGTAATCGCCGTTGGCAATATCCTGATTTGCAATCAGGTCCTGGAAAAGCGGGAGAGTGGTTTTCACGCCATCGACCACGAACTCGTCCAGCGCGCGGCGCAGACGCATCATGCATTCGACGCGATTGCGACCATGCACGATGAGCTTGCCGATAAGGCTGTCATAGTAAGGCGGAATGCGATAGCCGGAATAAACGCCCGAATCCACGCGGATGCCGAGGCCACCCGGCGTATGATAATGCGTGATCAGCCCCGGCGAAGGCGCAAATGTCAGCGGATCTTCAGCGTTGATACGGCATTCAATGGCATGGCCAGAGAAGCGGATATCCTTCTGCTTTACCGACAGGCCGAGACCGGCTGCAACGCGAATCTGCTCGTGAACGAGATCGATGCCCGTGATGGCTTCCGTAATCGGATGTTCCACCTGAAGGCGCGTGTTCATTTCGATGAAATAGAATTCGCCGTCTTCATACAGGAACTCGATCGTTCCCGCACCGCGATAACCCAATTCCGCACAGGCGTTGGCGCAAACCATGCCGATCTTGTCGCGTGCTTCGGCGTTGAGCGCCGGTGAATTGGCTTCTTCCCAAACCTTCTGGTGGCGGCGCTGCAACGAGCAGTCGCGTTCGCCCAGATGGATGGCATTGCCTGCGCCATCGCCCATGACCTGAACTTCGATATGGCGCGGCTTTTCGAGATATTTCTCGATATAGACCGCATCGTCACCAAAGGCTGCACCGGCTTCCGTACGAGCCGTTGCAAGTGCCACCGAAAGATCGTCCTCGGTGCGGGCAACCTTCATGCCGCGTCCGCCACCACCGGCAGAAGCCTTGATGATGACCGGATAACCGATTTCCTTCGCGATGCGTGCAGCTTCGACGTCATCCGTCACGCCGCCGTCCGAGCCCGGAACGACTGGAATGCCAAGGCGCTTTGCAGTGCGTTTGGCTTCAATCTTGTCGCCCATGATGCGGATATGCGAAGCGGTGGGGCCGATGAAGGTGATGCCGTGCGCTTCAAGAATTTCCGCGAACTTGGCGTTCTCCGACAGGAAGCCGTAACCCGGATGGATTGCGTCGGCACCAGTGATCTCGCATGCAGCAACGATCTGATGGATGTTCAGATAGCTGTCGCGCGACGGCGGCGGTCCAATGCAGACGCTTTCGTCTGCCAGACGCACATGCATCGCGTCGGCGTCTGCCGTGGAGTGAACGGCGACGGTCTTGATGCCCAGTTCCTTACAAGCCCTGAGCACGCGAAGAGCGATTTCGCCACGATTGGCTATGAGTATCTTTTGAAACATTGCGCTTTGCTGCCCGTTCATTGAATAAGCCGTAATCTGCTGTCTTATTCGATTACGACGAGCGGCTCACCGAATTCAACCGGCTGAGCGTCTTCGATGAGGATGGCCTTGACCGTACCAGCGCGCGGGGCTGGAATCTGGTTCATGGTCTTCATGGCTTCGATGATGAGAAGCGTCTGACCTTCCTTTACCTGTGCGCCAACTTCGATGAAGTTGCGGGCGCCCGGAGCCGGAGCGAGATAGGCGGTGCCAACCATCGGCGACGGAACGGCGTTCTTCGACAGATCAGCCTTGGTTGGTTCGGCGGCTGCAGCAACTGGCGCAGCAGCAGTAACAACAGGGGCTGCGGCAGGCATAACTGTCGCTGCGGCCTGAACCGTGACCTTGCGCGAAACGCGGATACGCAGATCGCCGTGTTCCACTTCGATGTCGGTAAGGTCAGTTTCGTTGAGGATGTCCGCCAGGTCGCGGATCGTTTCCTTGTCGATGACGGAATTTTTGCTGGACATATCAGGCCCCTTTAACGCTTTGCCCGTTGTTTTCTTCTTCTTTGGCAATTGCCGCAAGCGCGCGCAGACCGAGCAGATATCCTTCCGCGCCAAAGCCGCAAATAACGCCTTTGGCGACTGCGGATACATAGGAGTGATGCCGGAAAGCCTCACGCGCATGAATGTTCGAAAGATGCACTTCCACGACCGTTACCTTGGCCGAGCGGATTGCATCATGAATAGCAACCGAAGTGTGACTATAGGCGGCAGGATTGATGAGGACATAGGCGTTTTTATCGCCAGCCTCCTGAATCCAGGTCACCAGATCGCCTTCGTAATTGGACTGACGGAAATCGACATCAAGTCCGAGTTGTTCAGCCTCACGCTTGCAGTCCGCCTCGATATTATCGAGCGTTGCAACACCGTATATCCCCGGTTCTCGTTTACCGAGAAGGTTGAGATTGGGGCCGTTCAAAACAAAAACCGTTTTTGCCATATCCGTCCGCGACTGATAACGCGTTACCGCGAAATTTCGGTACACTTCGCATTTCATATAGAGGGCTTGGACGCAAGCCGAAACCCTCTAAATCATTGCAGATGTTTTGCCGTACCAGTTTTTCCCGCTATTCTTTGCAAAATAAGCAGGCAATACGGCAATTTCTCTTCTCGCAACATAAACATTGGATGCCACGGCATAAACTGTTTCACAAAAGTGACCAGTCAAGCCATGGCCGACCAGATCAATTTTTCGCTGCAGCGCGCGCTGCCGCGATTCTCTCGACCAGCCCATCAACACCGATCGCGCCGGGAACCAGTTCATCACCGATGATGTAGGATGGCGTTCCGGTAATATTGAGCTGTTGCGCCAGCTGATAGGTCTGCTGGAATGCGCCGGTGATGGCCGGATCCTTCATCTTGTCGCGTAGCTGTGCTTCATCGGCTCCCAGTTTCACTGCATCGGCGATGGCGGAATCTTCCGTTGCACGCTCCTGCGCGCCCAGAAGCACTTCATGGAATTCGGCGTATTTTTCCGGCATCAGCGCTCTGAATGCCTGTGCCACAATATGCGCCTTGGCCGAATCCGGGCCGAGAATCGGGAATTCTTTCATGACGAACCGGACGTTCTTGTCGGTTTTCAGGATCGCTTCCATGTCCGGCAGCGCCCGCTTGCAATAGCCGCAATTGTAATCGAAGAACTCATAGACCGTCACATCGCCGTCTGGATTACCGAAGACTGCATCATGCTTGGGATCATAAAGGGTGCTGCGATTGGCCGTCAGCACCTGCTTGATCTGTTCCTGCGCCGCATGCGCCTGCTTGGTTTCAAGTGCGCTTTGCACTTCCAGCATCAGTTCAGGATTCTGGATGAGATAATTGCGCACGACGTTTTCAATGGCCTGCTGGTTCATCGCCACAGGAGGGGCCACAGGGGCCACAGCAGCAGGGCTGTCCACGGCGGCCGGAGCCTGTCGGGCTGTGCCTGCATAATAACCTAATGCAAGAGCGGCAATGCCTACAACGCCGCTGGCAACTGTTATGGAAACTGCATTCTTCATTCCAAATTCCAATCTGTCTAGAATACCGGTTTCAGGCGCAAAATGCTGCCTTACTTGCTTTTCTTGGCATTAATGATGTCCTGCGCGCGAAGCCATTCGGGTGAACGGGGCTTCATCTGCTTTTGCGCACGGATGGCGAATATCTGGGCCTGCTGAAGCTTGCCAGAATAATAGTTCATATCGGCCGTTGCGAGGTCGGCGAGCGCCATGTCACCTTGCTGGCCATAAGCCTGCGCGAGATAACCGTAGCCTCCTGGAAACTCCGGATCAGAGGCTATGCCTGCCTTGATCTCCTTGATCGCCGTCGGCATGTTCGCCTTGGCACCGGTGAGCATAAGGGCGCGCCCATAGCTCATGCGCAGCAACGGCGACTTACGCGGATCGAGCGAAACTGCCTTCTGGAAAGCCTTTGCTGCGCCTGCCGCATCATTGGCTTTCAGCAGGACTTCGCCGCGCATTTCCTGGAAATACGGGTTCTTTGGCTGTTCCTTGATAAGTGCATCAAACTTCGGCAGCGCAGCGCGGGCTGAACCATTCAGGAATGTTGTGATGGCATTGCCATAACGGGCAGGGAGCCCGCCAGGATTGCTGCGGAACATGCGCTGTAGTGCGCCCATATTGCCCGAATAGGCGGCAATTTTGGCACGCGCCATATCGTGCCGCATCTGCAATGCCGGAGAATCGGCTTTGTTGAAATACGGGCTCTTTCTCGCAAGTTCTTCCAGATTGGCAATTCGCTCACGCGGGAGAGGGTGGCTGATACGATACTGGTCGATCTGGGTGCCGGTAAGCGACAAGGCTGATGCGAAGCGCTCAAATGTATCGAGCATTCCCTTGGTCGACTGCCCGGTGGCGTTGAGATAGTTCACGGCCAGGCGATCGGCGGTCATTTCTTCGGTGCGCTGATAGTTGAGCACGCTGCGCATGGCAACTTCGCTTGAGCCCATGGCGATGCCTGCGCCTGCGCCCGCTGCATTGCCGCTGCCGCTTGCGGCACCTGCAACACCGGCACCAACACCAAGTAACATACCGATGATTGCCATGTTGCGGGCACGGCTCAACTGCTCACGCAACCGTTCCTGATGCCCACCTGCAAGGTGCCCCGATTCGTGTGCGATCACGCCAATGATTTCATTGGGCGTTTCCGCCTGCATGATCGCGCCTGTATTGATGAAAATACGCCGTCCATCGACAAAGGCGTTGAAGCTTTGCGAATTGACCAGAATAACGCGAACGCCGCGACCACCCAGACCTGCAGCCTTGAGGATCGGCGCAGCGTAGTCGGCGACGAGTGCCTCGATCTCGGCGTCGCGCACGATGGGGACACCACCGCCGCGCGACTGCGCGAATGCGGGCAGGGCACTGGTAACGGCTATGGACATCGCGGCTGCCACCGCAACCGAACGGCGAACCAAACTATGGAAAGAAAATCTTCTGGGTGGGAATGGTGTAGTCATCGTCCCCATCGTGTTGTTCTTCCTTCTTCAAACCGGCACGAATCTTATAGCCTTTGCATTCAATCATCGATAGGCAGGCGAGAGATAATCTCCATCTCGGAATTTGGTCGTATTTTCTCGAAAGGTGCTGTTGCTTTACCAATCCGGCGATTATACGGCGGATGTAGAATGCGAAACTCGCAATTTTCTGGAGGTAAAGTTGGTCACTCTTTCCAGCCGCAGCGCGGTCGAGCCCTTCCATGCCATGGATGTTCTGGCAGAGGCTAATCGTCGTCGCGCAGCCGGCCATCCAATCATTTCCATGGCGGTAGGCCAGCCTGCCGACCCGGCACCGGAAGTCGTTCGACAAGCTGCTGAACGTGCCTTGAAGGATGGTCGCATCGGTTACACCGACGCTTTGGGACTGATTGAACTGAGAGAGGCGATTGCTGCGCATTATGCCGATCATTACGGTGTTTCGGTTTCGCCGGAACGCATTGCGGTCACAACCGGCTCCTCCGCTGCCTTCAATCTGGCCTTTGTGGTCTATTTCGATCCGGGCGACCGGGTTGCTATTACACGCCCGGGCTATCCTGCCTATCGCAATATATTGACGGCACTAGGCCTCGAGGTCGTGGAAATACCGACGGGCAATGGAACGTCGGCGTCATTGACTGCCGAGGCGCTTGCAGCGGCACATGTTGAAAAGCCGTTGAAAGGCGTATTGTTTGCAAGTCCGGCCAATCCGACCGGGGCGGTCATCGACAAGCCGGAACTGACGGCAATCATCGAAACAGCCCGAGATCTGGGCATCCGGGTCATCTCGGACGAAATCTATCACCGGCTTTCCTATGAGACGGACGACGTCACAGCGTTGGAGATTTCCAATGATGTGACGATCATCAACTCATTTTCCAAATATTACTGCATGACCGGCTGGCGTATTGGCTGGATGGTTTTGCCTGAAAGCGATATCCGCGCAATCGAACGACTGAGCCAGAGCCTTTATATCTCTGCGCCGGAGCTTTCGCAGCGCGCTGCCATCGAAGCCTTCCATGCAACGACAGAACTTGAGCGGGTAAAGGATCGCTATCGCAAGAACAGGCGCATCCTGCTGGACCATCTTCCACGTATAGGTCTCAGCCTGGCCGCACCAATGGACGGTGCATTCTATGCCTATTGTGACGTTTCGCGCTTTACCAACGACAGCATGGAATTTGCCCGCCGGATGATTGCTGAAATCAATATTGCTGCGACGCCGGGACGGGATTTTGACCCGCTGGACGGGCATCGAACGATGCGCTTTTCCTATGCTGGAAAGATTGAGGAAATGGAAGAAGCCGTCCGTCGCCTGGAAGGCTGGTTGCCACAGCAGAAAGCCTGAGCAGGCTCCTTCAAACCATTTACAGTATTAAAAGATAAAGAAAAACCGGCGTTTCCGCCGGTTTTTTCATTTCAATCATGAAACGGGTCTCAGAAGAAACCCTTCTTCTGCCACCAGCCAGCGCGCTTGGGCTTCTGGTCTTCGCTCTCGCTCGAAGTCACAACGGGCTCAGCGCTTTTCTGCGGCTCGGCAATTGTCGTCACTTCTGCTTCGACTGCAACTGTCTCTTCGACTTCAACCGCCGGTTTCGCAGCAGCTCTGCGAGTACGCCGCTTCGGCTTCTCGGTTTCCGCTTCAGGTTCGTCAGCGACCACTACCGGCTCGGCAGGAGCTTCTTCGGCTGCCTTCTTACGGCTACGGGTCTTGCGAGCAGGCTTGGCAGGCTTTTCCTCTGCTTCAGCAGCGACGACGTCCTCAGCCGCTTCCTCAGTCTTCGCAGACTTGCGAGCGCGAGGCTTACGGGCGGGCTTGGCGGGCTTTTCCTCGACTGCTGCTTCGGTAACCGGAACTACAGCTTCAGCGACGTCAGCCGTTTGTTCCACCGCTGCCACTGTTTCGACAACAGCTTCCTTGGCCTTGACCGGCAGAACCGGCGTATAACCGACGAATTCCGGATCAGGAACCTTGCGTGTACGCGGTTCGTCGTCACGACGGTTCTTGCGTCCACCCCGGCGACCGCGGCGACGCTTCTTACGGCGATCTTCTTCGCTCAGCGAAGCATTAGACGATGAATCCTGCGCGTCATCGGCGTCATCATCTTCGTCGGAGGCATCTTCCGAAACGGAATCGGTCTTTGCAGCCTGTTCCGGGTTCTCGCGATCACGACCACCGCGACGGCGACGACGGCGACGGCGCTTGCGATCACCTTCGTCACCACGATCTTCGCGAGCCTGAACGTCTGCCGTCGTTTCTTCTTCGGCTTCGTCCTCATCGACCGGGATTTCCGGATCTTCGATGTCGTCCTCGATATAGGCCATCGGCTGAACCGGAGGCTGGATAATCGGCCGTGTCGACGGCGCGCCCTTGTCGATGACGAAATGCTGGTGGCCGACGCTCTCGTCGGCGTCGATGCTGATCGCTACACCAAAACGCCCTTCCAGATCGGCAAGAAGCTGGCGCTTGTGATTGAGAACATAAAGCGCCGAGGCAGCCGGTGTGCGGACATGAATGTCGAAACCGGAGTGACGCAGCAGATAATCCTCGATGCCGCGAATAATATGCAGCGCCATGGAGGAATCCGAGCGGATATGGCCGGTGCCGCCGCAATGCGGGCAGACCTGCATCGTGCTTTCCAGTACGGATGCACGGATACGCTGGCGTGACATTTCCAGAAGACCGAAATGCGAGATACGGCCCACCTGGATGCGCGCGCGATCATCCTTCAGGCAGTCCTTCATCTTCTTTTCGACAGCGCGATTGTTGCGCTTTTCTTCCATGTCGATGAAGTCGACGACGATCAGACCGGCGAGGTCGCGCAGGCGAAGCTGGCGTGCGACTTCTTCTGCTGCCTCCAGATTGGTCTGCAGCGCCGTGTCCTCAATCGAATGTTCACGCGTTGACCGGCCAGAGTTGACGTCGATGGCAACAAGCGCTTCCGTCTGGTTGATGATCAGGTAGCCACCTGATTTGAGCGTGACCTGTGGCAGCAACATGCGGTCGAGCTGTGCTTCCACGCCGTTGCGCGTGAAGATCGGGACCTGTTCGCGGTAAGGCTGGACGACCTTCGCATGGCTCGGCATGAGCATGCGCATGAAGTCTTTGGCCTCACGGTAGCCGTTTTCACCGGAAACGAGGATTTCCGAGATGTCCTTGTTATAAAGATCACGGATCGACCGCTTGATCAGGCTGCCTTCTTCATAGACGAGGGCGGGCGCCGTCGATTGCAGCGTCAGTGAGCGTACATTTTCCCAAAGACGCATCAGATATTCATAGTCGCGCTTGACTTCCGCCTTGGTGCGGTTTGCGCCAGCCGTACGCAGGATCACGCCCATGCCCTGCGGCACTTCGAGTTCCTTGACGATTTCCTTGAGGCGCTTGCGGTCCTGCGGATTGGTGATCTTGCGCGAAATGCCGCCGCCCCGTGCCGTGTTCGGCATCAGTACCGAATAGCGTCCGGCAAGCGAAAGATAGGTCGTGAGAGCTGCGCCCTTGTTGCCGCGCTCTTCCTTGACCACCTGCACCAGAAGAATCTGGCGACGCTTGATCACTTCCTGGATATTGTACTGGCGACGATTGGTACGGGCAGGCGTCGGAAGCTCTTCAAGTGCATCTTCCGAACCAACAGATTCAACCATGTCCTCTTCATGTTCGATGTCGTCCTCGTCGCCGTTATCGATGGCTTCGGAGATCACATCGCTTTTCTGAGAAAGGGCAATGGCCGGTGTGCCGGGCACGTAATTCTCAAAAGCCGGGCCGACAGGCTCAGCCGCTGGCAATCCCTTGTCGGCGGCATTGGCCTGCGCGTCGCCATTCTGGCCGTCACGACGACCGCGACGACGGTTGCGGCGCGAGCGATCGTTCCGGTCGCTGCGCTCGCTCTTGGCGCGTGGTTCGTCTTCATCGTCTTCCGCGCGTGCGGCTTTGGCTTCCGCTTCGAGCAGCGCAAGACGATCAGCTACCGGGATCTGGTAGTAGTCAGGATGGATTTCCGAGAACGCGAGGAAGCCATGGCGATTGCCGCCATATTCCACGAACGCAGCCTGAAGCGAGGGTTCGACGCGGGTGACACGTGCGAGATAGATATTGCCTTTCAGCTGCTTCTTGTGTTCCGACTCAAAGTCGAATTCTTCAATCTTGTTGCCCCGAGTGACGATAACCCGGGTCTCCTCCGGGTGGGAGGCATCGATAAGCATTTTGTTGGACATTATTGTCTTTCCTGCCGGCGCGAAGACGCAATACGCGTGCGCCGGACGAAACCCTGAGGGCTGTCGTGCTCACTGCGTTGCATCTGCCGAATGGTTCTGGGTTCGTCGGAATAAAAGCTGCTGCCTCCGCGCGCGATGGCCTCGTGGCGATCACGGTCTTCAGGCTTGCAGTGGTCAGTCTTGCTTGACCCATAGCTGTTCCGAACGAAACGACCTCATATATGACCCGAAAAAGCCGGGCCGACCTCATTGCTCTTTTCGAGCGTTGGCGACAGCGCGTAATGATGCGCAGTCGGCCGATAGAAACGGAGGGCGGGGGAGCCACATCTCCGCTGAATTCTGTGACGGTTATCGGGGGCGGCGAATGAATATGCCGCTGTTTTCACTATCATTCCTTGCAGTTCATTTTGAGAACCGGCAAACGATTCTGATAGTTCACCCAAAACCTTTCATTGCTTTTATGGCGTCGTTTGAACGATGACAAGTGCGAATATCATTTGACATTCGCATCGCAATTTTGCCGAAAGCTGAGTATAGGCCCTGTTCAAGGTCGAAATACGGCTGGAAATCCTTCATTAATTATAGTTCTGTACGAGTGTTTTAATGGGTATTCGAGCGAGATGGTGCAGGGGCGAGCGTGCCGGTATCGCGGTTTTTGATACCGGTCATTCAATGAGATTTTTGATTGTGGCAGCCGATGCATTTTCGAAGCGCTGAAAACGCTATGACACGATTGTCGAGTTTGCGATGCCTTCTAGCATTGTTTGCTCTCTTGTCGGTTTTGCTGTTACAGGTTGTATCCGTTTCCGCAGCCGATCGCGTGACATCTCCATTATCAGCGCTGACATTCCGGATGGCCGGCGACGATCTGCGAACGCGCATCGTTGTGATGTTTGATCGCGAGCCAAAGCTATCGACCTTGCTTCTCGATAATCCGCATCGCCTTGTCGTCGACCTGCCTGAAACACGGTTTGGTTTTGATGAGAAGAGTCTGGAAGCGCGTGGACTGGTATCGCGGGTTCGTTACGGACTGGTGGGTAAAGGGCGTTCACGCCTCATCCTGACACTAAGCGGCCCGTTCAAGGTCGAGGATCTGCGTGTTCTGAAAAATGAAAGCGCCTCGGGCTATCGCCTTGTGGCTGATATTGTTGCGACTTCGGACCGTGAGTTTGCAGACCAACTGAAGGGCCACGCGGAAATAACAAGTTCCACGGATCGCAGTGAAAAACCCGTTCAGGCATCTACACAGAATGAGGCGGCCCGTTCGTTCACGGTCATGATCGATCCCGGTCACGGCGGCATCGACAGCGGTGCGGAAAGCCTGAGCGGTATCAAGGAAAAAGACCTGACACTGGCTTTCGGACAGGAGCTGCGGGATCGTCTGGCGCAGGACAAGAACATCAAAGTACTGATGACCCGCGACGACGACACTTACCTGCGTCTTTCAGAACGCGTGCGGATCGCCCGCCAGCATGAGGCGGACCTGTTCATATCCATCCATGCCGATACGATTAACCAGCATGATATTCGTGGCGCGACGGTTTATACCATCTCCGACAAGGCGTCGGACTCTGTCGCCCGTGCCATGGCCGAGCGCGAAAACAAGTCTGACACCCTGGCAGGCGCGGCACCAGAGGAGCAGCCTGAGGTCACCGACATTCTTCTCGACCTGACGAGACGCGAAACGCATACGTTCTCGCTCAGCTTCGCTGAAAAGGTGATTCATTCCCTGCAAGGGCAGGTGAATCTCATCAATAACCCGCATCGCTTTGCTGGTTTTCAGGTGCTGCGCGCGCCGGATGTACCCTCCGTTCTGATCGAAATCGGCTATCTGTCCAACGCCGAGGATGAAAAGCTGATCAGCAATCCTGAGTGGCGCAAAAAGCTTGCGGACCGTCTGGCGATTGCGATCAAGGCGTTCGAAACGTTGAAACATCCCGCAAGCATGAGCAAAGGGTAGGGGAATGAAATAAGGAGATTCTCCTTAAATTCGCTCCAGCTTATAAGATGCATGCATGCAACAGTTTTGCGGATTTTCATCGTGCAGACAAAAGTGACCGTGTTAAATTGGTAAAAACACGTAAACCATCTTGCCTTTGACTCATTTGCTGGTCACTAAGCCAGTGGTTGCCATATGGCATAATTGGGTTAAAGGGTTGGCTGTTTGTGCTTTGACCCTTATCATATGAATAATCTGAAGGCAGGATTCCGCATTTATGGTAAGGCTTATCGGATATTTCTTCGGGATCGGAACGGTGCTAATGCTCCTCGTGGCAGGTGGCGTCGCCCTTTCCGTCGGAAGTCTCACGAAGGATTTGCCAGATTACGAGGTGCTCGCAAAATACGAGCCGCCCGTAATGACGCGCGTTCACGCTTCGGATGGTAGTCTTATGGCGGAATTTGCGCGAGAACGCCGCATGTATCTGCCGATACAGGCCGTACCCAATCGCGTGAAAGCGGCGTTCGTTTCTGCCGAAGACAAGACCTTCTACGAACATCATGGTCTCGATTTTGCGGGGCTCGCCCGCGCCATGTTAACGAACGTCAAGAATCTGGGCTCCGGTCGTCGTCCGGTTGGCGCATCCACGATTACGCAGCAGGTCGCTAAGAACTTCCTCCTGACGTCGAAGCAGACCTATGATCGCAAGATCAAGGAAGCTATTCTGGCGATGCGCATCGAGCAGGCCTATTCAAAGGACCGTATTCTCGAGCTTTATCTCAACGAAATCTTTTTCGGTCTGGGGTCATACGGTATCGCCAGCGCGGCACTGACCTATTTCGACAAATCGGTTGGCGAACTCTCCATCGCGGAAAGCGCTTATCTTGCGGCTCTGCCAAAAGGCCCGAACAACTATCATCCATTCCGTCAGCCAGAGCGCGCCATCGAGCGCCGCAACTGGGTGATCGACCGGATGAACGAAAACGGCTACATCACTGCGGAAGAAGCAACGGAAGCCAAGAAGCAACCGCTCGGTGTGAAGGAACGTTCAGACGCCCATTATGTGTTTGCATCTGAATATTTCACCGAGGAAGTGCGCCGCCAGATCATCCAGAAATACGGCGTCGATGCGCTTTACGAAGGCGGCCTTTCAGTCCGTACTACGCTGAATCCGACTTTGCAGGTTGAAGCTCGCAAGTCCTTGCAGGCGGCGCTGCTCCGTTATGATGAGGCGCGTGGCTGGCGTGGCCCGATGAAGAATGTCGAGCTCGGCAATGATTGGGGTACGGCATTCGGTGACATGCAGTCTTACGCGGACGTACCGGAATGGCAGCTCGCCATCGTGCTCAATGTGTCCGCCGCTGGCGCAGATATCGGTCTGCAGCCGCCGCTTGA
Source organism: Brucella tritici (assembly GCF_902825325.1). Lineage (GTDB taxonomy): Bacteria > Pseudomonadota > Alphaproteobacteria > Rhizobiales > Rhizobiaceae > Brucella. The sequence goes on along the minus strand of NZ_CADEAR010000022.1, from coordinate 22,000 downwards.
GGCATCAGGCTCGCGCAGCAAGGAGCGCAAGCGCGCATTCATCGCTGCGGACGATATGAAGTGGGCGATGCGCGTCGTAAATATCGGCGGCAAGCGTACCAGTGCGAAATCGCCGGAAGGCGTGCTGAAAGCTGGCGATATTGTTTACGTCTCCAAGGCGGGCGAATCCCGTTTCCGTCTGCAGCAGCCGCCAAAGCTCGAAGGCGCACTGGTTGCCATGGACCCGCATACAGGCCGTGTTCTGGCCATGGTTGGCGGTTTCTCCTATGCGGAATCGGAATTCAACCGCGCAACGCAGGCCTATCGTCAGCCCGGCTCGTCGTTCAAGCCGTTCGTCTATGCTGCGGCTCTCGATAATGGCTATACGCCTGCTTCCGTGGTCCTTGATGGTCCGCTGGAAGTTAATCAGGGCGGCACGTTGGGCGTTTGGGCACCGAAGAATTATTCAGGCAAGTTCTCCGGCCCTTCTACGCTGCGCTACGGTATCGAACAATCGCGTAACGTTATGACTGTGCGTCTCGCGCAGGACATGGGCATGAAGCTGGTGGCTGAATATGCCGAACGCTTCGGTATCTACGACAAGATGCTGCCGGTTCTTTCAATGGCGCTCGGCGCTGGCGAAACCACTGTTTTGCGTATGGTGACGGCCTATTCCATCATGGCGAATGGCGGCCAGAGCATAACCCCGTCGATGATCGACCGTATTCAGGATCGCTACGGCAAGACCGTGTTCAAGCACGATGCTCGCCAGTGTGAGGGCTGCAATGCGCAGGATTGGGCAAATCAGGACGAGCCGACGCTGATCGACAATCGCGATCAGGTGCTCGATCCTATGACCGCCTACCAGATTACTTCGATGATGGAAGGCGTCGTTCAGCGCGGCACAGCGCAGATTTTGAAGAGCCTCGACCGTCCGATGGCCGGCAAGACCGGCACGACCAACGATGAGAAGGACGCCTGGTTCGTCGGCTTTACCCCCGATCTCGTGGTTGGTGTCTTCATGGGCTACGATACGCCGACGCCGCTCGGTCGCGGCAATACCGGCGGTGGTCTGGCAGCGCCTGTGTTCAAGTCCTTCATGGAACAGGCTCTGGTTGGCACGCCGAAAGTGGATTTCCGCGTTCCGGAAGGCATGACGGTCATCGCGATCAACCGCAAGACCGGCATGCGTGCAAATCCCGGCGATCCGAACGTCATCATGGAAGCTTTCAAGCCGGGTACGGGTCCATCGGACAGCTATTCGGTTATCGGCATGGATTCCTTCCGCGAGGGTTCTCCGGTTGCGCCGCAGTCGCCGCAGGCAACACGTGCGATCAACTCGGGTTCCGGCGGACTTTACTGACCGGGAAAGCAGGGCTTTGCCCTTTACACCGCGCCGCGTGCTCACTATGGTCCGCGGCGCTTGGACTGTCTGTCCATGCCTGAAAGTCTGAGCTTCTCAACGGCAGGCTCAGCTTCTCAAATAAACAGAATGATATTGAAGGAACGATTTGCCCATGCGCGCGGAAATCGAGACGCTGGTTGACGAAATCCAGCAGGCCATAAGCCTGCTGAGGAGGCATCTTTGACTGGGATCAGGCGATAAAACGTCTCGGCTATCTCAACCAGAGAGCCGAGGATCCTACGCTTTGGAATGATGCCCAGGAAGCCCAGAAGCTGATGCGCGAGCGCCAGCAGTTGGAAGACAGTATCAATGGCATCAACCATCTGACACAGACGCTGAACGACAGCATCGAACTTATCGCCATGGGCGAAGAAGAGGACGACAAGTCGATCATTCAGGACGCGGAAAAAACTATCCGCGAACTGAAGGAAGAGATCGACCGTCGCCAGATCGATATGCTTCTGTCGGGCGAAGCCGACGCGAACGACACCTATGTCGAAGTGCACGCTGGTGCTGGTGGTACGGAAAGCCAGGACTGGGCGTCGATGCTCCTGCGCATGTATACACGCTGGGCCGAGCGCAACGGCCGCAAGGTCGAAGTGATGGAAGTGCATGAAGGCGAAGAAGCGGGCATCAAGTCTGCAACCATTCTCGTCAAGGGGCACAACTCATACGGCATGATGAAGACCGAATCGGGCGTCCATCGTCTCGTGCGAATATCGCCCTATGATTCCAACGCTCGTCGCCACACGTCCTTTGCCAGCATTTGGGTCTATCCTGTTATCGATGACAATATCGATGTGCAGGTTACGGAAGCGGATGTTCGTATCGATACCTACCGCGCTTCAGGTGCCGGTGGCCAGCACGTCAATACCACCGACTCGGCAGTGCGTATCACGCATATTGCGACCGGGATCGTGGTGCAGTGCCAGGCGGAGCGCTCGCAGCACAAGAACCGCGAAAAGGCATGGTCTATGCTGCGCGCTCGCCTCTATGAAGACGAACTGAAAAAGCGCGAAGCAGCGACGGACGCGGCGAACGCCAACAAGACCGAGATCGGTTGGGGGCACCAGATTCGCTCCTACGTCCTGCAGCCTTATCAGCTCGTCAAGGATCTGCGCACTGGCGTTGAAAGCACCAACCCGCAGGAAGTGCTGGATGGCTCCGTTACGCCATTCATGGAAGCCGCGCTGGCCCACCGTATTCAGGGTGGCGGTGAAATGATCGACGATATCGACTGATCATTCGCAAACATGCGTACAAGAAAGCGAAACCCGGCCAGAGGCCGGGTTTTTTCGTTTCAGGATATCAGAGCAATGGCTCTATCTGTTTGCCTGCCTTGAGGAAATTGACGGGGTTGATCGCCCGACCGTTTTCTCGGACTTCATAGTGGAGATGACTGCCGGTCGAGCGTCCCGAACTGCCGGCCTCGCCGACAATGGTTCCGGCGGCAACCTGTTGACCGTCGCGTACCAGAACGCTGCTCAGATGGGCGAAACGGGTCGAAAATCCATTACCATGATCGATTTCGACCATGTTGCCATAACCGCCGAAACGACCAGCCTTCACGACCTTACCCGCTGCGGTGGACTTCACCGTCTGGCCGTAGGCGGCGCGAAAGTCGATACCGGAGTGAAAGGCAGCCGTACCTAGAAATGGATCGCGGCGCACGCCGAACAGGCTCGTTACGGGCTTGCCCGGAGCCGGGTTGGCCAGGGGCAGTGCGCTCACCCGTTTGCGCACCTGATCAAGCCGATCAAGCGCGCTGTCGAGGTTGCGCAATTGCATGTCGAAATCATTGACGACCATACCGGGTGACGAAACCGGGATAAGCGGCCCACCCATGGCCACAGCCGCATTGGCAGGCGTTTCGATACGCAGCCCGGCGGCGTTCAAAGTGTCGAGAATGCTGTCGGCCTTTTCATAAGCAGCGTCAGCCAGAACGCGCACCTTGCCATTCTGCTCGCTTTCGATGCGATGAAGGTTCTGTGTGATAGTGGCCAATATCTTGTCGGAAGTCTCAAGTGTTGATTCACCCGAAAGTCCGCCCGAAAGACGCAATCCGATGGAACCAGCATCGGCGCGGCGGTCAGGCTTTCCAGCAGGAGATTTTCCAGGAACAGGCCCAGTAATGATTGGATCGACACCCGGAAATTCGCGTCCAGCCAGCGCTTCATCGGGGATAAGCTGGCTATGCTGCTCAAGATCGGGTGCCTTTTCCGTCGGCATTTCCGGCATCGGCTGCAGTTGCGAAGCTCGTTCCAGCAGGGGGGCAAGTTTCCCGTCGCGTGCACTCAGCGTTTGCTGGCGTTGCATCAGTTCGGCAACCTTGTTCTCCATCACCTGCTGATCGAGCATCTGCCGGCTGGTAATGCGGTCAACCTCGGTGCGAAGGGCTGAAATGCGATCTTCGTAAAGCTGCTGGTTGCGGGCATGACGTGCGATACCGGCGCTCATGAGGTCGTCGCGAAGCACCAGATAGGCTGTTGCTCCGAGATACCCCACCGAAAGCGCCAGAAATGCAGCGCCTCCAAGAGCGGCCATCCATGGACGAAATGTGAAATGGCTGATCTTTTCGCCACGCGCAATAATCAGGACGGGCGGTTCCTTGCGCTCCCCGAACACCTTTTTCGTCGATGTTTTCGCCTGATTCCCAGTCATGCCAGCCGCATGCCCCTTCTCGATTCCCTTACTTGATTACAACTTATTAGGGTTAACAGACCTTTACATTCGAGGCTTGCGCGGGCCATGCGATGAGGTTTGTTTTTACCGAAGAGTTTTGAAACGGCTAGATGGAGACCGGCGACAAAGAGCGGTAGAAGGACGGCGTCAGTCCAGCCTCGGCGCGCGCCAGCTCATTGAAGGGTGGTTTGAGCTCGCCACGGAAGTTGGCGCGAACCAGTTCGCGAAATCTCGCTGCCGGATCGATTTTGTTTCGGGCGCAGAAGAAACGGAACCATTTAGCGCCAACAGCGACATGGGTTTTCTCGTCATTGTAGATGACGTCAAGAATTGCTGCGGTCTCACGGTCGCCGGTCTCGATCATCTTCTCGATCAGCGACGGCGTGACATCCAGCCCACGGGCCTCGAGTATAAGCGGCACGACAGCGAGACGAGCTTCCAGATTGTTGCGGGTCTGGTGCGCCGATTGCCAAAGCCCGTCATGAGCAGGCATGTCGCCATAGTCTGCGCCAAGCGACTTGAGACGATCACGCAACAGCGTGAAATGCCGCGCTTCGTCGTCGGCAACTTTCATCCAACCATCGAAGAAACTGCGCGGAATCTGTTTGGCTGCAAAACGGGCAACGATGTCGAGCGCAAGATCGATGGCGTTCAGTTCGATATGGGCGAGCGCGTGCATCAGCGCGATGCGCCCGTGTTCCGTGTGGAGCGACCGCTTTTTCAACATACGAGGAGGTAAGAGCTCCGGCTTTTCGGGGCGTCCGGGACGCTCGGGCAAAGGCGGATCGAGGGGGCTGCGAACCGACAGCGTGCGACCGAACCAGCGAGTAGCGGTTTCTCGCGTCAGCCTGACCTTTTCGTCGAGATCACCGGCGGATATGGCGCGGATGGCATTGCCGCGCAGCGTTTGCTCGTATGAAGGCTTGTTTGACATCGTTCAAAGGGCGCGGGCAGCTTCCAGAACTGCCTCAGCATGGCCGTCGACTTTGACCTTGTTCCAGACACGAGCGATGCGTCCTTCTGCATCGATCAGGAATGTCGTGCGTTCCACGCCCATATATTTGCGGCCATACATGCTCTTCTCGACCCACACGCCATAGGCTTCGAGCGCCACGCGATCTTCGTCGGCTGCGAGATCGACGGTCAGGTCATGTTTCTTACGGAATTTCGCATGCTTCGTCGCACTATCGGGGGAAAGACCGATAACGCGAGTGCCGATCTTGTCGAACTCCGGTTTCAATTGCGAGAAAGCAATCGCTTCCTTGGTGCAGCCGGAAGTATCGTCTTTCGGATAGAAGTAGATAACGACCGGCTTGCCTTTGAGGGACGAAAGGGAGATTTCGCCGCCATCCGACGGCAGAGTGAAATCTGGTGCCGGATCGCCAACTTGGGGATGAGCCATATCTGCGCCTTTCTTTTATGGATTAGGATGGAAACCACCTGTTACAGTCTGAGCTATCGCATTCAGGCAGGGCTTGTGCAACCATTGATGCTGGCGTGATTGTGATGCTGGTTGAGAGGCGCAAGGCTGCCGCTTCAAGCGCGCGGTACAGGTAGAAAGTAATTATAAAACAGGTAATTACGATCACTTAATGAAGTAAGTTCTAAAGGGTCGTGTGGAATGACACTCTTTTTCTGGCTGGGTTGTTGACAGAGAAACCTCAGAAGATCCGCTTCAGCAAGCGGGAGATGAAAAGAATCGAGCGTCTCGCCGCCGATGGCGAGGACGGCTTTTTGCCCGGCCCGGCGCGTTCGAGCCGTTCTATTCTATCGCGCTGTTCCCACGCGATTTTGTCGATCTGCATTCTTCTGGTTCTTGTCGTTGGTGCCGGTTTCGTCATTCTTCGCAGCGGTGTCGACAGCAATCTTCTGCGTGATGAAGCACAGAAAAGCCTGACGCATATTCTCGGCGAAGGTGCTTCCGCTTCCATCGGAAGTGCGGCGCTGTCGCTGGATCAGGATAGCCATGTGGCGCTGGAAGCTCGTGATGTATCTATCTCCGACCCGAAGCAGGGCGTCGAAATCAGCGGAATCAAATCCGTGCGCCTGGGGCTGGCGCCACTGCCCCTTTTGACGGGCAAGGTGCGCGTAGCCCAGCTAGAAGTGGATGGCGTTTCCTTTGAAATGCCGGAAACGAAAGGGCCGGGATTCTGGAAATCTCTGCCCTACGACGAACATGGCATTCTCGATTTTGATGCGGTTTCAGGTGAACTTTTCGCTGCCATGCGTCGCAGTCTGGAGCTTTTGCGCGCCCAGGACACGCATGTCATAGGCATTTTCAACAGTACCGTTGCTTTCAAGGTCGGCGATGAACAGCAGGTTCTGGACATCGAACAAGCCCGCCTCGTCGAAAATGGCGGGAAGATCGGAATTATCGGTAGCGTCGTCTGGAAAGGCAAGAAAATTGCACTGGATGGCAAGATCGACCGTCATTCAGGTGACAACAGTCTTGCCGGCTTTGAACTGAATATCCGCGATATTCCTGTTGCATTGGGGTCTCCGCCAGAAGTTGCGCCGGTCATAAACGGCAATCGTGTCAATCCGGCCCATTTTGAGCTGGAAGCATCAGCCCGCTTGTCGCTGATGGGATCGGCGGCCGATGGTGATAAGCCCGAACGTCTCGCGACAGAACTGGCCGTTGACGGCATAGATATGCAACTCGGCAAAGTGGAGGATGTGCGCGGTGGCATTCGTCTCAATCTCGAACACACGGTGGGAAGCCGTAAAATCGAGATCAAGTCGTCGCGACTGCAACTTGGCGGAATGCAGGCACAGTTCAACGGTGCGTTTGGTCCGGAACCGGACACCGAAAACAACACTGGCGGACCGACATATCGATTCGAGGTTCTGACGACATCGGCGACAAGTATGCCTGCGGAATCGACCGATCCGCCACTGTCCTTCGCAACGCGGATAGCCGGGCGTTACCTGGCGGATCAGCAACGCATCCAGTTTGCCAATCTTGATGTGCAGACGGAAACCGGGGAGCTGTTCGGTCAAGGAAGCATGGGATTCGGCGCCGGTTCGCCGGAAATGATCTTCATGCTGCGCATTCCCAAAATGCCGGTTGCCGATGCCAAGCATCTATGGCCGATCGATGTTGCCGATGGTGCACGCGAATGGGTGTTGAAGAACCTTTTCGGCGGAACCCTGAAGGACAGCCGCATCGATATTTCGCTCGCGGGCGGTCGCTTCAACGGGCCGGGCCTTCCTCCACCGTTAACGGGTGATGAAATCAAGGCCGATTTCAAGGTTTTCGATACGCGCTTCGATGTCGTTGGTGAACTGCCGCCTGTGCGGGATGCCGATGGCGAAATATCGGTCCGTGGAGCCTATACGACCATCAAGCTTCTGGATGGCGTAGCTTACACACCAAACAATCGTAAGGTCGACGTTTCCGACGGTACGCTGATAATCCCCTGGGGGCCGCAACGTCCCGTGATTGCAGAACTGGATCTGGGTGTCTCCGGTGAGGCATCGGCTATTGCTGAAATTGCCGGAAACAAGCCCATCGATGTTCTGAAAAATGTGCCGTTTTTGCCCGGCGATGTGACGGGCGATGTGAAATCGCGCGTAAAGGTGAGTTTTGCCGTTTCCAAAGACCCGCCGCCCGGCACGCTTCGCTGGAACGCTGATATCGGCTTCACCGGTCTGGACATTTCAAAGCCAATAGCGGGATCGTCCGTCAGCGATGCGACAGGCAGTATAAAGGTGGATCAGTCGGCCGCCATTATTACTGCCGATGCGAAGCTGGATGGCGTTCCTGCGAAGGTCAGTATGGTCGAACCGGTAGACCGTTCTGGACCGGTCAAACGCGAGCAGAAGGTCAAGCTGGATATCGACGACAAAACCCGCAACGCGGTCTTTCCGGGTCTTAATTCCATCTTCTCCGGTCCTATGTCGGTTGATCTCGGCATGGAGAATGGCGGCAAGCGCCACGTGTCAGCCGATCTTGGCAAAACACAGATCGATCTCCCCTGGCTCGGCTGGCGCAAGGGCGCAGGCATTCCGGCAAAAGCGACGTTTGACCTGGCCCAGAGCGCGGACGACAAGAGCAAGATGGACATCAGCAATCTTGTCTTTTCAGGCGACGCCTTTGGCGCGAAGGGTGATCTTTCCATTGCAAAGGGTGATTTCCAATCGGCGAATTTCAGCGAGATACGTCTGAACCGAAACGATAATCTTGCAGTCAAGGCGACCAAAAGCGGAGGCGGCTATCGGGTCAATGTGCGTGGCTCGCAGTTCGACGCACGGGCGCTCATCAAGCAGGTCTCCGATCTTGGCGAGAAGGGCGCCGCCGGGGGTAAATCCAACAATCCCCGCGTGGTGGTGAGCGCCCAGCTTGATGAAGTCAGCGGCTTTAACAGTGAAACGCTGCGCAATGTCGCTGTTTCCTATGAAAGCGCGGGCAGCAAAGTTTCGGGCGTTTCGGTCAATGCCGTTACGTCGTCAGGTGAATCCTTTGTTGCCACGAACAACGATCAGGGCGATGCACGCTCCATTTCGTTGCAGTCCAATGATGCGGGGGCGGTTCTTCGTTTCTTCGATTTCTATGACAAGATGCGCGGCGGCAAGATCACGGTTGGTCTCGCGGCACAGGGCAACGGCCCATTGCGTGGCCAGATCGATGCGCGCAACTTTGCGATCATCAACGAACCGCGTCTTGCGAAAATCGTTTCCAGTTCGCCATCGAACGGCGGGACAAGTCTCAGTCAGGCTGTAAAGCGCGATATCGACGTTTCGCGCGTTGATATCGAGCGCGGCTTTTCGCTGATTGAAAAGGGCAATGGCTATCTGAACCTGTCCAAGGGCGTGGTGCGCGGGCCGACTGTCGGCACGACCTTCCAGGGAACGCTTTATGACAAGCAGGGCAACATGTCGATCACCGGAACATTCATGCCCGCCTACGGCGTCAACCGGTTGTTTGGTGAACTGCCCATCGTCGGTGCGTTGCTCGGCAACGGCCGTGATCGCGGCCTGATCGGAATTACCTACAAGCTTGCGGGAAGTGCCAAGCAGCCGCAGGTGATCGTCAATCCAATCTCCGTCATCGCACCGGGCATATTCCGCTCAATCTTCGAATTTTGATACAAAAAAGCCGGGCGCAAGACCCGGCTTTGTTTGTTCAATCGTCGTCCAGCTTATGCAGGACGGATCAGCACGTGACGCTTCTTGCCCAGCGACAGCTTGATGACGCCCTGATCATTCAACGCAGTCGCATCGATGGTCATACGAGGATCGCTGACAGGTTCGTCATTGATGCGCACGGCGCCACCTTCGACATGACGGCGGGCTTCGCCATTGGTGCTGCAAAGTTCGGCCAGAACCATCAATGCCAGCACACCGATGCCGCTGTTCAGCGTCGCCTTGTGAACGCCGACTGTCGGGAGATTTTCCGACAATTCGCCATCCTCAAAGGTCTTGCGAGCCGTTTCTGCGGCTTCCTCGGCTGCGTCACGACCATGAAGCATAGCCGTTACTTCCGTTGCGAGGATTTTCTTCGCTTCATTGATTTCGACGCCTTCAAGTGCGGCCAGCTTGGCGACTTCGTCCAGCGGAAGCGTCGTGTAAAGCTTCAGGAACCGCTCGACATCGGCATCTTCCGTGTTGCGCCAGTACTGCCAGAAGTCATAGGCGCTCAGCATATCCGCGTTCAGCCAGATAGCACCGCCAAGCGACTTGCCCATCTTCTGGCCGGATGCTGTCGTCAGCAGCGGCGAGGTGAGGGCATAAAGCTGGGGGGTTCCCATACGGTGACCGAGATCGATACCGTTGATGATGTTGCCCCACTGATCCGAGCCGCCCATCTGCAGACGCAGATCGTAGCGCTTGCTCAGTTCTACGAAATCGTAGGCCTGCAGGATCATGTAGTTGAATTCGAGGAATGACAGCGACTGCTCACGATCAAGGCGCGTCTTCACCGAATCGAACGAAAGCATGCGGTTGACCGAGAAATGACGGCCTACATCGCGCAGGAATTCCAGATAGTTGATGTTGCGCAGCCAGTCGGCATTATTGACCATAAGGGCATCGGTCGCACCGTCACCGAAGGTAAGGTAGTTGGCGAAGACACGCTTGATACCGGCAATGTTTTCGGCAATCGTATCTTCGGTCATCAGCTTGCGGGCTTCGTCCTTGAAGGACGGATCGCCGACCATGCCGGTGCCGCCGCCCATCAGTGCGACTGGCTTGTGCCCGGTCTGCTGGAGCCAGTGCAGCATCATGATCTGGATCAGGCCGCCTGCATGAAGGCTAGGAGCCGTAGGATCGAAGCCGATATAGGCCGTCACGGTTTCCTTGGCCAACAATTCGTCGAGGCCACTTTCATCGGAAATCTGATGAATGAAGCCACGCTCGGAAAGCGTGCGAAGAAAATCGGATTTGAAACCGGACATTCCTTTTCCCTGACTGATAAGGCGAAGTTGAAACTGGTCGCAAGCGGTTGCTTACATCCCTGTGATAAGTCCGCCTTTAGCACCAATCAACCGCCAATAACAAGGAAACTCCCGAATTGGAGGGTTGCGAACCAGTAATTTGGCTTCATCGATTGGAAGCAGCCGGCGTTGGTTAGTCTCAGTGTTGTGCGGTGTTTGAAAACAGATTGAGCACAATGACACCGGCAATAATCAATCCCATGCCAAGCACTGCGGCAAGATCAAGCTTCTGGCCGAACACCAGCCAGCCGATCAGCGCAACGAGCGTGACCCCGATCCCGGACCAGACCGCATAGGCGATTCCGACAGGGATGCTCTTCAGTGTCATGGAGAGAAAGTAAAAGGCGAGACCGTAAGCGACGACAACGATCAGGGACGGCCCCAGTCGTGTGAAACCTTCTGATGCTTTGAGGCTGAGCGTTCCGATGACCTCGGACACGATGGCAATAGCGAGGATGGCATAAACCGGCATGTCACGCTCATGAGATCGATTGAAGAAAACGAATCATTGGATTGCGATGATAGCATCGCATGAAAAATCCGGCGGGAGGCCCGCCGGATGAGACGCTGCAAATCTGGAAAACGACTTGCGAAATTCTTGTAAAGGCTTAACGCAGGCGCTTCGGACGCGCTTCAACCAGTTCGCCAGCCAGACGGCGATCAAGATATTCGGCGCAATCCTCAATGAGTTCGTCGCCCTGTCCGGCGAAGAAGTGGTTCGCGCCGGGGATCGTGGTCTGGGTGATTGTGATACCCTTCTGGGTCTTCAGCTTGTCCACCAGAGCCTGCACGTCCTTCGGCGGAGCAACCTTGTCCTGATCGCCATGGATGATGAGACCGGACGAAGGGCAGGGTGCCAAGAAGGAGAAATCGTAGGTGTTCGGCTGCGGCGCAACGGAAATGAAGCCTTCGATTTCCGGGCGACGCATCAGCAACTGCATCCCGATCCATGAACCGAACGAATAGCCGGCGACCCAGCACGTCTTGGAGTCAGGGTGAAGCGCCTGCACCCAGTCGAGCGCACTTGCAGCATCCGATAATTCACCTGCGCCATGGTCGAATTCACCTTGGCTGCGGCCTATGCCGCGGAAATTGAAGCGCAGCGTGGTAAAGCCGCGCTGCTGGAACATGTAGAAAAGATCATAAACGATCTTGTTGTTCATCGTTCCGCCGAACTGCGGATGGGGATGAAGGATAAGCGCGATCGGAGCATTCTTTTCTTTGGAAGGCTGATAGCGACCTTCGAGGCGTCCGGCAGGGCCGTTGAAAATAACTTCTGGCATGTGTACTCCGCTCGTAACGGGAAGACCGGACTGGGGCGACGAAACTTGACGTTGTTGGACGCCGCTTCTAGAACCGGTTTGAAATTTCGACAGACTGAAAGCGAGTTTCAGTTCCTATGGGGGCTTAATAGGCTTTTCTTGATTGAAAATTCAAGAAAATTGCGCTTCCAGAATTTTGTTTAGGAGATAGGTACGGTGAGCGGGAGCGGCAAGAGGCTCTATCTGGATTATAATGCCAGTGCTCCGTTGCTTGATGAAGCACGGGATGCAGTCATCTATGCTCTTGGCATTCCTGGCAATCCATCCTCCGTGCATCGTGAGGGCCGCGCCGCGCGCGCCCTCGTTGAAGCAGCACGGCGCAGCGTGGCAGCGCTCGTCAATGCCAGGCCAGACCATGTTTTCTTTACATCTGGAGCAACGGAAGCCGCATCGACGCTGCTAACACCCAATTACATGATGGGGCGTTCACCGGTCCGCCTGTCACATCTTTACGTGAGTGATACGGAACACCCTTGCATGCTGTCCGGGGGGCAGTTTGCAGTGCAGGATGTCACCGTTTTGCCGGTTGACGTAAATGGCATCATAAAACTTGATGACCTGAAAACAGCTCTCGCCGGTCACGATAAAAGCCAGGGGCTGCCGCTCGTGGCGATCCAGGCTGCCAATAATGAAACCGGCATCATCCAGCCGATTGCGGAAATTGCCGCTATCGTGAAGGCAGCAGGCGGCATTTATATCATCGATGCTGTCCAGGCCGCAGGGCGCATTAAGTTAGATATTTCAGATAATTGTGGAGATTACCTCATAATCTCCTCACACAAGATTGGTGGGCCCAAAGGTGTCGGTGCAATTATCGCTATTTCCGATCTCATGATGCCGCGCGCGCTTGTTCGCGGTGGTGGTCAGGAGAAGGGGCATAGAGCAGGAACTGAGGCTCTGCCGCTGATTGCAGGTTTCGGTGCTGCGGCTGATATTGCCAAAGCGCGACTGGACGATGATGGCTGGTCCCCGGCGATGCGGGACAAGTTGGAAGCCGGACTTGAAGCCATAGCCCCGGATGCGGTGATATACGGAAAGTCGGTTGGCAGATTGCCCAATACGACGTTCTTTTCCCTTGAGGAGCAAAAGGCGGAAACCGTGCAGATCGCCTTTGATCTCGGCGGAATTGCTCTCTCGGCAGGCTCGGCCTGCTCATCTGGAAAAGTCGGTCCCAGCCATGTGCTGTCAGCCATGGGACATGGGGACAGTCTCGGAGCGATCCGCGTGTCGCTTGAGCCAACAGCAACGCCCGATCAAGTCGACGCGTTTCTCAATGTGTTCCGCAAAATTATCGAGCGCCGCGCCAAGAAGGTGTGATTGTAATTCAAAAATCGAGGCCGAGCTTCTGCTTTGCAGCAGCGATATAGCCCTCGTAGCGCGTTTTGAATTCTTCCCGTTTGGCGATATCTGCTGCGATATCGTCGGAAGCGCTGGCATTTGAAATATTGAACTTGTTGTGGGCGTCCTGAAAAAATTTCAGCTGCTCGATGGTGCGGCCCTCATCATTCACCTGCTGTTCGAGAAATTTTACATAGTCCTGCAGATTTTGGGTGCTCATCATGGTCTCCCTTTCCTTTAGCTATCTATGTTCCTACATGTACACGGCAAGGGGCAGGTATGATTCTGATCGCTCGTCCGGAAATTCCAATTTTTTAAAAGAAATCAAGGCACCAAAGCCGGGATGTGCCGCCTGCAATTGCCGTTTCACCGGGCTGTTTCATTAAGTTGATCGTTTTAATCGGCATTTTTAAGGGCAAATTTGAACCCGGTGCTTGAAATTCAGTTTAGAGAGGTTTTAAAGAAGGGCCACGCACACTATATTGAGGCGGTATTGTTCAAGACATATCACCTTGACGTTTGCAACTGTCGGGCCTTGACCCCGACGAGGATGGAGAACGCCAATGCCTGCAGTGCAGGAGACCATTGATCAGGTCCGCGGCCTTGACGTGGACCAGTACAAGTATGGCTTCGAGACGATGATCGAAGCCGAGAAGGCTCCCAAGGGCCTCAACGAAGATATCATTCGCTTCATTTCCGCCAAGAAGAACGAGCCGGAATGGATGCTGGAATGGCGTCTGAAAGCCTATGAACGCTGGCTCACCATGGAAGAGCCGACATGGGCGCGCGTCGATTATCCGAAGATCGATTTTCAGGACGCCTATTATTATGCAGCGCCGAAAAACCAGTCCGGCCCGAAATCGCTTGATGAAGTCGATCCGGAGTTGCTGAAGACATACGAAAAGCTTGGCATTCCGTTGCGCGAGCAGGAAATCCTTGCTGGCGTCCGCAAGCAGGGTGAGCCGAGCGAAATCGATGGAAATCCTTCCGACAATGTCTATGCGTCCGGCCGCGTTGCCGTTGATGCCGTGTTCGACAGTGTGTCGGTGGTTACGACCTTCAAGGAAGAACTTGCCAAAGCTGGTGTAATCTTCTGTTCGATTTCGGAAGCGATCCGCGAACATCCTGAACTGGTGCAGAAGTATCTGGCTTCAGTGGTTCCTGTTTCGGACAACTATTACGCGACGCTGAATTCGGCTGTCTTCACCGATGGTTCGTTTGTCTATGTTCCAAAGGGCGTTCGTTGCCCAATGGAGCTTTCGACCTATTTCCGCATCAACGAAAAGAACACCGGCCAGTTCGAACGTACGCTCATCATCGCTGATGAAGGCGCGTATGTTTCCTATCTGGAAGGTTGCACCGCACCGCAGCGCGATGAAAATCAGCTGCACGCGGCTGTCGTTGAGCTGATTGCGCTCGAAAACGCCGAAATCAAATACTCGACGGTCCAGAACTGGTATCCGGGCGACAGCAGCGGCAAGGGCGGTATCTACAACTTCGTCACCAAGCGTGGCGATTGCCGTGGCGACAATTCCAAGATCTCCTGGACACAGGTTGAAACCGGCTCCGCCATCACCTGGAAATACCCGTCCTGCATTCTGCGCGGCGACAATTCACGCGGTGAGTTCTACTCGATTGCTGTGTCGAACGGTTATCAGCAGATCGACTCGGGCACCAAGATGCTGCACCTCGGCAAGAACACGTCGAGCCGCATCATCTCCAAGGGGATCTCGGCTGGCAAGTCGAACAACACCTATCGCGGACAGGTTTCTGCCCATCGCAAGGCCGAAAATGCCCGTAACTTCACCCAGTGCGACTCGCTCCTGATCGGCAACGATTGCGGCGCGCATACGGTGCCGTATATCGAGGCGAAAAACGCGACGGCGCAGTTCGAACACGAGGCAACCACCTCCAAGATTTCGGAAGATCAGCTGTTCTATGTGATGCAGCGCGGCATTCCGGAGGAGGAGGCAATTGCTCTCATCGTCAATGGCTTCGTGAAGGAAGTCATTCAGGAACTGCCGATGGAATTCGCCGTCGAAGCCCAGAAGCTTATCGGCATTTCGCTTGAGGGCAGCGTCGGTTAACCGACGCGCTCCTTCCATCTCGCATCAGATTTTCTGGCCAGCCTTTTCCTGGCATTAGAACAAGGTTTACATTCATGCTTGAGATCAAGAACCTCCATGCAAAGATCGCCGACACGGATACCGAGATCATCCGTGGCCTGAACCTCACAGTGAACAAGGGTGAAGTTGCTGCGATCATGGGTCCGAACGGTTCGGGCAAGTCGACGCTTTCCTACATCCTCGCCGGTCGCGAGGATTATGAAGTGACGGAAGGCGACATTCTTTATAATGGCGAGTCGATCCTCGAACTCGACCCGGCTGAACGCGCCGCCAAGGGCATTTTCCTTGCTTTCCAGTATCCGATGGAAATTCCGGGCGTTGCTACGATGGAATTCCTGAAGGTTGCGATGAACAGTCAGCGCAAGGCGCGCGGCGAGCCGGAACTGAAGATTCCGGAATTCATCAAGCGCGTGAAGGACGCCGCCGGCCAGCTCAGCATTGATATGAACATGCTGAAACGTCCGCTCAATGTCGGCTTTTCGGGCGGCGAAAAGAAGCGCGCTGAAATTCTTCAAATGCAGCTTCTGGAACCAAGTCTCTGCGTGCTCGACGAAACCGACTCCGGCCTCGACATCGACGCGCTGAAGATTGTATCGGAAGGCGTGAACGCACTGCGTTCGCCAGATCGTGCCGTGATCGTCATCACCCACTATCAGCGTCTGCTCGAATACATCGTTCCCGATAGCGTGCACGTGCTTTACAAGGGGCAGGTTATCAAGTCCGGCGACAAGAGCCTCGCACTGCATCTGGAAGAAAACGGTTATGCCGAAGTAATCGGCGAAGCAGCCTGAGGAGGAATGGATCATGAATATCCAGACCGCCCCGGCTACCAAGCCGAGAACACCCGCTGAAAGCGCGCTGATCGACAGTTTTGCCGACCGCATGGGTGACCTGCCGGGCAATGGTGATGTTGTCGTTGCACGTGATGCGGCGCTTGAAACACTCAAGGAGAATGGCATTCCGTCCCGCCGCGTCGAAAGCTGGCATTATACGGATTTCCGAACGCTTCTGAAGGGTGTGGCGCCGTTCGACGCTGCTGCTGGAACACAAGCATTGCCTGCGCTCATTGCCGGGTCGTCCGTCGCTGCCGCAAGCAATGGCGTAGCTCTTACCGCAAAAGCGCCTGAAGGCGTGTCGCTGACCCCGGTTCGCGAGGCGTTGGCTGACGGTTCGCTCGTCACCCAGCTTCGGTCGCGCGGTTTCGACGATACGATCGGCCAGATCAATGCCGCCTATGTCAGCGATGGTTGGATGGTTTCGATTGCCGATGACACCGAACTGGAAGCGCCATTGGAGCTCCAGAACATCCAGAGGGCCGGACAGGGACACACGCGTTTCCCTGTTCGCATCGGTGCGAACGTCAAGGGCACCATCGTGGAGCGCCAGAATGGCGGCGAGAGCGATGCCTTCTCCACCTCTGTCAATCACGTAACCGTTGGCGACGGCGCTGAAATCCTCTGGATCATCCTGCGTGATTTTGGTCAGGCAACGCAGCTTTCGCAGTTCAATGCAACGATTGGCAAGGGCTCCAAGCTTACGCTCTATATCGTCAATGCGGGCGGCAAGCTGGTTCGTCAGGAAGTGCACGTCAATGTGACGGGTGAGGACTCCGACTTCGAGCTTCGCGGCCTTAATCTTCTGGCCGACGACACGCACACCGATATCACCATGACGGTTGGCCATCTGGTGGAAAATACGCGTTCGACCCAGATCATTCGCAACGTGGTCAAGGACCGTGCGCGTGGCGTTTTCCAGGGCATGATCCGCGTTGCGCAGATCGCCCAGAAGACCGACGCTCGCATGGCCTGCAACACGCTGCTGCTTTCGGATGATGGCGAGTTCGATGCCAAGCCCGAACTCGAAATCTTTGCCGATGACGTGGCCTGCGGTCACGGTGCGACGGTTGCCGAATTGTCGAGGGACTATCTGTTTTATCTGATGGCCCGCGGCATTCCGGAAAACGAGGCACGTGGCCTGCTGATCAAGGCATTCATCGCCGAGATTATCGAAGAGCTGGAAGACGAAACGCTGGTTGAGGCACTGGAAGAAATGCTGTCCAACTGGCTCGCCACCCACGCCTGATTGATTAAGGCAGAGTGTGCAGGTGTACGCTCTGCCTTTTCCTGCCGAAACGGCAAGAGGAACGATCATGGACCAGAAGAATCCGCTTATAGCGCGCTATGACGTCGAGGCGATCCGCCGGGACTTTCCGATCCTTTCGAGAGAAGTACACGGCAAGCCACTGATCTATCTCGACAATGGTGCATCGGCGCAAAAGCCTCAGAGTGTCATCGACGCTGTGACGCACGCTTATTCCAACGAATATGCCAATGTTCATCGTGGCCTGCATTTTTTGTCGAATGCGGCAACGGATGCCTATGAAAAGTCGCGCGAAACGGTACGGCGCTTTCTGAATGCCGGTTCGGTGGACGAAATTGTCTTCACGAAGAATGCGACCGAAGCCATCAACACGGTCGCCTATGGCTATGGCATGCCGAATATCGGTGAGGGTGATGAAATCCTGCTATCGATCATGGAGCATCACTCCAACATCGTGCCGTGGCATTTCATTCGTGAAAGACAGGGTGCAAAACTGGTCTTCACACCGGTGGATGACGAAGGCATCTTCCATATCGAGGAATTTGAAAAACGTCTGACTGAGCGTACCAAGCTCGTCGCCATCACGCATATGTCGAATGCGCTCGGGACCGTTACACCGATCAAGAAGATCGTGGAACTAGCCCATGCACGCGGCATTCCGGTTTTGGTTGATGGCAGTCAGGGCGCTGTGCACCTGCCTGTCGACGTGCAAGATCTCGGCTGCGACTGGTATGTCTTTACCGGCCACAAGGTTTACGGACCATCCGGCATCGGCGTCCTCTATGGTTGTTCGGAAATGCTTGAGAAGATGCGTCCTTTCCAAGGCGGCGGCGAAATGATTGAGGAAGTGACGGAAGAAAACGTCACCTACAACCACCCACCTCATCGCTTCGAAGCGGGTACGCCGCCCATCGTTCAAGCCATTGGTCTTGGCGCTGCGCTTGAATATATGGAAAAGATCGGCCGTCATGCGATCCTCGCTCATGAGGAGGATTTACGTGATTATGCTCATGAGCAGCTTGGTCGGATCAACTCATTGCGTATTTTTGGCAATGCACCGGACAAGGGAGCCATCATTTCGTTTGCGCTTGAAGGAATTCACGCGCATGACGTATCGATGGTGATCGACCGGGCGGGGGTTGCGGTACGAGCCGGAACACATTGCGCGCAGCCGCTCTTGAAACGCTTCGGCGTTACCTCTACATGCCGTGCATCCTTCGCCCTGTATAATACCCGTGCTGAAGTGGATGCATTGGCGGAAGCCTTGGAAAAGGCAAGGAAATTTTTCGGATGACCGATATGGAACAGAAAGTTCAGGACAAAGCCGATACCGCGCATGTCGAGGGCAGCGAGAAGGCCGAAGGCAATTCGGTATTCTCCGCTTCTGCCATTCCTCAGGAAGTTCTCCTGCGCATGACGGACGACATCATCGCGGCCTTGAAGACGGTTTATGACCCGGAGATTCCGGCCGATATCTATGAACTCGGCCTCGTCTACAAAATTGATATCGAAGACGATCGCACTGTGAAGATCGAGATGACGCTGACAGCTCCTGGCTGCCCGGTTGCAGGTGAAATGCCAGGCTGGGTCGAGAACGCGGTTAGTGCAGTTGAGGGCGTTTCAATGGTTGAAGTCACGATGACATTCGATCCGCCATGGACGCCAGACCGTATGTCCGAAGAGGCTCAGGTGGCCGTCGGCTGGTATTAAAATCTGACAAGTATCAAAAATGCGGCTTTCGGGGCCGCATTTTTGATTCCGCAACGGGAAGCGCGTTAGTGCGTGTTTCGATCTGATTGGATCAGATCGACGCTCTAAATACTTGTTCTAACGCGCATCCGAAAACGGTTTCACACTTTTCGGGATGCGCTCTAAAAGCCTGTCGTCTTCGCATAATGCAGGGGCCGTTTCCCACAGCAAGCTTGAAGCAATCCTACAATCCGAAGACCGCAAGCTTCTGTACGGCTGGGCATATGTGAAAGCCCGAAAAGGCATGAAGCTTAGCCGATTTGCATTAGAAAATATGATGAATGACCGACAAATGAGAAGGAAAATTGATCAATTAACCCAAGTAATTGCGAACAATCTCAACCGATTGTATCAAGTTCGGTTGACAGTCGAGCTAGACAGCGTGTCCGAAAACGACGATAACTCACATCAACAAACGGTATCGTCCGAGAAGTGCGCGACACACTGGAGAGCGCCGGACGCCAAGCCCAAGAACATCCCTTCTCTTCATGAGAAAATGAAACCCGCTGCATAGCGGATGGGCACCAATATGCGGGTGCAAGTAGCAGGCGACCGAATGTCCAACCGGTTGCCGGGAGGTGCAAATCCTCCCACAGCGCCAAATACGGCGATATAGCTCAACGGTAGGGCAATGGTTTTGTAAACCGGAGGCTGTGGGTTCAAATCCTACTGTCGGCACCAAAACAGCGCGGGTCGATATGCTGGATGGAAACATCGAAATACGTCCGGGAGCAATTGCCTGATCTCCCTTATCAAAGCTGACTGTTTCCAGCGCTGGGGGTCGGCCCCGGCTTACCTCCATACCGTTTCCGGCAAATCGGGTGCGAGGGACAACGATAGCCGGCAGGCAATGACGCCTCTACAGAATGCCGAGGGTCACAAGCCTGATAGCAGGGCGCGGAACGGGTCATCATACCGGTCTACGGCGCGGAGTGGGGAAGCCCCAGCCCTGAATATTCGAGGCAATGCCTCAACGAGCAGTCGGAAGCCCACGGTTCGAGTCCGTGCATGGGCCAAGGGAAGGCCACCGGCCCGCAACCTACGGTAAATTGGTGACGGGTGGAGAGAGTGCCGCGCATGCTTCAGCCGTCGCCTTCGGGTGGCGGCTTTTTCATTGGAGAGAGCCGGCGGAACTAAAACGGGATGGCTTCATCCTGCGGCATAGACCGGAGCTTCAAGAAGTCATCGCGGTCGAATATTCCGTACCTTTCTATCCAGACCTTCAGGTCAAAGGTGGCGTGTCGGACGAACTCTTGCGCGGTTTCCATTTCGGTGAACTCATATGGCCGTGACGTACCGTCTTCGAGAAGTTCCAATACCTTGATCTGATACATTGCTGCCCTCCTGTTTCCATCAGGATAGCGCATCTGTCTAAATAAGCGATCAATATTCAGCCCCGCCATCGAGCGGGGTTTTTTCATTTGGTGGGCAGTGATTTCTCGCTCATCACGTTCATCTCATATCGGGCCAATGAGGCGATCTTGTCGAGAGCTTGGTCAACATTGGCAGGGATGCCTTCGTGTGTCCCTGCTTCGGCGGCTATATCATGGATAAGGCTCAAAACTTCGCACAATTGTTCTCGCGTCTCGTAAGTCATTTCAGGCTCCTTGGTTGTAACAGTTTCTATGAACCTAAGTGGCCGCTCAAAAAATGAAGCGCAAGTGATTTGAAATTCAAAACTGTGGTGAGATTGCCCTGCCAGAAGCCCGTAATACGGAGGCAGAACATGCCGTTGAATAAATCACTTGTGATCACGCCTGAAATGAAACAGGCGGATGCGATAGCCGCGATTGTTAACTCCTACCGCGCCGCGATCCAATCCATGATCGACCGGACGGCCAACGAGCGGCAATATGACGACGGCAACTCACTCGCAAGTTATGTCAACTCGACTGTTCCTGAATGGGCCGCTGAAGCACAGGCGTTCGTCGTCTGGCGTGATCAGATATGGACCTACTCGCTTGGCGAACTCGAAAAGGTAAAGAGCGGACAGCGCGAACAACCGAGTTCGGGAGACTTTCTTGCCGAATTGCCCGCGTTTGAATGGCCCGAATAACGATATCGATAACTCGGCACACCGCGCCACCCACTAAGGCGGCTTTTTCTTTGCCAATAAAAAACCTCGGCGGGGGGCTTGCCGAGGCTGTGCGTAGTTGAAGCGGGGGCTTCAACCGCACCACTTCATCATCTCACAAACTTGCAAAGATGCAATCGTTGAGACGCGGCATTCACAGTGTCCAGCCGTAAGCTGCGAGAGCAGCTCCACCAATGGCGCCGATCACAGACCATCCAATCATGCTGATACCCATAAAGCTGTGATACGTGTCCGCTGAAATCTTCTTGAAAACTGCAGCCACGAAGAGGTTTGCGACTGCGCCGACAACTAGACCGATACCGTTTGCGACATATGCCGCTGGATGAAGCGCCATGCTCTGCATGAAATACGGTCTCAATAGGTAAGTCGCTCCCAGCATCCCTGCGATCAGGACGAAAACCGAAACCATTCCGAAACCGGACCATCTTACTAACATTTGGTGAATTACCTTTGTCTTGGAGAAGATCAGGCGGTAATGGCCCTTGCCAGTTTTGCGGACAACCCTTTGACGACAAAATCCTCAAGAAAAACCCCGGAACGAGCCGGGGTCTATGTTCATTGTTTTCGTCTGGTATCCCAGAAAAGCATTGATATGACCCAGAGCAGCGCAACGAGGATTGTGCCCTCAATTAGAAAATACCAGTGCATGGCACGCCTCACATCGGAATTCTACCGCCGCTCGAGACTTTGCTAGTCATCCATGGGATTGCCGCTTCCGGCTGTTCAAGCAGATTGCGCTTTCTCGCGAAGCCTTCGAAGGCGTCACGCGC
>NZ_CADEAR010000021.1 GCF_902825325.1 Brucella tritici | reverse complement strand
ATCTGATGTCTGCATCGCCAAAATTTACGCCCAAACCGTCAGGCAGGCAACTGCAGCCCAGTTAACGTGACAACACCGGGTCGGGCTAATGTCCGCAAATACCCCCGCAAATGTTAAGGCGACGCTACCCTTCAGTCTCCTAAATCCGCTCCAAATGGACAACCTCTTGAAAGCTCACAGCTAGTTGGATGGACGAAGCCCATTTATCTGGATATTCACGATCTCTTTGGCCAAGGCAATTTTGTCGTTCTCAGTTTGAATGCTTCTCGGCTGATACCAGATGGACAACCAGTTGATCGCGCCGAGTACGGCTTTGGCAGCTATCGATACATCGACCTCCCGAATACTGCCGTCATCGATCCCGTCGCGAATTATCTGCTTGAACAAATCCTCGAACCGGCGTCGGATGGAAATAAGCTCGTTGAGTGTGCGGCGTTGATCTGGCGTGGTTGCCGCCAGTTTGTGCATATGGACGCCTTGCACCACCACGGCTTCGAAAGCGACGTTGGTCATCATGGCTAGCGCATGCGCCATGAGCATCTCCTCAAGTCGGTGCAGGCCCGAGCCGTTCATCGTCATGACCGGTTCGACAGCCTTGAACAGTCGATCCATACCTTCACGATGCACGTCGAAGAACAAATCCGTCTTCGATGAGTAGTAGTGATAAATGCGCCCTTTGGTCGAACCCATCCTGCGCGCCACATCATCGATGCTTGTTGTGGCGAAGCCTTGCTCCATGAAGCACTGAGCGGCGGTTTCCAGGATTAAGACATTTCCGGTACTGTCCGTTCGGTTATTTCGGCGGCTGTCAGCCATCTTCTACTCCGATTTATGCATAGGTAAGCGGCAGCCTAGCCTAGCAAATTTCGATGCCAAAATGCCACTAGACAAAGCCATGTTCAAGTGCATACTACTCAGTATGTTGTTGATTAATGCGGCTACAGTCCATTTCTCGACGCCTGGAGGATGTAATTTTGGAAATTAGCCCTAATTCTGCTGCGTCAGCACTCATTGCAAACGCAGAACGCCAGCTCCTGTACTCGGACTGGATCAAGATCGATCAACAGCTTGTGGATCGGTTTGCGGACGTGATCGATGATCATCAATTCATTCACACAGACCCGGAACGCGCAGCGACGGAAAGTGTTTTTGGTGGCACTATTGCACACGGTTTTCTCGTGCTTGGCCTGTTGACCAAGCTCAGTCGTGAGGTTTTGCCGGAGGTTGCCGCGGGTACGGTTGAAATCAATTATGGCTTCGACAAAGTCCGCTTTCTCGCGCCGGTGAAGGTGGGTTCTTTCATTCGTGGTGCGTTCAATTCGAAATCTGTTCAGCCGAAGGGCAATGGCCAGCTCCAGATCCTTGGAGCGACTGTTGAAATCAAAGACGAAACCAAGCCAGCACTCGCCGCTGACTGGCTCATACTGACAGTAGGTTGAAGATCACATGGCCATTTCTTTTGAAAATCGTGTTGTAATTGTAACGGGTGCAGGCGGCGGGCTTGGGCGCGCTTATGCCCTCGAACTGGCAGCGCGCGGCGCAAAGGTCGTCGTGAACGATTTCGGTGGCAGCCGCGACGGCACCGGCGGGGCATCGGAGGCAGCCGAAAAGGTCGTTGCGGAAATTCGATCCAAGGGCGGTGTCGCCATTGCCGACGCTGGCAACGTCACGAAGTTCGAAGACATGCAGGCGCTGGCGAAGCACACGGTCGAAGAATTCGGTCGCATTGATATTCTCATCAACAATGCCGGGATTTTGCGCGACAAGAGCTTTGCGAAAATGGAAATGTGCGATTTTGGCGCCGTGGTAGACGTGCACCTTATTGGCTCGGCCAATGCCAGTCGCGCTGTGTGGGACATCATGAAAGGCCAGAACTATGGCCGCATCCTGATGACGACTTCCACGTCGGGCGTTTATGGGAATTTCGGCCAGTCCAACTATGGTGCGGCCAAGGCGGGACTCGTCGGCCTGATGAATGTGTTGCATTTTGAAGGCGACAAATACGACATCCATGTCAATGCAATTGCGCCCACGGCTGCAACGCGCATGACCGGTGACGTGCTGGATGAAGAAATGCTGGTGCGTCTCGCACCTGAAAATGTCGTTCCCGCTGCTCTCTTCCTTGTCAGCGAACAGGCGCCAAGCCGCACAGTGCTTCTGGCAGGGGCCGGAACTGTGGCCCGTATGGCGATTGTGGAAAGTGAAGGCGTTTATCTGCCGAAAAGCGAGCGGACACCGGAAGCCGTTGCTGCTGCGTTCACAAAGATTGACGACATGACCAATTTCATCGAGACTGACGCTGGTTTGGCGCATGTGGATCGCATCATCGCGACGTCGCGTGCTAATGAGGTTATCGAATGACGGCCTCCAAAGCGCGCCCGAAGGCTGAACCCCGGTCAGGCTACCGGGAGTTCTACAAGATGCAGACGCGCTGGAGCGATATGGACATTTATGGCCACGTCAACAATGTGGTCTATATGCAATATTGCGATGCAGCATTGAACCGGTCGCTTATTGCGTCTGGTGCTCTGGAGCTGAATGGCTCCAGCCCCATTGGTATCGTTGCACGCAATTCAACGAATTATTTCTCCGAGATTTCCTATCCTGACAATGTCGTTGTCGGGGTTCGTGTCGAGCATATCGGCACTACCAGTCTGCTGTGGGGATTTGGCATCTTCAAGGATAGCGAAGAGCTGACCGCTGCTGTAAGTGAATATGTGCATGTCTATGTAGACCGAGACACGCGACGGCCTGTTCCGCTGACCCCGGAACTGAGAGAATTAGCTGAAAGGCTTTACGTTCCAGCGTCAGTGGAGGAGCTCTGATGAGAGAAGCTGTAATCGTATCAACTGCGCGCACACCGATTGGCAAAGCCTATCGTGGAGCCTTCAACGACACGACTGCGCCAGCGCTGGCTGGCCATGCGATTGCCGCTGCCGTCAAGCGCGCGGGCATTGATGGCGCGGAAGTAGAGGATGTGGTTCTCGGTGCTGCGCTTCAGCAAGGCACGACCCACATGAATATCGCCCGCACGTCCTTGTTGCGGGCTGGCCTTCCGGTTTCAGTTCCTGGCCAGTCGATGGATCGTCAATGCGCGTCGGGGCTGATGGCTATCGCAACAGCCGCCAAGCAGATCACCGGCGATGGTATGACGATTGCCATTGGCGGTGGCGTGGAGCAGATCTCGCTCGTGCAGAACGAGCATATGAACGTCTATCGCTGGCGTGATCCCTGGCTGACGGAGCATCTGCCCGCCACCTATATGAGCATGATCGAGACGGCGGAGATCGTTTCGGCGCGGTATGGTATATCGCGCGAGGCGCAGGATGAATATGCGCTGCAATCGCAGCAGCGCACTGCGGCTGCACAGGCCGCAGGCCGCCTGAACGCCGAGATTGTCCCGATCCAATCCACGATGCTTGTCAAGGACAAGGCTACGGGCGAGGTCTCCGCGAAAACCGTTGAGCTGGCCATGGACGAAGGTAATCGCCCCGAAACCACACTGGAAGGCTTGCGCGGGTTGAAGCCGGTCTTTTCCGGGGGGCAAACAATATCGCAGGGTGGCTTTATTACCGCAGGTAACGCCTCGCAGCTGTCGGACGGTGCTTCCGCGTCCGTGCTGATGGAAGCGAAGGAAGCGGAAAAGCGTGGCCTGTCTCCGCTCGGTATTTGTCGCGGGATGGCCGTTGCGGGATGCGAGCCCGACGAGATGGGCATTGGTCCGGTTTATGCCGTGCCAAAGCTGCTAAAGCAGCATGGCCTGACGGTCGATGATATCGATCTGTGGGAGCTGAACGAGGCCTTCGCAGCACAGGTGCTTTATTGCCGCTATAAGCTTGGTATCGACAATGAGAAGCTCAACGTGAATGGCGGCGCTATTTCGATTGGCCATCCTTACGGAATGTCGGGTGCGCGTATGACAGGGCATGTCCTCATCGAAGGCAAGCGGCGCAATGGACGTTATGTGGTTGTGACCATGTGCGTTGGCGGCGGCATGGGCGCAGCAGGCCTGTTTGAGATTTGTTGATTGAAACGAAAAAAGGCCGCTTCAAGCGGCCTCAGACCGCTGACAAACCCCGTCATTTTTTTGGCGGGGTTTTATTTTGTGTTGAGCTGCGAGATGGATCGGCTGTTTTGACCAGGCCGTTCAGATGCCCCTTTTCTCATGTGGGGCTTGGTTGGCTGGCCTTGGTGAGGGCGATTGCGATCTTCTTGATGTTCTGGGCGGCTGCGGCCAGCAGGCACTGGCATTGGACGCGCACGAGACTTCGGAGGCGGCATAGCGGTGGCCATGCAGTTGCTTGGCATCGGCGAAGGAACGTTCGACGGTCTCCTTGCGGCGCTTGTAGATCGCTTTGCCCCAGGTGGTGAGGCGATGGCTATCGATGCGCTGGCGGGCATCGGCCCAGACATGACGGTTGATGGTGCGCACCGCCTTGCTGTTGGATGTGCACGACGCCAGAAGCGGGCAGCCGCCACAGATGGTGGGGTCGGATGTATAGTGCCTGTAGCCGTTGCGGTCGGTGGTGGCGTAGGTGAGAAGCTGGCCTTGCGGGCAACGATAGCCGTCCTGTTCGCTGTCATGGACGAACTTCGACTTACGCATCATGCCGGCTCTGGGTGAGGTCGGATTGCGGTAGCCGGTAACAACGAGAATATCCCTGTTCTCCAGGCCTTTGGCGATACCGGCCGTCGCATAGCCGGCATCCAGCCCGACAGCACCGACGTCGAAGCCGAACCGCTCACGCTGGCGGTCCTGCCGGTCGAGATAGACGATACTGTCATGCACGTTGGCCGGCGTCGCATGGGTGTCGGTGATGATCGCAAGACGGCCATCCACCGTGCGGTGATCCAGATAGAAGAAGCCCTTCGGCTTGCCGTCGCGTACCATGTAGCCGCTGTCGGGATCGGTTCGGCTGACCTTGGTCTGCTTGACCTCGGCTTCGCGCTCCTTTTCCTTCAATGGCTTCTGGCCGTGCAACACCCGCTCGGCTTCGATCGCCAGGTCGAGATCGGCCCAGTAGTCGGAGCGCGACTTGGCCACCATCTCCAGATCGTATTTGCCCTTGTTGGCATTGGCTTTCAGATGCGTCGAGTCGGTATAGAGAACCGTACCGTCGACCAGACCGTGATCTACCGTCTGCTCGACGATATGGTCAAAAATGTTCTGGGCGACCGAAGTGTCGTTGAAGCGCCGGCGGCGGTTCTGGGAAAGCGTCGAGGCATCGAACACGCCATCGGTCAACTTCATCCTCAGAAACCAGCGATAGGCGACATTCACCTCGATCTCGCGCGCCAGCTGACGTTCCGAGCGGATGCCGAACAGGTAGCCGATGAACAGCGCCTTGAACATCAAGGTCGGGTCGAGCGGCGGACGACCGTTGTCGGCGCAATAAAGCCCCGCAACCCGATCATGGATAAAGGAGAAGTCTATCACCGCATCGATCTTGCGAAGCAGATGATCCTTGGGCACCAGGCTGTCGAGCGTCACCATCTCGAGAGCCGTCTGTTCGGGAGCAGGTTTCTTCAACATGACCCAGTGAATCACAAACCCCTGGTTAGAGCCAGGGGTTTGTCAGCAGTCTGAGGGCGGTTTAACCGGCCTTTTTTTGATCCCAGTTGAGGCTTGATCAATATGCGGCCTTATAGATCGCGAGAGCGTCGGCCTCGGTTACCTTGCGCGGATTGTTGACCAGAAGGCGGGTCTGTTTCATGGCGTCGCGCGCAAGCAGGGGCAGATCATCTTCGGTAATATTCACCTCACGCAATGTCTGCGGTACGCCAAGCTCACGGCTGAGATCTGCGAGCTTTTCGACAAAGGCTTCAGCGCGCTTCTCCGCCGACACGGCGCCAAGTTCCGGGAAAACATCCGCTGCAATTTCCGCGTAGATATGGCTCGCTTCCGGCAGGTTGAAACGCAATACATGCGCAAGCACGAGCGCATTGGACAGGCCGTGCGGAACATGGAAATGCCCGCCAATTGGATAGGCGAGTGCATGAACCGCAGCCACCGGAGAATTGGCAAAGGCCTGACCGGCAAGCAACGAGCCAAGCAGCATGGCAGCCCGTGCATCGCGGTTTTGGCCATCAAAGACCGCTGTGCGGATAATGGAGCCAAGCAATTGCAGGGCGTTGCGTGCCAATGAGCGCGACAGGGGATTGTTGTTGGCAGACGCTGACGCATAGGCCTCGATGGCGTGCACCATCGCATCGATGCCGGTGGCGGCAGTTACCGCTGCTGGCAGACCCACGGTCAAATCCGCGTCGAGGATTGCCATGTCCGGCAGCAGGAGCGGAGAAACGACGCCCTTCTTTTCCGATGTACCCGTGGTGATGATCGAAATCGGTGTGACTTCTGACCCGGTGCCCGCTGTTGTCGGCACCAGAACAAGCGGGAGACGCGGACCGTGCGCTATGTTGACGCCGTAAATGTCGTTGAGCGTTTCACCGCTCTTTGCGATCAGGGCTGCAACCTTTGCAACATCCATTGAGGAGCCGCCGCCAATGGCGAGGACGCCTGTCGCTTCATGCGCCAGGATGTGATCTTTCAACGCGAGAACATTGCTTTCTGGCGGATCAGCCTGCACGTCGTCAAAGATCGAAACGGCAATGTCTGCCTGTTCCAGCGCATTGATTGCAGGGTCCAGAAGTCCGAGCTTGCGCAATCCCTTGTCAGTCACGATCACAACGCGCTTGCCCAACAGGTGCCCAGCAATATCGGCGATCTTCGCCAGACCACCGGTCTGCAGCACGATGGATGGCGTTGTGTTGAAAACGAAATTTTCCATGTGTTCAGTTCTTTCGATTTATCGGTGTCGCGCTTCTGCAAATCAACTTGCGCGCTTCACCTTCAGCTCGCGATCGATCGTGTTTCCGGTAACCCCTTCGCTGCGCAAAATATGCTTCTGGATTTTACCGCTCGATGTCTTCGGAAGAGATTCCAAAATCCGCACATAGCGCGGCACCATAAAGCGGGGTAGGCGGCCTGCAAGAAAATCCAGCAACTCTTCGGCGACAATTTCTTGTCCGTCCACCGGCGTCACGGCGATCAGGACTTCATCTTCGCTCAATTCACTTGGTACTGCGATAGCCGCGCATTCTTTGACGCTGTCGTGAAAAAGGACTTCGGCCTCCAACGCGAAAGACGAGATATTTTCGCCGCGTCGCCGAATGACATCTTTCAGACGATCAACGAAGAAATAAACGCCGTTTTCGTCCTTGCGAAAGCTGTCCCCGGTGTGAAACCAGCCATTGCGCATGGCTTCCACGGTGGCTTTCGGATTGTTGTAATAGCCTTTCATCAAAGCCCATGGACGGTCGGAGCGAATGACAAGTTCACCAGCTGTGCCATCCGGCACTTCGATGTCGTTTTCGTCGACGACACGCAACTGATACCAGGGGCGCGGCTTCCCCGCGATGCCCTTTTGGGTAATGCCGGGACCGGCAACAAGCGGACTGGCGATTTCGGTCATGTTGTAGATGGTCCATGCCTCCACGCCAAATCTCTCGGCGAATAATGGACCGTCTTCGCCAAATGGCGTGATGAAGGCACGACGCAGCGGGTGGTTGCGATCATCCGATGAAACCGGCTGTTTTAAGAGAAAACTGGCCATCACACCCAGCAACAGACAGTAGGTCGAGTTTGTTTCCCGCACTGCTTGCCAGAAGTGCTGTGTTTTGAACTCGCGCATGATACCAATCGATAGTCCGCGCGCCAGCATTGCATAGACATAGAGCGTGGAACCGCAATGAAAGATCGGACCGCAGATCATGCAACGGTCCGTTTCATCGACGCAATCAAAGGCGTCTGGCCCCATCGTATAAAGCTGCACATAAGAGGTCACGACACCCTTGGCATTGCCCGTCGTACCCGACGTGTACATGATGGCAAGCGTGTCCCATGGCTCAATCGGCGTGTCGAGAACGAGTTCGGTTTCGCTGACGGTTTCTACGTCAGTCAAAGGCAGGATTTCCACGCCAGAGATGGCGTGGTTTACGACACCTTCGACCACCAAGACTTTACGCAGTTTGCCCGGAGCGACATCCTGCAATCGTTCTACCAGATCGGCGTGCGCGACCATCAGTGGCGCATCCGCGTCATCCAGAATATGTTCCAGCGGGCGACCGAGGGCTGCGGTGTTGATCGGCACATAGACCGCGCCGATGTAATTGATGGCGAACCAGGTGGTGAGTAGGTCCGGCCCGTTGCCCATAAAACAAAGGACGTGATCGCCGCGTTTCACGCCGTGGGATTTCAATGTCGCCGCACGCTGGCGAACGCGGTCCCGGGTCGTTTTGTAATCCCATTCGGTCGATGGCCAAAAATGCACGAATGGTGCTGTGGGGCGCTCCGCTGCATATTGATCGAGAAGATATCGCAACACGGAATGGTTGCGGTCGAGCGCACGCTGGTCTGGCGTCATATTCTGAATTCCTCCTACCCGGGCCGCAACTAAACCTCAAAAGAGGGCAGTTGCAAACCTATTTGGAATATGCAACATACTCGGTAGTATGTCAAAGCGAAAACAATTGGGAGGATGGAAATGGCCATAGTCGATATCCAGCGCGAAGGACCGATTGCGGTGGCGCGCTATGACCGTGGCGGCAAGGCCAATGCTCTCAATGAAGAAGCGATCAAGGCGCTCATAGAAGCGGCGGATGAGTTATCGGCGGATGACACGGTTCAGGTCGTTATTATTACTGGCACCGAAAGTCGCTTTTCGGGTGGTGTCGATCTGAAGGACGATAATCTGTGGCGCAACAATGCGGACGCCGTTTCTCGTCACGCGGCTATGTCGCTCGGCGGTGTCATGTGTGATCGATGGCGGTTGTTGCCGCAGATCACCATCGCAGCGGTCGAAGGCCCAGCTGTTGGTGGCGGCGGCATTCTCGCGTTGGCTGCTGATTTTCGCGTTATGGCTGACGGCGCATTCTTTCAGTTTCCCGAAGTCCGTCTGGGCATGACGCTGGGTTGGGGCGGTTTGCCCCTCCTGTCGTCGCTTATCGGTCCGACACGTGCCAAGCGCGCGCTTTTCGCCAATGAGCGGATCGGCGAGCAGGACGCGCTCAATATGGGGCTTTGCGACAAGATTGCGCCTGCGGGTGGCGCGGTCGAAGCTGCAAAACTCTTCGCGCAGACAATTGCGGAATGCCCGCCTTTAGCCCTGCGGATGACCAAGAGGGCCATTGATCAAGAACACCGCGCCAATTGGGCTGCGCCCTATGAAGCAGACCAGTTCTATCTGGCGAGGCTGATTGCAGAAAGTAACAGCCAGTCGGGCTGACACCGTTATTATTTGGGAGGAGGAAAACCATGACAATGAAATCAATGATGCTTTCGGGTGCATTTGCCGCAATGATGCTTGCGAGCCCGGCTTTGGCGGAGCCAGTTCGACTGGGTGTGCTGACGGACATGTCCGGCATGAATTTCGATCTTGCTGGCGAAGGCTCAGTCGTTGCGGCCAAGATGGCCGTCGAGGATTTCGGGGGCAAGTTGAATGGGGAGTCCATCGAAGTCATCGTCGGCGATCATCAGAACAAGCCGGATATCGGTTCCACGCTGGCGCGCAGCTGGATTGACGAGAAGAATGTCAAAGCCATTATCGATGTGCCGACATCGTCGGTCGCCATGGCAGTTCAAGAAATCACGCGCGACAAGGACGTAGCTTTTCTGGCATCCACCGCAGGTTCCTCGGACCTGACGGGCAAAGCCTGCTCGCCAACGACGGCGCAGTGGACTTGGGATACGTATTCGCTTGCCAATGGCACCGGTCGCGCGATGACGCAGGAAGGTGGCAAGAAGTGGTACTTCATTACCGTTGACTATACCTTCGGTCATGCCCTGGAACGGGATACGACAGAAGCTGTCAAGGCAAGCGGCGGTGAAGTTGTGGGCTCTGTTCGTCACCCACGTGAAACCACTGACTTCTCATCTTTCCTGCTTCAGGCGCAAGCATCGGGCGCTGACGTGATCGCTCTTGCCAACTCGTCGGGCGATACGATGACGGCTCTCAAGCAAGCCAATGAATATGGCATTACTCAGGGCGGCCAGAAGATCGCGGGCATGCTGCTGTTTCTCTCCGACGTCCATAGTGTCGGCCTTGAAACGGCAAAAGGCCTGACACTCACTACCGGCTTTTACTGGGATTATGATGATCAAACCCGCGCCTGGTCGAAGCGGTTCGGCGAACGAATGAACGGCAAAATGCCAACGATGGTTCATGCTGGCGTTTATTCGGCTGTCATGAATTATCTCAAGGCGTCGGAGGCGGCAAAGTCCACCAGTGGCAAGGTAGTGCTCGACAAGATGCGCACGATGGATATCAACGACTTCTTCGCCCGCAATGCGAAGCTGCGTGCAGACGGTCGTATGGTACACGACATGTATCTTGTTCAGGTCAAATCTCCTGAGGAATCCAAAGGACCATGGGACTATTACAAAGTTCTGCGCACCATTCCGGGCGACGAAGCGTTCCGTCCGCTCGATAAGGGCAGCTGTCCATTGGTAAAGCAGTAAGAGGCTGATTGGATGGAAGCTTCGACTGTGAGAGATGCGGCTCTGCGTGAGGCAGGGCCGTCTGGTTCGGATAATTCGCGGCAGGGTTCTGGGCGTCATGTTTTGTCGGCGCGGGGACTTGGCAAGTCGTTTGGCGGCTTTTACGCGGTGAAGAATGTCGATCTTGATGTGGAACATGCCCGTGTTCATGCGCTGATCGGCCCGAACGGGGCTGGCAAGACGACGGTGTTCAATCTCCTGACCAAGTTTTTGCAGCCGACAAGCGGCGAGATCACGCTTCTGGGCGAAACGATCACCAAAACCGATCCGGCCAAAGTAGCGCGGATGGGATTGGTGCGCTCGTTCCAGATTTCGGCCACCTTCCCGCATCTGACCGTATTGGAAAACGTCAAGGTGGCGTTGCAGCGCCCGAATGGCCTTGCCACGCAATTCTGGCGTGCGCTCTCGGCGCTGGACCGGCTGGACGCGAGAGCCATCGAGCTTCTGGAACGCGTCGGCCTTGCCGATGCCCGTCATGCACTGGCTGCCGATCTCTCCTATGGCCGCAAGCGCGCGCTGGAAATCGCCACCACACTGGCGCTCGATCCGAAAGTGCTGCTGCTCGATGAGCCGATGGCCGGCATGGGCCATGAAGACGTCCACACCATCGCCGCCCTCATTGCCGATGTGGCGAAGGATCGCGCCGTGCTGATGGTGGAACACAATCTCAAGGTGGTGGCCGATATCGCCCACCATGTCACGGTGCTGCAACGCGGCGAGATCCTCGCCTCCGGCAGCTATGCCGACGTCTCGAAGGACGAGCGCGTGCGCACCGCCTATATGGGAACCGAACATGACTAGAGGCCAACCGCTATTATCCGTGCGCGGGCTCAATGCCTGGTATGGCGAAAGCCATGCCCTGCACGGCGTCGACCTCGATATCTGGCCCGGCGAAACCATCACGCTTCTGGGCCGCAATGGCGTCGGCAAGACGACGACGCTGCGCGCCATCATGGGTATCATCCGCAAGCGCACCGGCAGTATCACCCTCGGCGGCAAGGACATCATGCGTGTGCCTTTGCACCGCATCGCCTATGAAGGTCTGGGCTTTGTGCCGGAAGAACGCGGCATCTTCGCCACGCTCAGCGTGCATGAGAACCTGCTGCTGCCGCCGGTCGTCGCAAAAGGCGAGCAGAGCCTGATGTCATTGGACGAGATTTACGCGCTTTTCCCGAACCTGCATGAACGGCGCAACAGCCCTGGCACCAAACTGTCGGGCGGCGAACAGCAGATGTTGGCCATTGCGCGCATCCTGCGCACCGGCGTGAAGGTGCTGCTGCTGGACGAGCCGACCGAAGGTCTGGCGCCTGTCATCGTGCAGCGCATCGGCGATGTGCTGGTGGAATTGAAGAAGCGCGGCATGACCATCCTTCTGGTCGAGCAGAACTTCCGCTTTGCCGCCAAGGTCGCAGACCGCTTCTATCTCATGGATCATGGCGTGGTGACGGAGAACTTCCCGACCGCCGAGCTGCCCGACCGCATGGCAGCCCTGAACGAAGCCTTGGGAGTCTGACATGACAATGATCTTCGGTATTCCCCTGCAGGCGCTTCTCGGGCAGTTGCTGGTTGGCCTCATCAATGGCTCGTTCTATGCCATGCTGAGCCTTGGCCTTGCCATCATCTTCGGGCTGTTGCGCATCATCAATTTTGCCCATGGCGCACAATATATGCTGGGCGCTTTTGTCGGCTATCTGCTGTTGAGCTGGCTTGGCATCGGCTATTGGCCAGCGCTTGTTCTGGCCCCGATCATCGTCGGTCTTGGCGGGGCGATCGTCGAGCGCGTGGCGCTGTCACGGCTTTATAATCTCGATCCGCTCTATGGCCTGCTCTTCACCTTCGGCCTGGCGCTCGTGATCGAAGGCACGTTCCGTTATTATTATGGCGCTGCCGGTCAGCCCTATGCGGTGCCGCCATCGCTGGCTGGCGGGCATAATCTCGGCTTCATGTTCCTGCCGAACTATCGCGCCTGGGTGGTCGTGGCCTCGCTGATCATCTGCCTTGGCACCTGGCTCCTGATCGAAAAGACCAAGCTTGGCGCTTATTTGCGCGCCGCCACCGAAAACCCGACACTGGTCAAAGCCTTCGGCATCAATGTGCCGCTGCTTCTCACCTTCACCTATGCGCTGGGTGCGGGTCTTGCAGGCGTGGCCGGCATCATGGCGGCCCCGATCTATCAGGTCAGCCCGCTGATGGGCTCCAACATCATCATCGTGGTTTTTGCCGTGGTGGTTGTCGGCGGCATGGGATCGATCCTCGGCGCCATCATTACCGGCTATGTGCTGGGGCTGGCAGAAGGGCTCACCAAGGTCTTTTATCCGGAAGCCTCCAGCATCGTCATCTTCGTTATCATGGCTATCGTCCTTCTGGTGCGACCCGCCGGACTGTTCGGGAAGGAGGCCTGATATGGCTGATACCGCTCTTAAAGCAACGGCTGCAAGCCAAGGCACCGCTTCATCCCGCAAGCCTGCGATCAACAGCCTGTCGGCGGTCATTCTCGTCATCGCCATCATCGCACTGGCCGCCGCACCCTTCGTGGTCTATCCGATCTTCCTGATGAAGATGCTGTGTTTTGCGCTGTTTGCCTCTGCCTTCAATCTTCTGCTTGGCTATACCGGCATTCTCTCGTTCGGCCATGCGGCCTTCTTCGGGGGCGCTGCCTATATCACCGCGCATACGGTGAAGGAATGGGGCGTGACGCCGGAAGTGGGGCTGATCCTCGGCGTTCTTGCCGCCGCAGCGCTTGGCCTTGTCATCGGCTATCTGGCCATTCGCCGTCAGGGCATCTATTCGACCATGATCACGCTTGCGCTGTCGCAGATGTTCTTCTTCTTCTGCCTGCAGGCGGCCTTCACCCATGGCGAGGACGGCTTGCAGGGCGTGCCGCGCGGATATCTGTTCGGCTTCATTGATCTCAACAACCAGATGAACATGTATTACTTCGTGCTGGCCGTGTTCGTGCTTGGGGTCTTCGCCATCTGGCGCATCACCAACTCGCCCTTCGGCATGATCCTGAAATCGGTGCGCGAAAACGAAAGCCGCGCCATATCGCTCGGCTATTCCGTCAATCAGTACAAGCTGGCCGCATTCGTCATGTCGGCTGGCCTTGCGGGCCTTGCAGGCGGCATGAAGGCGCTCGTCTTCCAGTTTGCAACGCTGACCGATGTCGGCTGGCAGATGTCGGGCGAGGTCATCCTGATGACGCTGCTTGGCGGCATCGGCACGCTGATCGGACCCATCGTCGGCGCAGCCTTCGTCGTCGCCCTCCAGAACTATCTCGCAACATCCGACTTCCCAGTCACAATCGTCACTGGCCTCATCTTCATGGCATGCGTCATCCTCTTCCGTAAAGGTATCGTCGGAGAGTTCTATGCCTGGTTTGAACGGAGGAAGTGAGAATGAACGGCGCTTTATTCACCTATAGCACGACAGTCTCATCGAATTGGATCGACTATAATGGGCATATGGGGGACTATGCCTATGCCATTGTTTTTTCTGATGCGGCGACCGCTTATATGGATCGAATTGGCATCGATGCTACCTATCGCGAGGCAAATAAGGCCACGCTCTACACGCTCGACAGCCGTATTGGCTATCTGAAAGAGTGCCATGCAGATGAAACATTGCAGGTAGAGCTGACCCTGATCGATGCTGATTGTAAGCGTTTGCATGTGTTCATGAGATTGCTCAATGCGAATGGAGAAATATTGGCGCTCTGTGAACAGCTCCTGATGCACATAAGTCGACAGGGACAATATCCACGGGCTGCAGACATGCCGCAAGAGCTACGAGATATCGTATTGGCGGATCTACAAAGCTCGAAGTCTGTTGAGAAAGTGGAATGGATTGACGGTTGTATTGGCCTCAGAAGAAGGCAGCGATAGCTAACACATCATCCGACAAGCGTAATACGGGACAAGCGGTGTCCCGTCTGCACCATCTCCGCGTCTTTCGTCAAATTCACCGATGAGAAAGGCGCAACGCCCGCACAAATCACATCGGCCTGGCTTCTGAAAGAAAGCGATAGATTATAAGATTGTTGCGAGGTAGTCGGTCGAAGTTTTGCATGTTCGTTTCAGCGTTGGACCTACCATCCGAAGTGTCGAAAGCAGCCACTCCGTTTTAGGCATTGTCGGTGGGTGAACGTGCGTTCATCGATTCCGAGTGCGCTGTGACTAGCAGCAGGCAGCAGGGTCAGCCTGGTGGTCGGCTGCATCGACATGTTGCGCGAAGCACTCGAGGATTATCCTTCGGTCGCGGTTCCTGCTCTGATCATTGGCGGGCTTGGTTCAGATGCAGGCGAGCCTCCGCGTTTTCCCGAGAATATGCCAACTATAGCGCTTTCTTGCTGGTTTGCGGTGTCTATCTGCTCGACTTAAACTCCTTCTGTCTCAAGCGCGTTGATCCGGGATGTCACAATTATAAAACCGTGACGGGCAAACCAAAGTTACGGGTTGTGAATATGGTTGATTTTCAGTCAGGTTCGGGAGCAAGATGGATATGAACGGCGGCTTTTTTCAGAACGGCTGATAGAGCAGGGGCAGGCATTTCATTGGTGATCACGGTCGTAATGTCGTGAACCGATCCAAGTCTGACCATCGCTCGTTTGCCAAATTTTGAGCTGTCAACTGCGAGCAGCTTGTGTGCCGCTTGTCGCAATGCGGCTGAAACGACAGCCACTTCCGTATGGTCGTCGTCACAAAGATCACCGTCATCATCAACGCCGCTGACGGAAATGATTGCATAGTCGAACTTGAAGCGTCGGAT
Source organism: Brucella tritici (assembly GCF_902825325.1). Classification (GTDB taxonomy): domain Bacteria; phylum Pseudomonadota; class Alphaproteobacteria; order Rhizobiales; family Rhizobiaceae; genus Brucella. The sequence goes on along the minus strand of NZ_CADEAR010000021.1, from coordinate 21,069 downwards.
GAATTCCGGTGTATCTTCCTGAAACATCCCGCCATCGATGGGTCGAACAAAGCCACCAGGAACAGCGAGCGTGAAATCTGTTCTCTCACTGATAATGGCTGCTGATCGCAGGCTATATGTGACAACATGCAGGCGCTCTCTGCTGATAAGGGTATTGGCAATCGCTTCGCATGTTGTGCCGGTATCGAGGAAAACAGTGGCGCCATCGGGAATGAGCGCGACGACAGCTTCGGCAATTCGCACCTTCTCGTCGGCCCGATCATGTCTGCGCTGACGGTAGGTCACGGGATCGAGTGGCGTCAGTTGCGACACGCCGCCATGCAGTTTCCGGACTTTGCCCCTATGTTCCAGGTCCGCAATGTCGCGCCGCGCCGTCTGAGTGGTGACATGGAACCGTTCTGCGATCTCTTCAAGAGAAACATAATGGCTGTTTTCAATCCATTGCAACAACGCCTGCTGCCGGATTTCCTTCTTGTTGCCACCGGGACCGGAAAGTTCGCTCATGGTTGTCGTTATGTCCTTATGCGCCTGATCACTCAGATCCATCTCTCATTTCCAGGTTGAATGAGGCGAGGAAATCGTGGGGTTAAAATAGCAATATCTGGGTGAATCGATTAGCGAATAAAAATGTAGTATTAATGACATTTACTATTAAGGACCGCAGGTTTTGGAGTCCTCGCATCCCGGTCGGGAGTAAAATGTAATAAAAGTGACATTGAACTCTGTCATTTCAGCATCGATTGAAGTTGGATGATCAATCCGGCTGTCACATTGATGAAATGGAAGCATCTTCCAGGAAAAGGACCGAGGGATGGTAACGGGGACGACCAAACGCAACGGAAAACTTTTGGCTCTGACTGCGCAGCTTTTATGCGGTGTCGCAGTCGCAGGAATTGCTGCCGCTCCGGCGCGCGCAGCCGATAGCTATGACATTCGCGTCATGACGATCAACATCTGGAACAAGTTCAAACAGAACCCGGAATTGACAGCGGACTTTATGGCAGCAGCCAATTTCGACGTGCTCGGGATGCAGGAAGTCAACGGTAGTACCTATGTTACGCGCATACCGGATTTCCTTCAAACTGCGGGTCGCGGCACTTACGGTAATGTGCAGGTCGGCGATGTGGGTATCATTTCCCGTTTGCCGGGCAAATTCGGCACGATCAATCTGGGCGGAAATACGCAAGGTCGCTATGTCAGCTATACTCAGCTGGACGCCCAGGGCTCCCGTCCGCAGACACTCATCGGCACGGTTCATCTCGATTATGCAGATGGATCGACCGGTCGCGTGAATGAAGCCCAAGCCCTCAACACATGGGCAAAAGGAGCCACCCAGCCGATCATGGTCATGGGCGACTTCAATGCGGGGGATGTTTCCGAGCGCGGCCTTCATCACATCGATGCGCAGATCAGACTGATGCAGCAATCTGACGGCAACACCTTTTATCGCGATCTGACGCGGCAATATGTTCTCAACGCCGATCAGCAGACGATGCGTTCGGTCATTCAGGAAGCATATGTCGGACAGGACATCGACACCCTGTCGTGGAAGCAATGGGGCGACGCTCTTTCCGCCGCCTACAAGGCCGGGAAGAATGTCGGGCTGCAAGACGAAACCTATGCGGTTGCCAACAACACGCCGGTTACGATGAATGTGCTCAAGAAGCAGTACATGCTGCTCCAGACGGATGCGGTCCGCGAAGACTTCAGGCCGCATGATCTCAACGATGGCAGCACCACATGGCCGTCGGCAGGCGAGGACGCAACCAATACCTGGGCGAGCTGGGACCGTGCCAAGATCGATCATTTCCTCGTCTCGCGGCCATTCGGAAAATGGTATGAGATTGTGGATGATCCCAATGATCCCTACACCGGAGTGATCAAGGACGTAAAAGTCACTCGGCCGGGCCGTCAGCCGGAAGCGATCTCCGACCATGAACCCGTTGCGCATGATTTTCGATGGGTTGGCCCGCAGCTCCAGACTTACTCGGAAAATGAAACGAGCAAAACGCGTCTCGTTTGGGGCGCCAATGCTTACGGCTTCGCGGAAAAGAACAAGGAATTTGTTCTAACCCGAAACAATCAACGCAGGGATCTCTATCTGGGCCAGATTTCGGATGCCAATGGCAAACCGATTCTGACCGATCTGACGCTTGACGAAAAGAAGACATTGCTGAACTGCGACAGCACGGATGCGCGCTTCCAGCAGGCCATCAAGGACTATTGTATCGACGATCATTCCTTTATCGGTGAAACGGCTGTCACCGACGGCGGGACGATCCTCGTCAGCGAAGATGCGGCTCTTGGCAATGCCGATGCTCGGCTGCGTCTCATTGATGGCGGTCTGCGTATAACGGGCAGCGACATGAAAACGCTGGATCGCACCGTGTCCCTTGAGGGACTTGGATGGATCGACATCGCGGATGCAGACAACCGCGTGACGCTGCTGCAGCAAGCCACAGGAGAGGGGGCGCTGCTCAAGCGCGGAGCCGGTACGCTCGTTCTGGGCCAGGCAAACAGCTACACGGGCGGAACCTTGGTGGAAGGCGGAGTGCTTCAGGCTGGCGTGGACGGGGCATTCGTCGACAATACGGCCTTCTCGGTGAATGGTGGCAAGCTCGATCTCAACAATTTCAATGTGAGCATGTCGTCGCTGATGGGCGAGGGCGGGACATTGAGCCTCGGCTCGGCAGCTCTGACCGTAGACCAGTCCGCCAATACCCGTTTCGACGGCAATATTGATGGTACTGGCAGTCTCACGAAGTCCGGCACTGGTGTTCTGGTCCTGAATGGTGCCAACACCTATACAGGCGGCACGACTGTGAAAGAAGGTGGGCTGGTCATTGGCGATGCATCCCATTCAGGTGCATTCCTTGTCGGCACAGCCAGCGTTGAAAACGGCGCATATCTGGCTGGCGCAGGTTCAGTCGGAGGCCTTTATGCCGGCGCTGGCAGTATCATCGCACCGGGCAATTCTATCGGCACGCTGAAGGTCGATGGCAATCTGGCCTTTGATGCGGGAGCCACTTACGTTGCGGAAATTGATGCTTCCGGTAAAAGCGATCGCATCGATGTGAGTGGAACGGCGACGCTTGGTGGCGCGAAGGTCTATATAGAAAAAGCCGCCGGCACCTATATGCCCGGCAAGAGCTACACCATTTTAAGTGCTGAAGGCGGCATCGTGGGTACGTTTGGCGATTTGAGCCAGAACATGCCTTTCGTCGATCTTGGCCTGGCCTATGATCCCAACGCAGTCTACCTCAACATCGCACGCAACGACATCGACTTCGCTGCTACGGCAAAGACAGGCAATCAGAAGTCGGTAGCTGTCGCTGTCGAAGCGCTTGGTGCTGGCAATGCTGTTTACGACACGGTCGTCATGCAGGACAACGAAGACAATGCGCGTCGCGCATTCAATGCACTCTCAGGTGAAGTTCATGCATCGATGCGAACTGCGATCATCAATGACAGCTCGATCATTCGCAATGCCGTCATGGAACGCGTTGACGCGGCGTTTGGCGGTAGTGGGCAGAGTGCTGCCTCATCATCCGTCGCAACAGACATGGCTTCATCGCAGGTTTCGGCACCGCGCGCCGCGATCTGGGGACAGGCACTTGGCCAGTGGAGTGAAACCGGCGCGGATGGAAATGCTGGCAAGCTGAAGCAATCAACGGGCGGCTTTGTTGCAGGCTATGACGCGGAAGTCGTCGAGAATTGGAGGCTGGGCGCTCTCGCGGGCTATAGCCGCACCAGTTTCGATGTGAATGATCGCAACTCGTCTGGCCACAGTGACAACTATCATTTGGGTATCTATGGGGGCACCCAGTGGAGCGCGACTGCGCTCAAGGCAGGTCTTGCCTATAGCTGGCACAAGATCGAAACTGATCGCCTTGTCGCTTTCCCGGGCTTTTCAGAAAGTCTTGATGCCGATTACAGCGCAGACACCTTTCAGGCATTCGGCGAACTCTCGCATCGTTTTGATGTGAACGGAACGGCGATTGAGCCATTTGCACATGTTGCGGTGGTGCGCCTGCAAACTGGGCGGTTCGATGAACATGGCGGGAATGCCGCGCTCCGGATTGGAAAAGAAACGGCGACAACCACGTTTACCACAATTGGTCTTCGGGCTTCTGCTCCAGTCGTATTCGGCAGTATGAATGCAAGGCTTAACGGTACGGCTGGCTGGCAACACGCCTATGGCGATACCATTCCGACGACAGCAGCCTCGTTCGATGCCGGAACGGTATTTGAATTGGCCGGTGCACCAATTGCGAAGGACACCGCGATTATCAAGGCTGGCCTTGATATTGATCTGGGCAATCAGACGACGCTGGGTCTTGAATATTCCGGCCAATATGGTTCGAGCTTTAATCAGAACTCGGGTAAGGCCAAGCTTAGCGTAAAGTTCTAAGCCCTATTGAGCAAAGTTGTGGCCGGTGAGACATTCATTTCTCACCGGCCATCTTGTTTTCGTAGACAGTTAATCCGTACACTAGCCCAAGCGTAAATCTACACGCGGCTTGCCGTGCACGTCGTTGGTAGCAAAGGCTCGATGCGAATCCGGTACCCATCGGAGAACCAAAAGAAATCATGCATATCAACGCCTCCTCTACAAGGAGGTGAATCACGATCAAGTTGAATAGGAAGATCAATTGTTGGGTCCGGTGTCTAGGAAAATACCTTAGCTTCCCGAGGACAGTTTCATGAAATCTGTCGGCTTCTGTCAGAAAACTCTCACTTTACCGCCAACCCGGGCGCGCTTGTAAAGATCAATCACATCACTATTGGTTATGCGAAAGCAACCGGACGACGCGGCAGTCCCTATGGTTTCCGGCTTATTGGAGCCATGGATGCGATAAAGCGCTCTTGCACCAAGCGGATTATCGGGACCGCCAGCCATATGAGCGGGCAGGTCGGGCCTGTGTTCCCGCATTGATGCAGGTGGACGCCAGTCGGGCCATTCGCGCTTGGCGGTGATCCGTTCGGTGCCATACCAGCCAAACCCTTCGCGGCCGACACCCACTGCTAGCTTTGTCATAGTGTAGCATTTGCCCGGCATATAGGTGCCGGCAGCTTGTTCTACATAAACTTTAGCGCCCCCAACCGTTGCCGTCCCGCAAACATTGATGCGGTCGCTTTTACATGATGATCAGTTGAAGCGTCTGAGCGCCCTTGGCGATCAGCTCAAGGCGTACTGGGCGATTGTCGATTTCGAGGCGTTCTGGCCTGACCTGAAGAAGGCGCTCGCCTCGTATATACGAGCGGGGCATTTCGACCCATGGAAAGCTGCGGGCCATTCTAGACGCGGCAACTTAGCGAGACAGCGCCGTTTAGGGCATGTTCTTCATCATTTCATGGGTAACGGGCATCATATTCTCGTTGAGATGATGCATGACCCAAAGTGAGCCTGCCAGAGCGATGCCGACAATGATGAGCGTAAATATCAGCGCCATCAGCGTCCAGCCCCCCTCCGACGTCGGGCTCATATGTAGAAAATAGATCATATGCACCACGATCTGGACAGCCCCTATGCCCATGACAAGCATTGCGGTTAGCTGCCTGCTGGCAAGCACATCTCCCATGACAAGCCAAAACGGAATGGCTGTGAGAATGACCGACAGGACAAAGCCTGTCATGTAGCCGCTGAAAGTCGCGTGGACTTCGCCTGCCCCTGATCCATGCGGGTCTTGATGGTGGCTGGGCTGGGTTCCGTGGTGTGGGCTATTTACGCTCATCCGAGGACTCCCAATAAATATACGAAGGAGAACACGCCAATCCAGATAACATCCAGAAAATGCCAAAACATCGAAAGGCACATCAGGCGTCGGCGATTTTCGACAATCAGCCCATGGCGCATGACCTGCAACATAAGCGTAATCAACCAGACGATACCAAAAGTAACGTGCAGCCCGTGCGTGCCGACGAGGGTGAAGAAGGAGGACAGGAATGCCGAACGGCCAGGTCCTGCGCCTTCATGAATGAGATGACTGAATTCGTAAATCTCGATTGCCAGAAACGCTGCGCCGAAAATGCCGGTAATGGCCAGCCAGAACAATGTTGCAGTTTTCTCATCTCGCTGCATCTGCAGCATGGCGAACCCATATGTAATCGACGACAGAAGCAGCATTGCCGTATTGATTGCAACCAGATTGAGATCAAATAAATCTGCCGGTGAAGGTCCTGCCGCATAGTTGCGACCGAGCACGCCATAGGTGGCAAACAGGACAGCAAATATCAGGCAGTCACTCATCAGATAGAGCCAGAAGCCCAGCGTCGTGCTGTTTTCCGGATGATGGTCTTCCGCCAGATAAAACTGCGGCTTCTCGGCTTGATCTAGATGTATCTCTGTCATCGGGCCTATCCAGCGAGAAGTTTTGAACGGGCGTCTTCTGTCGCCGCAACTGTTTCAGCGGGGATATAGAAGTCACGTTGATAGTTGAATGTGTGCCCTATTGCAGCGATCAGCAAAGCGGCAAAGGACAGGATCGCCAGCCACCAGATGTACCATATGAGGGCAAAGGCAAGGACGACGCTCAGTGCGGCCAGTATGACACCGGCGCCTGTATTGCGCGGCATATGAATGGGGCGGAAGCCGGTCAGCGGTCGTTCATGGCCGCGGTTTTTCATATCATACCAGCTGTCGAGATCGTGAACCACGGGCGTAAAGGCGAAGTTGTACTCCGGCGGAGGCGAGGACGTCGACCATTCAAGCGTACGGCCGCCCCATGGATCGCCGGTAAGGTCACGCAATTGCTCCCGCTTCAAATAGCTCACGACGAGCTGGACGAGAAAGGAGGCGATTCCGAGCGCAATCAAGACAGCGCCGAATGCCGCAATGACAAACCATATCTGCAAGGAAGGATCTTCAAACTGGCTCAGCCGCCGGGTAACCCCTTTCAGCCCAAGAACATACAGCGGCATGAAGGCGAAGATGAAGCCGATCTGCCAGAACCAGAAGCTCATCTTTCCCCAGAAAGGATCAAGCTTATAACCGAATGCCTTCGGCCACCAGTAAACGAGTCCTGCCATCAGGCCGAAGACAACACCACCGATAATCACGTTATGAAAATGGGCGATGAGAAAGAGCGAATTGTGCAGTACGAAATCGGCCGGTGGAATTGCAAGCATCACACCCGTCATACCGCCGATCACGAATGTCACCATGAAGCCGATCGTCCATAACATGGGCACTTCATAGCGGATACGTCCGCGATACATTGTGAAGAGCCAGTTGAACATCTTCGCCCCGGTGGGGATGGAGATGATCATCGTCGTGATACCGAAGAACGCATTGACCGAAGCGCCAGACCCCATTGTGAAGAAGTGGTGGAGCCACACAATATAGGACAGGATCATGATGACGCAGGTTGCGTAGACCATCGACGCATAGCCAAACAGGCGCTTGCCGCAGAAGGTTGCGACCACTTCGGAAAAAATGCCGAAAGCCGGCAATACAAGAATGTAGACTTCCGGGTGACCCCATATCCAGATGAGGTTGATATACATCATCGGATTGCCACCAAGATCGTTGGTGAAGAAATTCGTTCCCACATAACGATCCAGCGACAGAAGGGCGAGCGTTGCAGTTAGGATGGGGAATGTCGCCACAATGAGCACGTTGGTGCAAAGCGAGGTCCAGGTGAAGACCGGCATTTTCATGAAGGACATGCCCGGAGCTCGCATCTTGACGATGGTGGCTATCAAATTGATACCAGAAAGCGTCGTGCCCACGCCCGCGACCTGCAGGCCCCATATATAATAATCGACCCCAACGTCGGGACTGTAGTCAATGCCAGACAAGGGGGGATAGGCTAACCAGCCAGTGCGGGCGAACTCTCCTACAAAAAGCGACATCATGATGATGATGGCGCCGCCGGTTGTCATCCAGAACGAGAAATTATTGAGAAACGGGAACGAAACGTCCCGCGCACCTATCTGCAGCGGGACAACATAGTTCATCAAGCCCGTCACGAAGGGCATGGCCATGAAAAAAATCATGATAACGCCATGCGCGGTGAATATCTGGTCGTAATGGTGCGGCGGCAGATAGCCTTCATACCCGTTGAACGCTATTGCCTGCTGGATGCGCATCATGATGGCGTCGGCAAAACCACGCAGAAGCATGATCAATGCGAGAATGACATACATGATGCCGATCTTCTTGTGGTCCACACTGGTGAACCATTCGTTCCACAGATACCCCCAAAGCCTGAAATAGGTAATCGACCCCACAACCGCGATACCCCCAATTGCGACCACTATGAAGGTCACCAGGAGGATTGGTTCGTGATAGGGTATCGCTTCCAGGGAGAGGCGCCCGAAGATCATACTCGTGGAACTGTCACCGCCAATCATGATAGAACATTCCCGAAGTTACTGTTATCCGATTGCAGATTCTTCAATCTTTTGGTCTTGCCCTACGGCTTATCCTGGCCGCAGAACTGCCGCTAACCCTGCTCCACGCCATCGGCACAAAGGTGCTTCAGGGCATATTGTGCATGTCATGACCCTGCTCCCTTTGCGCGTCGGGTACAGCTTGAATATCAGTTGCGCTGGACTGCGCGGCATCGGCGCTATGACGATTATCATGCTGTAGCCGGGCCTTGTTTTCGCGACTATCAAGGCCCGCGCCGCCCATCCTGTCGATGTGCATCATTTCACTCATGCACATCTGGCCGGGGCGAACACACATATTGAGCACGGCTTCGAAAAGTCCGCTTTCAACGGCACCGAAGTAACGAACCGGCTCCCTGATGCTCGGCTTTTCGAGCTTCAGATAAGTATCCCTGTTCAGGGCGGTTCCATTTTGCTTCACCTGGCTTATCCAGTTGTCGAAACCCGAGGCGTCAAGCCCGTGAAACTGGAAGCGCATATGCGAAAAGCCTTCGCCGCTATAGTTGGATGAAAATCCTTCATATTCACCGGCCTTGTTGATGACCGCATGAAGCCGCGTCTGCATTCCCGGCATGGCATAGATCATGCCTGCAAGTGCCGGAATATAGAAGGAATTCATAACCGACGAGGCCGTGATCTTGAAGTCGATGGGCGTATCAACCGGCGCCGCCATCTCGTTGACAGTGGCGATACCGTAATCCGGATAAAAGAACAGCCATTTCCAGTCGAGCGCGACAACTTCGACCGTCAGGGGTTTGGTTCCGGCCTCGACCGGCCGCGTGCCATCAATGCGATCCAATGCCCGGTAAGGGTCGAGTTTATGCGTGTTCACCCAGGTGATCGCGCCCAATGCGATGATAATCATCAGAGGAGCGGTCCATATGACCACTTCCAGCGCTGTCGAATGATGCCATTCTGGATCATATCTGGCGGCGTTGTTCGACTGCCTGTACCGCCACGCGAAGAAAAGCGTCAGGAAGATAACCGGCACGATAATGATCAGCATCAGGATCGTCGATACGACGATAAGGTCTCTCTGCTGCGCTGCAATGTCTCCAGATGGCGACATCACGACCATATTGCAGCCAGCCAGCCCCGGCAGAAGAACCACGGCTAGGAACGCTTTTCGCGTGAAACTGAAGAATGCGTTCATGTCTAACCCGACCTACATTCTGTTCCTTCATCATGATAAGGCACAATCGCATTTCGGGAAGACCCATTTTTCAGTTTATGAAAATTGTTCAGTCCAACAGACTACGAAACAACTATATCTGCTTTTTTTTTGACCTGTTCCTTGATAACTTGTCGTTGTGCGACATCATAAAGCACATGATACATTTCCCTCGGAGAGTTTCATGAGTTCGTCCGCAACACCGACATCATCAGGTCTCGAACAGGACGCACGACGCATCCATAGCGACGGAAAGCCTTTGTCGCCGGGAAATGTCGCCATCGGCGTTGTCATCGGGCGAACATCCGAGTTTTTCGATTTTTTCGTCTATGGGCTTGGTTCCATTCTGGTTTTTCCCAAGCTGATTTTCCCGTTCGCCCCTGATCCGGTAACGGCAACCTTGATGTCGTTCGCGGTTTTTTCACTGGCATTCATTGCGCGACCTGTGGGTTCGTTCGTCTTCATGTGGATTGATCGCCATTACGGGCGAGGAACAAAACTCACGCTCGCTCTGGTTATTCTGGGCGGCTCAACAGCCTCTATCGCCTTTCTGCCGGGGTTCGAGACGATCGGATATTGGGCTGTGTTTTTGCTCGCCCTGTTCAGACTGGGCCAGGGCTTCGCGCTCGGCGGCGCATGGGACGGTCTGGCTTCTCTCCTGAGCTTGAGTGCGCCCGTGGGCAAGCGTGGCTGGTATGCGATGATCCCGCAATTGGGAGCGCCCATCGGCTTCGCACTGGCAAGCATTCTTTTTGCCTATTTCGTACATAATCTCAGCGAAGCGGATTTTCTTGCATGGGGTTGGCGCTATCCATTCTTTGTGGCCTTCGCGATTAACGTCGTCGCGCTGTTTGCGCGCCTCCGCATCGTTGCGAGCAGCGAGTTCGGCGCAGCAATGGATGCGCAGGAACTTCAGCCGCGACCCGTTTTTGAAATGCTGAGTAAACATAGTATCGATGTGGTTCTGGGAGCCTTTGTGCCGCTGGCAAGCTTTGCGATGTTCCACCTCGTAACGATCTTTCCGCTTAGCTGGGTTGTTCTCTCGGGCGCCCAGCCCGCTGAACGCTTCCTCTGGGTTCAGGTGGCGGGTGCTGCGGTCGGTCTGATCGGTATCATCCTGTCCGGATTTGTTGCTGATCGCATCGGGCGACGTAACGAATTGATGATCGGCGCAATAATTATCGCTCTCTTCAGCTTTTCCGCGCCTTTCCTTCTCGATGCGGGCAGCGCGGGGCAGGACGCCTATATTCTGATAGGCTTTGGTGTTTTGGGGCTGACATTCGGTCAATCGTCCGGCGCGGTGTCTTCCCGTTTCACACAATATTATCGCTATACCGGCGCGGCTCTGACGTCAGACCTCGCCTGGCTTGTGGGTGCAGCTTTCGCCCCGCTCGTGGCACTCGGCCTCGCCAGCAGCCTCGGAATAATTTTCATCGGCGGATATCTTATATCCGGAGCAATCTGCACGCTGGCAGCTCTCAGCCTGTCGCGAGTGCTGGACCAGAACTAGCGGTCTTTTTGCTTCCGACATTTGCCAGCGCTCATATCAGAGGGATGCAAATGTCGGAAGCAAACCTCTAGAATATCCGACCAGAATAGAACGACGATCTGGTCCACAACAACGCGCTGAAACGTGCTATCAGTTTCTACCGGTAGGGCGAAATCCGTGATCGCCCCCTCGAAGGACACTCATGTTTACCTTAGCGATCAAATAGAGCCATTTCCCAATAAAAGGATGCCTGTCAGCCGATGTCGGGGGAGGAGGGCTGTCGGGGGAGATGTTGCCTTCACAAAGCCTAAAGGCGGACCGGCCTGAGCGAATGGTTGGATCGCGGTCTGTGAGGAAGCAAGGGCGGACGGAGATACGGCGTCCGGCTTGTCATTTCCGAAAACCTTCACAAGAACGAACAGCGCAGCGGTCTCTAGTATCCATCTTTATCAACCATTCGTAGAAAATCCAGGAAAAAGCGTCATTCCACCGTCGATGAAAAGCGTGGTCCCAACGACATAGTCAGATTCGTCCGACGCGAGCCAAACAGCAGCTCGCGCAACGTCCTCCGGTTCGCCGATCCGCCCGTAAGGGATCAGTGTGAGCAATCTTCTCAGAGCTTCTTCCGTTTCCCAGGCTGATGAATTAATTTGCGTCCTTATAGCGCCAGGCGCGATGGCGTTAACGCGGATATGTTTCGGCGCCAGTTCCTGCGCTATGCTTTCCATCATTAATTTGACGCCACCTTTCGAGGTAGCGTAATTCGCATGGCCCGCCCACGGTATTGCCTGATGTACTGAGCTCATGCAGATAATTTTACCCGCTGCACAGGAAACGGAGGGTATTATGCCACGCCGAAAAAACTCGCGTGTCGCAGCACGGGTGCAAAGAAATTGTCCAGTTAGATTGACATCGAGGACCTTATTCCACTTCTCAAGTGACATTTGAGTAAAACTAGAGTCGCATTGCAGGCCCGCATTGGCCACGAGGATGTCGACAGTGCCAAATTCACTTATGGCGCGTTCGAACATGACATCGACTTCAGCTTCTAGCGAAACGTCTGCTTTTAGTGCCAGGGCTTTGCTGCCTGCTTGACGAATTTGATCGACCACTGCACTCGCGTCGTCGTCACTAACAACGTAGTTCACAATCACATCGGCACCCGCCTGGCCCAAAGCTATTGCGACACTTTTTCCGATGCCAGAGCTTGCTCCAGTGACTACAGCTTTTTGACGGGCTGAACCGCACCGGGTTTGCCGGAGGCCGTTTGGTTTAAGTTATGCAGCCATAGCTGGTTCGTCCAGCATGGCGTAATACTGCTCCTCGGCTTCGGCTGGCGGGATGTTGCCGTTCGGCTCCAGAAGCCGTCGATGGTTGAACCAGTCGACCCATTCCAGAGTAGCGAATTCAACCGCTTCGAAGCTCCGCCATGGTCCGCGCCGATGAATGACCTCGGCCTTGTAGAGACCGTTGATCGTTTCGGCGAGGGCGTTGTCGTAAGAGTCGCCGACGCTTCCGACGGAAGGCTCGATTCCCGCCTCGGCCAGTCGCTCCGAATACTTGATCGAGACGTATTGGACACCGCGATCGCTGTGATGGACGAGGCCGCCGCCATGAACGGGACGCCGCTCATGAAGGGCCTGCTCCAGGGCATCGAGGACGAACCCGGCATGCGCCGTCCGGCTCACCCGCCAGCCGACGATGCGGCGGGCGAGGCGTCGATGACGAACGCCACGTAGACGAAACCCTGCCAGGTGGCGACATAGGTGAAATCCGAAACCCAGAGCCTGTTCGGCGCAGCGGCTTTGAACTGGCGCTTTACGCGGTCTAGCGGGCTCGGAGCCGTCTTGTCCGGGAACGTCGTACGGATCGGCTTGCCGCGGATGATACCTTGCAGGCCCATCGACCTCATAAGCCGGGCAACAGTGCAGCGGGCGACGTCAAAGCCCTCCCGCTTCAATTGCCGCCACACTTTCCGAACGCCATAGACGCGGAAGTTCGCCTCGAAGACACGCCGTATCTCAATCCCCAAGGCAATATCGCTGCGGGCGCGGACCGACAGGCGGTCAACGTCAAGGCGCTTGGCGACGTTCTCGTAATAGGTTGACGGGGCAATCGGCAGCAGCCTGCAGATTGGCTCGACCCCGAACACCGAGCGGTGTTCGTCGATGAAGGAAATCATCGTTTCAATGGGCGGTCGAGCTCCGCCATCGCGAAATAAGCAGACGCCTTGCGCAATATCTCATTCGCCTGACGAAGCTCCCGGTTCTCCCGCTCCAGAGCCTTCATCTTCTCGGCGACGTCGCTTGGGAGCCCAGGCCGGGAACCACTGTCCACTTCGGCCCTCTTCACCCATTCATTGAGCGTCTGCGCCGTGCAGCCGATCTTGGCGGCGATCGAGGAAACCGCTGCCCACCGCGAGGAATATTCGCCTTCGTGATCCAAAACCATCCGCACCGCACGGGCGCGGACTTCAGGTGAAAATTTGTTCGTTGTCTTGCTCATGATGGTTCCACTTTCTCAGAAGTTGGAGCCTCCGGCAAACCCGGCGCGGTTCAGGTATCAACGACAATGTGACGCTTACGTCCGCTAATCTTCTTTCCCGCGTCAAAGCCCCGTATTCCGCCACTTTCCGTGGTTCTAACTGACTGGCTGTCGATGACGCCAGCCGTTGGACTGGGCTGCCTGTCAGCCTGCTCACGCGCCAGCATCACAAGCGTGTTGTTGATGGTACGCAGCAAGCCTTCATCGCGCCAGCGGTAGAAGTATTTCTGTACCGTCGAGAATGGTGGGAAATCGGTTGGCAGAAGCCGCCACGCACCGCCAGATGATGCGATATAAAGAAGCGCGTTTACCACCTCACGCAGATCCGTTTTGCGAGGGCGACCAAGGTATCTGGGCGAAGGCATCAGCGGTTCGATCACTGACCATTCCGCATCCGTTAAATCAGTTGCATAGCGCGAATTGCGACGTACATAGTGGCGGCGAGCGGTTACTGTCCAGGCCATTGTGATCTCCATCGAATGTAAGCAATCCGATTGGATCATAACCTACTGTAATCGCTCAACCCTTTTTGGAACAGGCTCTTAAGCCGGAGTTTCACCACAGGATTAAACATTCCCAATTTATTCATGTTTAATATCAATTTCGTGAGCCAACTATTTGTTGCGTGTCCGAACAGACACTGCAGACCGCCATCTATCAGAAATCGGATTACGGTGTGCCAGAGTAAATTACCTTGCCCAGGGAATTCCTGGTTGCGCCAATCGTTGGCACTGCATGTTCCAAATGCCCAGGAGCCATTAAATGATCGACGGCATGACCTTTTAGAAGCAAATAGTCAGTAATAATACGCCGATGACACCGCCACCACACCGCTTCTGAACACATTAGTGTCAAACGACGATTGTTGCCGAGGTGAGTTAACTTCTTAAATGCCAAGTCAAACTCTTCTCCCAATGCATAATCGGCATAATTGTGAAAGCTTTGCACCCGCCAGAACGCGTTTACTTGTTCATCGACATTGGTTTGCTTGGATCTTCGTCCACCTAACGCAGCGCAGTGGACATACTCAATGCCAATTTTCTGCAGCTCTCCCGGAAGATTGCCAATATTATACACTGGATTTGTGCGTGAACGCGGAAATGATCTCACGTCGACAAGGATCTCGGTGCCGCTCTCGCTCAACATATCGAGAAATACACAAAGGCTGCGGTTCGAGTGTCCAATGGTCGTATATTGTGCGATCATTCTTCCAGTCTCGACAAAGCGTTTCCCTTGTGAGCGGCGATATGATCAGTCTTATCGCTCCTGATCTCATATTGCGGATCATCTTCCGACGCGCGATGACGATGACCTTTAAAATTGAAATCCGCCACATGGACCTTAATAATATGCCCACTCACGCGACCGGCTTCTGAGTTCCAGCCCACATGATCTCCAACGGCAAATTTTGACATGGCTTTCCCTCAAGGCACCTATGCTTGCGACTGCTTATAATTGAATCTGGACCAGAAGCCTTGAAAATCAACCCTTCGCAAATCTTGCAAATTCATTGATTTCGTTATTTCCGTTTATTATCTGTGCCGTATCCAAAGTGGATAAGGGGCGACATTTAACCATTTAAAGTTGGCACCGGACGAGATCGGCAGAAGGATTTTGGAACACCTTCACTGTTCAGATTGTGATAGATCACTGCTTCGTCGGCAATTAATCCAATTATCTTGCCGCTTTATGAGATATGTATTGAAATCATGTTCGGCTTGACTCTTTTGGCACTGACGCTTCCAGGGTTCCGCATATTCATTTTCCTGGTGAATAGTATCGGATTCTCTCGCCACCGTAGAAATTACAGGATGACGGATTAACCATATGCGCTTGACGCTTTATACGGACTTTTCGCTTCGCGTCTTGATCCATCTGGCACTTCACGAGGATCGCCTGTGCTCGATTGGAGAAATTGCAAACGCATATTCGATTTCCCACAACCATTTGATGAAAGTCGTCAATGGTCTTGTGAGCGGCGGTTTCATTGAAACTGTTCGCGGCCGAAGCGGAGGCCTGCGTCTGGCGCGTGCTGCGAAGATGATATCGGTCGGCGCCGTTGTCCGACATACTGAAGAAGGGCTCCATCAACTGGCAGATTGCCCGGAATGCGCACTTTCACCCGCTTGCGGCCTCACAGGCGTGCTCGCTCAGGGGGTTGAAGCGATGCTTCGTGTCTTCGATAGCTATACGGTTGAAGACCTGCTGACGGACAAGATAGTCATGCGCCGATTAACTGAACGCAAGCCGCCGCTGGGCTTTGACCTGGTGGAATAGTCCGGGGAACGGGCTTTCACCCGTTCCATACTTTGTCGTCGCACAACGTTCGAGGGCGACCTCACGCTGCCAGGAGTTCGTCGGCAGGTCCGAAAAATTCATAGTGAATTCGCTCGGAAGGCACACCAGCAAGCGAGAGCGCTGACACGGCGGCACGCATAAACAGTCGCGGTCCACAAATATAGTAGTCGGCGTTTGTCACTGGCGTGTGGTTGATGAGCCATTCATCGGTTATCAGTCCCGCGTAATCGTAGTCATCGCCCGCATTTTCACCGGCAAGTGGCGTCTGATGAAAATCGCTCACACGAATATCGCTGCCCTTAGCCGCAAGCGCACGTACATGATCGCGCATCGCGTGGGTCTCACGGTTATGTGTCCCGTGAATATATTGCGTTGGAAGTGCGGGATGTTGATCGGCAATGGTTTCGAGCATAGCGACCATTGGCGTAAGCCCCACGCCGCCAGATAACAGGACAACCGGGCGGGTCGGCTGTTCGGCGAGGAAGAATTCACCTGCTGGCGCTGCCACCTTGATGACGGTACCAACGCTTGCCTGATCGTGAAGCCAGCTCGAGGCTGCACCACCCGGCTCCTTCTTGACCGAGATGCGATAGGTCTTGCCGTTGGTTGCACTTGAAATGGAGTAGTTTCGCTTGATTGGCGCCTGATTGTCGATTTCAAACCAGAAAGTCAGATACTGGCCCGGCTTGTGCTCCATGACCGGCCCGCCATCCACGGGGCGGAGAACGAACGACGATATGGTGCTGCTCTCACGAATAATTTCTTCGATACGAAAATCCCGCCAACCATTCCAACCGCCATCGGCGACTTTCTGCTCGTCATAGATACGATTTTCCCGCGCCATCAATATGTTCGCCAGGAACCAATAAGCTTCTCCCCAGGCTTCCAGAACTTCATCCGTTGCAGCGTCGCCTAAAACAGCTTTGATCGCACCCAGCAGCGCCTCGCCCACATGCGGGTAGTGTTCCGGCAGGATCTGAAGGCCGACATGCTTTTGTGCGATCCGCTCCACTGCCGGAGCCAGCGCACCCAGATTGTCGATATTACCGGCATATGCAAGAATGGCTCCCGCCAGCGCCCTGGGCTGCGATGAGGCGTCGCCATGGTGAGACTGGTTGAACAAATCCCTGATCTCAGAGTTCTGGAACATGCGCGAATACATCTCATGAACAATATCAAGTCCATGGGCGTTAAGCGCGGGAACGGTAGCCTTGACGATAGCAACCGTGTTTTCCTTCAGTGTCTGCGACATGTGTGTCTCCGTATCAAATGCATGTCAGGCGGCCCGATCATTCTCCGGCCTTGTTGCGCATTTCGACGGTAAGGTCGCCGGAATGCGCGTTACATAATAAAATCATGTATCTAATATGCATCTATATGCTTGAGCGGAGGCACGCAAGAAATTTGCGTCGATTAATAATCTCGACGGCAGAACTATCATCAAAATCGTGTGAACCAATATTGTCGTTATGAAGCTGGCGATAGCTATTAAGGCGTCAGGCCATAGTCCCTCAATTTTGTGCCACAACAACAGCACCTGCCTCGATATGAATGCAGGAATTGAAAGAAGCTTGCGGTATGCGCTTGGAGCACCACCGCGACGCAAACCGTGCGAACTGTGGCGTAAGAGGTATTATTCCGAACGGTCGGCAAGCGAGCATTACCTATCCGCTCGCCGACAAATGTTCGCGAGCTTCATCAAGAAGGATCGAGGAACTTGACAGCGAGTTAGTCGGATAGGCTGATGGCTAACGCCTGCTTCAAATCCGCGATTAGATCAGATTCTGCTTCAATACCAACTGACACCCGCACAAGATTATCACGGATACCTGCAGCCAATCTCGCTTCTTGTCCCATTCCCGCATGGGTCATGGTTGCTGGATGCGCAACCAGGCTCTCAACGCCGCCTAATGATTCAGCAAGCGTAAAAATCTGAACCGCTTCCAGGAAAGACCGGACACGTGTTAAGCCACCGTGCAGTTCAAAACTGAGCATCGCGCCATAACCCTTTTGCTGGCGTGTCGCTATTTCATGTCCAGGATGTTGTTCCAGGCCTGGATAATACACTTCCTTGACAGCCGGATGCCCGGCGAGAAACGCGGCAATAGCCATAGCGTTTCTCACCTGATGTTCAATGCGAGGGAAAAGGGTACGAATACCTCGCAATGTAAGATAGGCATCAAAGGGAGACGCAGTCACGCCGGTCAGATTTGCCCAGAACCGTAGCTGCTCCGTATCGGCCAATGTCGCGCAGACAACTGCCCCGCCAACCACGTCTGAATGTCCGTTGAGATATTTGGTCGTGGAATGGATGACAAAATCCGCACCTAGAGAAATCGGATTCTGCAAGGCAGGTGACAGAAAGGTATTATCGACGGCTACTCTTGCACCGACCTTCTTTGCCTGATCTGCGATTGCCGCAACATCAACAACTCGCATCAACGGGTTGGAGGGAGTTTCAACGATCAGCAACTTTGGTCGATGCGAAAGCGTCGATGCCACAGCCTGTGCATCTGACTGGTCGACAAGTTCCAGTTTGAAATAGCCTTTATCGCGCAGCATAGTAAGCAATCTGTATGTGCCCCCGTAACAATCATGGGGCGCAACAACGAGATCGCCAGGAGCAACAGTGGATAAAATCAGATTGACAGCCGCCATTCCCGAACTCACAACAATCGCTCCGGCCCCTTTCTCCAGCTTTGCGATTGTATCTGCGAGCAAATCCCGTCCGGGGTTGGCCGTGCGGCTATACTCATAACCTCGATGCGCATCAAAGCCCGTAAATGCAAAAGTGCTACTGAGATAAAGCGGCGGCGTCACAGCGCCAAAACTGGTATCTGACGCTACGCCGTGTGCTGCGGCAATAGTTTTTGCATTACGCTCGCTCATCCGATCTGCTTTCCATTTCATTCTTGTGCTTGCAACTTTAACCAAGGCGCCACAATTGGTCGTTATGCATTCAAGGGGTTCGATCGCTCATCTATATCCCGTGCGTTGACTGATTGGCTACTCAACGGGCTATTAACCAGGAAACATGGTGAACACCGGGGCAACCTCCGCCTCGAACTTTATGACATTTCCTAATCTTCCAGATAAACCATTCTCGCTTATTAACCGGTGCAGTTAAACGCCGATTTAATTGTCCCGATAATCGGCTCGAAGGCTCCTGACGCAATGTCACGGACGAGCAAACGACCTTCGGCAACGCCGAAAAATGCGCCATGTAGTTTCAGTTTGTCTTCGTCCACGCGTCTTTTCACCCATGGAAAAGTCATCAGATTCCGCAAGCTCAGTTCGACCGAGGCGAATTCAAGTCTGCGAAGATACTCACCGTGGTCATGATGATGCTTTTCGCCAAGCGTGTCAGCGGCTGGGGCGATTTGGGACATCCATCGACCAATAAAATCGCCAGGAGACAGCGGCGCCTGTTTGTCAGCGAAAGCACGAATACCACCGCATTGTGCGTGACCGAGCACCACGATGTGTTTTACGTGCAAGGCTTGCACGCCGAACTCCAGTGCCGCGCTTGTGCCGTGCTGCGTTCCGCCGTGAGGCTCAAAAGGAGGAACGATGTTGGCAACGTTTCGAGCGACCAACAATTCGCCGGGGGCTGCATCGAAGATGACCTCCGGAGACACGCGAGAGTCAACGCATCCAATGACCATGATTTCTGGATGTTGACCTTTCTCGGCCAAATCCTTGTAACGCTCGTGCTCGTTACTGAATCGCTTATCCAGGAAAGCTTTATAACCTTCGACCAAACGCTCCGGAAACATTTTTCCTTCTTTCTGACTTATATCATTGTTTGTAGTGCCGTTAGAACGGCGGCTTGCCCAATAAGCTCAATGAACCAGTATATCCGACAGGAACTGTAGACGCTTGCCACGGTTCGCCCAACGCATGTTTGAAAACTGAGTTGAGCGCCGAATAAACTTGTGCGTGAACAAATGGTTTTGCAATGATAGCTCTGCCGGGAACGCAATGTAACGACCGCTCGGTTGCGCGAGCCTCCGTGATATAAATGACTAGTATTATCGTCGCAAGTTCTCTGGCTCGCCACGCCAATTGCCACCCGTCCGGGCGACGTCCATGTCGAGTATCGGTAACCAGTGCACAAAATCGGAATATGTCGGCATCGATCTCTGGGGTTGCCAATTGTCCATCAGTCGCCAATAACACATCAAAGCCTCGTTCGTGCAGAAACCCCTCAAGCTGAACACCAGTAAAGGTCCATCTTCAACGAGCAAGACCAAAGGTGTGGGCATCGCAATTCCCTGCGAGAGTGCCATCTAAGATAACATCTGAGCCGACAAATCGGAGCGCTGTTCTGGCCAAAAAGTTTCATGACGGTCGCAATTTCTTCGGCTCGCATCTGCGTTAGATTTGGAATAGCCCCCTAATTGCCCGGACATTTTCTGCCACTTAAATAAGTGATAGGACTACTGTTCACATTATGACTGGTAATAGCATTAAGATGGAAATTCTTTCCGGCCCTGAGCGGCGTCGACGTTGGAGTACAGCGGAGAAGCTTGCGATCGTCCACGAAACCTACGAGGCGGACGCGACAGTCAGTCTGGTCGCCCGTCGTCATGGCATTGCGCCTAACCAGTTGTTCGCGTGGCGCAAACTTGCATCGCAGGGTGCCTTGGTTGCCACCGCAGCCGAAGAGGAGGTTGTCCCTGCCTCGGAATACCGGGCGCTTCAGGCTCAGGTGAAGGAATTACAGCGCCTGCTGGGCAAGAAGACAATGGAAGGGGAAATTCTCAAGGAGGCCCTCGAAATCGCCAACGGCCCAAAAAAACGACTGCTGCACTCAATCTCGCTGCCGAAGGACGTTTTGCGATGAAGGCGCTATGCGAGACGTTAGGCGTTGCCCGGTCGAACATGGCTGCACGCGCCACAGGCACCCTTTCCAGAGCCCGAGGGGGTGTTGTTACGTTAACTGGGCTACAGTTGCCTGCCTGACGGTTTGGGCGTAAATTTTGGCGATGCAGACATCAGTTATCATCTTCAAGCGTCACCGTTTTCCGCCACAGCTTATTGCTCATGCGGTGTGGCTTTATCTGCGGTTCAACCTTAGTCTGCGTGAAGTTGAGGAAATGCTGCTTGAGCGTGGAATCGACGTATCATACGAGACAGTTCGTCGTTGGATCGCCAAGTTCGGCCCCCAGAT
>NZ_CADEAR010000020.1 GCF_902825325.1 Brucella tritici | reverse complement strand
AAATCAAACCCCAAACCGAGCCGGAAACTCCAATCTTCAAAAGCACAAATAGTCTCAAATCATTCGACGACGGACACGCCTCGTCATGTTGAGCAGGCCGATGGCGATCGACCAGAACCGAAAGATGACTCCACACTCGCAAGGCAACATTGACGGCTGGGGCTGGGCTTCAAGCGGAATGGGATACAGCCTCACGGGCTCGCTGCCTCTCGACGAGTTACATCCGCTGGCCGACGACATCCGGCGCCAGGTCTCGCAGCAGACATGAGAACCGCGATATACGACGCTGGAACGTGCCGCGTCCTATCGCCTTTGCCCCGAAGCGACGGTGGAGATCCTGTGCGAGTTCCACCGTCAGGTGCTTCTTATGTCCCTAGTCGGCGCACATCTGAGCAATCTGTCACGACGCGTACGTGTCTTCATGAAATGGGGCGACGAGGTGCTGGCGCCATGTCTCTTCGTGCAGGCCCTTGAGCCACTCCCTGCGCTTGTATGGGCGACGAAATTTGACACTGTGTGCCCCGCAACGCTCCTCGCTGGAGATCAACTTGGAAGAAACTGAAAGGATCGCAGCCGTAGAAAAGCTTCATGGGACCCGGTTGCTGGCGACAAGCCCTCCTTCGCCTTCCAAACGCGCGATACGTCGCGCCTCGGATTCTGTGAACTTCAATCGGACCCCAATACCGCCACCGTTTTCGTTGATGAATACCGCACCAAGCGCTTCAAGGGCAGACTGGAGAGCCTCAACCATGCCGGGGTCCAGATGTTGAAGCTTACGCTCGAATTTCTCGATAGCATCGTCATCGACACCAGATCGCCTCGAGAGTTTTGCCCGGGTGATTTCAACCAGTGCCCTGCCAGCACGGCATTGCGGACCAGTAATCATTGCGCGTCCTCATCCAACGAAAGCATTGGATTATAGCCTTCCGAATATTAATCATAAGGTCAAGGGCAGTTGTCCGTAACGCGTGATTTATACAAAAAGTGCTACTGACGGCCAACCTTGTATTTTTGAAGATCTTTGCTCGCTGCAGGCTGAATTTGGGAAGCTCACTACGGATGTTTGAAAACTTGCTAAAAGGAGACAATGAAAGCTGATTTGGAGCGCCTCAATTATGAACAAAATCGGAAAGCCTACCAAACGATTGGTATTGCCAGCGCTGGCTACATTTGTGGGAGTAGGCGCATCCGTATTCGCGGAAACCTTCGCTGATGTGCTATCGCTAACATCAGCAAGACCTCTGCAGATGTTAGCTGGCAGTTTCACATACTTCTCAGCTGCATGGCTTGGAGGGCGGCTTGTTGGTACTGCCCTTGAACGTAGCAGGTCCAGAAAGCGACCGGTACCTAAGCTCCTATTGGAGCTTGTCACAGCAGCCCTTTTTCTCATCGCCAGTGTTGCAACATTTCTTTTAATTGTCGGTCAGAGCTGGAGCAGCGCTATTGCGGGGTCCGGTTTGCTCATTGCAATATTAGGATTTGCCTTGCGGAACAGTCTTGCCGATGTTTTCTCCGGTATAGCACTTGGAATTGAAGCACCCTACAGAATTGGAGACTGGATCTCCATCGACGATGTGACACGCGGGCGTGTGATGGAAATCGGTTGGCGCACAACAAGGCTTTCAACGCGTGACAGCACTTACGTCATCTTACCCAACAGTCAGATCGCGCGCCAGAAACTGACAAACTACAGCGCCCCAAGGCAGCACTATCGGGCCCATGTCCAGGTACTTCTCAATCACGAAATATCAGTTGCTGATGCCAAGATGCTTCTCACTCAAGCCGCGGCTGACAGCAATATAATTGCAGAAACACCGCGACCAGATGTGCGCGTGGCAGCCTATGAATCGGACGGGATCCGTTATCATGTGCGTTTCTGGGTCGGAAGCTTCGCCGACGATATCGATTGCCGCGATGCCGTGTTTACACAGATTGACAAAGCCTTGCGTGCCCGCAATCTCCCGCTGCCGCTGACGAGACTGCGCCTCGTGCGAAACGGGCAAAATGGCTTAGCATAGGAACCATTGCGGATATTTGGATTATCACAAAACCACATCCAGCTGACATGTTGTCAGATTGCCAGTCAGGAAACGCATGTGTCGATGGAGCGCAGACCGCTCGCCTTGATGGGAATTGAGCCCACGGCACGTCAATGATGTGGACAGTAATACATCATCTTGGATTATCAATGAATGCCGTGAATAGGTTAGGGATTAATCAGTCCAGTCTTCTACTCGCAAGCCAGGAACACGATCAAATTCCCTACGATTGTTTGTAACGATTATCAATCCACGCGAGCGAGCATGGCCAGCGATCAATTGATCGTATGGACCGATTGGAGTTCCACTGCGGGCCAATTCGGCACGTAATTGGCCTGTATGGTTTGCTGCCGGTTCGTCATACGATAACACCTCAAGACGAGCTGCGAACCCCTCCACGACTGCAAGGTTCTTCTCAGGATGGGCAGACTTCTCCGCCCCGTAAATCAGCTCCATTAAACTGACCGAGCTGATGCATAACTGATCGTGGAAGCGGTTGAAGGCCTCGCGCACTTGCTGGGGCCGGTTCTTGATCGTGAAAATGCATATATTTGTATCCAGCATGTACTTCAGCATTAAAACGCCTCGCGTTCCTGTGAAGCAGGCTGATCACGCTCATTCATGAAGTCGGAAGTCGCCTCTAAGCCATCAAACCAGCTGTCCCAGACCTCACCAGCGGGTGCTATAATTCGAGTGCGCCCCACAGCAACAATATCGACGCGTTTCACATCAGCAGGCAAAGCTACGGCCTTTGGCAAGCGGATAGCTTGGCTTCGGTTGCTCTGGAATACGGCTCCCTGCTCCATCTGCGCCACTCCTAGTTCATATCCATATCGATATGATGTAAATAGTGCATCCAATGGGATATGTCAACGGGATATACATAACAGGATCCGACCAGACGAACAATCGATCTGACTATAAAGAGCCTAGGGCCACTGGCTATTGCTGCACGCTGACTAGGAGCTATTAACCGTGCGGCCTATTCAACGGGTTCATGCAGCTCCACTTCCAAATTGCCAGTCTAGATCGCCTTTTAATTATCAATGCTCATTACACGGGCTCTTGTTGAAACAAGAGCCCGACGTAGATGAAACCGAGCGCATTCGATATAATAGACTGTCCTCAAATAGCCACATTTCGCATTGTTGCGGGCGATTTCTTGACTTATGAGCCTACATGCAAAATAGCCCTGAAGGACGCTTAAGCTGCAACAATCGTTCCCTGAGCGACCGCCACCAGTATCTCATCGCAAACAATCTTGCATTGACACACAGCTTGCCGCTTCCCGTTGCTTAATGTCCAGGCATTTGCAAGCAATATACGGCCCTTGGCAGGTCGAACAAAGTTGATCTTGAATTCAGAGGTAAGCGCGTCACCGCCTAGAGCGAGCCCGCCTGCAAATGTCAGCGCATTATCTGCCAGATAGCTGATCACGCCACCATGAACAAAGCCATGTTGCTGGGTATGATGCTCGCGGATAATCAGAGAGATATTTGCACTGCCATCGCCGACAGCAACGAGTTCCGCGCCCAGATACTGACTGAAGGGCTGACTTAGAAATATCCTTCTGGCCAATTCGTCCAGATTCATCGTTTGGTCCTCCTTTCCTGCTGAAAGCTCACCCTCACTAAATGTGATCGCTTGCGGCCTGCCCCAGAAACAACGCTCATTGCCGGATTTTAGGCGGTGACCCATCAACGTCGGCTTGAATGAACCTCTTGCTGTTTCAGGCATTTCCTCCTCACGTTCAGGTCGGAACTGAAACCTGCCCGGACTGCTCGCGTAGATGAAATTGGACGCAAAAGCCCAGCTTAGACTGGATTTGTGCGCCAGCTATGAAGTCGACTTCGGCCTGTTAACAGTGATCCAGTTAATGATTGAGCGCGTGAGTAGCGTATTGTCTTCGGACAGACCCGGTCTGATATGTGCTACGAACTCAACTTTTGGCAGGGGCGGTAATGATTGATCGACGCCTGCCGTTTGTAATTTTGCCGGGATGGAACTGGAATTCAGCGGCGTGACCGCTAGGCCAGCTGCGGCCATAGCCGTTAAACTGCCGAGGCTGGGGCTGACACTGACTATCGTCCATTTACAGTTTTTCGCAGCCAGAGCGACAAGAGCAGCGTCCCGATAGGGACACGGTTCAGGAAAAACTGCGAGCGGGACGGTTGCTCCAGCTTCGAGCGGAGTCTTTCCGATTACCCATCTAAGCGGCTCACTCCACAGATGGGTACCGGATGGGTCGCCCCGGCATCGACAACCGATAATCAGGTCCAGCTCGCCCTTATCCATAGTTTCCAGCAAAGTGGTTGTATTCGAAATCTGGATTTCCAAAGTTCGTTCTGAACGGAAATCCTGAAACCTCTTCAATACAGATGGCAGCCAGGTGCTCGTCAAATCATCGGATGCACCGATCCGCAAATGAACTGCGTTAGCGCTGCCTTTCATTAGCGTCCGTGCTTCCTCGCTCAGGCGCAGGATCGCCTTTGCGTAACCAAGCAGCGCCTGTCCTTGTGGGGTCAGTGCCACCGTGCGGGTATTGCGTTCGAGAAGAACGTTTCCCGCCTGTTCCTCCAGCCGCCGGATATGGGCGCTTACGGCGGATTGCGTCAAGTTGAGTTGCTGCCCTGCCTTTGTAAAACTCGATAGGCTGGCGACTGCCTCGAAGGTCCGCAACAGTACAATATCGAACACTGTTTCACCTCAGATTGTCATGAATAGCATGACGATAAATCGTTTCTCATGATGAATAAAGTTTGGTTCATTCTTTCTCGGCGGGAGATAGGAGGTCGGCAGCATGCTGCTGGAAACCTGGATACCATTCGTCGTTGCCACACTGGTGTTTGCTTTCATGCCGGGTCCGGCCATTTTATATATGTCAGCGCAAACCCTGGCTTACGGGCAAAGAGCTGGCTTGATGGCAGCCCTCGGTATTCATCTGGGTTGCTACGTTCATATCGCGACCGCCTCTGCGGGGCTGGCTGCACTCCTGCACCATGCCCCGGTACTCTATTCATTCCTGCGGCTGGCGGGAGCCTTCTACATGTTGTGGCTGGGTGGTAGGATGATGTTTGCCTCCGTCGCAAACGACGCAACCGAAATCCCCTCGCGGCACAGACGCGTTCTACGCGACAGCATCGTAGTCGAGATCCTCAACCCGAAGACTGCGTTGTTTTTTCTGACGTTCCTGCCCCAATTCGTCGATCCGCAAGGAGCGATGCCCGGTTGGCTTCAGTTTCTGCTGCTTGGTATCATCGTGAACGGGGCTTTTTCGCTCGGCGATCTTGCATCTGTGGCAATCGCCTCCTTCGCATCGCCACGCATTTCTTCCCCCGGTTTCGCTGACTGGATTCCGAGGGTTAGCGGTGGCGTCCTTGTCGGGCTTAGCGCCGCGATCATGATGCATTTCATTTGAACTGAACCTCAGCTCCCGAAGGCGATTATCAACTGGAGAGAAGGATGAATATTTTGAAACGATCCTTTGCCGGAGCCTTAACCATTTCATTCCTGTGCATGCCAGCTGTGGCATCGGACCATCAATGGGATGTCTATGAAAATGTGCGCTTCGGTTATTCCATCTGCTACCCGGCAGATCTTCTGACTGCTCAGCCCGAGGCCGATAATGGCGACGGCCGCAAGTTCACCGGCAAGTCGGGCGCAGAACTGGCGGTCTGGGGCAGCGACAATGTCCTCGAGCAGGACATGGATACCCTCATTGGCGGCCTTTCCGACGCTGGCGCCACCGTCACCTATCGCCGCGCTACAATGGACTGGGCCGTCGTCTCCGCTCACGGGAAAGGCAATGTTTTCTACGCCAAGCTCCTGCTAGAACGAAATGCGGCGGACGGCGTCGACATAGTTCGTGTCTTTCGCCTGATCTATCCTGCCAATGAGGTAAAAACCTATAACGCGGTGGCTGCGCGGCTGGCCCAATGCTTCAAGCCGACCGATCGAGGCATCGACGACGGATTGCAACCTCTGCCTTCTGATCGCCATGATGAAAGGACAATACGATGAACCGGCCGCTGCTTGGACTTTCCCTGTTCTTCATCGGATCGCAAATGGCATGTCCCACCGTGGCTGCTGACAGGCTGTTTGCACAAGCCACCGAGACTGACGATGAGCTCAAACAGCTCTTCAACCAGACTGGTGACATCTGCCTGCACAGCATAAGCCATGATGTCCGGATCGTCGTCGCCTGCGCATCAATGAGGATTTATGGCGTAGCGCTGAATGAAAGGGACTGGTGCTACGGGCACCGCGATGAACCGAACGCGCAGATGGATTGGCACCGCTGCGACGCGAGTTCCGAACGCTTTTCGCTCGACAAGCTGATCGATGTTGGGAGGTAAGGGACAATGCTGAAACCGATCTTCTTTTTTCTCATCAGCCTTCTGCTGCTGGTGCCGGTCTGCCTCTTCGTCGGATATGGGATAGGCGAAATCATCGCGGCTTTTGTCTATCCTGTAACCGGGACGCCCGACAGGTTCAGAGAAGACCGCGAATTGTTCGCCGGCGTATACGGCATCATGTTCATCGGCGGATTTTTGTATCTCGCTTCAGCTGCTTTTGCCGTGTTTCGCCTCGTCAGAGCCATCCGCAAACCACGGACATGATACTCCAAGTCTGTATAGCTGCTCGTTAATCTGCCGTCGTGGAAACTACCTGAACGGCTTGGAAAACTCATTATATGAAGACGGTAGACATCAGACATCCCGAACCGCTTACCGGCAACGGCACCAACTTGTCCGAAGCGCACTGATTGACTGGGGTAAAACGCATGTCAGCGTTTCTGTGCTTGATTTGGCGCTATCACATAACGTTACAGATACTACAGCACAAGCATGAAGCTTTCGTCAGGTCAGTTCACCGACTTGATTGCCAGTCTAGTATACTTCCCTCGCCCCGACGCGACCTTCAAAGCCGAAAATTGATAACCGACAAGGTGATCTATCGGGCTGTCATGATCATAGTCAAAGTTCGGCTTTTCTCATGAAAACATGCTGCGTCACATTTAATTGGCGCGATGCTGGTACCACGCCCGCTTATGAGCCGTTCATTGGAACCATTTGGATAGGCCTTTCGTTTTTCCTGTTTCTCTGGCCTTGGTGCTGATGTTTACAGAGAATGAATTCAGTCCATTTCGATCCGAGAGAGCGACCATGAGAAATCTTGAGAAAGCTCGTGTCCAAATGGTGGAGCAGCTTGTCCATCACGGCATACATGACACGCGCGTGCTGGAAGCGATGGGCACGGTGGCTCGTGAGAAATTCATCGATGAAGGCTTTATCGAGTTTGCCTATGAAGACACACCTCTACCAATCAAAAATGGCCAGACGATCTCACAACCATATATGACCGCCTTCATGATCGCAGCGGCCCGGCTAGGTGAGGCTGAGCGCGTTCTTGAAATCGGAACCGGCTCTGGCTATGCCGCAGCGATCATGGCACAGATTGCCGGTCAGATATTTACTGTCGAACGATATTCCACCCTTGCCGAAGCCGCCCAACAACGCTTCGAAGACCTCGGCTGCAATAATATCCATGTGCGTACGGGCGACGGCAGCAATGGTTGGCCGGAAGTGGCTCCTTTCGATGCGATCATTGTTGCAGCAGGCGCGCCGGACATCCCTCAATCTCTTAAGGAACAGCTCAAAACAGGCGGGCGGCTCATCATACCCGTCGGCAGTATGGCGGGAGCCCAACGCCTTCTACGCATCACCCGTAAATCTACGGTGGAATTCGACGAGGAGGACCTTGGCGGCGTGATGTTCGTACCGCTTGTGGGAGACAAGGCCTGGCCCGACATGGACTGACATGATTTAGGCCGCGAAGAACAGGAGAAGACCATGGTAGAGAACGGATACAAACTTCAGAAAGATGGGGATGGGACCTGGTCGGTGATCGACGCCTTTAAGGGCAATCCGATCACTTTCGAAGGCAAGCTACAGATCGCATTGAATGAAGACGAGGCAAAGCGGGTTCTCGACTGTCTCAACCGACAGAATCTCGAACGCCACCCCGAAGACGGCAGCGGACGCTTGCCTTGATCCCTAGGCACGCTCGAAACACGAAGTGATCAAATGGGGCTATCTTAAACAGTCAGGAAGCGTATCGTTGATGCTTCCGAAAGGAGAAGGAGATGCCACTCTTCAACGAAGCGAGCCGCATTTATAAGCCAGAAGAAGTGAACTTCATGCGCAGCTGCTTTTCCAACGCCGCGATCATTCTTGAAGAAAGCGACAGGGAATATGCTGCGACTGACCTTTCGTCTGCAATCATTATGCTTTACCAGAACGGGCTGAGGGATTTGACCTACATCGCGGAACTGGCGTCGCGACTTGCTCACAAGAGATATATGGAGCGTCACCCTGATACGCCTGTCGCAGCGAATGTGAACGTTCTGCCCGGTTCGAAGGCCCCTTCCTGAATTCCCAGCCGAACTAGGGTTTGCGGGTTAGTCGCAATCAGGAATTCTGCTCAGCATCTATAAGCTTGTTAAAGCGGCTATCCTCCGTTTCTTCGTAGAGAAAAGCCAGCTTTCTATCGTCAAAGATGGCGAAGAAATCATCCCAATTGATTTCCTCCAGATTCTGGTCTTTTTCTGCGAAATCGATACACAATATACCGCCTTCACTACCGGTTTCCACCATTGCGGGCCGCCCGTTTCGGTCTTCAGCCCACTGGCGGATCTCATCGTGGTCACGTGTGATCTGAGCCATGGTTCTACCCTTCCGCTTTAAATTTCTTTGCTCCTTCAAGCAATTTTTGTCGATCTCTTCCAAAACGCTCGATCAACTGGCGGGCCTGCAGCGGAGAAATATCCGAGTTCTCGGCCAGGAACTTGATGTCTTCATCATCCGTCAGTGGGGTGGTTGATTTCTCGTTCATGATTAATCCTCATTTCTGGTGAGCGGGCGGCTGCACCGGCTGGTCGCCGCCCGTGCCGGTTTGTGGTCGGTCATTTTTTACCGGCGGCTTGGACTTCGGCTGGTCGGCGGAGCCTATGGGAGAACGTGTCTGGATGCCTTTCTTTTGCGACACCGAGCCGCCACCGGTCAGGCTCCACCCGAGAAGGAGAAGGAGCAGAACTGCCACTATGACTAATGCGAAGCGCGGAAAATATCCGAGCGCTCGCGGCGAAGCCTTACGTCCCTCCCCTCGTTCATGTTCTGATCGCTTGTTCATGGCCACATCCATGAGACTACAAAATATCCGATGACAACCACGGCAATGATGAACCACCAAACCATGTAGGCTGGACCTTCACGCATCTGCGTAGTTTTTCTTGCGGATCGCGCATTCTCTTTCGATGCCCATGCGCGCAGGCCGGACGCATGACTGGAAGCGCTGCTGTCATCGGGTTTTACCGGAGCCGTTAACGGCCGTGTCCCGTGATCCTCAGCCGGTTGAAAGCTACCGCCAGCCTCTGCATCTGTTTCCATTGGTGCTGCCGCAGGATCAAAGCCGGGAACCTTGTCGCCGGTTTCACCCCGTTGGATTGCCCCTCTTGCTCGAGCGCCAGAGCTTTTATCCGGTGGAACTGTTTTCATCATCGTAGGCCTCCCGGTCCAAACCATGAGGAAAACCAATTGTTCCGCAGAATTTCATTGCTTCAACCTTGCCATTTCCCGCTCCATCATTCGGTGCTCCTTTTCATTCAATGAAACAATCCGAGGTTTGAAAGGTTGGGCCGCGGTCTCAATAAACGGAGGTTTCCATGAAACACGATCCGAAAGCCGGCACCACCGATCAGAAGCCGAAATGGGAAGGCCCGCCGGAAAACCGGCCTCGTGGTTACGAACCCGCTGACGACGATCCCGCAAAGAAACGCGATGCCGCCGGGCACAGTCTTGCCGACCCAGACCGCAAGAACGTTGCTGATGCGTTAAGTGAACCCAAGCACACTAGGAGAAAGGGAGGTGGACAATGACTGTGTCTCCCCTTCCTCCGCTCAAAGCTATCGCGCTCAATGCCACCTTGAAACGAAGTGCCGACCAGAATCCATCCTCGACTGACAGGATGCTACATTATCTCGATACGCATCTTGTTCCTTATGGCGTGCAAACGGAGCATGTGCGGCTGAGTGAATTCAACATCGAACCCGGTGTCACATCGCGCGAAAGCGAAGACGACGAGTGGCCGGCACTCAGAACCAAAATCCTAGATGCGGATATTCTTATTTTCGGCACGCCGATCTGGCTCGGACAACCATCAAGCCTCTGCAAGCGCGTGCTGGAACGTATGGATGCATTTCTTTCAGAGACCGATGATGCCAACCGAATGCCGTCTTACGGGCGTGTGGCCGTCGCGGCCGTGGTCGGCAACGAGGACGGCGCGCATTTCGTGTCATCCCAGCTCTATCAGGCGTTGAACGATGTGGGCTTCACCCTGCCTGCCAACGGCGTAACCTATTGGGTGGGCAAGGCGATGCAATCAACCAATTTCGTCGATCTGGAAGAAGTACCCGAAACAGTCGTTTCCGCTACCAAAATACTGGCTGCCAATTGCGTACATCTGGCACGATTGTTGAAGGCCGCTCCTTATCCCGGTTCAGAATAACAGGAGGGTGGCGCGCAAAGC
Source organism: Brucella tritici (assembly GCF_902825325.1). Taxonomy (GTDB): domain Bacteria; phylum Pseudomonadota; class Alphaproteobacteria; order Rhizobiales; family Rhizobiaceae; genus Brucella. The sequence goes on along the minus strand of NZ_CADEAR010000020.1, from coordinate 30,221 downwards.
ATTGTCGGCTGGCCCGGATTGACCGGCCCGGGTGATGGATGTTCTGGTGTCGGAAGGGGCGGTATCTGTTCGGGTTCGTCGGGGCTGAATGGCCCCTTATCTGGTTGCGGAATGGTCTCCGGCGGCTCGACCGGAATGCCTTCAGGTTCATTTTCGGGAATTTCCGGCGGGTCGGACGCTGTCGCGGAACCCGCAGATAGAGCGATTGTCCACCATTCAGCGATATAGATTTTCATTGGTCTCTCCCTTGTCCAAAGCAGGTTAAGCCTGATCTGGTTTGCCGTAAGCCTTGCGCAATTCTTCTTTGGCGGTTTCCAGCACTTGCTTGCGCTTTTCCGGCAAGTTCTTGCCAGCGCGGTTGATGTAGAAGGTCAGCATGGACATGGCCGAGCGAAACGGTTCCGCCTTGCGTTTGTGGCTCTTGTCAGCCGAGCGTTTCAGGGAAGCTGCAATTTTCTTCGGATCCTCCTGCTCGAATACATGCGGTTCGAGATCTAGAGCGTCGCTGTGTTTGGTCACGTCGGCTGACCATTTCTTTGCCTGGACCATATCAAAACTCCTCTGTTGCAAGTTTCGATAACCGCTGAGGGCAGCTCATGTTCCCTTTCACTTGTCTGCAACCGTGATCCAAGATCCAGCGCCCCAGAGTTTCGCTGCTCTTGGTGGAACAATGTGCCTGCAAGCTTGTTCGGAGCGCTGTTAACCATCGGGACGTCGGAACGGAGAAAGCACAATGTTCAACACTGCACCCTCAAACATCTGTTTACTCTTCTTCAACAAGGATCGCGTCGGAGCGGGCGAACCATCCCAGCACGAAACACGGGACCATCAGGCACGCCCGGCAATCCATGTCATCCTCAACCGAACGACCCGCAAAAGAACTTCGACTTTGAACGCTCCAATGGCGAGCGCCCAAATGATCTTGCCAACCCCGTCCGCACAAAATGAGACGCGAAAACAACGGTCGAGACCGATTGAACCCTCACAGGAGATGAAGATGCCTTCAAAATCCAAAGCACAACAACAGGCTGCGGGCGCGGCCTTGGCTGCAAAACGCGGAGACAAATCAAAAAGTCAACTCCGTGGAGCATCCAGGGAAATGGCCAAGTCCATGAGCGAGAAAGAGCTCGAAAGATTGGCCTCCACCAGACAGAAGGGCAAGCCGGAGCATAAATCGAAGTCCTGACAGAACGAACAGGAAATAACGATGATTATCCTGAAGTGGCTTGCCGTCATCATGTTCGCCGCCGCATTGTTCGGGCTGGGAACCCTGTTCATCACATCGGACAAGGGGGGCGTCTCTCCAGAAAGTCCCACCCAACCGTCCAGTTCCCCGACGCAACCCTGATTGCGACTGCTCGCCTGTTTTTTCGATCGCGCGAAACAAAATTATTCCTAGCGGGTTAGGTGCACCGTCGTCGCAATTTTCAACCGCACGACAAGAACAGTTCATTACCAAGGAGGAGCCGGAAATGGCCAGCACCAAGCAACGCAATCTTGACGATCTTTTCTATGACACGCTCAAGGACATTTATTATGCGGAGCGCAAGATTCTTAAAACGCTTCCCAAGATGTCCCGTGCAGCCACAGATGAAAAGCTGAAGAGCGCGTTCGAAAAACACCGGGAACAGACCGAAGGACACGTGGAACGACTGCAACAATGCTTCGAGATTCTCGGTAAGCGTGCGCAGGGCAAGACCTGTGACGCCATTGAAGGCATTATTGCTGAAGGTGAGGAAATCATCGAGGAGTTTGCGAATAGTCCCGCCCTTGATGCCGGTTTGATATCTGCGGCCCAGGCGGTCGAACATTACGAAATCACGCGTTACGGCACATTGAAGCGTTGGGCCGAAACCCTGGGCCACAAGGATATGGCGAAACTCCTCGACCAGACCCTGCAGGAAGAAGGCCAGACCGATAAGGATCTCACGAAACTCGCCGAGTCCTCTGCCAATCTCCGCGCGGAAGCCGCCTGATTGCAGACTTTTCAAGACCGGCAGCGAGGTGAGGACATGGAAAGCGCACAGTTCCGCGATGATCCCGTGCGAAAAATTCGCGTCGTCTGCCGGTCTTCCGATAGTTTTCATAATGTAGCTAGCGTTGAAGCATTGGCGGCACGCCTATCTTCACTGACCGGGAGACAGTTATTACCCACTCTGCAAGCCTTTGACGAGAGTAATGGAACTTTTTTCATCCCGACTTTTGCTTTAGTCCGCCAGGACGGGCACCCCGAAATGAGCATTGATAGTTTTTACGGTGGCATCGTTCACCACGGTTTTATGACAACAAAACTCGTTACCCATCCACACTGGCGCGACGATGATGATTTGCCGGAAGGTTGGGTGGGAAACTTTGCAGCTTGTTTGCAGGATTGTGTTCTACCCGGCTTTTCGGTCTTTTCACATGGCCATGCACTGGATGCCGCTGGTGCCCTGCTAAAAAAGCACAAGGTTCGATTCAAAAATCCCTATGCGTCCGGCGGCAAAGACCAGACCGTCATCGAAACCGTTCGCGCCCTCGACGGATTTCTGGAAACCGTGTCTGATCGCGAAATTGCGAACGGGCTCGTCGTCGAAGAGGACGTTGAAAACTCCACCACCTATTCCGTCGGACAGGTCCAGATCGAAAATCACATCGGAAGTTATCTAGGCCGTCAATATACTTCGCACGACGAGGACGGGAGTAAAGTTTATGCGGGTAGCCGTTTGCGTGTGGTGCGCGGCGGCTGGGACGCTCTGCTTCACCAAGTCCAATCGCCCGTTGCACGCAGGATCGTAGAGAATGCCAGACGCTACGATGAAGCAGCTCTGCAACATCTCGGTCTCGTTGCGTCGCGCAGAAACTACGACGTTCTTGTCGGGCCGATAACGGAAAATGGCGTCCGCTGCGGCGTATTGGAACAATCATGGCGTGTGGGAGGTGCCTCCCCTGCCGAAGTTCTGGCATTGGAAAAACTGGCGCAGGACGAAACTGTTACCGCCGTACAGGCAGTATTGCGCGAGAGCTATGGTCAGCCATCTACATTCAACGAGGACGATTTCGTCGTCTATGTCGGTGACGACGATTTCGGGCGACCTCTCCACAAATATGCGCGAATTGAGAAAATCTATCATGATCCGTAACGTCACCGCCGTCAGCGTCGACCAGTACGAACTGGCCGCGACTGTCATCTCTCCGGATACCACCATCCCAGGCGTTCTATTTCTGCACGGTTGGGCCGGTAGCCAGGAACGCGATATCGAAAGAGCAAATGCGATATCCTCTCTCGGCTGCGTTTGCCTCACCTTCGACATGCGTGGCCACGGCGAATTGCAGTCTGGCAACAAAACGGTAACGCGCGGGGAAAATCTTGATGACGCCATTGCCGCTTATGACCGACTGGCCAGTCTCAAGATGGTCGAAGAGGGGTCGATTGTCGTCATAGGCAGCAGCTATGGCGGTTATCTCGCAACTTTGCTGACCGAGTTCCGGCCCGTCCGTTGGTTGGCACTAAGAGCCCCTGCACTTTATCGCGACCAGCTTTGGCAAGTCCCTAAAGCAAGGCTCGATCGCAATGACCTGCAATCCTATCGTTCCGCGCTCATAAGCTTTGATGACAACCGCGCACTCCGACAGGCCCGAGAATTTAATGGCGATGTGCTGCTGGTCGAGTCCGAGCATGATACCATCGTTCCCCATCCGACGGTCGCAAGTTATCAAACTGCTTTCATCAATTCCCGTTCGTTGACCGTTCGGATGTTGGGTGGCGCGGATCACGCACTAACCGAAGACCATCATCAAAAGATTTACAATCAGCTTTTGACCCGCTGGATCAGAGAAATGGTTCTAGGCGCACGCTAACGGAACAATGGACGGGTTCATTGGTTGGGGCAGTCCCTCAGAAACAAGGGAGCCAACGATGAAACGGTCTATTCGATATCTCGCAGAGGCAACCTTCTTGCTGCTCGCGCCAGCGGCGTATGCCCAAACCACACCTACTGAGGAACCTCAGACTCCCGCAGTTACCACGCCCGGAGAGAAAAATCCGAAGGCACCGGTGCCTGGGCAGAACAGTTTTACCGAGGATCAGGCAAAGGAACGCCTGACCGAAGAGGGTTTCACCAACGTCATGAATCTTCAACTCGGTGAAGATGGCGTTTGGCGCGCCGATGCTGCGCGCGACGGTCAGCCCGTGAAGGTCCTTCTCGATTTTCAAGGAAATATCACCACGCAATGACGGGCTGAGATCGGAAAACCAAACAGGAGATTAAAATGGCATATATCACGGGTCTATTCGACAACCACGACGAAGCGGCCGATGCCGTTCGTGCGCTCGAAGAAGCAGGGATTCCGGCTGAAAATATCAGCCTGATCTCGAATAACACCGACGGCCGATATGCAGGCGAAGCTCTCAAGGACGAACAGAGTGCCGTCACAGGCGTAGAAGCTGGTGCCGGTCTCGGCGCCGTCGCAGGTGGGGGTGCAGGATTGTTGACCGGGCTGGGCCTGCTTTCCATCCCGGGGGTCGGTCCGGTCGTGGCCGGTGGCTGGCTGACAGCCACGCTGGTCGGGCTGGTCGGCGGCGCCACGGCTGGCGGTATTGTGGGTGCGCTTATCGAAACCGGCGTGCCGGAAGAAGAGGCGCAGGCCTATAGCGAAGCCATTCGCCGTGGTAGCACGCTGGTTGCAGTTCGTTGCGATGAAGCCGAGCGAAGGAAAGTCGAAGCTATTCTGGAAGATTGGGGACGCGTCAATATCGGTCAGAGACGTGACGCTTATCTTGAAGAAGGATGGGAAAGTTTCAATGCGTCGGGCGCACCTTACACCGCAGACGAAATTGAACGCGAACGCCAGCGCTGGTGCTAGGTGGATTGTTCTATGAAAGAGGTAGATCCACGCAAGGCCAGACAAGGTCTGAATGGACGACGTTTTCTCACAATACTCATTTCCAGTCTTACACTGGCAATGATTGTCTGGGGCGCCGTTGAATTCTACGGAAAAATGCGCCCCGGTCGTGGTTTCATGGATGACAACAGCAAACCACCTGCATCCACGGAATCGCAGTCGCCACCTTCGGCCACAGGTCGGCAATGACATCTTCAGCAATCACGCGTCGCCAGCACATCCTTCAACAAGTCTGCACAGAAGCGCAGACTTGTCAGCGTTGCGAGCTCTATCGAAATGCAACACAAACCGTTTTCGGCAAAGGGCCCATTGATGCCCGAATTTTCTTCGTTGCCGAACAACCCGGCGACAAGGAAGATATCGGAGGCCGCCCCTTGATCGGCCCGGCTGGCCAACTCTTCGATAGGTGCCTCAGTGAAGTCGGGATCAAACGAGAGCGATGCTACATCACCAATGCGGTTAAACATTTTCGACACACCCAGCGCGGTAAGAGACGTCTTCACCAGCGCCCGTCGACCAGCCATATCGAGGCCTGTCGCTGGTGGCTTCAGCGTGAAATTGAACTGGTCGAACCCCGGATCATCGTTGCGCTGGGCGCAGTTGCCGCCCGCTCCCTTCTCGGCAAGCCGGTTAAAATCGCGGCAGCGCGCGGCATCCCTCTCGAGTTCGGGAACCACCTTATCCTTGTGACGATCCACCCATCCTATCTGCTACGTTTACGTGCCCAGACCGGCTTTGATCGCGAACGGGCGATGTTTCTCAAAGAACTGGCCAAAGTCGCGGAGTTCGAGCGCGCCGCCGAAACGTGAAGTTTATTACAGTCGTTTTCCCGGAACATCATTTGCTATCTCTGGTTAGGCTTATGTCACGCGCGACAAATTCCACTCCCAACAATCAATGGTCTAAAACCACTGAAAGGAAAGAGAATGGCACAGAACCACACGCAAGGTGGCACACACGAACAACACGTGAAAGCCGGCCAGCAGAGCCACAAAAACGATGGCAAGCATGCGAGCAGCGGAGGCGGCGACAAGCAACAGCAGACGTCTTCCCGTGGGGGAACCCATGAGCAGCATGTAAAGGCAGGTCAACAGAGCCATAAGAATTCGTAATTCAAAGGGGCGGCCTCGTGCCGCCCCATTCTCAAACCGGACTTTTGTTCGGAAAGGCTAAGACGATGTCTTTCAAGCCAAATCCCGACTACATGCTGGAGCCGGAACATCTCGTTGAGATGATACCGGCTTTGCGCGCGTTTTCCCGCACATTCTATAATCAAAGAGAAGATGCAGAGGATCTGGTGCAGGAAACACTGATGAAGGCGCTCGCTAACCGGGAAAAATACATACCCTATTCGCCGCTTAAATCCTGGCTTTTTACCATCATGCGCAACACGTTCTGCACGCGTATTCGCATTCAAAAGCGCGAGGCACCGGGCCTGACCGAATGTGTATCGCCAACAGCCTCGGTCAAACCTTCTCAAGAGTTCACGCTTGAGGCGCACGACGTGCAAACAGCAATGGAAACGCTGCCCCTTAAATATCGCCGCGTTCTGATGCTGGTGGCGTTGGAAGGCAAAAGTTATGAACGCACAGCCAAGCTTTGCGATTGCTCGATTGGAACGGTCAAAAGCCGTCTGCACCGCGCCCGTCATAAACTTCACGATATCGTGGATGGAGCCTAGATGGTGTTATCCAAGCATCGGCACTCCCGAAATCGTGTCATCGCTCGGAATGTAAATTCTGCACGAGACATCTTGTCATTCGGTAATAGACATGGCCAACTGCTTGTAATGATTAGTCCTAATAATGATGCTATGCGTCTTTTCGCAGGAAAGCGCATTTTGGTTTTCGAAGATGGATTTCTGCTTTCGGAAGAAGCGAAATTCAGATTAGCGAATGCTGGCGCCGTAATACTCGGTCCTGTCACAACGGCCAGCCAGGCGTTGGACTATCTGGAATGCGAAGCCATTGACGCCGTCGTTATGGATGTCGCTCTGGAGCCGGAAGCGGTACTTCCACTCATCTCCGAACTGGAACGAGGCGCCGTACCCTTTATATTTGCCCTGTCGGACAATCCCAGGCTGGATGGCCAGCGCTTCGCTGGGTTTATATTCAGCGCTCGCAACAATGACCTATCCACGATAGCGGAAGCACTGTTTCTTCATCGTAATGTGGAACAGTAATAGTCCTTCCAAATCGATTGATCACTGTTTCTCCTTCAAATGCTTCTGAACGCCTGGAACAGGCAGCGTATTTCGTTGTTAGGGCGATAGGGCGAAAAGGAAGGACAAGCCGAGATGGAAAGCCGATATCCCAAACCGCCGTTCGCAACCCAGCACCAGCCGATGCCGGGCATTACCGATAAGATGAACCCAAAGCCGGATCACGGAGAAGCCACCTATAAGGGTTCAGGAAAACTGAAGGGGCTGCGAGCAATCATCACCGGAGGAGACAGCGGCATTGGTCGCGCTGTTGCAATTGCATTTGCGCGGGAAGGTGCGGATGTCTTGATCGCCTATCTGGAAGAAGATGAAGACGCGCTTGAGACCAAAGGACTTATCGAGAAAGAGGGTCGAAAAGCCGTCTTGATGAAATGCGATATCCAGCATGCCCAAACCTGTCGCGAGTTGATTGATCGTGCGGTAGGCGAACTAGGCGGAATCGATATTCTGGTGAACAACGCGGCTCATCAGGCAAGTTTCTCCCAACTCGATGATATCAGCGACGAAGAATGGGAGCTGACATTTCGCATCAATATTCACGCGATGTTTTATCTGACAAAAGCAGCCCTTCCCCATATGAAACCCGGCGCTGCCATTATCAACACGGCCTCCATCAATTCGGATATGCCAAATCCAACCCTTTTGGCCTATGCGACGACAAAGGGTGCGATCCAGAATTTCACCGCAGGTCTTGCACAGCTTCTTGCAGAAAAGGGAATCCGCGCCAACGCGGTTGCGCCCGGTCCGGTCTGGACCCCGCTCATACCGTCGACTCTGCCAGAGGATGCGGTGCGGAGTTTTGGTAAACAGACACCGATGAAAAGACCTGCTCAACCGGCGGAACTCGCTTCGGCTTATGTCATGCTGGCGGACCCGCTATCGAGTTTCACATCCGGCGCCACCATAGCAGTCACGGGTGGCAAGCCAATTTTGTGATGCGTACTCGTTCGCTTTGCGGCCATCGCTCCCCTGCATTGTTATTTTCGTGGATCAATCAGCGCTATGCCGAATTCCGGTCGATAGGTCCTCACCATAGTGCTGGTATTTTCCTTGATAATTACTTCGAGCGTCGGTCGCACCAAGGCTTCAATCAGGTGCCCGCCTTTCGCCTCACCATTGCGCATTTCCAAAACCACATGCAAATGAAGGTTTGGACTGCCCTCTTCGTCCAGAGCGCAATCACCCAGCAAGCTGAGTACCTCGCATTGCTCGTCAAGTTCGATCCGGTGATAGTCTTGTTGCTCAAGGTCGAAAAATCCAAGCGTAGCGCGTCGGAAAGCTCCAATCGCGGTCACCGAGGCTGCCGTTAGATCCTGTTCCCGGACAAACCGGGTAAGTGTCGCGACCACCGCTTCTTCCGGAACGAGAATGACGACGAAGATCCGCTGCCCCGCTCCCTCTCCCAGCAGTTTGAATTGCATTATCTGGGCCTCCTGTTTTCGGGTTGTGAAGATGCAACCAATAGCGGGACAAAAAGTTTCAGCTTGCCGTCAAAGGAAAATTCGATCGCAGCACATTTCCAGATTTGTCTGCTACCGTACCAAAAATCATTTGCCGGATCAGAGTGTTATAGAATCCCAACCGTCAAAGAGAGTGGGGGGGCACGACGGCGAATAGCTGATACTTTGCCCGAAGTAGCACAGATGTACGACGAATCTAAACTGAACAACCGCCTGTTGAAGCGTCTGCCGCCAGATATTCTCAATAGTATTTATTCGTCCCTGGAACCTGTCACGCTTGAGCGCGGTCAGGTTATTGTCAGGGCCAATCAACCGATCGACTATCTCTACTTTCTTTGCGGCGGGATCAGTTCGGTCATCGCCGTAACGACCAGAGGTCAGCTGGCAGAGGCTGGCATGGTCGGACGCGAAGGGTTTTCACCAACCTCAGGAGCGGTTGGGGCTACAACCAGCATTCATGAAGTGATCATGCAAGTCAGCGGATATGGTTATCGGATAGCCGTCAGTGCTGCACAAGCGGAAATCAATCGCAACAGCGTGTTTGCCAGTTTATTGGCTCGCTACATTCAGACGTTCGCCTCACAGGTTTCTTATACTGTCTGGGCGAACGTAAACTTGCATATTCACGAACGGCTGGCGCGCTGGCTCTTGATGTCGCACGATCGTGTTGACGGGGATGAAATTATCCTGACCCACGACTTCATAGCTCTCATGCTCGGTGTAAGACGCCCCAGCATTACGACAGGACTTCACCTACTGGAAGGCAAAAAACTGGTGCGATCAGAGCGAGGCCGCATCACAATACGTGACCGGAGAGGGCTCGAAGATTTCGCCGGCGAAGCCTATGGAAAACCCGAAGAAGAATATAGCCAGCTTTTCGGCCCTCAAAACTAGGCGTCACCGACAGGTCGAAATCCCTGCATCAGCCGCAAGTATTCCTTTTCCGGCCAGCCATAGGCGTCTCGAGCATAGCTTTCCAGCCCGTGACGATTCCGAATAAAGACAACTCCTCGTTTGGACTTGATCAAGCCCAATCCTTCAAGAACATGAAGAGAAGTCGTGACACTTGGACGACGAATGGCAAGCATTATCGACAGAAACTCGTGAGTGATTGCTATTTCATTGCCTAATATTCGATCATCACACATCAGGAGCCATCGGGCCAATCGTTGCGTGACTTCATGAATGGCATTCGAGACGGCGGTATAGGCAAGCTGAACGGAAAACGCTTCGATGGAGCGGATCATGATCCTGGAAAAACTGCGGTTTTCGTCCATCCACCACCGAAACTTCTTATAAGGCATTTCATAACCTTGCGCAGCAACCTGAACCAGGACATCATAAGAACTGTTTTCGACGCCAGCGATTGCAGAGGTTGGAATATACCCATCGAAGCCGAAAATTCCCGCTTCTGCACGTTTTCCTTCGGCGGTCGTCACAATAACCGAACCGATACCTGTCGTGAGAAAATAAACCTTCGCGATCGGTTTTCCCGTTTCTGCAAGTATCGTCCCACGCGGAAGTTCCACATAGATCGTGTCGCGGATGATGGCCTCATAATCCGACGACGGAAGCAAAGCCAAGAGTTTGTTGGCCATGGTATTTTGTGGCGGAAACGGCATATGGTGAACCTCATTCCATCATCATGAAGAGGAACACGCGGAACAAAGGTTGGTTCCCAAAACCCACCGGTTACCGTCTCCATTCCGTACGCTATCGTACCAAAGCGAAAGAAGAAGTTTTAAGACTATCTATGTGCAGTAAACGGCGTATCGTTGAAGCTTCGTTTCTTGATGGAGACTGTTATGCCGTTATTTAATGAAGCCAGCAGGATTTACTCCTCAGATGAAGTTAATTTCATGCGTAGTTGCTTTTCTCGGTCTGCGATAATTCTCGAAGAAAGCGACCGTCCTTATTCAGCCTCTGAGCTTGCAGGATGCATCATACGACTATATGAAAGCGGCTTGCGCGACCTTGATTACATTTCAGAGCTGGCAGCAAGACTTACTCCCCCACGATTTGCCCCCCGACATCAGGATTTCGCGGCCAACTCTAATCACTTGCAGAAGTTCGTTTAAGCTATCGTTTCCGAAGACTCTTTTCAGCCGTATACAAGCTGCTCTCGAGTTGCGCTCTGGCTCTATTAAGCCTGCTCTTGATCGTTCCGACCGTACAGCCTGTCGCCATCGCTGCCTTTTCGTAACTCAGCCCGCTAAATATCACCAGATCGAGAACGCTCTTATGTGCCGGCGACAGTTTACTGTAAGCCCGCCCGACATCCTGCAGTTCCATAGCCCAGTCCTGCGATGGGCTGATTTTTGGCCCCTCCCACTCCTCAATTGCATCTTCGCGGCGGGATCTCTTGATCCTGGTGCAGAATGTGTTCTTCATGATGGTGAACAGCCAGGATTTGAGCGATCCATAGGGGACGAACTTATCGCGATGGCGTAGAGCTTTTAATAGCGTTTCCTGAACAAGGTCCTCCACGTCGGAACGCTGATGGCACATCGTTCTGGCGAACTGGTGAAGCGCAGGTCCAAGTGCCAGCAACTCTTCTTCGAACTCGGATATCGAGGGCATTTGTCTCCTCCTTCCCCAGGTAAGGTAAGGCCCAGCCAGCCAGTTAGTTCCTCCTCAAGGACTGTCTGTACGATAGCGTACGGTTTTTGAAGCGGAACGCGATGAGCGTTGGAACCAGCCGTATTCGGCTTCGCCTCGTCGCTGAAACCCCGAGAATTTCAATCTGGAACGAAAGCAATGCTGGCTGGTTCGGCATATTTGGCAGGAGTTTGGCAAATGACTATGGAAACCCAAGTCGTTTCGATGGAAGACGATGAAGCCTATACGGTTCAGTTTTTTGACGATGCAGGAACTGCCGTTTCTGTCTACTTCCAGAACCCGCAGCATGTTCACTTGTCAACAGCCGACGCGGTGAACGAAGCAAGGGCGCGGATGTTGCGTCTGCTTGAGGGAGCCTGTGGGCAGATCGTCGTAGAAAGACTTGAAGGATAACATGCCTCTGGAAACCGGGCTTCTACGCGGAGATTTGCGAGACGGCTGCATGCATCTATGCATAGACATGCAGAATCTTTTCGGACCTGCTTCGCCTTGGCACGTGCCATGGATTGACGCGATCTTGCCCAATATCGTGGATATCTGCTCCCAGCGCAGTGAAGAAACGATCTTTACCCGCTTTATACCTCCAAGGTCACCCGACGCTGCCCTAGGAGCATGGAAAGGTTACTACCGCAAGTGGGAAACCCTTACTCTCAATCGTATTGATCCGTCATTCATCGACCTCGTCGACCCGTTAGGAGATTTTTCGCCACCTGCTGTTGTACTTGATAAGACTGTTTACTCCCCCTGGACCGAAGGCTTCCTCCAGCGATATCTGCACAAACGGCGCGTTCATACTGTGATCGTCAGCGGAGCGGAGACCGATCTTTGTGTTCTTGCAACACTATTGGGCGCGGTAGATCGCGGATATCGGGTGATCATTGTCCACGACGCAGTATGCAGCGTTTCCAATCAAACCCACGATGCAATTATCTCTCTTTGTCACCAACGATTTAGTGAGCAATTGGAACTCGTCTGCACGGGTGAGCTGATCGACTCCTGGCGATAAACTTGTTGAACCACGGAACTTTCGAATTGGTGAAGGGTTCACTGTATAAAGGATTTCGACATGGAACAGGTGCACTGGGATGACGCTGTCGTCATTGAAATTGCGGACGGCATTACGCAGACGGTGAGAACCGTAGCAGATGCCGAGAATATACTACTGTCTCAATGGAATAGGTTCGAATTAGATAGTCTCGGCGTCGCTATCAAGGCTTGCCTTTTATGCACGCACGACATTGGAAGTACCGAAGACGCGAGACTTGCTTTCGAACAGGCCGCTTCGATGTCAGGAATCCTGGCGTAACTCTTTGGCCGAGCATGACCTTTCAGAACCGATCTCAAGGCGGCCCAAACACGTCAAATACCCATCTGTCTGCTGCTCATAAGGGAGATCATCACGAAAAGGGACTGGAATGAAGCATTCCTGATCCAACTAAGTAGAGTCAAAAAGACGACCCTCACCCTGCAATTGGCGAAGAGGGGCAGAGAATTTCACAGCAAACCCTTCTGTTCGGTAGTCAGCGTCAACCTCGCCGGCGCCCAACAACCCCATTCTTATCAGCTTGGAGCCAAATCCGGTCTTAGTTGGCGCGATAACAGGTGGCCCGCCAAACTCAGCCCAATGCAACGAGAAGACCGCATCGTCTTGCCTTTTTGAGACAGCCACTTCCAACAGCACACGCCCCTCACTGTTTGAAAGAGCGCCATATTTGATCGCATTGGTGGTCAGTTCGTGGATTAGAAGCGAAAGCGTTGAAGCTCCTTTAGGGCCGATCAGAACGTCCGGTCCGCTTATCTGCACGCGATCCGCCACCGCCAGCGCGTTTGTTATTCCGCTCACAATCTGACGAAGGGAACCTTCAGAACTTTTGCCCAATCGCAGCACATCGTGTGCATTTCCGAGTGCAAACAGGCGCCTGGTAAAGGTGTTGATCACCTCTTCATCAGCATTGTTATTGAAGGTCTGGCCAGCAATCGCTGCTACAACGCTAAAGGTATTCTTGATTCGATGAGCGAGTTCGGCATTCAGTATGCGAGCATGCTTTTCCGCCTCAACCTTTGTCGTGGTCTCGATGACGGTATCCATCATGCCAGCCACTCGCCCTCTTTCATCGTAAATCGGGCTGTAGCAGAAAGTAAAATAACATTGCTCAGGATATCCGTGCCGATCAATCACCAAGGGAAAGTCTTCTATAAAAATGGCCTCACCCGCATAGGCCTTCTGGACCATCGGTTGAATTTCATCCCAAGCCTCGGCCCAAATATCGCGGAATGATGCTCCCATGCAGTTCTCTTTCTCACCGAGAATCTGTCGGAAGGCGTCGTTATAAATCGTGGTGAATTCCGGTCCCCAGATAATAGCCTTTGGGAAATGCGAAGCCAGCATCATCTGAACCGCAGTTATCAGAGAAGTGGGCCACTTTTCTGGCTTTCCGATTGGATTGCTGTTCCAATCCAACATCCGGATTTCATCGGCCGACTGTCCATGCGCATGCAAGAAAAGCACTGCACTATCCATAAATTTTTCCATACCGGTATGCGGAAGATTCAAAGGCGACCAAGGAAAAACATATTGGGTTCAAGCCGTAAATGCCAGGCGAATATTATTCGTAAGAGCCTCTGCAACAAAAAGGCGGCCCCACAGGCCGCCTTTCTATATTTCCGAGATTACGCTTGTCAAAACTTGTAAGCTACGCCCAAACGAACGTCATGTGTTTTGAACTTGTCTTCGACACTTACATCCGTGCCAAAATCAAAGTCCTTCTTACCGTAATCAGTGTAGCGATATTCAAGGCGCAGAATGAGGTTGTCAGTAGCAGCGTAGTCAACACCCGCACCAGCCGTCCAGCCAGTATAGGTTTTGCTTTGCGATACGCTGATTTCATCCACACCGTCCGTTGCTGAAAGCGTGTTTTTCACGCTACCGAAGGCAACACCGCCCGCGATATAGGGCATGAAGCGATCAAATGCGACACCAGCCCGTGCGCGAACAGCACCCGACCACCGCAACTTGCTCTCAAGGTCACCAGCAATATCTCCGTCAGTAGCGCTGTAGTTGTCCTTTAGATTATTATAGGTGATATCGCCGTCGATACCGAGAATGAAGTTATTGCCGACATCAAAGTTATAACCGGCATAAATACCACCGAGAAAACCGTCCGGTTTCACACGGAAAGCATCTTCGAATTCCGATTTTCCCCACCCGTAGCCAATCTGCCCACCAATATAAGCGCCAGTCCAGCTAAAAACAGGTTCAGCAACGATTACTGGCGCAGGCTCCTCAACGATAGCGTCAGCAGCTTTCGCACCGGTTGTAGCAATAAGAGCAACAGTTGACGCCAAAAGAAGAGACTTAATTTTCATGGCATTTCTCCGTGATCTAATAGCCTAAGGTTATTTCGTTATTTAAAGGATAACTCATGAATGAAATATGTCTGTAGTATTAATGTCACAACCAGATCGAGAGCCGACATTTCGCCACCTGCTGTTAAAAGCGGTTAATTAAGTCTTTCCACTAACCTAAAACATACTGATCGAGCCATCATTGACCAATGGCGTTCTGCGCCTGCCAATCAATAACCGCATCGTGCCGCGAGATCGTGAACCGTCAACAGCCATCGTCATCCGTTGGTCAGCTCTTTTCCGCCTCGATGAAAAGCAGCCATTTCAAAGTGCGACGCTCGGCATCGCTAAGCTCAGGCGCAACTAGCCGGATAGTTCCAGCGGCATCGATCTGCGAGCCAAGTTTTCCGGCCAGCCAGTATTCGGGGATGGCAGGATGTATATAAGACTTCCGACATATCGCTCTGGTATTGCCGAGCAGGTGCGCAACCTTATCGATTTCGCTATTTAGCCTCTCCTTTTGCACCCTGTCACTGTCAGGCAAATCGAGGCAGCGTAGCAACTCAAGGGCAGTTGCCGTTGCAGCCCATGTCCGGAAATGCTTCGACGTGAAATCGGTTCGCATGGTCACCCGCAGATAGTCATTTATATCCTGGGAAGAAACAGGACAGCGATCACCCGCCTCGTCAATATATTGAAATAACTGCTGCCCAGGCAGTTCCTGTATGGAGCGCACGATACGCGCAACCCGTTTGTCGGAAAGCTTGAGACTCCACGTTTTGCCTGATTTGCCGGTAAAGACGAGCCGCAATTCCTTACCGTCATCCCGCAGATGCCGATTGCGAAGGGTAGTAACCCCAAAGCTCTTGTTGTCCCGCGCATAATCTGGATTTCCAACCCGCAGCAATAGCCGATCCATCAGCCAGATGACGGTCGCTATGACCTTTTCACGGCAGAGCGAGCGTCGCTGCATATCGGCATCAAGTGCTTTACGCAGTCGGCTGAGTGCACGGGCGAAGTCTAGCAGACTTGAGAATTTGGTTTCCTCCTGCATCGCCATCCACGCGGAATGGTAACGATATTGCTTTCTTCCGCGCGCATCGCGACCGGTCGCCTGTATGTGTCCGCGCTGATCGCAACATATCCAGACATCGCTCCATGCAGGTGGAATGGCAAGCTTAGCAATCCTGTTTCGATCAGCAGCGGAAATCGCCTTTTTATCAAAACGGACATAACGAAAACCACTCCCACAACGCAGCCGTCTAATTCCCGGCGCGGTGTCGCTGACGTGAAGCAGCCCGTCCTGAGTAGCAGCGTTTTTGAGCTGTGGGACAGCGGAAGACTTTTTAAGCAATGGGTAACCCCAGTCGTATTTTCCTTGCCGTATAACCACTAAAAACCGCGACTGGTTCCCAGGCTGAACAAATCTGATCGGGAACTATCGGGCGTCAAACAGGTTATCCTGTTCTTCCCGGAGGATCAGGTCGTGCCCCACAGTTTCTGGAAAGGCTATCTCAAACTTTCGCTTGTCACCTGTGCGGTGGAGCTGACGCCTGCGACCAGCGACAGCGAGAAGGTGCGTTTTCACACCTTGAATGCGGAGACCGGCAACCGGGTGATCAGCCGGTACGTAGATTCGGTTACGCACAAGCCCGTGCGGGATGATGACGAGGTCAAGGGGTTTGAGAAAGGCGACGGCAGCTATGTCATTCTTGAAGAGGATGAGCTGGAGGCTGTGGCACTCGAGAGCACCAGAACTATAAACATCGACAAATTTGTACCGCGCGACAGCATTGGCTGGATCTGGTACGACAAACCGCATTATCTCGCGCCATCCGACAAAGTAGGCCAGGAAGCCTTTTCCGTCATTCGGGAGGCAATGGAAAAAAGCGCAGTCTTCGGTCTGGCCCGCCTTGTCATGTACCGACGCGAAAGAGCAGTGCTGCTTGAGCCACGCGGACACGGGATCGTCCTGTGGACGCTGCGCTTCGGCGATGAAGTGCGGAAAGCGACCGACTATTTTTCAGATACTAAGGAAGGCAAACCCGATACGAAGCTTCTTTCCATGGTCCGCAAGCTCATCAAGGGCAAGACGGAAGATTGGAATCCCGATTTCCTTCAGGACCCAATGCAGAAGAACCTTCAGTCGATGATTGCTGCAAAGAAGAAAAAGAAAACGGCAACGGGGTCGAAGCCGCGCAAGACTGCACCAGAAACCGAAGGCAATGTTATCAACATCATGGATGCTCTACGAAAAAGCCTCGCCGGTGAAAACAAAAAAAGCTGATGCGAAGAGCTCTGCCTATTTCTTCAGCTTAGGCAGCGGCGTTTCCGCGCTGCGAAAATCCTGCCAGGGATCGCTATTCAATGCGACCAGCCGGGTCGGTGTGTTGAGAATAGTAAAATGGGCCGGGCCTATTGCTGACGTCACTTCCTCCCACCCAAGCGGCATGGAAACTGCGGCACCGGGACGTGCCCGCGGCGAATAGGGTGCTACAGCAGTCATGCCGCGCTGATTGCGCAGATAATCGATGAGAATTTTGCCTTTACGCTTGGCCTTGGAAATCGTCGAAACATAGCGATCAGGGCTGTCTGCAGCCATCTGGTCGGCAATAGCTTTTGTAAAGCTCTTGAGGGCGTCCCAGTCGACCTTCGGCTTCAATGGCGCGACCACATGCAGTCCCTTGCCGCCGGACGTTTTAACAAACGTCGTCAATCCGAGTTTTTCTAGACGTTCCTTGATCTCGGTTGCGGCTTCGATCACGCGCGGCCAGGGAACCCCCTCACCCGGATCGAGATCCATCGTCAATGTATCCGGTAGCTCCCAATTTTTGAGAGTCGAACCCCATGGGTGAATTTCCAGCGTCGCGGCTTGCACCAAACCGATCAGCCCGTTGAAGTCCCGAATGCTGATATAAGGCTCCTCTTCCTTGTTCTTTGGGTCCTGAACCTCGATAATATGTTCATTCAACCCCTTCCACGCGTGCTTTTGAAAGAAGTGTTCTCCGTCAATTCCGGTTGGGCAGCGTAACAATGCGAGGGGGCGGTTGACGATGAAAGGTTCGATGCGAGACCAGATAGCGGAATAATAATCTGCGAGACCCTGTTTTGTGACACCCTCGCCCGGCCAGTAAACCCGGTCGGGATGTGTGAGCTTCACGTCGATCTCCTCGGGGCCGTTACTGGAAATACGAGGTGACATGGTTTGCTTCTCCCATATGACGTCCTTGGCAGCCTTATCGTCGCGTACCCCCCTGAAGGACGCGTGACGCAATCGCTTATCGGCAGTCCAGGCACGAAATTCAATTTCCGCTACCAGCTGCGGCGTGACGAATTTGGCACCGCGCCTTTCATCTGCCGTCAGTTGCACAGCGAATGGGCTTTCTTCCAGCCGCATGGCTTGCAGCTGTTTGTAAAGTTCTTTTGCCATCCTAACCGAAAAGCCCGTTCCCACCCGGCCCACGGGAACCAGCCCCTTTTTATCCTGTACACCTAAAAGGAGCGAACCGATTGCCGCTCGCGTTGCCGTCGAGGGAACATAGCCTGCAATGACGAATTCCTGTCGTCCAATGCATTTCGACTTACGCCAATCGTTGCTGCGACCGCTTCTATAAGCGGCCTCCCTGAGCTTCGACACAATGCCCTCAAGGCCAAGTCCGCAGGCATTCTTCAGTACCGCAGCCCCATCGGCATCAAAAGCCTCGCTGAAGCGAAGCGTTGACGATGATCCGGAAATTAATTTTTCAAGCAACGTTTTGCGCTCAACCAGAGGAGTCTGGCGGAGATCTTCGCCATCAACATGCAGAAGATCGAAGAGATAATAGACGAACCGATCCGAACGCCCTTCGCTTAAATCCTCTTGTAAAGCTGAAAAGTCGGACAGTCCCGACTGGTTTTCGACAACGATTTCCCCGTCAAATATGGCTTCGTTCACACCCGTACCAACAAGATCGCTGGCGATCTGCTGGCCAAATTTTTCAGTCCAATCCAGTCCCCCACGCGAATAAAGGGCGACCTTGCCCCCCGCAATATGAGCCTGGATGCGATAACCGTCGAACTTAATCTCGTGAAGCCAGCGGTTTCCATCTGGAGCAGATGACACGAGCGTAGCGAGCTCAGGTTTGACGAAATTCGGCATCGGTCGCTTCTTCGCATTTTTGATATTTGCGCCCCCACCCTTCTCTTGAGCGGTCGACTTCTTGTCGATCGGACCAGTTTTCGACGACCAACCTGGCGCTTCGTGTTCGACATCGGCGATGACGCGACGGGTTTTTACTGATTTCGGCATCTCTTCGAGAATGTCAGGTTCATCTGGATTTCTGACGAATTCATCCTCACCCTTGATGAGGAGCCAATTCTCTCGCTTCTCGTCTGGCTTTCCGTGCATCCGGACCAAATGCCAGCGACCTTTGAGCTTTTCCCCGTAGAGCTCAAATTCAAGATGTCCTTTTTTGTATTGCTTATGTGGGTCGCCAATGGGTTTCCAGCGCCCTGTATCCCAGACGATAACTGTACCTCCCCCATATTCACCTTTCGGGATCGTGCCTTCGAAGCCCCCATATTCAAGAGGATGGTCCTCGACATGCACAGCAAGTCGCTTTTCACCGGAAACAAGGCTTGGACCGCGCGTCACGGCCCAGCTTTTCAACACGCCATCCATCTCAAGGCGAAAATCATAATGCAATCTTCTGGCATCGTGTTTCTGCACGACGAAGAGATCACCTTTCATTCGTGAGGACTTACCGCGTGGTTCCTTAGTCCGCGTAAAATCGCGTTTCCTGCGATAGGTTTCAAGCGGCTGTCCCATGATCAACCGGCCTTTTTTCTAGACTTTGTCCCAGATGTTGCCCCGGACTTGGCTTTGCCTTTTATTGCTTTGGTCGGCGCCTGCCCCGCCCGACCCAGGCTTGCACTCTTGCGAAGAGCCTCCTTGAGATCGATAACCTCGGCAGTCTTCGGCGCAACCGGCTTCTTGAGCGGTCTCCCCTCAATCTTGGCCTTTATCAAATCTGCCAGTGCTGCATCGTAACGGTCATCAAAGCCTGTGGGGTCGAAACTGCCCATCTTGGTGTCGATAATATGCTGCGCCAGGTCGAGCATTTCCTGATCGAACTTGAAAGTGCCCAAGTCGGCAAATGCCTCCGCTGCCGCTCGTACCTCATATTCGAAATTAAGCGTCGTAGCTATCAGACCATCATCGTCGGCACGGATCAGAACTTGTCGCGCGCGGCGGAAAAGGACAGTCTCGGCAATTGCGGCTACATTTTCAGATTTGATGCCCTCGCGAACGAGTACGAAACTATCGCTGTCTCCAGCCGGGGCAAGATAATATGGCCGGTCGAGATAGACATCATCGATTTCGCCGCATTTGACAAATCGGGTGACATTCAGCGTCTTGTCGCTTTCGGGAATGGCCCCGGCGATTTCCGCTTCGTCGAAACTCAAATAGGTGCCCGACGACACTTCATAGCCCTTGACCTGATTTTCGCGCGGTACTGGTTTGCCTGTATCACTGTCTACGAATTCCCGGTTGAGGCGATTTCCGGTTTTGCGATTAATCAGATGAAACGAAACACGCTCAGAGGTCGATGCCGCCGTGAAAAGTGCGACCGGACACAAAAGCTGATCAATTTTCAGCTGGCCTTTCCAGTTTGCGCGGGGTGCCATCGATTTATCCCTGCTTTCGTTAAGCACCATCTTCGCCCGAACTCGTACCACCTGTACGCTGCATATAGCGCGCATATGCGAAGCCGCCCGCGAGAAGCACTGGCAGTCCAACCAGAACAATCCAGAACAACAATTCTCCCATCTCGCCCTCCTCCATACTGGCGCCGAAACATACATTTTTATACGGAGACAAACTCATGAAACGCCGAAATTGTTCCGATGCTGAGCTCCACGTCAATATCGGAAAGCAGAGATCTACTGAACTGGTTGGTAGCTCCTTATATAGAAAGCATGACGACGCATCGACATCTCGTTGGATGACAGACCAAGCACAGCAGTGCGACCGGTCTGCTGCCATTCTCTGGCCAGAAGTTACAGTGAACTTCTTTCTGAAGCACGTCGCCACAAGATAGATAATTCGCCTGCAGCCCAGATTGGGATTGCGCAAGCGTTGGCTGCTGCTAAGTCAGCACTTTGGAAAGAAAATAATCGCGCGACGATGCACAGCTCAAATGGATACGTCGAAGCAAATGGCTTACCTCTCGAACGTTATCGTCAATTCTAACGGCGAGATAAGATACGCGATTAATATGGATTTCATGGGTTCTGAAACGTAACAGCTTAGTTATATCATCCGTGTGAATACGTTCCAAGTTGATTGCCAGTCAGGAATCGTGACGAATTCCCTAGGCTCGTGTAGCTGAGATTGGTTCGCGCAGTCATGTCGACCACAAAATGCGACTATTCTCCGCTGACTACTAATCTTCTAGACAGCAGGAGACCTAGCATTGCAGCCCTCGCTTAAAGACAAGTTTCGTGAAGCCGAAAGTGGCACGCATCAGGAATTCGCTTTTGTAACAGCGTTCCACTAATTGGCACGGGTTTTCGGTTCCACTCAAGGCCGTTAATGAAATCTGACAATAATGATGTCCCGGCAAGTAACAGATTGGATAATTATTCTAGAAACGCTTTTCAGAATATGGACAGATAGAAAAACACCACTATTATATTTTCTATGCATCACATATAGAATATAAAAGCGCTGAGATGGGGATCAACGATGTATTTTCTCAAGGACCCTGTCGTAGCGCTCTTTGTCTCACTCGCGATTGGTTACCTCATCGGTCAGCTGCGCGTCGGTCCTATCCGATTAGGTGGAGTCTGCGGGACGTTATTGGCGGCACTGGCTATAGGACAGCTCGGTGTTCGCATGTCTGCGGACCTGAAGGACAGCGCGTTCACCCTCTTTATTTACGCGCTGGGGTTTACTGCCGGGCCACAGTTCTTTGCCAATATCAGAGGCGGATGGCGTTATGGAGTCTTTTCCATAATCGAAGTTGTATGCGTCACCTTTCTTGTCTCGACGGCTATCATTCTGTTCAAGCTCGATATTGGAACAGCAACTGGGCTTTTTGCTGGATCTGCGACTGAATCTGCGGTTATCGGAACAGCATCTCAAGCAATCTCACATTTGGCTATTTCGCCAGAACAAATCGAACAGCTACAGGCCAATGTCGCTACGGCCTATAGTCTTACTTATCTGTTCGGCCTGATCGCGATTGTATTGTTTACCACCCAGCTTGCACCAATGCTTTTAAGAGTCGACCTCAAAACCAAAGCCCAGGTTCTCGCCCGCAAACTTGGTTCTGAGGACGATGAGGAGAATCAGGTTGAGGGCTTACCCATGTTCGTGGCCCGTGCTTTTCGCGCAGGGTCCCTTGCCGGGCAGACGATTAGTGGGGTGGAGAAAGACTGGAACTGGGCAGTCACGATTGAACGTGTTCGTCGTCATGGAAGAATCCTTCAAACAGATCCCAATTTCCTGTTGAAGCCAGGTGATATTGTTATTGTCCATGGACGCCGCAACGCGGTTATCGCAGTTCAGGACTTTTTTGGCGAGGAAGTGCCCGTACCGGACGGCACCAGTCTGGCGCTTGTTACCCGCGAAGTCGTTCTCATTCGAAAAGAAGCTTTTGGACGTCAGATCCGCCAATTGCGCCAATTAGCGTCGCCGGATCTTCGGCGCGGAATATTCATATCCAACGTTCGCCGTTTGGGTCAGACCATTCCGGCATTACCGGGTACAGTTCTCCATGAAGGAGACGTCCTGACCCTTTATGGTCAGGATGAGCCCGTCACACGCGCGATACATGCATTGGGTAAGCCACTGCCCAAAGTCGGCAGTACGGACTTTGTCTTTCTCGGCCTCGGTATCGTCGTCGGCCTTCTTCTTGGTCAATTCTCGCTCAACATCCGTGGCTGGGAGCTGTCATTGGGATCCGGTGGTGGCGCCTTGATTTCCGGCCTCGCGTTTGGTTGGTTCAACATGAGGAATCCAGCACGTGGCGGATTTCCAGCTCCTGCTGCAGAATTTGCGAAAGATCTCGGCTCCACGGCGGCGGCGACCAAAATAGTAGCAGAAGTAGTAGCAGAAGTAGTAGCATAAGCAGCAGCAGCAGAAGTAGTAGCAGAAGTAGTAGTATTAGTCATTATAGTAGCGATGAATTTATAGATGTCCCGCGCAACGTTCCAGATGAATCATTGCAAAATAGGTTTGATCAGTTGAACGCTGATGAGTTAGTTAACAGTCAAGCGTTGAATGAGTGGCGTCGGAATTACACCGGTCCATCTACGATACACGAACTTATAAATATTCGAAGCCTTGGGAGGGGTTTGCACCCAAATATTACCCAGGATTTTGAGCATGGTTTAAGTCTTACGAGGAACCAAGAGAGACTTGAAGACGAACTAGCACGTGTACGTGCAGCCCGTGGAGATCCATACATCGACGACAACGGTGTTTCTTGGTGGGTCAATATACAATGATTCGCGGTGGATTTCTCAGCAAGAGTGAGCGTCATGCCTTTGCGCGCGATAGCGCTTAACGGGCTTGGCGAGGTGCGCCTTGCGCGCCGGGCGAACGCAAGGTTCTGGCGCAAAGTTATGATTTGGAGGAAATACGGCTTATACCAAATTGATATGATTTTGACTGGTTCTGTCGCGAAATTTTCACTTCTGCTGCACTACTGTCCCTTCGGAGCGCATAATTGAGTGAGGTGACAGGGTATGGCAATCGATTTCAAAGGGGCTCATTTTCCTAAAAGTGTCATCCTTTACGCCGTTTTCTTTTACGTTCGATGCCTGAAAGCGGTGAGATAGCCGCGACAGGAGAATCAAGTTGAGCAAACGGCCACGGCGAACCACAGCCCCACGCTCAAGGAAAAGTAGCCTTGGCCGCGATCAAGGGGGAACAGACGCCTGCGGAATTGGTGCAGCAATTCGACGTGGACCCGAACCAGATCGCGGATTGGAGAAAGCAGCTTCTGGACGAGGTGGCAGAGAAACCGGGGCCCTCGGTTGATGTGAAGACGCGGGATGCCAAGATCGGGGCGGAACAAGAGCAGTCAAAAATCGTACGGTAGAGCATTTTCGGGTCTTCTGAATCGAATGCGATTCCCAAATCAGCTTTGTTCTGATTCATTGATGCTGGCTGGATGGAGGCCAGCATCCGATGACCGCAACCATCCGCCAATTGATTAAAGCCGCCGACGCGGCCCTGGTTCCTGCCACCCTACTCGCCGTACCTCAATCCGATCGAACAGACCTTCTCCAAGATTAAACATTGGATGAGAAATGCACAAAAGCGCACCATCGACGACACATGGCGTCATATCGGCAGGCTGGTCGAAACCATCCAGTCCGCCGAATGCCAAAACTATCTCGAAAATGTCGGATATGGTTCCGTTAAAGATGAAACGCTCTAATGCCGCGAGTTGATCCTAAATCCGGCCGCTCAACGCATAGAGTTCCTCTTCGCTTAAGCCATCAATATCGATCTGGGGCATCGGCATGCCTCCCGAGTAGCGTCATCTCATCATGTTATGAAACTCCAAGACAAGATGCGCAATCAGCCATTCTCCGAGAGACCGTGCTCAGCGAAGTGGCATCCCATCAAATCTGCCCCGCTCACCCCTAGGAGGCGAGAGAATGCCTCCGGGCATCCTATTGAAAAATATAGCCATCTAAAATCACGCTAAAGCAAAACGACAATTAGCTTTCGCTAGTCTGACGGTCTGAATCGGCTCTTTAGGAAGATTATATTGGTGCCGCAACGGCCTGCAGGCGGCGAAATAGGCAAGCACTTTTGATAGTCTGGATGCTACCCTGATTTGGTTAAGAAATCCATCCCGCACCAAGTGGAAAACCACATTAGAGCGCATCCCGAAAAGTGTGAAACGGTTTTCGGAAAAGATGCGCGTAAAAACAAATGATTAGAGCGCCGATCTGTTTCAATCAGATCGAAACGCGCTCTAACAGCGACAAAAATCAAATGTGTTATTGCAGACTGGCTTTCAGTCCTGAAATCCAGTCTCTCATCTCGAACCAACCGCCAGCCGGATAAGATCGCTATCGCCTCCCGAAGTCTGCCCCCCTCCTGATGCACAAGCTCAAGGCCGGCGCGTTCATTTGGGGCTTGGGCCCGCCATAGCGTAATTTCATGTCGCACACTGCCGCCTTGAACGATCTGAGAAAGCTCGACATGGCTGAACACCGTTACGGAGTTTCGGAGCAGGACTCCATAAGTACAATGGTCGCCCTCCCCCGCATGCAATGCAGCCCCCCACCATTCATGCATCGAGACACAGGTACAGCGGATGGCTAAAACAACCAAGTAAACCATCACCCGCAATCGCCCCAAAAACCAAAGAGACGCAGGGTCGACATAACGAGCTATCATATGCCTGCAACCGGTCTCGGTCATTCGCGCCAGCGCATTTCCGATTGCGACACTCAATGGAAAGCGGCGCATGGTTCAGTTTCCCTGACCAGCAACAGAACTAAAAACGACCCCGTTCGGCTCCGATCTTATCGATCCGACATCGGAATGTTGCCATCAAGGTTCGCGCCACACAGAATCGGTTGAATTCTCTGGCCGGCTGGAGAAACCGCCCTATTCCCGTGTGGAAATAGACTCTTCTCGATTGAAATTTCGCAACCGATGATATCCTTGAATTATAGACGGCCGACTAAAACGCATAAAACATCATAAAAACAATAGGATAGAGCCATCCCAGTAGAATCGATAAAATTTTGTTTAATTTTAATGTCCGCGCTAACTCTTTGTTAATGCGGCTGCCTCTTGCGATAGAATAAGAATCGGACATAATGACGGTATTTAGGCGGTAACAGTTCCAATGCCGTCACTAGGGATCCCAAGTAATGAATATCGCAAATCCAGCAGCAGCTTTGTCGTTTGACGACATGATACTATCGCAAGGGCGCGAGATTTCTCGCAAGCTCAATCTGCTGCGTCACGAAAACTTTCCGCCGGATGCGCGCAAAAGCATGCTGCGCCAGTTTTCGATGGCCGAGGCTGCTTATTTCCTTGGTGTCTCTCCGAGCAATCTCAAGAAACTACACCTGGAAGGCAAAGGTGTCGAGCCAACCATTCTGACAGGTGGCCGCCGTGCCTATAGCGTCGAACAGATTCAAGAACTGCGCCAATGGCTTGACCAGAACGGGCGCGCCGAGGTGAAGCGCTACGTTCCGCATCGCCGCGGCAATGAAAAACTTCAGGTCATCGGCGTCGTCAACTTCAAGGGTGGTTCCGGCAAAACCACCACAGCTGCGCATCTGGCGCAACATATGGCTCTGACCGGTCATCGCGTGCTTGCAATCGATCTCGATCCGCAGGCTTCGCTTTCGGCCCTGCACGGCATCCAGCCGGAGCTGGATGAATTTCCGTCACTCTATGAGGCTATTCGTTACGACTCCGAAAAGAAGTCTATTCGCGAGGTTATTCGCCGGACGAATTTCCCCGGTCTCGATATCATTCCGGCCATGCTGGAGCTTCAGGAGTATGAATATGATACGCCACTCGCCATGCAGAATGGCGGTGAGGGCAAAACGTTCTGGAACCGTATCGCGCAGGCTCTCTCCGATGTGGATAGTGACTATGATGTGGTCGTCATCGATTGCCCTCCCCAGCTTGGCTATCTGACACTGACGGCACTCTCTGCTGCAACTTCCGTCCTGATTACTGTTCACCCGCAGATGCTCGACCTCATGTCGATGTCGCAGTTCCTCCTGATGCTTGGTGACATTCTGAAGACCGTTCGTCAGGCAGGTGGTGCGGTGCAGCTCGACTGGTTCCGCTATCTGATCACCCGTTACGAGCCGACCGACGTTCCCCAGGCACAGATGGTCGGTTTCATGCAGAGCATGCTCGCCTCACATATGCTGAAGCATCAGATGCTGAAATCAACCGCGATTTCGGACGCTGGCCTGACCAAGCAGACGCTTTACGAGGTTGAGCGTTCATCGATGAATCGCGGCACCTATGATCGCGCCATGGAAGCCATGGAAGCGGTCAACGCCGAAATTCGCGGCCTCATTCACGAGGCATGGGGGCGCTAGACTGCCGTCTAAAGCGGCGAATATTGAATAAAATCAGGTCTCTGACCGGTTTGAGGACATGAGAATGGCAAGAAAGAACATATTTGAAAGCGTTATGCGGGACGAACCGGCTGCCGAACAGGCTTCGCAGCCGGTTGAAAACGTATCGCGCCGGTTCGGTGCCGCCAAGTCTCTATCCGCTTCGATAGACGAACTCGCAAAACAGGCTGCCCAAAAGCTCGACGGGGAAGCCATTGTCGAGCTTGATCCCGCCAATCTGGATGTTTCCTTCGTAGCGGACCGCCTGCCTGAAACGAATGACGAAGAATACCAGGAACTTCTGGAAGCCATCCGCGAGCGCGGACAGGACAGCCCTATTCTCGTGCGTCCGCATCCCGAGACCAGCGACCGCTATATGATCGTTTTCGGTCATCGCCGCGCGCGGGTGGCCAAGGAACTGGGCATCAAGGTTAGGGCGGTCATCAAGCCCCTCGCCGATCTGGAACATATATTGAGCCAGGGTCAGGAAAACTCCGCCCGAGCTAATCTGAGCTTCATTGAACGTGTTTTCTTTGCGGCGCGCCTCGAAGCGCTCGGCTTTGAACGTGAGGCCATTCAGGCAGCACTGACGATCGATTATCAAACGCTGTCGAAGATGCTGACCATTCCGAAGGCCATACCGGAGCATATTCTTCTCGCCATCGGCGCAGCGAAGGGCATTGGGCGTGACCGCTGGCTGGAACTGCGCAAGCTGATCGAAATCCCCGGTAAAAAGGATGCCGCGGAAGAGTTGCTGGCAACATCGGCATTCGAAAATGCATCATCCGTTGATCGCTTTGAGCAGCTTTACGGCTATCTGAAGGGCAGCAAGCAGAAGAAGCCCGTCACCAAGGCGGCTCAGCGGCCCGGAAGCAGCTGGACGGCTTCAGACAAGTCGGTCAGCGCCATTATCAAACAAAATGGCAAATCGGCTACATTGGCGCTTAGTGCTGCCAACGGGCCTCGTTTTGCCGATTGGCTTTCTCGCAACCTGGATGAGCTCTATGCGTCATTCCAGAGTGAGGAGAAGTAAGTAAGCGTAACGAACGATGGCAGTTGCCGTGGTTCGATTGTGTAGCGTTCAATAGTAAGTGTATTTGCGTCGAAACTGTTCAGGAAGAGGAACGAGACAGCAAAAGAAAAAGGCCCCCAAACGTCGCCGTGTGGAAGCCCTTCTCATTGGTTTAGCAGCTAGAGAATCGCAAATCCACGAATCACTGTCAAGTGTAATTAGCGTCATTTCGGCGGGTGGATTTCTTTTGCCTTGTGGAAGGTGAAAGAAAATGGAGATTCAATTGGCCTCGACGCCGTTTGGCAGTCGAAGGATGACGCTTGCCTTGTTGGCAAGTCAACAGAACACACAGCAGATCGCACCGGGAACGGTTGCCGATAAATGGCAACTGCATCGCTGGCTGTGTGAAGCAAAGACGCATTTCAATCTGAATGATCGTTCTCTGGCGGTTCTTTCGGCGCTTTTATCATTCTATCCGGAAGCAGAACTGAATGCGCAGAGCAGCCTGATTGTGTTCCCGTCCAATAAGCAACTGGCATTACGTGCCCATGGCATGGCAGACGCAACCTTGCGCCGTCATCTGGCAGCGCTGGTCGATGCCGGTTTCATCCTTCGACAGGACAGCCCGAATGGCAAGCGCTATGCGCGTCGTGCCAAGGGTGGAGACGTGCAGATTGCATTCGGCTTTTCACTGACACCGCTCTTGGCCCGTGCCTGTGAACTGGAAACAGCTGCAGAGCAGGTGAGGGCCCAAAAGACAGCGTTACGTGAAATGCGCGAACGCCTGACCTTGCTGCGCCGTGATATCACCAAGCTTGTTGAATTCGCCGCTCAGGAGAATCTTGCCGGTAACTGGCAGGACATCCATCATCGTTTCCGCCTGATCGTCGACAGCATTCCGCGTCGTGCAGAGCATCGAGAACTGGCAGCGCTGGTCGAATCCTTGCTGCGCATTCGTGCGGAAATCGATAACGCATTGAAACTTCATGAAAATGTTCAAAAATTGCACGCCAATGAATCTCAAAATGAGCGGCAGCAAATTGAATCGAATCCAGATTCCCATTTTGAAATGGCAACGCCTGATTTTATCGACCAGCGCGTAAAAGACATCACCAGCGCTCCAGTTGAGCCAACGGTTTCGCTCGACATGGTGCTTCGTTCCTGTCCAGAGATCACGGCCTATGCCCTTTCATCCATCCGACATTGGCACGATTTGGCCAATACGGCAGAGAGAGTACGCTCCTTCCTCGGGATCGATGGAAAGCTCTATGATCTCGCAAAGAAAACGCTGGGAACACATAATGCATCCATCGTGATCGCTTATATCCTGCAGCGCTATGAGCAGATTCAGTCCGCTGGTGGCTATTTGCGAATTCTGACGGAAAAGGCTGCCAATGGCTCATTCTCGATCAGACCAATGCTTATGGCAGCGCTGAATGGGCAAAATCGTTAACCATAAAGCTCAATCAGACTGACAGAACCAAAGAGCCATTTAGGTTTCGTATCGTTCATGAAGCCCAAGGAGATCAACTGATCCTGCATCAACAGCAAAATGAACAGGGAAGCCAGAGAACTGTGGCCTAAGCGGATTGTTTGGCAGCGTCTTTCAGCGGTGTGATCGATTAAATAATCACTGAAATTGGCGCTTCATAACGGCAATTGACGCCAGGGCTATAGGCGGATGCCGGAACAGCTTACGAAGGATTGACGCTTTTAAGCTTGATGTGGTCAGCAGGCTTAAAATCAGTCCGGTGTCTGAAAGCGACGGCGACGTGAACGGCGGCGAGGGCGCAATGCAGTCAGGTCTTGTGTTTGATCGACCTTATGACGCGGGGGAGGCGAAAGAAGGCGCATGATAAAAAGGATGCAGCACCCGATGGTGAATATCCAGAATATCTCATCGGTGAGATCGTTAATCATGTCCCAATCCAGAGCAAACCGCTTGTCCGTTTCCGTGACGCGCGAAACAATATTCGCAGATAGATACCGTCTTGTGAAACCGTGGCCAAGTCACGAAGGCGTGCTTTATCGCCGCGCCGGTCCCATTCCAACATCCCAGTCCTATGGGCAGTCTTGTGGATGGCTGGAAGGCGCTGGTCGCGAACTCCGCAGCGATCTGCGATAGGTTGGTCATGCTGCCTTTTACGATCCATTGTTCCGGCCCGGTGCTCACGGCTGAATTTCCAGACCGGCAAAACATTCTGAGCTGGTCACTGACATGTCCGGGTTTCGTCTCGGCGCAGTCCGTCGCCTGGCTGGAAGTGCGCAATGACGATCTGACGCTGGATGTCGATCCGGCAGTCTTATTGCAGGAAAGACTGGCACAGGCCGGGTATGGCGAAGCGGTGCAGATGATGACCTCGCGTAGCGTGCAAAAGCATCATGTCGCAACGCGGCGCTCCGGCGAAGCCCATGCCGCCTGCCTTGCCACTGTCGGCTTGTCGAATGCGGGGAGGGTTGGCGAACTCTCGCAGTTGAAGATGCCAGCCGGAACAATCAATCGTGAGCGCAACGAATAGCCCACGTCTTTCGTGATTGACGGAATGGGTTTCCGGCTGGCAGTCAAAACTTTTGCTTT
>NZ_CADEAR010000019.1 GCF_902825325.1 Brucella tritici | reverse complement strand
GCTTCATGAACCGCCGTATACGGAACCGTACGTACGGTGGTGTGGGAGGAGGGCCTAAAATGCCCTCCTACCCGATTGTCTATTATGCCCCGTAAGGCACCCAGATGTTCTTCACCTGGATTGCTCGGCGCAGGTAGTCCAGGCCTTGCCCGTCCGCCTTGTTGAGCCAATTGGGCAAGCGGCCATTGCTGACCCAAGTGGCTTTGAGATTGCCTGCTGACGCCTTTTCGACCATGGCACTGCCCTCGCGTGAACCAAAATACCAGAGTGCGGCAACATCATCGTGCTCGGCAAGCGTCTTCGTCAGAAGATCCCGTTCACCGGTGACGATATTGACCACGCCGCCCGGTACATCGGATGTGTCGAGTACCTGATAGAAATCACCGGCGATCAGCGGATGACGGCTCGACGGTACAATGACCGTTCGGTTACCCATGGCGATTGCCGGCAAGACCAGAGAGACAAGCGAAAGAAGCGGCGCTTCGTCGGGGCAGACGATGCCCATCACGCCCCAAGGTTCGTTCATCGCCAGTGTCACATGACGCGACTTGGTGGAATGAACCGCTCCGTCGAACTTGTCGGCCTGCGCGGCATAATAGAAAATCCGGCGCAGTGCGGTTTCAAATTCCTCTTCCGCTTTCTTTTGGCTGATGCCGGTGCTTTCGATCAGCCGTGCCACGAAATCCGCGCGGCGCGCATCAAGGTTTTCGCCAAGATAATAGAGCACCTGAGCCCGGTTATGCGCCGTGGCTGTGCCCCAGCTTCCGGCCTTGGTCGCCGCTTCCACCGCATTGCGGATGTCCTTGCGGTTGCCGATACCAGCCTGGCCGATGACCGCACCGCCCTTGCCAGTGACCGAATAGCTGTAACCGCCGTCCGGGCGGGCCTGCTTGCCGCCAATATAGTTCTTCATCGTGCGGTCGATACCGTCGTTGGTGATCTTGTCATCGCCGGAGGGCGAAGCCGATGGCACGAAGGCGTCCGCAACTTTGGCCGAGGGGAGCGCTTTCTCCCAATCGGAAACAAGATATTCGTACATGCCTTCGCGTGCGCCTTCGCGACCGAATCCGCTTTCGCGGTAGCCGCCGAAACCTGCGCCTGCATCCAGCATATTGGTGCAGTTGATCCAGACGACACCGGCCTTCACCCGCGCGGCAAGGTCAAGCGCGACATTGATGTTTTCCGACCAGATTGAGGCTGCAAGGCCATAACGCGTGTTGTTAGAAAGGGCTACGGCTTCATCCGGCGTGCGGAAGCTTGTGGCGGCTGCAATCGGGCCGAAGATTTCAACCTGACAGACGGTCGAGGCCTGATCCACATCGGTGAAGAAGCCGGGTGCGATATAATTGCCCTTTGCTGGCAGCGGGTACGGCGTCTGCCAGAGCTCGCCGCCTTCCTCGATACCTTTCTGGATGAGATCGGAAATGCGCTTTACCTGACCGGGCGAAACGATGGCACCGACATCGGTGGATTTGTCGAGCGGATCGCCAACACGCAGTGTCTCAAGGCGCTTTCTGAGCTTGGCATAGAAGCGGTCGGCAACGCCTTCCTGCACGAGCAGGCGCGAGCCTGCGCAACAGACTTCGCCCTGATTGAACCAGATGGCATCGACGACACCTTCAACTGCGGCATCAAGATCGGCATCTTCGAAGACGATGAAGGGCGACTTGCCACCCAGTTCCAGCGACAGCTTCTTGCCTGATCCGGCAATCTGCTCGCGAATGACGCGGCCAACTTGCGTCGAGCCGGTGAAGGCTACCTTGTCCACGCCGTCATGGCCGCAGATTTGCGCGCCCGTGGTGCTATCGCCCTGCACGATATTGACGACACCGGCGGGCAGGCCGACCTCATGACAGATTTCAGCAAAGGCAATGGCTGAAAGCGGTGTCAGATCGGCAGGCTTCAAAACGACCGTGTTACCGGCAGCCAAAGCAGGCGCGATTTTCCAGGCAAGCATGAGAAGCGGGAAATTCCACGGAATGACCTGACCGCAGACACCAACGGGCGAAAAACCCTTGAATTCGTCTTCCACCATCTCGGCCCAACCTGCGTGATGATAGAAATGGCGGGCGGCGAGCGGAATGTCGATATCGCGGGTTTCGCGGACCGGTTTACCGTTGTCCATGGTTTCCAGCACGGCCAGAAAGCGCTCGCGCTTCTGAATGTGGCGTGCGATGGCATAGAGATATTTGGCGCGCTCATAGCCAGACAGTTTGGACCATTTGCCGAAGGCAGCGCGGGCGGCTTTCACCGCCTGATCGACATCTTCCGCATTGCCGCAGATGATTTCAGCGAGCTTGTCACCATTGGCCGGATTGGCAACCGCAATCGTCTTGCGACCCTCCGGTTTGACAAAAGCGCCGTTGATATAGTGGCCGAAAGAACGACCATGCTGTTCCAGCCACAGGTTCACATCGCCGTTTGCTTCGGGGGAAGGTCCATATTCCATGGTCTTCAGGATGTCCTTGATGGGTCGCATATTTATATTCCTTACGAGCATTTCCAGCAAAAGTGCGAAGCGGTTTTGCGTAGGAGAATGCGAAATTCCAAGTTTAAGCAGCGGCGTGACGGTTGGCAGCGGAGTAGCGTCCGGTCACGAAGTGCTCCAATTGCCGTTCGATATCGCCGAGAAGCGAGCTTGCGCCGATGCGGAAAAGATCGGGCTCCAGCCAGCGATTACCGAGCTCTTCTTTCATGAGGCTGAGCCAGGTGAGCGCATCCTTGGCCGTCTTGAGGCCGCCCGCCGGCTTAAAGCCGACGCTTTGACCGGACAGCTCGCCATAATCGCGCAGTGCCCGCACCATGGTCAGGCTCACCGGCAGGGTCGCGTTGACGTCTTCCTTGCCCGTCGAGGTCTTGATGAAATCGGAGCCTGCCTGCATCGCCACCATCGAGGCGCGATAAACATTGCTCAGCGTGTTGAGATCGCCAGTGGCAAGGATCGCCTTCATATGTGCATCCCCGCAGACTTCGCGCATAGCGGCAATCTCGTCGTAGAGAGCCGGCCAGTTTTGTGTCAGCACATGCTCGCGGGTAATCACAATGTCGATTTCATGCGCGCCCTGTTCAACGGCGTAGGTGATTTCTGCAAGGCGAAGTGGCAGCGGTGTCAGACCGGCCGGAAAACCGGTTGCAACGGAGGCAACCGGAATGCCGGAGCCTTGAAGTGCCTTCACCGCATGGGAAACCATGGTCGGATAAACGCAGACCGCGCCGGTGGTGATGCCCGCATCTGCAAGGCCCAGCGCTTCCAGAACATCCTCGCGCACCGGACGGCGCGCCTTGGCACAGAGCCTGCGCACACGGCCCGCCGTGTCGTCGCCTGCAAGTGTCGTCAGGTCGATGCACTGGATGGCACGGATGAGCCACGCCGCCTGATATTCCTTTTTCACCGAACGGCGGGCGCTGATTGTGGCGGCGCGGCGCTCGGAAGCACTGCGATTGACGGACACGTCCTCAAACCATTCCGGCTTGAGCGGTGTCCCGGTATTACGGGGGAGGGCTTCGGTCATTTCATTGTCCGTTCATAAGTTCAGATGCGTTCAGGCGCATTCGATCGTGGGAGTGTGATCGCGGCAGAACGTTTCGAATTCTTCCCGGCTGGCATAGGCTTTCTGCGTGCCGGGCCGGGTAATGGAATGGGCAGCGTAGAGCGCTGCTTTGCGAAGCGACGCTTCCACATTGCCGGTCCCGGCGTAGAAGCGGGCAAAGGAGCCGATAAAAGCGTCGCCCGCGCCGGTCGTGTCTTTTGGCGTGACCTTGACCGGTGGAATATTGACGATTTCGCTTGCCGTAATCATGCGCGCGCCGCGTCCGCCGAGCGTGACGATGACGGTGCGGATGCCGCGCGCGATGAGCGAACGCGCTGCGGTGACGATTTCGTCGTCCGTGCCGGTCGGCAGGCCGGAGAGGATTGCCAGTTCGCTCTCGTTCGGCACGAGAAAGGTCACCTGCCGGATAAGCTCGGGATCAAGATCAGCGGCGGCAGGCGCAGGATTCAAAATAGTTTCGATGCCGTTTTCAGCCGCAAAAGCGATGGTGTGATAGACGGTCTCAACCGGAACCTCCATCTGCATCAGGATAAGGCCGCAAGCTTTCAGATCGTCGGCAGCCTTATCGACTTCGGCAGGCAGAAGATCGGCATTGGCGCCCTTGACGATCAGGATCGAGTTTTCACCCGATGGTTCGACAAAGATTGGCGCAACGCCGCTCGACTTGCCGGGAACCTTGCGCACATGACGCGTATCGACGCCGAATTCATTCAGGTTGCGGATGGTGTTGTCGGCGAAAATATCGTCTGTGGCGACGATGATGATGAGACCGACCACGACGCGCTGCCATGTGGTGTCCACCTTCATGATGATGAGTGAGTTCTTGACCATGACGAGCATGAAGACACCCATCAACGTGCCGAGAACGGTGCCGCGTCCGCCGAAGATCGACGCGCCGCCCAGAACCACGGCTGCGATCACGTCCAACTCAAGCCCGACGAAATCGCGCGGATTGGCAAGCCAGATCATCGAGGAATGCAGAAGGCCAGCGAAGCCTGCAAGCGCTCCGGCCACGCAATAGACGAAGAAGATCGTGCGGCGCGTATTGAAACCAACGCGCTTTGCTGCTTCCGGTGAGCCGCCATAGGCATAAACGCTACGCCCGATCATCGTATAATTGAGGATCAGGTGGATCAGCAGGGCCAGCGCCAGATAGACGACGAACATCGCGGTCAGTCCGAATGCCGTGCCGGACGCCGATGTCAGCGAGATCACATCTGTCTTGCCGAATTCGATCAGTTCCTTCGGCATCTTGTTGATGTTGACGATGCTGGTGCCGACAAGGCCCAGCACCAGCCCGCGCACGATGGAACCGGTGCCGAGCGTCACGATCAGCGGGATCATCTTGAAGCGATGGATGATGAAACCGTTGAAAGCGCCAAGCAGCAGGCCGATCAGCGTTGCCGCCACAAACGGAATGAGCACGCCGTCATAGCCGAGATAGACCATGGCGCGGACGGTCAGATACATGGCCGCGATGGCAAAGGCGGTGAAGGAGACGTCGATGCCGCCGGAAATCATCACAAGCAACACACCGAGCGCCATGATGCCGATCACGACATTGGAGCGAAGAAGGCCGAAGATATTGTCCAGCGACCAGAACGCCGGATTGATGAGGCCGATAATGACCATCGCCGCGAACAACACGCAGGCAATGATGAATTCGGTACTGCGGAAAAACTTCATGTGCCGGTTCCTCAATTCAGCGTCTTGAGCCGGTCATTGACGGCATCTTCGGTCATGGCTTCACCGGAAAGTTCGTCGACGAAACGTCCGCGATGCATCACGAGCACACGATTGCAGTTCTGCACCAACTCGGGCACATCGTCGGAAATCATCAGAACAGCGAGCCCTTCATCGCGGGCAAGCTTGCGGATGATATTGTGGATCTGTGCCTTGGAGCCGACATCGACACCGACGGTCGGCCCGTTGAGGATCAGCACTTTTGCGCCTGTCAAAAGCCAGCGGGTCAGCACCACACGTTGCGCGTTGCCGCCCGACAGGTGGTTGACCGGCGTATGCGGCCCGGGGGCAACGATATGCATCGCCGAAAACATGTCGCGGGTGGTGGCGTCAGCTTTCCTGCGGTCGATGAAGAGGCCGCGCACGAATTTCTCGATCGATGTGACGATGATATTCCGCTCGATCGATTGCGTCAGGAACAGACCTTCCGTCAGGCGGTCTTCCGGCACATAGGCGACGCCACAGGCGATCCCTTGCTGAACTGTTTTCGGGTGAACTTGCCTGCCATCGATACGAACAGTACCGGTGAAATCCGGCTTCATACCGAAGAGCGCTAGTGCCAGTTCCGTACGGCCTGAGCCGATCAGCCCGGATATGCCGACGATTTCGCCCGCATTGAGAGTGAGGCTGGCATTTTCCACCGAGCCCGGAACAGAAAGGTTCTTGATTTCAAGCGTGGGATTGGCCGAAGCGCCTTCACGCGGGATCCAGTGATAATGGTCCGACGTGAGTTCCTGACCGGTCATGGCGCGAGTGATCGACGGTTCGTCGAAATCGGAAATCGGGCCTTCAGCAACCTTTTTGCCATTGCGGAAGACGGTCAGCCTTTCGCTGATTTCCAGCATCTCGCGCATCTTGTGGCTGACGAAGAGCACAGCAATGCCCTGTGCCTGAATATCGCGCACGATCTTGAACAGCGCATCGACCTCATGCCGCGTCAGTGCGGTGGTTGGTTCGTCCATGATGATGAGGCGGGCGTCAGCCATGACGGCGCGCGCAATCGCCACGATCTGCTTGCCCGATGTCGGCAGGCTGTCCACATCCGCATCGAGGTCGATGCTGACACCAAGCCGGTCCAGCGCCTTCTGCGCCAGCTCGCGCACGCGCTTCCAGTCGACGCCTTTGCGGCCTTCGATGAGAAAAGTATTGATTGCCAGATTCTCGGCAACGGTCAGGTTCCCGAACAGCGAGAAATCCTGATAGATCACCTGAATGCCGTGGTGAACCGACTTGACGGGGTCGAGTTTGCCGACCGATTTGCCGTCGATCAGTATCTCGCCGTCTTCCGGCGTGTAGACGCCCGACATGACCTTGATGATGGTGGATTTGCCGGAGCCGTTTTCGCCTGCGAGGCAGTGGATTTCGCCCGGCTTTATGGCAAAGGAAACGTCGTCCAGTGCCCTGACACCACCGAAGCGTTTTCCGATATGGCGCAGTTCAATCAGGTTTTCATTCATGAGGGGCCTCGTGCAAGGCTGGAATGCAATTTGTCCGGCGGGAGGGGCAGGCACCCCTCCCGTCAGAGGCAGCCATGGATATTAGAAGTCGTACTTATCCATGTTTTCCTTGGTCACGCCGACCCAGCCTGCGCCATAGAGCAGGTTCGGTTTGGCAGCGTCCGGCGCCAGCAGGCTTTCATAGCCCGGCAGGCCCAGATTGAGACCGGCCTTGATCTGGTCGTTCTTCTTCTCAAGCGCTGCGACGGCCAGCATGTTCATGGCATAGCCTGCAACGGCCGGGTCCCAGAACTGGATGTACTGGACGTCGTCGTTCTTCAGATATTCACCAGCCACCGAAACGAGGCCCGTGCCTGCGAAGAAGACCTTGCCCTTGAGGCCGCCTTCGGCGATCAGGCGTCCGGCGCCGGCAGAAGTTGGCATCGGCGCGCCGAGAATGCCCTTGATGTCCGGATAGGCGGTCATCGCTTCCTTGAGCTTGTTATAGTCGGTATTGGCATCGTCATAGGTTTCCAGACGACCGGTAGCTTCGGCCATTTCCGGGAAGTTGGCCTTCTGGTATTCGACGGCACCGTCGATCCATTCCATCTGCGACTTCGAGGTCAGGCTGCCGACGGTGGTGATATATTTGCCCTTGCCGCCCATCGACTTGCCGAGTTCCTTCATCAGGTTGGCGCCATAGGCCTTGTTGTCGAAGGCTTCGATGTCGTAATCGACGTTCTGGATGTTGGATGCTTCGTGGCTGATGACGACGATGCCACGTTCGCGCGCCTTCTTCAGAACCGGCTCCACGGCTTCAACCGAGAACGGCACGATAGCAATAGCGTCAACGCCCTGTGCGATCAGGTTCTCGACAATCTGTACCTGTGCAGCAGCGTCCGCCTGGCTCGGACCGACCATCCAGACGTCATTGCCGGTGTCAGCCTTGAACTGGTCGACGCCATCGCGCATGCGGTCGAACCAGGCAATGCCGTCTACCTTCACAACGGTTGCGATGGTGTATTTCTTGTCATTGGCAGTGGTAATCAGTTCCTTGTTAATCTTCGACGTATCAACGACGCCTTCCGCGAAAGCGTGCGGAACGGCAACGGACATGGCAATCGCCACGGATGCTAGAAATTTTTTCACCGGTGTTTCCTCCCTGGGAATTCTTTGGTCGCCCACCCTTGATGGCTCGGACAAACACAATTGTTGCTACGCCGACGCATCTCAGGAACGGTGAGTGCGTCGGCGTTCTCCTCCATGCCCGGCTTCCCGGCCGGGCGAAAATTCGATCTGTTTTCCCGCCTGTCTGACGTCCTCGAAGAATGGAATTCTGTTCGAGGCGCGCAAAACCCTGTTGTCATATCCTCCCAACAATGCGAATTATAATGTTACAATCCGATCATTATGTTTGGATCGTTTCACATTTATGTTCAGCCTGTCAAGATCGGATGATCGCATTGCGTGAAATGTGACGGACGTATAAACGGGGTGAGCGGACCGCAAGGAATGGGGACAGCGTGAGCAGAATCAGCCGGAAGGAAGAGCGGATTGCCGAACTGGCGGCGCTGGTCGATGAAGTCGGCGTGCTTCGCCTGCGCGATGCGGCAGCGCGTCTCGGCGTTTCTGAAATGACGATCCGCCGCGATATCGGCGGCGATGGCGGGATGCTGAATTGTTTGGGTGGTTACATTATCCCCACGCAAGACGGTGTGAATGGCGATTATGTCTTTGATTTTGAAAAAGACAGTCATGCCAATGCCAAGGCGCAGGCCTGTGCCGCAGCCGCAGCGCTGATCGAACCCTATGATACGGTTTTCATCGATTGCGGCACGACGATGCCGCACCTTGCTCACCGCATACCGCAGAACCAGCACATTACGGTTGTCTGCTACGCTCTCAATATTGCGGAAATCCTGTCGCAGCGCAGCGATGTGCGCCTTATCGTTCTGGGTGGGCTCTATCACCCGGAAGCGGCATCGTTTTCAGGTGACGAGGGGATCGACGTCCTGAAGCGCGTCAACATCAACAAGGCTTTTCTGTCGGCTGGCGGCGTTGATGATCAGCATGGGGTCACCTGCTCGCACTTCCATGAAGTGCCGATCAAGCAGATGGCCATGCAGCGCGCCGTCGAGAAACATCTCGTCATCGACAAGAGCAAATACGGCAAGGTAAGGGCCGCGCGTTTTGCAGGTACGGCTGATTTCACGTCGATCGTGTCGGGCTAGTGGTCTGATTCCGACATTTGCATCCCTCAGATAATACAAAAGATAGCTCAATTTTTTCGCTTCAACAGGCCTTCCAGAAACGTCCTGAACGCCTTGACGGCTCGCTTTGACGTGGCTTCGGGATCGTCCGAATTGGCGATCCATTGCGCGGCGCTGCTGCTCGCCGCATTGATCAGCCGCGCGGCGGCTTCCGAGTCGATATCGACGATGATACCTTCTTCACGCAAGGCATCGAGGCTTGTGGCTATCGTGCGGATACAGCCATTGGCGCTCGGCCAGCTCGAAGGATCGCCGAACACTGCCGGCCCGTCGCGAAACATGATCCGCTGGATTTCCGGCTCAAGCGCCATCTCGATATAGGCCACATTCTCGTCGACAAAGCCCTGCCAGCGGTCGAGTGCCTTCGCAGAAATCGTGCATAGTCTCGCGGCCATCTCGCAATCGATCTCGTTGATCACGGCCTGCAGAAGACCCTTCTTGTCACCGAAATGGTGATAGAGCGCGCCGCGTGTCAGCCCGGCGGAGGCGGTAAAATCATCCATCGAAGCCTCAGTATAGCCAGCGGTCCCGAAGGCCTTGCGCCCCGCAGCCATCAGCTTCGTCCTTGTTTCGGCAATCATTTCGCTTCGCGGTTTACGCATCATGGTTCCTTTTATTTGCATACGCTGCGTATATTAGTTGACATACGCCGCGTATCAATTATTTAATTAACATACGGACCGTATGCAAGTGATGTAAATCCCCTTTCAAGGACCCACTCCAATGTCCAATCCATATAGAGAGATTTTCAGCGCCCCAGGCGCTATTGGCTTTTCGGCGGCTGCGTTCTTCGCCCGTCTTCCCTTTGCGATGGCGCCGGTCGGCATCGTAGCCATGCTTGCGCAGACTCATG
The DNA here is from genome assembly GCF_902825325.1 of Brucella tritici. Lineage (GTDB taxonomy): Bacteria > Pseudomonadota > Alphaproteobacteria > Rhizobiales > Rhizobiaceae > Brucella. The sequence continues at coordinate 37,375 of NZ_CADEAR010000019.1, read as the reverse complement.
GCGAATACTGGTTGGCTGGCGCGGTTTCGGCCACTTTCGCGCTCACGAATGCATTCATATCGCCGCAAATATCGCGGCTTGTCGATCGTTACGGGCAAAGCCGCATCGTCATGCCCGCCACAATCGTTTCGGTGATAGCCTTCGCCCTTCTGATTGCGGCAACAAATCTGGGCTGGGCGAATTGGACATTGTTCGTCTCGGCATTCTTTGCCGGCGCCATGCCCAGCATCCCGGCAATGGTGCGGGCACGATGGACCGAAATTTTCCGCAACCGTCCCGAATTGAATACCGCTTTCGCATTCGAATCGGCCGCCGACGAACTGGTCTATATTTCAGGTGCTTCCCTTTCCGTGGCTTTGGCGGTTTCGTTATTTCCCGAAGCGGGAATGCTTATTAGCACGGCTTTCCTGGCCGCGGGCACGACCGCCTTCCTTCTGCAGCGCTCCAGTGAACCGCCGGTTCGCGCGCTTGACCAGAGCAGCCCGCAACGTTCCGCTATCTGGTCGCGTCCCGTTCAGATCATCACGCTGGCACTCATCTTCGTCGGCTCCACCTTTGCGACCGCCGAAGTCAGCGCCGTGGCGATCACAAGCGAGCTTGGTCAGCCCGGCGCCGCCAGCCTTGTGATCGGCGTCTACGCAATCGGTTCGTTCCTTGTCGGGATAACGCTTGGGGCACTGGCGCTTCGTATGCCTCTGCAGCGCCAGTTGATGATTGCCGTCAGCGTGCTGGCATTGACTGCCCTGCCGCTACCCTTTGCCGGAACATCTACAGCGCTTCTGGCAACGGCGGTGTTCGTCAGCGGCGTTGCGATTTCGCCGACATTCATAACGGCCTTTGGCCTGATCGAACGCCGCGTACCTGAAACGATGCTGACTGAAGGCATCACTTGGGTGATGACGGGCATTGGCATCGGCATGGCGCTTGGCGCGTTCGTTTCCGGCTGGGTGGTCGACAATTTCGGTGCCGCAAACGGCTTCTGGGTTTCTGTGGTCGCCAGCCTCAGCGCGGTTGCAACCGTCGCGTTCGGTCAGGCGAGCTTGTCCGGCGGGCGGGAAGCTGTCGAATGTGGCACGCTATGCGCAGCAGAAGCAGCAGAGTAGCTATGCAGGGACGAGCGGGTAATTCCCGCTCGTCAATCGCCGTAAATACGCTCTTCCAGCGGTGTGGAAGCGATCAATCCCTTCAGCCCGGCCAGCATGGCCTTTTCGGCCTTGTTGAGATTGGTTTCCGGATTGTGGATCAAGAAAACATCGATTGCCGGCGGGTTATCGTAAGGTGGCAGACGCCAGAGAACACCGTCGTCGATCTCGCGCCGCGCTACATGCAGCGGAAGCGGGCCGATACCAAGACCGGTGATAATCATCCGGCGCACTTCTTCAAGGCTCGACGAGGTGCCGACGACATCCGGCGAAAGCCGCGCTTCACTGCGCAGCAGGGCCACAGGGCGCAGCGCGTCGGCAATATGATCGGTCTGGAACGATACCGATGGTTCTCCCTTCAGATCGGCAAGCGTCAGCCCCGACTGGCCGAACATGCGGTGGCGGGGTCCGCAAAAAAAGCCGAAGAACTCCCGATAGACCATGGTGTAATCCAGCGCCGGATCGCGATTGCTCACCAGTCCCAGACCGAAAGAGGCGCGCTTCTCGCGCACCAGCCGGGCGACTTCGGTGCTGGCGGATACGTTGATCGTCAGTGTTGCGCGGGGATGCTGTTCGTGAAAAAGCGCAAGCGCTTGATCGAAAATGGGCGAAACAATGTGGCTGGCGACTGAAATGGTGACATGGCCAGTCACATCGTCACCGACGCCGCGCACCAATTGCGGCAATTGTGAAATGGCACCGAAGACTTCGATGCTCTGTTCATAGAGCAGTTTGCCAACTTCGGTCAGCTCGAAATGCGTGGCGTCACGCTCCACCAGCCGCTGGCCGATGCGGTCTTCCAGCCGGCGCAGTGCATTGCTTACACTTGGCTGTTTGAGGTTGAGGCGCTCGGCGGCGCGGGTGATGCTTTTGACTTCGGCGATCACCACGAAACTACGCAGAAGGTTCCAGTCCAGATCCCAGACCAGACGCTCGGGGCGATGCAGCGACATGGTTTTATCCATTCATGAAATCTATGCAATCCATTCCCATTATCTATTTGCGAAATGCATCCATAAAAGCAATCATGAATATTGAGAGGCATCAAATAGCCTCAGAAAAACAATTAAGAGGAAGTCGGGAACAGCATGTTTAACAAATTCACGGGTTTCATTGCCGCTGCCGCGATTGCTGCCACAGCAGTTTTTGCGATTGCGCCCGCACAGGCGGATGATCTTGAAAAGATCAAGGCATCGGGCGAACTGAAGATCGCCATGAGCGGCCAGTACCCGCCGTTCAATTTCGTCAATGAGAAGAACGAAGTCGTGGGCTTCGACGCTTCCATCGGTTCGGCGATTGCCGAGCGTATGCAGTTGAAGCCGCAGCTCATCACCACGGCCTGGGATGGCATCGTTGCCGGTCTTCGGGCGGGCAAGTTCGATACGGTCGTCGGTTCCATGACGATCACGCCGGAGCGCGAGAAGGCGGTGGACTTCGTGGGACCGTATTATCATGCAGGTCGCGCGGTTTTCGTGAAGGAAGACTCCGCCGTTCAGAAGCTCGACGATCTCAAGGGCAAGACGCTGGGCGTGACGCTTGGTGAAACCCATGAGAAGTGGGCGCGCGAACAGGGCGGTTGGACCATTCGCACCTATAAGGGCCTGCCGGAACTCATGCTCGAACTGAATTCGGGTCGTGTTGACGCCATCGTTGTCGACAACATCCCGGTCATGGTGGCGATCAAGGAAACCGGCCAGAAGGTCCGCAAGCTCGATACGCCGGACATTGAAGGCGGCAGCGTCGCCATCGGCATCGCCATCCGCAAGAATAATCCGGAGCTGAAGGCTGCCATGCAGAAGGCTCTCGATGAGATCATGGCCGACGGCACCTACGAGAAGATCTCGATGCAATGGGTCGGCAGCGACATTCGCTGATACGTCATCCCGGCCCGGCATATGTCCGGGCCGGTTGAGCACCGATTGACCGGAGTTTTCCGATGGATTTTGCGTTGATGCAGCGCGTCCTCCCGTTTTTTCTGGAGGCGGCATGGGTAACTGTGCAAATTTCTGCGCTGGCCCTCATCCTGGGCCTTGCGGTGGCTGCAACACTTGTGGCGGCGCGCCTGTCCCGCTCACCCATTCTGCGGGGATTTGCAATCGCCTATGTCAGCGTTTTTCGCGGTACGCCCTGCCTTGTCCAGCTCTTTATCCTCTATTTCGGCGGTCCGCAGATCGGCATCAATCTGGAACCGTTTGCCGCTGGCGTCATCGGGCTCGGGCTGAACATCGGGGCCTATATGTCGGAATCGATCCGTGGCGCGATTCAGAGCGTGGACCGCGGGCAAAGCGAAGCGGCGCGCTCCATCGGCTTCGGGCGCGGCCAGACCATGCGGCTCGTTGTGCTGCCGCAGGCGGCTCGCCTCATGATCCGCCCGCTCGGCGTCAACGCCATTGCTCTTTTGAAAGGCTCGGCGCTGGTCTCTACGATTTCGGTGGTTGAACTGACCTATACGGCGCAGCGTTTCATTGGTTCGACCTACAAGCCGTTCGAGATTTTCGGCGTTGCTGCCGTTCTCTACATGATCATCATCTATGTCATGGCGCGCGGGGTCGATTTTCTCGACAAACGCTTCGCGGCGCAGTGAGGGAGGACTGGATGCAGGCTCTCGATTTCAGCATCGTCACTCCCTATACGGATCTGCTTTTGACCGGACTGTGGTGGACGCTTGTTCTGACCGTTGCATCGGCGTTCTTAAGCTTCGTATTCGGCATCGCATTTGCGCTGGTGGTGCTTTATGCGCCTGCCATACTTGCCTGGCCGGTACGGTTTTTCATGTGGCTGTTCATGGGAACGCCGCTTCTGCTGCAACTGTTCCTGATCTATTTCGGGCTGGTACAGATCGGCATCAATATTCCCGCCCTTGGTGCCGGCATTATCGGCCTTAGCCTGCACTTTGCCGTCTATAATGCCGATATCATCCGGGCAGGCATCGTGGCGGTCGATCCGGGTCAGATGGAAGGCGCCCGTTCCATCGGTTTCAGCCACGGTCAGGCTTTGCGCTATGTCGTCATTCCACAGGCGATCCGCAACACGATCCCGCCGATTGGCAACAACATGATCGTTCTTTTGAAGGATACGTCGCTGGTTTCGATCATCGGCATTGCCGAGTTGGTGCATAGCGCCCAGCTTGCCATCAGCGAAACCTTCAGCCCATTCGAATTCTATATCACCGTCGCGGCTATCTACTACGTGGTCAATCTCGTCCTTGAGGCCGGTTTGCGACGCATTGAAAGAAAAGTGGAGGTCACGCGATGAGCAGCCCCAAAGCCGCAAAACCGATGGTCGAAGTGAAGGGCGCCCGCAAAGCCTATGGTGAGCTGGAAGTGCTGAAAGGCATCGACCTTTCGGTGGCGCGCGGCCAGATCGTGGCGATCATCGGCCCCAGCGGTTCCGGCAAGAGCACATTGTTGCGTTCGATCAATCATCTGGAAACGCTGAATGGCGGCGAAGTCTGGCTCGATGGCGTGCAGGTCAACCAGCCGCTGACGGGGCAGGCGTTTGAAAAGCACATCAACGCGGTGCGCCAGCAGATGGGCATGGTATTCCAGCACTTCAACCTGTTCCCGCATCTGACGGTGCTCGAAAACATCACGCTCGGCCCGATCAAGCTCAAAGGCCTGGGCAAGGATGCGGCACGCACGCTGGCGCTGGAGCTTCTGTCGAAGGTGGGGCTTGCCGACAAGATCGACGTCTACCCCTCGCGCTTGTCGGGCGGGCAGAAGCAGCGTGTGGCTATTGCGCGTGCGCTCGCCATGCAGCCCAAGGTGATGCTGTTCGACGAGGCCACTTCGGCGCTCGATCCCGAGCTGGTGGATGAAGTCAATGCGGTCATGAAGCAGCTTGCCGCCGAACATATGACGATGCTGATCGTCACGCATGAGATGCGTTTTGCAGGCGAGGTCGCCGACCGCATCCTGTTCATGGATGGCGGCGTGGTGGTGGAAGAAGGACCGCCGGATCAGATTCTGAGCAATCCGGTGCAGGAGCGCACCCGCTCTTTCCTCAAGAAATATCTGGCTGCGTGAGGTGTCGGCATGAGCGAGAGAAACGTTAACGAGTTCCCTGATTTCGGGCTGACCCCGGCGCAGCGTCGCGAAGCAGTCCTTGGCCATTATTACGAATATCCCGGCATGGACGGGCCGCGCGGCGAAATCTGGTGCTACACCGATGCCTATTCCTATTTGCCGGGCGCGACCGTCCATCTGCAGGTGAGTGCGACCGCCTCGCGTTTCGATATCGAAATCGTGCGGGACGGGGCGGTGGAAACACCGGTCTTCTCCAAACGCGGGATCGACTGCAAATGGCAGGAAACACCGGCGCAATGTTCGGTTGTTGGCTGCGGCTGGGAAACGACATTTGCCTTCAGGACGGATGAAAACTGGCCTTCCGGCGCTTATCGCATCACGCTGAAGGCGCATGGCAATGACGGACAGCCGATCCATTGCCATCACCTGTTCATCCTGCGTCCTGCGGCGGGCCGCAAGCCCGGACGTATCCTGCAGGTCGCCGCGACCGGCACATGGACCGCCTATAATACCTGGGGCGGTTCCAACCATTATCAGGGCATTACCGGGCAAAATGGCGATCAATATGCAACAACGGTGAGCATCGAGCGCCCGTTCTGTCGTGGCTTTGTTGTCCTGCCATCCGACGCGCCTCGCGTGCCGTTGGAATTTGTGACGCCGCCTGCCGCGCCGCCGCGCTATCCGCATATGGAATGGGCCTATGCCAATGGCTATTCCAAGAAATATACCTCTTCCGGCTGGGCAAGCTATGACAGCCTGTTCTTCCGCTGGGCCGAGCGGGAAGGTTATGCGGTTGATCTCGCCAGCCAGCACGAGCTGCATTTTTCGCCGGAAATCCTCGACGGTTATGATTGCGTGGCCTTTGTCGGTCACGACGAATACTGGACGTGGGAAATGCGCGATGCCGTTGATCATTATGTCGATGGCGGCGGTCGTGCGGCGCGTTTCGCGGGCAATTTCATGTGGCAGACACGGCTTGAGGACAACGGCAAGCGCCAGACCTGCTACAAATATCGCGCCCGCGCCGAAGACCCGGTCTATCGCTCCGCCGATCCGCGCCGCACCAGCGGCTGCTGGGAAGCGAAAGAAACCGGACGGCCCGCAGCGGAGACATTCGGGCTCAACGCACTGCGCGGGCTTTATGTGGGCTGGGGCGGTTGCGCCCCGCGCGGCGTGCGCGGTTTCCCAGTCTATCGCCCCGAACACTGGGCCTTTGCTGGCACCGGCATCTATTACGGCGATCTTCTCGGCGCGGATGGTCACGCCTTCGGCTATGAGGTCGACGGGCTCGACTATGTGATCCGGGGCGGACTGCCGGAGCCGGAAGAAGGCAGCGGCGCGCCCGACGGGTTGCAGATTCTGGCGCTCGGCATGTCGTCTCTCAAGGAGGAGAGCGCGGACATTCCAGCCGACGATCAGTTCCTTTCGGACGCCGATGCCAAATTCGTGGCCGACACGCTGATCGGCGACAATGGGGATGCATCCGTCGAACGCATCAAGCGCGGCTGCGGCATGATCGTCAATTTCCCGCGCGGCAAGGGCGAGGTCTTCCACGCCGGAAGCTGCGAGTGGGTAGCGGCTCTCAAACGCGGCGACCGCATGGTCGAGCGTGTGACCGCCAATGTTCTCAACCAATATCTCAAGCGCTGACAGAGTAACGCCATGCTCAAAACAAATGCACAGAATGAACGCCCGACATCGCATCTTTTCTACCAGTCGCGCCTGCGCAGGCCGCTGGTGGATCGTGCCGAGGGCATCTACATCTGGGATCAGGATGGACGCCGCGTCATCGACGGGTCGAGCGGCGCGATGGTGGTCAATATCGGCCACGGCAATCGCAACGTGCTCGATGCCATGAAAGAGCAGATGGACCGCGTGACCTTCGCCTATCGCCTGCATTTCGAAAACGAACCGGCGGAAGATCTGGCACGGATGGCCGCCGAGCGTATGCCGGAAGGTCTGGACAAGATTTTCTTTGTTTCCGGCGGCTCGGAAGCGGTTGAATCCTGCATCAAGCTCGCCCGCCAGTGGGCGGTCGCGACCGGGCAGGGCAAGCGCTGGAAAGTGATCTCGCGTTTTCCATCCTATCACGGCGGCACGCTTGGCGCTCTGGCTGTCACCGGCTATGCGGCTTTGAGTGAGCCCTTCGCGCCCATCATGCGCGAAATGCCGAAAGTTCCGGCACCGACCGCCTATCTCGACCGGGACAATCTCACGATGGAACAGCGCGGCCAGAAATATGCCGACATGCTGGAGGAGAAGATTCAGGAAGAAGGCCCTGAAAGCGTGCTCGCCTTCATCATGGAGCCGATCGGTGGGGCGTCCACCGGCGCGCTGGTCGCGCCCGACAGCTATTATCCGCGTATCCGCGAAATCTGCGACCGTTATGGGATCCTGCTGATCCATGACGAGGTGATGAGCGGCGCCGGGCGTACCGGCAAGTTTCTCGGCGGCGACCACTGGAATTGCAAGCCCGACCTCATCGCGCTTTCCAAGGGCTTTGCCTCCGGCTATTGCCCGCTTGGCGCGATGGCGGCACCAGCCTGTATCGTGCAGCCGGTTCTGGATGCGGGCGGCTTCCTACATGGCTTCACCTATGCCGGCAATCCGCTGGCCTGCGCAGCGGGCAAGGCGGTGCTGCAGGAGATTGATCGCCTTGATCTGGTCGGCAACGCTGCCCGTATGGGCGACGCTCTGAAGGGCGAATTGGAAGGGCTTGCAAAACGCTTTCCCTTCATCGGCGATGTGCGCGGCAAGGGCTTGCTGCTGGCAGCGGAATTCGTGTCCGATCCAGAAACCATGAAGCCCCTGCCGAAGGAACTGAACGCCCATCAGCGCATGGTCGATCTCGCCTATGAACGCGGACTGATCATCTATTCGCGCCGCACACGCGGCGGCGTCGAAGGCGATCATTTCCTCGTCTGCCCGCCCATGATCGTGAGCCGCGAACAGGTCGGCGAGATCACCGCCATCCTCGGCGATACGCTGGAGGTTCTGGCACGTGAACTCAGCCTGCCTTTGAATGCTTAAGGAAACCGGATCATGACCGACAAGAAGAAAACGCGTCGCAAGGTGATCATCACCTGCGCAGTAACGGGCTCCGTGCATACGCCGACTATGTCGCCGCATCTGCCGGTGACGCCGGACGAAATTGCGAGCGAAGCCATTGCAGCGGCGGAAGCGGGCGCATCCATCCTGCATCTCCACGCCCGCGATCCGCGCGACGGCAGGCCGTCCGCCAATCCGGACCTGTTCATGCAGTTCCTGCCGCGCATCAAGCAATCGACGGCGGCGGTGGTGAATATTTCCACTGGCGGCTCGTCGCTGATGACGCTGGAAGACCGGCTGGCCGCGCCGCTTAAAGCGCAACCGGAAATGTGTTCGCTCAATATGGGTTCGATGAATTTCGCGTTGTTTCCGGCGCTCGACAAGCCGCGCGAGTGGAAATATGCGTGGGAGCCGGAACTGCTGGAGGCTACCCGCCATTCGATATTCAAGAACACTTTTGCGGATATGGAAGGCATTCTGACCAGTCTCGGGCAGGGCTGCGACACGTGCTTCGAGTTCGAATGCTACGATGTCGGCCATCTCTATTCGCTGGCGCATTTCCGCGACCGGGGGCTGGTGTCCGGTCATCTGTTCATCCAGTTCGTCTTCGGCGTGCTGGGCGGCATCGGTGCCGACCCGGACAATCTCATGCATATGAAGCGGATCGCCGACAAGCTGTTCGGCGACGATTATTCCTTCTCCGTGCTGGCAGCTGGGCGGCATCAGATTCCGATGATTACCATGGCGGCTGCCATGGGCGGCAATGTTCGCGTCGGGCTGGAAGATAGCCTCTATGACGGGCGCGGCCAGCTTGCCAAGAGCAATGCAGATCAGGTTCGTCGCATCCGCGGCATCCTCGATGGCCTGTCGCTGGAAGTTGCGACGCCCGACGAGGCGCGTGAATATCTGGGCCTCAAAGGTGGAGACAGGGTGGCGTTCTAGTGGATTGAATTTGAAGTTTGAATCCCGGCTGACACATATGCTGTTTCAAACGTCAAATTCGAAAAATCCACTAGATACATATACTTGCTAGTGGTCTTTTCGATTCCAGCATTTGTTCAGCGCTTGAGCCGAGGGATGCAAATGTTGGAATCAGACCACTAGAGCATGTCTCGCGAAAGTGGGAACCGCTTCCGCGGGAAAATCAGTCCACTGGACTGATTTCTGACCCCGCTACGACGAGATAAAGACATGCGTAAACCAGGAAATGATCTGATGCCGAAGATCGTGTTGGACAGCAAAACAGGCGTTGTGGTCCGGCTTGGCGAGCTTGCCGATGCCGAACAGATTCACGCAGCAATCTGCACGATGGGGGAGGGACTTGGCGCTGCGGGCAAAATCACCAGCACAGTTGAGGATTTCCGCCGTTATGGCTTCGGTCCATATGCGGCTTTTACCAGCCTGATCGCTGAGGTGGACGATAGGTTTGCCGGGCTGGCCCTGTTCTTCCTGATCTTCTCGACATGGTTGGGCAAACCCGGCGTCTACGTGCAGGACCTCTATGTCGATGAAGCTTTTCGCGGAAGGGGGATCGGTGAGGTGCTTTTGCGCCATGTCTCCTCCTGGTCGATGGCGCGCGGCGGTGTCTATCTGCGGCTTGCCGTGGACCAGGACAATGTCGCAGCGCAGAGATTTTATGACCGGCTGGGTATCGGCTGGATCGAAACCGACCGCGATCACGGAGCCTATGGCGATGATTTCGCCCGTCTGGCGCGCATCAATAAAACTAAGGAGTAATCATGAAAGCCTTTTACGCTGTCGAGCAGAAGCGTCACGACCCGAAAGCCTTTCTTTCCAGCGGTGCGCCGCAGCCGAACCCCGAACAGCCGGAACGTGTTGAGCGCCTGCTCGCCGGTGCGAAGGCCGCAGGCTACGAGATCATCCGTCCGCAAAATCATGGCCTTGGCACGATTGCAGCCGTGCATACGCCGGAATATCTCGAATTCCTGCAGCATATTTATGCTCGTTGGCGGCGCATCGAGGAGGCGTCAGAAGAGGTAATCCCGAACATCCACCCGCTGGCGCGTGATGGCCGTTATCCGGCGTCTGCCGTGGGGCAGGTCGGCTATCACATGGCCGATACGGCTTGCCCGATAGCCGAGCATACATGGGAAAGCGTGTGCTGGAGCGCATGGAGCGCGGTCGATGCCGCCGATGCGGTACTTGGCGGCGAGGTCGCGGCCTATGCGCTCTGCCGTCCGCCGGGGCATCATGCCTTTGCCGATGTAGCGGGCGGCTTCTGCTTCGTCAACAATTCGGCGGTCGCGGCCCAGCGCCTGCGTTCGAAAGCCGAGCGCGTGGCGATCCTCGACGTCGATCTGCATCACGGCAACGGCACGCAGGGCATATTCTATGCTCGCCCCGACGTGCTGACCGTCTCGATCCATGCCGATCCGGTGCGCTTCTATCCGTTTTTCTGGGGCCATGCCGATGAGCGCGGCGAGGGCGCGGGGCTTGGCTACAATCTCAACCTGCCGCTGCCGCGCAAATCGGGCGATGCTGAGTTCCTTGCGTCACTCGATGCGGCCTTCCGCCGTATCGAAGCCTTCGCGCCGGATGCGCTGGTGGTGGCGCTTGGCCTCGATCCGTTTGAAGGCGATCCGTTCGGCGGATTGTCGGTCACCACCGGTGGTTTCGGCCGCATTGCAGAAGCAATCGCAAAGCTTCGGCTGCCAACCGTCATCGTGCAGGAAGGCGGCTATCTCTGCGACGCGCTGGGCGATAACCTCACGGCGTTTCTGGGCGGCTATCAGTCGGTGGCGCGATGAGCGGTCTTGTTACCTTTGTCGGCGTCGCGCATCCGTGGATGTGCGATGTCATGGGACACATGAACGTCCGGCATTATGCCGGGATGTTCGATGATGCGAGCTTTCAGCTTTTGGGCCACATTGGCGGGAAAATTCCCGATGACGGTTTTGGTTGGGCGGACGTGCGCTCGACAACCGAATATAAACAGGAAGTGCCAGCCGGAGACCTGCTGACGATCCGTTCACATGTGCTGAAAATCGGGCGCTCGTCGCTCACCTTTCGCCAGATGATGGTGGGTTCGCTGGACGGCGAACTGCGCGCGGTTAACGAGACGACTACGGTTTGTTTCGACAAGCTTGTGCGGCGCTCAGCCGAACTCGAACCGGACATGCGCGTCCGGGCAGAAAAGCTGCTTGCGGATCATCCCGCCGGCTGACAGGAAAAATGCAGCACGCTTTTCGTGCAGTCGCATTGAAGGTCACGCAACAGGCCGTCCTTGAGGCCGTAAATCCACCCGTGCACGACGATATCCTTGTTCTGCTTCCAGGCTGATTGCAGAACCGGCGTGCGCGACAGGCTTTCCACCTGCGAGGCGACGGTCAGTTCGCAAAGCCTGTTCAGGCGTTCTTCGGGATCGGTAAAGCCGTCCAGTTCCAGTTCATTCGCCTGCGCGATATCGCGAACCGGCTGGAGCCAGTTGTCGATGATGCCGTGACCATAACCGGCCATGGCGGCACGCACGCCACCGCATCCATAATGGCCGCAGACGATGATGTGTTTGATCTCCAGCACTTCGACGGCAAATTCAAGCACTGATAGCAGGTTGAGATCGGCGCGATGAACGAGGTTGGCGACGTTGCGGTGTACGAACACCTCACCCGGCTGCAATCCGGTGACGACATTGGCCGGAACGCGGCTGTCCGAACATCCGATCCAGAGATATTCCGGACGCTGCATTGATGACAGGCGGCTGAAATATTCAGGGTCTTCCTGGCGCTTTTCCGCCGCCCATTGCCGGTTATGTTCGAAGAGGTCTGATATCATGAGCCCGTCTCATCCGGATGATCTTCATTCTCAGACATAGACGGATATAGAAATATAGTAATTGATGTCGATCAAGTAAGAATTGCTTCGGCATGGAAGGAGCGGGACCAACACCCGCTCCTTATTGTTTCTTATGCCGCTGGCTTATCGCTACGGCCGATACCGAGCAGCTGGTAGAAGACGAGGGCCGCCAGCGTTGACGTCGCAATGCCGCCAAGGGCGAAATCGCCGATCGTCAGCGTGAAGTCGCCAGCGCCGAAAATGAGCGCCACACCGGCGGTGAAGAGGTTGCGGGAATCCGCGAAGTCTACCTTGTTGACGATCCAGATGCGCGCCATGGCAGAGGCGATCAGGCCGAACACCGAAACAGCAAGACCTGCGAGAACCGGGGCCGGGATCGTCTGCAGGATCGCGCCGAATTTCGGTGACATGCCGAGGATCAGCGCCATGATGGCAGCAATCACGAAGATCAGTGTCGAATAAACCTTGGTCATCGCCATGACGCCGATGTTTTCAGCATAGGTGGTCACACCTGTGCCGCCGCCCGAACCGGAGATCATGGTCGCAAGGCCATCGCCGAGGAAGCCGCGGCCGATATAACGGTCCATGTTCTGGCCGGTGATCGAGCCGAGCGCTTTGATATGGCCGAGATTTTCCGCCACCAGCACGACAGCGACCGGCGCGATGAGGGTGATCGCCTGCCAGTTGAATTCAGGCGTGGTGAAATGCGGTAGGCCGAACCAGGCTGCGTTGCTGACGGCGGTGAAATCGATGCCGGGCACGATGTCGAGGCCGTTGCCGAGGATCAGGACCAGCAGATAGCCGAACAGCAGCGCGAAGAGCACGGACAGGCGCTTCGTTCCACGCGGTCCATAGGCGGCGATCATCCCCATGCAGAGAACGGTGAGCAGCGCGATGGTTATATGCGTGCCGCTTCCCTTCAACTGGCCGACAGCGACCGGCGCAAGGTTGAGACCGATGGAAACGCCGATGGCGCCGGTGACGACCGGAGGCATCAGCCTTTCGACCCAGCCCGTGCCGATGGCCATGACCACAAGGCCGATAAAGGCATAGAGCGCGCCGCAGGCGATGATGCCGCCGAGCGCGATGGCGATGTTGGGATTGGGGCCGGTGCCGCCATAGCCGGTTGCGGCGATCACGACCGCGATGAATGCGAAGGACGAACCGAGATAGCTTGGCACTCGGCCTGCCGTCAGCACGAAGAACAGAAGCGTGCCGATACCGGAGAAGAAGACGGCCACATTGGGATCGAAACCCATCAGCAATGGCGCTACGATAGTCGAGCCGGACATTGCAAGAAGATGCTGCACGCCCATCGGTATGGCGGCGGCGGCTGGCAGGCGCTCGTCAGGAAGCACGACGGCGTTTGATGTCAAACGCCAACTTGGAAAATAGCCCATGATGTCCCTCTGGAAAATATTATCCTGTTGCCTTTATCGCCTCATGGCGGCGATTTCCAGTGGGGAACAGCCCAATCGGCAAGCGAGTTGTTGATGAGTGCTCTCCACAGTTTTCAGCCTGTCACCGTCACGTGGCCCTTATCATCCGTCACCGTTCCGATGATGCTGGCAGATGGATAACCGGCGGCGCGAATACTATTCAAAAGCCTTACGGCTTCCTCCGGCGCACAGGATACGAGAAGGCCGCCGGATGTCTGCGGGTCAGTCAGCAATTGCTGTTTCCAGAGCGGATAATCGTCCGGAAGCCGCACCTCATGGCCGTAGCTTGCCCAGTTGCGGGTGGAAGCTCCGGTCACGAAACCGGCTTGCGTCAGTCGTTCGGCCTGCTTGAGAAAGGGGAGAGCGGCACAATCAAGGGTAACGCCTGCATTCGAACCGCGAGCCATTTCGAGCGCATGGCCGAGAATGCCGAAGCCGGTGACGTCGGTGACAGCATGAACGGCATCATCCTTGCCAAGTTCGGCGCCAACCCGGTTCAGAAGCGTGACGGACGCCATCATTTCATCATAACCGGCGCTGTCGAGTTCCTGCTTCTTGAAGGCAGCAGAGTATATGCCGACACCGATTGCCTTGGTCAGGATCAGCGTGTCTCCGGCGCGTGCGCCGCTGTTCTTGCGCAGGCTGGAAAGCCTGCAAGTGCCGATGACCGCCAATCCGTAGATCGGTTCCGGCGCGTCGATGGAATGCCCACCCGCAACCGGAATGCCGGCTTCAGCACAGATGCTGGAGCCGCCTTTCAGGATTTCGCGGATCATTTCGGCGGGCATCTTGTTCACCGGCATGCCGAGGATCGCCAGCGCCATGATCGGCGTTCCGCCCATGGCATAAACATCGGATATCGCATTGGTGGCTGCGATACGTCCGAAATCCAACGGATCGTCCACCATCGGCATGAAGAAATCCGTGGTGGCGATCACGCAATTTTCGTCATCCAGTTGCCAGACAGCGGCATCGTCGCCGGTTTCCGTTCCGACGAGAAGTTGGCTGAAAGGCTGCATGACCGGCTGGTCCGACAGCAGGTCCTGCAAAACGGCCGGAGCAAGCTTGCAACCGCAACCGCCACCATGGGCAAGCGTGCTGAGACGAATAGGCGATGCGATATCCATGATGTCCTCAAAATTTATATCGTTGTTTCGCGTGCTGTCATCGCGTAGCGGAAAGCATCCGCATCGAGACAATCAAGACGGGCGCTGGCGACTTCGGCCTGCGGATACATCAGGAAGCCGAGTTCCGGCCCTTGCGCGGAGGGCAAGGCGATATCGCTGCCATCATTGAAGGCGATCCAGTTGCCTTCCCATGAACCGAATAGCTTTTGCCGCACGGCCATGACACGCGGATCGTCGGCGGTCAGCCCGTCCTTTTCCTCTTCCAGCATCACCTTGCGCACATCCGCCGGATCGGTCGCGACCCAGCCAATGCCGTCGAGATAGATTTCGGCGCGGCAGTGCTGGGCCTTGGTGATGACTTCGTTCTTCGCGCCAAGGCTCTTGTAGCCGAAGGCGGAAGGCGCAACGCGCACGCCATAGAGGTCGCGGGCCGGAATTCCGGCTGCCCTGACCAGAGCGACAAACAGCGGATTGATGTCGGCGCATTTGCCGCCGAGATCGCCGCTGTCGAGCATGGCGACGATATTGCCGTCACCGCAGCCGCGTGTCGAGGCGCGCCGGTAGGTGTTGGCGACGACCCAATCATAGATCAGGCGTGCCTTCTCCTCATCGGTGTCCGCACCCGCAACGATCTTGTCGGACGTCTGTTTGACGATGCCATCGACGGGCGCAAGGCGCGTTCCGGCCAGATAGCGTTCGCGTTCCGCGCGGGTCAGCGGTACGGCCTTTGCCGAGGCATCGAGATTGCTTGCACGGTCGCGGGTGGAGATGAGGCTGATGATTTCGGCTTGCGGTTTCGCTTCGTTTGCGTCCCATTCGAGGTAAAGCAGGCCGGTGCCGCTGGCCGGATCGCGGTCGAGCCGCGCGACCTTGGCGTTTGTCGTCCAGCGATTGCCTTCGGGACGGTTCCAGTCGTTGCCATTGAACCCCGCCATCGGAACCCAGACACGAATGACTTCTCCTGAAGCGGCAGGCGTAACGCTGGTGGTGATCTCGAAGCTGCGCCAGCCCGACGGCTGCGGCGCGAATGTGTTGTTGGCCGCAGACGCAAAATTCGGCAGCATGCTGAAGGCGGCGCAAGCCGCACCGGATTTAAGAAGTTCCCGACGGTTCATGACGATCCCCTTTTTGCTTTGAATTGTTCTTGTTGCAATTGCGCGAGAAAAATCGTTCCGCCCGCCTTCGGTCCGGAAAGCGGTAGGTATGCAATGATTGCAGGAAATCTGGATGCGGCTTTGCCCGATTGAAATGAGGCTGAGCTGAGGGTCGCAAAACACCGTCGCATCGGGTCAAGGAAGCCGACGCGAGGCAAGAGCCACTCAAAATTCAGGCCCCGAAACTCGGGAGCAACAAAAGAAGCCACGATGTTAGTTTGGCGTTTTTGCACAGGAACGTCAATCAGTCTGCACTCTTTCAAGTCATTCTTGTGACAATGCCTATGTAATAATACCTGACAAAGAAAGTCATGTTATTGATAAATGTGCTTTATTATTAAATTTTTTAGCCTGCTGTTCGGTTGACAACTTGGTTTTATTGCGGTGAACTGATGGTCAGGCAAGTCCAATTTAAAGAAGAATATGCTTCGGCATTTTTCTTCTGACGATCAGGGAGGTGCAGCGCAATGAATGTGGAGCTCTCACGCCGCCAGTTTCTGGGCGGAACGGGGGCGGTAGTGGCGGCTTCGGCGCTTGGGTCCTTCGGTTTTGGTGCGGTGGAAAGCGCCTATGCCGAATCCATCCGCCCCTTCAAGCTGACGAACACGACCGAAACCCGAAACACCTGCCCTTACTGCTCGGTCGCCTGCGGCGTCATTCTTTACTCCAAGGGTGACGTCAGGAAGAACGAGAAGGCCGAACTGATCCATGTCGAAGGCGACACGGATCACCCGACCAATCGCGGCACGCTTTGCCCGAAGGGCGCGGCGCTGAAGGATTTCGTCAAGGCGAAGACCCGCCTGCAATATCCGCAGGTGCGCGAGCCGGGTTCATCCGAGTTCAAGCAGATTTCCTGGGAAGATGCGCTCGACCGCATCGCGCGGCATCTGAAAGACGACCGCGATGCCAACTTCATCGCGAAGAATGCGGCCGGCACAACGGTCAACCGCTGGACCTCGACGGGTTTCCTCGCAGCTTCGGCGACCACCAACGAAACGGCGTTTCTCACCTACAAGGTGGTGCGCAGCACAGGCATAGTAGCATTCGATAACCAGGCACGCGTCTGACACGGCCCAACGGTGGCGAGTCTCGCCCCAACATTTGGCCGCGGAGCAATGACCAACTCCTGGACCGATATCAAGAACACCGATCTCGTCGTCGTCATGGGCGGCAATGCTGCGGAAGCGCATCCGTGCGGCTTCAAATGGGTGACGGAGGCCAAGGCCAATCGTGGCGCCAAGCTGATCGTCGTCGATCCGCGTTTCACGCGCACGGCGTCTGTGGCGGATTTCTACGCGCCTATCCGGCAGGGATCGGATATCGCCTTCCTGCTCGGCGTCATCAACTACTGCATCCAGAATGATAAGGTGCAGTGGGATTATGTGAAGCATTTCACCAATGCCAGCTACATCATCAAGGATGGCTTCGAATACAAGGACGGGCTGTTTACCGGCTATGACGAGGAAAAGCGCGACTATGATCGTTCGAGCTGGGATTATGTGATTGGCGATGACGGCTATGCAGTCATCGACGATACATTGCAGAATCCGCGTTGCGTTTGGAATCTCCTGAAGCAGCACGTTTCGATCTTCACGCCGGAAATGGTGGAACGCATCTGCGGTACGCCAAAGGAGAAATTCCTGAAAGTGGCCGAGATGATGTCCGAATGCTCGGCGCCGGACAAGACGATGACGTCGATGTATGCGCTCGGCTGGACGCAGCATTCCAAGGGGTCGCAGAATATTCGCTGCATGGCGATGCTGCAGCTCATCCTCGGCAATATCGGCGTGCGCGGTGGCGGCATGAATGCGCTGCGCGGTCACTCCAACATTCAGGGACTGACCGATATCGGCCTGATGTCCAATCTTCTGCCGGGCTACATGAACATCCCGGTCGAAAAGGAAACCGATCTCGAAATCTATATGTCGACACGCGGTTTCAAGCCGCTGCGCCCGAACCAGACGAGCTACTGGCAGAACTATCGCAAGTTCTTCGTCAGTTTCCAGAAGGCGATGTGGGGCAGTGCCGCGACCGTCGAAAATGACTTCGTTTATGACTGGCTGCCGAAGCTCGATGTGCCGAATTACGATATGCTTCGTATTTTCGATATGATGCATGAAGGCAAGGTCAACGGCTATGTCTGTCAGGGGTTCAACCCGCTGATGGCTGTGCCGAACCGCAAGAAGCTGACCGATGCTTTGTCGAAGCTGAAATTCCTCGTGACGATGGACCCGCTGGAAACGGAAACCTCGCGTTTCTGGGAAAACCACGGTGAATATAACGACGTGGATTCGGCTTCCATCCAGACGGAAGTGTTCCAGCTGCCATCCACCTGCTTCGCAGAGGATGAGGGTTCGCTCACCAATTCCGGGCGCTGGCTGCAATGGCACTGGCCTGGTGCTACGCCGCCCGGCGACGCGAAGACCGACAACTGGATCATGGCGCAGATATATTTGCGGCTGAAGGGGCTTTATAGCAAGGAAGGCGGGGCCTTCCCCGATCCGATCCTCAATCTCGTCTGGGATTATAAGGACGAAGGCGAGCCGACGGCGGAAGAACTGGCCAAGGAACTGAACGGTCGTGCTCTTTCCACGGTGACCGACCCGACCGATCCGACCAAGGTTGTTGCCGAGGCGGGCAAGCTTCTGTCCGGCTTCGCGGCGCTGCGCGACGATGGTTCGACGGCATCGGGCTGCTGGATTTATTCCGGCTGCTTCACCGAGGCTGGCAATAATATGGCGCGCCGCGACAATCATGATCCGGATGAGACCGGCGCCTATCTCAACTGGTCGTGGGCATGGCCTGCAAACCGTCGCATTCTCTATAACCGCGCCTCTGCCGACCTCAACGGCAAGCCGTGGGATCCGAGCCGCAAGCTCATAGAATGGGACGGTTCGAAATGGACAGGCTATGACGTGCCGGACATTGCGCCGACCGCCAAGCCGGAAGAGGTCGGTCCGTTCATCATGAATGCGGAAGGCTCCTCGCGTCTGTTCTGCCGCGGCATGATGCGCGACGGTCCGTTCCCGGCCCATTACGAGCCGTTTGAATCGCCGCTCGCCAATGTGATCGCACCGAAAATCCGGGGTAATCCGGTGGCGCGCGTTTTCAACGACGACTTCAAGCAGTTCGCGGAAACGGCCTCGGAGGAGTTCCCTTATGCGGCGACCTCCTACCGCTTGACCGAGCATTTCCACTACTGGACGAAGCACGTCACGGTGAATGCCGTTCTGCAGCCCGAGTTCTTCGTGGAAATCTCCGAAGAGCTGGCGAAGGAAAAGGGCATTGCCAAGGGCGACTGGGTGCGCGTGTGGTCGAAGCGCGGTTCGGTCAAGGCCAAGGCCGTGGTGACCAAGCGCATCAAGCCGCTCATCTGCGACGGCAAGACGGTGCATGTAGTGGGCATCCCGCTCCATTGGGGCTTCATGGGTGCCGCCCGCAAGGGCTTCGGCCCGAACTCGCTGACACCTTTCGTCGGCGACGCGAATATCGAGACGCCGGAGTTCAAGGCGTTTCTGGTCAATATCGAGCGCTCAAGCGCGCCTGTAGCTTAGGAGGGATTAGAGATGTTTCCACCCGTTCCCAATCCTAGCGTCCAGCCGCAACAGCCGCGTTTCGGTGAAAAGGACCTGATCAGGCGGTCGGCGTCGAATGTGACGCCGCCTGCAGAGCGCCAGACGGAGGTGGCGAAGCTCATCGACGTGTCGAAATGCATTGGCTGTAAGGCCTGCCAGTCGGCATGCGCCGAATGGAACGACACGCATGAGGAAGTCGGCATCAATGTGGGTGTCTATGACAATCCGCATGACCTGACGCCGAATACCTTCACGCTGATGCGCTTTACCGAGTGGGACAATCCCGATACCGGCAATCTGGAATGGCTGATCCGCAAGGATGGCTGCATGCATTGCGAAGACCCCGGCTGCCTCAAGGCGTGCCCGGCGCCGGGCGCAATTGTGCAATATTCCAATGGCATCGTCGATTTCATCCATGATGAATGCATCGGCTGCGGCTATTGCATCAAAGGATGCCCATTCAACATTCCGCGCATTTCGGAAGTAACCCACAAGGCCTACAAGTGCACGCTCTGTTCCGACCGCATCGCGGTTGGACAAGGACCGGCCTGTGCCAAGGCCTGCCCGACACAGGCCATCGTCTATGGCACCAAGGACGAGATGAAGGAATGGGCCGACGGTCGCATCAAGGATCTGAAGTCGCGCGGCTTTGAAAATGCCGGGCTTTACGATCCGCCGGGCGTCAGCGGCACACATGTCATGTATGTGCTGCACCATGCCGACAAGCCCGAAATCTACGCCAATCTGCCGAACAATCCGCGCATCAGCCCGGTTGTCGAGGCGTGGAAAGGCATGACCAAATATGCGGGCATGGCCGCAATGGGGCTGGCCGCAGCAGCAGGTCTTCTGCATTATGTCTTCAAGGGTCCGAACGTCGTGACAGAGCATGACGAGGAACAGGCCGAAAAGCTCACGGGAGAAAAAAGCTCATGAGCAAGACCGACTTTGACGATGTTGAACGCGGTGACGGGATAGAACCCGGCAAACCGGTCAGGGTGCACCGCTATTCAGGCGGCGCGCGTTTCAATCACTGGATCACCGCCATCAGCCTCGTGCTGCTGGCCTTGTCGGGCCTTGCGATGTTCCACCCCTGGCTGTTCTTCCTGTCAGGTCTGTTTGGCGGCGGACAATGGACACGCGCTATCCACCCATGGATTGGCGTGGTGTTGTTTTTCAGCTTCCTTGGGCTTTTCGTGCGTTTCTGGAGTGCCAATCTGTGGAAGCGCGAAGACAGCCAATGGCTGGCACAGGCCAATGACGTGATTGCTGGCCATGAGGAAAAACTGCCCGAAGTCGGCAAATATAATGCCGGTCAGAAGCTTGTTTTCTGGTCTATGTCTTTGCTGATTATCATTCTGATCGTTTCCGGCGTGATGATCTGGAACGAATATTTCGGTTCCTTCACCAGCATCAACCAGCAGCGCTGGGCCTTGCTTGTCCATTCCATGGCGGCGGTGGCGGCGATCTGCGTCTGGATCGTGCATGTCTATGCCGCGATCTGGGTCAAGGGCACAATCCATGCGATGACACGCGGCACGGTTACTGGCGGCTGGGCATGGCGGCATCATCGCAAATGGTTGCGCGAACTGACATCGAAGCAGAAAGTGAAACAGGGTGGCAGCAAGCCTGCGGCCTAGAGCGCATCCCGAAAAGTGTGAAACGGTTTTCGGAACAAGATGCGCGAAAAAACAAAAAGATAGAGCATTTCCAATGATTCAATCAAAACAGGAAATGCTCTAGAAGTTCGCACCAGCGGGTTGTAATTTCCGTTGGTCGCCTCAGAATGACAGTATTCAGTGGTCCACGTGGCCCGTTGGGTTCGTGAGGAGTGATATGGCAGGCAAGAAAGATCTGGTGCCGGACCCAACGGTCATCGGCGAAATATCGGCCCCACCCTTCGTGCAATTGCCGGACCCCGGCGCGCTTTTTGCTAAAAGAGCAGAGCGTCTGCGTCTTTTGGGATCGGTCAGCCCGCTGAAACCCTATCTGGAATTCATAGCCGATCTGAGCGAGGCGCAGTTTGAAATTGCGGCTGGTCTCGGTCCTGTCGTCGCGGGGCAGAGCGATGAGCGGGGACGAGAGTTCGGCATGCCCTTGATCGATCGTGCGGATGCCATATCGCAAGCGGCGCTCGATACCATCTTCGACCGGCTGTTCGAGCGTGCTCGCAATATTGCCAAGCCGCAGGATGCAGCCGATGCGCTGGAGCGTGTGGCCAATAGCAGTGCGGGTGAACGTCGCCGGATGATCGAGGCACTCTTCGCCGGTGTTTTGCCGCCGGAAGCAATTGCTGAACATATCTATGTCTGGGCAGGCTTGCAGCTCTATTTCACGCGGCTTGCATCGGCGC
Source organism: Brucella tritici (assembly GCF_902825325.1). Classification (GTDB taxonomy): domain Bacteria; phylum Pseudomonadota; class Alphaproteobacteria; order Rhizobiales; family Rhizobiaceae; genus Brucella. The sequence continues at coordinate 15,702 of NZ_CADEAR010000019.1, read as the reverse complement.
TTGATCCGAAATCGGTGAAACCCGTTGCCGATGGCGTCTGTCCGACTTGCGGCAGCGTACCGTCAAGCTCGATGGTCGTAGGCTGGCACGGTGCGCATGGCGCACGCTTCTGCTCCTGTTCCGTCTGCAACACGCTCTGGCATTATGTGCGGGTCAAATGCGTGTGCTGCGGCTCCACAAAGGGCATCGGCTATAAGGAAGTCGAGGAAGGCGGCGGCATCATCAAGGCCGAAACCTGCGACGAATGCCAGCGTTGGGTCAAAATCATCTATCAGCAGCTTTCGGCGGATGCCGATCCGATGACCGACGATATTGCGAGCCTCGGTCTAGATATATTGATGCGCGAAACGCCTTACGGGCGAGGCGGCTTCTCTCCGCTTCTTGCCGGGCTGTGAGGTGTCATGGACCAGATCAAGGCTTCGCTGCGTCATCTTCCATCCGTGGATTCCATTCTGCAAATGCCGGAGCTTTCCGGGGCATTGGAGCGTTTCGGCCACGCATCGGTGACGGAGGCCGTGCGAAAGGCGCTGGGCGATGAGCGGGAGGCGGTGAAATCCGGCACCCCGCTTTCGAGCAACACGCATTTGGCTGAACGGGTTCTCCATTTGCTTGAAGCGTCGGGGCAATCGAGCCTGCGCCCGCTGTTCAATCTGACCGGAACCGTTCTGCATACCAATCTGGGGCGCGCCCTCCTTGCCGAAGTCGCAATCGAGGCCGCTACGCAAGCCATGCGGCAGGCGATTTCGCTTGAATTTGACCTGTCGTCGGGCGGGCGCGGCGAGCGGGACGACCATCTGCGCGCACTTGTCTGCGAACTGACCGGGGCGGAAGACGCCACCGTCGTTAACAGCAATGCCGCTGCCGTGCTGCTGGTGCTGAACAGCCTTGCCTCGGGCAAGGAGGCCATCGTGTCGCGCGGCGAACTGATCGAGATCGGCGGCGCATTCCGCATGCCGGACATTATGACCCGTGCCGGGACGCGGCTTGTCGAAGTCGGCACCACCAACCGCACTCATCCGCGTGATTACGAAAACGCAATCAACCCGGATACGGGGCTGGTACTGAAGGTCCATACCTCCAACTACCGGATCGAAGGTTTTACGCGGGAAGTCACGGCACCGGAACTGGCCACAATTGCGCAAGCCAAGGGCGTGCCGCTGGTCAATGATCTTGGCTCCGGCACGCTTGCCGATCTGACTGCCTTCGGTCTCGCACACGAGCCGACGGTGCGCGAAGCGGTCGCCGAAAGTGCAGATATTGTCACCTTTTCCGGCGATAAGCTTCTTGGTGGACCGCAAGCGGGATTCATCGTCGGGCGGCGCGACCTGATTGCCCGCATCAACAAGAACCCGATGAAGCGCGCCTTGCGGGTCGACAAGATCCGGCTCGCAGCACTTGAAGCGACGCTGAAACTCTATCGCAATCCAGAACGGCTTGCCGAAAAGCTGCCGACCATTCGCTATCTGGCGCGTCTGCAGGCTGAAATTGCCGCGCAGGCGGCACGGCTCAAGCCGGCGCTGGAGAAAATACTCGGCCCGACTTTTATCGTGACGGTGACAGATTGCGCCAGCCAGATCGGCTCTGGTGCATTGCCGCTCTCGACCGTTCCAAGTGCTGGATTGTCGATTGTGCCGAAGGACGGCAGCGGCTCCGCACTGACAGCACTTGCCGGTTCATTGCGTGCACTGCCTTTGCCGGTCATCGGGCGAATCGAAAAGGGCGCATTCGTGCTCGATATGCGCTGCCTTGATGACGAGAATAGTTTTGTTCGGAACCTGTCATCCTATGCGGCTCGCTGATTTTTTCGCCCGCAAACCGAAGCCGGATACGACAGCGCAAGCGCTGGAGAAGGCGCTTGCCGCTGCAAAGGCGGGCGATTACGCAACGGCGCTTTTCATCTGGGAGCCGCTGGCACGTGCAGGCAATGCGCGCGCGCAGAACAATATCGGCGCCTGTTTTGCAGGCGGCATGGGCGTTGAGAAAAATGTCGACCTCGCGCAGCGCTGGCTGGCCTTGTCTGCTGCGGCTGGCGATGCTTCCGGCCAACGCAATCTCGCTTCGCTGCTGTTCAAGGGCGAAGATATCGAGGCTGACTATCCGGAAGCTGCAAGGCTGTACCGGCTTGCCGCAGAACAGGGTGATCCACAGGCGCAGGACATGCTGAGCTGGATGATCATGGAAGGTGAGGTAATCACTGCCGATCCTGTCGAGGCGCGTAAATGGGCGCTGAAGGCGGCGGAAGGCGGCGTTGCGAGCGCCATGACGCGGCTTGGCATGATCTATCATAATGCTCTCGGCGTGCCGCGTGATCCGTCTCAGGCCGTACACTGGTGGCGGAAGGCGTCCGCCGCGGGCGACCCGGATGGAGAAGCCATGCTTGGTGCGGCGCTGCATCTTGGCATGGGCGTGGACCGCGACCCGGTGGCGGCTTACGAATGTCTCATGCGCGCCGAGGCGGGCGGCAGCGCGCTTGCCGCTCCTTTCATCGAGGCAGCGCGCAATGCGCTGAATGAAAAGCCATGATTGTCGGAACGGCGGGGCATATCGATCACGGCAAGACCTCGCTGGTGCGCGCGCTCACGCAGATCGACACAGACCGGCTGAAGGAGGAAAAGGCGCGAGGCATTTCCATCGATCTCGGCTTTGCCTATCTGCCCTTGTCTGGTGACGAAAAGGATATACTCGGCTTCGTCGACGTGCCGGGACACGAAAAGTTCGTGCATACGATGCTGGCCGGTGCGGCGAGCATCGATTTCGTCATGCTGGTTGTCGCCGCCGATGACGGGATCATGCCGCAGACCCGCGAACATCTGGCAATCGTCAATCTGCTTGGCATCCGGCGCGGGGTTGCCGTCATCACCAAATCCGACCTTGTCGAGCCTGACCGTCTTGCCGAAGTTGAAATCGCTATCCGCAATGAACTGGCGCTGACAGGGCTTGCCGACATTCCCGTTCTGGCGATCTCGACCGTGTCGGGTGCCGGGATCGACGATCTTAAAACCATGCTGGAAACCGAAGCCCATGCATTCGGCGAGCGGCGGGCAAATGGACGCTTTCGTCTCGCGGTGGACCGCTCCTTTACGCTCAAGGGCGCAGGCACAGTGGTCACGGGTACGGTGCTTTCCGGTAAGGTAGCAATTGGCGACCATCTGGTCATCAGCCCGTCTGGCAAGGACGCGCGCGTCCGCACCATTCATGCGCAGAACAGGCCAAGCGAAACTGCTGAGGCGGGTGATCGCTGCGCGCTCAATCTGGCAGGCGACAGCATATCGAAAGAAGCGGTGCATCGCGGCGACATGCTGGTGCAGCCCAGCCTGCATCGCCCGACGGACCGCATCGATGCATCGTTGCAAATCCTGTCCTCGGAGAAAAAGCCGCTTGGTCAGTGGTTCCCGGTTCGCTTGCACCATGCCGCAACCGAGGTCGGAGCACGCATCGTGCTTCTGCGGGAAGAAGAGCTTCGGCCTGGCACCGAAAACCGCGTGCAGCTGGTGCTGGATCGTCCTGTTACGGCTGCTGCCGGAGATCGTTTCGTCATCCGGGATGTTTCCGCGCAACGCACCATCGGCGGCGGACGTTTTCTCGATCTGCGCCCGCCGCAACGCAAGCGCCGTAGCCCGGAGCGCATGGCGCAGCTTGACGCCCACTCCATTGACGACCCGGTGGAAGCGGCACGCGCACTTCTGTCTGTCGAGCCTTATTATCTTGATGCGACAGTATTCCTGCGCGACCGCGCTTTGCCGGACGATCCACAAGATCTGACGCAGGCGCTCGATGCCGTGATGCTCCCGCAGGCGAACTCCGTGCTCTTGCTGTTACCAGAACGATGGGATGCTCTGCGCGAGGATATTCTGGCGCGGCTCGGCACTTTCCACGAAGAAAATCCAGACCTGATCGGCATGGGTGTAGAGCGGCTGAGGTTGCTGTTGAAGCCGCGCCTGCCAGCACCAGCCTTTCGCGCGGCCATCGCTGCGCTGATCGAGGCCGACCTGCTGAGGCTGGACGGTGCCTGGCTTCGCCTCCGCGATCATGAAGTGACGATGAGCGATGCCGACGAGACGCTCTGGCAACGCATCGCGCCGCTGCTGGAAAGCGATGCCCGTTTTCGTCCGCCACGCGTGCGCGATATTGCAGGTCTGCTTGATGAACGGGAGGAAGATATTCGCCGCCTGCTCAAGCTTTCAGGGCGCATGGGCCGGGTGCATGAAGTGGCGCACGACCATTTTTTCCTGCGGGCGACAATTGCCGAAATGATCGGCATCCTGTCGGATATGGATGCGGCATTTGATAGTGGCTGGTTCATTGCGGCGCGGTTTCGCGACCGGGTGGATAGCGGTCGCAAGGTGGCGATCCAGATACTGGAATTCTTCGATCGTAACAGTGTCACGATAAGGCGCGGAGACATGCGCCGCCTGAACCGCCGCAAGCTGGACTTGTTCGGCGATTTCGCGCAAGGGGAAACAGCGCAAGCTGGAGAAACGAAATGAAATCTCTTTCGACAACCATCTGCCTGATAATCGTTCTTGTCGCCGTCAGTGGCTGCGCTAATCGCCCGTGCAATGAATGGCCGGGAACCTGCATCATTCAGTGACCGGCGGCTGGAATCCAGCCGTCCAGATTGACGCTCTGATTGCTGGTGCTGTAGGAATGAAATGGTAGCAACCGGGCGGAAAACCGCCTGCCGCTACGGTAGCTGATCAATATCAGGAAGGGATGCATGCCCGGTGGCATGTCCGGACTTCAAATCCGGGAGGGGCCGATAGACGGTCTTTGGTGGGTTCGACTCCCATTCTCTTCCGCCAATCGGCTTTTCAGGTCATCTTGAGCGTACGATGCTGAGCACATTGCGCACTACCTCGTCCTGAAGCGGACGCTGCTTCTCGATGTTGAAATGGCCGATATCCTTCATGCCCGAGAAATCGCGATTGTCGAGACTTCCCTTGAAACGCGGACCGGCGGTCAGCGGTAGACCCCAGCCATGCTGCTTGAAATAGAAGTTCACGACACGCTTGATATTGCCAGGAAGCGGATCGGGACCCGTCGCGGCGAATGTCGCCATATAGTCAACCTGAATGCCCTTCTTCTCAAGGGCCTCGGCAACATCGATGACGGCATTCGCGCCAAGCGAATGGCCGATCAGGATAACGGGCGCTCGGGGATTGTGTTGCTGATCAGCGAGTATTTGATTCAATACGAGACGCCAGGCCACGTGGCTTTTGACATGTGCATCGACGCCATTGGCCTGCAATTGCTTGCCGATCTCGTCGATGCCAGCGGAGAAGATATCCCCGAAGCCACGCAGGAGGTAGACATCGGCTTGCGGCGAGTTTCTGGACGGTGTTGTTATTTTGGGCGCTGCCTGTGTGGCGCTGCCGTAAAGGGCAACAGCAATCCCGGCAAACAGCAGGCCACGACGGGTCAGGGCTTTCGAACGCAATGTATTCGGTTTTGAAATCATCTTCGACTACCTGTTGGAGCGCGTTCGAGAACCATGAACAGGCTTTCGAACAAGGTGCATCAAGGCAGATATCTAGAGCGCCGGATTGTTTCAGCCAAATCACTAGAACTTGAGTTTTGGAATGACCCGGCCGGTTCGGCTGGCATATTCGTCATAGGATGTACCGAATGCCGCGCGCATCATCGCTTCCTCGTGATCGACCCGATGGAAATAAAGGATAGCGACGCCGACAAGCCCCGCCAGACCGGCGAACCAGTTTGGCAGCAGGCAGAATTGCGCAATCGCCCACAGCCAGAATGACAGATACATCGGATGACGGACATATTTGTAGAGGCCGTCGGTGACCAGCTTGTGCTCTCGCCGGATTTCAAGCGAGACGGACCAGTTTTTGCCCAACTGTCGATGGCTTGCATAGAAAAGCCAAAGGAAAGCGATTTCGACAAACAATCCGATCCAGGCCAGCCATGGCTGGAAAGCATAGTCGGCAAAAGCGGGAAAGCCGGTTGCGACATAGACGATCGGAATCAGCGACAGGCCGACGGTCGCCGCACCCAGCGCCAGCCTGTCAGCCAGCGTTTTTGCATTGTTGGCAACCTTGATCTTGCGCGCACGTCGCTGGTGCGGAATGCGGATAACGACCCAGGCGACAAGCCCGATGCCCCAAACGATTGCGGCCAGTGTCGGTGTCATTCGGCAATAGTTTCCTTCGTTGGCAAGGCACCAATTATTCGGTCGTCTGTCCGGTCTCTCAGCGAAATCGGCCCACAGCAAATCTGAAAGAAATCATACCAATAGGGCTTCGTATTTCCGAATACATATTGATAGTGCACGCGAAAAAGATTCCGCTTCACACGCTTGTAGATTTCCGGCTGCAGCATATCCTTTATTCGCACGGTCTTTGTGACAGGAAAGGGCCGTTGCGGTTCGCGTTTCAGGCCCATTTCAGCCACGGGATCGGTCTTGTAGAAATTGATGGCATCGGTCAGGCACTGGATTTCCACCCAGTCGATCTTGCCGTCGTCCACCAGCCGTTGCACGCCTTCGCGAAAATGCTTGCCTGCGGGGTGATAGCCCGCCTTGAGCGCGGTCGATCCAAGGGTGAGCACCGTCACTTTGGATGCACGGCTGCTGAATGCCGGATCGATGGCAAGGCAGCGCGCTGCAACGTCCAGCATCAGCATGCCGCCGGTGCTATGGCCGATCAGAATGACCTCGTCATAATGTTTCGTGGTGACACGCTCGACGATACCGGCAGCAAAACGCTGCATCAGGGATTCGCCGTCCTGCCGTCGTCCCCGAATGAAATTGAGTGAAAACGACCACAAATCCATCAGATGGTTGGTCGACCAGCGCTTGCCCAGAACGGCGAGTGCTACGGAGAAAACCACCAGACCGACGAGCCAGCTGATAACGCCCAGCCATTGGACCGTCCAACGCGCCACTGCATAGCCCGCGGCAGCAAACAAGGCGAGGACGAGAAACGGGTAGAGGAAATAGAGCCCGAAGCGCCACGCCTTGGCAAAAAAACGAAAGGCTGTGCCCGTTAGGACAAAATCGCCGAATGCAACGAGATATTTGGCCAGCCTGACAGCAAGAGGGCGGTCGAAATCCGCCAGCACTATTCTGTCCAGTACGAGAAAATTGAAGTCTGTCTCTGTGGTCCAGCTCTTGTCGTCGGGCGCCGTTTCAATGGAAACGGTGCCGACCTCGCGCTCAGGCGATACATCCACAGGCGAAACGACGGAACGAACGCTCCAGAGCGCTTCGAACCGTTTGATTTCTCTATTCAATCGCCCGAAGAACGCCTCCGGCGTTTTCGGGTCGTAGCCGCCAATGAAGAAGACAGCGCGTCGTCGAACCGGTTGCTTCATGAGCAAACCGTAATTTGGGGTTCTCGGATTGTCGAGATCATTGCCGGTCATCCCCAAACAAATATGCTTGAACCGTTGCGGTGGCTTATCTCATATCGACCAGACCGCGCTTTATGGCTTCGCGGGTTGCTTCGGCGCGAGAAGAAACGCTCAGCTTTTGATAGATGGCCTTCACATAGTCGCTGACGGTGTGCTCCGATAGTCCAAGTTTGCGGGCGATCTCGCCATTCCGGTGCCCGGCTCCTATCTCCTTCAGCACTTCGGTTTCCCGGCGCGAAAGATGGATGAACTCGCCTTCCGGCTCCGTAGGTGCCGGATGGGCGGATATGGCTTTCACCCGCGCGACCAGATTGAGCCTTGCCCGGATCGTGAGGATGAGAACGTCGAAGTCGATCGGTTTTGTAAGATAATCGTCAGCGCCTGCCTCCCGGCCTGTCAGCTCATGGCTGCGGTCGGCAAGTGCGGTCAGGAACAGGAACGGCGTGCCGGCAAGGTCTGCGCGGGAGCTGCGAATCTGTTCCAGAAATTGCAACCCGTTGGTGCCAGGCATCAATATATCGCAGATGATGATGTCGGGTGTCGTCGTGTCCAGCACACGCAGCGCTTCGGTCGCATTGGCGGCGCCGACGGCGTTGAAACCCGAAGTACTCAGTTCATCGATCAGTTCTTCCAGTATGTGTGTTTCGTCCTCAATACACAGGACGGTGGGCATGGGGAGGATTTCAGGCAGTCGCATGCTGGGCCACCTTTGGTAGAGTCAGAATGAACACCGTACCTTGTCCTTCAATCGAAGTGAAGACAAGCGTTCCGCCGTGCAATTCGGCCAATGCGCGCGACAGACTGAGGCCAAGGCCGGTGCCTGCCATATGCGATGCGTTGCTGGCGCGGAAAAAGCGCGTGAAGATACGATCCGCATCTTCCGCGGGTATGCCGATGCCGTAATCGCGAACGATGCAGCGGAACTCGTTTTCGTCTTCTTCCGTCGTGACTTCGATGGGCTTGTCGGCAGGGGAATATTTGGTGGCATTGCCAAGCAGGTTGACCAGAATCTGCTCGACCAGAATACCGTCGCAATAACAGAAGGTCTCGCTGTCCTGAATGTCTGTCACCAGCTCCAGCTCGGGATGCAGTTCCTGATGGTAGGCGCAGGTGTTGCGGACCAGTTCCGAAAAATCGACCGGTTGCCGGTTGATTTGAAAGCCGTTCTCATCGAGACGTTCCGCATTGGCCGTGCTCTCCAGAAGCAGGATCAGGCGGCGGCTGGCATTGCGCATGCGCTTGGCCTTATCAATGATGATTTCAGGTGTGAACTCGTCGGCGCGGCGGATGAAGCGTTGCGCAATGATGTCGATGATCGATACGGGCGTACGGAACTGGTGCGACACCGTGGTGATGAAACTCTTGTAAAGCTCCTTGGCTTTGCGTTCGTTCTCCAGCGCTTCACGTAAGGCGGCGGTGCGGTCGGCAACGGTGTGTTCCAGTTGCTGCTTGTACTCTTGCAGCGCCTTGTGGGCGCGCTCGGCCTTGCGCATGTTGGAAAATACCTGCCATGACAGAATACCTCCGGTGGCCATGATGCCCAGCACCGCAAACATGATGAGATAGATCGATTGCAATTGCTGGTCGCGCTGCGCGCCGCCTCGGTCGCGCTCCAGGATCATCGCATCATTGGCAACTTTGGTCAGCTCCTCGCGCATGGGGACCAGTGCTTCGTAAATGGCAATCGGGTCGAATTTTTCCGGCTCCGCGTCGATCATCGCCTCGATCTCGGGAAGCCGGTCGGCATTGCGCTGGATGGTTTGGGCGCCGCCCGGAATGCGTGCGAAATATTTTTTCTGCGGGGCATCGGCCAGAAGCGCAAAACGGCTGTAAAGCACATCGAGACGGAGCGAGAGATCGGCGGTGTTGGCGTTACCGCTCGGAAATGTCAGCGCCGTTTCGCCCAGCCGCCCGGCGTCGCGCTCGGTCTGGGTAATCGCCCAGACCATGTTTTCGCCGACATAGGTTGCGAGCGATTTCTGGATGACGAGAAGCTGAATGAAAGCATAAGCGAGCAGGGCCGCAAAACCCACCATGACCAGGCCGGAAAGAATATAGCCCCGCTTGAGTTTCATTTCACCTCGATCTGCTTCAGCTGCCATGCCCAGCGATGATCATAGCGCGAATCGTTCAGTTCCTCATGCTGGTCGCGCGGGTAGACGATCCAGTATGGTCCCTTGTCACGCCGGTTCAGCTCCTTGCCGTTCATCTTGTGTGCAACGAGGACGTCGTATTTATAGGCGTCTTCCAGCGGAATGCTGATGCTGTAATCATTGAGCGCCAGCACGGTTATGGAGTGGCTGGTGGCATCTTTTCCGTCGACGCCCACGGTCGCCAGCACGTCGCGCAGCAGAACCCCGTCAAAGCTCTGCGGTCCCTCGGTCCAGGCGGTGTTCGTCTGCAGCGTGCTCTGCGGCAGTTTCGTGAAATCTTCGCCAGACAGCACGCGTGTCGTTCCGTCCGGAGCGACGATGGTCAGCGTGACGGGCGGCGCAGCTTCAACCGCGCCGGTGAAATATGTGATTTGGCAGATGGCGAAAAACGCGATCAGTGCCGGGAGCGCCAGAATACGCCGGAAAGCGAACATCCAGTTTGCGCATGACACGTGAGGTTCTCCAGAAACGAAAAATTGCGAATGTATCCAAGCTTAAACGGGAGGACGCGCACAATTTCAAGATTGTCTTGAACTTGCCGAGCGAAATTCCCCTTCAAAAGCGTCAATTCACACATAACATTAAAAAATTTTGGTCCAATTCCAAATAAATATCAAACTGATTCACGAGATCTTTCAATATCTACCGGTGGTTACAAGTCATTTTTGGATGAAATGGCCGGTTCTTCTTTGTGGTGCATCCCCCTGAATAGGGGAATTGTTTTTAGCTACTAGAGCGTTCACTAAATGAGCGCCGGCCTGTTGGGGCTTAGGAGGCTGGCGCAAAAATTGGGCGGGGGCTGCTTATCGACCGCGGGGAGTCGGGGTCGATAGGCAGCCAACCAGTCCGGATAGCGCGGAAGCGGCGATAACGGTTACTCTCGAAGCGAAGCGTTTCGAGCTACGAATAAAAACCGATCCTGCCTTTATCGAATGCTTTCTGGACAAGAATGGCCGACTGGCATCTGGTCGAGCCTTGTGAACCTGCCGTTCGGGTTCCTCGATCAGAGCGAGCTTGCACCTCTTTCGCGTCCTTCATCTGGAGGGCGCGCTTTTTTTTGTCCTCCAGATGAAGGCCACATTAGTCTTTCACCTATGTCTGGCAAATGCTCCCAATGCTTGGGTTGTATGTATATACAGCTATCGGTTGCATAAAGCGTAGTAGAGATTCTCTGAGAGCGCCAATATTCCTCTTAGAAAACTGATATTTTCATCTTTTGTTTCTGTAATTTGCAATGTAGAAGCGGTGATGCGCATTCGCGTTGTCCAGTAAAAATCTAAGCATTGCAGGCGGGCATCCGGGGGGATTCACATGGCGGGCGTATTGCGTCGCAAATCCATATTGTTGATGACGACGGCAGTGGCGGGTTTGTGTGCCGCATCTTCCGCTCAAGCGATGTGCACGGAAAGCGAGGCGCATGTGGCCTGTTCGGGTGCAGCAAATCCGCTGTCGCCCAACTATTCGAACAATTCCAACAATCTGACTGTGGTAATAAATCCCGGTGCACCTCTCGGTGTACTGTTAGGTGTTGGTGGTAATGCACTGAGGCTTGGCGGCGACAATGTCACCGTCACCAATAATGGCACAATAGATCCGGCTCTTATGGGGGACTTGAGCATTGTGTCTTCGGGGTTGGTGGTTGGCAGTCCGGCAGCTGCCGGTGTGTACACTATTATCAATAATGGCATTCTGGCTGGCGCGCCAGGATCGAGTGTTAGTCTTAATGGACTAGCGCTCGCGGCGCAGAACCGAAGCGGTACGACCAATATTATCAATAATTACTCGATCATGGCGAACCCTGTTCTGGGTGCCGGAGTGACAGCAGCCGATACCGCTGCCGTTGCCGTCTATGGCGGAGGGCAGGTTAATTTTCAGAATAATGGAACTATCACCGGTCGTATCGGCTTTGGCGGGTCAGTAGGGGGCAACTTATTCGTAAATTCTGGAACCATTAATGGCAGCGTGTCCCTGGGCGCCGGCGGTAATAATCATTTCATCGCCAACACGGGTTCATCGGTCGATGCAGACGGCGGAACCGCCCCGGCTGTAGACCTTGTCTCTAGCAATGTCGGTTTCGCCGCAACGGGATATGTCGATGGCGGAGCTGGTGGGAACAATACATTGACCCTTCAGCAATCCGGCGGAACACCAGAAGGCACAATCGACGTCAGCAAATACATCAATTTCAATCTTCTCGACATTCGAAACGGAACCTGGAATCTTTCGGGAGCGTCAAGTGTCGTCAGTGCAGTGGTCGGTAATGGTGCCGCCGTCAATCTCGGCAATTCGGGCGCCCTGGGTATAGGCACGGTTGTATTCGACGGCGGGCGGATGACGTCGCTGAGTCCGTCGCTGACATTGGCCAACGATATAAGTCTCCAAAGAGGAGGGATAGCTGGCGGAGTGGAAGGGTTGGCGGTCTCCGGTATATACGACTTAACCCTGAACGGCGCCATTTCAGGTGTCGGGTCGCTCGGCAAAAGCGGCTCCGGCACGCTCACGCTGGGCGGAGTCAATACTTTCACTGGAGGCACAAACCTTGCCGCCGGTCGAGTTGTCGTCGGCAGCAACAACGCATTTGGAACCGGCAGCATTACCGTCAGTGGAGATGCAAGTCTTGACAGCAGTGCATCTCGTCAGCTTGTAAACAACATAAATATTACAGGTGGCGCGACGCTTGCGATTGACGGCTCCGGAGGTCTCAATCTGGGCGGCACGATTTCAGGCATCGGCGGATTAACGAAGAATGGTGCCGGCGTACTGGCTCTGAGTGCTCCCAACACCTATACCGGCGGTACGACGATCAATGCAGGCACGCTGGCGCTTGGTGCCGGTGGGTCGCTTGCAACTACCGGTGCCGTGAGCCTCGCAGGGTCAGGTGCGAGTTTGGATATCAGCCAGGCCGGTTCGGCCCAAACGATCGGCGGACTGGCTGGCGTGGGGGGGAGCTGGGTCGCGCTGGGGGCGAATTCCCTGACACTCGGCGATAGCGCAAGCTCCACATTCGGCGGAACAATCGGCGGCACGGGCGGAATCACGAAGGCGGGCTCCGGTACGCAGACGCTCACCGGCACAAATACCTATACAGGCGGCACGACGATCAATGCAGGCACGCTGGCGCTTGGCGCTGGCGGGGCACTCGCGGCTGGCGGCTCTGTAAATCTGGGCAGCGCGGGGGCCAGTTTTGATATTAGCGGGGCAGGCAGCAACCAGACCATCGGTGCGCTGAATGGCGTCAGCGATACGGGCGTATCACTGGGCGCCAACACGTTGACGTTCGGGGATGCGACCAACCGGATTTTCGCCGGGACGATCAGCGGTACGGGCGGTATCGTCAAGCAGGGCAGCGGACAGCAGATTTTCAACGGCATCAACACCTATATGGGGCTTACCAATGTCAATGCCGGTAGTCTCATCATAGGAGATACAAGCGGCAGTTATGCATCAGTTGCCGGTGATGTCACTGTTGCCGCCGGCGCAACAATCGGCGGGCATGGTCGCATTGGCGGTGATTTGACCCTCGCCTCGGGCAGTCATTTGAGTCCCGGCGCCAGCATCGGCACGCTTAAGGTCGGCGGTGACTTCACGGCAGAGAAAGGCAGCCAACTGGATTTCGAGATCGGTGCACCCGGCGCGAATTTCTCGACTTTCGGCCAGAGCGATAGTGTCCGGGTCGGAGGGAATCTCTCTTTGAATGGCGTAGTCCTTAACATCATAGATGGTGGTGGCATGGGACCGGGACTGTATAATCTATTCAGTTATGGTGGCGCCTTAATCGAAACAAATGGTGGGATTGCTCTGTCTACGGGGGGCGATGTTATTCAGACGCTTACGGGTAGCAAACAGATCAATCTGATCAAGATGGCTGGACTTCAGCTCAATTTCTGGAATGCAAACGGTTTAGCCAGTCCGACGCAGATGGGCGGTGGCAGTGGGACCTGGTCTGTTGCCGGTAGTAACTGGACTGATTCGCAGGGTAGTGTAACCGCGCCCATGATCCCGCAGCCGGGCTTTGCAATATTCGGCGGCGCGCCCGGCACCGTTCGGGTCGATAATACCGGTGGTGCGGTGAGCGCGCTTGGAATGCAGTTTGCCAGCGACGGTTATCGGCTTGATGGCGGTGCTCTGATCCTCATAGGCAGCAGCGGAAATGCATCTGAAATTCGCGTGGGGGACGGTTCGGCTGCAAGCGCAAACTGGGCTGCAACCATCGATAACGTCATCATCGGCACGGAGGGCATCGCCAAGACCGGCGCGGGAACGCTCGTTCTCAATGCCTTCAATGCCTATAATGGCGGCACACGGATCAGTGCCGGCACACTTTCCGTATCGAACGACGGCAATCTTGGCTTTCCCATCAGTGGTCTCATCCTTGACGGCGGCACGCTGCGGATCACAGGAACCGGATTTTCGCAAACCGCCCGTAGCGTGACCATGACCAGCAATGGCGGCGGCTTCGACATTGCCGATGCGGCAGCACGCTTTACGGTCTCGCAGGCTCTTTCGGGCAGCGGCGCTCTGGTCAAATCGGGCGACGGCACATTGGTCCTGTCCGGCGCAAACAGCTATAGCGGCGGCACGCTCGTCAGCGGCGGCACCTTGCAGGGCGATACAGGAAGCTTGCAGGGCAATATCACCAACAATGCACGGCTCGTCTTCGACCAGCAGAGCGACGGCACATTTGCAGGCGACCTTGCCGGCACTGGCGCATTGGTCAAATCGGGCGGCGGCACGCTGACCTTGTCGGGTATCAGCAGCTATAGTGGCGGAACGCTTGTCGGCGGCGGCATCTTGCAAGGCGATGCGGGAAGCCTTCAAGGCAACATCACCAATAATGCGCGGCTTGTCTTCGACCAGCAGGACGATGGTATATTCGCAGGCAGCCTTTCCGGCAGCGGAAGCCTTGTGAAGCAGGGTTCGGGCATGCTGGTTTTCAATGGCAACGGTGCGAGCTTTACAGGCTCCACTGTCATTGAAAACGGTATGCTCAAGGTCGGCGATGCCGATCCATCGGCTGCGGTTTTGGGTGGCGATGTCGCCATCAGGGCAGGCGGCACCTTGCGCGGTCACGGCGCAATTCTCGGATCGGTCACCAATGACGGTGTGCTGCGTCCCGGTGGTTCCGTCGGAACGCTGACCATCGACGGCAATCTGGTGCAGACGGCAAACAGTGTCCTGCAGATCGACACGACGCCTGCGGGAGAAGCCAGCAAGCTCGTGGTCGGCGGTTCGGCACAGCTTGGCGGTGGCCTTTCGATTATTGGCGAAAACGGCGGCTGGGCGCCGCAGACCAATTATACGATCCTGACTTCGGCAGGCGGTATTAGCGGAACCTTTGCAACAATCGACAGCAATCTGGCGTTTCTGACGCCGAGCCTGAATTACGGTGCGACGACGATCGATCTCCGTCTTGAGCGCAACGATGCCAGCTTTGCCAGCGTCGGCGAGACGCGAAACCAGAAAGCGGTGGCTTTTGCTGCCGACGGGCTGGGCAGCGGCGCAGTTTATAATGCGCTTGTCAGCCTGACTGCCGCTGAGGCGCGCGCTGGTTTCGATGCGCTTTCGGGCGAAATCCACGCCAGCGTCAAAGGTGCATTGATCGACGAAAATCGATTTGCACGTGACGCCATCGGCGACCGCCTGCGCGCTTCGTTCGATGCAAATTGCAAAGCGGGCGATCCGGTGTGGACCGGCAAAGGCAGCACTGGTGTCTATGGTCAGGCCTGTGCCAATACCGCTGAAACCGCCTTCTGGCTGCAAGGTTATGGTGCCTGGGGTTCCAATGACGGCGACGGCAATGCCGCCAAGCTCTCAACTTCGGCAGGCGGTATGTTCATTGGTGCCGACATTCCGGTCGGCAACTGGCGCACCGGCCTGATGGCAGGCTATGGCCATTCCTCCTTCGATGCCGATGACCGTTTCTCAAGCGCTTCGGTCGATACCTATACGCTCGGGGCCTATGCCGGAACGGTCGTCGAAAAGGTCGGCGCAGGCGATGTCGGGCTTCGCTTTGGCGCAACCCATAGCTGGTACAATATCGACACCGGACGCTCGGTTTCCTTTGCCGGTTTCAATGCGGCGGAAGAGGCTTCATATGATGCAAGTGTCCGACATCAGCGCCTTTGAGACAAAACTGGTTTAATTAAGAAGAGAGGATTTTTGGCTCATCATAGCTTTATCA
>NZ_CADEAR010000018.1 GCF_902825325.1 Brucella tritici | reverse complement strand
TAAATCAAACCCCAAACCGAGCCGGAAACTCCAATCTTCAAAAGCAAAAATAGTCTCAAATCATTCGACGACGGACATGTTCAGCGACCTGCTGTTGTTTCAACGACAGTTGTTCCTGGAGGTTCAATTTTAGCGCAGGATTCAGCTGATCCTCGATATGTACGATTTCCTCGTTCAGCGTTCGAAGTCGCTTTCGGAGTTCTCCAACCTTAGCTCGATGAACTTCTTCCTGCTTTTCAATAAGTTGGTCGAAATCTAGGGCCCCGTCTGCTACCTCGGTGGGAACATGGGTGAAGATAACGGATCGAAGCTCATTTTCGAAGGCATTGGACGTGCCCATGACGTGTTCGTTGCACAGGGCTTCGAAACGCCCCTGTGGGATATACTTCACTAACTCGACGCGCTCTGCAGACGGGTTGTCGCTCAGAACCATCGAACCGGGCTCTCCAGCAAGCCAGTTCAATGTTCCCTGGAAATGGTGCGCTGGCTCACCGTTCTTTCCACGGAACCGTTTGGCTTGAAGGAAGGAAAAGTGCTTCTGCTGTTGTGAATTCCCAAGCAAGGCGATCACATCTGCTAGTGCACTTTTGCCGCTACCCTTATTCCCGATGATTGCAACCAGGTCATGATTCAAATTCAATTCAACGCCATCGAGCCAATCTTCTGCGAAAGTGCTGGTCGATACTTTTTTAATCGCGATCTTGTCTATGTAAAAGGTTTTTAGGGAGTTAACCAAGTCTAGCTTGGGCGGCATTGCGCCAATGAATGACCGTTTCGCAGGTTCGCGAATTGCCTGCAAAAGTCCTTCCCACGTGGGGTCAGCTTTGATCCACGTCTTTTTATTTGAGGGAAAGTCGCCATATCCGCGCTGGTTGTTATCGCCTGCAACGCCGCGAAAACGATGAGAGTCGCTGCCTGAGACTGCCAGCCTAGGCACATTTTGCAACGCTGTTTGAAAGGCCGCAAACCAGCTTTTGTTTCCGGGAGTTTGAACACCCGCGAAGGCAGCCCAATGATCGTGGTCGCGCGCCTCGAAAATTGGCGATGTTTCGAAGAGGCTTAGCGAATACGCGTAATGGTCATTGCGATCAATCTTGGTCAAACCGTCATTCGTCGAAAATGGCATAAACCCAACCGCCATTCCGTCAGGGACCTTACGTATTGCCTCCTTGTACGCATCGCAGTTTATCTCACCAATAGTGTAGCCCGCTTTGCGCGCTATCGTTTCATCCGCTTCAACGTCAGCTTTCTTAAAGCCGTGGTGAGCGAGTTTTTCCGGAGATGCACGGCGTGCGTAGTCTGCAAGCGCCACGTCCGATAAGGGGCGATTAATTAGCTCCAGCTTCTGAGCGGAAAGGAAATCTCGGAGGTGTTGATCTTCGATTTTATCAGAGAAAACGACATGCGCGTTTAACCTGCCGCGCATCGGAGCAGACAAACGAAGCTCTATTCCCGGAAAGACTGTTTTTTCGAGTCTGGGAGCCGCCGGATCCTTCAATCTCCGCTTTAGGGCGAACCATCCATCGAACGTGAAGTAATCCATAAACGCGAATACTTGCGGTTGCGCTTCATTTAGGGCGACGATTAGATCGTCGATAATTCCATTATTATGGACATCATCGCCCGGTATAAATCGCACACCTTCCCAGTGAAATGAGGCTGGCGTATGAATATGAAGATCCCACAGTCTCCACTCGGAACCGCGCGGGTACGTAGTATTCGCAAGCATAATTTTCGTCTATCCAAGCCCGAGATTTTTGACTGAAGCTACATCGGCCACGTTTTTTGGTCTACTGGCTGTGCCCGATTTTCAACATATAAGGGAAGGCAGCTTACACATCTGCTTCAATCATGAGTGGTGATCATCTGTGTTCGGTAGAGGCAGGATCCTTGCGAAGTCTGAAACGGCGGGATTTCCTCAGTTTCTTCGCTGATATGAAGAGTTGGACGTCTGTCAGCGAATTAGGCGTACGCGACGCACTTTGCTCCGGTGATCGATAACAACAAGGATAATAATGGGAAACTTTGATCTATTCCGCTTAATTTCTCGAAGTGGACAAATCAAATTCAACGAAATGCCCATACCAAGGCGCAGGAGGACAAACCAAGGTGGCGCTTACAAGCAGAACATTTCCCCATCCCGCACGAACTTGTGTAATTTTTGACGTTTACGGAAACGTCAAAGTAGTTTAGCTTCTGCTCTGAATTGACTGGTCGTGCGCAGAATCCGTGATACGGTTGGTCAAAAGGCGGCAAAAATGGTTGTTTTTCGCAGAAAATCGTCCTTTTTGTTGCAACATGCGCGCTGTCACAGCGTTTCGCTATAATGTGGCATGCAGGCATGAAACGCGGTTACGGGCTCGTTCCAGCCATCGCGGAACGGCTCAGGTGGTGAATTTGGAGGATTTCTATGCCGAGCTATCGCGCGCCAGTTGAGGATACCAATTTCGTTCTCAACGACGTTCTGAATTATCAGCGCTACAACAACCTGCCGGGCTTTGCCGACGCGTCGCCCGATGTCGTCGAGGCAATCCTGTCTGAAGGCGCGAAGCTCGCCGAAGGCACCCTGTTCCCGGTCAATCAGACCGCTGATCGCGAAGGCTGCAAGCGTCATTCGGACGGTTCGGTGACGACGCCGAAGGGCTACAAGCAGGCTTATGATCTGTATCGTGAAGGCGGCTGGCTTGGTCTCGCTGTGCCCGAACAATATGGCGGACAGGGGCTTCCCTATCTCCTGCACACGGCTGTCGGCGAATATATGTCGTCGGCCAATATGGCGCTCACCATGTATCCGGGCCTGACACAGGGCGCGATTGCCGCGATCCTGACCCACGGCACCGATGAGCAGAAGGATACCTATCTGCCGAAGATGGTGGAAGGCACCTGGACCGGCACGATGAACCTGACCGAACCGCATTGCGGTACGGATCTGGGCCTGCTGCGCACTAGTGCTGCGCCACAGGGCGACGGCTCCTACAAGATTTCCGGCCAGAAGATTTTCATCTCGGCTGGCGAACATGACATGTCGGAAAACATCATCCATCTGGTGCTGGCCCGCATCGACGGTGCGCCCGAGGGTGTGAAGGGCATTTCGCTGTTTATCGTGCCGAAGTTCATTCTCGATGAAAACGGCAATCCGGGCGCGCGCAACGGCGTTTCCTGTGGGTCTATCGAAGAGAAGATGGGCATTCACGGCAACGCCACCTGCGTCATGAATTATGACGATGCAACCGGCTATCTGATCGGCGAGGCGCATAAGGGCCTGCGCGCCATGTTCACCATGATGAACGAAGCGCGTCTCGGCGTGGCATTGCAGGGGCTTTCGATTGCCGAAACCGCCTATCAGAATGCCGCGATCTATGCTCGCGAGCGTATTCAGGGCCGCGCCCTTTCCGGCGCGAAAGAGCCGGAAAAGAAGGCCGACCCGATTATCGTGCATCCGGATATCCGTCGCAACCTGATGACGATCCGCGCTTTCAACGAGGCAGGCCGCGCGCTCATCCTGTGGACGGCGCTGAATTCCGATATTGCGCATCGTTCCGGCGACGAGGCCGAGCGTCAGGCCGCCGATGATCTGGTCGGCCTGCTGACACCGGTGCTGAAAGGCGTTCTGACCGACAAGGGTTTTGAACATGCCGTCATGGCGCAGCAGGTGTTCGGCGGTCACGGCTATATCGAAGAACACGGCATGAGCCAATATGTGCGCGATGCGCGTATCGCGATGATCTATGAGGGTGCGAACGGCATTCAGGCGCTCGATCTGGTCGGTCGCAAGCTGGCGCTGAATGGCGGTCGTGCGGTCACGACCTTCTTCAAGGAAGCCGGCGAGTTCTGCGAAGCCAATCGCGACAACGAGAAGCTGTCCTTTTTCACCAAGCATCTGAAGAAGGGCCTCAACGATCTTCAGGCCGCCACCATGTGGCTGATGCAGAACGCCATGGCGAAGCCCGACAATGCCGGTGCAGCCTCCAATGACTATATGCACCTTTTCGGTCTGGTTGCGCTGGGCCTGATGTGGGGCCGCATGGCCAAGGTCGCCGAGGAAAAGCTGGCGGCAGGTGAAGGCAACAAGGCTTACCTTGAAGCCAAGCTTGTCACTGCCCGGTACTATTTCGAGCGTATCATGCCGGAAAGTGCCGCCCATCTGGCGCGCATCCAGTCGGGTGCGGATAGCATGATGGCGCTGCCTGCGGATGCGTTCTGATTTTCTGCCGATATTTTAAAGGTTAGGCCGGGTTCTTCGGACCCGGCGGGAAGGAGAAAAAATGGCTGAGGCTTATATTTACGATCACGTGCGGACGCCGCGCGGCCGCGGCAAGAAGGACGGGTCCTTGCATGAAGTGCCTGCCGTACGTCTGGGCGCAAAGGTTCTGGAATCCCTGCGCGACCGCAACAACATCGATACCGCCAAGGTCGATGACATTATTTTTGGCTGTGTCGATCCGGTTGGCGAAGCCGGTGCGGTCATTCCGCGCTCTGCTGCTTTCGAAGCCGGATACGACTTCAAGGCCCCGGGCATCCAGATTTCGCGCTTCTGCGCTTCGGGTCTCGATGCCATTAATCTGGCGGCTGCCAAGGTTGCCTTCGGCGCCGATGATCTGGTGATAGCGGGCGGCGTTGAAAGCATGTCGCGCGTGGGTATGGGCATGTCGGGCGGCGCGTGGTACATGGATCCATCGGTTGGCTTCCCGGGCTATTTCATGCCGCAGGGCGTTTCCGCCGATCTGATCGCCACGAAATACGGTTTCAGCCGCGACGACGTCGATGCCTATGCTGTCGAAAGCCAGAAGCGCGCCGGCAAGTCGTGGGAAAAGGGTTATTTCAAGAATTCGGTCATTGCGATCAAGGATCAGAACGGCCTGACCATTCTCGACCATGACGAGCATATGCGCCCGACGACCGACATGCAGGCGCTGGGCCAGTTGAACCCGTCCTTCGTGATGCCGGGCGAAATGGGCGGCTTCAATGCTGTCGGCATTCAGGCGCATCCGGAAATCGAAACGGTCAATCACGTTCACCATGCCGGGAATTCATCGGGTATCGTCGATGGCGCAGCGGGCGTTCTGGTTGGCTCCAAGAAGGCTGGCAAGGCGTTCGACATCAAGCCGCGCGCCCGTATCCGCGCTTTCGCCAATATCGGCTCCGACCCGGCGCTGATGCTGACCGGCCCGGTCGATGTGACGGAAAAACTGCTCAAGCAGGCAAAGCTGAAGATTTCGGATATCGACCTGTTCGAACTCAACGAAGCCTTCGCCGCTGTGGTGCTGCGCTATATGCAGGCTTTCGACATTCCGCACGACAAGATCAACGTCAATGGCGGCGCGATTGCCATGGGCCATCCGCTCGGCGCAACCGGCGCGATGATCCTCGGTACGGTGCTGGATGAGCTGGAACGCCGCGATCTCAACACCGCGCTGGTGACCTTGTGCATTGGTGCTGGCATGGGCACGGCGACGATCATCGAGCGCGTATAAGGGCGAGGGAGGTTTTTACGAATGGCTTACACGAATTTCAAAGTTGAGACCGACGCCGACGGCATTGCCCTCGTCACCTGGGACATGCCTGAAAAGTCGATGAATGTTTTCACCGTCGAGGCGATGCAGGAACTGAACGCCATCATCGACGCGGTGGTTGCCGATGACAAGATCAAGGGCGTGGTCATCACGTCCGGCAAGGAAAGCTTCTCCGGTGGCGCCGACCTGACCATGCTGGAAGGCATGTTCAAGGAGTTTCAGAAGCAG
Organism: Brucella tritici; assembly: GCF_902825325.1. Lineage (GTDB taxonomy): Bacteria > Pseudomonadota > Alphaproteobacteria > Rhizobiales > Rhizobiaceae > Brucella. Next base: position 42,070 of record NZ_CADEAR010000018.1, on the reverse strand, counting down.
AAGGCCAAGGACCCACAAGGCGCGGTCCAGACCCTGTTCGACAATGTCGGCAAAATGAGCGGCCTTTTCCGCAAGCTTGAAACCTGCGGCAAGCCTTGGGTTTCGGCCATCAACGGCACCTGCATGGGCGGTGCGTTTGAAATGTCGCTCGCCTGCCATGCCCGCGTGGCATCCGATGCTCCGGGCGTGAAGATGGCCCTGCCGGAAGTGAAAGTCGGCCTGTTTCCGGGCGCTGGCGGTACACAGCGCGTTCCGCGCCTTGCCAACCAGCAGGATGCGCTTCAGATGATGACGACCGGTTCCAGCCTGACGGCGCAACGCGCCAAGGCTATGGGTCTCGTCACCGAGATCGCTCCGGCCAAGAAGCTGGTCGAAACAGCCAAGAAGCTCATCAAGGGCGGCCTCAAGCCGGTTCAGCCCTGGGATGAAAAGGGCTTCAAGCTGCCGGGCGGCGCGATCTATTCGGCTGCTGGTGCGAACCTTTGGCCTGCTGCAACGGCAATCCTGCGTCGCGAAACGTCCGGCAATTATCCGGCGGCACTCGCTATCCTGAAGTCGGTTTATGAAGGCCTTCTGGTTCCTTTCGATACCGGTCTCAAGATTGAGCAGCGCTACTTTACCGAAATTCTCCAGACGACCGAAGCGGGCATGATGATCCGCTCGCTGTTCGTGTCGTTGCAGGAACTGAACAAGGGCGCGCGCCGCCCGGCGGATGAAAAGCCGACCAAGCTCAAGAAAATCGGCGTCATCGGCGCTGGTTTCATGGGGGCGGGCATTGCTTATGTGACCGCCAAGGCCGGCATTCCGGTGGTGCTGATCGACCGCGATCAGGAAGCCGCCGACAAGGGTAAGGCGCATACCGCCGATCTCGTCACCAAGGAAATGCAGAAGGGCCGCGCTACTGAGGCCGACAAGGAAAAGCTTCTGTCGCTCATCACCGCGACGCCGGATTATGCCGAACTCGACGGTGCCGATCTGGTGATCGAAGCCGTGTTCGAAGACCGCGAAGTCAAGCGTGTCGCGACCGAGAAGGCCGAGGAAGTGCTGAAGTCTTCCGCGATCTTCGCATCCAACACTTCGACCCTGCCGATCAGCGGTCTTGCCAAGGTATCGAAGCGTCCGAAGAATTTCATCGGCATCCACTTCTTCTCGCCGGTCGACAAGATGATGCTGGTGGAAGTGATCCTCGGCAAGAAGACCTCCGACAAGGCATTGGCCGTAGCCCTCGATTACGTGCGTGCAATCAAGAAGACGCCGATTGTCGTCAACGACACGCGTGGCTTCTACGTCAATCGCTGCGTGCTGCGCTATATGTCGGAAGCCTACAACATGCTTGTTGAAGGTGTTCCGGCTGCGATGATCGAGAATGCCGCCCGCATGGCCGGCATGCCGGTTGGCCCGCTTGCGCTCAACGACGAGACGGCCATCGACCTGTCGCAGAAGATCCTCAAGGCAACCCTTGCCGATCTTGGTGAAAAGGCTGTCGATCCGCGCCATGTGGAACTGGTGGACAAGCTCGTCAACGAGTTCGACCGCAAGGGCCGCAAGAACGGTAAGGGATTCTACGATTATCCGGCAAAGCCCGCCAAGAAGCATCTGTGGCCGGGCCTCAAGGATCTCTATCAGCAGCAGAATCCTGACAAGATCGATGTGAAGGAGCTGAAGGAACGCTTCCTCGTCACCATCGCTCTGGAAGCTGCCCGCGTGATGGAAGAAGGCATCGTCACCGATCCGCGTGAAGCGGATGTCGGCTCCATCCTTGCCTTCGGTTTTGCGCCTTATACAGGGGGTACGCTGTCCTATATCGATGGCATGGGCGCGAAGAAATTCGTCAAGCTCGCCAAGGACTTGCAGAAGAAATACGGCCAGCAGTTCAAGGCGCCGAAGCTTCTGCTCGACATGGCCGAGAACGGCGAAAGCTTCTATCAGCGCTTCAACCCGTACAAGACGGAAACGAAGAAGGCAGCGTAAGCTCCCTCCTTCGCAAAATCATCAGGCGCGGCATGTTTCATGCCGCGCTTTTTGTTTGCGTGATCCGCTTTTGCTGAAATGACATAGCCTGAAAATAAGAAAATTTTCCCTGTTAATTCAGCCGTCTTGCGTAATTATAGCTTTTTCGGTAGGTTGAAGCCGAAGATGGGACGGAAATTAGGTTTAAAATCCTTTGAAGCATATCTTTCCTGATGGGGACTGTTCAGGAAGATATGTTGGAACCTACGTGGCGGATCATGACTATGTTTTCTCACGAGAGCGTGTGGGCGGCCATCGATGCCCTGGCTGAACGTCATTCCCTGAGTGCGTCCGGGCTGGCGCGTCGGGCAGGGCTGGACCCAACGACCTTTAACAAATCCAAGCGCTATGCTTCCGACGGGCGCGCGCGCTGGCCTTCGACGGAATCGCTCGCCAAGGTGATGGAGGCAACCGGCTCGACCTTCGATGAGTTCACGCGGCTCATTCAGGGCGAAAACCGCACGCCGCAATTCGGCGAATATACGCAGGACATGCAGTCGATCCCGTTGCTCGGCATGGCCGAAGCCGGTGCGGGCGGCTATTTCGACGATGCCGGTTTCCCGGCGGGGCAAGGCTGGGACATTGTGGAATTTCCCGCCGGATCGGGGGAAAGTGTGTATGCGCTGGAGGTTTCGGGTGACTCGATGTTGCCCCTTTATCGTGATGGCGATACGCTGATCGTTGCACCCAATACCGCCATTCGCCGGGGCGATCGCGTGGTGGTGCGAACGAAAGACGGAGAAGTGATGGCCAAGATCCTGCATCGCCAGACGCCGCGAACCATTGAGCTTCACTCGCTCAATCCCGAACATCCGAACCGCATCTTCGAGTCGAAGGATATCGAATGGGTCGCCCGCATTTTGTGGGCGAGCCAGTAATGGCGCAATCGCAGGACAGAAGCCATGCGCGCGCCGTTTTCGGCGGTCTGGCTGGCATAACAGGCGCAGTTCTGGTCGCAGCCTTCGTGGCGCCGTTCTATGGCGCGCTGGATCGACCTGTCGTCATCAATTCCGGTGACACGCAGACCGGCTCCGGTACGGGCAACGGCATCGTTGTCGAACAGTTTGACTATAATGAACCGGGAACACCGCCTGAAACGGGCAATGCACCGGAGGGGACCTCACCGCAGCCGGGCGAGGGCGCACCCGCTGAAGGGCAGTCACCTGCATCGCCGGAAAACGGCACGGCTAACGATCAATCCAGTGAAAGTGACATGCAACGCGAGGCACCGCGTCCGCCGCTGAGCGATCTTGGTCTTGCATCCACACCCAAGCCGCCAGAGCCACCTGCACCGGCTACACCTGTCGATGCGGGCGAACAGATGCAGCTTTTGCAGCGCCCTGTCGCGGTGGCCGCCGGACGGCTGGAAAGTCAGGGCCGCATGATCGAACTGCAGGGCATCGAAATCGTTCCCGTCGAACAGACATGCCAGACAGCTTCCGGCGAAAGCTGGCCATGCGGCATGCAGGCGCGCACTGCCTTCCGGCAATGGCTGCGCTCTCGTGCCGTCATGTGCCGCCTGCCTGAAAACGACAGCGGTGCGGCAGTCGCAACCGAGTGCACGCTGGGCAATGAAGATGCAGCCGCATGGCTCGTCGCCAATGGCTGGGCGAAGGCTGTTCCGGGCGGTGCCTATGACGAAGCGGGCCGCAAGGCCGTGGAGGCTCGCCTCGGTATCTTCGGCGACAAGCCTGATACGTCGCTGCCCAATCCGGAGCCGGATAGCGGCAATATGATGGATAATCCTTCGCCGCTGGCCCCTGAAACGGAGCCGCAGCCGTCTTCGCCGTCCCCACAGACGCAGGGTGATTTTCCGCCCGCGCCGCCCGCACAATAGAGCGGCCGAATTGAGAGCATTTCCAGCAAAAGTGCGTAGCGCCTACGCGGGGAAATCAGTCCACTGGACTGATTTCTGATCCCGCTTCGATGCGTCGGACAATGCGTCGAAACAAATAGTTAGAGCGGTTCCGGCAACTCCGTTTGAACTGGGACTGCTCTAAATCAAACCATCATCCCGTTCTGGGCGGCAACCAAGCCTTATCCTGAGCCGGTGCGAAGCAGCGTGTCAAAGGGTCGGGCCGAAGGGTCGGGCTTGTGCTTTCTGAACTCTCGTCCTTCGATCCTTCGACAGGCTCAGGATGAGGGTGTCGGTACAAAACAATAAGGGCGGCTCGAAGCCGCCCTTATTGTTTGAATTCATTGGTCTGGGTTAGAGCATGTCTTGATGTCTACGCCAGTTCGCCAGCCAATGCCTTTTTGATTAGCGCGCGGGTTTCGTCGACGCCGTAAAGTGCGACGAAAGAGCCGAAGCGCGGTCCGCGTTCCTGGCCGATCAGCACTTCATAGAGCATCTGGAAGAAGGAAACCGAAACACCGGGACCGCCTTCCGGGCTCTTCTTGGTGTGATCCTGATAACGCTCGATGGCACGGGCAACATCGAGAATGGCATTCTGGATGTCGTTGCCATCGCTGCCGGCAGGCAGCGTTGCAAGCTTGGCATCCAGCGCTTCGAGCGCTGCGCGCTCTACATCGTCAGGCGCGCGGAACTGCTTGGTCGGCTTCACGAAATCGTTGAAGTAACGGATCGCATAGCCGACGAGCGCGTCGAGTTCCGGGTTGTTTTCCGGCGTGACGCCCGGCACATGGCGTGAGATGAAGCCCCACAGCACAGCCGGATTTTCGGCATTCGATGCACTGACCAGATTGAGCATCAGCGCGAAGGTGACCGGCAGGTTCACCTTCGGCGGATTGCCGTAATGAATGTGCCAGACCGGATTGTTCAGCCGGTCCTTCCATTCCTGACGCTCATAGGCCGAGAGATAGGTGAAATATTCGTCCACCGCCTTCGGAATGACATCGAAATAGAGACGCTTGGCGGTCTTCGGCTTCTGGAAGTTGTAGAGCGCAAGGCTTTCGGTCGGCGCATAGGCCAGCCATTCATCGATGGAAATGCCGTTGCCCTTGGATTTGGAAATCTTCTGGCCAAGCTGGTCGAGGAACAGTTCGTAGACGAAATGTTCCGGTGCGCGACCGCCGAGGATTTCGCAAATGCGGTCATAAACGCCCGCATTGGTCTGGTGGTCCTTGCCGAACATTTCGAAATCGACGCCGAGCGCTGCCCAGCGCATGCCGAAATCCGGCTTCCACTGCAGCTTCACCTTGCCGCCTGTGACGGACAGGGTGGTTTCAACGCCGTCTTCATCGTCGAACGTGATGGTGCCAGCCTTGGCATCCACGCTCTTCATCGGCACGTAAAGCACGCGGCCGGACTTCGGCGAGATCGGCAGGAACGGGCTGTAGGTAGCCTGACGCTCTTCGCCGAGTGTCGGCAGCATGACCTTCATGATGTCATCATAGCGCTCGACGGCCTTGAGAAGCACGGCGTCGAACTTGCCGGACTTGTAATACTCGGTCGCGCTGGCGAATTCGTAATCGAAGCCGAAAGTGTCGAGGAAGCGGCACAGCATGGCGTTGTTGTGATCCGCAAAGCTCTTGTAGTCGCCGCCGAACGGGTTCGGAACGGTCGAAAGCGGCATTTGCAGATAGGGCTCAAGAGCTGCCTTGTCCGGCACATTGTCCGGAATCTTGCGCATGCCGTCGAGATCGTCCGAAAAGCAGATCAGGCGCGTCTTGACCTTGTCTTCGGTCAGGATGCGGAAGGCATGGCGCACCATCGAGGTGCGCGCCACTTCGCCGAACGTGCCGATATGCGGCAGGCCGGAAGGACCATAGCCGGTCTCGAAGATCACTGTCTCCGGCAGGCCGGTCTTTGCATAGCGCTTGAGGATTTTCTTCGCTTCTTCAAAAGGCCATGCTTTCGCTTCCGCAGCCGCCACGGTCAGTTCCGGGGTCAGCGTGATTTCGGGAAGGCGGTGCGAGGTCATGGTTCAATCCTGTGAAGGGGGCTACTCGTTAAAACTTACGCGCAAGGGAGGCGCATACTGCTCTATGGCGCGGCAACCACTGTCCGTCAACGGTTGCGACCGAATTTCCTTGCGCAACGGGATGCGGCTTCCTAACTTTCAAACCAATTTGGGCCGTTGGAGTTGATTCCGGCCATTGTTGTGCAGGAGTACGCGATGAAAAAGATCACCCCGCAGGATGCACTCGTCTATATCATGATTACGACGTCTGCAGCCGATACCACCATGACCGATGCCGAACTGGAATCCATCGGCAATGTGGTGACGCGCCTGCCGGTTTTCCGTGGTTTCGATACTGGGCGTCTGCCGCAGCTTGCCAATGATTGCTATGCGTTGCTGGCGTACGAAGACGGCCTTGAGAAAATTCTCGACCTCGCTCATGAAGCGTTGCCGGAACGCCTCTACGATACGGCCTATGCGCTGGCTGTCGAGGTGGCCGCCGCCGATCTGCATGTGGAGCAGGAGGAGCTGGAGTTCCTCCAGATGTTGCGTGACCGCTGGACGCTCGATGAGCTGACCGTTGCCGCCATCGAACGCAGCGCCCGCGTGCGGTTCCGTAAGCTTGATCCTGTCGTTTAGAGCGCGTTGTTTCAGAGCGAGAAATGCAAAACGGGCGGAAAATCCGCCCGTTTCCTTTATGGGGTTCAGGAAAATCAGCACACGACCGGGAGCCGTCGCGCCTTGCGCCGTTCCAGAGCGGCACGCATGATGCGGGCAGCTTCTGCAAATGTCGGCGTTTCCTTCCAGTGTTCGGCATGAATGATGCCGGTCGGGACGATATCCTTCAGCGCTTCCAGCGTGTGGCGCGGCACCATATCGGTGCAGTTCCACAGGCGACGAAAGACGACGCTGATCCGTGTAACCTTGCCGTTGACCTGAACGGACGGTTCGGTCGTTTCCAGAGCCCAATCTTCATAGGCATCGACCGCATCCTGGAATGCATGATGCAGATAGATCGGTGCGTGACCGTCATGAAGCGGGGGCAGCAAACTAGACATTTCTGTTTCCTCTCTTCCAATGTGGTTTAGCCTTAGAGCGCATCCCGAAAAGTGTGAAACGGTTCTCGGAACAAGATGCGCGAGTAACTAGGGGGCATTTGTTGCCTGGGAAATGAATTGGGGCGAACAAATGCATTTAAACAAGAGCCATGAATTGCTCTTCAGTGGTCTATGTGTGCCGTGTCGAAATGGAAGCTCACGAAATACGACAACACATAATTAACCATGATCTACGGAAGAAGGCCTGTTTGGCAAGAGGCGATTTTCTTTAAATAAGCTTTTATCGGAAAAATAATTCAAACGCATAGGTTGAAATACTGCAATAATAAGCTAGCAAATCATTGAAATCTTATTTTTACTTGACGGTTAAATATCCCGAAAAACGATGTTTTTTTCGATATTTATTGTTCGGGTGACAGGTTTTGATCCTGTCAAATTCGGATGACTGGTATAAAAAAGTCAGAGAATGAAAATGTGATTGCGGGGCAATGGATATGGCTCAACTGGTTCTGTCGCGTAGGGCTTTTCTGGCGGGATCGACCGCTTTGGCCGCTATCGCCATCTGGCCGCAACGGTCGAATGCGGCTGGTGAGGCGCAGAAAGGCGGGCGGCTGGTCGTGGCCGCAGATTCAGAACCACGTAATCTGAACCCGGCCATCGTTGCGTCCAATGGCGTTTTCTTCGTCGCAAGCAAGGTGATCGAGCCTCTGGCGGAAGCGTCTTTTGAAGGTGAAAATGGTCTCACGCCACGGCTTGCCACGAGCTGGGAAGGTTCGACCGACGGGCTGACGGCAACGTTCCACCTGCGCGAAGGCGTCAAATGGCATGACGGCAAGCCGTTTACATCGGCGGATGTGGCATTTTCGGCCATGGAAGTCTGGAAACCGCTGCAAAACCTGGGACGTGTTGTGTTCAAGGCGCTGGAGAAGGTTGATACGCCGGACGATCTTACCGCCATCTTCCATTTCTCCGAGCCGACGCCCTTCCAGCTTATCCGTAATGCCTTACCGGCATTGACCGCAGTGCTGCCGAAACACGTCTTTGCGGGCAGTGATATCATGGCCAATCCGGCCAATGAGAAGCTCGTCGGAACCGGTCCGTTCAAATATGCCGAGCACAAGACCGGAGAATATTACCGGCTGACACGGAACGATGATTATTGGGGCAAGGGTGAGCCTTATCTGGATGAGATCGTCTATCGCGTGTTACCGGACCGTGCCGCAGCCGCAGGCGCGCTGGAGGCCGAAGAAATCGATCTTACCGCTTTTTCCGCCGTGCCGCTCGCCGATCTGGACCGGATTTCGAAGGTTCCGGGCCTGACGGTGATTTCGAAAGGCTATGAAGCGCTGACCTATCAGCTTGTGGTGGAGATCAACCACCGCCGCAAGGAGCTGGCGGACCTGAAGGTTCGGCAGGCGATCGCTCATGCCATCGACCGCGATTTTGTAGTGAAGACGATTTTCCTCGGTTATGCCAAAACCTCGACCGGTCCTGTGCCGCGTTATGACAGCCAGTTTTATACCGATGACGTGCCGTCCTATCCGTTCGACGTCGCGAAGGCGAATGCGCTTCTGGACGAGGCTGGCTACAAGCGGGGCAAGGACGGCACGCGCTTCGCGCTCAAGCTTCTTCCTGCGCCCTATTTCAATGAAACGAAACAGTTCGGCGATTATCTGCGTCAGGCGCTTGCTGCTGTCGGCATCGATGCGCGCATCGTCAATAATGATTCCGCCGCGCACCAGAAGGCAGTTTACACCGATCATGACTTCGATCTGGCGATTGCACCGACGGTTTATCGCGGCGATCCGGCCATATCCACGACAATTCTGGTCGAAAGCGGTATCCCGGCAGGCGTGCCGTTTTCCAATCAGGGCGGCTACGCCAATGCTGAACTGGACGCGCTGATCGCCAAAGCCGCACGCGAAATTGATGAGAAAAAGCGCACGGCGCTCTATCATCAGTTCCAGCAGATGGTGGAGGCAGATTTGCCACTGATTAACGTGGCGGAATGGGGTTTCATCACCGTTGCCCGTGACCGCGTGAAGAATGTTTCCAACAATCCTCGCTGGGCTGTTTCCAACTGGGCGGATACGTGGCTGGAGCAGTGACGAACCTTTCCGATTGATTGTATCCTGTCATCGTGAAACAGATTCTGGCCCTTCTCCGCAAACGACTGCTCGGCAGCTTCATCGTGCTGCTGATTGTCATTGTCGGCTGCTTTTTCCTGGTAGAAAGCGCGCCGGGGGATGCCGTTGACGCCTATGCCGTGACATTCGGCGGCGATGCGGCAACGATTGCCGAAATGCGCGCGCGCTGGGGGTTGGATCAATCGGTCTGGCATCGGCTCGGGGCCTATCTGGCAGCCCTTGCGCAGGGTAATCTTGGCCGGTCCGTCAGTTTCAACCGGCCCATTCTCGATGTTATACTGGAACGCTTGCCCAACACACTTCTGCTGATGGGGGCGGCGACTGCCTTGTCTTTTGCCGTGGGCTCGCTTCTTGGCATCGTGGCAGGGGCGAAGCCCGGAAGCTTTCGCGACCGGTTTCTCTCCGTGGCATCGCTAATCCTCTATGCGATCCCCGGTTTCTGGCTGGCGCTCGTGCTGGTCATCCTGTTTTCGATCAGGCTGCGCTGGTTGCCGTCGAGCGGCATTGAAACAATCGCTTCCGGCAAGCATGGGCTGGCGCGGGCTGGCGACATTGCAGTTCATCTGGTGCTGCCGGTTGTTTCGCTGGCGGTGATCTATCTGGCACTTTACTTGCGGGTCATGCGCGCCGCCATGGCCGAGACATGGCGTATGGATTTCGTGCGCGCCTTGCGGGCGAGGGGTATTTCGCATTCGCGCATTGTCCTGCGCCACGTGGCGCGCAACGCCTTGCTGCCGCTCGTCACCGTGCTGGGCCTGCAGGCCGCATCCATGCTCGGCGGCAGCGTGGTGATCGAAAGCGTTTTCGCCGTGCCGGGTCTGGGGCGACTGGCGCAGGAGGCTGTCGCAAGCCGTGACACGCCGCTTCTGCTCGGCGTCATTCTGGTCAGCGCCATCATGGTGATCGTGGTCAATTTCCTTATCGACCTGATCTATCTCTGGCTTGATCCACGTATCGCGACCGGAGGCCGCGCGGTATGAACGGGGTGAAACGTTATTTCAGAACAGGCGAGGGTTTAGCAGGCGCAATCCTGCTGGCGCTGCTCGTACTGGCAGCACTTGCCGCCCCTCTCATCTTTCCCGCCGATCCTTTAAGCATTGTCTCAACGCCGTTGCTGCAACCCTTTGACAATAAAGATTTTATCTTCGGGACCGACCGGCTTGGACGCAATGTTCTGGCTGAACTTTTCTACGGCGCGCGCACATCGCTTGGCGTTGGGCTGGCCGCTGCCTTGGCCTCAATTATCCTCGGCAGCATCATCGGGACGCTGGCCGGTTTTGCGGGCGGTATCGTCGATGAAGTTCTGATGCGGATTACGGAAGCCTTCCAGACCGTGCCGGGCTTTCTGCTGGCGTTGGCGCTGGTCAGCATTGCCGGGCCGACACTGCCGGTGTTGATTGCCGCGATTGCGCTTTCAAGCTGGACGCAGGCTGCGCGCCTCACACGCGGACAGGTGCTCACAATCCGCGAAAGCGATTACGTGGCGTCGGCTCGTGTCATCGGCATGCATCCGATGGAAATCGCTTTCCGCCAGATACTGCCCAACGCTCTGCCGCCGGTTTTGGCGCTGGTGCCGGTGGTCGTCGCTTCCGCCATATTGATCGAAGCGGCTCTGTCCTTTCTGGGGCTGGGTGATCCGAACCGCGTCACCTGGGGCGGCATGATTGCCGAGGGGCGCACGGTCCTGCGTTCGGCACCCTGGCTTTCGATCCTGCCGGGACTGGCGCTGGCATTGACTGTTGTGGGCGTCTATCTGGCGGGCGAAGGGCTGACGAACGCCTTGTCCCGGCGCGAGGTGCAATCATGACGGTGATCGTTCGGCTGGAACAGCTTTCCGTGCACTATGGCCGTGAAATGGCGCTGGAGACTATCGACCTCGATATCCGTCGCGGTGAAACACTGGCGATCATTGGCGAAAGCGGCTCGGGCAAAAGCACGCTGGCGCTGGCCTTGGCCTCGCTCCTGCCGGGCAATGCCCGCATTTCGGGCCGCATGGATTGGGCGGATGGCAAGCGGCGACCGGGACGCGACATCGGCTTCGTGTTTCAGGATCCTGCATCGAGCTTCGACCCGCTGATGACGGTTGGCGCGCAACTTGTCGAGACCATTCGCGCCCATGCGAAAATCGACAGGACGACGGCGAAAGCCAAAGCAGTCAGCCTCTTAAAGCGGGTCTACATTCCACAACCGGAGTTAAGTTTTTCGCGCTATCCACATCAGTTTTCCGGCGGCCAGAAACAGCGCATCGCGATTGCGCTCGCTATTGCCGCCGGTCCCCGCCTGCTGATTGCCGACGAGCCGACAAGCGCGCTCGACACCATCGTGCAGAAGGAGATTGTCTCGCTCTTGCGCGAACTGGTGCGTGCAGACGGGATGACGCTGATTTTCATCACTCATGACATCGCTTTGGCATCGGGACTGGCTGACCGCATCGCGGTTTTCCGGCGGGGTGTGCTGGTGGAACTTGGCCCCGCTCGAACGATCATTTCTGACCCACAAACAGAATATACGAAGGCGCTGATCGCTGCCGTGCCGGTGCTGGAGGCAGCCCATGAGACGTCCCATGGCTGATCCGCTTCTGAAAGCCGACAATCTCAGTTTGCGCTATGGCGACGCCCTTGCGCTCGATGGTGTCAGCCTCACGATCCAGCCGGGCGAGACATTGGCGCTGGTTGGCCCGTCCGGCAGTGGTAAGTCCACGTTGGCGCGGGCACTGCTGCGGCTTCATCTGCTTGAAAGCGGCACAATCCGCTTCGAAGGTAAGGACTGGCTGGCGCTCACAGGTGCCAATCTCCGCAAAGAGCGGGCGCGCATGCAGATGGTGTTTCAGGACCCGCTCTCGGCTTTCAATCCGCGTGCGAGCGTCTACGATCTCTTACGCGAGCCGCTGCGTATCCACGGGCTCAAGCGCGATGTTGCGAGCCTTCTGCAAACGGTCGGGCTTGATCCGGCGCTGGTGCGGCGCGGCGTCCACGAGATTTCCGGCGGGCAGCGCCAGCGTGTCGCGATTGCGCGGGCGCTTGCAACTGCTCCGTCGCTGATCGTGCTGGACGAGGCGGTCTCGGCGCTCGATGTCACCGTGCGCGGCGCCATTCTCAACCTGTTGCGGGATATACAGAAAGCCGATCAGACGGCTTATCTTTTCATCACCCATGATCTAGCGGTCGCGGCACAGATGGCGGACCGTATCGCCGTGATGGAGCGCGGGCAGATTGTTGAATGCCGCCCGACGCGTGAACTGATAACGGCACCGCAAGCGCCCGTCACTAGAGCGCTTATCGAAGCGGTGCCACGTCTCTCAGTTTAGAGCGGTTCCGGTTTAAATGGAATCGTCGGAACCGCTCTATCTATTTGTTTTCACGCATTATCCGACGCAAAACCGCTTCGCACTTTTGCTGGAAATGCTCTAGCTTTTGCCCAGTTCCACCGAACGCTTGCGGGCAGCTTCCACGGCTTCTGCCACAAGCGTCTTGAGGCGGTCACCGCCCATAAGAACTTCGAGCGCGGCAGCGGTGGTGCCGTTCGGGCTTGTCACTTGTTCGCGCAGCTTTGACGGCGTGTCCGTGCTGGCATCGGCCAGAGCGCCTGCACCCATCACGGTCTGCATGGCCAGAAGTGCGGCTGTTTCCTGCGGCAGACCGGCGGTCACACCGGCTTCGGTCAGGGATTCGATGAAGTGAAATACATAAGCCGGACCGGAACCCGAAACGGCGGTTACGACGTCCATAAGCGCTTCATCTTCCACACTGGCGACCTTGCCGGATGTCTCAAGCAGGCGCGCGACGAAGGCTTCGTTTTCATCGGTGACATTGGCGTTCTTGAACGTGACCAGCATGCCCTTGCCGATGGCGGCAGGCGTGTTCGGCATGCAGCGAAGAATGGCTGCATCGTGGCCAAGCTTGCTTTCAAAAAGGGCGACCGGAATACCGGCTGCAACGCTGACGAAAGTGGCAGAGGGTGCGAAGCGCTTATAGGCTGGCAGAACCTGTGCCATGACCTGTGGCTTTACAGCCACGAGAACCATGCGCGGCTTCAGATCGCCGGGGAGGGCTTCGGCATCGGCAAAGGCATGGACGCCAGCACCGGCGGCGCGATCACGAAGCGCTTCGGTCGGTTCCACGACATAAACGTCTTTCGCCTTGATGATACCGCTATCGAGCCAACCTTTCAGCATGGCGAAGCCCATATTGCCGCAACCGACCAGAATTACCGTGTCATGCATAGTGATTGTTCCACCTGTTTGATTCTCGGCGCACAACGTCTTGTACGCCTTTTCTCATTCCTTTCGGGATATAGACCTGCGCGATTGCAACCTGCAAGACGGTATGGCGAAAAGCACGATATTTGCCTGCGAAGTACTGCCTGGTTATTGCAGTACGGTTTACCGATTGCTCATAAGGTATCGACCATTATGCTTGCCATCTGAAATTCTGGACAGAGCAACGAAGCAGTTCCTGTTTGCGTTGCTGGAATAGGGAGACAATGGATCCGGCTTTGACGACAGGCGTTCCGCCATCAGAAGCTTTCGGACACGTCCGTATTATTATCGGCATGATCCTGGGCCTGTGCGTTTCACGCCTTTTGACAGGATTGGCGCGTTTCATCCAGCATCCCGGCAAGCAGAAAATCTATCCGGTCCATCTGGCATGGGTGGGCTTCATTCTGCTTTCCGTCATCCACTTCTGGTGGTTTGAATTCAGCTTGCGAACCATTCCGCTCTGGACCTTCGAGAAGTATCTGTTCGTTATCTTCTATGCTGGGCTTTATTTCCTGCTCAGCACGCTGCTTTTCCCCGACAGTATGGAAGAATATACCGGCTATCGCGATTATTTCATTTCACGGCGCAAGTGGTTCTTTGGCATTCTGGCGCTGGTCTATGTGGTCGATTTCATTGATACGCTGCTGAAAGGAGCCGATCATTACCGGCTTTACGGCATCGAATACCCCATTCAGGTCGCTTGTTTCATCCTGTTCAGTCTGATCGCGGTGTTCTGGGGTAACCGGCGTTATCATGCGGTTTTTGCCGCCGTTGCGCTGATTTACCAGATCACCTTCACACTGCGCCACTTCGCGACGCTGAGCTAACGTTTTTCTGCATTGCGCCGGGTTTCCGCATCCACGATTACGCGGAACTGGCGCAGTAGCGGGTGGCGTGCCGTCTGCTTGACGCCGTAATCGAGATTGAACGCATAATCGAAATCCGGCGGATTGAGCCCGATATTGTGCTGCATCATGGTTTCAAGCTTGTCGAAGCCCTTGGCAAAGATAGCTTCCGCCGATTTGCCTTCGCTGTAATCCGTCCAAAGCTCCATGATTTCGGTGCTGAGATCGTCCGGCAGCGGCGCGCATAGCGTCATGAGGTCGGCTTTTTCGCGCTCGGCTCGCCCATCATCGGCGGATTGATGGATGGCAGGCACATCGCCGGAAATCGCTTCGCCCAGATCGTGGACGATGCACATCTTGATGAGTTTCAGCCGGTCGCAATCGCCCAGCTCCCGGTCGAACAGCGTCACCAGCAGGCATAGCCGCCAGCTATGTTCGGCTGTGCTTTCCGGTCGGCCCTGTGAGGTATGGCCGGAACGCAAAGTGCTTTTCAGCCGTTCTGCATGTTGGATAAACTGGATTATACCGCCAAGTCGGGCTGGATCGATCGGGTATTCCGTTTCCGCGCTCATGGCTGTCTCCTGATTTATCTGTATGAATCAATACATATAATTGCAATTTTAACGGTTTATTTGCCATGATGAATATTAATCTGGATCAATAGCCACGGGTGAAAAGCGGGACGGAGCGATGGTGAAACGGGACGGAGAGAGGAGACGTGCGGCTGTGCGCCCACTTCTGGCCTATGCGCCGGAATTCCTTGAGCCTGTGCCATCCGTCCGTGCGACCGGAAACAATGACGAAGACCGCGAACATCAAAGGCGCCGCGAGGAATTGCTCCGCCGCAAACAGGATTTGTTAGACGCCGAAGAGAGCGAGCGGGTCGATCCGAAGGCGGATATGCAGGGCCGGATGAATGCCGTGCGGGAGGCGTTGCAAGCCAATCTTGACGGTGCCCCGATCAAGGAACCGTCCGCGTCGGAATCACCTGCATCAGCCACCGTCCCGGAACCTGAACAGCCGGTACAATTGCCTCGCCGCAGGCGTCGCTGGGGACTTCTGGCCGGTTTCACCATGCTGGGCGGAATTATCGGAACCACATATGCTGTTCTGGAACCGCCCCAATATGGCGCGACGGCATCGTTGCAGGTTTTCCCGCCTGAACGGCGCAGCGAAATTGCCTCGAATGTTGTTCTTGAGCGCGCCGCACAGATGGCGCGCATTGAACGTGCGGCCGATCTCGGCGCGCCTTCATTTCTGGAGGAATTGCGCTTTCGCCTGACCCGATTGCTGCCCGAAGATCAGCAGTCTCCAGCAGTGGCTGGACATAAAAAGCTATCGGGGGTGCAATTGCTGCGCCAGCGCCTTGATTTCACACAGGCGCTTGACAGTGGCACGGTCAATGTAGAGGCCAGGGCTGACAGGCCGGAAACGGCAGCGCTTTTGGCCAATGCCGTTGCACAGGCGTTTCGCGATCATCTGCAGGGCGGCAGAGAGTTGAACGAGGTAGAGGGTGATCTTCCGGCGCGTCTGCAAAGTCTGGAGGCCGATGCAGAAGCGGCGCAGCAAGCGGCAGCGGCTTTTCGCGTCAGCCGGGATTTTGGCAATGACGACAACAAGGCCGCACTTCAACGCGAGTTCGCCGACAGCAAGGCCGAGACAGCGCGTATTGCAGCGGAGGCCAACAGCCTGACCGGGGCGACCGCCGAGAGCCTCGCAGGTAAGGGCGTGCCCGAATCCATGCGTTCTGGAGCACTGGGCGCACTGGTTGAGCGGTATCGCGCCGCAGGGCAGGGGGCTGAAGCGAGCCAGATCGAAACGGAAATCGACAAGGAGATTTCCAGCCAGCGTAGCGTGTTACAGGCCGATCTTAAGAATGCGGTCGAACGCGAGCAAAAGGCAGCGGCTGCCATTGCCGGTTTCGGCTCGACGCCCGCAACAGATGAAGACAAAGCCCGGCTGCAGATGCTGGAACGAGATGCGGCGGCAAAGCAGGCACTCTTTGAAGATTTGCAGATGCGTGCGGCAAGGGGCGAGCCTGCCTCGGCTGGGTCCGCTGCGACAGTGCGGATTGTTACGCCAGCCATGGCAGAACCGAACCCGCGCACTCTCTCCCCGCAAGGGGTTGTCGCCCTTGGGTTGCTGGCCGGGTTTTTGCTTGGTCTTCTTTCGATGATGCTGGCCGGTCGCAAGCCCCGGTCGTCGGTCAGGAATGAAGCTGAGCCGGACGAGGTTCTGGAACCCTACGGCGAAACCCGGCTTGCTGCCGTTATCCGCGAAGCCAATGCGCGCTGGGAAGCCGAGAATGAAGGCGCCAACCGCACCACGGAAAACGCCGCCCTCGGTCGTGCCATCGATGATGTGCGTTCATCCCGTATCACGAGACCCTGACTGGTTCTCTCAGGACTTTGCGTTCTGAAACTTCATAAAATCCTGCATTGTCGCGCATTCGCCAATTGTCATCGGGCGTCATGACGCTTATGGGCATGTGTACGAAAAAGATGTCGTGTATCTCCCAGACACTTAAGCCCGATATCACAAAAGAACGGAGCGCTCGCTATGGCTCAATTGATTGATGGCAAGAAGCTCGCCGAGGATGTGGTTTCCACGGTGAAGACCGAAACCGAAAAGCTCGTGGCCGCGACCGGCATTGTGCCCGGCATCGCGGTGGTTATTGTCGGCGAAGACCCGGCAAGTCAGGTTTATGTCGCGTCCAAGAGCAAGAAGGCCAAGGAATGCGGTTTCCACTCGGTGCAGCACGATCTGCCGGAAACGGCGTCGGAGCAGGAGCTTCTCGACCTGATCGAGAGCCTGAACAACGATCCCGCCATTCACGGCATTCTGGTGCAATTGCCGCTGCCGAAGCACATTGACTCAGGCCGGGTGATCCAGACGATTTCGCCCGACAAGGATGTTGACGGCTTTCACTTCATCAATGTTGGCAAGCTTGGCACCGGCGAGGTCGAAACGGCTTTCGTTCCCTGCACGCCAGCGGGCGCGATGATCATGATCGAGCGCGTCCATGGACGTGATCTTTCGGGCCTTAATGCGGTGGTAATCGGGCGTTCCAACATTGTTGGCAAGCCGATGTTCAATCTGCTGCTCGCCGCCAACGCCACCGTTACGGTTGCGCATAGCCGCACGAAAGACCTGCCTGCGATTGCCCGCACGGCGGATATTCTGGTTGCTGCCGTTGGCCGTCCACAGATGGTCAAGGGCGATTGGGTCAAGCCCGGCGCGACAGTGATCGATGTCGGTATCAATCGCATTCCGGCTCCCGAACGGGGTGAAGGCAAGACACGATTGGTCGGCGATGTCGATTTTGCGGAAGCCGAAAAGGTCGCCGGAGCGATCACGCCGGTTCCGGGCGGCGTCGGTCCGATGACCATCGCCATGCTGATGGCAAACACGCTTACCTCGGCTTGCCGCACTGCTGGCGTGAAAAAGCCAGTTTTTTGACACATTTGAACTGCGCTTTTCGTGCAGTTTCTTTCCGGTTTTGATGATTTGAGAGGCAAAACAGCTGAAATCGCTGTTTTGCCTTAATTTCGTTCGGGCTATTTTCAGAACACCGAAGCGCCTTCGTCAGCCCGCCCGGCGATCTGGCGGAAAGCGCGGAACAATTCACGTCCCATGCCATGTTCGTTGCCGGAAAGATCAGGGCGATCTTCACCGCGATCATTCAGCAGCATCACATTGACGAGAACTTCCAGAGTGCCGTTCACGGCATCCAGACGAATGACATCGCCGTCGCGGATTTTTCCGATGACGCCACCATCAAGTGCTTCCGGCGTGACATGGATGGCGGACGGAACCTTGCCCGACGCGCCGGACAGGCGACCGTCGGTGACAAGGGCGACGCGCTGGCCGCGATCCTGCAGAATGCCCAGAACCGTCATCAGCTTGTGCAGCTCGGGCATGCCATTGGCTTTCGGGCCCTGATAGCGGACCACGGCGATGAAATCGCCCGTCAATTCACCAGCCTTGAACGCAGCCTGCATTTCTGCCTGATCGTTGAACACCCTGGCGGGTGCTTCAATGACCTGGCGCTCCGGCTTCACGGCGGAAACCTTGATGATCGCATTGCCGATATTGCCGGTCAGAACCTTGAGGCCGCCGGTCGGCTGGAACGGCGCATGGATCTTCGCCAGCACCTTGTCGTCGCCGCTTTTTTCCGGCACCGGCTCACGCACGACCGTGCCGTCGGCACCGAGCTTCGGCTCGATGGCGTAAGGACGCAGACCTTCGCCGAAGACAGTTCGGACATCCTCATGCAGGATGCCGCCATCGAGCAATTCGCGGATCAGGAAACCCATGCCGCCAGCGGCATGGAAATGGTTCACATCGGCAAGGCCGTTCGGATAGACGCGTGCCAGAAGCGGCACCACATCCGAAATCTCGGAAATATCGTGCCATGTCAGCTTGATACCGGCAGCCGCCGCCATGGCGATCAGGTGGATGGTATGGTTGGTCGAGCCGCCGGTCGCATTGAGACCAATGACGCCATTGACGAAGGAACGTTCGTCCAGCATTTCGCCGACCGGCGTATATTCATTGCCGCAGGCGGTGATCGCCAATGCGCGCTTGGCGGCTTCGCGGGTCAAGGCATCACGCAGTGGCGTGCCCGGATTGATAAAGGATGCACCCGGCAGATGCAGGCCCATGATTTCCATCAGCATCTGGTTGGAATTGGCCGTGCCGTAGAAGGTGCAGGTGCCGGGACCATGATAGGACTTCGATTCCGATTCCAGAAGCTCGGCACGTCCGACCTTGCCTTCGGCATAGAGCTGACGGGTCTTGGCTTTTTCGTCGTTCGGCAGGCCGCTGGTCATCGGCCCGGCAGGCACGAACACTGCGGGCAGGTGGCCGAAGGTCAGCGCACCAATGATAAGACCGGGAACGATCTTGTCGCAGACGCCGAGATAGACGGCTGCATCGAACATGTCGTGCGACAGGCCGACGGCGGTTGCCATCGCGATCACCTCGCGGGAGAACAGCGACAGTTCCATGCCCGCGAACCCTTGAGTGACGCCGTCGCACATGGCAGGCACACCGCCTGCAACCTGCGCCACGCCACCCGCTTCGCGCGCAGCCTGCTTGATAAGTTGCGGGAAGGTTTCGAAGGGCTGATGCGCCGACAGCATGTCGTTATAGGCGGTGATGATGCCGAGGTTTGGAATCTCGTCGCCGATCAGCGCCGCCTTGTCGTGCGGGCCGCAGGCGGCGAAACCATGCGCGAGATTGGCACAGCCCAGAACGGCGCGCTTTGGCTTGCTGGATGAAGCCTCGCGCACACGGCCAAGATAGGCTTCGCGTGTCGGCTTGGACCGCTCGCGAATGCGCGCGGTGATTTCCTGAATGCGTTTATGGGCCGTCTCGGTGGGCATGGGTATCACCTGTGCCAATCTGGCTTGAATCGAATTTAACTTGTCCAGTAGAGCTGGATCGGTGTGCGCGCATGGTGGAAGACAGCCCGCACGGGCATTTCATTCTCGTCATCGCCGGAAAGCGCCTTTTCCAGCGTTGCCTGCTTGGCAGCGCCTTCGATATGCAGAACCAGCATGTCGGCCTCGGCAATAATGGGAAGGGTCAGGGTCAGGCGTTTTTCGCCAGCGCCCTCGGCATGGATAGGCAGCACAAGCGCCCTTGTTTCCGGGTTGATCGCCTGATCCAGCCGGTCGGCACCAGGAAAGAAGGAGGCAGTATGACCGTCATTGCCCATGCCAAGCACCACCACGTCGAAAGGACGACGCAATGCATCGATGCGGCTGGCGGCAGCAAGCGCCGCCGTTTCGACCGTCGCCGCCGGATTGTACAGGCCGACGAACCTGGCCACGCCCGCATGATCGCGCAAAAGATGCTCACGCACCAGCTTTTCGTTGGAACGGTCGCTTTCGACGGGTACGAAACGCTCGTCAACGAGGGTGATCGTGACGAGGTTCCAGTCGATCATCTTGCGTGATAGCACCTCGAACAGTCTCAACGGCGTGGTGCCGCCGGAGACGGCCAGTGTGGCCTGCCCCCGCTCAGCGATTGCGGCTGCCAGCTTGATTGCAATTGCCTCAGAAAGCGATTGCGCCAGTTCCGTTCCGCTGGTGAAGTCGTGACGTTCGATGTTCATTCCATTCCTTTCCAAAGCAGAAACTAGAGCGGTTCCAATCGGATAAAATCGTGAAGCCGCTCTATCTCTTTGTTTTTCGCATTATCCTACGCAAAACCGCTGCGCACTTTTGCTGGAAATGCTTAGAGCGCGTTTCGATCTGATTGGATCAGATCGGCGCTCTATCTCTTTGTTTTGACACGCATCTTTTCCGAAAACCGTTTCACACTTTTCGGGATGCGCTCTAGAGGCTTTCGTGCCATGTACGCCCGTCACGCTCGATAAGCGCGATGGAGGACGATGGGCCCCATGTTCCTGCTGTGTAGCCCTGTACAGGCTGGCTGTTCAATTCCCATCCCTGAAGGATCGGATCGACCCAGCGCCATGCCGCTTCGACTTCGTCGCGGCGCATGAAGAGGGTCTGGTTGCCGCGAACGACATCCATGATGAGACGTTCATAGGCATCCGGATTGCGTTCGCTGAAAGACTGGGCAAAGCTCATATCCAGCGGCACGTGGCGCAGGCGCATGCCGCCAGGACCCGGATCCTTGATCATCAGCCACTGCTTCACGCCTTCATCCGGCTGGAGACGAATGACGAGCTGGTTGGCCATCACCTTGCCAGCGCTTTCACCGAAGATGGAATGCGGGATCGGCTTGAAGGTAACGACGATTTCCGAAACGCGCGTGGCAAGCCGCTTGCCGGTGCGCAGATAGAAAGGCACGCCAGCCCAGCGCCAGTTGGCAATTTCAGCCTTCAGCGCCACAAAGGTTTCGGTATTGCTGGTCTCGCTTTCCAGATCTTCCAGATAGCCGCGCACCGGACCGCCTGCCGAAGCACCGGCGCGATACTGTCCGCCCACCGTCATATCTTCGACGTTAAGGTTGGTAATCGGCTTCAACGAGCGCAGAACCTTGACCTTTTCATCATGGACGGCATCGGCTTCAATCGATGAAGGGGGCTCCATCGCAACGAGGCAGAGAAGCTGGAGAATGTGGTTCTGCACCATGTCGCGTAACGCGCCTGCCTTGTCGTAGTAGCCAGCGCGGCCTTCCAGGCCAACGGCTTCGGCAACGGTGATCTGCACATGGTCGATATGGGCGGAGTTCCACAGCGGCTCATAGAGCGCATTGGCAAAGCGCAGCGCCATCAGGTTCTGCACGGTTTCCTTGCCGAGATAGTGGTCGATGCGGAAGATCTGGTCTTCGCGGAAAACGCTGCCCAGCGTATCATTGAGCGCCATAGCGGATTCCAGATCGCGACCGATCGGCTTTTCCACGATGATGCGCGTATCACGGGTAATCAGGCTGTGCGCCTTCAGGCGCGTGGCGATATCGCCGAAGAGCGTCGGGCTGACGGCGAGATAGAAGGCGCGAATCTTTTCCGGCTTCTTGCCAATCAAGGTCTTGAGCGCATCCCAGCCCTCTTCCGACTTGGCATCGACAGCCACATAGCTGAGGCGGGCGAGAAATTTTTCGACTTCCTTCTCGTCGACTTCTTCGGCCTTCACATGCTCATGGATGGCATTGCGGGCGAACTGCCGATATTCGTCATCGGTCATGGCGCTGCGCGATGCGCCGATGATGCGCGTCGGGTCGGTGAGCTGGCCTGCGCGCTGGCGCTGATACAGTGCCGGGATGAGCTTGCGTTCGGCAAGATCGCCGGAACCACCGAACACGATGCAGTCGAAAGGCTCTACCGGAATTGTCTGGCTGGTCATCTATCGCTCTCTTCTCTTCTAGTGGTCTGATTCCGACAATTGCATTCCTCTGATACAGGCGCCGAGCAAATGTCGGAATTGCAAAGACCACTAGTGACTTTATGTATTTAGTGGATTTTTCGAATTTGACGTTTGAATCAGCATCTCATTCAGGCGGAGTGCAAACGTCAAATTCAATCCACTAGCGCAAATCAGTCTGCCTGCGGGCAGCATGCGATTTTCAAGCTGCCCTTGTCTATTATCTAATCGATTTAAATTCAACAGTCGCAATGCCGCAATCGCACGAAATTGAAGGCGCCCTGCCATAATTGACGGATTAACGGGTTGTGCATACATGACATGTTCATTTTGGTTCAGGCTCTTTACGCCATATTGAAACCAATAATCTGGATACAAGTGATTGCACTTTACGGGAAATGCTCAAAAGGAGAATGACATGAAGAGGCTGCAGGATAAGGTCGCAATCATTACCGGTGCCGGTTCGGGCTTCGGTTCAGGCATGGCGCGCCGATTTGCAGCCGAAGGTGCAAAGGTCATTCTCGCTGATGTGAACGTAAAACGTGTCGAGGATGAACTTGCCGATATTGGCAAGAACGCCCTTTCCGTGCAGGCGGATGTTTCTCGCAAGGATGATATGGAGCGAGTGGCGCGCACGGCCTTCGAAGCGTTCGGCCGCATTGACATCATGGTCAACAATGCCGGTTTCACGCATCGCAACATGCCGCTGACGGAAGTGACGGAGGACAGTTTCGACCTGATCTCGTCCGTGAATATGAAAGCGCTTTATTATTCGACGCAGATCGTTGTGCCGATCATGGAGCATCAGGGCGGCGGCGTCATCATCAATACGGCTTCGGCAACCGCGCTGCGTCCGCGCAAGGGCCTCGTCTGGTACAGCGCGTCCAAGGGCTGGATCATCAGCGCGACCAAGGCGATGGCGCTGGAACTGGCAGACAAGAATATCCGTGTGAACTGCATCTGCCCGGCGGAAAGCGACGGCGAGGGGCTGAAACTGTTTTTGGAGGAGGATACGCCGGAGGCTCGCACGGCGCTGAAACGGACCATTCCGCTCGGCCGGTTTTCGACGCCGGAGGATGTGGCCGAAGCCGCGCTCTGGCTGGCCTCGGATGCCGCCTCCATGGTGACGGG
Source organism: Brucella tritici (assembly GCF_902825325.1). GTDB lineage: Bacteria > Pseudomonadota > Alphaproteobacteria > Rhizobiales > Rhizobiaceae > Brucella. The sequence continues at coordinate 18,920 of NZ_CADEAR010000018.1, read as the reverse complement.
GACGGCGCTCAATATCGACGGCGGCTATTCAATCTAGCTGTCGGATTCGGCAAGGAAGTCGTCAAAAATGGCTTCCAGCCGACTGTGTCGTTCAGCGGCCATCAGCTTTCCGGTTTCCGTCTTGAAGCCGGAGGCGAGGCCAAACAGTTTCGTGCGGAAATGATCGAGCGCAAAGCGCTTGTCATCCAGCGGGCGGTTTTCGGCGTGCGGGTCGCGCCAGTCGTAAAGCGCGCTGCCCATGCGGCCTGCAATGTAGAAACACCGCGCAGCACCAATGACGCCGATGGCATCTAGCCGGTCGGCATCCTGCAGAATCTTCGCTTCTGTCGTGACGGGCTCGATATTGGCCGAAAAACTGTGTGCCTCGATGGCATGGGCGACGAGGCCGATGCGAGCGTCATTCCAGCCGAGGTTCTGCAGCAAGGTTATTGCCTTTTCCGCCGCCAGTCGCGAAGCGCGGTTTCTGTCAGGCGAATTCTTCTCCACGCTCACGCAGTCGTGCAGCAGGGCCGCGGCGCAAAGAACTTCGGCATCGCCGCCTTCCTGGCGCTGGATCGCAGCAGCATTTTTCCAGACGCGGGCAAGGTGGGACAGGTCGTGCGACCCGTCCTCGCCATGTTCGAGCGCATGGGGCAGAAGGCTTTCGGCAAGCGTTGCGAAAGGCGCGAAGATATGTGCTGTCATCCTGGTTCTGCCGTGGGTTTTGGGATTCGGGGGATGACGGAAACTACGGGTTCTTGCGCAGGACGGTCCAGTTATAAAATGCGCCGAGAGCCATGATCAGGCATGTACCGAGGAATACGGACCGCATGCCGAAGTGACCGCCGACGAAACCGCCAGCAACGGGACCTGCAACTTGGCCCACATATTGAGCCGAGACGGAATAGCCGAGAATGCCGCCCGCCACGCGGTCGGGCACGTTGTGCCGGATGACGCTGGTGATGCAGGGCAGCAATCCGCCCAGCGCCAGCCCCATCAGAAAACGCAGGCCAATCAGTTGCCAGGCTTCCGTCACGAAAGCCTGCGGGATCAGAAGCAGCGCGGAGACTGACAGTGCCCCGATGATGACGCGCGTATGGCCGATGCGGTCGGCAAGGCGGCCGAGCCGCGATGACGACATGATGCTGCCGAGCGCGGCAGCAGCCATCACCACACCGGAGATGAGTGTCACTTTCGTCTGGTCGTCCATGAGCTGGATCACATAGACGGTGATGATCGGCTCGATCGACATATTGGCGAAAAGCAGCAGCATGCCCGTCACCAGCATGGCGATGACCGGTTTCCTGTCAGGGATGGCGGCCCAGATGGATTCCGCCTTCTGCTCCTTGGTCGGCTTCGGTGGCTTGCGCTCTTCGCGGATCAGGAATGTGGTGGCCAGAAAGGTGAGAAAGATCACGCCGCCCGCCAGCCAGAAGGTTGCGCGAATGCCGATCAGTGGCGGCAGTGCGCCGCCGAGCAAGGGGCCGGCCAGATTGCCTGCCATGATGCCAGCCGAGAGCGCTCCCAGCGCCCAGCCGGTCTTTTCCTTTGGCGTCTGAGTGGCGACGAGGATCATCGAGCCGGACGAATAGCCGCCCGCAATGCCCACGAACAGGCGCAGTGCCACCAGTTGCCAGACGCTCGTGACCATGCCGATCAGCGACATGGCGATGGCCATGCCGAGACTCGCGCGGATCAGCATCAGCTTGCGCCCGTATCGGTCGCCAAGCCTGCCCCACAGCGGTGCGACGAAGGCTGCGGCCAAAAAGGTCGCGCCGTAGGCGACGCCCGACCATTGCACGATTGCCGCATGATCGGTGACACCCAATTGTTCCACATAGAGCGGCAGGAAGGGGAGGAGCAGCGACATGGCAATGAGTGTCGTGAACGAGCCGATGAGGCAGATCAGCAGGTTCTGCTTCCAGTAGCGTTCGTGGTTTTCCTCAGTGGCCACATTTTCCTGGCGGGCTGTGGCGACGGTTTCGTCGCTTGCAGCGGCTTGGGCGGTGCTCATGTCATGTCTCGCGATTGCAATGTATTCCATTTTGGGATACCAAAACGGTATGCATGAATGCGCCTGTTGATCAGGCTTGTCAATTGCAGTGCGGGTGGAAAACCAAAACTCGAAGAGCCTTCACTCTTGGAGTTTTGGTCAAGCCCGTGCGGTGATTGAGCATTTTCAATGCGTGATGCGTTAGCATCTCAGCGCCTTGGTATAAGAGGAGAATGGTCGCCAATGTCACAGATGAGGCAGGTTGAAACGCAACTTCGCGACATGATCCTCGGTCTGGAACTGGGGCCGGGCGAACGTTTGACCGAGCGCTGGATCGAGGCGCAGTTTGAAGCCTCACGCACGCCGATCCGGGCAGCACTTTTGCGGCTGGAGGCGGAAGGGCTCATCTGCCGCGAAGGGCGCGGTTGGACCGTTTCGCCGATCAATCTCGGCGAAATCGAGCAGATTGGCGTCTATCGCGAAGCACTGGAAATTGCCGCGTTAAAGCTGACCTGCGCGCTTGAAGATCGCAGCGGCGTGGAGCTGATTTTAGCGATGCTGGATAGCTGCGATGCCGAAACCTCGCGCGAGGAATGGCACCGTATCGGCATGGATTTTCATATCGAGCTGGCGCGGCTGTCCGGTAACGAGTTTCTCAGCCGTGGCGTGCGCGATGCCATGCAGCGCCTCTCACGGGCGCGCTGGCTGGAAGTGCGCGACGAGGCCGCGCTCGCCCGCGCATGGGCCGAACATCGCGCCATTCTCGACGCGGTGCGCGATGGAAATGCCGATAGGGCGGTGGCGTTGATGAGCGCGCATCTGGACGGCAGCCGAAGCCGCCTCGTCAGCAATCTGCACGAGGACCGCCGCGGCCTCAAGGCGCGGGGCTTTGCCGTCATCAGCGCGTGACACGGTCACCGCCATTCGGGCAGCTTATGGCCGTCGCGTGAATAATATTGCGTGCGCCCGTCACTGATACCGATATCGCGCAGGAGGTATTCCGGCGAATGTTCGGTGATGACGGTATAAGTGCGTTTGCGCGAAAACAGGCGGGAGAATAGCGCGCTCCAGCCACTGTTTGTCGCATGGCTCATGGCGGGTGCTGTGGCGGTTGTGCAGGCAGAATCGAGGTTTTTCATGACCTTACCTATCGAATGAAGCGGCTGTGGGAGGCAGCTGCTCGTTAAACTGTGCCTATAGGTATGCGCCTGATAACCTTTGTTTTCCAATTGAACCTCGATTAGTATGCATAAGGAGGACTTATGCATCATGACGACAGCGCTTCCCCCTTTATCGGCCATTCGTGTTTTTGAATCCGCCGCCCGCCACGCAAGTTTCACCCGCGCTGCGGAGGAACTGGGCATGACGCAGGCTGCGGTCAGCTATCAGATCAAGATATTGGAGGAACGCGTCGGCGCGCCGCTTTTCCTGCGCTTGCCGCGACAGGTGGAACTGACCGAACTCGGCAAATGTCTTGCGCCCGCGATCACGGAAGCCTTCGAGACGATGCGCAATGCCTTTGCCAGCCTGCGGGAAGATGCGGAGGGCACACTGACGATCAGCGTTCTCGCGACTTTTGCCGCCAACTGGCTGGCACATAGGCTTGGCTCGTTCCAGATGCGGCATCCGTCGCTCGCGGTCAGGCTCGACACGTCCGACAGCGTGATCGATTTTGCGACAACCAACGTGGACATTGCGATCAGGAGCGGTTTCGGCAAATGGCAGGGGTTGGAAGCGCATCAGCTCATCAAGGCGAGTTTCACGCCCATGCTGAGCCCGGCTCTGGCCGCAACCATCGGCGGAGTGAAGGAACCTGCCGATTTGCTGCGGCTCAAGATCATCGATGCGAGCGACCCGTGGTGGAAAATCTGGTTCAAGGCGGCGGGGATTGAAAACCCGCAATTGCAGGGCAATACGCAGAGCCGGCTCGGAGCGCAGCATATTGAAGGGCGAGCGACGGTCGCGGGGCAGGGCGTGGGCATTCTTACGCCAGCTTTCCATCAGATAGAGATTGCCACCGGCCAGCTTATCCAGCCTTTCGACATCCTTGGCGATGATGGGCGATCCTATTGGCTTGTCTATCCCAAATCCCGTCGCAACACGCCCAAGGTCCGCGCATTCAGGGAATGGATATTGAGTGAACTCGACTGCGGATAGGTGGCTGCCAAGACAGGCTCAATCTTTCGATGCGGCGAGGAAAACCGCGTGCTGGGCGTCATATGCACGCTTGAAGGCAGGGCGGGCTTCGCCGCGCGCGACATAGGCTGCAAGGTTCGGGTAGCCGTTCAACATGCCTGAACTCTTCAACCTTCGCAGCACGGTCACCATCAGAAGATCACCGGCGCTGAACCCGCCCTCCAGCCAGTCATTATTGCCGAGACGAGCGGAAAGTGCGTCCAGTCTTTTGCGGATACGCGCTTCCACCATTGGCATGCGCTGCACATGCCAGCTTTCCTGCCGTTCCACGAAGCCGGCCGTTTCCCGCTCGACGATCACCGGTTCGATGGTGTTATGCGCGGCGAACATCCATGTGATGGCGCGTGCGCGACCATTGGCGTCATCCGGCAGAAGGCCGGGGTTCTGTTCCGCGATATGAAGCACGATCGCGCCGGATTCGAACAGCGCCAGATCACCCTCTTCATAGGTGGGGATCTGCCCGAAGGGTTGAAGATCGAGATGTGGGCTGGCTTTCATCGCCTCAAACGAGACGAGGCGCACATCATAGTCCCGCCCGGTCTCTTCAAGCGCCCATCGAACAGGCATGTCCCGCGCCATTCCCCGGCCGCGATCAGGCGAATTTTCAAATGCGGTGATGACGGGACGTACCGGACTGTTGTTGTTGGTGGACGCATTTTTCATAATGGCTCCTCCTCAATGTCACGTTCATTACCCCGGATGTAAACCGATGCCTCCCGGTTCCGGTCGCAGTCTTCTGCGGGCTTTTTCCAGCAAGCCCATCCAGAATAGCCGGGTTAAAAACCTTCCATAAAATAATACCGACTAGTTGGTATGTTGTCAACGTAAGTGGAACGTAAGGAAGGTAGAGGAGAGGAGAGGAAGAGGGGGGAAGGGTAGGGAGACAGGTTGTCGAGATCGGGCTCAGGAGAACAAGAAAGGAGCGGGGACGCTGAGAAAGGAGAGACGGATTGGGAAACGGAGGAAGAAGTGAGCGGAGCGAAGGAGGGGACATGAGAGGGACGCACAGATTGGTCTGACTTGGATTCATGCCCCTTTCGGGGGCGGCCAGATCGTATCGATCTCATGCCGACACTGAATCAGATGTTGACGACTTATGGAAGATGTATAGCCTTGCCGCATGAAAGGCGCGCCTGAGATGTTTCTCCCGGATACGCTGCGTTCTGCTGCTTGCCGCAGCGGTGGTGAATGGGGCTGGCAACCTGAAACGATACCTCTGGTGATCGATGAAGCCGAGAAATTGGGCCTTCTCAACGTTGGTGGGCAACTGCAATTCCTCATGCCGGAAGGTACCTGCGAATGTTATTGGGTAGAGGTAAATGCATTGATGGGCGAGCCATACGGCTTAACTTGGGCTGAGCGCGTCGCACTCTCCGCAACAGCCGCACGCCGGCAGATGGTTGATATCAGCCATCGCTACGACTTTATCGAAGAAGGGCGCAAAGCATTTGCCGACACTTTTGCGGCTTACGAAGCTACCGGTGGCAACGTCCGTGACCGCATGCGCTTTATTTGGTACTTACGAGCGGACCGCTCATAATCGCCCCGCTGGCTTTCATGGGAGGTGCGTTTCACGCGCTTTGGTCGGGTTCGGCAAGCGATAACTATGGAACCGACAGAACCAGCGGATGACGCACGAAAGCCGAAATATCGGGCATTCAAAATTTTTTTCTGCCGAATGTCACATACGGCATTGCTGTCTCGTCATGTCTATCGAACCCCTTGAACCGAAAGGAACGATACCATGACCCCTCTGCTCAACCCGTTCAATGTTGCCCCTGCCACGATGAAGTCCTGGATGAACGCTTCGATGACCATCGCATCCAGTCTGGAAGCGAGCCTGATCGAGCTTGTCAAAATCCGCTCCTCGCAGATCAATGCCTGCGCCAATTGCATCAATATGCATACGCTTGAAGCACGCTCTCTTGGCGAAACCGAACAACGCATCTATTTGTTGTCGGCATGGCGCGAAGCGCCGTGCTACTCTGAGCGCGAACGTGCGGCTCTGGGATGGGTCGACGCGCTGACCCGCCTGTCGCAAGGCCATGATCTGGAATACGCCCGCACTGCCATGCAAGCACAGTTCACCGAGGAGGAGCAAGTGAACCTTACGCTGATGATCAACATCATCAATGGATGGAACCGCATGGCGGTTGGCTTTGGTCTCTGGTTCGAACCGGAAGCCAAGAAGCCGGCAGTAAAGGCAGCCGTCTGATGGTCGACATATCCTCGCAAGGCGATGCAGCCGAAAGCTTCGATCCGCTGCGCCCGAAACTGATCCGCGTCGCCTATCGCATGTTGGGCTCGGTTGCCGATGCCGAGGATATGGTGCAAGAGGCGTTCATCCGATGGATGAACGCCGACCGCAGCGAGGTGCGTGAGCCGGAAGCGTTTCTGCGCCGCACCGTTACCCGCCTGTGCCTCGATTTTCTGAAATCCGGGCGCAACCAGCGCGAAACCTATTTCGGGCCGTGGATTCCCGATCCGGTTGTCGAAGAGGAAGCGGATGATGATGTTACCCTTCCGCTCATGCTGGCGCTGGAGCGTCTCTCGCCACTGGAACGCGCCGCCTTTCTGCTGCACGATGTCTTCGGGCTGGATTTCGACGAGATAGCCAAAACAATCCAGCGCGATGCTGCCGCCTGCCGTCAGCTTGCTGCACGCGCCCGCAAGCATGTGCGCGACGAGCGTCCCCGTTTTCAGGTCGACAAGCAGCGCGGGCTGGAACTGGCGCAGGCCTTTTTCACCGCGTCGCGCAGCGGCGATATGAATGCGCTTGGTGCGATGCTGGCAGCCGATGTCAACCTTCAGGCTGATGGCGGCGGCAAGCGCCCGGCTTTCCCGAAGCCTGTTTTCGGCTTCGACGAGGTGATGAAAACCCACGAGAAACTGGCAGGCTATTTCCGTGGCAACCAGTCCACGCTTTTGCGTACGGTCTTCATCAATGGTTTGCCCGGCATCATCACGCGTGAAGCCGATGGCGAAATCCAGACGACAGCTCTCGATATTGAGGACGGCAAGATTGTCGGCATCTATGTGGTGCGCAACCCGGACAAGCTAAAGCACCTGCACTGAGCAATACCGGCTCCCACTTTCGGGAGACATGCTTATTTGTTTTCACGCATGTCTTTGTCCCGAAACCGGTCTCCACTTTCGGGAGACATGTTTACTTGCTTTCAAGCATGTCTTTATCCAAAAACCGGTTCCCACTTTTTGGAGACATGCTTACCCGATCAGGTAGCGGCAGGCGCCTGCCGCGCCAATGCCGATCAGCACTGTTGGAAGCATGGAAAAGCGCGTTGCGGCGAAGATCGTGATTGCAAGCGCGATCAGGTCGGCAGGCTTGTCGGACACGAAATCGGGCGCGATGACCGAAATCAGAACACAGCCGGGCGCGGCTTCCATCACCGCCGTCGCACGCTTGCTGAGCGTGCGGTTGCGCAGCAGCACATAGCCGCCGATCCGCGTGAGATAGGTGACGCTTGCCATCAGAACGATGGTCAGAACAGCTAATGGATCGATCATTCTTCACCTGCCAGCAGATAGGCTGCAACAAGACCGGACAAGGCACCGGCGGCGACATACCAGGCGCCGGGAATGGTGAGATAGGTCAGCGCGGCCACCACAAGACTGACCAGCCATGGGCGCGCTGCCGCAAAACCTTTCCACATGCCCGCCAGCAGCACCAGAAACACTGCCGGGAATGCCATGTCGAAACCATAGGGGCGCAGGTCTCCCATCATCGGCCCGAAGGCGGCACCCAGCGTCGTGAAGACGACCCAGGCGAGGTAGAAAGGTATGGCCACACCGGCATAGAAGGTGAGGCTCAGCGCCGGATTGACGCCTTTCGACTGGCGACGTTTGGCATCCGCAAGGCCGAGCGCCCAGCTTTCATCGCACATCAGAAACAGGCTCGCAAAAGCCTTGCGCTTGGGCAGATGGCGGATGAAGGGCGCCAGAGCCGCGCCCATCAGCAGATGGCGGCTGTTGACCAGAAAGGTGATCGCAACAATCAGGAGGACATGCGGCGGCGAGGTCCAGAGCTGGATGGCCGCGAATTCCGATCCGCCTGCAAAGTTCAGCCCGGTCATCACGGGGACTTCAATGACGCTGAGGCCCTTTTGCGCGGCCTGCGCGCCCAGAACCAGCGCATAGGGAATAATGCCAAGCAGAACAGGCAGACCGGCTGCGGCCCCGCGACGGAATTCCGAGCCGCGCCCGGATCTGCTTTTTCGAGGCACATAGGCCTGTGAAATATCCATAAAATTCCCGTTGGCTCGTCGCTGATTAACAACCGCCCCTTGCTCAGTCTCTTGCATATTTGCTTGAGAAGTTTCGCGACTATATCCAATTTCGCGAGCAATTTGGTTGCGAATTATGCCCTTATGCATCAATATTTGGCAGGGAATGCCAATAAGATTGGCATAAATGGAATTGAGCGCCAATGAAGCTGGATGAGATTGACAAACGGATTCTACGCGTACTGCAGCGCGACGGTCGCATTGCCAACAATGATCTCGCGCGCGAGGTCGGTCTTTCGCCTTCGCCATGCCTGCGGCGGGTGAAGCTTCTGGAAGAGGCGGGCGTGATCGACCGTTATGTTGCGGTCCTGAACCCGGCCAAGGTCGGCAAGGGGCTGACTTTTTTCACGCGCATCCGGCTGGACCAGCAGGATGAGGAAACGCTGCAGACCTTCGCCAAGGAGATATTGAAGCTGCCGCAGGTGCTCGAATGCTATTTCATGCTCGGCGATTATGATGCGATGATCCGGGTGGTTGCGGCGGATATCGAGGATTACCGCCGCTTCCAGTCGGAATATCTGAGCCGGATCAAGGGCGTTCAGAACCTGAAGACCGACGTACCGAGCCAGACGGTCAAGCAGACTTCCGAAATGCCCCTGTAGCCACCTCTGCGGCCCGGTTTTGCGTTATGACCGGATCGGGCCGCGCCAGTTCCGCATTGACCCGATCTGCCAGTTCGAAGAAACGTCTGCGCACCTGCGGAGCATAGGGATTGGCATGTTCGATGGCCTGAAACACTTCCGGCGCATCGTGACGGACCATGCCGACCGCCTGCATCAGAAGGTCGAAGCTCTTCGTTGTCATGCGGGTTGGTAGCGGCTCCATTTGCACCAGAACCTTGGCGATCAGATGCGTCAGCCCCTGAACCATTGCCGCCTCGCGGTCATGATCTTCCGGCGTTGTTATGATGACATCGAGCGCAAGTTCCCTTTTCAGGAAAGCAGCAATGCGGTGGAACCGCGTGCCGCGTACGGGACAGACGGCGATTTTCAGACCTGTTATGCCGTCGCGTGCACTCTGCGGACCGAAGAGCGGATGTGTGGCGACGATATCGACATGCGCAGGCAGGCCGCGCCGCATGGTATCGGCGGGGCCGACCTTGACCGAGCCGACGTCGAGAACAAGCGCACCGGGGCGCAGATGCGGGGCGATCATTTCCACCACGCGGTCAAGCGTTGCGACCGGCGTTGCAAGGATGACGATATCGCAGAGGGCGACCTCTTCCAGAGAGGTCAGGGTGACGCCATGCATCAGCGCTGTCCGTTCAAGGTCTGCGGCAGGATCGTAAGCATATAACTGGAAATACGGGTTCAGGTGACGGGCGATAAGCTGCCCGAATGCACCAAAGCCGATAATGCCAATTTTCATATGCTGATTGTTGTCGCGAGACATGGACTGACCTCTTTAGGGCCGCATGGCCAGAGGTGCTGTCCTTGAAACTCAACCGCTGGCAATGCAGCGGTTGAACTATGACAAAGCAAACCCGCCGCTATATGAGCGGGGCGTAATAAGACCGAGTGTTGATGAGTGCTTTGTTCATGCCGTCTAGCTATTCCTGCTTCGGGCGCATGTCAACAGCTTCACTTGGCACACGATGAAGTCCTTACGGGAACATCTTCGCTGCTTTGCCTTCGGCAAGCGTTTTGCCGCTGGCGTCGAGCGCCTTCACCGTCCACGAATAGTTATGGGAACCGCCTGGAGGGCAAGGCCCCTTGTAGCGGAATGCGCCATAGGGAATAGCGGCCTTGCCATTATAGGCGACCTTGCCACCGCCATGTTCAAAACCCATGGCATTGCGATCCACCATGCGGAACGTCAGCGTTTTCGTTTCCTTTGGAACGCCGGTGATGTTGAACGGCGGCGACTTTGAATCGAAGCATTTCTTCGTCGGTCCCCACTGGAACGACACGCCGAGATCTGCCGACAGCGCAGGCGTCGCCATTGCGGCCATGATAGCAGCCGCAACAATCATTTTCTTTTTCATCATATTTCCTTCCAAGCCCCGACATAGACTCGCTATGCCACGGTTGGAAGGTTAGTATTTTTCCAATTGCACGCAATAGGGGAAAACATCCGGCGCAGAAATGTTGCGCTGTCCTTGTGACGATAAAAGTACGTCTTGACATGAAGCCGGGTTCTGAAAGCCTATTTCATATAGGCGCGAACCACGTCGACCAGTTCGCCTGCACCTTCGTCGCGCTCTTTTTGCGGAAGGGAGCCATCGGCAACATGCATCAGAATATGGTCTTCAATCACCTCCGCCATCAGCCCATTGACCGCGCCGCGTACGCCCGCAATCACCTGCATGACTTCCGCGCAGCCCTTCTCTTCTTCGAGCATCCGTTCCACACCCTCAAGCTGGCCGCGAATGCGGCGCACGCGGTTGATGAGCTTCTGCTTTTCGCGGATGGTGTGGGTCATGGAAGCTTCGATCCTTCATGGCAATGTTGCTGGCATTCATGCATGTCTCCCAAAACCGGTTCTCTCTTTTGGGAGACATGCTCCATATTCAGGCGGCGCGCGCTTCCACCTCCACTGTCACATGCGACAAATCATGGATTGCCGCAAGCTTCTTCCGGTAATAGGACGGCGCTCTTGGTTCTTCAGCGATGATTGAAACAATGGCCCCGTGATGACCCGGCCCGAGTTGCCAGACATGCAGATCGGCAATTTCTCCACCCTCACGATTGATGATTTCCGTAATCTCCTCTGGCAGGTCTTCGTCCTCGGGCAGATAGTCCAGCAGTGTTGAACCGGTGTCTTTTATCAATCCCCATGACCAGTTTGCGATCACCAGCGCACCGACGATGCCCATTGCCGGATCGAGCCAGAGCCAGCCGTAAAGACTGCCCAGCAGAAGCGCTGCGATGGCAAGAACCGATGTCAACGCATCGGCGAGCACATGCATATAGGCTGCGCGCAGGTTCCGGTCGTGGCCTCCCGCATGATCATCACCATGATCATGGTGGTAATGGCCATGGTGGTGAGAATGATCGTCCCTGAGAAGCCAGGCACAGACGAGGTTAACGATAAGCCCGATGACCGCGACCAGAATGGCTTCGTGAAAATTGATGTTTACCGGAGCGGTGAAACGCCAGAAGCTTTCCCAGCCGATAAGCAGGGCGATCAGCGCCAGAACAATTGCACTGGCAAATCCCGCCAGATCGCCGAGCTTCCCCGTGCCGAAGGTAAAGCGCGAATTATGTGCGTGCTTGCGTGCATAGAGATAGGCAAGGGCCGCAATCAGCATTGCCGCTGCATGGGTGGACATATGCCAGCCGTCGGCGGTCAGCGCCATGGAGCCATAAAGGTTTCCAGCAACGATTTCGATGACCATCATCGTTGCCGTGATGGCGATCACGATCCAGGTGCGCTTTTCGTTGCGCCGGTGATTTTCGCCCAGGAAGACATGCTCATGTCTGGAATTCAGGTGATGGCCGGAATGGTTCGTATGATGATGCACGCTCATTGAAACAGCCTTTCTATTAGAATAGGGGGGTATACTATTTTTAAAAGGCTGACAAATCACACTTGCAGGAGCGGCCTTAACCTCGATCAGCGCTGTCGGGTATATGCGGCGTCTCTGAATGGCAGAAAAACTCACCTTTCGAAGTAGGGCTTACGCCTATTCGAGAAGGCTTATGGCCTGATTGCCGGAATCTTTTCGGGAGCGCGATCGGCTAAGATCAGATTCGTAAACTTGGGGCAAAGCATTGAGGCGCCGCTGATCCGGGCAACACGGAACGACGCTTCAGTTTTTGAAGCTGCGCATCGTGCTTTGCTAGAAATCCACGCTGATTTTCAGGCCGGTGCCGTAACGAGAAGAGCGGAGGGATACATGTCTTCAGGAAAGAATGCGCATTCACCGCGCAGTCGTGCGCGACGGCATTTTCTGGGTCTTACAGCCGCCACTGCCGCCAAGGTCGCGGCACTGGGTGTGTTTGCTTCAATGGTGTCGTCACGTCCGTCGCAGGCCCTTGGCAACAAGTGGTGGCATGGCGGCCACGGCGGTGGTGGTCATGGTGGCGGTGGCTCCAATTGCCTGTTGAAAGGCACGCTGATCGAAACGCCGATGGGGCCGGTGGCAGTGGAGACATTGTCCGTCGGCGATCTTGTGACAACGGCTCGGGGTGAAACGCGCCCGGTCAAATGGATGGGCTGGCAGAGCCATAGAAAAGGCGGCTCACAATGGAATGAGAATGTGATGCCGATCCGCGTCAAGCGCTTTGCCATCGACAGCAAAACCCCGCAACGCGACCTTTATCTTTCGCCCAACCACGCACTGCTTATCGATGGTGTGCTGATCCGCGCGAAGGATCTGGTCAACGGCCAGAGCATAGCACGGGTGGCGATGGACACGGCTATCGATTACTACAATATCGTTCTCGACAGTCATGATGCCGTGCTGGCGGAAGGGGCTGCCGTGGAAACCTATCTGATGCGCGGCGACAGCTATAGAAGCTTCACGAATTTTGCCGAGTATCAGGAACTATATCCGGATGAAGCCAATATCGTCATGAGCCCGTGTGCGCCGCTCATGGGCTATGAAGGTGCCCGCCAGCACATGCATGCATTGTTATGCCTGAGCGGCATTCTTCCACTACGCGACGTGGTTGAGGAAACCTATCAGCGTTTGGCGGCAAAGGTCGGTGAGAGTGTAGCGTAAAAGAGTGAATAGCACCGGGCGGTGGTAAGAAAGGCGGGGCGCTGATTGGCACTCCGCCTTTCCATATGAGTGGGCTCAAGCAATGGCCTATATTCTGTCCATCAGTGCATACCACGACAGGGCAAGGAACAGCAGCGGCGAGCGGAAAGTGCGACCGCCGGGGAAGGCTGGAATGCGCAGTTCCTCGAACAGTTTCAACCGGTCGCGATTGCCTGCGACGGTTTCCGCGTAGAGCTTGCCCATATAGTTGGCCAGCATGACGCCATGGCCGGAATAGCCGCCTGCGGAAATGACGCCCGGCATCACTTCGCGCACGAAGGGCTGGCGCGGCATGGTGATGCCGACTGATCCGCCCCATGCATGGGTGATTTCAACCTTGTCCAGTGCCGGATAAATCTCGGCGATCTGGCGGCGAATATGCGTGCTGATGTCGCGTGGATTGTCGGCAGTATAGGCTTCGCGCCCGCCGAACAGCAGTCTGCCATCCTTCGAACGCCGGAAATAACGCACCACAAAGCGGGAATCGTCGATGGATTCACCGCCCGGAATAATGGGGCTGTCATCGCCGAGCGGCACTGTTGCGCCGATGAAGGAGCGGATCGGCATGACATGCGATGCGCTGACCGGCTCAAGCAATCCGCCATAGGCATTAACCGCGATGAAGGCGTTTTTCGCGACAATGGTTCCGCGGTTGGTTTCGACTTCGACCCGTCCGCTTGCGGTGCTGATTTTGGTGGCTCTGGTGTCTTCAAACAGCTTTGCGCCTGCTGCATGGGCAGCCTTTGCAGTTCCGACTAGCAGTTTCAGCGGATGGATATGACCGGTGCCTGCGTCATAGACGCCGCCAAAATAGCGCTCTGAACCGAGGAGGCTCACTGTTTCCGTGCGGTCGAGCAGACGCAGATGCTGATAGTTGAAGCGACTCGCCATCAGCTCGACATGGCGTTCATACGACTTCAGATAGCGCGGCTTGTGTACGACCGAAATCTGGCCGGGCACATATTCCATGTCGATGTTGTGTTCGTCGGCAAAGGCAAGGAGATAGGCCTTGGCCTCTTCCGCCACGTCGAACAGGGCCTTGGCGCGTTCAAAGCCATATTCGGCCTCGAGGTCCTCGGCCCATGTGCGCTGACCGGTGCCGAATTGGCCGCCATTGCGCCCCGACGCCCCATCGCCGAACCGCGCTCCGTCGATGAGCGTGACATCCACACCCTGTCTCGCCAGATGATAGGCAGCCGAAAGCCCCGTATATCCGCCGCCAATGACGACGACATCAGCCTGCCGCGAGCCATCCATCTCGGGATATTGCGGTCGGTCGGGAACAGTCGCCTCGTACCAGGAATAGCCGGGTGAGATTGGGGACTGGTAGGGCATTGGCGATTCCGTTTAAGGGAGTAGGGGAATAAGGGAATAGGGGAGTATGTCAGGTTTCCGATAATTTGCGGATAAGAAGCCGTAGCAGTTTTCCGACACTTTCGCTCATAGCCATTATGGGTCCCATTTTTGCGCTTTCGATGAAACCCAACCTCTCAGCAATGAGCAAGTGGGTTTCCACTTCTTTCAAGGAGCCTTGGGCGATACGGAGAAACTGCTGGTAGGAGCCACGCGTATCGCGACCATAACCTTCAGCAATATTGGCCGGGACAGAAACAGCAGCGCGCCGAACCTGGCTGGTGAGGCCATAAATCTCCTCTTTCGGCCAGGTTTCAGTCGATTTGTATATAGCTGTCACGAGCTCCATTGCTTGTTGCCACACAAGTATATCGCGATAAGAATTGATTGCCACAGCCACGCCCCCGCATATCTGCTTACTCCCTTACTCCCTTACTCCCTTACTCCCTTAAACATTGAGCAACAAAAACTCGCGTTCCCACGGGCTGATGACTTCCATGAAGGTTTCGAACTCTGCGCGTTTGATGGCGGCATAGGTCGTGACGAAGGAGCTGCCGAACAGATTGCGCAGCTCCGTGTCTTCTTCAAACAGCTCCACCGCGTCGATCAGGCCGCGGGGCAGCTCGATTTCCTTGGTGTTGACGCTGGTGGTCGCAGGCTGTTCGGCTTCAATCTTGTTCACAAGGCCGATCAGTCCGCAGGCAAGCGAAGCCGCCAGCGCGAGATAGGGGTTGGCGTCGGAGGAGGGGATGCGGTTTTCCACGCGGCGCCCGTTGGGATCGGAACGTGGCACGCGGAAGGCAGTGGTGCGGTTGTCGTAGCCCCATTTGACGTTGACGGGTGCGGAAGCATCCGGCGTCAGGCGGCGATAGGAATTCACATAGGGCGCGAACATGACAAGCGCGTTGGGCACATGACGCTGCATGCCGCCGATAAAATGGCGGAAAGCCTCGCTTTCACTACCATCCTCATTGGTGAAGATGTTGCGTCCGGTCTTCTTGTCCACGATGGACTGGTGAATATGCATTGCCGATCCGGGCTGGCCCTGAATAGGCTTGGCCATGAAGGTGGCATACATATCGTGCTTGAGCGCCGCCTCGCGGATCGTGCGCTTGAACATGAATACCTGGTCGGCCAGTTCCACCGGGTCGCCATGGCGCAGGTTGATCTCAAGCTGGCCAGCGCCTTCTTCGTGGATCAGTGTGTCGATCTCCAGCCCCTGACCTTCGGAGAAATGGTAGATATCGTCGATCAGTTCGTCGAACTCGTTGACGCCCGCAATCGAATAGCCCTGTCCGCCGCCAATAGCGCGGCCCGAGCGGCCGACCGGCGGGGTCAGCGGATAATCCGGGTCCGGGTTCTTGCGCACCAGATAGAATTCGATTTCCGGCGCAACAACCGGCTTCAACCCGCGCTTGCTGTAGGCGGCGACGACGTTGCGCAGCACGTTGCGCGGTGTGAACTCGACGGCACGCCCGTCCTGATAGACGAGATCGCAGATAACCTGTGCCGTCGGGTCGGTTTCCCATGGAACAGCCGACAGCGTGGAAAGATCAGGCAGCAGTCTCAGGTCGCCGTCATCCTCGGGATAATGGAAGCCGTAACCGTCTTCCGGATAATCACCCGAAATCGTCGTCATGAAGACGGCAGAAGGCAATGCCAGCGAGGTATTGGAGGTGAATTTCTTCGACGGCATCATCTTGCCGCGGGCAACCCCTGCCTGATCGGGGGTAATGCATTCGATGTCTTCGATATCACGCCAGGCAAGCCATTCGGTCGCCTGCTTCCAGTTCTTCACACCGCGAAGAGATTTGACATAGGCAGGCGTACGGCGACGCGGGGCGCGCGTAACCTTCTTTTCCGTCGTATCAGCAGACATCAATCACCAGAAAATGATTTCGATAGTGGCATGATAGCTGTGACCGTCCTCAATGACAAATGGGTCCGGCAAGCTTTTGTGTGCGCGATCGCAGAAAGCGCACACAAAAGAAATTTGATGCGTCAGAGGCCGAAATGGCCCTTGAGTGCAGGCACGTTCGCCACCAGCTGGTCGACCAGTTTCGGGTCATGATCGCGCACATAGTTGATTACCTGTCCGCCTGCTTCGGTGATCTGGTCGCTGGAGAGACCGCTGGAACGAAGCGTGGCAGCGGCTTTCAGAAGCGCGCTCATCTTTTCGCCCGCCACATTGTCCATCAGGCCCGACAGCGCACCCATGATGCCGCCAGTGCCCGTTGCAAGCACGTCGTGAGCGGCGGCGAGTTGCTGCGCGTCCGGCAGGAGCGCGAAAATCTTGTTGCCGATTTCAGGCGTGCTGTGCTGCAGCACGGAAAACACCGAACCGGCCAGCTTTTCTGCAAGCTGCGGATCGATGTTGATCTTGGTTGCAATACTGTCGATGAGAGACTGAACAGACATGAAAATTCCGTATTCCTTGCCCCCGCAAGGGGCGGTTCAAACCGCAGTTGGCGGGTAAGCCGTTAGGCTTCCACGACAACCATCTAGAAGCGACCCGGAGGCTGCTGCGCCGGATCGGGATGCAGGGATCATCAATGGTGCACCGACGTCAATGCATAAGGCGCGGCTTTGTTGGCGTTCGGTGAATTTTCAGTCAAGATTCAGCAAGTGGAATATTGAAGTGGCTTTTCAGTGCCGGGACGAAAGCAAAGAGCTTTCGCACAAGTTCTCGATCCCTTTGCCTTATATGGCGGACGACTGTCAGGAATGCCTGATTGGTCTGATCCATGCTCATGCCTGTCGATTTCAAGGCCGCCAGACCACAGACCAGTGCGCCTATTCTTTCGCCCGCGAAGTTTCCTGCGACATTGGAAACTGTTCCGAGGATGCCATTCGCTTGGTGATTTTCGGGATTGAGCACGTCATTGGCGCGTGCCAGTGCGGGCGCTCCGGGAATCAGGTTGAATATCTGCGGCGCGACAATGGGAGCCTCGTGTTGGATGATGGAGAGCAATATACCAACTGTTTGCTCGGCGGTTCCAGGGTCTATATTGGAGTTTGAGGCAATATTGTCTATCAAGGATTGGATTGACATGTCTCACCCATGAAAACTGATGAAATAATATTTGTCAGAACAATTTTATGATAAGTAATACTGTTATTTAGAATAATATAATTTTGTATTCTCTTATACGGTAAGAAAATACAGGGTGCTTCTGGTCGTGTGTTGCAAGAAGGCGTATAGGCTGCATTTGCTCATCTTCGTCGGACCCACTTGAAATGATTGTTCGCCCGCGTCCCCCTTTGTGGAAGGTCTTCTTTATTCTCAAGGGCTCCATCATCCTGCGTATCCTGCCGCAGATTTTTGCGGTTTTCCTTCTGTCGGTGCTGGTCGTCTGGGCGCATCGCGCTTTTCCCGGCTGGGTGCCAGCCGTCAACAACGGGACGGCCCTGGCGCTGCTCGGTATTGCGCTTTCGATCTTCCTCGGTTTTCGCAATAACGCCTGTTATGACCGCTGGTGGGAAGCCCGCAAAATCTGGGGCAAGCTCGTCTATACGACGCGCAATCTGGCGCGTCAGACGCAGTTGCTGGAAAATGTGCCGGGACTGGAAGGCAGGCGGGAAAAGCTGCTCCGTTATGCGATCGCGTTTTCGCAGGCAATGGTTAGTCATCTTCGGCCAGAGGGAACCGGCGGCTCAAACAAATACGACAAATGGCTGTCGGAAGAAGAGCGGAAGGGGTTGGCTCGAAGCCGCAACAAGCCCGATTTCATCTTGCGCCGGCTTGGTGTCGTGCTTGCGGATATGCGTGTGAAAGACGCTCTGCATCCGGTCGATTTCCGGACGCTGGACAGTTCAGTGTCCGCATTGGCAGAGGTTCAGGCGGCGTGCGAGCGGTTGCGGTTCACGCCTGTTCCCTTCGGCTATACGCTGCTTCTGCATCGCACAGCCTATCTGTTCTGTTTCTTCATACCGTTCGGCTTTGCGGATATGCTCGGTTGGGGAACGCCATTTGCGACGACGCTGGTGGCCTATACTTTCTTTGGTCTGGACGCGCTGGGCGATGAGCTGGAGGAGCCGTTCGGAACATTGCCCAACGATCTGCCCATCGGTGCTATCGCCGACACAATCGAAATCAATCTGCGGGAAGCACTGGGTGAGGAAAACCTGCCCGCCCTTCCTCAGCCCGTCGATTATCTTCTGATGTAAAAAAAAGCCCCGACTGGCAGGGCCAGCCGGGGAGGTCAGTTGAGGAAATCCGACCATAAAGCGAGTGGCAGATCAACCCCGTTTCATCGAATTTTACGGGCAACTGCCAGTTCGGACATTGTGTCGCTGCCAAAAGAGAAGTGTGTGAGCATGGCGGCGACGGCGATAGTCAGGAGCATCATCATTTGTCGTGGGTGACGATAACCGGGATCAAGAGATCGCCCCA
>NZ_CADEAR010000017.1 GCF_902825325.1 Brucella tritici | reverse complement strand
GCGATAGTCAGGAGCATCATCATTTGTCGTGGGTGACGATAACCGGGATCAAGAGATCGCCCCAGTTGCCGTCGCCGTTCCCGTGCTGCCGAAGGCACACGAAATGAAAGAACATGGCGGCGACGGCGATAGTCAGGAGCATCATCATTTGTCGTGGGTGACGATAACCGGGATCAAGAGATCGCCCCAGTTGCCGTCGCCGCCATGATGCCGGGCCGAGCGGACCAGTTCCACCGAGACGCCTGCCTCGACCGCCTTCATGACGGTGTAGTTGAGGCGGTGCAGATCGTTGGCGAGCATACGGATAACGGTCTGCTGATCCGTGGTCATGCTTGAAGATTGTTCTTCTGCTCTTTCCTTGACGCGTGCTGGCGAATTCATGGAACTATTCCTCCTGTTTGTCGCCGGGCTGTTATTCAGCAGCCGGTCTGAACTGTGCTGTTTCAGTCGATTCCTTCATGGCCGTGGTCGAAGACTGGCCGCCGGTGATTGCGAGTGACACGGCATCGAAATAACCGGTGCCGACTTCACGCTGATGCTTGGTCGCGGTGTAGCCGTTGGCTTCGGCTGCAAATTCCGCCTGTTGCAGTTCGGAATAGGCTGCCATCTGCCGGTCCTTGTAACCGCGTGCCAGTTCGAACATGCCGAAGTTGAGCTGGTGGAAACCGGCCAGCGTGATGAACTGGAACTTGTAGCCCATCGCGCCCAGCTCACGCTGGAACTTGGCAATCGTGGCGTCGTCGAGGTTCTTCTTCCAGTTGAACGACGGCGAGCAGTTATAGGCGAGCTTTTTGCCCGGATGCGCCTTGTGCACGGCTTCCGCAAAGCGGCGGGCCTGTTCGAGATCGGGCTTGGATGTTTCCATCCAGATCAGATCGCAATAGGGCGCATAGGCAATCGCACGGGCGATACATGGCTCGATGCCGTTCTTCACCTGATAGAAGCCTTCAGCCGTGCGGCCCGCATCGTAATCGACAAAGGGCTGGTCGCGCTCGTCGATGTCCGAGGTCAGAAGCTTGGCGGCTTCCGCATCCGTGCGGGCGATGACCAGCGTGGCCGTTCCCATGACGTCTGCTGCCAGGCGTGCCGCATTGAGGTTGCGAATATGCGCTGCCGTCGGGATCAGAACCTTGCCGCCGAGATGGCCGCACTTCTTTTCCGAAGCGAGCTGATCTTCATAGTGCACACCAGCAGCACCTGCCTCGATGAAGGCTTTCATGATCTCGAAAGCGTTCAGCGGACCGCCAAAGCCCGCTTCTGCGTCGGCAACAATTGGCGCAAACCACGTATCGACCGATAGGCCCTTGCCTTCTGCCGTTTCGATCTGGTCGGCACGCTGCAACGTCTTGTTGATGCGCTTGGCAAGTTCCGGGGCGGCATTGGCCGGATAAAGCGACTGGTCCGGGTACATGGCCGATGCTGTGTTGGCGTCCGCTGCAACCTGCCAGCCGGAGAGGTAGATCGCCTTCAGGCCGGCACGAACCATCTGCATGGCCTGATTGCCGGAAAGCGCGCCGAGCGCATTGACGAAATCTTCCTCGTGGATCAGCTTCCAGAGGCGGTTAGCGCCCATTTCAGCGAGCGAGTACTTGATCTCCACCGAACCGCGCAGCCTTTTTACATCTTCGGCCGTATGCGCACGCTGGATGCCGTCGAAGCGACCCTTTGGTGCCGAAGGAATAAGGCTGTAAAAATCTGTCATTTCGGTGTCTCCTCGTGTTGTAGTCGGTATTTGTAGAGCAATTGGTGGCCGCTCTTTCTGTGACCAGATTTACAACTGAGATTATTGAAGTGCCAGAGAAACCGGAGAAATGGGCATATAATTGAGGTAATGCTGTCGGAGTTTTGACTGGGTGACGATGTAAATCTGTAAATCTTGTCAAAATCGATTTTTGCGTCTATTTTGTCATGAATTGTAAAATTGCCGTTATGGGTCGGGAGAACCAGGTGAGCGAACGCAAGATATTTGCCGGGCCACGCATCAGGCGCATCCGCAACGAACGGGGCCTGACCCAGACGGCCATGGCCGAAGCGCTTGGCATTTCGCCGTCTTACCTGAACCTGATAGAGCGCAATCAACGACCGCTGACGGTGCAGCTTCTGCTGAAGCTTGCCAGCGTTTACAAGCTCGACCTTGACAGTCTTCAGGCTGAAAGCGGCTCCACGATCACGGGTCTGAAGGAAGTGTTCTCCGATCCGCTTCTGACCGGCGAACTGCCCGGCGATCAGGAACTGGTCGAAATCGGCGAGGCTGCGCCCAATGCTGCCGTCGGCATCATGAAGCTTTACCGTGCCTATCGCGAGCAGCAGCAGCGCCTCTCCGATCTGTCGCAATTGCTGTCGCATGAGGGAAGCGGGGCGGAGCTTTCGGCGACGCGCCTGCCGCTGGATGAAGTGCGCGATGTGATGGCGCGGCGGGCCAACCATTATCCGCGCATCGAGGAAGAGGCCGAGAGTTTCTACACCCTGCTGAAACCGGATGGCGATTTGTCGAGCGCGTTGAAGGATTGGCTTCGCCGCGAGCATGGCATCACGGTTCGCACGCTGCCCGTTGCGGCCATGCCGAACTGGCGCAGGCGTTATGACCGGCATTCGCAGCGACTGTTTATTTCAGAGCGTCTGTCCCCCTTCGATCAGTTGCAGGAAATCGCCATGGAGGCGGCGCTGATCCGTATGCAGGTGGTGATCGGCGCAGAGACAGAGGGCCTGAAACTGTCGTCAGGCGAGGCAAAGCGCATCGCGCGGTTCGAACTGGCGCGTTATGCGGCGCAGGCCTTGATGATGCCTTATCGCCAGTTTCGCGATGCAGCTGTGCGGGCTCGTTATGATGTCGATGTGCTCCGCACGCGGTTTGGGGTCTCTTTCCAGCAGGCGGCAAACCGGCTGACCACGTTGCAGCGGCAGGGGGCAAGTGCGCTGCCCTTCTTCGTCATGGAAATCGACCATGCGGGCAACCGCCTGCGCGTTGCAGGTGCCGAAGGTTTTCCGACCCGCTTCGGCGGTCAATGCCCCAAGCTGCCGGTCTATGCGGCTTTCGCCCAGGCGGGCCAAGTGCTGGTGGAACCGGCGGAACTGCCGGATGGCTCGGCTTTCCTGACGATTGCCCGCACCCTGGAGGGGCCGCAGGGCGCATTCAGCGAGCGTCCACGCAGGACGGCGTTGCTGCTTGGTTGTGTGCTGGAAGCGGGTGCCGACACGGTCTATGGCGCTTCACTTTCAAAGGCTGGCAATACCGAGATCGGCCCGGCCTGTCGTCTGTGCGAAAGACAGGGCTGTATCACCCGCGCCGAGCCGCCGCTGACACGCCCGCTCGGTCTGGACGAAATGGTGGCGGGACTTTCTGCCTTCGACTTCCAATAATGAGCTGACATTCGTCGGGCATAACCAAAATCTCATCGCCCCTTGGGGAGCCTTTGAGATGCAATTTTTATGTTCGTCCTGTCACGACCCTGTTGACGAATGCTGTGCAATCTAAAAAAGTGCAATAAAGAAACAGTATATCCACCTTGAACCTGCACCGGAATTTAATGTGCAGATTGGAGCAAATGATGGGGATCAAATCCTTCCTTCTGGCAACGACCGTCGTGACAGGCTTTGTAGCGGCTGCCACATTTTCCGCGAGTGCGCAGGAGCGGGTGGTCAATATCTATAACTGGTCGGATTATATCGACGACTCCATTCTCAAGGATTTCACCAAGGAAACCGGGATCAAGGTCGTCTACGACGTTTACGACTCCAACGAAATTCTGGAAACCAAGCTTCTGGCCGGCGGTAGCGGCTACGATCTGGTCGTGCCATCGGGGGAGTTCCTTGGCCGTCAGATTCCGGCAGGCGTGTTCCTGAAACTCGACAAGGACAAGCTGCCGAACCTCAAGAACATGTGGGACGAAATTTCGAACCGCGCGGCAACCTACGATCCGGGCAACGAATATTCCGTCAACTATATGTGGGGCACGACCGGCATCGGCTACAACAAGGCCAAGATCAAGGAAGCGCTCGGCACCGACACAATCGACTCGTGGGCTGTGCTGTTCGACCCGGAACAGTCGGCGAAGCTTAAAGGTTGCGGCATCTATCTGCTCGATTCAGCCAGTGAAATGCTGCGTCCGGCCCTGAACTATCTGGGTCTGGACCCGAATTCGCCGTCGCCGGACGATCTGCAGAAGGCGCAGGATCTTTATCTCAAGATCCGCCCGAATATCCGCAAGTTCCATTCGTCGGAATACATCAATGCGCTGGCCAATGGCGATATCTGCATGGCGATCGGCTATTCAGGCGATATCTTCCAGGCACGTGATCGCGCCGAAAAGGCAAAGCAGGGTGTCGAGATCGGCTATTCGATCCCGAAGGAAGGCGCGCTGATCTGGTTCGACCAGATGGCGATCCCGGCAGACGCCAAGCATGTGCCGGAAGCGCTTGAATTCATGAACTACATGATGCGCCCGGAAGTGGCTGCCAAGGCTTCGAACTACGTGTTCTATGCCAATGGCAACAAGGCTTCGCAGGAGTTCATCGACAAGGAAATTCTTGACGATCCGGAAATCTATCCGACCGAAGACGTCATGAAGAAGCTGTTCGTGCCGACGCCTTATGACACCAAGACCCAGCGCGTGGTCACCCGCGCCTGGACCAAGATCGTCACCGGCCAGTAAGAGCCAAAATACTATGGGACCGATATGTCCCGCCCGACATCGTGAAGAGCGGCCCACTGTGCAGACGGAGGGCCGCTCTGTGTCTTGTAACAAGTGGGTTTTGCCCGCGGGATCAGGTTCCGGTTAAAGCATTTCCAGCAAAAGTGCGGAGCGGTTTTGCGTCGGATAATGCGTAAGGCAAAGAAATAGAGCGGTTCCATGGTTCCGTTTAACTGGAACGGCTCTAGTTTATAGGGGAACGGAATGGAATCTTTTGGCAGCTTTCGCCGCAAATTTGCGCCCTGGAACGATCCGGCGGCCAAGCCCTTCATTTCTTTTGAGAATGTGACGAAAATATTCGGCGATTTTACTGCCGTCGATGACCTCTCGCTCAATGTTTTCAACCGCGAGTTTTTCGCGCTGCTGGGTGCTTCCGGCTGTGGCAAGACCACGCTGATGCGCATGCTGGCCGGTTTCGAGGAGCCGACATCGGGCCGTATCACGCTCGATGGTCAGGATATGCGCGGCATCCCGCCCTATAAGCGCCCGGTCAACATGATGTTCCAGTCCTATGCGCTGTTTCCGCATATGACGGTAGAGAACAATATCGCCTTCGGCCTCAAGCAGGACGGCATGGCGAAATCTGAAATCGATGCGCGCGTTGCCGAAATGCTCAAGCTCGTGAAGCTGGAGCAATATGGCAAGCGCAAGCCGCACCAGCTTTCCGGCGGCCAGCGTCAGCGCGTGGCGCTCGCCCGCTCCGTCGCCAAGCGCCCGAAGGTGCTGCTGTTGGATGAGCCGCTGGGCGCGCTCGACAAGAAGCTGCGCGAGGAAACCCAGTTCGAACTGATGGACTTGCAGGTCAAGCTTGGCATGACCTTCATGGTCGTCACCCACGATCAGGAAGAAGCCATGACCATGTCCGACCGCATAGCGGTGATGGACAAGGGCCGTATCAAACAGGTGGCGACGCCGGCGGAAGTCTATGAGGCGCCGCGCTCTAAATTCGTGGCCGACTTTATCGGCAATGTGAACATCATCGAAGGCGAGGTGGTGAAAGCCGCCAATGGCGAGGCCGAGATCGCTACCGAAAAATTCGGTTTCCACATTCAGACCGAGACCCGCGAAGAACTCAATCCGGGCCAGAAGGTCTGGTATGCGGTGCGTCCTGAAAAGACGCGGATCACGCGCGAAAAGCCGGACGATGCATCGGTCAATGCGGTGGAAGGCGAGCTTTGGGATATTGCCTATTTCGGCGATATGACGGTGTTTCACGTGCGGCTCGAAAATGGGCGCACGATCAAGGCTGCAAGCCTCAATGCCGTGCGCAAGACTGAAAATCCGCTGACCTATGACGAGCGCGTCTGGGTTTCCTTCGATACTGATGCCGGTCTGGTGCTGACCGCCTGAGGAGGCCATCATGCAGAAGCTCGTCGCTTCCATTGCCAGCCGTCTCGTCATCGCAGTGCCTTATCTCTGGCTGCTGGTATTCTTTCTTGTCCCGTTTTTCATCGTCTTCAAGATTTCCCTGTCGGAAGTCGCGATGGCGATCCCGGCCTATACACCGACCTTCGATCTGGCGCAGGGGTTTGCTGCGACCTGGGAGAGGATAAAGCAGCTCTCCTTCGACAACTATTTGTGGCTGCTGGACGATCCCCTCTATTACAAGGCCTATCTGTCGAGTGTCCGCATTGCGGCTATCTCCACATTCCTGACCTTGCTGGTGGCCTATCCTATGGCCTATGGCATGGCGCGTGCACCCACGACGATCCGCCCGACATTGCTGATGCTGGTGATATTGCCGTTCTGGACGTCGTTTCTGATCCGCGTCTATGCGTGGATCGGCATCCTCAAGCCGGAAGGCCTGCTCAATCAGTTTCTGATGTGGCTCAACATCATCGATACGCCGCTTAATATTCTCAACACCGATACGGCTATCTTTATCGGTATCGTCTACTCCTATTTGCCATTCATGGTGCTGCCGATCTATTCCTCGCTGGAAAAGATGGATTATTCACTCATCGAAGCGGCACAGGATCTCGGCTGTACACCGTTCGCCGCGTTCTGGAAGATCACCTTCCCATTGTCACTGGCGGGTGTGCTTGCGGGCTGCTTCCTCGTGTTCATTCCGGCTGTGGGTGAGTTCGTTATTCCCGACCTTCTCGGCGGTTCGCAGACACTGATGATCGGCAAGACGATCTGGAGCGAATTCTTCTCCAATCGCGACTGGCCGGTGTCGTCGGCGGTGGCTGTGGTGCTCCTGATCCTGCTGATTGTTCCGATCGTGATCTTCCAGCAGGTGCAGGCGCGTCAGCAGGAAAAGGGGAAATAGGATGCAGAACAACTGGTCCCGCTTCAACATTGCATCGGTGGCTCTGGGCTTTGCGTTCCTTTATCTGCCCATCGTCCTGCTCGTCATATACTCGTTCAACGAATCCCGGCTGGTCACGGTCTGGGCAGGGTTCTCGACCAAATGGTATGTCGAGCTGTTTCGCAATCAGGCGCTGATGGATGCCGCATGGGTGACGATCCGCGTCGGGCTTCTGTCTGCAACGATTGCAACTGTTCTGGGCACGCTGGCAGCACTTGCGCTGACACGTTATACGCGCTTTCGCGGACGTATCCTGTTTTCTGGCATGGTCTATGCGCCGCTGGTCATGCCCGATGTCATTACCGGCCTGTCGCTGCTGTTGTTGTTCGTGGCGATGAATTTCGATCGCGGCTTCTGGACAGTAACGCTCGCGCACATCACCTTTTCGATGTGTTTCGTGGCAGTCGTGGTGCAGTCGCGTCTGGTGAGCTTTGACCGCTCGCTGGAGGAAGCGGCAATGGATCTGGGTGCGCCGCCGGTCACAACCTTCATGAAGGTGACGTTGCCGGTGATCCTGCCTGCGGTGGTATCGGGCTGGATGCTCGCATTCACCCTGTCGCTCGATGATCTGGTGATCGCAAGCTTTACCTCCGGTCCAGGTGCAACCACGCTGCCGATGAAGATCTACAGTCAGGTGCGCCTTGGCGTGACGCCGGAAATCAACGCGGTTTGTACGATCCTCATTGCGCTGGTGACCATCGGCGTCATTATTGCTTCGGTCGTCAACAAGCGCCGCGAAGTGCAGCGCCGCCGCGACGAACAGGCGGCGTTCCGCATGGGGTAAGACGGGAGCATTTGCCTGCTGGCCTTATCCGGTCAGTAGGCAAACCGTGCCGCGAGAAGCTTGCCCTGCGCCATGGTTGGCAATTCGATATAGCGATGCATCAACGTAGCAAGACCGATACTCAAGACAATATAGGCGGGTAGCAGCGCGATCAGGGCGACATGCCCGTAAAACACGTGCACGAGCGCAAAAAGCACTGTCGCATGGATCAGATAGAGACTGTAGGAAATACGCCCGAGAAATTGGGGCAGGGGCAGCAGCAGGAAGCGGCGCAAGGTGCCGCTTGAAGTCGCAAGCACGATGATCCAGACCAGTCCAGCCATCGTGGCCCAGTCTGTCAGGTCTCCAAGCCAATTCTTCAACATGGGCGGCCCGGCGCCGTAAGTGACCAGCAAGAGAGCCATGATATTGATCGCGACAAGCATCCGGCTGGATAGCCGCTTGTAGAAACTCTGTATGGCTGGCAGGTTCTGCGCCATGAGACTGCCCAGCAGGAAGAAGCTGGCAAAATGTACGGTTATCCACCAGCCGCCAGTATAGGGATCAGAGCGGAAACCGTTCGCGAGAATGGAAAGCCCAAAGGCGACTACAATTGCAGCAGACGGCCGCAATGTCACGGTGAGGGCGAAGAGTAGCGGAAATATGATCGATATCCGCATCTCATAAACGAGAGACCAGAAAGCTGTATTCACTTCACCATTGGGATAAGAGCCGATGAACAGCACATGTTGCGCAATCATTTGCGGCGTCACCGGCGTAGTCCATGTGAGATTGAACCAGTTGCTGAGCGGCTGGATAGATCCGTTCAGAAGCAGGGCACCGGTAAGAGCAAGCGAGAGCGCGACGAGATAAGGCAAGTATATCCGGCAGGTGCGCCGTATGAGATAGGCTGGATAGGATGGCTGGCGACGCATGAATGGCAACGTCAGAACGAAGCCGCTCAGCAAGAAGAACAGCAGGACTGCTTCATGTGCGGCAAAAAAGAAGCGCAGCGGAGATCGCAGCAGAATGAAAAAGTAAGGCCCCATGGCCTCATAGGGCCAAATATTCACGAAATGCCGCAGCAATACGACACTCGCCGCGAGGCCGCGCAGTGCATCGAGTTCGGGATAACGCTCGGGCTGGGTATGAGTCGGCATGATCCCGTTTTCCCGCTCCTGTGAAAGGTAGCGATTTTCGGGAAAGATCTATATTCGGTCAATTTGGGCCTTTGGCTGGCCCGTATAGTCGAAAGAGGTAAACGGGAGACTACTGCCCCGCTCCCATCGAAGACGGTGAAATAAATGGCCGATCCCACGAGCCGCCGACGAAGAAATTTAGCGGCGGCTTGGCTGGCGGGGTTTCCGCAGGCGGCTGATTGTTCTCGCCATCGGCAGTGCTTTCCTGCTGTTGCGGTTGGCTGTTGGGGAAAACAACTTCGCCGCTCAGCGCCAGGCTGCGATCCACGAAAGGTACAATTCCTGCCAGTGTCAGCGTACCGTCGGACGTGTCGAGCCGGGCATTTTCCAGCGTCGCGACACCGTCGGACAGATTGGCTTTCACATCCAGGCGGTTGAAGGCGAGGGCAACATTTTCCTTCCGCTCAAGAGCGAAAAAGCGCTGGCTTTGGGCCTTGGTGAGAAAATCCTGTACGGCAAAACCCTGCATCTGGCCGTTGTTGAGCTGAATGGAAACATTGCCCTGCGCATTGGTCAGAAGGCCGGACCAGCGATTGGCCGGACCTTTCATGAAAAGCGAGACATTGCCTTTGCCGCTCACGAAAGGCTTGTCGAAGCCAAGTGCGGTGAAGAACTGCGAACTGTCGATATCCGAGGCGTTGAAGCGCAGCTCGCCGCTGGCGCTCTTCAAGTCGCGCACGATCTGCACATTGGCCTGCATGATGCCGTTGAAGGCTTTGGCATCGCCGATATCAAAGATGGCACGGCCGCCGCGTATCTGAACTGCGGCTGCCACCCCCGTCATATTGACCGGGCCTGCTGTGGCGTTTTGTGCGGAAAGGCGAAGATCGACTTCCGCGCGGTCGATGAAACTCGTGTCGACCGCATCGCGGTCAGGATTGTTGCGCTCGTTCGGCGAACGTGCACCGCTGTCAGGCAGCGGAATGAAGGCCGAAAACAGGCGGCGAAGGTCGAGTTTATCGAAAGCCAGCGTGCCAGTCACCGCAGGCTGTTCCTGCTCCAGGCCGATCTCGATCACACCTTTGGCCGGGCTGTCGCTGGCGGTCATTTCCACATCGGCAAATTTCAGCCGCTTCGGTGTCGCTGTGATAGTGGAATCCAGTGAGAACGCGCCAATTTCGGCGCTGCCTGCAATCGGAGGAAGGCTGAGCCAGCGCACTGCGCCACTGAGAGACGGGGTCTTGGCGGTCAGATCGCCTTCGAAAAAGCGATCCTTGGAAATATTCGCCTTGCCCTGAAAGGTAAGGCTTAGCGGATTGGCAGTCAGGCTCGCGGTCACATCCGATGTGCCACCAGCCAGAAGCGGCAGGGCTTGTGCCGCAGTCAGGCTGAACTGGGAGGTTTCGTCACGCCATTTGGCGCTACCCTTCAGTGTCGCAGCGCTCGATGTGCGTGGCCATTCCAGCGTTGCACTGACATTGGTTATCTGCTCGTCATTGGTGATTTCCGGTTCGCTGCCCGGACGGTTGAATGCAATCGTTCCATCGCGGACCACGACGCGACCGAAGGGTTGCGAAGCCTGCTGTGCAGCCTGCGCATTGTCGCCGGAGCCGCTTTTTTGCAGGGCGCGTTGCGCACGGATTGCAGTGCCGAGCCGTCCGTTGGAATTGGCGATGGCATCAAGGAGTTGCGAGAAATTCGAAACCGGGCCGTCGAGATTGACATGCGGGCGGACGATCTGCGTTTCGGAAAAGGAGATATGTCCCATGATGGCATCGAGCGGCGAGAGTTCCACGTCGATACGGTCTGCGCTCATGAGCGGCTTCTGTCCCTGATCCGTAAGTTTGCTGAGCGTCACACCATTCAGGGACGCGCGCAGAACAGGAAACACTTTCAAGCGAGGAGCTTGCCTGAGTTCGACGCTATAGCCGGTCCAGGCGCTGATTTCCTGCGCAACGCGAATGCGGATGGCATCGGTCGAGACGATGAAAGGCACCACGGCCAGCAAGGTTGCTGCAGCCGCGGCGCAGAGAATGACGAGCGCAATTATGAGGCGCGTAAATCGGGGCCAGCGCATCAACCATCCAATCAATGAGTTTTACTAAAGCGCCAATCTGATTGAATCAGCTTGGCGCTCTAACTGTTTTTCGCACATCTTATCCGAAAACCGTTTCACGCTTCTCGGGATGCGCTCCAAGCTGTAAACCAGCAATCGGCCAAAGCAAAGACGCTGGATGTATGACTTATCATCTGGGGTGGCAGATGATGGAATCAAATCACCAGTGCTGCTTCTTTCCTATGGTTAATCAATTGCTGCACGGAAATTAACCCTGATTTTACAGTCGCTACCAATGAGTAAACTCTCAACGAAGAATTTAAGGCGTCGTTAACCGGCTTCACGCGATAAGGGATGCAACACTGAGTGATGATCGAGCTGCCGTTTCCGGTGCTCCACTGCGAATTGCTTTTGTGTCCTTTGTCTCTGAGATTCTGATAGCGCCGGTTCGTCCGGCGCTTTTTTTTATGCTTGAGAAAAGGCATGAAAAAACCTCCCGCGAGGGGAGGTTCGTTAGCTTCTTGAAAGTGAAATCAGTCGGCCAGAACGCGGGTTGGCGGGAAGGCGACCTCGACGACCGTGCCGTGGCCAGGCGTGGAATCGATCGCAAACTGCGCCCGGTTGGCTTCCACCATGGCTTTTGTCAAAGGCAGGCCTAGCCCGGTGCCTTCGCTGCGCCAGTCTTTTGCACTTTCTGCCTTGCGACGCTCCAGTGCATTGACCTGCCGGAATGGCTTCAGCGCCTGCTCGACCTCGGATTTGGTCATGCCGATGCCGGTATCGCGCACTCGCATCACGACATCGCCGTTCATTTCATAGCTTGTTGATACGATCACTTGGCCGCCCGGCGCGGTGAAACGCACTGCGTTGGACAGAAGGTTCAGTGCCACCTGCTTGATCGAACGCGTATCGGCAACGATGTCGGGCAGGTTGGACTGGAAGCTCGAACGGATGATGACGCGTTCGCGATTGGCCTGCGGCTGCATCAGCGCGATGGCTTCGGCAATGGCATCATTGAGCGAGACCGCTTCAAACTGCATGTCGAGAGCGCCCGCTTCGATCTTCGAAATGTCGAGCAGGTCATTGACGAGCGCCAGCACGTGATTGCCGGAACGATTGATGTCGCGCAGGTAATCCCGATAGCGATCATTGCCGATGGGGCCGAATTTCTCGTCGGCCATCAGCTCGGAGAAGCCGATGATCGCATTGAGCGGTGTGCGGATTTCGTGGCTTATACGAGCCAGAAACTCGGTCTTCTGGCTCGAAGCGCGTTCAGCTTCCTTGCGTGCGTTGGTCAGTTCTTCCTCGGTGCGCTTCCACTGCGTGATGTCGCGCAGAACAGCACAGTACCCACCTGCATGCGGCAGTTTGCCGATGGTCATGAACAGAGGAATGAACCCGCCCTTGGCTTCACGGCCAATGACTTCGCGCCCATCATTGAGGACACTCAGAACGCCGTTGCCGGAAAGACCATGCAGATAGTCCATCGCGGCGCGCTGGCTTTCGATGGCAAACAGCATCGAGAAGAATTTGCCTTCCGTCTCGTCGCGTTCATAGCCGAAGAGCGCCGAGGCCGAATGGTTCATGGAGCGGATGCGGCCTTCAGGATCAATAAGGACAACACCATCGGTCGCCGTGTCGAGAATGGTCTTCAGTTCCTCGACATGATCCGCAAGCGCCTGCTTCTCGTCATCGGTATTGATGGCGACCGGCGCTTGAGCCGGGGCGGCAACGGCCTCAACAGACGCTGGTGTTGCAGCTACCGGCATCAGGCTCAACATAAGTGCGCGGCCATCGCGCCAGGAAATGGCATTGAGATGCGCATCGACAGGCTCTTCGCTGCCATTGGCACGGCGCAGCACCATGCCCTGTCGTGTTTCGCCATCGTCGCTTTCGCTGTTGAACAGCACGTCGACACCACCTGCATCGCGAATATCGTCGAGCGATTCATAGCCGGTGAGATCAAGCAAAGCCTGATTGACGTAGTGAATCTTATCGCCGGAATGAATGATCACCGGCACAGGAAGATTGGCCAGCAGAGCGGTTTCATCTGCGGAGGCCGGAAGCGAGACTTCTTCGGTGGCCATTTCGCTGATGAACGGTGCTTTCGCGTCAGTCTTTTCGACCGGCTGAAGGCTGTCAGAAACGGTGTCTTCCGATGGGGCAGTCGTTTCGGTTTCAGCGCGTGAATTGGCTAGACCCTGCTTGCGCAGACGGTCGGCAATTTCGCGGAATGCGTTGCGTTCGGTCTTGGTCAGCCCGCCTTCGGGGCGCTCTTCGCGCTCCTGTTCCTTCAGCATCTTCGCCTGATCCGCAGCCACTTTCTCCTGTGCGCAGGCATTCAGCAGGCTGATGACCTTGTCGGATTCGCGGCGCCCCGGTGTCGGTGCGATGTCCAGCGGCGGCTTGGGCAACGTTGCAACAGGGCTATCGTCATTGGCGACGTCTTCGGAGAGCGCCAGAACGTCGTCGTCTTCGACAGATGTTGCCGTTTCAACCGGCTCGTTGACAGGTTTGCGCGTCTGCGGAATGCCACCTGCAAGCACCAGTCCGATTTCTTCCGGGTCCTTCTCGGCCTCTGCCGGGCGCACCACACCAAAGCCACGGAAACCGGTAAACTTCCGATCACGAGAATAGACGGGCAGGGCGGCAAGCTCGACCGGCACGCGCAAGTCCGTGCCCTCTACCGGCCACATCAACCGTTTTCCCGACCATGTGTCGCGCTTGTCGAGCAGGGCCGCAATGCTGCCATCCGGGTCGAATCCGAAGACATTTGCAACATCAGCAAAGCGCCGTCCAACGACGTCGGCCGCATTCGGCCCGATTGTTGCGGAAAGGTCCGGCGATACTTCGCTGAATACGCCATCCGGTCCTACTTTCCAGATGAAGCGGGCTGGCGGAGCATCCTGATCGAACACAAAGCTGCGGGGTTTTGGCTGATCGGCGGCCGCCTCTTCAGTATTTGCACCTGCTACAGGTTCCGGAAGCATCTCTTCCAGTATCTCTTCGGCTTCACCCTGCAGAGCGACGGGTGCTTCCAGCGTCGCGACGGGAGCATCGCCGATAATGCAGAGAAGATGCATGGGCGGCGTGTCGGTCAGCCGCGCAATCGCTCCCGGCACGGAATGTTTCCCAGCACGGATGCGGCGTTTGACGATACGGTCGGTCGCGTCTGCGGCTTCGATGACCAGATCTTCCAGCGTAGTGGAGGAAATGTCGAGCGTAGCAAAACGCAGGCTTGCGGCAATCACCCGACTGTTTGCGTCGATCAATGCGATATGCGTGCTGTCGTCGCTGAGACCGGAAATGACGGCTTCGGCCTTGGCGTCCTTGCCATCGGCAGTCAGCAGCAGCCCGGACACGCCGTCGGGCAGTGTAATGTGCGAAACGCTGAAACGGGTAAGGTCGGAACGCAATCCGCCACCAAGACGAACGGAAACGGTTCGGGTTTCACCGTCGGCATTGCTGTTCGATGAGGCGATCTGCCGACGTGTGGCTATGGGCAGATCGAGCCCGCCGCCGATCATGTCTTCCACGCGATCGAAACCGAAAAGCTTCGCGCCGGGGCCGTTGACCCAAAGCACTGCCGAAAGGTCGTGCGTCAGCACGAGCTGCACATCGCCCTTTGCAAAGCCTTCGCGGATAGAATCCAGCGCGGCAATATCGATGAAGGGGTATGATCCTGACATACCTGTCCTTACCTGTTCTTTCGACCGCCCGCAGTGCTTGTTAACACCCTGTTAATAAGCCTCTTGTGGGCGCGGGTCCACATTGCCATTGGGTATGGGCTGCATTTTCTGTTTCATTAGTTAATGCGGGAAAGGCAATTTTACAGGCTCGACCCAATATCCAAGTTGTGCACAGCCGGTCATCTATAATGGTTACCAGCGCGTGACCTTTATGAGCAAGATTTGATATAGAATCCTGCAATTGGGAATTTCTCAAAAAAGAGAGCTATAATCACTTGCAATATGGATCGATTCTCCGTATGTGACCCCCTGTCGGCGACGCCAGAGCGTCACGCAGCCGACACAAAGGTACGCGGTCGTAGCTCAGTTGGTTAGAGCGCAGGATTGTGGCTCCTGAGGTCGTTGGTTCAACTCCAACCGACCGTACCATTGCCCCTCATACATTTGTTGCGAGTGTGAGCCAGTGCTGAAGCGCTCGCTCACCAGTCTTTGGCAAACTCAATGAAACCAATCGATTAGCGGCAAGGCGATGCAAGGCATCTCGCACTGATTGGAACAAAAGCCCTATCCTTCCATTAGGTCTATAGCGGCAAGTTTCATGCCGCTGAAACGAACAGGAGGATTTGATCCATGAAACAGGTCAACCCGACTGAAGCAAGACAAGGCCGTGAAGGTAAGCCCGTTCTCATAGTGTTGCTGGTCAGTATCGCGGCGGCGCTCGTCGTGTGGGTACTGGTAGAGATCTACGGCGCTGTTATTTCTCCCGACGAGAACACCCCCAATGGCGAGAATTCCTTGCCGCCTGCCGCGACAGAAACGGTTCCACCAGCATCGGCAAAATGACTGTAGGTCATCGCTGTTGTTAGCATTTGGCCATAGCGGAACCAAACCCCACCATGCCCGTTATCGGGCATGGAACAATTCTGGGCTGAATTTACGCACGACAATGTAATCAGTTTGCCGATGGTTCTGGCGCGAATGCTGCTGGCAACGCTGCTCGGTTCCATCATCGGCCTTGAGCGGGAATGGCGGAGGCGCCCCGCCGGGCTGAAGACCCACATGCTGGTCTGTCTCGCCTCGGCTACCTTTACAATTGTCTCGCTAGAACTGGTCAATGTGCCGGTATTTAATGATCAGAATATCCGGATGGACCCTTCGCGGCTCGTTGAAGCGATCACAAGCGGCGTCGCGTTCCTGGCGGCGGGGTTTATTATTTTCGCACGCGGAAAAATAACCGGCATTACGACCGGTGCTGGTATGTGGCTTGCGGCATCCGTCGGCCTCGCCAGTGGCCTCGGCCTCTGGCATATCGCGATCATGGCGACGTTTATCGCCGTCACCGTTCTGATCGTGGTAGGAAAGATGGAAAACTCTGTCGGTCCGGACAACAGCAAAGTTGAGGACAAAGCCTCCTGAGCCGTTGCCGGGCCTATCATGTTGCTTGCGTTGACTGATCAGGCTTCGGCAAGCGCCTCGGTGATGCTGTCCTTCAAGGTGAGGCGCTGTTTGCGCAGGTTCGTTTCTTCTTCCTGGCTCACGGGCGCGATCTTCGTTTCGGCGCGGTGGATGCGGTCATTGACGGAATCATACTCTTCCAGGATGCGGGCAAAATGCGCATCCTTCGCCTTCAGTGCATGAATGGCATCGAGCTGACCGGGAAACTCTTCTCCAAGTGTGTGGGGGGTATTCGACATTCTGTAGCTCCTTCCTTTGGTTGAAAAGAGCTTCGCAAGCCAACGAGCGGACGGCATTGATCGCAATCAAGACGGGCTGAAAGGAGCATGCCGAAACTGCATGGCTGGCATGCAAATGCCGATCTTCTAAGTCGTTGGAGCGATCCCCATCTGATAGTCACGGACTAACGAAGTGTCCGTGATGGAGAGAAAAATGTTTACCCGCTTCAATAACCGTTTCGGTCGTGCATTCGCGCAATTCGGTAGCGCTGTTCGTGCTTCTGCTGCTGTGCGCGCTGGTCAGAAGCCAACTGCCCAGGACCTTGAGACGCTTGGCATCGACGTTGACCAGTTCCGTCGTATTCAGGGTTGAGCAGTTAAGTAAGCGTACGCGTATCTGAGTAAAAAAGCCCGGCTTTGCCGGGCTTTTGTTTTTTAATCTTCGTCTGTCGCCATCTGGCTCAGCAATTCGCCCTTGCCGCGCTGGCGCATGATCATGGGGACGACGACTGCGGCAATCGCCAGTGCGATCAGCACAACCGATACCCAGGAATGCACCAGAGTCATCGGGTTGCCCTGGCTGATCTGCAGTGCCTGACGCAAGCTTTTCTCGGCCATCGGTCCGAGGATCAGGCCAACGACAACCGGCGCGATTGGGTATGAGAAGCGCCGCAGCACATAGCCCAGCACACCAAATGCCAGCAGCAGGCCGAGTTCGAACGAAACCGGCAGGCCGAAGAGCATCGAGGTTGAGGCATTCGCGCCGATTGTTCCAAGCGTGGCAAAAACCAGAATGCCGGCATAGAGCCAATGACGCGGAATGGTGAGCATCTTCACCCACAGGCCGATCAGCGGCAGATTGAGAACCAGCAGCATCAGATTGGCAACGAGAAGGCTCGCCACCAGACCCCAGACCAGCGTGGCATTGGTCACGAACAGCAGAGGGCCGGGCTGTAGGCCGAATTGCTGGAAACCCGCCAGCATGATTGCTGCCGTCGCCGTGGTGGGCAGGCCAAGCGTCAGAAGCGGCACGAGTGTTCCGGCAGCGGAAGCATTGTTGGCAGCCTCCGGCCCCGCAACGCCTTCGATAGCGCCTTTGCCGAATTCTTCCGGATGTTTCGAGAACTGCCGTTCCGCCGAATAGGAAAGGAAGCTTGATACATCGGCGCCGCCCGCAGGCATGGCCCCGATCGGAAAGCCGATGGCGGTGCCGCGCAGCCACGGCATCCACGAGCGTTTCCAGTCGTTTTTGGTCATCCAGACGGAACCCTTGACGGCAATGACTTCATCTTCTGGCCGAAGCTTCTTCGACACGACCGCAAGGGTTTCACCAATAGCGAACAACGCCACTGCCAATGTGGTGACATTGATGCCATCGAGCAGGTTCGGCGTTCCCATGACAAGGCGCGCCTGACCGGTCAATTGGTCGATGCCGATCAGGCCCAGCGCCAGTCCGATGAACAGGGATGTCAGGCCGCGCAGCGTGGAATCGCCAAATGCGGCCGAGACCGTCATGAAAGCCAGAAGCATGAGCGCGAAATATTCGGAAGGCCCGAAGGACAAGGCGAATTTCACGACCCATGGCGCGACGAAGGCGAGCGCCAGAGTGGCGATCAGGCCCGCAATGAACGAGCCGATGGCCGCCGTTGCAAGTGCTGGCCCGCCACGTCCGGCGCGGGCCATCTTGTTGCCCTCCAACGCGGTGACGATGGAGGCGCTTTCTCCCGGCGTATTCAGCAGGATCGATGTGGTTGAGCCGCCATACATGCCGCCGTAATAAATGCCGGCGAACATGATGAGGGAGCCGGACGGGTCCAGCTTGTAGGTAACGGGCAGAAGGAGCGCGACGGTGAGCGCTGGGCCAATGCCAGGCAGCACGCCGACGGCGGTGCCGAGCGTGACACCGATCAGCGCATAAAGAAGATTCGATGGTTCAAGCGCCACCAGAAGCCCGTTGGCGAGAAGTGCGACAGTATCCATGAAAGCGCTCCGTCCCTAAACGAATTGTTCGAGCCAGCCGGACGGCAGCGACAGCTGCAGGCCGCGCGCAAAGATGAACCAGATCACGAAGGCGAAGACGATGCCGACGGGAACGCTGATCCAGAATTTGCGATAGCCGAAGCCGCGCGCGGTCGCCGCAAAAAGCAGGCCGGTGGACAGAGAAAAGCCAACGGTTTTCATCGTCAGCATCTGGATGGCCAGACCGCCGATGATCCACGCCATCGGAGCAATTTCCTGATGCTCACGCTCGGGAAAATCGCCGCGAAGGGCTTCGAACACGGTCCAAATGGCAAGGCCGAATAATCCGGCTGCGACGACATAGGGAACGGTTTTCGGGCCGACTGGCGAGTAGCTCGTCACGTCGTTGCCGTAGGTCGTCGACCAGGCAATGGCAATGGCGACAGCTGCAAGAACAAGGGCGATGACAAGAGCGGCGAAATCTGGCGCCGCCCCTTCCGGGCGGCGCTTTTCCTGCGGTTCTGATCCTGTCATTTGACGAGGCCGATTTCCTTGAGGATGGTTTCCGTCGCGGCAACGTCCTTGGCGAGCTGTTCCTTGAACGCCGGGCCGGCGAGATAGGTATCTGCCCAGCCCTTGTCTTTAAGGGCCTTCTGCCAGGACTCAGACTTCACCATTTTCTCGATATCGGCATTGATGGCAGCTTCCTGTTCGGCTGTGATGCCGGGAGCTGCACCCACCATGCGCCAGTTCTGGATCGAAACGTCGACGCCGCCTTCCTTGAAGGTTGGTGCGTCGATGCCTTCCACGCGCTCGTCACTCGAAATGCCGATGATGCGCAGCGTACCCGCCTTGATCTGGGCTTCGAATTCGCCGTAGCCGGAAATGCCAACGGTCACCTGATTGCCGAGAATGGCCGCCAGTGCTTCACCGCCGCCGGAGAAGGCGATGTAATTGACCTTTGTCGGATCGACCCCTGCCGCCTTGGCAAAGAGGCCAGCGGTGATATGGTCGGTGCCGCCAGCAGAACCGCCGCCCCACGAAACGGAGCCCGGATCTGCCTTCAGTTTCGCGGCAAGATCGCCGAGGTTCTGGATATCGGAAGATGCCGGTACGACGATGGCTTCGTATTCCCCTGTGAGGCGTGCAATCGGCGTGATGGCGTCGAGTGTCACCGGCGACTTGTTGGTCAGGATAGCGCCGACCATGACATAGCCGCCAACGATGAGCTGGCTTGGATCGCCCTTGTTTTGGTTCACAAACTGCGCGAGGCCGATGGTGCCGCCAGCGCCTGGAACGTTGATGACCTGTACGCTGCCGGAAATCTTTTCATCCTGAAGCGCGCTCTGCATCGTGCGTGCCGTCTGGTCCCAGCCGCCGCCCGGAGCCGCAGGCGCGAGCACCTTGTAGTCTTCTGCAGAAGCAGAGCCTGCCATAGCCAACGCCGCTACCGACGTCAGGGCCAGAATAAATCTACGCATATGTCCTCCCAGATAGAATGTATGCCGCCTTGCGGCGGACCTCCCCAAAGTCCCGCTCCTCTAGCGGGAGAAAACTACATGGAGATTAGCGAAAACAAATTCAATAGGCCAGCGCATGCGACGATAGTTTGGCCGCAATTTAAGTAACGGGCTTTCGAATCACTTGAAAACCGCAAGCTGGAAATAGCGGCCGAGACCTGCTTGACGACGGCAGCGGACCAACGTAATAGTGTAACAACGGTTCCCCGACCGAGAGCGAAGGGGATTAATAGGGAACACGGTGAGGACGACCCAAAAAGGGGCCAAGACCGTGGCTGCCCCCGCAACTGTAAGCGGATTGCCGTTCATCCTCGTGACGTTCAAAGCGTCATGCCACTGTGCCGGAGAAGCGCGGGAAGGCAGATGATCAGCAGATATTCGTGAGCCAGGAGACCTGCCGTTTAGTGTTGTCCATTGTCACGGGCGGGGATGCCCGGAGCAGGAGCCGGTTATGACAGATTTCTGCGTCGCAGGACGCTTCCTCCCATCGTCATCGCATGATTTCGATATGTTCCCGGATATGCCTGTCCGTCTTCCGCGCCGGAATTTATCCGCCGCCTGACAGGGCGTCTTTCTCTCATCATTTCGGGGACTTTCATGAATATTCTCGGCAAGATGCCGTTTCGCGCCGCCTTTTGCGCGGCTGCATTTTTTCTCGCAGGCGGGGTATCCGCACAGGCAGCGGAAACGCAATATCCGCTGACGCTGAAAAACTGCGGTCGTGACGTTACCTTCAAGCAGGCACCCGCCCGCGCGGTTGCAGTTGGCCAGAGCAGCACAGAGATTCTTTACAGCCTGGGTCTCGGCGACAAGGTTGTCGGCACGGCAGTGTGGTTCGGCCCTGTTCTCAAAGGCTTTGAACAGGTGAATGCCAAGGTCAAGCGGCTTGCCGATAATGATCCGAGCTTTGAAAGCGTTCTGGCGCAGAAGCCGGATATCGTGACGGCGGATTTCCAGTGGCATGTCGGCCCGACAGGCATCGTGGCAAAGCCTGAACAGTTCGAGGAACTGGGCATCGCTGCCTATACCTCGCCTTCCGATTGCGTTGGCAAGGACAATTCCGGCGGTGGCGACGGCGTTCGTACGGCGGCGTTCAAGATGGATATCGTCTATCAGGAAATTACCGAACTGGCGGAAATCTTCAATGTGCAGGACCGTGGCGAGAAACTCGTCGCCGACCTGAGGGCGCGCGAAGCGGCTGCGCGTGAAAAAATTGGGTCTACTGACGGCAAGCTTTCGGCTGTCGTCTGGTTCTCCAGCACGCAGGTCGATGCCGATCCTTACGTTGCAGGCAAATTTGGCGCGCCCGCCTATATTCTTTCGGCACTCGGCATCAAGAATGTGATCGACAGCGAGGAAGAATGGCCGACGGTCGGATGGGAAACGATTGCGAAATCGAACCCTTCGATGATCGTTGCTGCAAAACTGGATCGCCGTCGCTATCCGGCTGACGACATTGCCGTCAAACACCAGTTCCTTGAGAACGATGCGGTGACGAAGCTGATGCCAGCGGTCAAGGGCAAGCATGTCTTCGACATGGATGCACAGTCGATGAGCACCTCGCTTCGCGTGATCGAAGGCATCGAAACGCTTGCCGCCGACATTGCCGCCTCGGGCCTGAACAAGTGACGGTTCGGGCGGCGACAACAGGCTTCAAACAGAAGGGAAGGGCACGCTCCGGCGTGTTCTTCCTGGCCTTTTCGCTTGTCCTGCTTCTTCTTGCCCTTTGGCTCGGAGCGGCGATAGGCGAAACGGCAATACCGCTCGAGGTGGTTGCGAAGACCGTGGCCAATCGGGTGTGGAACGCCGGTTATCCGCTCGAACCCATCGATGAAGGGATCGTCTGGAGCTATCGCCTCAGCCGTGCGGTTATCGCGGCATGTTGCGGCGCGTCGCTTGCAATATCCGGTGTCATTCTGCAGTCGTTGCTTCGAAACTCGCTCGCTGATCCTTATATTCTGGGCATTTCCGCTGGTGCCTCGACAGGGGCTGTCAGCGTTGCCATTCTTGGCATAGGTGCCGGCGTGCTGACGCTATCGCTGGGTGCGTTCATTGGCGCTATTGTTGCTTTTTGCCTTGTGTCCCTGCTGGCGTTGCGGGCCGGACGCGGCAGCAGCGCGATCATCCTCGCAGGCATTGCCGGTTCGCAACTTTTCAATGCGCTGACATCATTCATCGTCACAAAGGCCGCAAATGCCGAACAGGCGCGCGGTATCATGTTTTGGCTTTTGGGCAATCTTTCCGGGGTGCGCTGGCCCGATGTCACTCTCGCTTTACCTGCCTGCCTGATCGGGCTTGCAATCTGCCTGTGGCATGCGCGTGCGCTTGATGCCTTCACCTTCGGAACGGAATCCGCCGCTTCGCTCGGCATACCGGTACGTCGCGTCTATGCGGTGCTGATTGGCGTCAGCGCCATGATGACGGCGGTGATGGTTTCCATTGTCGGCTCGGTTGGCTTTATCGGCCTTGTTATTCCCCATGCGGCGCGCATGGTGGTCGGGGTCCGCCATGGCAGGCTGTTGCCTGCGGCAGCACTCATAGGCGCGATCTTCATGATCGTCGCCGATATTCTGTCGCGTATCATCATTCCGGGGCAGGTTCTGCCGATCGGCGTCATCACGGCCTTGTTCGGTGCGCCGGCCTTCGCCCTGTTGCTTGGACAAAGGAGGGCTTGGTCATGATCCTCTCAGCACGCAATATCGGCTGGTCGGTGGGCAATGTCGAGATTTTGCGAGATGTTTCGCTGGAAGTGACGGAAGGTGAGTTTCTTGGCATCATAGGGCCGAACGGGTCGGGAAAGACCAGTTTTCTCTCCCTGCTGTCCGGCGTTCGCAGGTGCCGCGTCGGTGAAATCAATCTGTGCGGCGCGCCCATCGACAGTTTCAGCCGCCGCGAGATCGCACGGAAAATGGCGCTGGTCGAGCAGCAGGCAGGAACGACGGAACGCATTACGGCGCGTCAGGCGGTCGAACTTGGGCGGACGCCCTATCTCGGCGCGCTGTCGCCGTGGTCGGAGGAGGATGATGCAATCATTGACCAGGCGCTGGTCAATGTCGATATGGCGCATCTGGCCGACCGCTGCTGGCATACGCTTTCCGGTGGCGAGCGGCAGCGTTTGCATATAGCCCGCGCTTTGGCGCAGGAACCGCAGATACTGCTTCTGGACGAGCCGACCAATCATCTCGACATCGGGCACCAGATCGGACTGCTCGATCTTGTCAGCCGCCAGAAACTGACGGTTGTGGCTGCGTTGCATGACCTGAACCATGCCGCAATGTTCTGCGACCGTATTGCGGTGATGGACAAAGGCAGCCTCGTTGCGCTCGGGACGCCGCGCGAGGTGTTGCGAGCAGAGCGTATAACCGAGGTTTTTGGCGTCGACGTCGATGTCGAATATCAAGGCATTAGCGGTTGTCACGTCCGTTATCGCGCGCCGAGCTGCCGTTCTCTTGAACTCAGACATTCAGCGTAACCGGTTATCCGCGAGTCTTTGTTATGCGTAATGCCATCCTTTCACTAAATGGGAAATAAATAGGAATTTATAAAAGGTATCGCTAATATATTTACTATGAAATTACGGGTAACATCATGAAAATCTGTAGTTCTTTCAAATTTTACTCACAGTAATTTGAGCCGATTTGTTGACAAACTGTTTCCATAGTGTTGACGGTTGGATTATATAACCTCAGCGCATCAGGGCAATGTACTCATCTGCAAGGCTGTGGCCTTGCTTGTTGAGTGCAGGCTGAAGGACAGAAGAGATCATAGTCTGATTTGTTCCGTCATTCACGGTCCTGATATGCGGGTCGTTCCGGTTTTGGGTCGGAAAGATCCGTTTTAAATAAAGAAACATTATTGGCATGTTCGCATGAACGCGGCATGTGGCGAATGCAGTTTTTTCAATGAATTACTATACTTATAGAGAGCGGCGGCTTTTCGTTTTGGAAAGCCGCCGTTGTTTTATCAGGGGCACTGCGCGCCGGTTACTGTGAGATAGACCGCATA
The DNA here is from genome assembly GCF_902825325.1 of Brucella tritici. Lineage (GTDB taxonomy): Bacteria > Pseudomonadota > Alphaproteobacteria > Rhizobiales > Rhizobiaceae > Brucella. The sequence goes on along the minus strand of NZ_CADEAR010000017.1, from coordinate 26,704 downwards.
GAGCGACTTCGTCGCTGCAATGAATAGCCGGTTGCGGCGGGGACCGCCGAAGGTCACATTGGCGACCGTCTGCGGCGTCTTGATCTTGCCAAGGAGCGTGCCTTCCGGCGAGAAGCAGTGCACGCCGTCGCCAGCGCTGGTCCACAGATTGCCGTCCGTATCGAAACGGAAACCATCTGGCAGGCCATCGTCTATGGTGCAGAATACGGAGCCGCCGGTAACCCGCTCCCCACCATCCACCACGTTGAAGACGCGGATGTGGCGCGGTGCATTCTCATCGTGGCTATAAGCGCTGTCGGCGACATAGAGCTTGGTTTCGTCTGGCGAGAAGGCAAGTCCGTTCGGCTGGTGGAAGTCGGTAACGACGGCATTGATCTCGCCACTCTTCGGGTCCAGCCGATAGACATTGCGCGAAGGCTGCTCTGGGGCGGCCTTGTAGCCTTCATAATCGGCCATGATGCCGTAGGTCGGATCGGTAAACCACACGGTGCCGTCCGAGCGCACGATGACGTCGTTGGGCGCATTGAGTTTTTTGCCCTGATAGCTGTCGGCGAGCACGGTGATGCTGCCATCCGCTTCCGTGCGGGTGACGCGACGACCTCCATGCTCGCAGGTGACGAGGCGTCCTTCGCGGTCACGCGTATTGCCGTTGGAAAAATTGGACGGGTTGCGGAACACTGAAACACTGTCGCCAACGGGGGCTTCCGGTACCCAGCGCAGGATGCGCTGGTTCGGAATGTCGCTCCACAGAAGGCAGTTCTGGTCACCGAACCACACTGGGCCTTCTGCCCAGCGGCAGTCGCTATAAAGTTCGTCCAGATCGGCACTCGGCACGATCATCTGCTTGAAGCGTTCGTCGTGGATTTCGTAAATCGAAACAGTTTTTGACAAGGAAAGTTACTCCGAAGGAATTTAACGCTCGGCGCGTCGGCCACTGGCGAGGATAATCACCGCAATGATGGTGAGCCCGGTCAGGACAAGACGGACACCGGCGCCGAAGCCGTAGGTGTTGAGCATCGAAACTATGAGGAACATGAAGAGGGCGGCTCCCCAAATGCCGGGGATGTTGGAATCGCCGCCAGCAACCGCCGTGCCGCCGATGATGACGACGGCAATCGACATCAAAAGATATTCCGCACCCATGTTCAGCGCCGCACCGCCCGAAAAGCAAGCAAGCAGGAACCCGCAGAGCGAAGCGAGCACTGCACAGAGGAGATAGGTGACGAAGCGCGTGCCATCGACCGGAACGCCCGCCATACGCGCAGCGAAAGGGTTCTGGCCTATTGCCGAAATCCAGCGTCCATAGATGCTCCTTTTCAGGAGCACCCAGCCGATGACCGACAGGATCAGCGCTATGATGGCGACGTTGGGTATGCCGAGCGTGGAGGATGTGGTGAACTGCGCGAGGCTTTCCGGCGGCTTCACGCGCAGGCCGCGATTGCTCCAGATGGCGGTGGACTGGATCAGGAAGCTCATCGACAAGGTGGCGATGATGGGCGGAATGCGTAGAAGCTTGATCAGCGCATAATTGCAGATGCCGATGGCAACACCAACCAGAATGGCAACGCCTAGCCCCGCCAGAACCATGCCGTCCTGCGTATCCATGAGCTTGAGCGCCAGTGTCGCGGCAAGCGTCATATTGGCTGGGACAGACAGATCGATGTTACCGGGGCCGAGCGTAATGACGAACATCTGCCCGAGGCCGACGATAACCGAGAAGGAGGCGAAAGTGAAAGCCGCGTGGGAGAGCCCGTGTGCGCCCGCGCCACCGGTAAAGAGGATGGTGATGATCCAGACGATGGCAGTGGCGATGAACGACCATATCCACGGGCGGTTGGTAAGGACAGCGAGACGGCTCATTGCTTTTTCTCCCTCTTTTCGAGGCGATTAAGGAAGAGGCGCAAAGCCAGCACCACGATGAGAATGCCGCCTTGCGCACCGATCTGCCAGTCCGGCGAAATGCGCATGAAGGAGAGGAAGGACCCGGCAAGCGTCAGCGTCAGGGCACCGATGACGGCACCGATGGGCGATACACGTCCGCCGACAAACTCACCACCGCCGAGAATAACGCCTGCGATGGACAGAAGCGTATAACGTAACGCGATATTGGCATCTGCCGATGTGGTGAGACCGACCAGTGCAATTCCTGCCAGCACCGCGAAGAAGGCAGCCAGCGCATAGGTTCCGGCACGGATCATCGTTACAGACCAGCCAGCACGCTCGATGGAGCGGCTGTTACCACCCGCGCCACGCATCAGCACGCCGAAGGTGGAGCGCATGACGATGAAATGCGTGACAACCGCGATCAGGATACTGGCCACAATGGCCATGGGCATGAAAGGCGGCTTGGCGGTCATGATCCAGCGTGCCCAGTCCGGCGCCTGTCCGCCGGGCGAGGGCAGCAGCAGAACGGCAAATCCGCCCCAGACGAAGCTCATGCCAAGTGTGACGACGATGGAGGGCAAATTACGCAAGTGGATCAGTGCGCCAAGCGCTGCATAAGCTGCAATGGCTGCCACAAGGATCAATACCCCGATGACGGGCGTGGTGTTGAGATAGGTTGCGGCAACACAGACCACGAAACTCACGAAGGTGCCCATCGAGAGATCGAGATCGTTGACCGCCATGATGAGCATCTGAGCGATGGTTGCTAGCGCAATGGGGACGGCCAGATTGAACAGCAGATTCAGCCCGGTATAGCTCATGGCGCGCGGCTGCATGTAGAAGACGGCGGCAAGCAGCAGAACCAGCGAGAAAACCGGCGTGAGCAGGCGGACGGAGGAAGAGGAAAGGCGCATTATTCGTGACCTCCCTCAAAGGATGCTGCAAGCACGTTCTTTTCCGTATTGTCTTCGCCGGTCAGTTCCGCGACGATAGCGCCGTCGCGGAAGACATAGACGCGGTCACAAAGTTCGATTTCGTCCATTTCGGTGGAGTACCAGACGAATGTGCGTCCGTTTTCGGCCTCATGGCGCAGGATTTCATAGACTTCCTGCTTGGTGCCGACATCGACGCCACGCATCGGATCGTCCATCAAAATAGTGTTGGCGCTGGTTGCCAGTGCGCGGGCGAAAAGCACTTTTTGCTGGTTGCCACCCGACAGCGACAGGATGCGGTTGCCCATATCCGGCGTGCGTATCTGGATGCGATCTTTCCAGTCACTGCCAAGGGCATCTTCCCGCTTCTGGTCAACGAGTTTCAGCGACGACAGCCGGTCCAGCGAGCCGATGGTGAGATTGTGCAGGATGCTCCACAGCGGGAAAGTGCCGTTGAGGCTGCGATCGCCCGCAACGAAGGCGATTTCGCAATTGCGGGCCGGAACCCAGTTCGGCCGCCGTGCATAGTAGAGATCGAGCAGCATCCTGGTCTGTCCGTGTCCGGCCAGCCCTGCGAGACCGATGACTTCGCCCTTGAAAGCCTGAAATGGCTTTATGTCAGTGGCACGCTTGGCGAAGGACAGAACGGGCGTGCCGCTCGCATCGGTTTTTGCGGTGCGGCGCGCGGCCTTTTCGCGCTCAACGCTGCCCATAGCTTCGACGAGGCTGCGATTGGTGAAATCTTTTGCCGCGCGATTGGCGACCACCTTTCCGTCCTTCATCACCACGATGCGGTCGGAGGTTGAGAGAATTTCACCCAACATATGCGAAATCAGGATAACGGCACCGCCGGTGCCGACGAAACGGCGCACATACGCCATCAGTTGCGCGGCAATGCCTGCATCAAGCGATGACGTCGGTTCATCGAGAATAACTAGTTTTGGCGCAGTGCAGGGCGCGGTGAAGTTGATGGCGATTTCCACCATCTGGCGCTCGGCGATGGAAAGCTCATCGACAGTAACGCTGCTGTCGATCTTGTGGCCCGGAAAAATCTCGTCGAGCTTTTTGGAAATCAGTTCGATGGCGTTGCCGCGCCAGCCAGTTCCGGTCAGATCGCGCTGCATGATGCGAACATTTTCGGCAATGGTCAGGTTCGGAAACAGCGACAATTCCTGAAAAACGCAACGCACGCCGTGCTTGCGTGCTATCGCCACGCCGTATCCTGTTTCCTCGTGATAGGAAATACTGCCTTCATGCGGCGACAACCCGCCATTGATGACATTGACGATAGTGGATTTGCCGGCGCCATTGTGGCCGACAAGCCCGACGCATTCACCTTCGCGGATCACGAGTTCGGCGCCATCCAGTGCTTTTACCGCACCGAACTGCACGCGGATATTGCGCGCCGCGACGACCTCCCGTTTCTCTGCTGCTTCTGTCATACGCTCAACTGATTGCTGGAAATGCTGAAGAATAGGCGATGCAAAAGGGCGGGAACGAACCCCGCCCCAATCGCTCGATTATGTGGACGCCCTGCTTATTTGGCGGCGTCGATGACTTTCTGCGCGTCTTCCAGCGAATATTCGACATTGGCGACACCACCCTTCTGGGTGTTGGCGAGGTCCTTGTCGAGCGATTCCTGACTGACGCTGAGGAACGGAACCACGAGGTCCTTCTTCACGTCCTTGCCGTCGAGAATCTGCTGGGCAACCCAGAAAGCAAGCGTGGAGACGCCAGGTGCGATCGAAACCGACATGGTTTCATAGCCGTTGGCGTCTTTCTGCTGCTTCCACCACTGCAGTTCGTCTTCACGGTTGCCCATAATGATGATCGGCGTTTCGCGCTTGGCGGCGGCGAAGGCCTGCGCGGCGCCATAGCCGTCGCCGCCTTGCGTCACGACAGCGTCGATCTTTGGCAGGCTGGGCAGGATACCGGCGACGGCGCGCTGCGCGACATCTGCGGCCCAGTCGCCATTGACGGAGCCGACGACCTTGAACTTCGGATGCTTCTTCACGCCTTCTTCGATACCGGCATGAATATTGTCGTCGACCGAAACACCGGCAAGGCCGCGAATTTCAAGCAGGTTGCCGCCATCGGGGAAGCGCTTTGCCAGATAGTCGATCTGGCCTTCGCCCATTGCCTTGAAATCGACCGCGATGCGCCATGCGCAAGGCTCCGTGACTGTGCCGTCAAAGGAAACGACCGTGATGCCCGCGTCGCAGGCTTCCTTGATTGCGCCGTTCAAAGCGGTTGGCGAAGCGGCATTGATGACGATAGCGTCATAGCCCTGCAGGATCATGTTCTGAATCTGTGCGGCCTGTTCTGTGGCCTGATTTTCAGCCGTCGTGAACGGATCAGCCGCAGCGACCACACCGGCCTTTACGGCTTCCTTGGTGATCTTGTCCCAGCTCTCCAGCATGGCCTGGCGCCATGAGTTGCCAGCATAATTGTTGGAGAATGCAATCTTCTTTGACGATGTGTCGGCCAATGCGCTGCCAGCGGCGAGAACGCCTGCCAGTGCTGCGGATGCGAATAGGATTTTTGCGAGTTTCATTCATTCCTCCCGGTTGCCAATATACGACCCGCAGCGCCCCGGCACTTCGGATCGTCTGAATTGATTGTGATGCGAGCCTCCCGCACCGCCGCTCCTCAACGGCACCAGTCTGCGCCTGACGCGATTTTACGCTCTTGTCTTGCGGGCAATTTTCTGGTGAAGCGAGGATGAAAGAAGAGAAGCCTTCTGTGAAGGCCGAATGAAGCAACTGTCTTGCGGGTTTCCGCAGCAAAATTGCGGGAACCCGCAAGACGCGCCAAGCATGTCACGGCGTATTATAGAGCTTCATGAGCAATTTGCGTTCTGGAGGAGAAACGCTTGGCCGAACTCGCGCCCCAAAGGTTGCTCGACCACTATCTGAATATTTCCAGATTGCTGGCGGGACAGCTTGACTTCGATTCCATCATTCAGGCGGTGGCGGCGGAGATCACGCATATCGTGCCGTATGACCATCTGGACGTCTGCATCAAGATGCTGGATGGCAAGTTCCACATCGCCTATGAGAGCGGCATTTCGACGGCCTGGAGCCGCAATCCGCCAGCGCTTCTGTCCGGCAGTCCTATCCGTACTCTGTTGTCGGGCGAGGCTGGTTACCTTCTGACCGATGACGCACGCGCGGATCCGCGTTTTCATTTCGAAGGTTCGTTTTCCAGTCCGATTATCGAGCATGACCTGAAAGGGCGCCTGCATGTGCCTTTGAAGGCGCAGGGCGATATCATAGGCGCGTTGAGCTGTTCCAGTCTCATGCCCGCCTGCTACCAGCTGAGGGATGTGGAAAACGCTCAATCAATCGCTGATCTGCTTGCACCATACTTCTTTGCAATCCGAGCTGCGGAGCAGGCCAAACGCTCTGCTATTGTGGAAACGGAAGCACGAGCCCGCGAGGAAGGCTTGCGATTTGGTGCGCTGAAACTGACTGAAGCCCTGGAGACCGAGCGCCATCGCATCGGTATGGATTTGCACGACCAGACGCTGGCCGACCTGACACGTCTTGCGCGCCATGTGGAACGGCTGACCCACGCCCCGGACCCTTCAGGCGAACAGCTTGAGCTGTTGTTTCGCGGGCTCCAGCATTGCATGCACGATCTCAGGCAAATCATTGAAGAAGCCAAGCCTTCGATCCTTCAGTTGTTCGGTTTTGTGCAAGCGACGGAAAATCACCTTGATCGCTCGGTGCGTGATAGCGGCTCATCCATCGAATGGACGCTGGATGATCACAGTGAGGGCATGGCTGACCGGCTGGAGGAAACGGTTGCGACTTCGCTGTTCCGCATCGTGCAGGAAGCGATCAACAATACGATCCGTCACGCCCATGCCAGCCGGTTGCGCGTAATGTTCCGCGACAAGGGCGGTCGCCTGCACGTTGAAGTCGCGGACGATGGCATCGGGATGGATCGCCAGATGCAAAGGCCGGGTGGCGGGCTTGGTGGCGGGCATGGAATCGACAATATGCGCACGCGCGCGCGGTTGATTTCTGCAAGTTTCGCTATCAGGAAGAACGCGGAAGGTGGCGGCACCAGCGTGACGATCCATCTGCCTGCAGAGATGTGCCGGGAGGCCGGAGAGTAAAATGCATGTTCTGATCGTGGAAGATGATCCATTGCACCGCGCTTATCTTGGCGAGGCGGTGCGCGCAGCATTGCCTGAGTGCAGCGATGTTCTGGAAGCCGACAACGGCTCAGCAGGTGAGAAGCTGGCCCGTCAGCATCGCGCAGCCCATATCGTCATGGACCTGCAGATGAGCGGGCGCAATGGCATTGAGGCCGCGCGCACCATCTGGAAGGAAAATCCAGAAACCCGCATCCTGTTCTGGTCGAACTATGCCGATGAAGCCTATGTGCGCGGTGTGTCGCGCATCGTGCCGGAAGGTGCTGCTTATGGCTACGTGTTGAAATCGGCGTCCGACGACAAGCTGCGGCTGGCATTGCGCAGCATCTTTGTCGAAGCACAATGTGTCATCGACCGCGAGGTGCGTGGTCTGCAGCAAAAGAGCCTTGGACATGCCAGCGGTTTCAGCGAAAGCGAATATGAAATTCTGGTCGATATCGCACTGGGGCTTACGGATCGTGTCATTGCCCGTCGCCGCAATCTGTCGCTGAGAAGCGTCCAGAACAGATTGCAGCAACTCTATGAAAAACTTGGCGTTTATCAGGAAAAGGGTGAGCCGGAGGAAGGGCGCTTCAACCTCCGGGCTCGTGCCGTGACGGTTGCGCTTTTGCGCAAACTGCTGAACTACAGCGCGCTGGAACGCGCCGAAATCGAGCTCAACGACTGGATTACAGCATCGGCCCGAAAATCGGATTCGATTTTCGGAAAGCACGATGCGTAGATTCATTCGGTTAGAGCATCCTTTGTGCGTCCGAAGGGACGCACGGCGCTCTAACCGACAGCCGCTTTCAGGCGGCGCTGCTCGAGATTGAGGCCGAGTTCCGTCGCACGGGCAATGACCGGCGCGAAGCGGCGGCGCTTCTTTTCCTCGTGATTGGAAGCAATGTCTGCGATGCGGTGCTTGAGGAAGGGATTGAGAAACCGTTCCCGCACGGAAGCTACATAAGCTTCGGCCTGTTCGCCAAGGCCGTCCGCAGTAAATACCGGCAGGACTTCCTCACGCCAGACCGCTTCCAGTTCATTCCGGATCGTCTCGTCCTGCATGGCTTCCAGCACGATCTCGTCTTTCGGGCGGCTGCCCTTAAGCCATTGTTCCGCGATGAACGTATGGCCAAGGTTCAGCAAGTAGAGCTTCAGATGCTCATAGCGTGCAAGATCGTCGGTGACGACGATATCGTCGTGTTCGCAAGGGAGCGTCAGGCCATCGGCCTTTTCGATTGCCCAGAGCGCGTAGGGCTCGGCAACGGCGCCGATTGGCTCGATGGGTTCGGAAACGATGCGGTCGACAAGGCTGTTGGCGAACACGCACCGGGTTTGGAGCCATTGCACGAAACCGTCCGACAGTTTCCAGTCATGGGCCAGATCACTGAGGATCGAGCGCAGCTTGTCGCCATTGCGCGAGATCAGCTCGCAGGGAAAGAGCGACAATGGCGCATCGGGATTGTGCTGCCAGCGATGATGCAAAAGCATCAGAAGCTTGGCCGGAAAACTCTTCGGCAATGCATCCGGATTGGCAATAAGTGAGCTGTCATCGCTTCTGTCGAGTTCATAGCCCTTGTCGCCGGTATTGGAGAGGATCACATCGACGCTGGCGCCAAGGTCGAGAATCGCTGCCCAGTCGTGATGTGCGGAATAGGCAACGGTAACGCCTTTGGCCTGATGTTCGGTCTCGGACGGCTTGCCGTCGATAAGCCCACGGATCATTACTGGATAGCTGCCGCTCTCGTTCAAAGCCGCGATGCGCTGGCTACTCTGCGGATTTGAAGTCGTCTGCACGACGGCAATTGTCCCGATGGCTTTCCCCTTCGAAAGTGCCTCCGAAACAAAGAAATCGGCATGAGCCAACAGAAAACGGCTGGTGCCGAACTGCAGGATCGCTGGCTTCTCGCGCATGACCTTCTCCCATAAATCGTTGGTTTTAACTAAGCGATGCACGGTAAATTGGTCAAGCCAGTAGGAATCTTTATCGAGAGACTGGTTCGGTTTCAGATGTGGAAATGTGCATTTTGCCGCAATTCTTCGGGCTTTTAAGCATATTGCGCTTCTTTCCGGTTGGAAATATGGTAAGGCCAATTCGAGGAGAGGCGAATTTGGGAGCACAATGAGCGACTTTACGGCAACCGCGGAACCCCGCAGGCTTTATCAGCAGATTGCAGACCGGGTGAGAAGCCTTATCCAGGAAGGCCAGTTTCCTGCCGGTAGCAGGCTGCCGGCTGAACGCGAGCTGGCGCAGCAACTTGGCGTGTCGCGGCCTTCGCTACGCGAGGCGCTGATTGCGCTCGAAATCGCCGGTAATGTCGAAATCCGCATGGGTTCCGGCATCTACGTCACGGCAGAGTCAGAAAAGCGCTCGCTGTCCCATGGCGCTTCCATTGGCGAGAGCCCACTTGAAATCATGCAGGCGCGCGAAATGGTCGAAGGCAGCGTGGTCGTCACGGCCTGTGCGCGCATGACGCCTGAAACGCTGGCTGAACTGCGCGCAACGATTGATGCAATGAAGATCAATGTCGATGCCGGGCGCAAGGCCATTGAGCTCGACAGGCAGTTTCATCTGCTCATTGCCGAGCAATCGGGAAATTCCGTGCTGGTGCGCATCGTGCGCGACCTTTTTGACGAGCGGCATAGTCCGCTGACGTCGCATATCAGGACGCGCTTCGAGGATAACGATACATGGGCTCTGGCTCTGGCCGAGCACGAAGCCATTTATGCGGCGCTGGAAGCGAGGGATCCGCTTCAGGCGCAGGCAGCCATGCGAACGCATCTGGATCGATCCAAGCAGCGTTGGATGGATAACGAACCCAGCGAGTGATTAGCCGGGACGATTTGGGAGTGAGGTCAGACACATGAATGAATCCGTTGATACAGCCGTTGCGCCGGTTATTCTGCTGCATCCGTCGGATGATGTTGCGGTTGCGCGCATTTCGGTTCGCGCCGGTGATCCGATCGGCCTTAACGGGATCAATGCCAGCGAGCTGATCGGACGCGGGCACAAGGTTGCTATTCGCGATATTCCGGAAGGCAAGGAAGTCCTGAAATACGGTCAGGTGATCGGCGTTGCGACGAAGGATATTGCTCGGGGCGAGCATGTGCATTTGCAGAACCTCGCCATGCTGCCCTCCGAACACGAGCATCAGTTCTCCATCGATATCGATGAACACGGTATGCTGCCCGAGGCGGAGCGTCGTCATTTCATGGGCTATGACCGGGGTGCTGGCGGTGTCGGCACGCGCAATTTCATCGGCGTGATTTCGTCGGTCAATTGCTCGGCTACGGTGTCGCGTTACATCGCGGATTATTTCAACCGCATGGGCGGTCTCGACGGTTTCGACAATGTCGATGGTGTCGTGGCGCTGACGCATGGCAGCGGTTGCGCGCTCAATACCAAGTCGGAAGGCTATCGTCTTTTGACACGCACTATTCAGGGCTATGCCAAGCATCCGAATTTCGGCGGCATATTGCTGATCGGGCTTGGCTGCGAAACCAACCAGATTGCGCCGATCCTCGAACATTATCGCATGGAGGAAGGCTCACGCCTGCGCACCATGACGATCCAGCAGCATGGCGGCACGCGCAAAACCATCGATCATGCGATTGCCGAGATCAAGGAAATGCTGCCGCTGGTCAATTCGGCGGTACGCACTAAACAGCCTCTGTCGAAGTTGAAAGTGGCGCTGGAATGCGGCGGGTCGGATGGCTATTCCGGCATTTCGGCCAATCCGGCGCTCGGCTATGCCTCAGACCTTATCGTACGCAATGGCGGTACGACCGTTCTGTCGGAAACACCGGAAATCTACGGCGCTGAGCATCTTTTGACCCGTCGTGCAGTAACGCCTGCGGTCGCCGAAAAGCTGTTGCAGCGCATCGACTGGTGGCGTGATTACACGGCGCGTAATGGCGACGAGCTGAACAACAATCCATCGCATGGTAACAAGCTCGGCGGGCTAACCACCATTCTGGAAAAGTCGCTCGGCGCCGTTGCCAAGGGTGGCTCTATGCCGCTCAAGGCCGTCTATGAATTCGCTGAAACTGTGACTGAACCCGGATTCGTGTTCATGGACACGCCGGGTTACGATCCCGTCGCAGTAACCGGACAGGTGGCTGGCGGCTGCAACGTGATTTGTTTCACGACCGGACGCGGCTCGGTTTCCGGCTTCAAGCCTTCGCCTTGCATCAAGATCGCCACGAATTCCGAAATGTACGAGCACATGAAGGAAGACATGGACATCAATTGTGGTGGTATCGTCACTGGCGATGAGACCATTGAGCAGTCCGGCACCCGCATTTTCGAACATATCATCGCGGTCGCATCCGGCGAGAAGACGTTGAGCGAAGTCTACGACTATGGCGACAACGAATTCGTGCCTTGGCAGGTCGGCGCCGTAACCTGATCCCCTTTCTCTAATGACGACTGACAGGAATAATTCGATGGTCAAAGCTCTGCGTATCGAGAGCGAAAACGTCACACGTTTTGCAGAAATCGACGAAACGCCATTGCTGGCCGGTCAAGTCCGTGTGCGGGTTCGGCATGTGGGTCTGTGCGGCAGCGATCTGAACACCTTCAAGGGGCTTAATCCACTGGTCCAGCTACCGCGTATTCCGGGGCACGAAATCGGCGGTGAGATTATCGAAGCAGGCGAGGGCGTCGATGCCGCCTACGCCAAGGGCAAGCGGGTTATCGTGCTGCCCTATACGAATTGCGGCGAGTGTTCGTCCTGTCGCAAAGGTCGGCTTAATGCGTGCCGTTATAACAAAACGCTTGGCGTTCAGCAGAATGGCGGCCTGGCTGACCAGATAGTGCTGCCTGCCGAAAAGCTGATCCTGAACGATACGCTGGCACCTCGTCATCTGGCGCTGGTCGAGCCGCTTTCGGTTGGCTTCCACGCTGTCGAGCGCGGACGCGTTCAGGCAGGCGATACGGTTGCTGTTCTCGGTTGCGGCATGATTGGCATGGGCGTTCTCATCGGCGCGCTTGCGCGCGGTGCGAAGGTTATCGCCATTGACCCAAGCGCTGAAAAGCGCGAACTGGCGCTGCAATTCGGAGCAACGCACGCTCTGCCGGGCGGTGAGGATGTCGTCGCGAGGGTTCAGGAACTGACCAATGACGACGGTGTGGACGTTGCTTTTGAAGCGGTCGGTCTGCCGATCACCTTCACGCAGGCTGTCGATGTGGCAGGCTTTGCGGGCCGGGTGGTTTATGTCGGCTATTCCAAGGCCCCCGTCACCTATCAGACGCAGTTCTTCAACCTGAAGGAACTCGACATCATGGGATCGCGCAATGCGACACTCGCGGATTTCGAAGCCGTTATCGCGCATCTGGAAAAGCTTGGCGCGGATGCCGACAAGCTGATCTCGAAGGTATTTCCGTTCGATGAAGCTGAAGCGGCGCTTCCCTATTGGGACGGCGATCGCAACGTTTTGAAGATCATCATCGAGCATGACTGAAATCGAAGCAAATGTTCGGTGCCAGGAAGGATGGCATCGGACGCTAGTGGAGGAAACCGGCCTCAAGGCCAATTGTTTAATGACCCCATACGGGAGGACAAAGATGAAGAAACTCGTTACCGGCATGATCGCCGCCAGCATGTTGCTGGCAGGAAGCATGGCTGCATATGCTGCCAATGTGTCGATCAAGGTTGCCTATGAAAACAACCCCGGCGAGCCTTTCGATGAAGTAATGCATTACTGGAAAGATGATCTTGCCAAGCGCAGCAACGGTGAAATCACGCTCGAACTCTACCCAAGCTCGCAGCTTGGCTCGAAGAAGGACGTGACCGAGCAGGCCATGATGGGCCTTAACGTCGTGACCATTTCCGACGTTGGCTTTCTGGCTGAATATGATCCGGACCTCGGCGTGCTTTATGGTCCGTTCCTGACCGATGATCCGGCGCAGCTGTTCAAGGTTTATGACGGCCCCTGGTTCAAGGAAAAAAGCGAAGAGCTGAAGAAGAAGGGCATTCACATCGTAATGCCGAACTATCTCTACGGCATTCGTCAGATCATTTCCAAGAAGCCGATCCGTACACCTGAAGACCTGAAGGGAATGAAGATCCGCGTGCCGAACAATGTCATGCAGATCAAGACCTTCGAGGCCATGGGCGCGACCCCAACCCCGATGCCGCTGGGCGAAACCTTCCCGGCATTGGCGCAGGGCGTGATCGATGGCGTTGAGAACCCGATTTCGGTTCTTTACGGCCAGAAGTTCCAGGAAGAAGCCAAATATCTGAGCAAGGTTGGCTATCTGACCAACGTGGCGCTCATCGTCGGCGGCGAAGCCTTCTTCTCCACGCTGCCGGAAGATCAGCTCAAGATGATCCATGAGTCTGCCTATGATGCGGGCCTCTACAGCCAGAAGCTGACGATCGAAAAAGACAATGAAATGATCGAGAAAATGAAGGAAGCCGGTGTCGAGATCATCGAAGTCGACCGCGCTCCTTTCAAGGCGCTCGCTGAAAAGGTCTACACCCAGTTCCCGGAATGGTCGCCTGGTCTTTACGACAAGATCAAAGCCGAACTGAACTGATCCATCCTTATTCGGATATCACCATGTCGCGGCGTTGCTGCGGCATGGTTCGCTCATGGAATTCAATCCGATGAAACTGTTTGAAAAACTGATCGAATGGCTGGCTGCAGTGCCACTGTTCATCCTGCTTGCGATGTTCAACATCGCCGTCGTCATGCGCTATTGGATGCATCAGCCATTGCAATGGACCGAGGAAATGGCCGGTCTGTTGATGATCTGGATCGTGATGCTCGGCAGTGTCGCTGCGGAACGCAGCAACCAGCATCTTGCCATTCCGATGCTCGTGGATATGTTTTCGGAAAAGGTGCGCGATGTCGTCAACGCCATCGTCGCCATCCTGTCGGGACTGTTCCTGCTTTACGTATCCTATGCCGGTTACAAGCTTTCGGTTGCCGCTCAGTTCAAAGTGACTGACGTGTTGCGGGTCTCCTATTACTGGATCGATATCGCCGTGCCCGTCGGCTTCGTCATTATCGCTCTTTATATGTTTGCAGGCGCATTCAAATCCTTGCGTGCCGCTTTTGCGGGAGGCAAGGCATGAACCTGACCACCATCGTTCTCATCATGTTAGCGCTGATCGCGCTCAATATGCGCCTTTATGTGGCCATTCTGATCGCGGTCTTCACCTATTTTACGTTTTTCAACCAGATGCCGATAGCGATTGCCGTGCAGCGTTTCATCAGCCCGGCACAGAATACGTCGCTGCTTGCCATTCCGTTCTTCATCATGCTTGGCACGGTGATGTCGCATACCGGTATTGCAGAACGTCTCATCAAGGTTGCGGAAATTCTGGTCGGTCGTATGCGTGGCGGCATGGCGCTCACCAACATCATGGTTTCGACCCTGATGGGCGGCGTCAGCGCTTCCAACTTGGCTGACAGCGCCATGCTCACCCGCATGATGGTGCCGGAAATGGTCAAGCGTGGCTATGACAAGGCGTTTTCCTGCGCGGTGACGGCTGCAGGCTCGCTGATTACGCCGATCATTCCTCCGGGTATCGCGCTCATCATCTACGGTCTGATTGCGGATGTTTCCATCGGCAAGATGTTCATGGCCGGTGTCATTCCGGGTATTCTCGGCGCCATTATCCTGATGATCGCAGCTTATGTCACATCGGTAAAGCGCGGCTACAAGCCAAGCCGTGAAAAGCGGATGAGCGGAGCCGAAGTTATTTCGACGCTCGCTTCGGCATGGCCAGCGGTCCTGCTGCTGTTCGCGATCATCGGCGGCATCCGTATGAACATCTTCACGCCGACGGAAGCGGGTGCAGTTGCTGTCACGCTGGTTCTGATCATTGGTTTCGTGATCTATCGCGAAATGCGCGTCTCGCATGTGGTGGATTCGCTGATCGAAACAGCAAAATCGACTGCGTCTGTCATGCTGGTCATCATGGCATCGTCGGCGCTTGCATGGGTGTTCTCGCTTGAACAGGCAGGTCAGTCGCTGATGCAGCTGATCTCGTCCTTTACCAGCAATCCTTATGCGTTCCTGCTGGCAGTCAACGTGATCCTGCTGATCCTTGGCGCGCTGATCGAAGGCACGGCCCTGATGATCGTTCTGGTTCCGCTTCTGATGCCGACGGTAAAGGCTCTGGGCATTGATCCGGTGCATTTCGGCATCATCGTGATTATCAACCTGTCGATTGGCACGCTGACACCGCCTGTCGGAACGGTCATGCTGATGGTCTGCAATATTGCGAAGGTAAGGGTTGGAGATTTCACCCGTCAGGCTTTCAGCATGTATATGGCGCTGTTTATTCTTCTGGCGCTGGTTACTTACGTGCCGATTATTTCAACCTATCTGGCGCACTAGACTTGGCAGGTTGATCAAGGAGAAAAGCGCGGGAAGTTCCCGCGCTTTTTCATTTACTCACCATGGGTTCTCGACGCGAGGCCAGATGGCGCGGCTGAGCTTGCGGTAATTGGTCGTGCGCGGATTGCTCGGATAGGAACTGGGCGCTGCGACATAGATGATCTCGGCAGCAATCGGCACAAAGCCTGCATGAAAATGATTGGTGGATTTGACCACCAACATCTCCTTCTTCATCGGGTCGATGCCGATATTCGAGAAGATATTCGGCTCGAATGTCTGCGTCCGGTTGGTGTTGAGAATGATGTCGATCTCGGTGCCTTCAATTCGTATCACCGCCGAGGCTCCAAGCGTCACGCGGCTTGGGCCAAAACTCTGCCAGCCTTCGGCAAGGGTTTTCACGACTGTCACGCGCGCATCGATGGGCTCGCCGCCAAGCGGGCCGGACTTGCCGCCGAAACGCAGGTCGATCACAGCACCTTCGCCCGCCGCATGACAGAAGGTCACTGCGATGGGATCCCAGATCGTGGCAATGCCGATATTGTCGATACCGCGTTCGATCAGGCGGCGAAGAACATAGGTTCCATCTCCTGCAACGCCGCCGCCGGGATTGTCCCACACATCGGCGATCACTGCAGGCTTTGCGGGATTGGCCGCATGGGCGGCCAGCGCCCGGTCGATGCCCTGATCGGTGTCGAACATGGTCATCAGCGTTTGCTCGCGCATGGCGATCAGTTCACGCCCGAGTTTTTCAGCAAGTGCTGCACCCTTGGCCGGATCATTATCGGTAACGACGAGGATACGGGTTCCCATTTCCGGCACATCGGCAGCCATGAAGCCATGAATGACGGAAATGGACAGGATACCATCCTTACCGTGCATTGCCTTGATGCAGTCGACGAAGGAGCGCATTGGCTCTTTGCTTGTGGGAAACACACTGATCATATGACAGTCGAAAGTGGAAATGACCGGCTTGATACGACCTTTCAGGGCATCAAGTGCAAGGTCAACCACATGCTCGCCGCGTTCGTAAAAATCCGTGTGAGGAAATTCCAGGAACGACGCAAAAATATTGAGGTTTTCGACACGCTTCGGCGTCAGATGGCTATGCGGATCGAATTCGCTGGCAACCAGAATATCCGGCCCGACAATGGCGCGCACGCGCCCCAGAAGATCACCCTCGCAATCGTCATAGCCTTGGGCGACCATGGCGCCATGCAGGCCGAGAACGACTGCATCAACGGGCATTGCCGCCTTGAGCTGATCGAGAATTTCATCGCGCAATTCCTCGAAAGCCTGCCGCTGCAACAGCCCGCCGGGTTCCGCCCAGGTGGCGGTGCCTTCGATGACGATCAATCCTTCCGCCGCCGCGCGTTTGCGCAATGCAACTATAGGTGAAGAGCAAAGCGTCGGCGTTTCCGGATGCTTGCCCGGTGCAGCATAGAAGGCCATTTCGAACGAGGCCCTGTCGGTTGGAACCGGTGAAAACGTATTGGTTTCTGTCGCAAGCGATGCAGTGAAAATGCGCATGGAGATACTCTGTGCGGGGAGGTGACGTGCTTATTTTTTTGGTGCGTAGGCGATGGCTTCGACTTCGATCTTGATGTCGATCATCAGGCGGGATTCGACCGTGGTGCGCGCGGGCGGCTCTTTTGGAAAATAGCTGCCGTAAACGGCGTTCATTCGCCCGAAATCCCGCGCGTCTTCTAGCCAGATGGTTGTTTTGACCACGTCTTCCATTGTGGCGCCTGCAAGTGCCAGTGCGGCCTTGACGTTCTCGAGCGCCTGTCTTGTCTGCGCTTCAATGCCGCCCTCAACGATCTGGCCGTTTGGTCCGACTGGCACCTGACCCGAAATATAGACTGTGTCGCCTGCGCGAACGGCAGGGGAAAGTGGCACATGCGATGCGCCGAAGACCTGTTTTCTGGACATGATTTCTCCGGTTATTTGACGGCCCCAAGCGCCAGTCCCTTGATGAGATAACGCTGAAGCCAGATGAAAAGGACGGCGACCGGCAGCGTGGCGAGGAAGGTCGCCGCCATGACATAATGCCATTCGACGGTGTAGCGTCCGGCCACCAGCGAGAAAACCTGTATGGGCAGCGTGTAGCTCTCCTGCCTGCGCAGCATGGTCAGTGCGACGACGAATTCATTCCATGCATTGATGAAGGTGAAGATGGCGGTCACGGCGATTGCAGGCAGGCAAAGCGGCAGGAACACTTTTATCAGTGTCTTGCCGCGCCCGGCGCCTTCCATCCACGAGGCTTCTTCCAGATCACGCGGTATGGTGTCGAAATAGCTTTGCAGCATCCACACGGTGAAGGCGATGTTGAAAGCCATATAGACCGCACCGACCGCGGAGACACTTTCGATCAGCCCATAGGCGGCGAGCAGCCGGAAAAGACCGAGCACCAGAACGATGGGCGAGATCATCTGCGAAACGAGCAGGAATTGCCGGAATGCATCGTGGCCAGCAAAGCGGAAGCGCGACATGGCATAGGCAGCAGGAATGGAGACGATGATGGCACCGACGGAAGCAATGACCGAAACGTAAAGCGAGTTCAGAAGTGCCTGCCCGAATTTGGTCTGGACCCACATTTCCGAAAAATTCTGCCAGCGGAAGGTACTTGGCCACCACGTTGGAGAGAGGACTTCCTGTGGCGGTTTGACGGCGGTAAGAAACATCACCGCAAAGGGAAACAGTGTCAGCACGATAAGCGGCGACAGAACGGCCCAGGCAATGATTGTGCGTTTCAGCTTTGAGCCGGTCATGCGCGTTCTCCCCGCATTGCGAGGCGGATATAGATTGCCGTGAAGACGAGGAGGATCGCCAGCATGATGAGCGATACTGCGGAGGCTTCTCCCAGCTTTCCGAGCCGGAAGGCGAGCTTGTAGAGATGTGTCACCAGAATATCGGTGGAGTTGGCCGGTCCGCCCTGTGTCATGACCCAGATGATCGGGAATGAATTGAAGACATAAATCGTATTGAGTACGATGGCGATATTCACGAAGGGCTTGAGCAGCGGAAAGGTGATTTCGCGAAACTGCTGCCACAGGCTGGCGCCTTCGAGGGATGAGGCTTCGTAGAGATCCTCCGGGATGGATGACAGTCCGCCGAGAAATATGGTGGTCGTGAACGGCACGGTGACCAGAATACCGACCAGTATCTGCATGGGAAAGGCGGTAGCTGCGCTCGCCAGCCATTGAATGTTGCTGTCGATGATGCCGAGATTACGCAGTGCGGAATTGAGCATTCCGCTTTCACCATTGAGCGCCCAACGCCAGACAATGGCAGTCATGGTGAGCGAAACCGCCCAGGGTAGCATGACGATGACGCGCGCTACCGAGCGGCCATAGAAATCCATGTTGAGGATGATGGCGACTGGAATGGAAACGATCAACGCGCCGCCAACCACGGCGACGGTCCAAAGTGCGGTGCGCCAGAGTGCATTGAGGAAATCGGGCGTTGCGAAAAGCGCAGTGAAATTTGCGCCGTCGTTGAAATCGCGTAGCTGCCCGAAGCGGTTCACGTCATGGCTGGCAATTTCGACGAGATGCACCACGGGCCAGAAGATCACCACCGCAGCCAGAAGCAGGCTCGGCAGGATCAGGAGATAGGGCAGGGTGCGGCTTTGCATAGGCAATCAAAATCCCGAAAAGGAAAAAAGCCCGGCGGCGCGAGGGCACTGCCGGGCAGGCGGGGAGTGCTACTTCTTCAGGATCGCGTCCGCCTTGGCGGCGGCGTCCTTCAGCACGGCATCAGGTTCGCCCTTGCCGAGATAAATGCTCTGCATGGCATTGGACGTGATGTCGGCAATTTCTTCCCAACCCGGAATGATCGGTGCAAAGCGGGCATCCGGCAGCAGCGCGGTGAAGGCGGCGAGATCGGCATTATTGACGTAATAATCCATCTTCGCTTCTTCCTTGTTGACCGGAAGGAAGCCTTCGCCCTGCGTGAACTTGGCGCGCCATTCGGTCTGGAACAGGAAGTCGAGCACCTTCCAGGCTTCCTCCTTGTTCTTGGAATTCTGGAACATGATGACGGAATCGGTCACGCCATAGGTGCCACGCGCGCCTGTCGGTCCGGCTGGAATAGCCGCAACGCCATATTTGAGGTTTGGCGCTTCTTCCTTGATCTGGTTGGAAAGGAAAGGTGCGGTAATCATCATGCCGACCTTGCCCTGCTTGAACAGATTCTGCACGTCCTCACGTGCATAGGACGTGACGCCAGGTTGGGTCAGGCCATCGTCGATCAGCGACTTGTAAAGCTTAGCGGCTTCCAGTGCTCCGGGTGTACTGAGGCCTGACGTGCCGTCCTTGTTCAGGATTTCCGTGCCGTAGGACCACATGCCGTAATA
This sequence comes from Brucella tritici, assembly GCF_902825325.1. Lineage (GTDB taxonomy): Bacteria > Pseudomonadota > Alphaproteobacteria > Rhizobiales > Rhizobiaceae > Brucella. The sequence goes on along the minus strand of NZ_CADEAR010000017.1, from coordinate 7,040 downwards.
GTAATAAACGTCGGTCTCGATTTCTTTGCCCTGCAGGCCGAAACCGTAATTCTCTCCGCCGAGCGCCTTGATCTTGGTGGCGGCGGCTCTCAGTTCGTCCCAGGTTGCGGGCGGATTTTCAACGCCTGCCTTGGCCAGCAGATCCTTGTTGTAATACATGGCGCGGGCAGATGCCGCGATCGGCAGGCCGTAGGTCTTGCCTTCAAGAACGGACGGTGACAGGAAAGTTTCGATGAAGCGGCCCTTGAATGCGTCGTCCATGTAGCTGTCGAGCGGTTCGGCGATGCCCTGCTGTACGAAATCGATTAGCCAGCGCGTGCCGATGATCGAAAGATCCGCATTGGTGCCGGCCGAAATATCAGTTGTTAGTTTCTGCAGAAGCACATCCCACGGCACTACTTCGAAATTGAGGGTTATGCCGGGATTAGCGGCTTCAAACGCCTTCTTGACCTCTTCGAAATAGGGGCCGGTCTTGGAGCTGTACTCCGCCACGGTCATGCGTACTTCGCCAGCATTTGCGACCGACGACAGCGCTAGAATACTCAATCCGGCCAGCAGGCCAGCCTTCCATTTGTTGATAGACATCTTCCCGTTCCCTTGTTTTGCCCCGCATTGGTGCGATGACGATCTATTTTTGTTATTTTCTTACATTATCGGCTTAATCGGCACTTTCAAGTGAAAAGTTTTGTTGCAAACTTACATTTTGACTTTTACGCTGGTGGGAATAAACAGGTGCAGAAAGCTGCCACATAAAAGGGGAACAGCGTGGAGCAAGCAGGCGAATTTGCCGGGAAGTCGGTGCTGGTTACCGGGGCCGGTGGCGGTGTTGGAAGCGCGCTGGTCAAACTGTTCTCTGAACGCGGCGCCCGCGTGATCGGTTGCGATGCGGCATTGGAAACGATGACGGGCGACGCTCTTCATGCTCGCTACGCCTTCGATCTTCTTGATCGCGATGGACTTGAACTGGCTGCAACGCGGATCATAGCGGAATCCGAATTGCCCGATATTGTCATCAATAATGCGGGCTGGACCCGCGCCGAGACCTTCGATGGGCTGGATCAGGGCAAGATCGAGGTTGAGATCGACCTCAACCTGACCGCTGTTGCAGGATTTTCCAATGTGATGGCGCAGGCGATGGCGGCGCGGGGCAGCGGTGTTTTCGTCTTCATTTCTTCGGTCAATGGGCTCCTGCATTTCGGAAACCCGGCTTATGCGGCAGCCAAAGCCGGAATCAATGCTTTTGCGCGCAGTATTGCGGTTGAGTTTGGAAGGAAGGGCGTACGCGCCAACGTCGTCTGTCCGGGGTCGATAAGAACGCCTGCATGGGACCATCGTATCGCACAGGATGCAAGCGTGCTGGACCGCCTGCAGCGCTTTTATCCGTTGGGGCGTATCGTTGACACCCGTGAAGTGGCGGAAACGGTAGCATTTCTGGCCTCTGACCGCGCATCGGGGATTACCGGCGCGATCCTTCCTGTCGACGCCGGGCTGACTGCGGGCAATCTCCGCTTCTTCGATGATATTCTCGGAGGGAACTGAGCGATGAAAGAGGTTTCGCTGCGCGGTATCACCAAGACTTTCGGGCAATTGACCGTTCTCGACCGTGTCGACCTCGATATTCAAAGCGGGGAATTCCTTGTGCTGGTCGGCCCTTCCGGTTGCGGAAAATCCACGCTTTTACGGATGGTGGCCGGGCTTGAGCCCATTTCCGGCGGTGACCTTCTGATTGGTGGGGAACGCGCTAATGAGCTACCACCGCAAAAGCGCAATATCGCGATGGTGTTTCAATCCTATGCGCTGTTTCCGCATATGACGGCGCGTGAAAATATCGGTTTTGGCCCACGTATTCGCGGCGAGAAATCGGAAGAAACGGCCGCGAAGGTGGACAGGGCGGCTTCTATCCTCAATCTCCACTCCTATCTTGACCGCTATCCGCGCCAGCTTTCAGGCGGCCAGCGCCAGCGCGTTGCCATGGGGCGCGCCATTGTGCGCGAACCGTCGGTGTTTCTGTTCGATGAGCCGCTTTCCAATCTCGACGCCCAGTTGCGCGTGCAGATGCGCACGGAGATCAAGGCCCTGCATCAGCGGCTGAAATCGACAGTGATCTATGTCACCCATGACCAGATCGAGGCCATGACAATGGCCGACAGGATCGTGGTTATGAATCAGGGCAAAATTCAACAGATCGGCGCGCCATTGGATCTTTATGATCGCCCGGCCAACAAGTTCGTTGCGAGCTTTATCGGTTCACCGTCCATGAGCTTCATTCCGGGCACGGTGACGGGCGGAATATTCCGTACCGGAGAGGGTGAGGAAATCGCCGTTTCAGCAGGGCCGTCAGATGTCCGGCAGGCGGAAGCGGGCATTCGGCCGGAAAACTTCACGGTCGCGCCCACGGGCAAGGGGCTGACGCTCACTGTGGAGGTGATCGAGCCGACAGGTCCCGAAACGCATATTTATGGCCGGATCGCAGGACAGCCCATACGAGCTGTGTTTCGCGAGCGCGTACGTCTTGCGCCGGGCGAGCAAGTGCCTGTAACTGCAAAGAGCGAACATATACATCTTTTCGACAAGGATAGCGGTCTCCCGCTTTGAACTTCCGATGAGCAAGGTTGCCGACATCATCACGCGGCTGCATGTCGTGGCGCAGGACGGATCGAAATCCGCCCGGCGGCTGGCTGCGCTCGTGCTGGCTGATCCCGATTACGCCTCCAAGGCGGCAATCTCGGAAATTGCGACCAGAGCCGGTGTCAGCGAACCCACAGTGACCCGCTTCTGCCGCGCGCTTGGCTGTGATGGGGTTCGCGATTTCAAGTTCTTTCTGGCGCAGGCGCTGGCCATTGGCGGCCAGTATCTGACGGCGGAAATTCCCGCTCGTGACGTTCGTGAGAGTCGTATAGCCACGGCTGTAACCGACGCGGCGATTGCCGCTATCCAGCGGGCCAGCGATGGGCTTGATATGAGCGTGTTGATGAAAGTGGCGGAACGGCTTGCCGCCGGTGGCCCTGTGCTATGTCTGGGGTCTGGCGGCATCTCGTCCATGCTGGCAACAGAAATGCAGAACAGATTGTTCCGCTTGGGGCTTCCTGTCAGCGCGCAAGTGGATGGGCAGTTGCAGCGCATGTATGCCGCCGTCACTACACATGAAACGACGGTGATCGCTTTCTCAGTCTCCGGTTTTGCGCGTTCGGTGGTAGAGGCCGTGCTGGTCGCGCGGCAATATGGAGCGCAGACGGTGGCGATCACGCCTGCCGGTTCCGATCTCGCCAAGGCGGCGGACGTGCTCATCCCTTATCAAGCCAATGAAGATGGTAATATCTACAAGCCGACATCATCACGCTTCGCGCTGCTAGCCATTCTCGATATGATCGCCACGGCGACAGCAGAAGCGCGTGGCCCAAAGGTGCTGGAAAGCCTGCGCCGCATCAAGCATAGCCTCAATACGCTCACCATAGACGATCCGCGCTTGCCGCTGGGAGACTGATACATGACCAGACCGAAAACCGTGCACGAGGTGGATACACCCGCTATCCTCATCGACATTGATCGTGTGAAAGCGAATATCGCCAAGGCGCAAGCCCATGCGGATTCAGTGGGCGTTAAACTGCGCCCGCACATCAAGACGCATAAACTGCCGCTCTTTGCCAGAATGCAGGTGGAGGCGGGCGCGACCGGGATCACCTGCCAGAAGCTTGGCGAGGCAGAGGTCATGGCCGATGCTGGGCTAACGGACATTTTCCTGCCCTATAATATTCTGGGTCAGGAAAAGCTCGACCGCCTGCACGCCCTGCATCAACGCATCACGCTGTCGGTGACGGTTGATAATTCAACCTCCCTTGCAGGGTTGGCGGAACGTTTCACCGATGAAAAACACCCGTTGAAAGTGCTTGTCGAATGCGACACCGGCATGGGGCGCTGTGGCGTGCAGACGCCAGCCGAAGCGTTGGAACTGGCACGGATTATCGATCAAAGTGCAGGCCTTCGTTTCGGCGGTCTGATGACCTATCCCGCAGCGGGCAAGCCGGACGAGGCTGAACAATGGCTTTATTCGGCCCGAGAACTGCTGGAAGCAAACGGTATTCAATGTGAGACAATTTCGAGTGGGGGCACACCCGATATGTGGCGCAAACCCAGTGACAGTGTTGTCACCGAGTATCGCCCTGGTACTTATATCTATTTCGACCGTTATCAGGTCGCGAAGGGAGCGGGGACAGTGGATGATTGCGCCTTGACGGTGCTTTCAACGGTCGTCAGTCACCCAACATCTGAGCGCGCAATCATTGATGCCGGTTCCAAGGCGCTATCCAGCGATACGTTGGGACTGAGCGATTATGGCGAGATAATGGGGCGTCCCGACGCCCGTGTGATCGGCTTGAGTGAGGAGCACGGCAAACTGACCGGCGACGTCGCCGACATGAAAGTTGGCTTGCGGGTCCGCGTTATTCCCGACCATGTCTGCGTCGTTTCCAATCTCTTTGACGAGGTTCATCTTGTTTTGGGTGAAGATGTCGTTGACATACTGCCGGTCGCCGCACGTGGAAAATTAGGATAATCAGGAGGATAGAATGAAGGCTGCGGTCAATCCGTTTGCTGGCGACAAGGATCGCGAACAGATTTGGGAAATGCTCGTGCGGCGCGATATCGAAGCTTTCGTGTCGCAAGACTGGTCCCTGGTGGCCGATGATTTCGACGAATTGCGCTTCCTTGGCATTCATGCGCACAATGATCGCGATCCCGATAAATGGGATGCGGGATTTCCGACGCTCATAAGTTATCGCGATGAATGGCTGCGACAGGCGGCGGAAAGTGCGGTGGTCGAATATGCTGAATCTCTGGCGGACGGTATCTTCCGTGCGACCAACCTGAGTGTGATCGATATTACGGGCAATGTTGCCGTCGCGCGGAAAAAATTTGATGGAACGATAACCAGGAAGGACGGAACAGTTGATCGTCTCAACTGGCAAACGCTTTATTTTTGCCGTCGCGATGGCGCTCGCTGGAAGATCACCGGCTTTGTCGGATACATGGCGTATCGTTGAAATATCTGACTTTTGAGGCATTAATCACGGCGCGAATTCATCAGTCTGCGCCTCATTCCGCAGGGACAAGTGGTCTACAATAATATAGATAGAGTAAAGTATAATATAGATATGATTATAAATTGGTATTATTTATGAATAATAAGGTTAATATATTTATAGAATAAGTATACTTATAGAAATAATAACAAAATAATATAATTCAAAATTTGAAATATAATAAATATGTAATATATTCTTACTTAATTTTCCAAAATTCTAAGCTATAGTTCTCATCCATGCGAGGAGATGTACTATGGCAAAAATAGTCGGCACAACCAATTCAGACAATATCGTCGGTTCTGACGAGAATGACCGTATATGGGGTCTAACTGGAAATGATTTTATCGATGGAGGCCGCGGCAGCGACATTCTTGATGGGGGCGCGGGCGATGACGTTCTGACAACCACCGGCGGAGAAGCATCTGGATTTGATGAACTTACAGGAGGGGCCGGCAATGACCGTCTTGTCTTCAATTTTGTCGGCGGCGCAGCACGCGGCGGGGAAGGAATTGATACGCTTGTAGCCGATCTGTCGAACCAGCAAGACGCCGTTGTGTTCAGTGCGGCGCAAGGGCACGCTTACTGGGGAGATCCAACGGTTAGTGACAATCACCTCTATTTCACAGATGTCGAACGTCTGAATCTTCAGACGGGTGCAGGCAATGATGTCATCGATGCGTCAGGTTTTGCCTTTGCAAACATTCACGCGGGTGCCGGCAACGATAAGATTGTGGCTGGAGCTGGGAATGATCAGATTTCCGGCGGTGCGGGACATGATCATATCTGGGGTGGAGGCGGTGCCGATGAAATCCGCGGCGGCAGCGGCAATGACATTATCGACGGTGGCAATGGCGACGACAATATCTCCGGGGATGAAGGCAATGATACGCTGCTGGGAGGCCGGGGTAACGATATCCTGAATGGTGGTGACGGCGACGACACTCTCAACGGCGGCGACGGTAATGACATTCTCTACGGAGGACCAGGCACGGACACCTTGATCGGTGGCGCGGGTAATGACACGTTCATCAGTTACAACGCAGATGGCGACATCATGATTGGTGGCGATGGCAATGACAGTTTTTCGGCCGGTGTGCAGGATAGCTACTATGCCGGATACTGGTTTCAGATGTCTGGCGGCGCCGGTGACGACACGTTCTCGATTTATAGTGACGGCAACCTCGGCAGTATTGATGGCGGTGAAGGAACCGACACGCTCTCGGTGAATTTTGACGACGTTGCCCGTGGCTTTACTTTCGATGCCGCATCTTACACCACGATAGAGAAATTCAACCTCGATGTTCGCTCGGCGACCACGGGGGCTCAAATTTTCGGCGGCGACGGCGATGACCGTATCACTAGCTCGGAGACGTTTCGGGAAGGGTTTAGCGGGAATGACACCTATGATGGCCGTGGGGGCAATGACTATATCTACGGCGCAAGCGGTTCCGACAATCTCCTTGGTGGGGATGGTGACGACGAACTGAACGGTGGTGAGGGTTCGGACCGGTTGTTGGGCGGGGCAGGTTCCGACATTCTGACCGGTGGCAGTGGTGCCGATACATTTATCTGGGACGATGAATCTGTTCAGTCCGGAGGTCTCGATCGCGTAACCGATTTCAACGTAGATGGCGGAGATGTCCTCCTGTTCCGAGGCGTAGATACCATCACAAACTTTGACAGCTTTGTTGCCGCATCTGTCGATACGTCCGAAGGCGTTTTTGTGAGCATTGATGGTAGTGCAAACGGAATCATTATCGAAAATGTTACGCTTGCCGAATTGTCGGAAAATGATGTCACTTTTGCCTGAGCCTAGGCGATCATTATAAAGCGATCCGATAATGCACCTTGTCTCTCCCGGTGAATTCCGGGAGAGTATGCTCTAGGGTCAAACCCCAATCAGACTGTTGATCATATTGGTTCTCCGTGGTTCACTGCCTTCTACAGCAGGAGTTTTGG
>NZ_CADEAR010000016.1 GCF_902825325.1 Brucella tritici | reverse complement strand
CGCTTCATGAACCGCCGTATACGGAACCGTACGTACGGTGGTGTGGGAGGAGGGCCTAAAATGCCCTCCTACCCGATTCTTCGCTATGGCTGAAACGGAACCCAAAGGCGCCTATATCTATCCAAACACATCTGACGATCCCGACCGCAGGGACGTGCTGCGTAATAAACTTGGAATCCGGTCTCATAAGGAACTGCGCGTCGAAGAATATCGCGCGACAGCATTCCGGATGACTGAAATTGCCGAAGGAGACGGCCCGAAAGGCGCGTTCGACGCCCAACATCTGAAGGCCATTCATGGTCATATTTTCCAAGATGTTTATGAATGGGCCGGTCATACGCGCAATGAAAGCCCTGTTGTAGATGGCCAGAGGGTGGAGCCGATTGGCAATTTGTCGAAAGGTGGGAGCTCATTTCTTCACGGTTCGCGCATCGAGATGGGCTTGGACGAAGCCTTTAGACCGATCAGGAATCCGGAAATATTGCGTGGATCGTCGGTCGAGCAGTTCGCCGAAATCGCTGGTAAAGTTTTGGCAGAGTTGAATTATGTGCACCCCTTCCGAGAAGGAAACGGACGGGCGCAGGAGGCACTGCTAGCATCCATCGGACGCGAATATGGTCATGATGTTGACTTCACCGTCATCACCAAGCCGCGCATGATCGAAGCGTCGATCGCGACGACCAACGACCCCTCCAGTCCAGCTATGAAACATGTCTTTGAAGACGCGATCGATCCAAACCGGCAGGAAGCCATAAGAGCTGCTTTCGTCGATCTTGAAATGCGCGGTGAGAATTCTTTCGAGCACAACGTGCGCAGCGCCAGGCCGGGCGAACAGGTTTCAGGTCAGGTTCTCGGTCACGATATCCGCGTTGCCAGCGTTGTTACCGACCACGGGATTGTCGCAGTCGATCGCGCCGACCTTCCAGAGCGGTTGCCCGATGACAATAGCGAAATCACATTCACGGCTCGTTCTGACTTCTCCCGCCTGTCGCGTCCGGATCAGGTCAGAAATGCGGATGATCCCGCCGTCGAGCGAATGTCACCAGAGCAGAGAAGCACCGCGTCATCCCGGCTTACAGAGCTGTCGTCCCAAAAGCAGTCCGAGCGAGATTCCGACGACCGCGAACGATAAGCGGTACATCTTCCGCGCAGAGATCTGGTCCGTTTGCTTCGGTGGGTGACATTTGGGCCGCCCCACCCGTTGGCTGATTGACGGACAAGCTGCGATAGCCCCTCCCCAATGCAACCGCTTCGCGGTCCTCCACTTCCGTTGCGGCCAATAGGTGCATGGGCTCGTCTCGGCTATCTCCGTTTTTTGCCGTCAACCAACGAAGAGAGACGGCCATGAACAACGTCATCGACACCTATCAGCGCATTACCGACCTCATCATCGAGCAGCTGGAAGCCGGCACCAAGCCTTGGGTTCGCCCGTGGCACGGAAATACCCGCCCGGGCTCCGTCATCCCCCGCCGATCCAGCGGCGAAGCCTATCGCGGCATCAATGTTCTCATGCTCTGGATCGCGTCGCAGATGAACGGCTACGAACAGACCACCTGGATCACCTATCGTCAGGCGAAGGATCTCGGCGGTCAAGTCCGGAAGGGCGAACGTGGATCGCTTGTCGTCAAATTCGGCACCTTTACGCGCAAGGATCAGGAAGCCGATGACGACCGTTCGATCCCTTATCTCAAGGGCTACACGGTATTCAACGTAGAGCAGATTGAGAACCTGCCTGCCGACTATTACAGCCCAGCCGAACCGATGCCGATGGCGCGCGTGCCTCACAATGAAACCGTCGACACCTTTGTTCGCCAGATCGGAGCCGTCATTCACTACGGCGGCACGAAGGCTTGCTATCGTCCTGGACCTGACGACATTCTCATGCCCGACCGGGAGCGTTTTTTAAGCGATGTCCACCTGTACTCGTCGCTTCTGCACGAAATTGGTCATTGGTCAGGCGCAAAGCATCGCCTTGATCGCGATCTGTCTGGCCGCTTCGGAACAAACGCTTACGCACTCGAAGAACTCGTGGCCGAACTGTCCGCAGCTTTCCTTTGCGCTGACCTGGGCGTGGCCCATGATCCTCGCGAAAACACAGCCGCTTACATCGAAAATTGGCTGGCCGTCCTGAAGGTCGACAAACGCGCCATTATCACCGCAGCAGCCAAAGCACAGGCGGTTGCCGATTATCTGCATGAGATTGCAAGCGGGTGATCACTTGAGGCCGTTTGAGCGGCCACCTATTTCTCAGCCAGGCTCGAGCTCTTCGAGCTTGCATCAACTTGGTTCTGAAGTTCCGCCATTTTTTTTACCAACGACAGCAGATCGCGTGTCGTACTATGTGGGAGATCGCTGACAAGTTTTGCTAGCTCGACACGATCTTTGGCTTCTTGCTCGTTTTCACCCCAGAGATGAGGTGCTGCTGCGAAGAGCATATCGATTGGCATGAAACCCAATACTTCGCAGATGTGTATCATGCGCGTAACGTGCAGTTTTGAGAATGCACGTTCGTAACGACCATATACCGGTGTAGACAGGCCCATGAGTGGCGCAAAATCAGCCTGTTTGAGACCAGCCTGTTCACGAGCTTCTCTTAAATATTTTGCAAGTCGTTGGTCTATTTCTTCAAACGTGCTGATACCATCAAAGCCGCGACGTCTGTAGATGGGCTTATCGATTTCCGGATCATTGGTTTTCTCCAATGAATGTTCTTTTGCGAAATCAGTAGATTCGTTATTCACCGTTTAAACCCCTTAAACTCCATGCCGCCTAATTGAATATTATGAATTATTCTCGTTGGTTTGGCACTGTAGAGTTTGATGAAACGGAATTCATCACCAAACTTTTCTGCCCCACGGATGCAGAAAGCGACCTCTTACGGAAAAAAATGAACTAGAATATGTTGACTAACGTGTTTTCGCCGCCGCCATTCGCCAGTTTCCTGGTTTTCCCTCAAAGACTGCTTCGATCAACGCTGTGTCCTTCAGCCAACTGAGTGTAGCTGACAGTTCGCAAGCAATAGTTTGCTGTTTGATATGAATGCAGCGGATAACATTAGTGATGGAATCTTTGCCGTAGGCGGCATAATTCCAGTTGGAAAAGCGAAACAGTTCTTCTTTGGCAATCTGGTTGGTTGGCCATTCGACTGAAACGGCGGGCGTGCTAGCTTGACTGTTAGTGGATGAGTTGATTGGCTCAATCGTGTGGCCAAAGCCGTTAGCAGCTAGATATGGCGCCAAATATAGACCGACTCCGATCCCTACGGCCAAACCTAGAAGAAAACTGCGACCAAGCACGGTCAGTATCCGTTTTCTGTTAGATACTGGTCGATGGCGTCTCTAAGGATAACCGACATCTTAAGTCCGTTGTCGTGGGCTGCCTTTTCAAGTCGCCTTTTGGTGTCGTAATCAAGTGAGACATTTACAAAATGCTTACTTTCTCGTTCACGGTTTCTACGAAGTTCACGTAAGCGATTTCGGGAATCTTCCCGCTGGTTTGCCTGTTGGGTATCGTTCGCCCTTCTTTCATCTGGCGTGACGAATTGTGATTTAGGACGAGCCCTTCGCGTTTCCAGTTCTGTTGACGGCCCTGTAGTTTGCTTTTGTGCGTTTTCCGCCGCTGGGAGCGCAGCAGCATTACGGTTATTCTCCTCTTCTGCTGTTGGGCGTCTGCGGGATGCGACAGGGAAGTCCGACAGTGTGACCTTGCCTTTAGCCATTCACGGTCTCCATTACGTTCTGGTCCCTTAAATAGTCGAGCTCAGAAACAAACGCGTTGACTTCGGTTCTGGCCTTATAGATAGCATCCGTTAATTCCAACATTTGCAATGTTCCCAAGCCGCTGCGGATCTCGCGGTAACAGTTGCGCTCGATTAGCTCAGTTTCGAGCAACGTCGTATTATAACCATGATGGCTTAAATTCTCCACGAATGGACGAATGATGCGATATTCCTCAAGGTGGCGATTAACGATGTTGATGCGTGTCCGCACAACCGCCTGAGGAATGACGCGTTGGTTGTGATCTGTTCGCGTGGCAATGGTTTCCGCGGCTTCGCCTGCTGCCTTTATTTCATCCTGTGCAGGCTGAATGGGCGTAATCACGATATCAGAATGATCTATTATCGTATCCATGACCACGCTATCGACGCCGGGAGCATCGATAAGTACGGCGTCGTACTTTTCTGCCTGTGAAGACATAATCTGTTCGATTGAGTTCTGGCGAAGTGCGGTCGTCAGAGAAATTGATTCAGGTAAGTTGCCCTTCGCTTCGCAGCGCTTCCACCACTCGGCCAGGTTCTGGCGGGGATCTGCATCGATGAGAAGGACCCGTCGACCTTGGAGTGCGAATTCACCTGCCGTCAAAATGACTGTGGTCGTTTTCCCCGCGCCGCCTTTACCACTAACTGCTGAAAATCGAGCTGTCATGAATTCTCCTTCAAACGAAGAGAGCATGAACGTTTACCCACGTCCGGTTCAGGCCATATCAGACTAACGAGCATTTGGATCGAGTGGTGATCGTTAGTTATATGGACTGAGGAACAGACTACGATATTTTCACACGATGTGACAACACACTATATCCAATGGATCACACGGTGTGTTCACATCGCATAACCACATGACATCGTCGTGTGGTTGATCTCCCCAGTTCCTTTCTAGCTGATGATGAACCCCGGAGCCGCGCAAGAGCCGTCTGTGCCGCTCGCACGCAGTCCGGCAAGGGCGAAGAGCGAAGCGTCCCTTGCTGGCGAGTACGAGGAGTACACAAAGGCGAATAAAGCGGCCTGGAGGTGAACCCTGGTGAGCGTAGTTCCTTTTGAAACGCCGGGGCGCAGCCTCGGCGTAAAGGTGAGCGAAGCGAGACCAATTTGGACGATCTTTATTGATTTCCTATGTATTATGTTAGGCAGGATACGGAAAAATGTGCTACATTTTATCCAGTGAATCGCGAAACACGCCCGCGATTGATTATTGCTACTCTGTGCTGGAGCTGTTGAAGCTTATGGATGAGGGAATTACCGATGGTGGGGCGGCAGTTAAAGCCAAGCCGCAAACCATTCATAGCCGCGTTTCGGCGGACGAATATGATGCAATCGATGCAGCCGCAAAGGCGGCTGACATGACGATGAGTGCATTTTTTAAAGCTGTATTCCTGCAAGGGGCAGGAGTGAAACCAGTCTTTAATGATGAAGACCGGGCGCTTTTGTCTCTCATGCTGGAGGACATGCGTATGATTGGCGTCAATCTCAATCAGGTAGCCCGAGCTCTGAATAGTGGAAAATCTGTATCTGATAGCGAAATCCGCATGGTGGTCGGGGATGTGCAGAAGATGCAGGTCGGCGTCCTCAGCGAGCTGCGGCGCGTTACCAAGCGATCCGGATACAGGCATCGCAGCAAGGAATAGCAGTCGATGGAGTTTTTTCTCGGAGCCTTTGAGAGTGAATGGGAGCAGCATCGCGCGGCGCTGTTGCATGAGCTTTCTTTGGGTTCGAGTGCTGCGAGCGGCGCGGAAGAAGAAATGCGCCGAAGGCTGCGCGAACTGCAAATCGCGGGAGGTGCCACCGCAGCAGGTGGTGCTTCAGTGTCGAAAATGCGCACGGGATCCTCAAGGGCACAGAGTTTCCAGTTCTTTGGAAGCACGGCAAGCAAGCCAATTGCGGCAGCGAGGCCGATGGAAGCGCGTTTGGCCGCGGTCGCAGCAGGCAGTCAACCGTCCGTGGTAAAAATGGCATCGTACGGTGGCGGTGCGCGGTTCGGCGCGATGGTCAATTACGTATCACGCAGCGGGGAAATACACGTCGAAAAGGAAAATGGTGAGCGCCTTCATGGTCGCGAGGATCTAGCCCGGTTGCGGGGAGATTGGGAGCCATTGTTTCAAAATCGTGCCGAGAGCAGGGATATTGGAACTTTCCATGTGTCGATCGAAGCAACTGGTTTCGAAACAGAAGAAGCTTTGCACCAGCTCGTACGCGACAGCCTGGCGAGCGGATTAGGTAATCGCAGCTTCGCTTATGCAGTTTCGCAGCCATCACACGGAGTTTTGAAAGTTGACGGTCTGGTGGTCTTGCGCAGCGCGGAAGGGGAGCGGTTGACCGGCGACCCGAAGGCGGCTGACATTATTCAGAGACGTTACAACGAAAGCGCGGTGTCCGAGCTGGCGAGGGCGCGGTTCCGTTTTACCGGGTATGGTAATGGCGTGGAATATGGCGCTGCCAAGCTGCGAAATCTGGTCGAGGATCATAAGGGAGAAGTTCGCGATGATAAGGGGCGCGATATCTCCGATGCGCGTTCCGCCGGCGATCTGGTGCAAAAGCAGTGGCGTCGGGAGTTGCATAGCCGCAAGGGCAGGGATGTGATGCATGTCATCATGTCTGCCAAAGCTGGCACCAATGTTCAGGCTTTCGAAGGCGCTGTTCGGGATTTTCTGGCCGCTCAGTTCGAAGGACACCGCTACATATTTGCGATGCATGATCCGTTCAGCGATCCGAAGGAGATGGGGCAGGGCGGAAAGCGACCGCATATCCATGCCCATGCCATTATCGCTATGCGTTCGGATGCCGGTGATCGGGTAGAAACCTCGCCACAGATTTTTCGCCAATGGCGCGAACTTATGGCTGAAAAGGCGCGTCAGCACGGAATCGCTATGGAAATGACGGACAGGCGCGAGTTTGCAAATGCTCCAGCCTACACGCGCAATCAGGTGCGGCCGGTTAATCGCGAGGGACGAACGGAACATGAGGGGACGAGTGCGGCGGCTCAGTCGCGTTATGATGCCAAGCGGTCAGGTCGGCGGAGCCTGGCGCGAAGCGTGCGCAGCCGTGAATATACCGTAAAGGTAACTCAGAGTTGGGAGAAAATCGCAATGGCAAGCGGCAATCATCAGATTGCCTCATACGCCATCCAGCAAAGAGATATAGTTGTATCAACCAGTTCGCATCAATCGGAAGCCAAAACTTCTAACACCGTTCATGCAGAATTCGGGTCACATTATCGCACCAATTTGGTAAAGTTGCAAAACATCATTTTGGAGGGTGAAAAAGTGCGCGAAATGTCGAAAAGCGATTTTGAGGCATATGAGAAAGAAGTTGAAACAGCTTTGTTCCGGCTTGGCCGCAATCTCGGACCTGAAGAGAAAGCCGATCTGGATCAGGTAGCGCAGTATACGCGCGAGCATGTCAATCTAATGCGCGAGCATATGGAACTGACTGAACAGCGTGGATTGACCGTTGAAACCCCATCTCGTGAAAGCGAGCAAGATAGCTCGTCAATGCAGATCGCTCGCGAAGCCGATTCCGAAATTGCCAAGCCAGCGCATGTTATCGTGGAAGCAGAGCAGGGTCAGCCATCGGCAGATAATGCCAACGAACCTCGTTCAAGCATGGATGACGAGGAGAAGGCAGCTGCAGCATCCTATCAGGCCGAAATGGATCGTTCATTCCCGGATGAGATCACGAGGCGATATTATATTCGTGAGGATCACGGGGGGACGCAGCGAGTCTTTGCCGATTCAAAGGGTGAGCGCGAAGTGTTCCAGGACAATGGAGAGAAGCTGCGCGCTAAATCGTTCGATGCTCAGGGCGTTCGGTTGATGATCGAAACAGCAGCGCATCGCGGCTGGACGAGCATCGAAATAACGGGGAGCAAGGAGTTCCGCCGTGAAACTTGGCTGGAGGGCCAGGCGCACGGTATTTCGGTCAAGGGCTATCAGCCGACGGAACTGGATTGGCAAGATCTGGCGCGTCGCGAGCAGTCCTACTTGCGCAATGAAATTGTTCCGATCGAGGGTAGGGCGCTGGATGCGGCTCACCGGGATCAGGAGCAATCTGCAGGATCGGATCAGTCGAGCAAGGTCGATAGAGAGCCACAGAATGCAGATAATTCTGGAACGTCCCACTCGAAGACCGTCGACTATAAGGAGGGTGTGCAGGGCATCCTCGTTGAGACAGGCGAAAAGCCTTATCAGGATAATGAAAAAAATGAGCCTTCGCCATTTGTCGTTATTGAAACGGCCAATGGCAATCGCACGGTATGGGGTGTCGGATTACCGGATGCGTTGCATCGCGCCGGCGCTGAAATCGGCGATGAAGTTCATTTGCGGTCCACTGGGACGGAACGCGTTTTGAAAACCGTCATTCAGGAAGTCGACGGTCAGAAGCAGCGTGTCGAGCAAATGGTCGATCGCCGGGCATGGGAAGCGAACGTGCTTGAAGAGCGGGATCGGACAGATGGAAAAGTTGAAGGTGCCAAACAGCTCGACAATCAGGTTAATATGGAAGTGAAGGGCGTTGCTCGCGGTGGAGAAACCATGCGCACAGATCCACCTCAGCAACAAGTTCCGCGATTGCAGGAACTAGAACAAGAGCAGCAGCAAAAGAAGGAACGCGACGAACACGAGCGTTAAAGGACGATGCGACACGATTATATTTATAATTCACCTCCCGATCCGAAGGCTGACGACGCTTTTGCAAAATTCTTTGCGGTTCTGTTCTGGCTCGTCCTTGGACTGGTTGCAATCGTGTATGTTGCTACTGTCGTTCAAGGTTGGTTTAACGCGGCGGTCGCGTTGATAACGGATATGTTCGCTTACGTTTTCAGCTTTTTGCCGTTTTGACGGGATCGCTAAAAAATGGCAGGCGCTTTTGCAGTCCGGCTATATTTGAGGTTTATGCTGTGAAGCAGCTATTTTTGTGCGCGCCGCTCAAGGGAAGATCGCAGCAAGTCGACCAGAGAGGAGCGCTGATCACGTTTGAGTTTGTCGAGATTGCGCTGCCGCCAGCGAATTGCCGGAAGATCTGCGACATGACCGATCTTCAGCAAGGACCAATCCGGTTCACCACGCTCGAACCTGATTAGAAATTCGCGGTGCTCATCCGGCATTCCGCCGATCAGTTCCTCAATCATCTTTTGCTGCGCTTCGATCAGTTCCTCAATGTGAACCAGCTCCTCGGTCATGCCTTCAAAACCATTGCGGTATTCGTTCGTGAGGTCTTTGACCCGGCCCGAAAGCACCTCGCCCATGGGGCGATTGTGGCTGAGGAGATAAACAAGAAAAACTTCGCGCAACTCGTCGCTCAGCCCTTCATGTGCGAACAAACCCTGCACATCGAAAAGATCACGCGGATGCTGGCGATCAAGCGCTGCAACCAGCTTTCCAGCAAACAGGTCTTCAAAGGAAACAACGCTGATTTCGGCAAAACCGAAGGCGTCTTCGACCGCCTCGGTGACAGGGATAACAGAAGGCTCGTGCACTACGCCGCGCAAGACAGGGGAGACTTCAATCTTCACCTGTGTTCCCTCGGCCATGACAAGAAGCCGCAAGATCGCGCCGTCGTGGATATTTTCGGCGACGCGAGCGCCGGGTACTTCTGCTAATGCTGCCACTTTGATCCGCTTCATGGCTGCATCAATTTCGGCCAGTGCCTTCGGCCTGTCGTTGACGGGCAAATACATCAGGTCGATGTCAACGGAGAGGCGCGGCAGGTTGCGTATAAATAGGTTAATCGCAGTTCCACCCTTGAGCGAAAAACAGGTTTCGCGCGCTACAATAGGAATCAGGCGCATAAGCAGCCTGACCTGGCCCTGGTACTGATCACGAAATGGCATCGAAGTCCCTCGGTACGGTGATGTGATAGACCGGATCAAGCTTGCCACCGGGCACAAGCATGCGCTTACCCTTCCCGAGATCGATTGCAGTTTTGTCCAGTCGCTTGACCCACGCATGGCCATGACGATCCGCGAAATAAAAGAACAGACGCTTGACCTTCACGCTGTCGCAATCCAGAAGCAGTCTTTGCAGCCGCCTCGGGCTGAAATTTGCGGCACTCTGCATAATCATATCGGCCTGATGGAAACTCTCATGGCGCGGCAGTTCATCGAGCATTTCGAGATAAGCTCGCTCAGGTTGCGAAAGCGTCATAGGCCAGTCCCACTGCCCCCATGCGAGGTTACCAAGCCCTTGCGCGATGGGTTCATTGCGGAACAAGGTAGCGTTGTTGTGATAGACAAAACGCTGGGGCAGATGCAGTTTGTTCAGCCATGCAGGCGGCTTTTCCGGTCCGTAGAGATGAACAATCCTTGTCTCGTGAGCGAGGTAATGCGCAAAGCCCTGCAATTCTAACGCCGTGCGTCCGCCGACATAGAGCGGCGCTCGTGAAAGCAGGGTCTGGAGCGATATGATGACTTGCTGCCAACTCAACGTGCCGCGCGGTTTTTTATAGACGCTACGTACCGGCTGTTCCAGCCAGCCGTTCTTAACGTAGTAAGCGCGTAGGTTACTGGCGATGCCGCGCTGTTGCAGCCAGGCAGCATCCACAACCAACCCTTCTGGCAGGTCTCTTTCGAGCCGGTTTAACAGTGAGGTGCTTTGCTCAGCCATACTGAGTATACTAAATGAGTCTTAAACCATTATCAAGTTTGAGTGCACCATAATTTACTCAATAGAGCTGAGTAATTTCATATATATTCAAACCCACCCTGCAATCAGAAGTCGCTGCGGGGCAAATATCCATTGCATGCTTCACTGGTACAAAAAGTGACGTCACCATCGATAGCACTCCTGCGGTTTACAGACATTAGCCGGGCCAGCGCACCGCTGTTGTTTTTTACAACGAGACATCGCCCTTTAGTCCAATGTCCTCCGGGTCTGGCACTGTAGCGTTGAATATGTCGAGATAACTTTTCCGCTTTCGAGGGGATGTGCCAGAAGCATCAACTTTCTCGTTGACAGCCTTCAATAATCGTTCCGCGCTCGGTTTAAGTTTCGCTTCGACTTCTTCTATCCGATCATCGATATTACCCGGTGGGATCGCTGATTTCCTGTCTATGCCTGTTGATGGCAATTTGACGTTCAGATTGACCGTCCTGGTATTTTCTTGGTTCCTGTCACCAGATTCAGGAATCGACGGGGAGGCGGTCATGCTGGCTTTCGGTCGATGATTCTCATCTGGCTGAGGACTGTAGGGCAGGGGGCTAATTGTCTGCTCAGCGGCCCGTTGCCCGTCTTGCGCGTATTCGCTCGTGAGTGCTGGAACCGGCCTATGGGGCAAATATTCAATCGTCGGCACATCAGGAACGTGCGATTGCGAATAAGCTTCAGCAGATTTGAAGGGTTGAGTGTTGAAAAATCGCAGCTTGTCACCATAGATCGGCCGTTGTCCTTCAACGAGCAAGATCATCTTGTTTTCTGGCATTTGCCGCACTTCTTGCGGCATCATCAAATCGCGCTCACGGATTTGCTCAACTTTTGTACGCCGAGGTAAACCGAGAATTTCGATGGTACGGGATTCAGACTTGTAGCGGATGGTTCTTTTTCCGAGTGCCCGGGATGCATATTCCGCTGTCGCCTGGTCGTTGGCACCTAGGACCAGCTGGTAGCCACAATTACCAAGCAGGGAATGACGCGAAGTCTCACCGTAAATCTCGTCGAGATTCTTGAGATCCTGAATGATGATCGCTAGCTTGATATTATAACCAGCCACATATGGAAGCTTCGTCATAATCTCATCCATCTTCTTAAGCTGCCGAAATTCATCCAGCAAAAAATAGACGGGAAGCGAGTTGGGATCGTGTTCCAGTGTCAGAATGTTCATGACCTGTTGCACGAACAATGTGAGAAGTGGGCGCAAGATCGTGATATCGGTAATATTGGGTGCCAGATAAATAGAGATAGGCCGCCGTTTCATGGCGGCGATATCCATGTCGGTTACTTCTGTCGCGGCTACTATGCGTTCATTTCTAAAGGGTCTGAGCGCGTTCTGGATATCCAGCAGCGCGGATGCCGCCGCCCGCTCTGACAATGCAAGAAATGCGTTAAAGCTTTCGACCGTATATTTTGAAAGGTTCGGCTCTTTTTCCTTGATGAACTTGATCTGCGCCTGAAGATCAACGCCACTGTTCACGAAGGAAACGACTTCGCCGAGGTTGCGCCGTCCGTGATAATAGGGGCTCTCCAGAACATAGCTGATGATTCCGGCTACGACCTGTTGAGCCAAGCCCTGCCAAACTGAGTTTTCAGAGCCAACATTTTCGGGAACCAGAATGCTGGCGATATTCTGAATATCCGTTGTGCGATTGCCGCGCTCGGGTCGCACAAAATCCAGAGGATTATAACGATTTGTCCTCTCCGAGCCGGGAGCAAAGAGGAAGACCTGACTGCCATTCTTCTTGCGATATCCGGCTGTCGCCTTGAAAATTTCGCCCTTCAAGTCGGATACGATCATTGAACCTTCATGCATGAGGGCGTTTGGAATGACATAGCCCGCTCCCTTACCCGATCGTGTAGGACCGATAATCAGATGATGGCGACTGTCTGCCGCTCGCAGCACATTGCGGCCGAACCGCCCGAATATGTGCCCTGTCTTTCGGAACCACTTGCCGCGACGAAGGCCCATGACGTCCTGAAAAGCCGCATCCCCCAAGGGGTTTTCGTAGCGTCTAAGACCGAGATAGCCCGCAAAAACGGCGGCGGCGATGGCAGGTAACAAGGCACCGATGGCAACTCGTTGCAGAGTTGAGTTGGACGCGTAGGCCCAGACTTGCTGAAGCGGAGCAAAAGGATTTTCGGTGATGGTGATATTCAAAATTCGGCTGTCTTTATAGACTACCCTGAGTGCGACCCCATAAGCCAAGGTCCAGACAAGGAAGGCTATGCCGGCACAAAATATCAGATAGACCGCTTTGTAACCCTTACTCATGGCTCCTCATTTCGTGCAAAAAATATCTCCGATACGCCACGTTTTCCGCCGTCGCGACGCAACTGGATGACGATGGGGATGACCATCCGGATATACGACATGAGATCATGCTTCGAGTATCCGCCAGATAGCCCCGCTTGTTGCATCATCATGGCGAGCTGTTCATAGGCACCTTGCGGCGTATCGGCATGAACCGTCGACATAGAACCCGGATGACCCGTGTTAATGGCGCGAAGAAAAGAAAACGCTTCAGCGCCGCGGATCTCGCCAACGAATAGACGATCAGGCCGCATACGAAGGGATGATTCAAGCAAGTGCTGCATTGTGACGTCAGCGGTGCCCTGCCCACCTTTCGAAGCTACCAGATGAACGCGGTTTTCCTGGGGTGGAAACAGTTCGCGGGTGTCTTCCAGCGTGATAATCCGCTCCTTCGGATGAACCGATTTCAGGCAGGCATTCAGAAAGGTTGTCTTTCCCGATGACGTGCCGCCGCTGATCAGGATCGACACTCGTTGCGTGATTGCTGTGTTGATGAAATCGAAAATTCTGTTTTGCTTCAGATGTTCGATCAGCAAACGGTCAATGTCGCTCAGTCCTCCTACAGCAACAGAAACCTTGTCCAGTGAACCGCTATCCCTGTATTCCTCCAAGCTAAAATTGCTAACGACCTGCTTGCGGATCGATATCGATCCGCCGTCCGGTGCAGCGGGTGGAAGAACGACCTGAATCCGCTCGCCAGTCGGTAACGCAGCGCTCAGGATGGGCGCGGATTTACTGACGAACTGATCGGTCGCGCCTGCGACCCGTTCACCGATATCCTGAATCTCTGCTGCTGAAAGCGCATGAACCTCGTGGAATTCCATGTGATCAGCACCAAGTCGCTCAACATAGACGTGACCTGGTTTATTGACCGAGATTTCAACGACCTTTGGATCGTTGAGAAATGGCCGCAGAGGCTCAAGTGCCCGATCAAGAAAGTAATATCTGCTTTGTGTGGCTGTTGCCGCACTATTTGCCCCTGCGTTCACGTTGAATTTCCTTCATCGCCTCTGTTACGGGATCGTCGTACATCGCCGAAAAATCGAGGTCCTGACGCACAAATATGAAAATGCGTTCGCCTTGATGGACGCTAATAGTCGGCTTGATGCGCAAGTTCTCGCTCAGAGCGGTATTTGCCATTTGAGAGAAAGTGTCGGCGATCGTCTCGCGGGCTAGTTCTTCTCCGCGCTTTGCATCGTCATTGTTGCGACCGAAGGCTTCACCGCTGCCGAAACCTGTCAGATAGCTTGCGCCAGCGCCGACCACGGACAACATGATGGAAGCTCCGAACCGTTCACGCCATTTTTTATCGACGATGCCAGTGAGACCCGAACGACCCAAGCTGTCAGTTCCAACGGAGTTCAGGCGCACGCTTACACCATCATCACGCAGTAAGCGGGTCCAGACAACGAAAACGCGGGTCTGGCCTGTCATTACGTCGCTTTGATATTCACCTATGAGTCGAGTGCCGGTCGGAATCAAAATGCGACGACCATCAAAACTGTAGACGTCCTCTGACGTGATGGCGCGAACCTGGCCTGGCAGATCGCTTACAATCGAGGTTTCGAGAATACCGGGTATCATCGTTCCTTCCGGCACAACCGCGTCGATACGCTTGATTTTCGTAGCCTTGGCATTCCGGTCCGCCATTGCTGAGGCCGTCGCCAGAAACTTGCTGTTTCTGTCTTCACCAGCAACAGTCGGTGTTCCCTCGCCACTATCGCCACCAAGACCGCCATTCGCTCCGCCTGATCGCGCTTGATCCATCTGAATCAGCTTCGATTTGAACCGGTCTGGAAATTCTTCAACAATCTCCGGCGCGGATGCCTGAGCGGGTTCGTTCACAGCGACCGTCGGGGGAGGAGGGGGAGGAACATTAAATGTCGTGGTGTCGACTTGCTCCGGCTCCGGTGGCGGTGGAGGTGGTGGAATGTTGATGATATCTGGCTCGGGCCCGGCAGAGGGCTGATCCTGATCGCGCACGAATGACGGCGGTCTGAACGACGTCGTGCTAAACGCCTCGTCACCGCGCACGAGATCGCGCGGCTTCTCCGAGGGCTGTTTGAGAACAAAATAAGCCATAGCTACACCGGCCAGCAGAAATACGGCCATCGCAGCCGTTTGATTCCGCTTTGCATTCTTGTTGCTGACACCGGAGTCATCAGCCGCCGCCAGTGCTTCCAATTCGGGAGACTGTTTCATCAGTTGCCGCTCCTTCTTCTCTTGGTTGCAGCATGATCAGGTGCGGGACCCATGATGTTAGGATCGGGTGCGCCGAAATCCGGCTTTCTAAGGTTGAAGATGCAGATCCACTGATCACCATCGCGGAGGGTGTATTGTGTAGCCGTTCCATCCACGACCAGATATTCGCCTTCCTTGCGGAAGTTTCGCAGTGTCTCGGAAAAATTACTGTTTACTGCAAAAATCGCGGGTGTCCGGCCGGTGAATTTGAAAAAGGTCTTCTTGCCGTCATCGAAGACCATCGACGGCTTCAGTTTCGTATCTCCGGTAAAGGAATAGTCGATGTTGACGTTAGCCTTATCGATCTTGGAGATATTCGGGTTGGCAGCACGATATTCGGCCTCTTTGCGCATCGCTGCATTCAGATCTTTTTCAGGATAGATGAAGCGCACGCCAAAGACCTTCTTGCCAGCATCTGGCGCGTAGTCGTGCAGCTCCAGAAAATAGATGCGCTTGGTCGTGACAACGTTCATGTTGGTGACGACATTCTTAGCCGTCGGCTTAACGAAGAGGATGTTTCCTTTTTCGGTTGGAGCAACCTGCCAGCTCTCAGTGTCGCCAAGCGAAATGGTCTCAAATTTTTCATCCTCATCGAAGATGATCATTGTCGATATGCCGTACGTCGCAGAGATTTTGACGACATTGTTGGGCTGATAGACGACACTGGTCACACGTGAATCCAGCGAGCCAGCCCTAGGCGTCTGGGCAGCGTGGGCATGCGAAATGAGGACGGTCGAGAACGCCGCCGCAAGAAGGAAGTGGTTTCTCATCCCTTGCTCCCTTCCGTGACGGTTTCCTGATCCCGCCTGTAATTGTAAACCTGGAAGCCGAGAGGATTTTCAAACCGCCATTCGTTCGTGGCTGGTTCGTCCGTATAGCGATAGCGCACGACTGCAATATAGTGTCTGGTGATCGCATCGGTATCGGACTTTTCAGTCGTTGAAAAACGGACAAGAGCGGTGGAATCGTTAGGGAACGTGACAGACTTCACATCGACAAGCACACGCTTGTTTTTCCCGTAGACCTTGGCCGGGTTCTTCGGGTTGGCAGCGCTGTATTGTTCCTGCAATTCGCGAGCGGCATCACCTGTCGATAACAGTGCTGCCGTGCCGAAGTTTGTATCAATCGCGTAAGGATCATAGCCTTCACGTGTCCTAATATACCGAACGACGTTGGCTTGGGTAATTGCGCGTGAATCCGTCAGATTTTGCGCCTTTGTCAGCCCGCTTTTGGTTTCGATGTAGCCCGTAGCCTTGTCTACGACGACAATCACAGGCTCGAACGACTTTAACGGAACCAGCATAACGAGCGCGAGCAACGCGAAAAGCGCGACGAGCCCGAATATGATGGTTACGAACCATGCCACGGCCTTTGAACGTTTTGCTTTCCGGACGATTTCGTTCTCCCAACGATCACCGTCCTGAAAATAACTTCTCAATGCAGCTTCTTTGGAATCAGTCATGATCTAGCCCTTTACCTCTTATGAACCTGCAGCATCAGCGAGGCAGGCTGTTGCTGCTTATTCGGTTTTGCATTGCTTCTTTTGCGCCCTGGCTTGTCGGGGAAATCGAACCCCCGCCGCCGCCGCCGCCAAAACGATTGTAAAGCGACCTTCCGCCGCGATAGCTCGCACCGATCCCCTTGAAGCCAGCTCGCGCAATTTGCATTGGAGCGGTGACACCGGTCATGCGAGCAATCCGTGTTGCGGCGGCGCCGATACCAACGGCCAACCCTCCTGCAATGCCCTGAGCAAGGACCTGGATGTTCAAAAGGACAAATGCCCCGGCAAAACAAAGCAGAAGGAAGGCTGAAATATCACTGAGCGTAAGGCGTCGCTCCGTGGCGGCAGCGGATACCTTCGTCAGTTCAGGGTCCATTGCAGCGATAAGGAAGGCGGCGACGACAAATACGAATAACGGGATCAGTGCATATAGAAGAACTTGTTGGAACCACGCCTGCCCAAGACTGCGCGATTGTTCAAACAACATGCAGGCGATGAAGATAGGAGCGGTTCCGATCAGTACCCATAACATCACCTTGGCAAGAACAAGTATTGCGAGAGCAACAGCGATAAAGATTGCCACACAGGCCATAATGAGAAAGCCGACCATCGAGGGTAAAACTGAAAAATAGCCCGACTGCTCTGCAAACGCGGAAGCCGCCTCGTTTGCAGTCTTCCAGATCATGGAAAGACCATTTGTCGGTTCGGTAATTCCCGTTCCGGTGGCGGTCAGGATGGCGCGACCTACATCTTCAGGAGTATTGTTCAGCCACTTGTAGAAAAAATCGTTGAAGTATCCCCAGTTGCTGATCAATGCCACAATGAAGACCATGCGGAATACGCGAGTGACAATTTCGGCCACACTAATCCGCGAAGTCCCCATTATTACCTGGATACCGTAATATCCAACATAGGCGATGAACATCACCTTGAGCAGCGGCGTGATTTCAGAGCCAATAATATTGTAAGCCTGCGATGAAAAATTCTCGCCGGAATTATCAATTCTCTCCAAAAGATCGCTCAAGAAATCATGCATAGCGGCCCCCGATTATTCCGTCGCTATCGAATTGATCGCAGCAATGGCGGTCGCTGGATCGCCATTAACAAAGGCCATAGGTCCACAATCTTGCCGAATGTCTTCGGCAAATGACGTGAGGTTTGCGGGACGTTTGCAAGGAGCAGTCTTTTCCTTGACCGTTCCGCAGCCGGCAACGCCGGCTGCAATGGCGGTGAAGATAAAAAACTTCAGGAAGATGTTAGCGATGTTAGTTTGCACTGTACGTCAACACCTTCTTGGAATTGGAAATGTCGGTGAGGCGGCGCTGATTATCGGCCTGTAACGACGACACGGCACCGTTCATGACGCCGATCAGTTCATTGATGGTCAGCCCTGCTTGGACTTGCAGCTGCGTGTTCTGGTCGATGGAACCTTTAATGTCCTTTGCCTGACCGATACTCTGCCCGGCCTGTTCAAAAGCGCTTCGGCGCGTCGTTACCGCCTGTTGCGAACCATTTACGAGTGCGGCGACACCAAGCACAGTGTTGACCATCTGTTCATAGGACTTGTCTCCGCTGAAGCTGCTATTTGCTTGTCCCGACAAGTTCTTAACGAGCTGAAGCCCGTTGATGAAAGTGGATGCAACCTTGGCGATGTCACCGCCCATGCTACCAAAATTTGGCACGCCGCCGGACATAAGGCTGTCAAAAGAGGGCATTGACGATACGCTGAAGCCATTTCCGACGGCCAGGTTTTGCATCTGGTTCGCATCGCCGCCGCGATCACCTGTAACGGCCTTCAATGTCTCCTCGACCGTTGTCAGGATTTCCTTGTTTGTCCCGAGGATTTTGTCAGTCGTGACGGAGGTTTGTTTTGCCACTTCATAATTGGCAGCGTCGATAACTGGGACACCGCCTGCATATGTCGCCATGGGAGCGAACGATGCCGAAGCTACGGCAATCGCTGACGCCGAAATGATCAGTCGTTTCATGATTATCTCCCTTATTGAGGATCGAGGTTCAGTTTGATGTTCGCCTCGCGTTCACGCTGTTGAACGCAAGCCTTTTCTTCCGGATTCCATTCGAGGCCGGTGCGGGGATCGCAGACGCCGGTCGTTTCTCGTGGCTTGTCGTCTTTCTTTTTGAACGAAGCCGATTGAGATGCGCCCGAAATTCCACTGGCTGAAACTGCATTGCGGCTGTTGAGCAGGTCGGCCATTGAATTGCCGAGGACAATCACCTGGTTGACCATTTCGAGGTTCGCATTTCGAGCGCCGGCGTTGTGATCCCAACTGTCTTGAATTGTGCCGGACTGCATACCGCCGAGCTGCTGAAGCCATGAGGCGACGTTGGCGGTGCTTTCCTGTGTTGCCTGCGTCGTTGCCATCGAATTGATGGTCGAATCCCGCATACCGGAATATGCTGTATCGCCGCCGCCGTAGTTCATGGGCAGGTCCTTTGATCCGCCGAACGCCGGTGTCCATTTCTGCGTGATATTCCGGACGTACCCCTGCGTTTCCTTGAACGGGGGAATGCCGCCGTATTTTTTAACGTTGCCAGCGCCAGCATTGTACGCTGCAAGGGCGAGGTTGGCGTTGCCGTTGAAACGCTTGAGCTGCTGTTTAAGATAACGAGCACCACCGCGCAGGTTCTGTTCAATGTTATGGGGATCTACGCCCAACTCCTTAGCGGTATCAGGCATCAACTGAGCCAAACCGATAGCTCCCACGCCCGATTTCGCGCATGGATTAAAGCGGCTTTCCTGATACACGAGACCTAGAAACAGATTCTCGTCTACACCCTCTTCGCGCGCCACTCGTTTGACCAACCCGGAAATTTCCGGATTGGCTTTGGCGGCTGCAACGGGATCGTCCTTGCGCCCCGGTCGGTAGACGGCACATGTTACGCTCTTGTTGAGGGAAAACCGGTCTTTATCCGTCTTCTCGATCTCGGACGTTTTTTGATCACGAACCGTTCTTTCGGACAAATTCGACCCGTCAATGACAGGAACGCCACCAGCCAATGCTGACAAAGGCATGGTCGCTGACGCCAAAAATATGCATAGAGCAGTTTTCTTATGCATCATTCCTCTCCCATCCGCAGAATTCAGCCAACCAGTTTTCAGGCTCATCGCCATATCGTTCCCGCAGCGCAGCACATTCTTCGACGGTCTCTTTTCGACCCGACAGCACTTTGACGAGATCAGGCATTTTCGAGAGATCGAGACGGGCAATGACTGAGTCATTCCCGTGCTTGACGAGAAACGTGCGCTTTTCAGGCGGGGTGTTTTTGATGAAATTGAATTCTTTAACCGTCAGGCCAAAGCGTTTGATGTAGCTCTCTTCGTCAGCGCGCGGGTTCGGGAAATGAATATTCGTGGCCGATTGCTCAATTAGGGTGTGAGACGCCTTAGCTTTGGCAATATCCGCTGCTGATTGTGTTCCGAAGCCTACAATGCCGTTGAGCTTACGGATGGTTTTCATCTTATCGATGATGAAATGACTAAACGTTTCATCCATAAGCAGCTGCCAGCCTTCGTCCATGAAGAACATGACAGGATCGCCGTTCAGAAGCTCGTCGAGACGGTGATAAAGGTACATCAGTGCGGGGGTTCGGATATCCTCGTTGCCGAGGATGATGGTCATATCGAAACCGAAGACGCTACGCCCGGAGAATGAAAGCACATCGTGCTGCGCATTGAACAGCCATGCTTTTTCGCCGTCGATCCAAGGACGCAACCTTGACGCCAGGTCGTTCGCATCTGCCCGCGATCTGCCTACCAAGAGGCCCGAAAGGTTTGGTAAGTTGCGCTGAGCTGCCGGCTCTTCCATGATACGCGCAATTGCCCGTTCCAGCGTGTCAGCGTCCTCCTGGCTGAAGTCGCGTTGATCGCTAGATCGCAACATTGATTTCAAAAGGCGAAGCAGAAAATCACGATTAGGGCCGGAGTTTTCCAGCTGAAGCGGATTGAAACCAGTCGGTGTTCCCGGTGAGAGAACTTCGTAAGCTCCCCCCATGGCACGCACGAAAATCTCGGCACCTCTATCCTTGTCAAAAAAGACGGCTTTAGGGGTAGGACTGATGCGCATCGCCTGCGCCAGCAAGAATGTCAGGGCGACGGTCTTACCGGAGCCAGTCGGGCCAGTGACAAGGAAGTGACCAATATCGCGACGATGAAAGTTGAACCAGTATGGGGTTTGCGAGGTGGTCTCTAGTATCGTGATCGGTAGACCCCAATGAAGATTGTCCGATTGACCGGTCGCGAAATTGTGCATCGATGACAGGCCGGAGAAATTTGCCGAAGACAGCATGGCCTTTCGCGCACGATAGCTATGGTTGCCGGGCAATTGAGCCCAGAAGGACGCTTCAAGGTTCACATCCTCGCGCAGCCAGTTGATGTTCATGTCGGTCAGGCAGCTACCAAGCTCGGAAACTGCTTTGCTCAAACCTTCAAGGTCGCGAGACAGGCAAAGCAAAGAGAAATGGTGAATGCCAAAAACAGCCTCCTGATTCATGAGACTGTTAAGCGCGAAGTCGATATCGCTTTCGACTGCACTTCCGGACTCATCCGACGCGGCAATCTGGCGCTGAAGCCGGGTGATACGCTCCTGCGCAATGGGTTTGTCGGAAATTGTGAAGCTTTGCGTCAGGATGAACTCATGATTCACCTGCAACAGTCCATCCAGCATTCCGGGACCGGTGTATGGCGGATATTCCTTGATAGAGAGCATCGCGCCATAACGATTGTCCTCATCGGTGGCGGCTTGCGTTTGCATCGCTCGCTTACCGAAATGTAGGCGTGACGTTCCGACGTAATTTCGAATTCCCATCCGGGGAAGGCGCATTTTGCGCGGCACGCCGCAGGTCAGAATGGTGTTTATGAACTCGCACGGTTCGGAATATGGCTCTCCATCGCGATAAGTTATACCGAGCTCGCGCGCGCCATATTTCTGCAGCTCGCGCGTCATGTTGGAAACGAGCTCTTCGAGTTCGGTCACTGTTTCACGCGTTTGCTGATCTCGAACCTCAGCGCCTCCAGAACGGGTAAATGCACGACTTACTATGTCGCTGAGGCCGAGAGCGCCACGCATGTTAGTCCGCACGATCGAGAGATAAATTTCATTGGCGAACATGCGCTTATGGCGTAACTGGCTCATATACCGGTTATTCAGCTGTTCGCAGAACGCATCATCGAATGCGCCGCCAATTTCCGAGTCAACCTGTCTGCGTATTACTGTCGACCAGACAGAAAAGCGGCTCGATCCAAGCGCTCGAATGATCGTATTCTGAACATTCGAGCGCATATTGAGTTCGGCTTGATCTTCGGTTTGGAAAAAGAGGCCGTCGAGTTTGATGACCGACAAGAGTGCGCCGTTTTCCAAGCCGATCACTGTATCCGACATATGCCTCAGATAAGGGATATGCGAAGCCATAGGCCGCTCATTATGAGCGACCTTGCCAAATCCGAGTTCTTCTCTGACGACTTTCAACATTGGCTAAGGTCCGTACGAATTTGTTCCCCAGAAGGACTTGTTGCGTGTGCGAGGCGTTTTGCGCGCGGTGACTTCAAGCACATCGAGAATTTTGTTGTCCCAAGCGCAAAGGGAGAACAGAACCGCATAGCTGATCGGGGCCAGGAGCAGGGTCCAGAACGACTTGCTGACCAGCCATGCTATGATTGTGATGCCGATAACGACGACGACTGCCATATACGGGACACCCCACATGGTGGGAGATCGGGTTAAACCGATTACCAACGGTGTCAGCTGCGGCTTTACATCCTCGTACTCAGCCATCGCTAGTTTCCAACCGTGCTAATCAGCTCGTCGACGATTGATGGAGCACCGAAAACAAGACCGATTCCGAGGATCACACCGCCCGCAAGAAACCAAGACAGTCGGCCAGCAAATGCGAGGAAACCGAGCGCCATAACAGCGATGATTGCAAACAGACGACCAATAGGGCCGCTAATGAAATCAACGATAGCTTGAAATACTGTCTGAACCGGCGCGAAGGCACCATTAACGCCACCTGACTGTGCAAACGCCAAATCTGCCCCGAAAATTTGCGCAGCAGCCAGCAAACCAAGGCAGACTGCCAGCTTTGAAGCGCTGATATGCCAAACCTTATTCTGTTCGTTGATCATCCTTCTCTCCTTTAAAAATGCATCACGCCACCAACGAAGGTGCCGGTTTTCTTGACTGCAATGACCCCGGATTGAGTTTCGCTTGCCATGGCCGGCGAGGATCTACGACCGCTCGCAACGAGCTTCTTTTTCGGCGCTGGCATGGTTACGCCAAGCTGGTAATTGACGACCTTTGCGACGTATCCGACGGTTTCCTTGAACGGTGGAACGCCGCCGTACTCATAGACGCGGCCTTCGCCTGCGTTATAGGCAGCGGCAACAAGCAGGGGGTTTTGGAACTCGTCCAAAAGCACCCTGAGATACTTAACGCCGCCTTCAATATTTGACGCCGGATCACAGACGTCGCGGACGCCGAAGCGCTCAGCGGTTCCCGGCATGAGCTGCATCGGCCCGCGTGCGCCTTTGTCTGAATTGCGGGAACGATCGAACTGGCTTTCTGCCCAGGTAATGGCGGTAGCAAACAGAGCATCGACTTGATGCCGGCGAGCAGCCTGTTCGACCAGAGTTTTGATTTCCTCTGGTGTTAGCGGGGAGGGGCCGCATTCAGGAGTGGATACAGCGGCCTGCTTAGTAGAACGCAAATCACCTAAACGGGCAGACTCATCCTGAAGTGAGATAGCCGGATTGGTAATATCAGCGATAGAGCCAGTGGCTATAACGGCGCTGGATATATTACCAATATGGTTATTCGTATTAGTGCCGTTCTCGCTTTTATCTTCCGCAGAAACGATGCCATCAGAACCCACGACAAATTCTTTGCTTTCGCTTGTCCAGCGGCGGTTGAATACGGTCAAATCCGAGCGTGATCCGGATGCGTTGTGAGTTGTGGCCTCGGCGTCGCCATCTTGCGCGAAAGGCGCAATTGCGCCTCTTTCTTCTGCGCAAGTGGCGGCAATCCCGAACGGGATGAACAATGTGGCGCTTAGCAATAGCGCTTTAATTGAAAGCCTCTCCATTCTAGCCCTTTAGCTCCTGTCGCAGACCTCACATGCGCTGTTGAGGTTGCAGCGAAAACCGATTAAGTTCATAATAGCATGATACCGATTTGGCTAAGTGATACATGCTTTTTCGCAAATCATAAACCCCCTATGAACAGGGAAAACGAATAAGCAAGACGGTAAGGGCTAGAAAATGAAGAGAACCATCGCAATCGCAATGAGCAGTTGTATGTTGGCAACAGCCGCAATCGCCGCGCCTGCAATCAACAAGGACTACATCAAGTCGCTGGCATCGCCGGGGAAGACCGTGCTTGTCATTGAGTATTATGACGGCGACGGAAAAGTTACGGCTCGGAAGGGGTTTGCATCCGCGTCGGGCTATAAGGCAACTTCACCGACCGAATTTCGGGTTGATGATAAGACCCTTCTGAATCTGTACGGGCTAGAAGCCTGCAAAGGCGAAATGGTCAATCGCAAGGATGATTTTGCTGGTTCTTGCACTGACTACGCCAAGCAGCAGCTGCAGATCATGTTGCAGTCGCCGAAGGTTCTCTTTTGTCGGGCATTTGTAAGTGAAGAGAGCGCACCCAAACAAAATGTGACGTGCTACGGCTATTACAATTACCCCGGGAGCCTGGACACGGTTGATATGCTAGAAGAGCAATTGCTCTCTCTTGGCGCGCTCCGCATTGCGAAATCGAAAGACGGGAAGCTAGAGCGTCCCGATCTGGAGAACGCGCAGAAGATTGGAGAAGACGGTTCCTATGGTATGTGGGCCGATCCGCGGGTGAAGGCCCAATGAAGCCAGCCCTATTATCGCTCTGCATGGTCCTTTTATCGACGACGGCTTTTGCAGCCCCGGAGGGATATTTCGACCTCCAGCCGGGCGTTACTTTGGAAACTGGCGATACGTGGGTCTCAGAAGGCCAGCGCTATCGCCTCTATGGTGTTCAGTCATGCCTTCGAGGAACTGCTTTCACTGATACGACCGGAAACAAGAAGGACTGCGGTGAGGCATCGCTTGCCGTTTTCGCCGCTTATATCAAAGACACCAAGCCGGTGTGCGCTCCCGTAGCGCAAACTGCCGATACTTCTTATGTCATTTGCTACGCCACAATCGGCGGAAATCGCCTCGATTTAGCGACGGTGTTGATTACGAGCGGCTATGCCTTTGCCGCGCTGAAGGCTGACGGGCTTCCCTACTATCCAGCATACGCAGTGGCCGAACAGGAAGCTCGTGAGAAGCGGGCAGGCCTCTGGCAATTCGAAGACGTTCAGCATCCTGCCATCCTGTTGAGCAAATCGGCAAACGAACGGACGAGGAATGCCCAACAATGAAATATCTGATCGTAGCAATGTCATTTGCCCTCGCATCGACACCAGCATTCGCAGCTGATGCTATTAAACGCGCGCCAGCTGCCAGCGTACCGGTTCAGCCTAGCCAGCCGGCACCGCTTCCAGTCTTCAAGGGTCGAGTCGCGGTTATTGATGGTCGGACCCTCTGGTTTCCCACTTATGCCCAACGAGTTCGGCTCGCGGATATTGACGCGTGCGAATTGCCTCAATGGGCGCTTGATCCGAAATGGACGAACAGGGACGTCACGAAAGCACCGCCGCCTGTACCCTGTGGCCCCTTTGCCAAAGCTTGGCTCAAAAGAACGATCGGGGCGTCCGCCGTCTCCTGCGGTGTCGTCGGCTATGATGCTGAAGGCATGGCACGAGCAAGATGCACATCACGGGGACGCGACCTAGCTCTCGAAATGCTTCGCGTGGGTTGGGCGAGGGTGGATTCACCCTACCTCAGCCAACCTCAATATCTAGGCTATCAGCGTGCTGCCATGTCGGCGCGATATGGCATGTGGGCGACCTATGTTCTGGATATGAATGAGTGGCGGCGCAAGGCCGTCGACAAAACGCTCGATCGTCAGCCAATCGCGGATTTCAACCTGCTCGTAGAGCGCAAAAGCGAGATCTCTCCCCCGTTTGCCGACGCGCGCAGAAAACCAAGAAGGACAGACCGATAGTTGGCGGAGATCGCTCATATTGCGCTCAATTTCGCGCGCGATCCTATGGCCTGCTTGTTGCTGGCCATCTTGCTATCGTTTTTGCTTATCATTCCTTCGTCGAAAATCTGGTGGGTCCACGGCATAATCGCGGCCCTTTTCCTCGCCATATCGCTGTTTTTCCACGAACAACGGCAAATGTCGTTCGATACGTTCTTGATCGGCGTCTTTGCCTATCCAGCGGTATGCCGCGACATACCAAATCAGCTCTTGGTCTATCGAGTTGGAATTTACTGGTTTTCTGCGTTCACACTTATCGCCCTATGCAGCTACGCGGCCGGAGATCTCATCACACGGTCCCCTTTTCACGCCCGAGACATGTTGCCTACCGGGTTGGTTTCAACCGCTACAATATGAGGATGACCTGAAATGAAGCAGCTTCTGTTTGCACTCGCTGGCCTTGGCACTATCGCCGGGACGCCATCCGCCGCAATTGCGCAAGACACGGGAGGCACGCCATCTTGGGGTTGCCAGGTTCTTTTGTGCGCAGCATCCTCAAACCCTTCGTGGCATGGCGTCCCTTATTGTGTCCCGCCAATGACCAAACTGATCAAGGCCATGGCAAAACCGGGCTTCTCATGGCCCATTTGCCACGAGGCAAAGTCTGGCAAACCCGGATATCAGCCTTACGAGGATTGTCCATCTGGTTTCAAGGAAGCCAGCAATATGAGTGATCGCGGCGCAATGCTGTCGAACCGCTGCGAAAAGACAATTAACACCTGCACCAACAAGATCAGGGAACAGAACAAAGAACTTCAGCAATACAAGGATGTTCAATATCGAGACATTGGCAACTCGGATCGCGGCAATAGTTGTCGAAAGGTCGTCTCCATTGCTCGGCCTATGCGAAAAGACCCTTACTTTTTTGACATTCCCGATTATCAAGGTCTTAAGGGGCGCTATTGGTTCAACCTGAAACTTTAAGGAGCTCTAATGAATCAGAACGCACTTCTCGCACTGGCTGCTAGTGCCGGCATCGCAGTCGGTGCGGGCGGTACTTGGTTCGCAGTCTCCAACTCTACGAGCAACGCAAAAGCACTGGCTAAGGCCGACATAGTTGCGGCCATCAACGCCGACCCGACACTTTGTCCCGTTCCAGATGAGCCAGTGTCGAGCGCTAAACTCGATGTACCAACTCAAGCTGAAGCACTGATTGCCGTGAGAAAACTGGAAGAGAAAAATCCGCTTTTGTGGGATAGGAGTGAACTTGAAAAGCTTTCGGTTTCACTAGCGAATTGTTGGCCTGTTGACGGTGCCAACGGCATGGTCGAATGCGTTACCAACGTCAAAAAAAATCCGTCAGCGCAATCTATTGCGAGGACGGTTGGATTTGCCAAGGATCAATCATCTGGCGAATGGATTGCGACAGACCGCAAATAATGAAGCCCGCGAGCGGGCTTCCATCTCAGTTAGATATTTTCGACACTCTTCAAAACTGTGGCCACTTCGTTTTTCGCGAGGGTTAGCCGTCCTGAGATAATTGAGGCTGCGAGATAGACCAGTTTGCCGATTGCGTCATCTACATCTTGCGGCTCATAATCAACGATCCGGCGCGGGTCGTCAGCCAAAGACGATAGTTCCAGCAGTCGTTTCGTCGGGCCAGCGTTACATTCTGGAACGCCGCCGCTTTCGTTGTCCCAACTTATCGCATTCCCAATTGCATCCATAGTGGCCTCCGAAAGTCATTTTCAGAAGATGGGTTAAGCTCATAAGTGCAATTCTCAAAACTGACGCATAGTTGATAGCAGCAAGAAGCATACTCATGATGATAAAAACGTTGATTAAGGTATCTTGCACGCTAGGATACGAAACGAAGCGAAACGCAACGAAATTTGAGCCGTTAAGAGATTGATAAAAAACGGAAAGTTTTTTTTCGTTCCACCGAAAGATGGGAGCGATTTCAAGGAATTGTTCAAGCGTATTGCCGCTGAGGGCGCAGGTCGCCCGCTCGGCAGCGACGGCGCTCGCACTGGTCCCTGGACGCCGGAGCTACTTGCTGAGGCCATAACGCTTGTCGATCCCAAGCGCGTCGGCGTTGATCTACGGACTGTACAGCTCTGGTTTCAGGAAAATGAGAAAGGCATAAGCACTACCAACATCGGTTTGCTGGCGAGAGTTCTAAGCTGCGGTGACTCGGCTGCCAGAAGTGAATGGATTATGGAGCTTAGCGCGGCTCAGTCCCGGTTGGTGGCGAAAAGACGCGAGATGAAGAGGGCGGAAAGTGTTGGGCCATCGGAGCCAGACCGGGGTGCAGCTCGAATAGCAAGATCGGATTCCGTACGCGATGACGATGGCAAGCGATGGAACCTAGCCAGACAGTCTGAGAAGCTTTTCAGCGAAGGTTCTCCCCTGAATCTGTCTGCTTCTGTTTTTGCCGGAATGTCCGCCCTTGGATTCCTTTCGTTCATCATAGGCATTCACAACGTTAAGTTCACCCGATCCGATGGCGTCATCAAGCAGGTCGGCTTCCTTTGGGCGGCGAACTGGACATTAGTGTTCATGGTATTCCTCCCGCTCTTCTTTGCCTTTGTTTTTGAACTGGTGAATTCGTGGAAGCACGAAAAACGAAGGGGGCTTGTCGATGGCGCAATCGAGGACAGCGACAGCGCATGGAAGCGAATTATTGATGCTTCATCCGGTTCATTCTGGGCAGTGTTCCTAATATGCTTATTATTTGCGGGTGTTTTCCAGTGGATTGGCGTCTGTTTGATGCCTCTCATCAAAGGCGGAGGTAATTACGCGATCGATTGGGGCACAGTCGCGATAGTCCGGCCTGAAATCGTAACGATACCTGTTGCGATCTTTTTCACGGCGCTCGCCTACCTCTATATGTGCCTATCGTTTTATCTTTTTTTCGCCGGTCTTATTCTGCTTCATTCTGTGATCAATGACTTTTGGAAAATCCGCAGCGCGGCAAAATCACGGACCCTCTTGGACGCGGGCGATCTAAGCGATACCGGGTTTTGGGTTATGCTGTGGGTTTTCCGCTGCACACTCTTAGGTATGCTGATCGCTACCGTCATGAAGCTGCAAAGCTCTTATCTGGCGTCAAATGGCCCAAGCATCGTTGCATGGGTGATTGGCGACCTTTCATCGATCCTATTCGATCGTACAGACGTGCACAGTCGCATTAGCTATCGGATGCCGACACACTTCAGCAGCCTGCTCATCGCAATATCAACCTGTTTTGTTTTTCTATATGGTGTGATCCGCGCTGGATCGGGAAGTCATTTTAAAGTCGCTCTCTGGAAAATGACCGCAGTTGTGGCGCTGCTTTTCGCAAGCTATTTGTCTATCGACGCGTTTTCCGGCTTTACGGTCCTGATGTTTGCCGGGCTCCTAATCGCTATTTACTGCTTATTTGATCCGGCCTTCGGGCGCGGGCGTGCGAGTGAGGTTAGCAATCAAAGTGTTTCATAGTTGGCTTGATCAATGGGATGAGAAACGGGCACGACGCGGAGAAGATGCTAAAAAAGCAACGATCGTCAGTCTTGATGCAGAACGCGCGTTTCCGGGCGCTGCGAATGTTTCCAACATCGAAGAATTCTGCAA
Organism: Brucella tritici; assembly: GCF_902825325.1. Lineage (GTDB taxonomy): Bacteria > Pseudomonadota > Alphaproteobacteria > Rhizobiales > Rhizobiaceae > Brucella. The sequence goes on along the minus strand of NZ_CADEAR010000016.1, from coordinate 23,995 downwards.
GCTCGGGGTGCAGGCAACTGCCACGCCATCGTATTTCAGAGCGCCACTCGGCAACGACAACGATTTTGAGCGGGCAGGGGACTTCCTCAAATTTCCATCTGATATTTCGACAGACATTGAGGAAAATAACCTGGTCTGGTCGAAGATCACCGATAGCGACTCGCGCGACAAGGCACTGGTAATCTTTCATCATTGGAACGCACGATCCCGCAACAGACAGATAGCGGGTTACTTGTCCAAAAGGGGCATCACAGTCGTTGAGATTGCTATGCCGTATCATTTTGAAAGGAGCCGTCCGGGGGCCGACTACGCTGATTATATGCTAAGCGCAAATCTTGGCCGAACGATCCAGTCACTACGGCAGGCCGTGTGGGATGGACAGAAGCTCATTCGTTGGCTGAAAAGCGAAGGATATCGAGAAATCTCCGTACTCGGAATGAGCCTCGGTTCATGGGTCGCAGGACTGGTCGCCGCTCATGATACCAACGTTAGGAAAGCCTCGCTGTTTCTCACAGGCGGCAGTCTGGCCGAAATGGTCTGGACCGGGCGAGCAACGCGGGCCATACGCGAGAGCTTTGAGCCCACGATAGACCTTACTCAACTGCAAAGGGCTTGGGCACCGCTTGATCTGGGGAACTACGCTTACAGTCTCGCCCGTCCTGATCTGGATATTCAGATCGTCTTGGGAAAGAGAGACAAGGTTGTATTGCCAGAAGTGTCAATTGCTCTGTTGGAAAGTCTGAATAATGCTGGCGTAAACCCGGGTGTTCTGCAATTAAACTGTGGTCACTATTCACTGGCAATTCCGCCGTACATAATTTTCGCCGGAATTAATCTAAAACGGTTTTTGTCGCAGTCTGGCAAATCAGATCGTCGGACATGACCTAACCTTTGTAAATATTCATATCAAGGGCAGAGGGCTGGCCGTAATCAAGGGGATCAATTTCACCATTCTCGGAGGGGAATTAATGGTCAAACTGCCTTTGAAGGCCCTGCTTTGTACGAGCTGCGTTGTATTGGGAACGGCCAGTCATGGTTCTGCCGGCGGACTGGAACGTGGCGGCTATAACATAGACCTTCTGTTTAATCCGGATCGGTTCGCCACGGAGGCGACCTCCATCTATGTCATGCCAAACAGGAAGCTAAATAACGTCAGAGATAGCAGTCCGTGGGACGGACCAGTCGGTGGGGGACGAACCGACGGTGTTAAGGAATCTGAGGCTTATTGGGTTCCGCGGATCGGTCTCAAGGTCGGTATCACCGATTCCCTTGATTGCCTTCTCGACTATTCGCAGCCATGGGGCGCACATACAAATCCCGGTCGAAACTGGGCTGGCGCCAACGACAACACCGAAACCAAAATGAATAGCGATGGCTATTCCGGAACCTGTTCTTATAAATTCGACTGTCCGTCGTCGAATGATTTGAGACTATTTGTGTTTTTGAAGATTGGAGTTTCCGGCTCGGTTTGGGGTTTGATTTAAGCGGCTTTGGCCTGGTGGTTCAAGCGGCGTTTTCTGATGGTGTCTCGTTTGATCCTTTCGCGTTCGAGCAGGATGGTCTGTGCGCGTCCGAAGTAGACGTCGGCGGGAGTGAGATTGTCGAGGCTCTCATGGTAACGGCGATGATTGTAATGCTCGACGAAGGCTGCAATCTGGGCTTCGAGGTCCTCCTTGAAGAAGTAGTTTTCAAGCAGGATGCGGTTCTTCAGCGTCTGGTGCCAGCGTTCGATTTTCCCTTGCGTCTGCGGGTGGCCGGGAGGGCTTTGTCGCAAATATTTCAGCAGGTTAAGACCGGCCTTATCTGTGGACGCAATTATGCTGCGAGTTCCGCAAAGACTTTGAATGGCGAACCATTGTCATTTGCGAATTGGTTTTTGCGGATCATGTGCGCCACTTCAATGCCGGCAATGGTCGCTGCAGCTGAATGAAATGCTTTGAAGCCTAACATGTGCTTGGTAATCCGCTTAATGAACCGATGATCCTGCTCGAGAATATTGTTCAGGTATTTGACCTGCAGGATTTCCATCAACTTGCCCGCTCCGGTGATTTTCAGGATCATGTTTACAGCCTGTGCGCCAGCCAGATTGGCCCCGCTTTTATCAATGACGATCTTGTGCGGAACACCATTGCTTGCGATGGCTTTCTTAAAGAAACGCCTTGCTGCGCTGAGATTTCGGCGCTCAGAGAGCATGAAGTCAAGAGTGTGGCCGTCACGATCTACGGCTCTATACAGATAGGTCCATTTCCCTTTGATCTTTATATAGGTCTCGTCGACCCGCCAGGAGCCAAGCGTTGGCCGCTTACGCTTCTGCGCCTGATCTGCAATCTGTGGCGCGTATCGAACGACCCAACGGTTTAATGTTGCATGATCAACATCGACGCCGCGTTCGGCCATAATTTCCTGAAGGTCACGATAGGAGCAAGGGTAACGAAGGTAGAAGAATACGGCATAAAGGATGGCGCTTTTGGGAAAATGAGCCCCTTTGAAATCGACAGCCATTCGCTCGCACCTCGCTCAACTACACACAACGGACCCATTTAACTCAACATATGAAAAGTTTGCGACAAAACCCCTTCGAACAGGGGCTGTCGGTTCGCGAGGTTTCAGAGCGACTTCGCATTGGGAAGACTGCGGTTTCAACCTATCTGCACCGGGCTCGGCAGGCAGGTATTTGCATGTGGCCGATACCTGCTGCCTATGATGATGACATCCAGCTTGAGAGACTGTTGTTCAAACAGGCCGGCCGGCCAGCCCAGGATACGCAGGAACCGGATTTTGCGTATGTTTCGCGGGAACTGAAGCGTAAGGGCGTGACGCTGACCCTTCTGTGGCAGGAGTATCGCACGGCGCATCCTGATGGTTATGGATACACGTGGTTCTGCACGAATTTTGCAGCTTTTGAGCAGAGGCTGTCCCCGACCTATCGCAATCGGCATGAGGTCGGAGCCACCATGCAGACGGATTATGCGGGCCAGACGGTGCCGCTCATCAATCCGAAAACCGGAGAGATCCGTCAGGCACAGATCTTTGTCGCGGTTCTTCCCGCGTCCAATCTGGCCTTCTCCTATGCCAGCGAGAGCCAGAAACTTCCAGACTGGATCGAAGGGCAAAAGCGGGCGCTGATCTATTTTGGCGGTGTGACGAAGGCCATTGTCTGCGATAACCTCAAATCCGGTGTCGCAGTTGCCCTATGGTTCGAGCCAACGATCACCGCGACCTTCGAAGCGTTTAGCGAACATTATGGCACGACCGTATTACCGACACGGGTGAGACGGGCCCGGGATAAGGCAAAAATCGAGGGATCGGTTTTAATCACCGAGCGCTGGATTCTGGCACGGCTTCGCAATCAGACTTTCTTCTCACTGGAGGACCTGAATGCCGCCATTGGCAAGCTTCTGGAAGATATCAACAACCGCCCCATGCGCCATTACGGCAAATCCCGGCGCGAATTGTTCGAGGAGCTTGAGCGCACTGCTCTTGCTCCACTGCCCGCGACAGACTTCGAATATGCGGAGTGGAAATCGGCGAAGGTTCACCCCGATTACCATATTGATGTAGCCAAAACCTTCTATTCGGTACCGCACCAACTGATCGGCAAAAAGGTTACCGTGCGCCTCACACATCAAGTGGTCGAAATATTCTTTAACCACAAGCGGGTCGCATCTCATCGCCGTCGTTCCGAGCGCAACGGGCACGTCACGGTGAAGGAGCATATGCCCAAATCCCATCAGCGGCATGCCGGGATGAATGCGGCAAGCCTGATCCGGGATGCCAGCAAGATCAGCGTCAACACAGGTATCTTCGTTGAACGGGTCATCCGCGACAAACCACATCCCGAACAGGGATACCGTGCGGCGCTCGGCATTCTTTCCCTTGCCCGGCGCTACGAGCATGATCGCCTCGACGCCGCCTGCGAGCGGGCGCTTGTCATCAATGCGCTGACCTACACCTCCGTCCGTTCCATTCTGCAGGCGGGTCTCGACCGGGCAAGCCCGGCCGAGGAAGTCAGAAAGCCACTGCCCACTCATTCCAACATTCGCGGTCGTGGCTATTACCATTGAAATCGCTGGCAATAATGCTGGCGCCCTGCCTGAAGCCCTGAAGCGCTACGCAATGTGGGAAGCTTCGCGCCCCAGGGGCTTCAGGCCTATCGATCGAGCTGACAGCACTAAACGTAGTCTATCAGTATCGGCACCCCCCAAGAAAGAAGGAATGACAATGCTGACCAATCCAACGCTTGAAAACATGTACACGCTTGGTCTGTCGGGCATGGCAATGGCCTGGCGGGAACTGTCTGAACAGCCAGACGCCCGGGCGATGAACAAAGAAGAGTGGTTGGGCCTTATGCTCGACAGGGAGATCGCCGTACGCGCCGACAAGCGGCTGACGACACGTCTGGCGGCCGCAAAGCTACGCTTCCCGGAAGCCTGTGTCGAAGACATTGATTTCCGCGCGGCCAGAAACCTCGACCGCCGTGCGACAATGGCGCTGGCGCAAGGGCAATGGCTTAAGAACCATGAGAATTTGATCGTGTGCGGGAAAACCGGTACGGGCAAGTCATGGCTGGCCTGTGCTCTGGGCCGTCAGGCCGCACGACATGACCATTCGGTTCTCTATGTCCGCGCGCCTCGTCTCTTCGAGGATCTCGCCATGGCAAAGTTGGATGGCCGCTATCCAAGGCTCATGAACCGACTGATGAAAGTGCAACTGCTGATCCTTGATGACTTCGCCACTCATGTCCTCAGCGAACAGCAGCGCTTCCATCTCTTCGAGATTATCGAAGAACGATACCAGCGCAGGTCAACGCTCATCACGGCTCAGGTCCCCGTGAATGCCTGGCATGACCTCATCGCAGACGCCACGGTCGCCGACGCAATATTGGACCGCGTCGTGCACAATGCTCATCGCATCAATTTGGAAGGAGATAGTATGCGCAAAGCCAAATCCGGAATTGACACCATACCCAATATGCACGACGAAAGAACAGAAGGCTGATTAACAACAGACCTGAAAAACGCTGCGGCTGAACTGTCCGCGAATTAGCGAAACAAGTGTCCGCGATTTAATGAAATCGCTGTCCGCGAATTCTGAAATACGCAATGATCGTCTTGCGCTCTGGAGCTTGAGGCACTGCCAGACCTTCCATCATCCGCAGGAAGATGCCCTTGTCGCCCCAGCGTTTCCAGCGATTATAAAGTGTCTTGGAGGGGCCATATTCCTTCGGCGCATCGCGCCATCTGAGCCCATTGCGATTGACGAAGATGATGCCGCTCAGAACGCGCCGATCATCAACGCGAGGACGGCCGTGGCTATTAGGGAAATACGGCTGAAGACGTGCCATTTGCTCGTCTGTCAGCCAAAAGAGATCACTCATCATTCAGGCTCCTTCGAGCCCGTCTGAATCACAATCAGCGTGACAAATCAATGGGTCCTGACCCTAAGTCCAGGGTGTACTCCAAGCGCCGGGACGCTACCCGACCTTATATTTTTATCACTGTGCCAGCCCGACCGAGAAGGAGCGCTGCCGCATCTTCCAGCCGTCCTATCCCGGCTATGCGACCGGGATGAGAAGCAAAGGCGCAAGCCGCTTCGACTTTGGGGCCCATGGAACCAGAAGCAAACTTTTGCGTCGACAGTTCAATCGGCGTCGCCCTGCTGATCGGAAGCTGGTCCGGCGTTCCCCAACCGCTATAGACAGCGTCCACGTCTGTGAGCATCAGGAAAGCGTCGGCATTGAGTTCTTCTGCGAGAAGCCCTGCCGCCCGGTCCTTATCAATCACCGCTTCTACGCCCTCGATTTCCTCCTGCTCGTTACGAATAACCGGAATACCGCCACCGCCCGCGCAGATGACGACAACGCCAGATTCAACCAGCAGTCGGATGACTTCGATCTGAGTGATCCGTTGCGGACGCGGCGACGGCACGACGCGCCGCCATTTTCCCTCGCTCTCTTCGATGAGCACCCAGTCATGTTCCGCCCGGACACGATCGGCATCTGCCTTGTCGTAGACGGGACCGATGGGTTTTTCCGGATGGGAAAAGGCCGGGTCGTCACTATTCACCTCAATCTGGGTCAAGAGCGTGGCGAGCCGCATTTGCGTGGGCAAGGCATTGGTCAGTTCCTGCTCCACCAGATAGCCGATCATACCGACGCTTTCTGCCCCCAGAATATCGAGCGGATAAGCGGGGACATCCGCATAAGCGGAAGCCTGGAGTGCCAGAAGCCCGACTTGCGGACCGTTGCCATGTGCAACCACGATATCATGGTTACGCGCAAGCTTAGCCAGCGCCTTTGCGGCTTTCCGTACATTGGCGCGCTGAACTTCGGCGGTCATCGGCTCACCGCGTTTTAAAAGCGCATTACCTCCCAGAGCCACAACGATCCGCATATCAACTTCCCAACGTTGCTACGAGTATTGCCTTGATAGTGTGCATGCGGTTTTCCGCCTGATCGAAAACGATAGAAGCGTTTGATTCAAAGACCGCCTCGCTCACCTCCATGCAGTCGATGCCGAATTTCTCGAATATCTTCTCTCCGATCTCCGTCTCGCGATTATGGAAGGCTGGAAGACAATGCATGAACTTCGCATGCGGATTGCCAGCCGCCGCCATGATCTCCGGCGTCACACGGTAGGGCGTCAGCAGTTCAATACGTTCTGCCCACACCGAATCCGGCTCGCCCATCGATACCCAGACATCCGTATAGATAAAATCACATCCCTTGACGGCGGCTACGGGGTCTTCGGTGAGTGTAATGCGCGCACCGGTCTGAAGCGCGATTTCCCGACAGCGATCGATCAGTTCCTGTTCTGGCCAACAGGCTTTCGGTGCGGCAAGGCGCACATCCATGCCGATCTGTGCCGCCCCTGTCAGGAGTGAATTGCCCATATTGTTGCCGGCATCGCCGAGGAAGGCGAAGGTGACTTGCGACAGGTGTTTGCGGGTATATTCGCGCATGGTAAGAAAGTCGGCCAGAATCTGGGTCGGATGAAATTCATCTGTCAGACCATTATAAACCGGCACACCCGACCATTTCGCCAGAATCTCCGCCTGTTCCTGCCCGAAGCCGCGATATTCGATAGCGTCGTAGACACGACCAAGCACGCGGGCTGTGTCTTTCATGGATTCCTTCTTACCTATCTGGGTACCGGTGGGCCCCAGATAGGTAACATGTGCACCCTGGTCATAGGCGGCGACCTCGAACCCGGTACGCGTGCGAGTGGAGTCTTTTTCAAAGATCAGCGCAATGTTCTTGCCTTTCAGCCTTTGATCTTCATAACCGCCATATTTGGCCTGTTTCAATGAGGCCGAGAGCTTTAGCAGGAACCGGATGTCATCCGGCGTGAAATCGAGCAACTTCAGGACGCTACGGCCCTTGATATTGACTGGCATTTTCGTCTCCTCAAACTGGATCGCGTATTAATGGACAGGTCATGCAGTGGCCGCCGCCTCGCCCGCGCCCGAGTTCTGCACCGGGCACGGTGATGACCTCGACGCCTGCCTTGCGCAATTGTGTATTGGTGTAGGTATTGCGGTCATAGGCAATGACCACACCCGGCTCCAGTGCAACGACATTGTTGCCGTCATCCCACTGCTCGCGCTCGGCGACGTAAGCATCACCACCCGTTTCAACAACGCGCAACTTCTTCAGTCCCAGCGCTTCAGCAACAACCTCGGTAAGCTTGCGTCCTTCCGCCCTGACGTCTATTTCATCTTTTGTCTTGCCCGGACGGATCGAATAGGGCTCGATCTTTTCTGCAACATCGGCAAAGAGCGTCACGAGATCACGATCGCAAAAGCTGAACACAGTATCCAGGTGCATGGATGAACGCTCTACAGGCAGCTTGCAGGCGATCACATGCTCAGCCCCCCCCTTCTGAAACAATGCGCGCGCCAGTTGCCCCACCGCCTGCGGCGTGCTCCTCTCACCCATACCGACAAGAACAATGCCGTTTCCAAGTGGCATGACATCTCCACCCTCCAATGTGGCAAGCCCATAATCCGTATCGGGATCACCCCACCAGACCGGGAAGCCCGCATCGCGGAAATCCGGATGGAAACGATAGATGGCCGTGATATTGACTGTTTCCAGCTTGCGTGCATTCCAACGCATCGGGTTGAGCGTGACGCCACCACCGATCCAGCAGGTTGTATCGCGAGTGAACAGATGATTGGGCAGAGGCGGCAGGACGAAATCCTCCGGACGCAATGTTGGCGCGAAAAGCCCCCGCCCCTCGATTGGCAGTTCGGTTTTACTCAAACCGCCCATCAGGATCAGCGACAAGGCATCGGCGTCAATCTCCATGAGGTATGATCGCAAATCGTCGGCCAAACCAACGCCTACGGTATTCTCGTTGACACGGCGCTCCAGAAGCCAGCGCCGGGCCTCGGCATCCTGCATCGTCTCTGCCAGCATCTCTCGCAGAAAGACAACCTCCACGCCACGATGTCTCATGGCATCGACAAAAGTGAGATGTTCGACACGGGCCTGCTTCACCCAGATGACGTCATCGAAAAGCAGCTCATGACAGTTCGATGGCGTCAGGCGAGCAAGTGCCGAGCCCGGACGATGGACGAGGACACGGCGCAGTTTGCCAACTTCAGAATGAACACCATAAGTTAAGCTCATATTGCAATCTCCTTCAGGCAAGCAGAACAGCGGCGCTCAGGCACGCCATGATGATAATGGTCAGGATCAAAAGCAGCGGCCACATGAAGCGCAACCAGCGTTCATAGGGAACGCGACCGATGGCCAAGGCACCCATTACGACCGCAAAAGTCGGATTGATCAGGTTCACGAGCCCGTTTGCAGACTGATAGGCGGTGACCACAAACTGGCGGCCAACGCCGGCGAAATCTGCCACAGGTGCCATGATCGGCATGGAAAGGACCGCCAGACCGGACGAAGACGGCACGAAGAAGGACATAAGTACCTGAAGCCAGTACATCACGTTGATGAAGGCCACCTTACCCAACCCGGAGACGGAAAGCTCCGCCCAGTGCAGGATGGTATCTGTGATCTTGCCAGCGTCCATGACCACGACGATGCCGCGCGCCAGGCCAATGATCAGCGCCACGCCAAGCAGGTCGCGTGCACCGTTGACGAAACTGTCGACAAAACTTGCCTCACCAGGGCGTGTGATAAAGCCGATCAGGATGGCTGAAGCGAGGAACAACCCGCTCATTTCCCCCATCCACCAGCCGCCTTTCAACACGCCCCAGATCATGACGACAAAGGTGACACCAAAAACCGTGAGTACGATCTTGTGCAAAAGTGTAAAGTTAGCCTTTTCACCTTCATGCGCACTTAGAAAGTGCTTTTCGTTAGCCGCCTTCATGTCATAGACAAGCGATTTTGTAGGATCTTGCCGCACCCGTTCGGCATAGCGCATCACGTAGATCACACAGGCCAGCCAGCAAAGTCCCAATATGATGCAGCGCAACACGAGGCCGTTAGTGAAAGGTACGCCCGCAGCATCCGAGGCAATGACCGTAGCGAATGCATTGACTGTCGAACCAAGAACGCCGACGCCTGCACCAAGCAAAATGACAGCGACCGCAGTTACTGCATCGAAACGCGCCGCTATCATGATTGGAAGCAAAAGCATATAGAAGGCAAGCGTTTCCTCTGCCATGCCATAGGTTGTACCGCCGAAGGCGAACAGTGCCATAAGCACAGGGATTAGCCATTTCTCTCGCCCCTTGAGCGCAACCATGGCGCTGCCAATGCCAGCATCAATCGCGCCAGTGGAGGTGACGACACCAATAAAACCACCAATAATGAGAACGAACACCGCCACATCAATGGCGTTGGCCTGATTGGTCGAAGGATTATAAAGCCCTCCGATCGGTGCCATGAATATATCTGTAATACCTTGCGGATTGGATTCAGCGACCTTGTAAGTCCCAGCAATAGGAACTTCCTTGTTCAAAGCCGCATTCATGGTTCGCTCGTACTGGCCAGCTGGAATGATCCAGGTCAGCGCCGCGACAATGACAATGAGGCCAAAAAGAATGGTGAATGCGGTAGGAAAACGAAATCGTTTTCCATCGCCGTCTTGTGCGATGTCACTCATGCATTAATCCCGCTCTCTTTCAATGCAACCGACCTGAGTTTATGGGTTGCAAGATAAGCCGCATTGATTTCAATCAAGAAGCATCAAGTATAGAAAAATATCACTCGGATAGTTCTGGTTCCAGATGCTGTCGAAGTCTTGTGTGAGGTGTTCGCCGAAGCGAAAAACCGGAGCCTGCCTCGAAAGTTATACTCCATCACATCAAAACCCGATATACTTCACCAGTCTGATCTTCTCATCTCTACCCCAAATGGATAGTGGGATTTCGCACGATGTTAGTGATTAGATTTATGGAGCCATCCACTTTGAGAATAAGACACAATATTAACTCTTCAGGTCATCGAAATGAGTTCTGAAAAAACGAATGTTATAAGCCTTGACGCGTCGACTGTGGTCAGGAAAACACTATTCAATGAACTCTCTGGAGCGATCGCATTCTCGCAATGCAATGGTGTTGATAAAACCATTCCCCAGAACGTTACCATAGCTCGAGAGGGTGACAAAATCGGTCGGATTTACATGGTGAATGAGGGCTTATTAAGAGCTTTCAGAGTCTTGCCCGACGGTCGGCGGCAGATAACACACTTCATATTCCCAAGAGAACTAATAGGGATTATCGACGATGAACAATATTCATTGACAATTGAAACCATCGTAACAAGCAATATTACCTCCCTATCTAAAATTAAATTCCAGGAGTGTATCGTTAGAGATGAAAGAATTAAGCAATATTCTCACGCCGAGACAAAGGATTCGTTAAGGAAGGCGAACTTTATTCAACTCATACTGGGTCGGCTGGCACCAGTCGAAAAATTATCATGCTTTATCATTCTTCTCGCTCAACGGTCCCCCAACAGAGGCTTCGTTCATATTCCTATGCCAAGACAGGATATCGCCGACTTCTTAGGTTTGACTGTTGAAACCGTGAGTAGAAGTTTCACGAGACTGCGCAATCTTGGCCTCATCACCTCGCGGGATCATAGCTGCATAGAGATACCCTCGCTATCTGCGCTACATCAGGTGGCAGGTGTGAATTTGTCTTGATCAGATAGTTTGGTTTGAAAACTTGGAAAAAGCTATTGCCTTTCAGGATTCCCAATGGGTTTGAAGTATAAACAGAATGTATCTTTTAATAAGATGTCAAGGCCGATAAATTGTTTCATGGTTGCTTCCTGTTTGATGCTGGGCCTGGTGCCCAGTCGTAAGCCAGTATTTCATCTTATCGGGAAGCAACCACCTTTCCAATGAGAAGCAAAACAAACGCGCGATCACACTATGTAATCGGAAGACGGTCGATGTCGAAATCACTAATCCCGACCTTGTTCGATTGATTAATCAAAATGCTTCCCGGATTGTGCTTCAGCTCGCGCGAACATCGTTTTCTACCGCATTGCGAACAACTCTTGATGGAACCGTTTCGCGACCGGTAGGCCCTGCGCCTCAAAATCTCGGCGTAATGACTCTCCGAAACCTGCCGGACCGCAGAACCAGATACTGGCCTCACGCCAATCTGGTACGGCAGCCCGAATGCGATCGCCGGTCAAGAATCCGTCGCGCGAGTCTACCAGGATATGTAGCCGGATGCCGGCAGCCAGCGCATCGGCCTTCAGCTTATTGATAGCGTTCTCGTCGTAATCGGTCGTGGTGTGAAATAGATCGATCAGCTTGTGTGGCGCATCTGGATTTGTAATCCGCTCTTGCGCCAGATGTTTCATGCCGGCAATGAAGGGCGTGATGCCAATACCGCCACCGATCCAGATCTGGCGTAGTTGGCCGTTGTCAAAATCAAAACAGCCATATGGGCCCTCGAGTTTTACAACCTGCCCGACCTTTAACTTCTCGTACAGGCGGTCGGTGTGATCGCCCAGTTCCTTGGTGATGAAGGTGATATGTTTATCTTCTTTATTCCACGCGGAAGCTATCGTGTAAGGGTGTGCTCCTTCTGAACTGTCCGATGTCGCGAATGCGAACTGGCCCGACTTGTGACCTGGCCAGCCTTGTGGGACGTCGATTTCGACCTCAAGTGTCCGTACGCCGGGATAGTAGTGAATTGATGATATCTCGCCCAGAACCTGCTGTTTCACAGCCACACGTCGCAGAAGTACTTTCACTGCCGCAAAGGTGCCTGAAGCCAAAAGCAATGCCATCACGATGCCGATGGGTGAAAGCCAATATCTGAACGTCATCAGCACTACGGTATGGAAAACGAGCACCAGATAGACGACGGCCAAAAGCCGGTGTGTCTTGTAAAAAAGCCGGTAGGGAAAATACTTGACCAGAGCCAGAACGATCAGCAGAGCTGCTATATAAAATGCCCATTCACCCAGATCTTCTGCAGATCCGCGCAAGCCCAATAAAAACTGCTCGACCGGGTTTTCCAGCGGCGGTCTCGTCCCGCGTACCGGGCGCTCAATCAAGCCCCAGCCAACAGCCCATTTCGGTCCCTTGCCCCACAGCCAGTGAATAGACGAGACGATGAGAACCGCAATGCCTAGCCATTTGTGTAGGCGGTACATCTTATCAAGTCCGCCGAACCACCGCTCCGGCCAGCGGGGGCGAAGTGCCAAAACCATGGCTACGCTCATAGAAGCCATGGCGATAATTCCGCTGTACTGGACCATGGTCCCACGAAGCGCGAAGAAAGTTGTCGTCTCATACACGTGAGGTTCTTCAATCAGCCACAGGACGGTCAAAACTAAAAAAATGCCCCAGAATGTGAACTTGATATGTTGCACGACTGAATACCTTAGTGGTTCGAAATGCCAGCATATGGCGCAAAAGCCGGATGTCGTTGATACAAGTCAATAAATGCATACCTACAGCAATTATACCAAGGCCCATTGATTAGAACCGATGCGCCCAATCTCGCAATCCAATTGAGATGATTGTCCAAGGATCAGCGATCAGCTTGCACCATGCTTTGCAGCAATGATCGATGATGTCGTCAAAGGTTTCAAAGGTGCGGTTTGACAGCCAATTATCACGCATGAACTGCCAGATGTTTTCCATCGGATTGAGCTCGGGCGACTTTGGCGGCAGGGGCAGCAGGGTGATGTTGTCAGGCAGCAGCAGCTTGTCGGTCATATGCCAACCTGCTTGATCGAGGATGAGAACGGCGTGGGCATTGCGCGCGACATGCCGCGATATTTCTGCAAGGTGCTCGTTCATTGCATGCGTATCGCACCACGGCATGACAAGGGCTGCTCCTTTGCCCCATTTGGGGCAGATGGCGCCGAATATATAGACGGATCGCGTTCTTTGATCCTGCGGCGCTGATGGCCTTGTTCCCCGCTTCGCCCATCGCCGGGTAATCTTGGTCTTCTGTCCAACACGGGCTTCGTCCTGAAACCAGATTTCTATCTCTTTGCCTCTGGCCCGACTTTTGCGGATTTGTGCCAATGTGGCAGGGAAGTCTTTTTAAAAACGGCGATGGCTTCGCTATCCTGCGCATGATGCTTGGGACGGGCAGACAATTTGCGATAGCCCATCATGCGCAGCTCACGCGCTACCGTTTGACGACTGGCCGTGATGCCAAACTCAACCGCAATCCAGTGTATCAAATCGCATAGACGCCAGCGTACCGTTCCATCCACCTCAAACTGTGGGCCGCTATCAACCAGAACAGCCAGAGCCCGACGCTGCTCATCATTGAGAAGGGGTACGCGGCCTGGCGCTTTGCCATTGACCAAACCATCCAAGCCGTGGGCGTTGAAACGTAATACCCAGTCCCGGACAATCTGCAGGCCGACACCGCCAAAACGGGCCGCCTCGCTGCGGCTTTGGCCGTCATAGATCAGCGACAGCGCCAGAAGGCGACGCGTACAGGACGCATCCTTATGCTGTTTTGCAAGCCTCCGCAGATCATCGCCACAGAAGTCAGATCGCAATGCTACTGCTCGTCCCATTCAAATCCTCCCGTTTTGATTGGTGAATCACGAAATCAGGCCTGACGGAAGTCACAAATGAGTCAGCGTCATAAGGCGCTGGTATTAGTCACGGCCGATGCCATTCACTGCCAGGAAGAAACCGCGCAACTGATCCTCGATCAGGGCGGAGATTATTTGCTGCGATTGAAAGTGAACAGACCCGCCTTGCACAAGATGGTTGCCGATTATTTTGCAGTGGACGAGGTGCTCCAGACTTTACCGAGCGCCGAAACGAGCGGTGCAGATCATGGCCGCCTCGAAGTGCGGCGCGCCTTTTCAGTCAGGATCTCAGTTGGGTCTGCGGAACCAAAACCGCCAGTACCGAACCCGCGCTCTTCTCCCTGAAACCTATCTTGCCGCAGCCCGCTCGCGCTGGTCGATCGAGTACGTACTCCATTGGGGCCTCGACATGGTCTTCGACGAGGACCAGAAGACCGCAGCCGCAAGGACAACGCACCGGAAAACCTTGCAATCTTGCGAAAACTCGCCCTCAACTTCCTAAGAAAATCAAGAACCGATGTCTCGATCCGAGCCAAGAGAAAACGGGCCGGATGCTCCAATGACTTCGCTCGATCCATCATCGGCCAAATGCGATAGCCCTGGGCCTTCCCTCACGGCACGGAATCGAGGTTAACGGTCAATTTTGCTGGAGGATTTCGAGCAAGTAATTTGGATCCCAGCTGGCGGTTTTGCGCTTTGTCTTGACGCTCCCCTTTGCTTTGTTGGCGCGCACGAGGCCGAGCGCGAAGCGGCGCACTACGGCCATGTTCTTGGCACCGTGTTCAGCGCGATAACGGGACAGGTCGTCCTTGAAGGCGACGTCGAGCAACCAGTGCATGCTCTCGACGCCCCAATGTCCGCGCACGCCAGCGGCGAGGCGCTCGATATCGAGCACAGCGGAGCAGATGAAATAGCGTGTCTGAGAACTGCTGCTTCGGTCGGCATATTCGAGGCGGGTGTGAACCTTGAGGATGGTCTTGATGTTGCGAAAGCGCGGCTGCCCAGGATAGCTGCGCTGCGAGGAGATCCAGGAGACATTGTCGGAAGCTGTATAGGTGCGGGTCTCAATGCGCCCATGAGCCTTTTCGAGCGTGGTTCTGGTGACCAGCTCGACGGTCGGCGCATCGCTGAAATAGGCAGCGACGTCGGCCTCCAGGGTCGGGTGATTGCCCTTGAGGGCCAGCAGATAGTCGGCGCCATGGCCGACGATCTTGTCGGCGATCTCGACCTGACAGCCCATGGCGTCGATGGTGACGAGCGCCCCTTCCAGTTGCCTGGCCTCGGCAAGCTGATCGAGCAGATCTGGGATGGCGGTGATCTCGTTGGTCTTTTCGGGGACCGAGAGCTGCGCCAGGGTCAGGCGCGCTTTGGTGGCGTAGGCCGAGAGTGTATGGAGTGCCTTCAGCCCCTTGCGTTTGTCGAGGGTGCGTCGCGCCGTCTTGCCGTCGATGGCGATGAGGTCGTGGCGATCGGGCCACAGTGCCACAATCCAGCTTTCGAAACAGCGCCCGAACAGGATCGGATCGATGCGGTTGACCAGGATACGCAGCCAACGCTCGCAGGAATGCCGAAAGGGAACTCCGAGAAGCGGCGCAGAAAGGTCAGATGATGTTGGCCCCAGGCGACGATATCGTCGAAATCGTCGCACGAGCAGATGGTGGCGCAGGTCACCAGCAGCAGCATTTCGTTGAGCGGATACATGATCCGTTGCGGTTCGCGATCGTCCGAAAGATCGGAAAAATGCTCCAGCAACAGCGCCAGCCGCGCACGAGGGGCGTCCTCGCCAACAAACCGAACAACCAAGTCATCCATCGCAGTGCTCCCAACCGAATCAGAGCACCTAAGGAATCACACCGTCACGTCAATGCAAATACAGCCCGAAATCTCATTAACCTGAGTTCCCTGCCGTGGGCCTTCCCTTACCGGGGCTTTTCCGTTTTATAGAATCATGTCACTGTCAAAAAGTGCGCTGCTTATCAGTTGCCCTCCAACCCAAGCGCAGTGCACTGCCCAGGCAGATACCCGCATTTGCCGGGGCACCTCAGCCTATTGAGTGATGTGGGGCCTGCGCGCTGCGATGCCGAAACGCTCACGCTTCGCCGTCGCTCAGTTCGACACATTGCGGCTGCGCCTGATCAAGATCGCAGCGCGACTGATCGAAATGAAGACCCAGATCCGTCTCCATCTGCCGACCTCTTGCCCAGGCCAGAATATCCTGCGCCTCGTGCTCGAACGCATTTCAAAGCTGGCAACTTAAAAAAAGGGCATAAACGCCCCGAAACCTCAACCCGTTCGTCGCAACTTCCAAACCCAGATAACACAACGACCGTTTAAAACCGGCGAATGTCCCCCTGTGAAAAACGCTTACTTCGGCACACGGTAATTTGCACGATGCGCGCCATATCCATTCCGCTATGAATTAACCAGGTTAGTAAACCACAGAGAATCATAAATTCCTGAAATCGCTCAACTTAATTTTCGAGTCGGCTCTCAATATGCGAGACAACTGAGACAACCCTTCCACAATCTGTGAAAGACAGTTACATCTATGCATCAAAAGCAACCCGCGCAGTTCGTAATATCCGCGCGGGGGAGGGGGAGATATCCTATCATTCATCGGCATGACGATTCCACATGTCCGATCATCTTTAGAAAGCTGCCCGTCTACCTATAGTTGTGACAGTGCTTTATCGACGCGCTCGCGGGCTGGTTTTGGAAGTTTGGCGTCCTTGATGGATTGGAGGTTCGAAGTGTCGTCTCCGACTATAACGAGGGCAACCATACCCATGCTGTAGTGCGGGGTACATCTAATAAGATAGACACCGGGTTTCTCGAATGCGTAGGTTTTCGTCTCGTTCATTTTGCTCTTGAAGGGCTCAGCCCCCTCTGGCATGAGTTTTTTTATAGTCTCTGCGTTGTGCCCCTTGTCCTTTGGGACAAAAGTAATCGTGTCACCGATCGCAATCTTACTCAACATCGGTTCAAATACCATGGGACCATCTGCACCCTTATTAAGCATATCGACCTCATGATCCGCTGCGAAGGCCGAACCACTCATAGTCGTCGCTAGAAGGAAACCAATAATGTATTTACGGTAATTCATTTCATTTCTCCTTTGGCATATTGCGATTGACATATTCATGCATATTTCCCGTTTGTTAACTTTATTGGAACCGAGATGTTCCATTGATCCCTTGGTGCCGCTTTCTGTGTTTGCAGTACAAACTGATCACCTCAAACCGAATTGGATCAATCAAGCAGGAAAGCGAAGGTTTGTACCGTTGCGGGTAACGACATGCGCGGAAACTCCCCGCAGTTTTTGTAGCGTATCCTCTATCTGTTTTGAGTCCATGAGATTGAAGGCCGTGGCAAGAGCATCGGCCATTGCGGCGCTTGCGGCGGTCACCGTCACGCGACCATAAAGTGCTGCTGAAAATCCGGTTTTTGGGTTGAGCAAATGGTTAAACCGTCCGGACTCATCGAACTGAAAGCCCGTGAAGCTGGATGTCGCGAGCGCCTGATCGCGGATATCAACATGTTCTTCGGTTCTAGCTCCGGCTTCGAGATCGGCAATGCCGATGCGCCATGCCGTACCGTCCGGTCTCGAACCAAGCGCGCGATACTCTCCCATATCGACCAACGCATGTTCGACCCCTTCCCTTTGCAACAATGCCGTCACCCGGTCAGTGACATAGCCCTGCGCAATGCCGTTTAGCGTCAGAGACATCGACCGTTTTGAGAAGGCAATACGGTTATCATCGAATAGAACGTGACTGAACCCTACCTTCGCCAGCGCTTCATCCCAAAGCTGTCGCGATGGTCCGTCGGGAGAAGGATGTTCTTGCGAGAAATGCTTTTTCAGACAGTTCCAAAGGGGCTGTACCGTCGGATCGAAAAGGCCGTCGCTGGCCTGCCAGCATTCATGGCAGATACGCAATACCTCGACCAGATCAGGCGAAGGCGATGCCAGCGCCCCATTGCGATTAAGTTCGGCAAGTTCTGAATCTTCACGATAGAGGCTGAAGATGTTCTCCAGCCTTTCCGCTTCTTGAACAACTTCGCGCAGCAACCTTTCGGCAATCGAACGATCCGGATGATAGAGTATGATCTTGGCAGGTGCCCCCATCGCCTGGCCACGCCAGATGATGGGCTCAGGAAGGTCGAGTGAAACTGCGTGTTTTGGAGTGGCCCAGAACACTACTCCAGCCGCACCACCCGCAAGTACAAGCCGACGACTGACACGCTGTCCACCTTCAATGCGCATGGCTTTCGGCTCCAAGATCGGAGGGCCGCACCGACTGACCGCCGAGAACGTAATCCTCCGGTATTTCGGTGAACGTGCTAATACGGCCGCCCTTTGCCGCAACGAACTTCTCTGCTGCTTCTCGTGTCGAAAACGGCACGGCCTCCTGTGCCCCCATTCCACCTACAGCAGCGCTTTCAATCACGAAAAAGGCTTTGCGCGCATCGACCCAGTTTTCCGCTCCCGGCTCTTCCCAGCTTGGCGCTTTCGCCATATCTGAAACATAGATCGCCGCGATCCCTTTTGGCTCCTCAGGCAGCATCGTAAAGGCGAGTGTGTCGCGGGCGGAAGAGAACCATACTGCCTCGTTTGTCGGCTCGAGAATGATTTGCCCCTTGGGGCCGGGGTGCTCCAGAACATTCATTCCGCAATATCGGCCCATTGCGCTTTCCGTCAGCGCGAAAGGAGCCATCACGGCATCATTCTTTTCGTCCGGAGAACATCCTGCAAGCAGAACCAGAAACAGGGGGGCAAGAAACAGAGCGCGTTTCATAATTCTTTCCTCGAAAAAACCAGCATGGAAAGGGACAGTGGCAGCATGACCCAGAGGCCGAGCGCTAGCGTCAGAGCTGGAGCCGAGAGTGTAGCGTTACCGGCTATTCCGCCCATGCCAGTTAAAGATCCGGCCTGTCCGAGACCGAAGTTGAGAAGCCGGTAGGAGTCGGCTGGATTGAGAAGAAGCAGACCGTTGAGTATGCCACCGCCAACAATGCGGCCCTGATCGAAAACCAGCAGAGCAAGAAGTGCTGCGTCATAGATCAGCACGAAGAACAGCCAGACGCCGATGGCGATACCTGCTGCCGTGCTTCGCTCCCGCACCAAGGTGCTTGCAAGAAAACCGATGGCGATGAACACGGCTCCCAGCAGGACCGACGAGATAATAAGTTTGAACAGCGACAGCCAGCTTCCAGCATCCACGCCGGACCCGGTCACGATCAGCGCCACAGCCGCCGCGCCGTACCCGAACAATGTCGCAAAGGACAGAATAGCAAGCTGACCAACGAATTTTCCAAGAACCAGCTGAAATCGGCTTATCGGATAGCTCAGAAGCAACAGCATCGTGCCGCGTTCCATTTCACCGACGATTGCATCATGCGAAATGAGAAGGGCAATAAGAGGGATGAGGAAGATTGTCAGGCTGGAGAGACTGACTATCACAACGTCCAACCTGCTTGCTGCAACAGAACTGCCAGTGGGTGCGCTGCCGAGAAAAGTCATGCTCAAGGCTAATGCCGCAAGCAATAGCGTTGTCGCCAGAACCCAGCGATTGCGCAACCCTTCCTGAATTTCCTTGGAAGCGATTATGAGAATATTGTTCATTCCGCTGCCTCCGCGAGGGCCGCTTCCCCGGCATTGAGGAAGTGGGCGTAAAGTTCGTCCAGCGTCGGCGGAACGAGATCGAGTTCCGTGAGATTGTCGTTCATGGCCACGATTTCACGGACAAGAGCCATCTTGCCTTCCGTCGGAGCTTCCGTTTCGAAGATATCCGAGCCGAGACGATGCCAGCGCAATGCAGCATTGGCGGTTGTCGAAGGCAACCGGGAGACGTCTGGCGTCTGCACCCGTATGCGAAGCGGTAATTGTGAAATCCGGCGCAACGCATCGATGGAGCCATCGGCAATGATCTTGCCCTTGTTCGCGATGATGACGCGCCCGACTTTGGTTTCCAGTTCGGTCAAGGCATGGGATGACATCAGGATTGTCGCGCCTTTGCTCCGCAATTCTTCAAGAACTTCATAGAAGCTCTGCCGCAAGGCGGGGTCGAGACCGGTCGTCGGCTCGTCAAGCAACAGAACGGATGGTTGCCCGAGCAATGCCTGAGCAAGCCCCAGTCGCTGGCGCATCCCCTTCGAATAGGTGCCGACCCGCCTGTTTGCGGCATGGGCAAGGCCGACGCGCTCCAACAGTTCTACATTTTGGGCAACCGGCATTCTCTTGAGCCGCGCATAGAAGCCGAGCGTTTCCGCTCCAGTCAGCGCCAGATTGAAAGAGACGTGCTCAGGCAGATAGCCAAGCCGCAATCTGGCGGCAAAGGCACCGGTCGCCGGATCTTCGCCCAACACGCGAACCGCGCCCTTGGTCGGGCGGATCAGACCGAGCATGAGCTTTATCATCGTCGTTTTTCCAGCACCATTATGGCCGACCAGCGCAATGCTTTCTCCAGCGTGGAGGCGGAAACTCGCATCGCTGATAGCATTGAACCCGCCATAGGACTTTGTGACCTGATCAAGAATGACAGTCTCAGTCATTTGGTTTTCCTTTCGCCGGATCGGCCGGATGCGGCGGCTTCATAAGGGGATAGCTATCGACAACACCGCCCGGCAAAAGCGCCGGGAACTGGGTCTGTGCCCAGCGGATTGTCTCGATTGCCGGACTATTGATGAGAATTTTTGCCTGTGGCGCAGTCCACAAAACCTTGTCGATCAGATCATTGGGCCGGTAAGGACTATCTGCGACACCGTCACCATTGAGATCGAAGGCCGGATTATCGCTCCAGTAATTGCCGCGTCCATTGACCGACCAGTCGAGGTTGCGCGTGCCGACATATTTCACCTGATTGCGGTTGTTGATGAAGGCGTTGCCGCTCATGGCATTGCCCTCGGAACCGGCAGTAAAGTGAATGCCTATGCTGCAGTTCTCGAAACTGTTTTCGGTGAACTTGTTCTTGTTGGCGTTGTAAATGAAAACGCATTTTTCCGGACCGAGCCGCAAGGTTTCGCCCGTCTGGGTTTCCGTCTGGTCGTCCGCAGGAAGGCCGTGTTCAGCCTTCTGAACACCGGCATCGAGCCAGCGATCTATCGGTTGCATGCGCCCGATCACGCGATTGCCGGAAATGACCGAGCTATTTGCATAATTGAGCAACAAGCCATGATCCCGGTCACCGTCGGACAGGTTGTCCAGCACCTTGAGACGGTTGGTGTACATGATCGCGAAACCGACCGAATTGTTGCGCGAAACATTACCGATGACTTGGCTGTCATCTGTGTACATGTAATGGACGGCGAACCTGACATCCTCCATCACATTGTCGCGAAAGATATTCTTGCGGCTGGCATTGGTATAGATGCCGTCGCGCCCGTAGCGAATGACGTTGCCGATAACCTGTGCGCCGGGCGCATTCCAGATGGAAACGCCGCTACCGGTTTGGGCCATGCGCACGCCTCGACGGCCAACGATCTCATTGCCGCTCGCGATGGAATTTGCGGCGCCATGCAAATAAATCCCGTAGAGGTTATCGATTAGTCGATTGTTCTCGACGCGTACGCCCGTGGCGGTTTTGGCCACGAGAATTCCGGAGTTGAGGTCGGGCATGTTATCGCCCGAACCGCGCACTTCCAGCCCGCGCACGATAGCGTCCGGTGCGTTGACCGTTATGGCATTGCCCGAGCCAAGTCCGTCCACAATGGCACCTGGCTCGCCAGTCAGTTCAATGGCGCGGTCGATCGTAACCGCGCCATTGTGCTTGCCTTTCAGAAGCCGGACGACATCGCCCGGCTCCGCTTTGTCGATAGCCGCCTGTACGCCTTCGCCTGCTACGACATCGATCTGCCGTGCCTGCAAACCGTCGCAAAGAACGGCGGTCAGCAGTATTGCGGCACTGAAGGACTGAAACCGGCGGGGGAACTTCATGGCAATCAGGCCTTCTTCGGTTCCACGAGCATCCGGCCCTTCATTTCCATGTGCATGGCATGGCAGAACCACGAGCAATAATACCACCACACACCCGGCTTGTTGGCCGTAAAGGTAACTGACGCGGTTGCCTGCGGACCCACCTCCATGTTGACACCATAGTTGATGATGGCAAAGCCGTGGGTGAGGTCTTCGATTTCATCGATGTTAGTGACATAAACCGTCACCTCATCGCCCTGCTGGACGGTGAACTCGGTTAGACCGAAGGCTGGCGCGGCAGACGTCATATAAACGCGTACCTTATTGCCATCCCGGATCACTTCATTGTCTTCCATCAGGTCGATATTATCAGCCTTCGCCTGAGTGACGGCATCGGCGAAGAATGGGTCCTCACGGCTCCAGAAGTTGACGGGATTGATCTTCGAGCGATGAACAATGGTCGCATCATGCGGCTCGGCAAAACTTGGTCCGTCATGGACAATCACCATCTTCTCACCGGAAATGTCGATGAGCTGGTCATTTTCGGGCTTGAGCGGCCCGACATTGAGATAGCGATCCTTGGAGAACTTGTTGAGTGAGATCAGCCACTGACCATCAGCTTCCTTGGTTTGCCCCATGGAAGTGTGGTTGTGACCCGGCTGATAATGCACATCGAGCTTCTGCCGGATCGGATCGACTTTCTCGCCCTTGAAGGCACGCTTGGCGTCCTCAATGTTCCATTTGCAGATCTGGCTGTCGATGAAGAGCGTCGTATAGGCGTTGCCCTTGCCATCATAAGCGGTATGCAATGGCCCAAGTCCGAGTTCCGGTTCCGCAACTACTGCATCGCGGGGCTGGATTTTGTCGTCGAAAAGTTCGTCGAACTTGCGAACGTCGAACACGGTAACGGTCGGCGACAACTTGCCGTTGGCAACCACATGGATACCGTCTGGCGCGGTGTTGATACCATGCGGGCTGTTCGGCACGGGAATGTAACGGGTATATTTGGAACCGTGACGCCCATCGATGACCGGTACGCCGTTGATTTCCTTGAAATCGCCCTTGGCAACCGCCTCTTCGATACGCTTCAGATTGAAGATTACGATCCAGTCCTGCTCGCTCGACATCATTTCGGCAAGCGTCGTACCTTCCTCCGAATTGTAGCAGGTGGCAAAAGCGTACTTGCCCTGATAATCGCAGTCGACATTGTCGAGATTGCCGTCAACCATGATCTGCCAGGCAACCTTCATGGTCTCGCCGTCAACGGCCGTGAAGATCGCGTGATATTGCTTGGTGTCGGTCAGATTGCTGCCATCGTTCGGGATCGGCACGCGGTCTTCACCATTACAGAAGACATAGCCGGTTTTCGGATATTTCTGCACGCGCAAGCCATGCACGGTATGCTGGTTCGGAAGCTGAATGATCTTGTCGCATTTCATCACATCAAGACGGATGCGGCAGACACGCGTGTTGGCCTTGTCATTGGCATAAAGATAACGCCCGTCATAAGTTCCGTCGGTGAACGACAGATGCGGGTGGTGCAAGTCACCATTCAGGAATATGCCGCCACGATCCTTGAGGAACTCCTGATCTTGCGGCAAAAGGCCCTCAGTCAGCACCTTCAGGCTCTCATTTGTCTGGCCCCAGCCGGTCGCGCTATCGCGATTGAACACTGGAATGCGCATCAATTCGCGCATCGATGGCAGGCCGACAATACGGACCTCACCGGTTTGCCCACTGGAAAAGAAGACGTAATATTCGTCCAGTTCTCCAGGCTTCACTTCCGCACTGTGACCAGTGCCGCCAGCAGCAGCCAATGCCGGCTCGGTTGAGCCTGCAAACAGCGCCCCACCAAGACCGCTTGCACCGGCGGCAGCCACAAAGGCCGACGTACCGAGCAGTTGTCTTCGACTGAGCTGCGTTTTCTTGGTTTCTTCAGACATGCTTCTCTCCTTTAGAAAAGTCAGGCAGCAGGACCGGTATCGGCAACGCCTTCAACCAGTTTTCCTTTGACTGAGATGACGGGTCTGGCCGGTCCACCGCCACGTTCGGCAGCCGCTGCGAGGGGGGCATTGCGG
>NZ_CADEAR010000015.1 GCF_902825325.1 Brucella tritici | reverse complement strand
CAGCAAGGAAAGCCCGGAAAGGTCGCACTTGTCGCCGTCATGCGTAAAATGATCATCATCCTAAATGCTAGAATGCGAGACGCCAACGCAACGGTGCTTGACGCCTAACACCGTTGCTTTTCTTTTACTCTGTTTGAGCTAAATCGACCTTGTGCACCGGCATTAAGCTAACCCCGCCCGATCGGTGCGCAGGCCCCGGTTCTGGCCTCCAGCCGGGGCTTTTTTTTAACGCTTTATACTTGTTCCACGAATGCGACAAAGTTCACGATGACGTGAGATGTCATGCCGCATCTGCCTCCGCGTCATTGATGCCCATGAGTTCACCGATCTTATCCGGCCACCGGTGGATGATTTCAGAATAGGCCTTGTTGTGCTGGATGATGGTCCGCTGGCCGAGAGCGGTATACACCTGAACTTCTCGGCTCATCGTCTTTGGAGAGCAGTAACCAGCCCGCTCTGCCATTTCCTCGTTGCTGATCCTAATTGAGCCAGTCGACCACTGAACAACCTTCTTTGAGATGGCCATAATTCGAAGGGTTGCCCGCTCACGATGAATAATCTGCATCGCGATGTCATGCCACGCATCGAACATGTCATAACGCAGCTTCGATCCTTCCGGCCATCGCAAACGAACACTATTTACAGCCTGAAACTGCCTCCGCTCACCCGTTTGCACGTCATTGGCGGCGTTCGTCTTGGGATCAAAGCGCAGGGCTTCCAAAAGCTGGGGCTTGCGGATTGCGCTCATGCAACACCTGCAGCTTTCCGGCGTTCCCACGCAACAATCTCATCCTCGCGGAAGAAGTTGCGGCGACGGATGTTCATCGGCTTCGGAAAGCCTAGCCCCTCATCCTTCTGCCAGCGGTAAAGCGTCATTTCGGAAATCTTGTAGCGGTCCATGACCTGCCGTGAGGTGAGATATCCATCTGTCATCGTCGTGTTTCTCGCTTGCTAGTGATGGGAAATGTTGCCAACTTGTTCTATCGTATCCGACGGATACACTTGACGCAAGAACTTTTCTATCCCACGGATACAGTATTGGAATCGAGGTGAGAAACATGGCCGACAACAGGATCAACTCAGAGCAGTTTCAATTGCGCCTCCCTCCCGGGCTTCGCGATAGGATAAAGGCGTACGCTGAGAGCTACGGGCGGTCGACCAATGCAGAAATCGTGCGCATTCTAGAACGGGAGTTTCCGGAGCCGGTGCGCTTTGAAATTACGGTCAATAAGATACGCGAAATGATCCATTCCCTTGAGAAAGGCTTTGATGCCAACTCATTAGGAATGCTCGAAGAAGAGCTACGCAAAGCCCTTCAAGGCGTGGTCTCCGGGCAGGTGTATGACGCACCAGAAGATGCATACCAAGAAATCACAAAACTTCTTGAACGCTGGAGTGAAGTCGAATTTGAAGACGCGCAGGAACGAACGATTTCCGATCTAGACGAAGAAGAATTTGAGAACCTTCAGGAACTAGGGACCACTGCCAAGATTGTGTTTCCCGAGGAACGTCAAAAGATTCCACGTAAAAACAACCGGCAACGCCGAGCCGATGTCGACTTCACAGATAATCCTCTCGCAGATGATCGGGAAGATTGACTATCCTGCGATTGATACCACATTGCTTGATTGCTCCGTGTCCGAAACAATAGCCTTGACCTTATTCGCCCAGGCGTTGAGAGCCTGTCGTTTCTCCTCGAAATAGTCGTGCCGATTATAGACGGCTGCCACGCCTTTGATTGAGCCGCTCTTGTGGTTGAGAACAGCCTCGACCACTTGCACCGGCTGGCGCAGGGCGGCCATGCCCGACGCGCCTGTACGCCTCAGATCGTGGAAGCGCCATTCGGCGATGGAAACCCCTTCCGGGCCCTCGCCGCGCTCTGTGGCTTGTTTCTGTGCGATCTCGAGCATCTTTTCATCGATCTTCGCCTTTGCCTTCGAGAAGCCACTCACGCTGCTTTCGCCAGTAGTGGTGAACAGATAACCGATATCGCTTTTGACCTTCGGAAGGCTGTTCAACAGATCGACCACGGACGGCGCAAGCGGGACGGCATGAGCCGTTGCGTTCTTTGCTCTTTCCTTCGGAATAACCCAGAGCGGCTCCTTGCCCACGAGCTGAAACTCTCTCCACGATGCGCCTGCAACCTCTTCACGCCGCTGGACGGTCAGGAGCAACACTTGCACCATCGGACCGAACGGCCATCCAACGGCGTCACACGCCTGCCAGAGAAGCTTTATCTCGCTGTCTGACAGAACCCGGTCACGGCTGGTTTCTTTACTCGGCGCCGGCACTGTGGCGATCGGAGAGGCATCGAGTATTGACCGCTCCATACACCAATTGAAGAACCGGCGCAGGATCGCATGAACACGGTTAGCGGATATAGGCGCCCCACGGTCTACAATGGCATCGAGCAGGGTCACCACATCGCGCTTGGTGATCGACTGCACAAGGCGACCTTTCCAACGCGGCTTGATTTCGTTGTCGATAAAGCGTTCCGTTTCCTTGGCGGTGCTAGCTCGATTGTTCGGCTTCACATACCGGTTCAAGAATACGTCGAGAACATTATCGATATCGTTTGACGTGTCCGCCCGTTCTGCCGCTGCAATCTTCTTTTCCTGCCCCGGGTCTCTTCCCTCAGAAACAGCCCGCAGAGCAGCGCCAGCAGACTTGCGGGCATCAGCAAGGGAAAACGTCGGATACGCTCCCACAGTCAATTTTCGTGGCTTTCCGGCGAATCTATAACGCACAGCCCAACTCATCGCGCCTGACGGCTGCACGATCAAATACAACCCCGGCATGCCGCCGTCTGGTATCTCGCGACGGCTTTCCTCAGGCTTTACGCTCTCAATGAATTTGACGGTAAGTGACTTTGCCATAATAACCTCGGGTAACAGCCGGGTAACGCATTTGATATGATAGGTAACGTTATGATGTGATAATATCAAGTGCTATCATAAACAGGAAAAGCCCGGATTTACCGGGCCTTTGATGTTAGTGAGCGTTACCCTGTGATACGCCCCGATAATGTCAGGCACATCATTCGTAATGATGGGGTCGCGTGTTCGAGTCACGCAAGCGGCACCAGCAAATCAAAAACTTAGCACTTAAAAATCAGATGCGGCGATAAGGAAAACTCGTTCGGATAACGAATAGGGTGACCAATGGGTTCTCATGTTAATAGCCTTCAGTTTTCCAGACGTTCACTGGTAATGCTACATCGGCTTGTGCATCGGCCACGCTTCAGATAGGAGATTTCGGTATTTGGGCGCTTGTTTTTAAAAGGGGCAGTTCGCCATGTCAGGCGCAGCAACAAAATTCAAAAAAATCAAATACAATATATTGCTAGTACCCTCATCTATTTTCATTTTGATTTTATTCTCTTTGGGCGCGCCATTATATAAAGGCAGTATTTTGTCATTCCTGGTATTTGGGGTTATAGCGACGACATACGGCATAACAGCACTGGCTTGGCGCCCTTCAATATTCTTATCGACAACTGCTTTGTTTCTTTCGTTGGGATTTTTTATCAAATTTCTTTCTCTGAATTCATTCGGGATAGACCTCATCGAACCAATAGGCCAATTCGACGGCAGTGCCACGCAGTGGGATAAGGCGCTCAGTTTTGCATCAGCGGGCCTTCTTGGAGCTTTCCTGGCGAATTTCGTCAGCCAATTTGCTCCATCTACGAGATGCATAGCCCTTTCCTCATCCTCAGTTCCCGCCACAACGCAGCCGGTTCTCGGACTTTTACTGGTAGCACTTATGTTTGCAGCAATTTTGATATACGGCATCAACCTTCGCTGGAACGTATTACGTATTGGCTACCCATCGGAGATCGACCTTCCGTTTCCCCTCTACCCGGTGTTGGCTTTTATCATTACCTGGGGAGCGCTTA
Source organism: Brucella tritici (assembly GCF_902825325.1). Classification (GTDB taxonomy): domain Bacteria; phylum Pseudomonadota; class Alphaproteobacteria; order Rhizobiales; family Rhizobiaceae; genus Brucella. Next base: position 72,228 of record NZ_CADEAR010000015.1, on the reverse strand, counting down.
TCGGTGCGCTAACGCTCACGTCATGGCTCCAAGATCCAAACAAGGCCGCATCGCCTTTGTTTTTTTATGTTTCCGGCATCATCGGCTTCATGGCATCATTTACGATGGGAAGCAGGGTTCAGTTTCTGTTGTATCTATTTGCAGCAACTTTGGTTGTTGTCAGCAGAGACGGCCTCAAAGCCGTATTCCGTCTCCAGATACTCGTCGCATTATTTGTCTGTGGCCTCTTATTCGGCCTCTCGATCGCGGCCGTCAGCTTGCAACGCAGCTTTGACTTTATGCCGCCAGTGAGCACAGCGCCTCCTTCCGAGGCGAGCAGTGCAGATGAGCCAATGGCCAGCGCGTCCGAAATACCAATTGCGCCACACACAGCGAATATTGCTTCCCAAAGCGGTATCTCAATGGAGTCGTCTCCGGCAGCGCCGACCAACACTCCTGTAAAGTCGAGCCCACCTCCGAGTGAAACCGAAGTTGGGCCAACGATGAGTTTGCGCATTCAGTTTATCGTGCATGAACTAAAGTCGCTTCTTATCATGCGTTGGGTCGGCTTAGAGGGCGTTATGACAACCGCAGGTTCATATGAAACCCTCGGGATGCCGCTATTCAAAACAGCGTTAAGCGAAGATCCCGGAATGGGTACCTCAGGGATCTATCAGCACATGTCTGGTGACCTTTATGCAAATGTAAAAGGCTTTGTATTTCTTACCTTGCCCGGACCGATCGGCATCGCTTCGTACACAGGCAACTTGGCGCTCATTGCCACATGTGTATTCGTCATCATGCTCTTAGGCCACGCAATAGAAGTTTACAGTGCGAAAGTGACGCGGAACATCGGTTGTACAACGGCCGTGGGCGTATCCTTGGCCTATCTTTTTGTGCAAATGGGTTTTCCTTGGACCCTTTTTATCTATTGCGTCGAACTCTTTCTGGCCATCAGCTTCATCGCCGTTGTCAGACTTGCGCTCGTCAAGTTTCCCCCCAACAGCGAGAAAACACTGTCCGCGCAAGCGTAATACAGGCAGCTAAGCCCCGCTTGCTCCAAATCGATTGCGGTCTGGAAATGGCCGCTTTCACCAATCGCCTTGACGCCATGAATGTCCGCCCCGATTTTGAATGAACGATAGAAGACAAAAGCATCGCATTTGCGTAAGCAGCCCCGCGATAGCCTGCCAAGTGTGGTTGAGAAAAGACTGAGAGTTTACCTTCGACAATCTCCAGTGGTTCTTCGGCGCGGGCAACGCTGACAGGCCGATAGCTTGCCGATTCGTCATGAATACGAAAACACGCCAAAGGCTTTGGCAGATGCAAAAACCCGCCAATGGACGCCAATCTGAGAAAGAACTCCAAATCGGGCATTTGTCTCAGATCAGTTCGCCATGGCCCTACTCGCTCATACGCGGCACGCACAAAGAAAGCGCCCGGTCCCGGCAGACAATGCAACCGAGCATACAACTCATATTCCGAATAATCCGGTGGCGTTACCAATTGAGTGGTCTGGCCCTGTGCGTTAAGCAGGTAAAAGTCTGGATACACGAGTACGGAGCCGGGGCTATTGCGCAATACATTCACACACTGCTCCACGGCGTTTGGAAGCAGGCGATCGTCGGCGCTCAAATATGACAAAATCGAACCGGATGCGGCGTTCCAGCCATTCCTCAAAGCTACGCTTTGCCCCTGATTTGTTTGCCGGATAAGTTGGACCCGATCTGCAAACGTAGCAGCAATTTCATAGGAACAATCGGTCGAACCATCATCAACGACTATGACTTCCACTTCCTTATAAGTCTGTTCGAGCAGACTCGTGATCGCCTCAGCAAGATATTTTTCACAATTATAAACCGGAACCACGATACTTACTTTTGGCATTGTCATTTAAGCTGCCCCGCCATAGCAACTAGATCGTCTGCGATTTTATCCCAAGAATAGTGTCTCTGCACATATTCATGCCAGCGCTGCCCCTGTTGCCCACGCTTGCCGTTCTCCAGCATAGATTTCAGAGCCTGCGCAATCGAATTAACTTCACAAGCACAAATAATGCCGGCATCAATTTCTTCGATCACCGACAGACCACATTGATCGGTGGCGACAACTGGAAGACCTGATGCACCCGCTTCCAAGGCGACAAGTGACATCGCTTCAGCGCGCGATGGAATAGCAAGAAACAATGCCTCGCGATAAAGCTCCGTGCGCTGCATTTCATTGACAAAGCCCAGGAACCGGATGCGCTGGGTCAGCCCCATTTCCGCAGTTCGAGCTTGGAGGCTCTCTTGGAGCCCCAGATCAGGACCAGCCAGCATCAGAGTTATGTCAGGATAATGTTTTGCCAACATCCCGAATGCATCAACGAGAAGATCAGGTCCTTTGATAGGTGCGAGCCTGCCTACATAGAGGATATAAGAGCCTTTCGGCGTTTCGCTGAGTGGGATATTGGCTGACCGGACGGCGCCAGCAATGGCACCATTTGGCAAAACGACAATGCGATCTGCTGGTAGATACAGATCTTCCACGAATTGCTGTTTCTCAAGCTCGGTAATGGTAAGAATTTTGGTAGCTTTTCCAAGCAATAACCAACCCCAAAGCCGGTGGAAAAGTTTCGCCACTGGACGTGCCTCTTTTAGCAACGCCAGTTCACCAGCGGGGCAAATAAAAAAGGGCTTGCTCGTCAGGAAGGCTATAAAGGCCGTCAGGACGGATAGAAGATTCCAGTACCCCAGAATATGAACTATCTCAGCGCTATTCACCAAACTCCACAGACGCCACGGAGAAACAAATGGTATTGTGAATTTGACCCGCGCCGATCCGGTTATGTAAATTCGTGCGTCAGCGGCCGTCAATTCGTCGGCTATCGACCCAGCTTCAATCGTTGCGACAGAGCATTCGTGTCCCGCCGCTATTAATGCTTTCGTTAATTGCCGGGTTCTCTCGGCTGTCCCCGCGCCACGTTCGCTATCCAAGGATACACAGGTAAGCAGCAATCTCATTGAATGCCTCTAAACGCCAGTTTCTCAAGATACAAATCAAGTTCTGCAGCAAAATCAGGACGCTTGACGCCCGCCCGCTCCAGCAGTTCAGTGGAAAAGCGTCGCATAGGCAAAACTGTAGACTGCCCCCGCGCTTTCAGTGCCATTTCTAAACAGAAAGGGGGAAGTTGTGGCAGGCTGCTCAAATTCCTTCTGCCACAGAAGCGAAGAATTCTTTCATGCATATACGCAAAATTATTGCGTTCATCGTCGTCATCCGTGACGAGCAGTGTGTCATACTCGCCTGTTTGAACCAGTGCATATCTGACAGCAGATAGTACGGATGCCACACTCACTAGATGCATGCGGCGGCGCCCATAAAGCGCTCTTCTCAGACCAAGTTTCCATAAAGGTGCTGCTTGAGCCTCACTGAAAAATGAAATGACGTTGCGCCCACCCTCGCCGTAAACGGCTCCTAATCGCAATACAGACAGAGCCATCGAAGAAGCACGAAGCAAATCCTCAATCTCACAGTGTTCCCGAGCGTAAGCGCTATCCGGCACGGGAACGCTCTGCTCATCAATGAACAAGGCATGGCTCCCGTTATAAACGTCGATGGAACTGAGATGAACAAGGCGTTGCATGCCTGCCTGGCAAAGGGCAGGCAGAAGAGTTTTCATAAAATCCAGACACCAACCACTGCCATCGGGCCGCAACATATTAATTACAACGTCACAGTTTCGCAGCCTTCGCTGCGCGGAGAGTGCGTGTCCTTCACGAAGATCAACCACATTCACAGAAGTATCGGCAAGCCAGTCGGCTTTATTCCGGTGGACCAGATAGTGCAACTCGTATTCAGGATTCGATGAAAAATCAGCGGCGAACAGTCGTCCCAAAAACCCTGTTCCCCCAAGCACAACAATAGAGCGTTGAGATCTTCCTGTCATGATGGAGAAACCTCTGCCAGACTGGATTGCCGGGGATGAATTCCAAAAACGGTGGTATCAAGATTGAAATGCTGTCTCGCCTGGAACGCGAAAAGAGACACCTGTAAAATATTGCCTATTGCCATGGCCGCCGCGAGGCCTGCTACGCCAAAATACTCCAACCCAGAAATGGCCAACAGGATGGTAAATCCTCCAACGACCAAAGTTATCCGCATGGTCAGAACTTGTTGCCCGCCGGTCATCAGCAACACGCCTGCTGCGCCACAAGCTGCATGTATGACCTGTGCAAATCCGAGAATGGCAAACAGATAGTATGCTTCTATATATGCCTCATTCCAGAAACTGATCAGATAATATCCGAACAAAAGGAAAGCAAAATAAGCCAAACTCGCAAGAAAAGTACTGTTTCTTGCCGTTGAAGAAACTAGCTTTCGTAGTTCAGCGTTTCTCTGAGAAATTCTATATTCCACTGCGACGGGTGCCAAGGCGGCATTCGCGACCGCCAATGGAAAAAGCAACAGTCCTGAAACACGCGTGGCAATGCCATAGACAGCTACTTCCTTTGCTCCATACCATTGCGAAAGCAGAAGTATATCTGCCTGAGATACAAGAAAAAGAACAAGAGAACTGAGAAGATTGGGAATGGATTTTCTCGTAAAAACAACGATCCTCTTATTATGAAATCTCTTTCGCGGGAGTTTTTTAATTCTTCCATGCAGCTCCATAATGGAAAGGAGGAAGACAAGGAATGAACCGGTAAGACCGCAATACAGAACATAATGAATTTCGGATTTATCCGAGAAAATAAATACAATGCCTATATATACCGGTATAAAAATACTCGACAAGGTAATTAGATAATTTGCCAAACCATAAGATCGCAAAGCTCTTAATATTTCACATGAGATCATTGTTTGAGCATTGAAAGATGCGATCATAATCACACAGATCCAAATCATACTATCGAATATTCCAAAACTATTCTTTAAAAAGAAGAGAAAAATGAAATAGAAACTCGCCAGCACCGCAGAAATGAGCATTGAAGCGAATGTTACGGAAACGATAAAAAAACGCGCTTCCGCCAATTTATTCTGAGCTATATATGTAGAAAGAAAATGCGGAATGGTAAAAGTAAAGCCAAATTGAGCAACAGTGGATAGAGCAGCAATCGCGACTTGCGCCTGAAAAAATACTCCTACTGCCGATTGTTCCAGCACCAATGGTAATAATAAGGAATTTGCTATGCCACTGACCAGCAAAATGACCTTGCTCGCAGCCGTAGCGCCGCGCGACTTGGTGAAGCTTAGCTCTTTCAAGCTATTATAAGTTGTCTTAGACGCGAGGGGGGAATTGAGGTCCTTTTCTACAGCCATCGATCAGTACACCTCTGCTGAGAGTTCCCGCGCTTAGCCAGCCCCTCGAGAATATGCTCTAGCCGATCCACGATATGCACAAAGTCAAATTCCTGCCGATAATAAGCAGGCCCCGCCGCCGCCATTTGCAGGCGATTTTCTTGTGGCATTTCGATCAGATCAACGACAGCTTCAGCTAGCTTAACGCTGTTACCAGCAGGCGATGTGATCCCTGCACCGGAATCCTGAATGATACGGGCACCTTCGCCATCAAGCATTCCGAGTAATGGCACGCCGGCAGCCAGATATGATTGCACTTTGCTCGGTACGGTCAGCGCGAACAGTGGCTCTGCTTTCAGCGAAACAAAAAGAGCATCCGCCGCACGATGGAAGCGCGGCATCGCTTCTGGCGGAAAAGCACCATGCAAACTGACTCTGTGCGTCAAACAACGTTGTTCCAATTGCGCTGCGAACCAATCTGCCAACCTGCCATCGCCGACAAAATTCCAGTGCAAATCGTCGCGATGAGCCAGCGTTGCGATTGCATCCAGCACCGTTGGAAAATCTTGTGCTTCGCCAATATTGCCAAGATAATAAATGTGAAAGACGGATTTTTTTTCCCGTTTGTCCGTACATTCGGCTTCATCACCGGACGGCGCCCAATTTGGTAGATAGCTTACCGGAACATGTGTCGGCACCTGTTGCTTCAGACGGGGCAGAAACGCTTGCGATTGTGCGAGTACGTGGTCTGTGTGTTTGTAAACCCAGGAAAGAAAACAATCAGCCCAACGTAGAAGCCGTCTAGATCGGACAACACCAATTGCAGCCAACGTATCCGGCCACAGATCCTGAACCCAGAATACGGCAGGCGCACGTTTCAGCCGCCGCAGCACAACACTCGGCAACCCAATGGTTGCCGGCGAGGGCTGAAAGACCAGAACAGCATCGAAAACCCGTCCTCGCAGTTTCCAGACGCCCAGCGTAGCCGCCGACAAGGCAAAACTGATATAATTGCCGACGAGACCGATAGTCCTATAACCTCGCGGCACAAGAGGTACCCTGACAATGTCAGTATTACCAATTTTGCTCCATTGATCCGGCGAGTTTTGGAATTCTGCAAAAATCTTGCCGTCTGGATAGTTCGGCCACCCGGTCAAAACGCAGATGTCATGCCCACGTCGCTCCAGTTCCACAACAAGTTCGTTAATGCGAAAATTCTCGGGCCAGAAGTATTGACTGAGGACGAGAAGGCGCATGCCCTCACTCCTTTCGCCAGACGTAGCTATTCACGTAACTGGTATAGCTAAGCAGAATGCGCAGCACCTTTTGCGAGACATTGTCTACGTTATAATCGGTCACCAGACGCATCAATCGCGTCTCTCCTGCGGGCTGACGTTCCAGAATGGCCAGTCCCTGAAGAATCCGCTCCAGCACAAGGCCGACCATCATGACGGCTCCTTCTTCCATGCCTTCCGGACGTTCATGCGCTTCACGCAGGTTGAGCGCCCGAAGATTGAGAAGAGAAGCTTCCTCGGTAATGGTGCCGCTGTCAGACAAAACAGCCTTCGCATTTATCTGCAGCCAGACATAGTCCAAAAAGCCAAGGGGCTTTAATAGACGTACATTGGTCGAAAATTCGAGTTGCAATTCATCGATACGCTTGCGCGTACGCGGATGAGTTGAAACGATAACTGTGCGCTCAAGCGCCAAGTGGTTCAGAATTTCCGCTAATCGAGCCAACTGGCGCGGGTTGTCGACATTTTCCTCGCGATGCGCGCTGACCAAATAAAAGTCACCCGCTTCCACATCCATATCCTGTAAGACCGTCGAAGCTTCTATCTGTGTGCGGTAATAGCTGAGTACCTCACCTAGTGGACTCCCTGTCTTGATGACGCGGTCAGGTGCCATCCCCTCGCGCAGAAGATACTCGCGCGCTATATCGCTATAAGTGAGGTTAACATCCGAGATGTGATCGACAATCTTGCGATTTATTTCCTCCGGGACCCTCTGATCAAAACTACGATTGCCCGCCTCCATATGGAAAATCGGAATCTTTCTCCGTTTCGCCGCAATAGCTGCCAGAGCGCTGTTTGTATCACCTAGGATCAGTACGGCTTCCGGCGCCTCTGCTTCCAACAACGGATCAATCGCAGTGATAACTTGACCGATCGTCGCCGCTGGTGTTTCGCGAGCCGCCTCAAGAAAATGATCTGGTCGTCGAACTTGTAGCTGTCGAAAGAAAACGTCATTCAACTCATAGTCATAATTCTGACCGGTATGCACGACTCTATGATCGCAGAATTCATCGAGCAGCGGAATAACACGTGAGAGGCGTATGATCTCTGGTCTAGTACCGAGGATCGTCATCACCTTGAGCTTCTTCATCGCCTTCACTTCTTGCCTTCGCGAAGAGGCTTGTAATGCTGAACGTAGTCGAAATGCATATCGGCGATCAGCTTCTCCCAAGCAGGAGGTTGATAATTCAATAGGTGGCGAATGCGATCTGAATTCAGGGAACGGTCCAGACGAGGATGCATACTGCGGGAGATATCAACTTTATGGCCATATACGGACGCAATCAGACGAAGCAGACGGTCCTTGTCGATCGGCGCAGCACTCAAATGATATAGGCCCTGCAACTCATCACGTGGCAAGACATAGTGTTCGATCAAACGAGCGATTTCGATCGTCGGAAATCCGGAAAAGACTACCCCCGCATAACCCGAAACAGTCGAGTTCGTATGAAGGAACCAGTCTACGAGACTTAAATGATTGGCTAATTCATGTCCGATCAGAGATGTTCGTAAAGTCAAATGCCTGCCGTAATTCACCTCTCCAAGATGTTTGGACCGGCCATATAGATCATCCGCATCAGCACGATCAGCTTCTCGATAGTTCCCAGAGTCACCTGCGAATACACAATCAGTCGAAAAATGAACCAATCGCGCACTATGAGCGTCGCACCAGCTTGCCAACTGATGGGGCAACAAGGCATTGATCGCGACTGTCTCTTCGACATTCAAAGATGCCTCTCGCTGCTTGATCAGTCCCACGCAATTCAAGATAACGTCTGGCCTAATCGAATTGAGCGCAGCCAATAGTCTTGTTTTATCAAGAACGTTGACATGCCCATGCAGAGTTGCCGGATGCACATCCGGCAACATATTTGCATCACCGCGTAGCGTGCCATGGACTTTGTAACCTGCGCTCAGACTCAGGCTACGCAAAAGTGTATAGCCGAGCATACCGTTGGCGCCCAAAATAAGCACCTTGGTCATGCAGCATCATCCACGGCTTGAAACTCACCTTTTAAGGCCTTGCGAACCACACTCAACTCCAGAAGAAGTGATTTGGCTTCCTCAACACTAAGTTGATCCGTGTTATCAGAGCTGTAGTCATCGGCCCGAGTAATCTCCGAGTGCCCCTCTTCGAAGAACTTCGCGTAATTCAAATCCCGGTTATCAGGTGGAATGCGATAGTAGCCGCCAAGGTCTTCTGCCAAGGCCATTTCTTCCCGGCTCAAAAGCGCTTCACTACGTTTCTCGCCATGACGCGTTCCAATAATCTTGATGGGATAGTTCGGTACATTTAACAGTTCGCACAATGCTCGAGCCAGCGTAGCCAACGACGCCGCTGGCGCCTTCTGCACATATATGTCCCCGTTCGAACCATTCGTAAACGCAAACATGACAAGTTCAACGGCTTCCTCAAGCGTCATCATGAAACGCGTCATGCTCGGATCTGTCAGCGTCAGAGGTATCCGCTGCCGGATCTGGTCTATAAAAAGGGGAATAACCGAACCCCGCGATCCCATCACGTTCCCGTAACGCGTTGTGCAGATCGTCGTTCCCGAACCGCCTAGCTCTCTCGCTTTGGCGTTAGCGACCTTCTCCATCAACGCTTTGGAGATACCCATCGCACTTACAGGATAAACTGCTTTGTCCGTACTAAGGCAGACCACGCGGCGAACATTGCAGGCCTGTGCAGCGTTGATCATGCACTCGGTGCCCAACACATTTGTACGCACAGCTTCCATCGGATAAAACTCACAGGATGGAACCTGCTTGAGAGCGGCCGCATGGAAGACATAGTCCACACCACGCAGCGCACCTGCCAAACTGTTATAATCTCGAACATCGCCCAAATAAAACTTCAACTTCGGACTAGCGTATCGAAGCCTCATGTCGTGTTGTTTTTTTTCATCACGACTAAAAATTCGGATTTCACTTAGATCACTGTCAAGAAAGCGGTCCAGTACCGCATTTCCGAATGACCCGGTTCCCCCCGTTATTAGCAAACACTTGTCTACCAACATCCCCGCACCAATCTTATCGAGTTTGCACTTACAACTAAGAATCACTACTCCCGCCAACTCTGTTGCATAGATTGAGCTCTGGGAGCAATAATTCTATGAACATTCTTGAGAAGCAGAGTGGGCGCAGTGATCGTATCTGGTATGCTTGGCCTGCCCCTCAAACCATTGCGCAGAACAAAGAAGCTCCGCCTAGAATCAGCCGACCATCGACGCGAGTTTTCCAAGAGGTGGCAGAAAGTGCAACCCGACAGGCCGCATTTTCGCCGCTGATAAAGGCATCAAATCACCTACCTCAACATCCGTTTTGATCAGAGGGAGTTACAACACGGAAAAAGAGGTGGCAGTCGAAATATTTAACAGACATTCTGTCAGTGCCGAGGGTAGAAATACTTCTGACAACATGAAGATTGCAGATCATCTCTGGTAGCTCTGCCCTATCAGCTTGCGATAAATGCGAGCACCTTGTCAGCCTGCATACTCGTGAATGAATTATACCCGAGAATAGAGCCTTTCGCCAGTTGCGCGAGATATGACATGTCGCTGGGAACTACGCAGGCCACCGATAAACTGACTCAACTTAAGGCCACGACATTGATCGGATTGCGAGAATGGGCACACATCAGCCATGCCCATTGAACACCAGTCAAGAACAAGAAAATATCTGGACCGACTGCACAGTCCCCATTACCTAGCGTAGCTAATAGATAAAATAGGGGCAGGGATTCTTTGCAGAAGAACAGCGATATCGAAGCGCTGCGGGGTTACGCTATAGCGATCACTTTTGTAGCTCATTTGGATGGCCTATTTATAACTTGGAAGCCCGCACTTTCCACATTTTGGCTTGGAGGAGGCGTCGATCTTTTTTTTAGTATTTCCGGATTTCTAATAACGGCGGGTTTGATGCGATCAATCGATTCGCGGACGAGGTTTTCCGTCTACGCGCCAAAATTCTGGCTGCGACGTATATTTCGAATATGGCCCGCAGCTATATTCTGGTCAACGTGCTATATGATCGTCGCAATTGTATTCATACGTTCCGAAGATCGGAATTATCAAAGTATAATTCTGAACAATTGGTTTTATTCTTTGATAAATGTACAGAATTTCTACATATATTATTGCGTTAATTTTGAAACACTCACGTGCAAACCAACAGCCATTTGGCATTACTGGAGCCTTTCACTGGAAGAACAGTTTTATATATTTATACCTATCTTAATTCTTATCACCCCCAATCGTAGAATACTTATTCTGCCTTTGCTCGCTTTAGCTATCTGGCAGAGCTGTACCATTCGGCCGTGGGGACAGTTATTGTGGTTTATCAGAACAGATGCCCTGCTTTACGGAGTAGCGGTGGCTCTGACCATCCATTTTTACGCCGAAAAAATAAATATATTGAGGTCCGCTGTGCCCAGGCGGGCATGGCAAGCACTATTGGGAACGGCAATCGTGGCATTAATCGCGGTGTCCCAACCGTCCATAATGCCTCATTATATGGGGCTAGTCGCGATCGTTGCTGGCTCAATAGTCTTTCTCGCCGCCGGGAATCAGAACCTGCTTACCTGCAGATCTTCGTTTAGAAGCTTTGCAGAATATATTGGAAGCAGATCCTATTCTTTATATTTGGTACATATGCCAGTTATAGCTTTGGTACGTCACTTCCTGATTGAAGATGGCCTAATTCTTAGTGAGGGCCAAAGGTTCGATCAAATTCTCGGGCTTTTATTTGTCATCGCGATTTCGTTGGGATTGTCGGAGTTTTCATATCAGATTATTGAAAATCCACTTCGCAGATATGGGAGAATGCTATCCGAAAAATGGCCTGCTACGGCAGCCAAGGTGCTTAGTTCCAACATGTGACGACCTGACTTGCGTGCGAATAATTTCGGCGTTTTAAAGCGCGGTGCTTAAAACGGCTTAGTGTAATTGTAAGCTCTAAAAAACCTCCGCCAGCGAACTCGCATCGACGGCAGCCGCACCAAGTTGAGGTGCTTCGATTGCCCGGCACTTGACCCGCAACCGCTCGACCAGCTCGGCTATCGCTGGTTTCTCCACGCTGCCGCCCCGCAGACCGCCATGCGAGAATGCTTCCGGTCGGCGATAGTGGCGTTGGCATAGGCAGCCATATCAAACAGAAGCCCTGGCTCTCGCGATCTTCGGTCCGAGAACCAACACCGTTGCGCACCGTATCGCGCCGATCACGGACATTCACCTGCCTTCTCCAAATACACTGATGACAACGTTACCATCGCATGTTATAGGGCAAAAATACAAATGGTAACGTTATCATTGATTGGAGGACATCAGTTGATAGCAATCCAGCTGCAGATTTTCGAGCGAGATCCGGTCGGTCACACTACATCAGGCTTCAGATATCGCGTTCAAGCCCTTTCTTTCATCGTGAAGGGAGAACAGTCGGGGCGGGCCCACAATGCCTAGCCTGAATTTCCGCCCTATCTGGCGTTATGAGGACGCCCTGATCGAAGGCGTCTATACAACGCTTTTTCTGGCGATTGTCGCGGCGATCATCGGACTGCTGATTGGCATATGTGGTGCTATTCTCATGCGAAGCGGGCCGCGCCCCGTCAAACTTCTCCTGCGCGGCTATATCGAGATCATCCGCAACACGCCTGTTCTCATTCAGATATTCATCATCTTCTTCGTCCTGCCTAACTTCGGACTGAAGCTTGATCCACTCGCAGCAGCCTCCATTGCACTTGGACTTTATTTCGGAGCCTATGCGACCGAGATCATTCGTTCGGGTATAGATTCCATTCCGTCAAGCCAGACCGAAGCTGGTATGTGTCTGGGGCTGACGAGATTTCAGGTGCTGAAACATGTCATCCTGCCCCCTGCCCTTCGCAATATCTACCCGTCAATCACCAGCCAGTTCATCCTTCTGCTGTTAGGAACGTCCATCGCCTCACAGGTTTCGGCAAACGAACTCTTTCACGTTGCCGGTGTCATCGATAGCCGTACCTATCGAAGCTTTGAAGTCTATGCCCTCATCTGCGCCATCTATGTGGCCCTGTCGCTGTCTTTCAAAATGATCTTCGCGATCCTTGGAAGCCTGTTCTTTCGCTGGCCGGTAAGACGTTAGGGGGAACATAATGCGCAGCTTCAATCTTCAAGATCTCCTCGCGTTGCTGGAAGCACTGAAATGGACGGTGGCGCTCGTTGCCGTTGCACTCGCACTCGGCGGACCGCTCGCACTTGGTCTTTCACTCATGCGGACGGGCAAGGCCTCTGTTCCGCGTTTCGTCTCCACCGCTTTTCTGGAAATCGTACAGGGAATTCCGCTTCTCGGATTGCTGATGTTCTTCTATTTCGGCATCCCGGTTTTCCTCGGATTTGATGTACCCGCCCTGGCGGCGGTCGGTATCGCTTATGCGATATACACGGCAGCATTTCTGGGCGATATCTGGCGCGGCGGCATACAGGCTATCAAGCATGCACAGTGGGAGGCTGCCGCCTGCCTCGGTATTACGCGCTGGCAGCAATTCCGCTATGTGATCGCACCTCAAGCCTTTCGTATCGCCCTGCCTGCGACTGTGGGTTTCCTCGTACAGCTTATCAAAAACACGTCACTGGCTTCGGTTGTGGGTTTTGTCGAGCTGGCCAGAGCCGGACAGATCGCAAGTGCGGGAACCTTCCAGCCCCTTCTCATCTACTCGGTCGTGGCGGCAATTTATTTTGCCATCTGCTTTCCGCTCACTTCATGGTCCAGAAAATTGGAGGCCAGACTTAATGGCGCTCGTTGAAATCAGAGATGTCCGCAAGAAATTCAGCGAGCTCGAGGTCTTGAAAGGCATATCGCTCGATATTTCCCAGGGAGAAATCGTCACCATCATCGGCAAAAGTGGTTCCGGCAAAAGTACGCTCTTGCGATGCATCAACGCGCTGGAACATATCGATGAAGGCGAAATCCGCATTGACGGGCAACGCATGGCGACCGACATGCCCAATCTGCGCCAGATGCGGCAGAAGGTTGGAATAGTGTTTCAGGCATTCAATCTTTTTCCGCATATGACGATTGAACGCAATGTCACTCTGGCGCCTGTCCTGACCGGCAAGACCGATGGGAAGGCAGCCCGGGCGCTGGCTCTCGACGTACTGCAACGGGTGGGGCTTGCGGATAAAATCGACGCCTATCCCGAACAAATGTCCGGTGGACAACAGCAGCGTGCTGCAATTGCACGCTGTCTTGCCATGTCACCACAACTGATGCTGTTCGATGAAGTGACATCCGCACTAGACCCCGAGCTCGTCGGCGAAGTGCTCAAAGTCATGGAAGATATGGCACGACAGGGGATGACGATGGTGCTTGTCACCCACGAGATGGGTTTCGCCCGCAATGTCGCAACCAAGCTTGTCTTCATGCATCAGGGGCGTGTCTGGGAGCAGGGAGCGCCCAGGGACCTTTTTGAAAATCCGCAAACACCGGAACTGCGAAGCTTTATCGGCGCGAGTGCCTGAACGGCATCGTTCGAAAAGAACAATCGACAAATGGGAGAAAAAAATGAAGAAATTGCGCGCTATCTCAATCGTTACGACCGTGGTGGCCGGACTGATGTCTGTCGTGCCATCTGCCATGGCTGACAAGCTTGAAGACATTACATCCAGCGGAAAAATCCGTATCGGTGTTCTTCTTGACGCCGCCCCATGGGGGTTCAAGGGAGCCGATGGCAAGGATACGGGTCTCGACGTCGCGCTTGCCGAATTGATGGCAAAGGACCTCAACGCCGATCTTGAACTGGTGCCGCTGACCGGCCAAAGCCGGATTCCTAGCCTTTTGGCGGACAAGATCGACGTCATGATCGCGGCAACGGGCGCCACGCCCGAGCGTGCGCAGCAGGTTATGTTCTCCCAGCCATATGCTGCGGTGAATCTTGGCGTTTACGGCGCCAAGGGAACAGCCCGCACTGAAAATGTGGCCGACCTCGCAGACAAGCAGGTTGCCGTGGCGAAAGGGTCCACGCTTGACGTCTGGCTTACGGATAATGCACCCGACGTGAAGGTGGTGCGCTTCGAGGATACACCTGCCGCCATTGCTGCCTACCTTGCCGGACAAGTGGAAATGTTTGCCGAGAACAGCGCCATTTCGGTTAAAGTAAGCGAAGACAATCCCGACAAGGCAACGGATCTTGTCTTCCTCATTCGCCAGTCCCCCGCGCATGTGGCCGTCAAGCAAGGCGAGCAAAACCTGCTCAACTGGGTGAATACGTTCATCTTCTACAACAAGCTTAGTGGCAAGCTTGGCGAGCTGCAGGAAGAATTCTTCAAAGAAAAGCAGGACCTGCCAAACATGTAATTGCGGACAGTTTCCATGTGACTACCGGGTCGGATTTTATTTCGGCCCGGTAAATCTTCTACCCGGTTCTTTTTCGCCCCGAGGCAGATTGCCATTAGGCGATTACGTTATTTCCAACGATGCGGAGTCGCGGGCTCCGGCAACAGGCAAACAGATGCACACAGGACTGTTTCATTCGATCGATTTTTCCAGCAACGGCAAGTTTGTCGATTATCTCGGAATGCCGTTCTCGATCGACCGTTCACCCTATTACCACATCAAAATTCCGATCTGTCGCATCAAGAATGGAGACGGTCCGCGTGTCCTTCTAATGGCGGGCAATCACGGCGACGAATATGAGGGCGAAATTTGCCTGTCGCGACTGATCCGCCTGATAAAACCCGAAGATATCCGCGGCGAACTGACGATTTTGCCGTTCGCCAATGTTCCAGCTGTTATGGCTGCACGCCGCCGTTCGCCATTTGACGATGGAAATCTCAACCGCGCTTTTCCAGGCGATGCGTCCGGTTCGCCGACACAACGTCTGGCGCATTTTCTTGAACATGATCTCTTTCCGCGACATGACGTCATCTTCGATCTGCATTCGGGCGGGACATCAATGGCGCATCTGCTGACGGGCCTGATTGAGGAAATTGACGATCCTGTCCGCTTTGCCCGCGCCCAGGAACTGTTGAAAGCCATGGGGCTACCCTTCGCCTTCATCGCCCGCAACGGCGCTGAAGCACCGACATCCATGGCTGCAGCCACGCGTGCAGGCGCAATCGGTGTTAGCGGAGAGTTTGGCGGCGGTGGCACGGTCACGCCGGATTCGATGTCCGGAACCGCGCTGGCAATCAACAATCTGCTTCAGGCAACAGGTCTTTGCGATTGCACTTTTCTTCCGACTGTAAGGAAGACGGAAAGCACGCAATTGCTGCAACTGAACGCACACGATCAAGCCATATATGCCACGCGGCGCGGCTGGTTCGAACCGGCAGTCGATATCGGCGCCGATGTGCAAGCAGGCGACCTGGCTGGTTGGTATCACGATTTTCAGCGGATCAATGAAGCAGAGGAAGCCCTTCATTTCCAAACGTCCGGCATCGTCATCTCGCGCCGCCTGCATACCGATTGCGAAGCAGGAGACTGCCTCATTCAGGTCGCCAGGAAGATCGACTAGATCTACATGCCCGCCAGGTTGTAGTGCTTGAAAACGAGAAACCCGGCTATTCTTTTAATACATTGTCGGAATAGTGGTGTAGCAGGGCGCCAACATGATCGGAGAGCGATAGATGAAATCGCGGGCAGGCAGCAACATGGAACCGACATTCGACAACGTCTTGCGCGTCACCGGCGGCTCCGACAATGGTGGTGATGAACGGGCGCCTGTATCCATCGAGGATGTGGCACGACGGGCAAATGTTGCGCCCATTACCGTTTCCAGAGCGATCCGCACGCCCGCAAAAGTGAGCCTTGAGAAGCGCGAGCGGATACAAAACGCTATCGAGGTTATGGGTTACCGACCGGACTCTATCGCAAGCGCATTACGTTCGGGACGAACGAACATTGTTCTTGGTTTTGTTTCCAATATCTTCAGCCAGCAATTTGCAATCGCAACACGCGGATGCGCGCAGGTTCTGGAGCAGTCGGGCTTCCAGTTCCTGATTGGTGAGACCGCCTACTCCTATAAGCGGGAATCCGCGATCATCAGCGATCTGCAACAGCTCAAGCCTGCGGCGGTCTTTTTCAGCGGTGTTATCGAGCTGGAGGAAAACCGGGAGCGTCTGCGCAAGCTCAGTATCCCTATCATGGAAAGCTGGGCCTATCCGCGTGATCCTATCGATCTTCTGGTCGGAATTTCCAATACGGATGGCGGCGCCATGGCTGCCCGCCATCTCGCGGAACGCGGCTATCGGCGTGTGGCGTTTATCGGCCGTGGTGGCGGGCGCGGCGCGTTGCGCTATGAGGGCTTTGCTGCGGAATGCAACCGGTTGGGATTGACGATCGAACGAAAAATCATTTGCACGGAAGTCCACGGGATCGAGGACGGACGCCGCGCATTCGCGGAACTGCGGCCCCATAAGAAGGATATCGAGGCGGTTTTCTGCGCCAACGATCTGATTGCGTCGGGCATTTTCCTTGCGGCGCGCGATGCGGGTCTGCGCATTCCCGACGAGTTTGCACTGATCGGTTTTGGCGACAATGATCTGGCGGCAGCGGTCACACCGGGCATAACCACCATCGGCTTCGACAGCGAAGCATTGGGACGACATGCAGGCAATATGCTACTGGCAAGCCTCCGAGGCGAAGCGCTGGATCGCAAGGTGCGTTGTATGGACCTGTCGATCATTCTGCGCGGCAGCACCTGACGAGTTGGCTAAACACAGGACGGGAGCGTCAATCAACCGTAACGGACCGACACTCCCGAACGTCGTCCGTCAAGCCTCAAAGAGCCGCAACGGCAGTCATTTCCACCCGCAAATCCGGGTCGGCAAGCCGTGCTTCCACGCAAGCGCGCGCCGGCGGATTTTCGGGATCGATCCAGGCGTCATAGACCGAGTTCATCGCATCAAAATCGACGATTGCAGGCAGAAAGACATTAACTGCGAGAAGCTTTGAACGGTCCGTGCCCGCTTCCTTCAACAACGCATCGATCTTGCCAAGCACATCACGGGTCTGTTCTTCAATACCGGCTTTCCGGTCGTTCGCGACCTGTCCGGCAATGTGAACGAGCCCGCCATAGCTGACTGCCTGGCTCATTCGTGAACCCTTCTGATAGCGCATGATCATACTTTGCATTCCTTGTCTTGGTTTGGGGAGTGTTTGGGCATCAGCCGAAACAGGTGGGATAAGCGTTGATCACGGTCGCTGTTTCATCGAGACCGTAGATCAGCGAATGCCGGTCAAGGCAGGTGCACGGATGCGAAATACCGAATTCGATAACGTCACCAATGGTGACATCGGCGTCCGCCGCACATTGGATGAATGCGTGCTGGTCGTTCAGTTTGAGCACCGTCGCATCGGCAAATGCACCGTGTTTTTGACCGTTGCGAAAGAGTGAGAGCGCCTTCGGCAAGTCCTGATCGATAGCTACATCGCGCATACCGAAACCGCAGATCACCGTCCCCGGTTCCGGTCGCGAAAGCACCTCCGCCCAAAGCCGCAAAGCCGGTCGAAATGCGTTGGAAGCTTGTTCCTCACCAAATCCCTGACGCGCATCGAGCTGCTCGATGCCGCGCTCGTAGACACCGTGATCATGAAAGAAAACCGCACCGCTGCGCAGCATGATCGTAAGGTTGCCATCGACCTCCAGCAAGGGAGCCCACGCCGCCACCACGCGGTCGAAGAACAGCGAACCGCCAGCTGTCAGAAGCAAAGGCCGCAGCAAGCCGATACGGTCGCGGATGAACCGGTAAACCGCCGTTGCCTCGGACAGGAGCGCATCGATACGTGCAAGCGTTTCAACGGGATCCGGAACACCCGCAGCGCCTTCATAGGCAGCCACACCGGCGAGCGTAATATTGGCGCGTTCACCGGACAGGATCGTTTCCACAACAGACTGTGCGGTTGCGGGACTACGGGCTCCTGCCCGCGCGACGCCCAGTTCAACGAGCAATCCCAGTTTCGGCAAGTCCGCCCGCTCGTGCCATTCAGCAAGAAGACTGTTCGCCAATGCAACCGAATCCACAAACACATACATCTCGGCATCGGGATACTGCGCCAGCAGTCGGGCCAGTCGGCGGGCTGCATGGGAGCCGCCAATTTCATTCCCAAGAATGAGCTTTCTGAATCCGGCCCTCAGCAACACGGCGGCCTGCCGCATGTCGGCAACTGTTACGCCCCATGCGCCCTTATCAATAAGCCGCTTTGCAAGAACCGGCGACATCGGCGTTTTGGCATGCGGAGCGATCTCCACGGCTTGCGATTTCGCATAGGCCAGCATCGCCGTTGCATTGGCCTCAAAAGCCGCCTCATCGAGCGACATCAATGGCAAGGCCATTTCGCCATCGAAGGGTTTCCAGCCATAGTTTCCGATATCCCTGAGAAACACCGGCGCATGGCCGGTCGGAAAACCACGCACGCGGTCATCAATATCGGTGTCGCTATCGGTATCGTGAAAACGAAGATCAGACATGGTTCATTCCTGGTTCAAACCTGTTCGGTCCAACGCCAATCGGTAGGTTTGGTTTGC
The DNA here is from genome assembly GCF_902825325.1 of Brucella tritici. GTDB lineage: Bacteria > Pseudomonadota > Alphaproteobacteria > Rhizobiales > Rhizobiaceae > Brucella. The sequence goes on along the minus strand of NZ_CADEAR010000015.1, from coordinate 53,172 downwards.
TGTTTGAAAGAAAAGCGCGCTTTGTTCCGAAGGGCTGCATTCGGCAACGATGTTACGGAAAGCTCCATAAAGCTCGGGGAATGACGCATACAAACCGGCGACGGGAAAATCGCTGGCGAACATGGAGCGTTCGACACCGAAACATGCTATGCAATGCTCAATGACATCTTTCAGACTATCTATGCTCCAATGCGGGTCATAAGCGACCGGATTGGAAATCTTGATGCGCAGGTTTTCCGCTTTTCCGAGTCTGCGCAGACCGTCACGCCAGAGCGACATCCCTTCAGGGGTTCTGTCCGCCGGACTGCCGCAATGATTGAGCACGAACATGGTGTCCGGAAAATCATGCAGAAGGCGCTCGGCTTCCGCCATCTGCCAGGGAAAGAGCATCAGATCAAACACAAGGTCATGACGGGCAAGAGCGGTCAGCCCCGCACGCCATTGCGAATTGCTCATAAGTCCTTTGCGAGCGACAAAGCTCTTCGCCGGGTCCGGATGCCAGCTGACGATATCGCGAATGCCGACGACACGGCTGTTCCGGTTCGCTTCTGCCAGCAGGCGCGCTGCGTCAGGGTGGTCGAGCGGAACGCGGGCAATATAATGCCGGGCGATATTGTGGGATTTGGCCAGACTATCCAGCCAAACGGTTTCTTCGGTTAGAAAGCGGTGATCCCAGCCCGCTTCAACATGGATGGAAGCGACGATGTTCTGCCCCTGAACGTCTGCCAGATAGTCATCCGGCATGTAATTGCGCAGGATTCCCATACCATTGCCGGAAGCTGCCTCCTGTCCGGGTGTATGCAGGAGCCATGGATGGCGCTGCATTTCCAGATTCCACAGATGATGATGCGGGTCGATGACCGGCCCGGTATAAAGACGCGTCATCGACGCGCCTCCCGCCCGGAAATCATCAGCAATCCGAGAATGAGCGAACCGAACAGGATAGAGCGCAGGCCCGGCGATGCGTTGACCATCGTGATGAGCGCAGTTGTCGTCACGAGAAGAATGGCCCCAGGAATTGTTCCGGCGTAGGTGCCGCGCCCGCCGAGAATCGAGGTACCGCCAAGCACCACCGCCGCAATCGACAAAAGAACATATGGCTCACCAATGCCGACATAACCTTGACGGTTCATACCGAGAAGCACGATGCCAGCAAGCCCGGCAAAGAGTGCCGACAGCGCGTAGAGTGCGACCGTATTGCGGTTGACATTGACCCCGGACAACCGGGTCGCGACAGGGTTGGCACCCAGCGCCAGAAAGCGCGCACCCGTTGGTGTCTTATGAAGCAGAACCAACACAACAGCAGTCACCACCACCCACAGAATGATACTGGCCGGGATACCGAAGGGGCGAGCCGAACCCAGGAAAATTGCAGTCGCATTATTCACGGATACCGCGCTGCCGCCTGCCACGATAACCAGCAGGCCCTGAAGGAAGGTTGCCATGGCCAGTGTCATGATGATGGGCGGCACGCGCAGCCACGCCGCGCCAATTCCATTCACCGCTCCGATGATCGCCGCGATAGCCAGAACCATGACGACGCCAAGCAAGCCCGTCGGGTCCCAGTCAGGCGAGATTACCGGAAGCAGGATAGCCGTCACGGTCATGACTGCGCCGACCGAAAGATCGATACCCCCTACAATGATGACCAGCGTTTGACCGGCAGCTACGATGCCGATAATTGCCGCCAGTTCCAGAAGATAGCGCAGATGACCGTAAGCCCCGAAGCCACGCAGCGTCAGACTGGCCACAAGCCAGACCAACGCAACCAGAAGCAACGTCAGGAAAGGCGGGCTTTGCAACATGCGACGCCCGGACAGCAAGATTGAACTCATGACTTCCTCCATTTGCCCGCAAACTCCGGCAAAGCCACCGCACCAACGATAATCAGTCCTTGAGCGATATATTGCGCCACAGGAGGAAAACCTAAGAAAAACATAACGTTAATCATCACGGAAAGAAGAAGGCTGCCGCAAATGGCACCGCGCATCGTGCCTTTTCCACCAAGGAAGCCGACACCGCCCAGTACTGCTGCCGCAATGGAATTGAGGGTGAAGGGCGTGCCTATAACCGGATCGCCCGATCCCGTTTGCGCGGCTACGAACAGCCCCGCACAGGTTGCCAGGACGCCCGACAAGGCAAAGGAGATGACCTTGACCTTTTCAACCGGGATGCCGGACCGATAGGCTCCGGTCGGGTTTTCACCGGCGGCATAGATGCCAAGCCCCATCGGGGTGGCCAGAAACAGTTTCCAACCCAGTACGACGAGTACCAGAATTATGAAGGCGGAAGGCGAGTGGCCTGCCAGAAAATCGGAGAGCCAGTCTGGAATGAAACCGCCCGGTCTCGGTAGAATAAGCAAGGCTATTCCGGTGATGATGAAGGAACCCGCCAGCGTTACGATAATGGCCGGGAGGCGCATGAACGCAACGATGGAACCGGTCAGCGCACCGATGACAAAGCCGCTGAGGATAACGGCAACAACACCGCCGAAAACACCGAAGGCGCTACCCATTGTCGTGGCAGCAATGACTGCCCCCAAGCTCACCAGCGGCCCAATAGCAAGCGTTATGCCGCCGTTCAGCATCAGCAACGCCTGTGCCATGGTCACCAGCGCCAGCGGAAACCAGTTTTGCGTAAACTTGGAAAAGCCGCCTACGCTCAGAATTCCTGGGAAAAGCCAGGCATAGAGCAGAACAAAAATACCGACGACGACATAAAGCCCGGTCAGCCCCCTGTTTCGGCTGCGTTGAACGGAGATATAGAGGTTTCCTGCCGTACCCTGTTGCATCAGGCTGCCTTTCTCGACGATTTAAGGCCCATGGCAGCCCCTACAATTGCCTCTTCCGACAGGTCCCCGTGTTCCAGTGTCGCGACCATGCGGCCTTCGCGGAAAACCATGACGCGGTCGCACAGATGCACAAGCTCCGGTGTGTCGGAACTCAACAGGACGACGAGCTTGCCTTCGTCGGCAAACCGGCGCAGCATCAGGTAGATTTCCCGCTTCGTTTCGATATCGACGCCGCGGGTCGGATCGTTCAGCAACAGAATGGTCGGCTCCAGCGGAAGCCATTTGGCGAGCGCAACCTTTTGCTGATTGCCACCAGACAGCGCCTGGACCGGGCGTCCGGTGTCTCCCTTGATCGTCAGGCGTTCAGCGAGCTTGGCAACGACGCCCTGCTCGTTTGCGGCATCACGCAAACCGCGGCGTGTATATCGATCAAGCGATGGCAAAAGCAGATTTGATGCAATGGAATGCGGCAGAACAAGCCCTTCCCTCTTCCGATCCGCCGGAACATAGGCCAGGCCTGCAGAGTTTGCGGCACCGACCGATTTGAACAAGCCACTATTTCCGCAAAGTACCGCTTCACTGACTGTAGTCGGCAACGCGCCATAGAGACCCAGCAGAAAATCTTCCTGCCCTTGCCCTACCAGACCGCCGATACCGATGATTTCACCTGCATTCGCATCCATATCGACGTCCTGCACCATGCCCGCATTCATGCCGCGAATATGAAGCAGTCTTTTGTCCGTGGTGCTGGTTCGCCATGCCGGGAAAAGATCACCGGCATCGCGCCCGACCATCAGCCGAACCAGCTCTTCAGGATCGGCATTCGACAAAGACTGGTCCGCCGTCACGACACCGTCTTTCAGCACCGTGACGTGAGAACAGAGCGAACGGATTTCGTTGAGCCTGTGAGAGATATAGAGCAGCGCAACGCCCTCATCCCGCAATTTGAGGACCAGCGACGACAACACGCCCGCCTCATGTGCGGACAGCGATGATGTCGGCTCATCAAGGATGAGCACTCGCGGCTTGCGGAAGAGCGCCTTGGCGATCTCGACCATCTGCCTGCGTCCGAGCGACAGCAGGCCCACAGGCGTTTCGAGTGGCTCGGTCAAGCCGACACGTTCGCAGACTGCCAGTGCTTCCTGATGAAGGGTCTTGTAGTCGATCAGTCCGAACCGGCGTGGATAGGCACCGAGCCCGATATTCTCGGCAATCGACAATTCCGGCGTCAGACTAAGTTCCTGCTGGATGACAGCAATGCCAGCCTTGCGTGCTTGCGCCGGGTTCAATCTGGAAAGTGCAGCACCCTCCAGAACAATGTTTCCATTGTCCGGCGACAAGGCGCCGGACAACAGATTGATAAGTGTGGACTTGCCCGCACCGTTTTCTCCAAGCAGAGCGTGCACGCGACCCGGCCGCAAGGCGATACTAACGCCCTTGAGCACAGGGTTACCGAAGAACCCCTTGAACACGTTGCGCGCTTCGAGCACCGGAGCCGGCGCGTCCACGACAGGCCTAGACGAAACCTGCATGACGCCGCTTACTGCCCCAGCAACTTGTCGAACAAGGCCCGGTCGTAGTCCGAATAGACATAACCGTCAGCAGGGAATTTGTCGGCGCGTGCCAGATAGGTGTCGACATTGCTGTCATCGATGACAGGAAGCGGAACCTTGATCGACTTCGGAACATCCTTGCCTTCAAGGGCCTGTACGGCTGCGTAGACGGAGAATGCACCAAGCCAGTTGGGCTGCATGGTCGCCCAGCCTTTCAGGCCTTTTTCCTTCCAGAGTTCCAGAAACTGACGGGCATTTTCACCCGTTATCGGTACCGGATCACGCCCCTGACGATCGAAAGCGAGAACCGCGCCAGCGGAGATTGCGCCACCCAGAGACAAGACACCGTCGATTTCCGGATTGGCAAACAGCAAACTGGTCATCGCTTCCTGAGCAGGAGCCACGTTATATTCCGTATTCGTCTCGGTGATGATCTCGATGTCCTTATTGGCGTCGAGAACCGGTTGAGCACCCTTGCGGCGACCATCGCTGACCGAAACCCCCGCGGGACCGTTCATGATGATAATCTTGCCCTTGCCACCGAGCTGGTCAACCATCCACTGGGCAGCCCGCTCGCCCCATTCAGCCGAGTCGGTGTTGATTTTTGCTGTCAGATTTTCCGTATCGACCAGGCTGTCGAAATTGATGACGGCAATCCCCTTCTCGCAGGCATCAGCGATGACACGATCAAGCGCGGAGGACGAGCCAGCATCGATGACGATAGCATCGATATTGGCGTCGATCATCGATTGGATCTGCTGGATTTGCGTCTGCGCATTGCCCTGCGCATCGGTAATCATCAGGTCCTTGACCAGTCCTTCCTTCTTCAGCCGCGCCACTTCATCGACGATCGTAGCTTCGGTCTGTTTCATCCAGGTTGGCACGGCGTAGATATTCGCCCAGCCCACCGTATACGGCGCCTTGCGATCTCCCTTAACGCAATTTGCAGCCGCTTCGGCCGAGCCCACGCCAGCCATGCACAGTAGCGCTGCGCCGCTCACACCGGCCAGCAGCATACGGAAGCCTGATCCGGCTTTGGTCATAAAATGCATCATTGTCCCCTCCATCCAAATTTGACACATTCACAGCGCTAACAATGTCTGCTATAGTGTACATATGTCTGAATTATCAGACATTGCAATCATAGAAATTATTTTGCGCTTGGCAAGCGGGAAACTGTTTGCCGGTTTCAAAACGCCTAATTGACAGTCGGGCCTCTGCCGCCCACAAAGAAGAAGAGGCTGGAGACCATCGTAGAAACTATGGATAAAATTCTGATAGAACCCACGGCGAAACGTTCACGCGGACTGGAACGTGCCTTCGAGATTCTCGATTACCTGCGTGTCAGCCGTGCACCGGCCAATCCCAATGAGATTGCAGCACGCATCAAGGCTCCGCGCTCGACAGTCTATGAGCTGGTTAACCTGCTGCTCAGCAATGGCGTTCTTGAATATTCTGACGATGAGGGCCGTGTGTATCTTGGGCGCAAGCTTTATTTTCTCGGCGCCGCCTACGAAGACCATTTCAACTTCATACGCGAATGCGACCGTGCGCTTTCAAAAGTGGCGGAACAAACACGGGAAACCGCCCAGTTCTGCATGCTTGACGAGAATAAGTATACCGTCGTGCGCATGCGGGAGGGAGCCCGGCCATTCCGGATTTCGTCCGATGTCGGGCAGCGCGTTCCCATTCCGTGGACGGCTTCAGGACGGCTGTTATTGTCACATCTCGATGATGCCGAGATTCTGTCCTTCATTCCGCCGGAGGACTTCCAGCTTCCCGATGGCCAATGGCTTGCGCCGGATGTTTTCCTCGGCGAGGTTCATGCCGCACGCAAGGCCGGCGCCTTTACGTTCGACAGCATTGTCGACAGCTTCACACATTGCTTCGCAGTGCCTGTTGAAAGCGACGACGGAAAGTTCTGCGCGACAGTCTGCCTCGTCGCCCCGCGCGATGACGGCATTCGCAACCACGACATGTATCTGCAGGCCCTGCGAGAGGCTGCTCTCAGCTTGAAAGGAAAAGTTTCGGCTTTTCAACGTGATTAGAGCAGTCCCCACTTTCGGGACGACACGCCTAGAACATTTCAAGACTGTCGGCGGAATGTGGTTCAGCGCGTCAAAGCTGCCCCAATCCATTCCAGCCGCTTTTGAGGAATGAGGCCGTAATTGTAGAAATTCATGCCATCGACACCAGCCTGCTTTCCTGCATCGACCCGGGCAGCGAGTTCTTCTTTCGACTTCACGAGCGAATAAAACAGGCTGAGACCGAGTCCCACATATTTGTCGTCGGGTAATCTGGAGCGTGCATCACGAATTGTTTTTCCGATCAGTTCCGCACCCATGTCATAGCAGCAGAGAATAATGCCATCGCAGGCGGAGACAGCCTCCTCTAGATCGACACCTCCCAGCCAACCATCCTTCAAGTCGATCAATACGATTTTGGTTGCCGGGTTTGCCGCCGCGCGAATTTCGCCAATCAGGCTGGTTACCGGCTCGGTCCGCCATTGCAGAAAGGCATGAAGCGATGGCCAGTTGGCAAAAGCAGAGATTCCCGCTTGCGGGAAATCGGCAAACTGCTTTTGCGGAACTTCCCGCTCGCAGGCCTCGGCGATGAACTGTTTCACAACGGCCTGGGCATCATCCACATCGACACCGGCTGCCTTTGCCCGAGCTTTGCAATGGTCGCAGAAACACAGGGACATGAAGAAATCATCTTCGTCGGTGAGGCCGACACCATCCTTTTCGTGATGATGCTCATGCGCAAAGCCCATGAAGTTTACGCTTTCGAGCTCGACCATGTCCGGTTGATAACGCGAAGTGATATCCGTAACCAGGGTCACGACATATTCGCGCGCAACGGGGCTCGACGGGCAGAGATTGTAATAATTCGCATTGCCGAAAGCGTTGCGGGTAACATGGCCGGGATGAAGTTCTCCAAGGCGGCTATTGTGCAGACCAACTGTCCAGCACGATACCCGCAACCCGTCTTCTCTTCGACGCTCGATCAATCGCTGGAGCATGTCGCCGCGCTCAATGCAATTCTTTGCAACAAGCGGACGTATCTCTTTTCCTCTCCACAAGGTCTCATCCGGAGTGTAGTAGACGGTGCCGTCTTCGGGGAAATAAGCCTTTTGCAGAGGGCTGCGCGGCTGGAAAAACCGCCCGGCATGATAGGACGTCGCAAGACTGATCGTATTACCGCCTGCAATCTCGCGCAGTTCGGAGCAAACCGTATCCAGCCCCAGATCCTGTATGTCCCACGGATATGTCCACAACGACAGTTGCATGATGCCCCCATTTCCCTAACCGGATAGCCAGCTTATGAATTGGGAGGATTAACAGAACTGAGGGTTGGAGTTCAATTCATAACGACATTTTCCGTTGCCGGCCGCGTCATATTCGCTCTTCACCATCGTGACTGGTTTCGGGTGACGCGATTGGAGCGAACGGAATGCTCACATGTTCGTGCTGATCCACCCACTACCCGCCGGATATTGAGTTACGCAAGCCGGTATGCGCATCGAACAGATGTAAGCTATTGGGAACCACATCGAGCCCGATATTGTGCCCTTCCTGCAGGCGCATCGAAGTCGGCACAGCGATACTGAAGACATGTTTTCCGGCCCGAATTGTAACCAAGCGGTTCTCGCCGTGAAATTCGTTGCGTTCGATCTGGCCGCGAATTTGACCTCCTGCTTCGTTCAGTCGGAATGCTCCCGGACGTATGCCGACCGTTACCGGACCTGGTTTCAACCCGGAAGGACGCGGCAAACTTATGGTTTCATCGGCAATTTTCTCCTCATCAGCGTTCAGCTCGAAGAAATTCATGTTGGGCGTACCGATAAATCCGGCGGCAAAAAGCGTCGCTGGCGCCTGATAGATTTCCTCGGGCGTTCCCATCTGCTCTATGCGCCCATCTTTCATCAACACGATCCGGTCCGCCAATGTCATGGCTTCAAGCTGGTCGTGAGTAACATAAATGCTGGTCGTCTTCAGTTCGCGATGAAGATTGGCGATCTCGACCCGAAGGCTTCCGCGCAATTTGGCGTCAAGGTTGGATAACGGCTCGTCGAAGAGAAATACTTCTGGCGTCTTTATCATCGCGCGCGCGATTGCGACGCGTTGTTGCTGGCCGCCCGACAGCTCGGACGGCTTGCGTCCTAGATACACTTCAAGCCCCAGAGCGGCCACAACCGGCTTCAGCCTGTCGGCTATGGTCTGCTTCGGTATACCCGCGCGCTCCAACCCAAAAATGATGTTCTCCTGAACAGTCATATGCGGATAGAGCGCGTAGTTCTGGAACACCATGGCGATACCGCGGTCACCTGGATCGCGATCGTTCATCCGTTGGCCGCCGATCAGAAGGTCGCCGCCTGTGATTTCCTCAAGCCCGGCAATCATTCTCAAGATCGTTGATTTTCCACAGCCGGAGGGCCCAAGGAAAACTACAAACTCATGATCACTGATTTCAAGGTTGAAATCCCGGATGACTTCCTGCGCGCCATATCGCTTCAGTATGGACCGACATTCTACGGTAGACATCAGTTTTCCTCTCCATCCAGAATGATCTGCAACTTGATGTCAGTTGCACGCCCTTCCGCTGCGCGATCGAAAGCGGCAATGGATTGTTCGAATGGAAATATTCCCGAGATCAGCGGTTTAAGGTCAACTTTGCCTGCCGCGATCAGTGCAAGTGCGCGATCGAACACATTGGCATAGCGGAAGACCGTTTCGATCCGGCATTCCCGTGCCGTCGCCGCCGAAATGTCGAACAGTACGGGTTCGGGTGGCAAGCCAACCAACACAACCGCGCCACCGGGTCGTACTATCTTAAACAAGTCCCGAACGGCTGCTGCTGCTCCGGAACACTCAAACACGATATCGGCGCCCCAGTTTCCCGTAGCATCATTGACCGCGTCCACGATGTCGGCCTCACCCAGATTGATGCCGGTAATGCCGTCATAGGTTTCTGCGAGTTGCAGCTTGGCTTCCGAAAAATCCGAGATCAGAACACGGGAACAGCCTCCTGCCAGGGCCGCAAGCGCAACCATGATGCCGATTGTGCCACAGCCGGTCACGACGGCCGTATCGCCCGGATTGATGCGCGCGCGCGTTGCCGCCTGCATACCAACCGCAAAGGGTTCCACCATCGCACCTTCTGCAAAAGATACGTTGTCCGGCAGTTTATATGTGAAATTTGCAGGATGGATCGTTTCGGGGCACAGTATCCCATGGACGGGCGGGGTAGCCCAGAAACGCACAGCAGGATCGACATTGTAGAGGCCAAGTTTCGAAGCGCGCGAGAGCGGGTCTGGAATGCCCGGTTCCATGCAGACCCGGTCTCCTGGTTTGAGGTGTGCCACATTCCGACCGACCTCAACTACCGTACCTGCTGCTTCGTGACCAAGCACCATTGGCTGGTCGACCACAAAGTCTCCGATACGCCCATGCGTGTAATAATGCACGTCGCTTCCACACACACCCACAGTATGTAGTTTGATGCGGACATCATCCGGTCCCATATCGGCGGGGAGTTCAATTTCGCGCAGATTCAATTCGCCGATGCGTTCCAGAACAAGTGCTTTCATCGGATCATTCCTGATTTTGTTTTTTGGTGAAAACGGCATTTAATCCGCCCGCAAGAAGCCCAAGCAGAATTAAAGGTGGGAGGGAGAGAAGTACGACAGCGGCATTGAGGATGCCCCATGGCACATTCATGCCGAGCTGAGACATTTCAGAAGCGATGATAGGCAAGGTTTTGGCGCGAGACGTCGTCAGCATCATCGCCAGAAGGAATTCGTTCCAAACCAGAACGAAGGAGAAGGCGATGGCGCCGAATATCTGAAATCGGGCTATCGGCAGGGCAATCCTGAAAAATGTTGCATATCGCCCCAGCCCGTCGACCCGAGCGGCTTCCTCCACATGGAGGCTCACGCGCTCGAACGCGGGAACCGACAGCCAGATCGTAATCGATGCAGTAATGATCAGATAAGTTATGATGAGAGAAAGGCGACTGTCGTAAAGATCAAGCGAAAGCCAAATCACCAGCATCGGGATGGCTATTGCTACGGGAGGCAGAAAACGCAACGACAGAACGAAGAACTGTGCTTCGGCTGTAAGCCTGTTCTTGTATCGTGCAATCACATAGGCAGCAGGTACGCCGATCAATGCGCCAATGACGACGGCGGACGAGCAGATGATAAGCGAGTTCGTGAGCGCACGCGCAACCGAGCGACGATTGAGCACATAGCTCATATTATCCCATACGGGCTGGAAGGCGATTTTCGGCGTGCTTACCAGCAGATCGGCATTGGTTTTGAATGCGTTGAGCAAAGTCCATAGCAACGGTAGCACGACGAGCGCTGCTGCAAAGACAAGAACCGCGCGCAGAAGGACGGTTGAAATCTTCATCGGTTCAGCCTCTTCCAGGCAATAGTGAAAATGACGATAGTCAGCAGCATCATGATGACGGCCATTGACGAGGCGTAGGAGATTTTTCCGGACTCGATGAAACCTTGCGAATAGGCATACATATCAAGGGTTTCGGTCGAGATGCCGGGGCCACCTCGCGTCATAACGTAAACCAGATCGAAAGAACGCAGGCTTTCGATTGCTTTGACGAGCAAAAGGCTTATCAGCGGGGTCTTGAGCATCGGCAGGGTGATGAAGCGATGTATCTCCCACCTTTTGGCGCGATCGATGCGAGCCGCTTCCAAAGGTTGGGCAGGCAAAGCCTCAAGCAATTTCAAGATAATAACCGCAAAAAACAGACCCCATTGCCAGACATCCACGAAAGCAACGGCCAGAAGCGCGCCAACCGGCGTCGAAAGTATATCGGGTGTGGCGCCAGTCAGTTCACGGATAGGCCAGGTCAGGGCACCATAAAGCGGATGGAAAGCAAACTTCCATACGAAGGCTGCGCAGACGCGCGGCAACAACACAGGAATGATGAACAAGACGCAAAGAAGATTTCGCATGCGCGGGCTGGCGGCTTCGAACATCGCAATACCAAGCCCGACGCCGGTTAACATGGTAAGTGCGACCGTCAGGACTTCCCATTTCAGTGAAACCCACAACGCGTTGAGAAAACGCGGATCGCTGAACAGATCGACATAGTTCGCAAACCAGACATATTCGGCCACTGGTTGTGACAAAGTGCGGTTCTGTAGCGAAATCGTAATCGCAAAAACGGTCGGAACCAGCGCCAGAACGACGAGAATGAGAAGGGTTGGTCCCAAGAAAAGGTATGGGAGCGAGCGTCCACGTTGCATGAACATTCCTTGTCTGAAGGCGATGACTAAAACGGCCTGCACCGTGAGGCACGCCTGGCTTCCAGGGCAGAATCCATCTTGGGAGGCGGGGCGGTTTCGACCAATATGGGCAATGAAACCGCCCCGAACGCACGGCACCTAGAGCGGTTCCAGTTAAAACGGAGCCGCTCTAACTATTTGTTTCGCCACATTATCCTACGCAAAACCGCTTCGCACTTTTGCCGGCAATGCTCTAGAGTTTCTCAGCGAATGACTGAAGCTCGTCGAGCGTCGACTTGATATCCTTACGGCTGCCGGTGATAAGTTCTTCCAGCATGATACCCCACTGATTTCCCAGTTCCTGCCAGCGCGCGTCCTGCCAGAAAGTAACTGTTGTGCGCTCGCCGGTAGCGGCCATCGCATCTGCAAGGTTCTGTCCGAAGGTCTCGGCATATTTCGGGCTTTGATAGGTGCTGGTGCGGGTCAATTCGCCCGGCTGACCTGCAGCCAAACGACGGGCCTCCTGCTCCTTTGAGGTGGCCCAGGCTACAAAAAGCCCGGCGCAAGCCTTATCCTCGTCCGTCGCATTGGCTTTTGACGCAATTGCAAAGCCATGTGCGTAACCAGCCCCCGGAAGCGGCGTGGGCGGAACCGCAAAGGCAACCTTGTCTGCGACTTGGCTCTGTGCCTTATCTACCGACATGCCGCCCAGGGGAGCCGATTCAATAATGATTGCTACCTTGCCTGCCCGGAACGCACCGGTGGATTCATCCCAGGAGCCTGTCTGTGTGCCCGGAGCAGAATACTTGAAAAGATCGAGATATTCCTGGGTCGCCTTTACTGCTGCGTCCGAGTTGAAAGCGGGCTTGCCATCCTTGAACCATTCGCCGCCGTTTGCCTTGAACAACGGCATCCACCGCCAGACATTGGCACCCGAGCCGCGCTGTCCACGCAGTGCAGTTCCATAGACGCCGTTCTCCGGGTCATGCAACTTGGCGACAGCGGTCTTGTATTCGTCCCAGGTCTTGGGCGGCTGGATGCCTGCCTTTTCGAGCAGATCGGTACGATAGACCATCAGGTCACCACCGCCCTGAACAGGTGCGAACCACTGCTTGCCGTCATATGTGGCAGCCGCGCGCATGCCTGCATCGAAATCGTCGTAATCATATTCCTTGGGGTAAAAACCCTCGAGCGGAACGATCCAGCCCGACGAAGCAAACAAGGCGAGATTAGCCTCATCAACATAGTAGACATTGTAGCTGCCCACGGTCGATGCGTCCGCCTGCGACTTGGCACGGCGGTCATTCTCGTTCAGATAGCTGATTTCGAAACCGGCACCGGAGAGTTCTTCAAACTCGTCCACATAGTCTTCCAGCAAAGTAAGACCGTCACGCGGCTGCGCCAGGACTCTTACATCCTTGCTGCAGACCGCAGCCGCCAAAGCGCTGGAAGCGGCAGTGAGCGCGATGATAGCGCAACCGGTACGCAAGATTATACGTAGCATGTCATCCTCCCAATTATGTTCCCACCGGATGCTCCTCTTCCCCGCATCCTGTCGTTTGAATTTTGTAAAAACAGCGAGAAGGGACTAGTTTGTTTTCCGTCAATAATTGATACTATTTTGACATTATGATGCCTTACATGGTGCAGTATCATGGTTTTATCATCGGAATTTTCTTCCGCTCTCCCGAACGCCTATGCCGCCACACGAGAGCGCATCACCCTACCGGGTGGAAAATCCTATCTCATTCGCCGCGACGACTATCCCAATCCGATATGTATCTGGAACTATCATCCGGAGTGGGAAATCCATTATATTCCTCACGCACAAGGGTTGGCTTATGTTGGCGATTACGTGGGACCATTCCAGCCTGGCCATCTCGTTCTTACCGGAACCAATCTGCCCCACAACTGGATCACGCCAGGCGCGACATCTATTCCGGGCCGTGATCTCGTGCTTCAGTTCAATGCCGACGCACTTATTCAGGTTCGGTCTGTCTGCCCCGAATTCGAAGTGCTGCATCGCCTGAAACAATTATCCCGCCGGGGGATCGAAATCGCAGGTCAGGAGGCGCTCGACATAGGGGAAATGATATTGTCACTGCACCGGCAGTCGGATGCAGCAGGCCTTGGCCTTTTCCTTGAAATATTAAATGCGATTGACAGCGCTGAGCAAAAGCGGCCCCTGGCAAGCGAGCATTTCGTATCGCTCTACAGCGAAGCCTCCGATAAACGGCATCGGCGTATTGATCAGGCTATCCAGATTCTGCAATCAAATCCCGATCGCCAGATGCAGGATGTTGCCGAAGCTGTCGGGTTGGACACGGCGTCTTTCTCCCGCGCTTTCAAGCGACTAACAGGCATGACCTTCTCGACCTACAGCCGTTCCGTTCGAGTGTGGCGAGCACGAACCTTGTTGGTAGAAACAGATCTCGCAATAACCGATATTTGTTTTGAAGCCGGCTTCAACAATCTGTCCAATTTCAATCGTTATTTCTTATTGGAGACGGGGCTCACTCCGCGTGCATATCGAAATGCCGCGCACATCCGTGATAGCTCGATTGCGGCAGCATCGCGGACCCTGTGAGCAGAGCGTGACGGGGTATCGCCATTGCCAGAGTTTAGAGTGCCTATCTGAAAGAATCAGATCGGCGCTTTAAGTGCCTGTTTTTACGCGCATCTTTTCCGAATATCGTCTCACACTTTTGGGGATGCGCTCTAAACTGGGCCAAAGTCCAGAACAATGCCGGTCAGGATGATCGTTAGAACGAGCGCCGCAATGACGGCGTAGACGTAGTCACGCTCACGCAGGAAAAGATATATCACCAGCACAACGCGGGTGATCGGCAGGAGAATGAATATCGCAATACCGGCTTTCACGATGTCATAGCCGCTTAAGGAAAGCGAAAACACCGCCTGTAATGGTTCAACTTCCATTATCGCAACACCGACTGCGATCAGGGCAGAGGCGAGCCATGAACCGTACCAGAGCAGTGTCGCGACGGCCCCGTCCCGACGCCCGGAATCTTCGACAGGTTTCATTTCGAACCCCCAATGATTTCAATACCGAAAGCGCTCAAAAGCATCTGTACCGCGAGTATGAGAAGGACCACGACGAAGAAGACACGCAGCTTTTCCGCCGGAAGGCTCATCAGCAGCCGGGCACCGACCAGCGCGCCGATCACCGAGCCGAGCGCAATCGGGCCCGTGATCCCGATATCGATGTCGCCCCGAACAAAATAAGCGCTGGCGCTCGCGGCAGCTGTGACCCCGATCATGAAATTGGAGGTGGCGGACGAGACTTTGATGGGTAGTTTCAAGGCAGTGTCCATCGCCGGTATTTTGAGAACGCCCGAGCCAATGCCCAGAAGCGCCGAGACCAGTCCCGCCCCATACATCAGCGCCATGCCCAGCGGAACATGCCCGACCCGATAATGCACCTCCTGCCCCGATGCCGGATCGGGAAAGCTGGAATGCAGCCGAAGGCTTGTGGCAAGGCTCGTCGCAACGGGCGCGGTTGAACTCATTTCCTCGCGCCGTCGCACCAGCATCTGCTTGGCGGAAAGCACCAGAATGGCTGCGAACAGACCGTACAGAACTGAAGTCGAAACGATCCCGATCAGAAACACGCCGGTCAGCGCACCGAAGGTGGTCGCCGTCTCCAGAACAATCGCAAGCCGGATGTTGGTCAGTCGCCTCTTCAGCAGCGGAGCCGCGCTGCCGCAGGAACATGCGATGACCGAAACGATGCTCGCACCGATAGCGACATGAATGTCCACGCCAAAAAAGAGCGTGAGCGCCGGTACGATGAAGATGCCGCTTGCCATGCCCAGCACACCGCCAAGTGCGCTTGCGCCAAAAGCGGCCGAAAACAACCATAAAGCCAGCATTTCCACCCCACCTACTTGCGATCGCGTGGTCGCCGGGCCAGGCGAGTGACGAAGCTGATGAGGTCTCCGCGATAATGGAGCTTTTCATAGTCTATCGCCCGATGTCCTTCAGTGAAGGATGTACGCTCGATCAGAAAAACAGCGCTGCCGGGCTTCACCCCGAGGGCCGCTGCAACGTCCGGAGCAGCGCTGACAGCCTCCAGCCGATACTCCGCTTCGACAAGGGGCAAATCATATCTGTCTTCAAGCAGTGTGAAGATCGGCTCGACGTCCAGATCGTGTGTGACAATCTTCTCACCGATTTCACGCGGCAGGTATGTTTCATCCAAAGACATGGCGACGCCGTCGGCAAGCCGGACACGCCGAATTCGCATGACCAGAGCTCCGGACGGCAGAGCAAGCTGCCGTGCAACATCTGCATCGGCAGGCACAATCTCCTTGTCGAGCAGTTGCGCCGTCGCGGCCCGACCAAGCGCCTGCATGTCTTCGACGAACCCGGTCAACTCCGTCAATTCCTGAGTGACCTTGGGTTGAGCGACGAACGTGCCCTTGCCGCGGCGGATTTCGACGAGGCCCCGCGCCACCAGATTCTCGACAGCCTTGCGAACAGTCGTCCGGCTGACACCAAAGCGTTCAATCAGACGATCTTCCGGAGGAAGCTGACTTCCAGTCGGCAAAATACCGGCTGCAATATCGTCTGCCAGCGATGTTTCTACCCTGGCATAGAGAGGAGCATGATCTTGTGTGATTTTCATTCAGACATAGTGACATCATGATGTCACTATGTCAACGAACGCCCCTATGAATGAACCTTTTCATTAGTTGTTTGTTAACCATGCTGGAGGACATCGCCATGCAGTTGATTTTTTGGATTGAGATAACAGCGATCCTGGCCGTCAGCGCTGTCGTCTTCGGCATTACCTGGATCGAGACCCACAAGAAATGACGCGATTTTTGCTGACGGACCAGACATGGCTCTGGTTCGGCGTTATCGTGCCGACAGTCGTGGGCTTATATCTGCTTTGGAGACTGCCCCTCTGATTTCAGTGGGTGTGGCTGCATCCATGTGGTTGTTTCAGATAATCCCTTTCAGGCTCAAAAGCCCGAAGGCAGCGATTGTACAGGCATCTTTGATATCGCCGCGAAGGATCATCTCTATTGCTTCCCCGATAGAAAAGCGGCGGCAGATCAGCCCCTGCTCTTCGGCATCAAGACTGGGCTTCCCCATCTGTAGCCCTGTGGCGAGAAAGATGTGGCACTTGTTGGCTGCAAAACCATAGGCTTCGTAAGTCTCGCCAAGATAGACCATGTCCGCAGCAGTCAGCCCGGTTTCCTCTCGCAACTCTCCGCGAGCCAGAACCAATGGATCGACATCCGCCTGCTCCTGCCACGCTCCTTGCGGAAGTTCCCAGAAGCGGTTCCCGACCGGATAGCGGAACTGCTCCACCAGATAGACGCCGTCCTCGTCGTCCATCGCGAAAATCATCGCCGCATCGTTCTTCTCAACGACGCCATAAATGCTTTCACTGCCGTCCGGATAAACGATGCGATCCTCGCGAACCTTCATCCAACGATTTTCATAAACCTGCCTGGACCCCAGTGTTTTAATTTCGGACATTGCGTCCCCCCAATAAAAATTCGTCGTTCTTTTCCGACAGGCTAGCGTTGAGGCTTTCCTATCGCAACAGACTGTTGAGTTGGCGCGCAAACTGCGCCAAGGTGTTGGGCATGTTTGATTGGCCACTCATATTTGCCAGCCTGCTAGCTATCGGTGTGGCGGTGTTTTTGATCTACTGCTTTGCGGTGATGATTTTCGCCAAGCCAGACGGCAAGCCTGTCGAGCCAACGGCTATCGACACGGTCGATATGCTGCCGTTCATGAACCACGACGCTGATTGATATCCCGCTCTCAAGGCCCAAAATCTGCGCGCCCGGAATCTATTCGGATGTAGCGCCGCCATGCTTATTTTCCGCATTCACTGGATGTTTTGGCATTGAATGCCTCGTTTCCAACGCCCTGATAGTGCTAAAAATTTGATCAGCAAGAAATAGAATTATTCTTAAAAACAATGCCCGAAACACAACATCACAAGAATGTAATTTAGTACATTTTATAACATCATTATATCATAAACAGACGCCACGATCAGCTCTATATCTTGCCATTGGAGATGCAGACCATGATCCACTCGACATCGAATACAGTCGCCTCGGGCGCACCGGAAGGCGGAGTTCGTGCGTTTGGCAATCCCGGCAGGCTTCAAGAATTGCAGGCCAAAGTCGAAGATGCCAAGCGCAAGGCTAACAACAGCTTGCGACGGGCGCAATCCGCGCCTGAGCCGCATGTAACGACGAATTCCATTTTCGTGTCTCTCTACGAAGAGCATCTGCGCGACCGGGAATCGTTATTTTCATCATTGCGACAGCTTGATGATATGCGCAAAAATGCGAGTATCTGAGGCGACGTGCCCATGAACATGCTTTGCCGTGAAAGAATGACCAAGAATTACGATCAGCCAGAATACGCCGTGCCTTCTGCCGATATATCCCGGATGGCTTTGACCGAGGAGCTCGTTTCGCTGAGCCTTCGGCTTGAAGTTGATCGCGGTCCCGATCCGAGCCGTGCATCGATCACCGATAATGAGGTCGAGGAACTGGCCGATCAACTCTTTCACGAAGCAGGAGGCGATCCGCTTTGGGTTTTTGCCTATGGTTCCTTGATCTGGAAACCGGATTTCGATGCGGTGGACTCGCGCGCCGGAACTGCGAACGGCTGGCACCGTTCATTCTGCCTTCGGCTAACGCGCTGGCGCGCAACGATGGCACAGCCCGGCCTCATGCTGGCGCTGCGACCGGGCGGTAGCTGCAAAGGAATTGTTTTTCGGCTGTCCGACGAGGACCGCCTCGGACAATTGCGCAGAATGATCCGGCGCGAAATCAATTCGATTGACGATGCCTATTCCATTCGCTGGGTGTCAGTCGACACCGAAGATGGGCCTGTGCGTGCGCTCGTTTTCTGGGCTGGGCCGCGCGGAGACAGGCTTTCGGATAAATTGCCTCTGACGTCGGTGGCCCGACTGCTCGCGCGCGCCTGCGGACATATGGGTTCCTGCGCCGAATATCTCTATCTCACCGTCAAGCATCTGGAAGAAAAAGGCATTCGCGACCGCAATCTGTGGGAATTGCAGCGCCTGGTCGCCGAAGAGATCATCAGCATTTATTGCGAGGATATGCCCGTCCAGAACCTGGATCCGGCATAAGGGAAACCGCCTTAATCCTGATAAGCAAGACTATCACTGAAATTGCCGCTGAAATTGCGTCCGGCTTCACGGGCGATATTGGCCACAAGCGTGATCAGGCGCGTTGCCGCGCTCTCCAGGTAAATAGCGCTATAGCTCGTCGCCGGGAAAACGGCATTGGTGTTCAGTACCTGTAGCTCGCCCGTCCGAAGCTCTTTCTGAATCACCACCGGTGGAATGACCGAAATCCCTACCCCAGCCGAAATCATGTTGATCGTCGTGGTGAGCGAGTTGGAATAGTGAACGGTCGCATCTTTCAGCCGTTCTTCCGAGAAATAATTGATGATCTGCTGATAATTATAGGAACCGCTCTCGTAGGAAATGAGATTGCAGCCGAGCAGGTCATCGCGGGACAGCATGTCTTCTGCCCCGCCCGGAAACTGATTGCTGCGCGATATCCAGAACATGCCGAAAGTACATATGTCGACGATACGCAGATTAGACGTCGGTTCGGGCTTGATGGCGAAGACAATATCGAGCTCTCGCTGCTCCAGCTTCTGCACGATCCCTTTTGATGACGAGGTCGTGATCGAGATGCGGATTTGCGGGTAGCGCTGCCGGACAATATCGAGAATGCCCGGCAATATGGTCATGGCGAGGCTTGGAACGATGCCGATCTTCAGCGTGCCTTCAAGCCCGTTCTGCGGGCTCAGGCTTTCCACCAGATCGTGGTAGCGGCGAACCACGTCACGCGCGCCCTCGACAAAAGCTTCGCCTTCCGCCGTCAGGTTGACGTCGCGGGCATCGCGGTCGAAGAGCCGGAACCCGAGCTCCTGCTCCATCGCGCCGATACGATTGGATATTGCCGCTGGCGTCATGTTGAGGCGAGCCGCCGTCGCCCGGAAATTACGCAGTTCCGACAACCAGATCACCGTTTCCAGAAAACGGATATTCATGGACGGGTATGTCCCTTCCCATTTCAATTACCCGCGCGCCTGCGTTTCTTGAAGTCCCTTATTGCGCTCCGGGCAACCAGATTCGTCCTTTCTTTCTAAGACACTTGCGGGGTGAAAATAAGCAAATAGTCGTATTCCACCCCACAAATGATAGGGGCCGGTTTAAACCGGCCCCTATCGGATCAGCTTCCCGCATGGGCGAGAATTTTCTTGGTGGCGCCAGACACGTCACCGAGCTTGAGGCCGGTCTTCACCGATGCCTCGCGCACCTTGCCCTTGTCCTGTATGTCGAGCGCACGCGAGGCGACCGCATTCACCTCATCACGCGGCAGGACCAGAACCCCGCTCTCATCGGCCAGAATGGCATCACCGGGATTGACGACGACACCGCCGCAGGAGACCGGAATGTTGATGCCGCCACCCAGATCATAGAGCCGGGTGGTGATGGGCGAGATGCCCCTTGCCCACATCGGAAAATCGGAATCCTCGATTTCCGTCAGGTCGGTGCAGGGACCATCCACGATGCCTGCAACAGCACCGGAGGCCTTCGCAGCGATGGTCACACCGCCGCCCCAGCACGCATAGCGGTCGTCGCCCATCCGGTCCACCACCAGAATATCGCCGGGACGGAGCATTCCGGTGACGTGGTGAAGCAAAGTGGAATCCGGACCCGGTATGGCGATGGTGACGGCGGTGCCAACCACACGGCGCTTCGGGAGGAGCGGCTGGATGGAACGGTGCATGAAACCGAAGAAACGCCAGTGCCCGACGGTGGCCGTTTCGACCCCCGATAGGAGCTGGAGATCACCGGCAGGAATCTGCTCCGGCATGGGATTGATCGTGTACATATGGCGCCTCCTAAGCGCAGGCTTGCAACTGCTTGCCGATGCGGCGATGGCTGACCATGGGGATAAGCGAACGCACACGCTCGATCTGCGCACGCTCGATGCGCGCCGTCACGAAGCCGACGCCGTCGGATGCGCGCGCCACGACATGGCCCCACGGATCGCAGACCAGCGAGTGACCATAGGTATGACGCCGCTCGCCATTCGAAACCGTGCTGCCGGTCTGGCCACAGGCGGCAAAATAGGTCTGGGTTTCGATGGCACGGGCACGCGCCAGCACTTCCCAATGATCCTTGCCGGTTTGCAGCGTAAATGCGGCGGGAAGAACGATGACATCGGCACCAGCCTTTTCCAGCTCCAGATAAAGTTCGGCAAAGCGGATGTCGTAGCAGATCGCGCAGCCGATCTTGAACCCGTCGAGGTCGTAGACGACGACATTCTCGCCCGGCTTGACGGTTGCGGATTCCTTATAGGCCGTCCCGTCCGGCCCGACGATGTCGAACATATGGATCTTGCGATAATGCGCGATCTCCTTGCCTTCGCGATTGAAGACGAAGGTGGAATTGTATATCCGCTTTTCGTTTGGAACCTTTTCCATCAGGGTTCCGGCATGGACGAAGACCTTATGCTCGCGGGCAAAATCCTGCGCCATCTTGTAGGCAGGACCGCCGGGGACGCTCTCTGCC
This sequence comes from Brucella tritici, assembly GCF_902825325.1. Lineage (GTDB taxonomy): Bacteria > Pseudomonadota > Alphaproteobacteria > Rhizobiales > Rhizobiaceae > Brucella. The sequence continues at coordinate 31,960 of NZ_CADEAR010000015.1, read as the reverse complement.
GCTGCAAGCTTTTCTTCCGGAGTACCGCCGTAGTATTCGAAATATTCGGGCAGCACGATCAGGTCCGGAGAATCCGTGCGCACGGCATCTTCCATCAATCCCCGCGTAATACGCAGGTTTTCTGCCTTGTCGGTCTGCGGGCTCGTTTGGATCAGGCTAATCTTCATTTTTTCCTCCAGCGAATGAGTGGGTATTCAGTTCAGGTAATCATCAGGCAACGAGGGCTTCGCTTTTCAGCATGTTCACGGTTGAAACCATGCCCTGGCGAAGCGTCATGTTCTGTGTGGCGACGACCAGCATCGCGGCGCCCTCTTCCTGCGCGAAGCGTCGTTCGGCTTCGGTCCAGGCAGGCATGATCCATGGCTTACCGACAGCGCGTGCAGCCGCCGCACAACGGCGCAGATCGGCCTTGTCGTCATCATTGAAAGCGTAGGCTCCCCGACCGCGCGCAAGCGCCAGATCCGAAGGGCCGGGAAACAAGCCGTCGACCGTATCAAGCGCGATAATCTTCTCGACGTCGGCAAGGCTTTCCGCAGTCTCGATCATGGCGAAGCATTTGGTGCGCTTGTTCTCTTTTTCGAAAGCATCGGTCGCCGGACGGGCATAGCCAAAAATGCGGCCACCGGTATAAGAGCGCGTGCCAACGAGCGGATATTTTGCAGCTTTTGTCACCTGATGCGCATGGTCCACACCGAGAATATGCGGAACGATGACGCCATCCGATCCGAAGTCCAGCGCCTGCTGGATGGCTTCCGGCGTCGGTGCCAGCACCTTGGTCAAAGTGGAGAGACCCTGCGCCTTGGTGAAAGCCAGAAACTGGTCCAGTGTCGACAGGTCGAAGGTTCCGTGCTCGAGTTCCAGAACGAAGGATGAGAAGCCGCAGGTCCGGGCAATTTCGAGATAGCTGAAATGCGGTTGCGACATCCAGAGGGCGATATTTTCCATGCTTGCAGTCACTTTCAGTTGGGAGGTTATTTGCCGATTGTGCGTGACAATCCGAGTGTGCGTTCGATAACGAAGATGATGAGCAGCGTGGCTGCGATCAGCACGACCGAGATGGAAGCGGTCATCGGGTCGGTGCGGCTTTCGACATAGTTGAAGATTTCAACCGGCAGCGTCGTCATGCGCGGTCCGGTGATGAAGAGCGAGATCACCACCTCATCGAATGACAGGAGGAAGGACAAAGCCGCACTTGCCACCAGACCCGGCATCATCAACGGCAGGGTGATGCGACGAAACACGGTGAACGGCGATGCGCCCAGCATCGTGGCGGCCTCTTCTACCGATGGCGGCAAAGTCGAGAATGCCGTTATCATGATGCGGATGACGTAAGGGGTCGTCACGATCAGATGGGCGATCACCAGACCGGTGAACGTTCCGAGCAGTTCCAGCCGCACGAAGACCAGCAGAATGGCAAGGCCAAGCACGATGGACGGCAGAAGCAGCGGCGCGGTGAAGAGGTTCAGCACTGCTTCGCGTCCACGGAACTGATAGCGGCGGATCGCATAGGCCGCCGGGATACCCGCCAGCAGCGACAGGACGGTGACGACAGATGCAATGCCGAGGCTGATCCAGAACGCCTGAATGAGCGTTTCATGGTGCAGCATTTCCGCATACCACCGCACACCCCAACTCTGCGGCGGAAAAGTGAGATAGTTGTCGTTGCTGAACGATAGCGGCACGACGACCAGAATGGGGGCCAGCAGGAACAGATAGAGCAGGCCGACCAGAAGGCGGAATGGCAATGAAGTTGAACCAATCATCTCGTTTCTCCTTTGCCAGTCAGTCGATACGACGTGCGATGCGGGAATAGACCATCAAGGCGAGACCGAAGATGATCAGGACAATGACGGAGGTTGCGGCGGCACGCGGCCATTCAAGCTGGATCACAGCCTGATCGTAGATTTCCGTCGCCAGCAGGAACACGCGTCCGCCGCCCAGCAATTTCGGCGTGATGAAGGAGCTGATCGCCAGCACGAAGCAAAGCAGGCAGCCAAGTGCGATACCCGGCAAGGTAAGCGGCAGGATGATCCGGCGAAACCGCGTGAAGGCATTGGCGCCAAGGGATGCCGCAGCTTCTTCAAGCGAGGCGTTCAGACGCCCGAAACCGGCAATCAGCGACAGCGCCATATAGGGGATCAGGATTTCCACCATGCCGATGAATACGCCGAGCGTATTGTTGACGAGCCTGATGGGGGAGGAAATGAGGCCGAGATTCATCAAGGCTCCATTGACGAGCCCCTGGTCGCCGAGAAGCACCATCCAGCCATAGGTGCGCACCACACTGCTGACGAGCAACGGCGAGACTGTCACCACGAAAAGGAAGTTGCGCCAGACCGGCGAAACACGATGCAGGAAAAGCGCTATTGGATAGGCGCAAACCAGCGTTGCCAGCGTGATGAACGCGCTCAGCCAGAGCGAGTTGAACACAAGCCCCCAATTGAAGCTGTCGGTGAAGAAATTGATGTAGTTTTCGAACGTGTAGCGGTCTGTCAGGACGCCGCCGCTTTCGCTCTGCAGGAAGGATATTTGAGCCAGATGCGCAACCGGCGCGATGAAGGCGATGAGATTGATCAAGGCCATCGGCAGAAGGAGCGCAACTGCGACGAGACTATAGCGCCTGCGTCTCGATGGCTTTGCCGGAATGATATCGGTTGACGTGATCGCTGTCATGACATCAGCTCCCGAAAACCAGCATATCTTCCGGTTTCCATTCGCACAGCAGCCGGTCACCGGTATGGAACGCATGTCCCGCGCTGGCGGTCGGTACTTCTACTTTCAGGCAAGCGCCCTCGATCTCGATGTCGTATTGAACGATGTCACCGATATAGGTCGTGCGCTCGACCACGCCGTGCGCGCTGTTGGTTACGACGCTGACAAGATTGCGATCGCGGTTGGGCGTGAGATTGATGCGATGCGGACGAATGGCAATCTGCCCTGAGCCGCGCGACTTTCCATGCGTGTTGCAGCGATAGGTGCCGCTGCCCAGCCGACAGACATTTTCGTCGACGATCTCGCAATCATGGACATTGGCGCGACCGACAAATTTGGCCACAAACAGGGAGGACGGCTTTTCATAGATTTCTTCCGGCGAACCGAGTTGCGCCAGCTTGCCGCTATCCATCACGCCGACGACATCGCACATTGTGAGCGCTTCGACCTGGTCATGCGTAACGAAAACCGTGGTGATGTCGAGGCGCTTCTGGATCTCGCGGATTTCGATCCGCATGTCGTCGCGCAGCTTCGCATCCAGATTGGACAGGGGCTCGTCGAGCAGAAGAATGCGCGGGCGGATAACCAGCGCGCGCGCCAATGCCACGCGCTGCTGCTGACCACCAGACATTTCTTTCGGCTTGCGCGAACCGTAGCCGGGAAGCCGCACCATTTCGAGCGCTTCCTCGACCCGCTTCTTCGCTTCGGCCTTGCCGACCTTGCGCATATCGAGACCGAAAGCGACATTTTCGGCCACGGTCATATGCGGGAACAAGGCGTAGTTCTGGAAAACCAGACCGATATCGCGCTGATGGGGCGGCCTGTGTGAAATATCGTTGCCATCGATCAGGATGTTACCGTCTGATATCGAGGCGAGACCGGCAATCATGCGCAAAGTCGTCGTCTTGCCGCAACCGGATGGGCCGAGGAGACCGAGCAGTTTTCCGCGTGGCAGATCGAGATGAAGGTCGTCCACTGCCCGGTAATTGTTACCGTAGAGCTTGGTGAGAGCCTTCAACTGTAGAAATGAGTTTTCTGCTACCATATCGAAACCTGTGAGGGGTCGTTGCCGCCCCGGCGAAACGGGGCGGAAGCGTGAATTTCAGGGTGAGGTAGGGATCTAACGACCAGCCGGAATGATCTGACGGCGCCAGGGATTGAGCAGCTTGTCGCGCATATCGCCGATTGTCATCCAGTTGACAGGAATGAGCTTTTCGCGCTGGGCCGTATCCATGTACGGGATGCGCTTTTTCGTTTCGTCGTTCACATCCGCTTTCGTGTTCGATGGCGCATAGAACATGATCTCGGCGAACCGGGCTTGCGCCTCGGGACTTATTGCATAATCGATGAATATCCTGGTTGCATCCATGTTCTTGCCGTTGGCAATCGCACTGATGACGTTCACTTGCGCAGCCGTGCCTTCCTTCGGTCCAACCGACTGAAGCTTTCCGCCGGTCTGGTCGAAGTAGAACTGGGCGCGAGCATTATAGCCGATGGACAAGGTCGCCGTGCCGTTTGCAACCAGCGTATAGGCATCGGGCTTCGGTTCCCACGTCTGCACGGCAGGCGCCAGTTCCACCAGCTTGTCGACGCCCGGCTTCACAGTCTTCGTATAGTCGTCTTCACCAGCGAGACGGTTCGCGATGATCGTCAGCAGGATGGCCTGAATATCGCCGCCGCCCTGCGCCGGGATGATGACCTTGCCGCTTTGCTGCTTGTCCCAGAGCGCTTCCCAGCTAACCGGTGGACTTTCCGCAAATGCATCGTGGTTATAAAGCAGCGAAAGCGTGTCATATGTAATGGGAATTGCGGAACCAGCGAGTTCCTTGCCGAGATCGGCAACATCCGCATAATTTTTGAGCGATGCCGGATCGAGCTTTTCGACCAGCCCTTCCTCATCGGCAATCTTGGCGACCGAAAGGTCATAGATGACCGCATCCGTTTGAGGCGAGGATTTCTGGGCGCGCATGTTGCCGAGCGATGTCGCGGCATTCTGCACGCCGTAATAGGTGACCGTGATGTCGGGATGTTCCTTCTGGAACGGTTCGATGACGGCCTTGACGTAATTGTCCTGGAATGCGCCGCGATATCCCATCACGGTAATTTCCGCAGCATTGGCCGCGAAAACAGTCATTGCCGAAACACTCAACGCTAAACTTGCCAGAAAAGCCGATTTTCTGTTGATCGAACGTGCCATCAGTCACTCCCCTTTTGTTTGAGGATAAGGTGAAGAATGGTGGCCGGAGCGTCCAACGACTTATTCTGTCCGCCTGTTCGATTTTGCTTTATGCCTTTGAATTTCCCGGCTTTCTGCTCCCGAATGACAAGCGGCGAGACCGGGATGATGCAAGCTGAATATCAGGCGTGATGAAATTGTAATCCGTTGCCTGTTTTTTGAGCAGACATTTTCCGCTTTCTGTTGCGCAAATCTTGCCCGCTCGGTCGCATTTGCCGTTTCCACCTTAAAAATGCGCCAAATTCGAAACTGGCACGGTCCTTGCTTCTATTAAATCGAACACCGAGCCGCGCGACACCGCATGACTTGTGGTGATTGATCAACCGAGGATGACAGAGAGACTAGCGATGACCAAGTACAAGCTCGAATACATTTGGCTCGATGGATGCACCCCTGCTGCTGGCCTGCGCGGCAAGACGCAGATCAAGGAATTCGACGCTTTCCCTACGCTTGAGCAACTGCCGCTCTGGGGCTTCGACGGCTCATCGACGATGCAGGCCGAAGGCCGCAGCTCCGATTGCGTCTTGAAGCCGGTCGCGATCTATCCCGATCCTGCGCGCAAGAACGGTGTTCTTGTGATGTGCGAAGTCATGATGCCGGATGGCGTCACGCCGCACCCGTCCAACAGCCGCGCAACCGTCCTTGAAGACGACGATGCATGGTTCGGTTTCGAGCAGGAATATTTCTTCTACAAGGATGGTCGCCCGCTCGGCTTCCCGGAACAGGGTTTCCCTGCCCCGCAGGGTCCCTATTACACCGGCGTCGGCTACAAGAATGTCGGCTCCATCGCCCGCAAGATCGTCGAGGAACATCTTGATCTCTGCCTCGATGCCGGCATCAATCACGAAGGCATCAATGCGGAAGTGGCCAAGGGCCAGTGGGAGTTCCAGATTTTCGGCAAGGGCTCCAAGAACGCCGCCGACCAGATCTGGATGGCCCGCTATCTCCTGCTTCGTCTCTGCGAGCAGTACGAAATCGATATCGAATTCCATTGCAAGCCGCTCGGCGACACCGATTGGAACGGTTCGGGCATGCACTGCAACTTCTCGACCAAATATATGCGTGAAGTGGGCGGCAAGGACTATTTCGAGGCGCTCATGGCGCAGTTCGACAAGAACCTTCAGGACCATATCGACGTTTACGGCCCGGACAACCACATGCGCCTGACCGGCAAGCATGAAACCGCCCCATGGAACAAGTTCTCCTACGGCGTTGCCGACCGCGGCGCTTCGATCCGCGTTCCACACGCGTTCGTCAGGGATGGATATCGCGGCTATCTGGAAGATCGCCGCCCGAACTCGCAGGGCTGCCCGTACCAGATCGCTTCGCAGGTTCTGAAGACGATCTCTGAAGTCCCGACCTCGGAAGACGAAGCACTCGCTGCTTAATTTCTAGAGCATGTCTCCCGAAAGTGGGAACCGGTTTTTGGGATAAAGACATGCGTAAAAACAAACAGATAGAGCATTTCCAATGATTCAATCAAAACAGGAAATGCTTTAGACGAACGGCCTGCTTGAAAAATTCAGCAGGCCGTTTTGCTTCATTCTCGCGAAACTGCAGACAACAAAAAAGGCCGGGGCGAAAACGCACCGACCTTCCTGATCATCGCTTTCCTACCAGTGCCAGTACATCCGTGGTCAAAAGCATCAAGCGATGAAGGCTATTGCGAGCGACAGACGCGTTCCAGCGCTCTTAAGCAATGCCTATGACAGCCATATAGGTGCACATCTTGTTCAAAACAAGGTCGTGCAACAATTTAGTTCACAGCAGCCTAATCTAGCTTTTTCCCTTCCCGCGCAAGGCCGAAGCACCGGAATAGTTCCAGAGCGACTTGTTGCTTGAGGAAACAGCGATTGCACCCTGTGTCATCGCTGTACCGACATCGCTTTCGTTGCAGATGAATCCTGACGCCACGATAGGCGGCAGGCGGCGCTTGTCCTCCACCGAGAGATAACCCAGCATCGGCGATGGCATGATCTGCACCAGATTGGGTGCGCTTTGCGAGATCGCCTTCAGGCTGCGGGGCCATGTGGAGCGGTCGGTAACAAAGACCTTCTGCATGGTCAGGAGGCCGCATTGCGCGGCCTTCTGGATTGTTGGAACGCGGGTCGACAGCAGAACCGAAATGCCAATCTCGGCAAGAAACTCGATAGCTCCCTTGTCCTGCGACAGGCCTTCGCAACTGTCGATGTTCAGAACGATCAGCTTGTTGCTTTTCTTCAGCGCATTCAGCACTTCAGCCACATGGCGCAGTGCGATGTTGGCAACGATGCCCACTTCCGCCTTGCTGTCCAGAAATGCCTGAAGATTCTCGACGCCGTAGAGCGTTGCCATGACTGGCGCCCGTAAAAGCCGCTCACCGATCGTTCTGTCCAATGTCATTCCATCATTTTCCGTCTCTTGGCATGTCGAGCGAAAGTCCGAGCTTGCCGGGGTTAAGCAGGTTGTCCGGGTCGAGCGCCTTCTTCACCGTTTCCAGCAACGGAAATGCCGATCCGAGAGCGTCCTTCATGTAAGGCGCGCGAAGCAGTCCGACGCCGTGGTGATGGCTCAATGCTGCACCATACTTGATTAGAACGGCATTGGCAGCATCCCATGCAGCACGATACCATTCAGCGCGTTTTTCCACGTCCACGTCACCGCGCAGCGAGAAATAGAGGCAGGCGCCGTCGACATAGGCATGTGACTGGTGCGCCGAACCGGCGAGTGTACCCGGCACTGCATTGATGGCGGCAACCACCTCATCATAGATCGCAGGCAGATCGCGCCAGCATCCGGTCATTTCCAGCGTATCGGCAACAAAACCGGGGCTGCGCTTGAAGCCCTCCGCACTCTTGCCGGTCAGATAGCGCGTATCGAGCCATTTCTCGAAGATCGCGTCGCCATCAAGCTTGTCACCGAGTTCGGCGCAAACCCTTTCGCTGATCGCCATAACGGCATCGACCATTTCCTTCGCGCCTTCATCGGCAATCAGCAGCACGTTGCTTTCCGGCAAACCGAACTGCACACCACTTTCCAGCTCGTCGTAAAGACGCAAAGCTGCCGGATTGGCACCGCCCTGCATGATACGGCGGCAGGCTTCCAGACCGATGCCGAAGCTCTTGAAGCCATAAGCGATCGCGCGAGCATAGTCCGGCAGGCGATGCAGTTTCAGGCGCGCCTTCACGATGATGCCGAGCGTGCCTTCCGAACCGATGAAGATCTGCTGCAGATCGGGGCCGATCGCTGCGCGGGCATAGTTTCCAACCGTCACCAGCGAACCGTCGGCCAGCACGACTTCCATGCCGTAGACCATATCCTCGATCTTGCCGTAGCGCGTGGAAAGCTGGCCTGCGCCGCGGCAGGCGATCCAGCCTCCCACGGTGCTGATACCGTATGAAGATGGCCAGTGCCCCATGGTCATGCCATAGTCGCGCTGGATCGTTTCCTCGAAAATATCGCCGAACATACCAGCTTCAACTTCAACGATCTGGCTGTCCGCATCAAAGCTGACAAGACGGTTGAGATTGCAGACATCGAGAACGATACCGCCGCGCAGCGGCAGCGCCGCGCCCGTAACGTTGGAGCGCCCTGCAGAAACAGTAACCGGAACCTTGGCTTCATACGCAAGGCGCATGACGGCCTGCACCTGCTCCACCGTCGAAACGCGAACGAATACGCCGTCAACCGTTGCAGGCTTTCCGCCCGTTTCCGCGACCATCGTGCGCGCCCACCAGTCGCGGGTGTTCACAACGAGATCTTCGCGCGCGGTCAGAACTTCGTCCGCAACGCCCTGCAGCTTCTCGACGAGAGCAGCATCCACCGAAACGGCGTTTTGAGCCAGATCGGCCTCGGTGCCGATTTCCTTGATGCTACCGGCATAATGCGGCTGGGTCGGGGCGCCGACGACATAATTTCCGCGATTGTAACCGCGCTTGATGGCTTCCTTGCTGATCATGTTCAGTTCGCTCCTGTGAGAATGGATTTTTCTTTTTCGGTCGCGGCCACATAGGCGGCGACCTGACGGTCGATTTCGGCCTGGGGAAGACCAAGTTCCTCACCCAGCAAGGCGCCAACTTTTGCGGCAGCGCGGGCGGAGGCATCGCGCGCCATCAGGCGGGCACGCATACGACGCGACAGCACGTCATCGATGGTTCGGGCAAGTTCGTGCCGGGCGGCATAGACGACTTCGCCGCCGGTATAGGGCAGTCCTTCCACAATGGGCTCGGCCAGTTCAGGACGGGCAGCCATCAGATCGCTGACAAAGCGCGATTCCGTGCCGTAACGTTCGCCCAGATGCGCTTCCACGCCGCCGGAGGCCACGATTGCCTGCGCGTCATAACCGGCAGCGCCCAGCAGAAATGCCTTTTTCGTGGTACAGCGACGACGATCGCCGAGAACTTTCGCAGCAGCATCCACCGTCTGTTCGGCCATGTGGCGCGACGTCGTCAGCTTGCCGCCCACAATCGTGACAAGGCCATCCGGCGCAACATGCACGGAATGGTCTCGCTTGACATCCATGGTGCTGCCGCCTGACGAGGCAGCGACCAGCGGACGGCAACCGGCAATGCTGCCGACGACATCATCCGGCGTCAGGTCGATATTGAGCGCGCTGCACGCGCCCTCGATCAGAAAATCAAGCTCGCGGCGCGTGCAATGCACATCATCGAGGTCGCCCTGATAATCCTCGTCGGTGGTGCCGAGATAGGAGACATTGCCCCAGCGCGTGATGGTCGCACGGCGGCTGCGCCCCGGTACAGGCACCGTCACCGTGCAGTCGTTGCGGATTTTCAGCCAGGGGATAGCGACGTGAACGCCCTTGGCCGGGCGCACATGCAACGGCTTTTCGCCATCCTTGCCAAGCCCCATCCAGTCGCGCAGCCATACACCAGTCGCCATGATGACGGTCTTGGCGCGCACGCGGATTTCCTTGCCCTCGACCGTCTGAACGATAGCGCCATCGACCCGGCCCGAACTGCGGGTAATCTCGGCGACCTTCGAATGGTTGAGGACCGTTGCCCCATGAAAACCGGCAGAGCGGGCAAGCGCCAGCGTCAGGCGAGCATCATCGACACGGGCGTCGAAATACATGAGGCCGCCGCGCAGATATTCGTCCTTGAAGGTCGGGCAGTGGGCGAGCACTTCGGCAGCGGTCAGCTTCTGGTGCAGAATGCCTTCGCGCCAGCCGCCGGCCAGATCATATGTCCAGAGCAAGCCTTCAAACGCCTTGGCGAAGCGTGAATCGAACACACCATCCCGTTCCAGAATGGGAAAGAGAAACGGCAGGCGCTGCACCAGATGGCTTGCATTGCGGCGCAGGCGCTGGCGCTCCAGCAGGGAATGACGAACCAGGCCAAGATTGCCCTGCTCGATATAGCGCAAGCCGCCATGCACCATCTTGGAGGATTTTGACGACGTGCCGGATGCAAAATCATCCTTCTCAACCAGCGCAACACGAAAGCCGCGCAGACTTGCGTCAAAGGCGCAATAAGCACCGGTCACGCCGCCACCGACGATCAGAATATCGTAGGTTTCAGTGGCAAGACGGTCTTCCTGTTCCGACCGGTTCAGCCTCAGCGGCTCGGTGCGGATCATCCGGGCGCGATCCTTGTCCGCGCGCCGGGAGCGCAGATTCAGCATTTCAACTCCTGTTTATTCATAATGACCGGATCGGACGCGTGCGACTTCCTCATCCGTGAGGGCGTGCCATCGCGCTCTGCGGTCCTGTCTTTCCGCTTCGCTGGTCTTGGGGATGAAAAGATTGCCTTCGGGCAGCGTGGCGCGGGCTTCCGCAAGGTCGCTCCAGAGCAAGCCATCGCTACCTGCCAGAAACGCGGTGCCCCGCAGGCTCGCGCGATCCTGATCCGCCATGCGCCTTACTGGCACACCACTGAGATCAGCCTGCAATTGCAGCAGCGTGTCGCTGGAGGAAAGCCCTCCGCCTGCCACCACTTCCCGCACAGGAACGCCAGCCACTTCCGAGCTCGCCTCCGCACAGGAGACGACCGAATGGGCAATGCCTTCCAGAATGGCATGAGCAAGATGCGCCCGGCTGTGTGCCATCGAAAGCCCGGTCAGCGATGCCCGGCCATCCGGAACGATATTCGGCTGGCGCAATCCCGTCAGGGTTGGCATGAAGAACAGGCCGTCGGAAGACGGCACGGTTGCAGCCAGTTCGCTGATTTCCCTGGCATTCTCGAACCAGCGCATTTCATTGCAAAGCCAGTTGAGCGCTGATCCTGTTGTGGCGGCATAGGTCTCGACCGCGAAATGCGAGAGGTTCTCGCTCCGCCAGGCCGTCATGGTGAAAGTTGCTTCATAGAGGCCGGGATTTTTCGGCGTCTGCTTTCCGATCACAAGATCAACGAAGCTGCCCGTGCCATGCACGCACATGGCCTGCCCCGCATCGTGACAGCCAAGACCGACAAGACCGCCCAGCTGATCACCGCAGGACGCCTTGATCGGCACGCGGATACCCAGAATATCCTGCCGCGTATAACCGAAATCGTCAGCGTCCTGTTTCAGCTCGGGCAACAGCTCCAGCGGAAAATCCTGTGCCTCAACCCAGTCAGTGAAATAGCGGTTCTCACCGAGAATATAGGCACCGGCAGAGGTCGCATTCGTCGGCGTGGTGACGGCTTTGCGTTCTTCGGACAGGTTCCAGAGCAACCAGGTGTCGACGGTGCCGAAAGCAAGCCTTTTTGCCTTCCATGCCTCGCGCACGGCGGGCGTTTCCTGCATGTGGCGCGCCGCCCACAGATAGATCGCCCGTCCGCCGACAGGACGCCCGGCAAGCGACACGAGTTTCGCGTCCCATATGGCCCCAAGCGGTTTCAGCTCTTCTGCATAGCGCGAATCCTGCCAGACCATGGCCGGGACCAGCGCCCGACCCGTTTGCGTATCCCACAGAACACCGGTCGCGCGCTGCGTGGCGATTGCCATTGCAGCGATTTCCACGCCAGCATCACGCGCTGCGGCAATCGTCTTGCCGCACACTTCGATGGTCTTTTGCAAAAGAACATCGGCGTCCTGTTCCACCACGTTGTGACGCGGGGAAGAGACGGCAAGCGTCGTGTAATTGACGGCGGAGACCGAACCGTCGGCCGCGACAAGCGCGGCCCTGGTTCCGGACGTTCCTTCATCAATGGCCAGAATGGCCTGTTTGCGTCCGTTCACATTATCCTCCGTTGTTACCGGTCGCCTTCGAACTGCGGCGCATTCGGCTCGTCATCCGGGCTGACCTTGGTACGGGTCGGGTCCCACTGAATGATCGAGCAGATGATGCAGGCAATCAGCGGAACGACCGACAGGATCAGGAACGTCGGGCCGAGGCCGTAATTCTCGCGGAAGAGCGGGAAAACCAGAAGGCCAAGCGCCGCGCCCATGGCGCCGAGGGCACCGATGATGCCGTTGGCGCCTGCACGCAGCTCGCTGCGGAACGAGAGCGACGACAGGCTCTTGCCGTTTGCGCCCGGACCACCAGAATGGAACAGGATGAACAGCGAAGGCACGATCACTGCAAGCCAGGTCGGCATGGTGTCATGGAACAGCCCCATGATGACCAGCATGACGAAGACCGCACCGAAGCCGATGGCGGAAGCCTTGCGCAAGCCAAGTACGCGCCCGATGACCGGCGAAGAGAAACCGCCGATGATGCCGAAGACGTTGAACACCAGCGTGCCCAGCATGGCATAGAGGAAATCCTTGCCGAACAGCGCCGCACTGATGAGCGGCAGGTACCAGCCCACGGCAAAATACTGGATCGACTGCCCGATCTGGACGGTCGCGGCAAGAATGGTGCGCGGCAGATAGATGCCGCGGAAAATCAGGGCAACATTGGCAATGCCGCGGCGAGCCTGATTGAGAACCGGCAAACGGTCTTCCGGCAGGGCGGCAACGAAATCGCGATGATAGATACGGGTCATCGCACGAGCGGCCTCTTCCAGCCTTTCCTTGCGGGCAAGCCAGATTGGGCTTTCAACCATGAAGACGAGCTGCAGCATCATGATCGCGAAAGCGAAGACACCGGTTGCCGCGACCGAATAGCGCCAGATCGAGTCACCGACATCCCAGCTATAGAACAACATGGCCAGAAGCACGTTTGTACAAACGGCTGTGTACCAGATGCCCTGCCAGGTGTTGAGACGGCTGCGCAGGCGCGCCGGTGTGAATTCGGCGAGCACGGCCATCGCAATGGCAAAATCGATGCCGTAAGCGGCACCCACGAAGAAGCGCCCCATAAGAATAACTTCATAGGAATGGGCCGTCATCACCAGCACCGCGCCGATGAGGGCGATGAACTTTGCGAAGACCAGCGGGCGCATGCGGCCCCAGCGGTCGGCGATCCAGCCACCAATCGGATTGAATGCAATCGCTACCCACGAAGCGAAGGATGTCATCAGCGCGACCTGCGCCGCATCCAGTCCCAGATCGCGTGTCATCGGCCCAAGCCCTGCGCTCAGCGCCGAATTGGCGAAGGCATCAAGGAACAGGCCACCGAGGGCAAGCCACCAGATAATACCGGCGCGGCCTCGAATACCGTCATTCGCATCAATGTAGGAAATAATATCCGGCACGCCCCTCAGGGCTATTTTGCTACCGTGCATTACGGCGTCCTCCCAACGTCGCTAAGACATCTGCAAGAGGACTTATCCGGATTCCAGACGCAATAAGACCACCCTTGCAGATGGTCTTAAATCTTCAGTCTGCATTTACGGTTATAGACGGTTCGGACAGCTTGTCAATCCATGCCGACGTGCCCCGTTGCGGCACCCGCCTCACTTGTCCACAGTCCCGACAATCAAGGCGGCTCCGAGTGACTGGCGCCGCCTTGCAAGGCCCTATGCCACGTTCAGAACGCTTTCGGGCGCAAAAGCTTCATAGCCCAGCGCTTCCGCGACGGGCCTGTTGGTGATGCGTCCCTTGTAGACATTCAGGCCGTTGCGCAGATGTTTGTCCTCGGCAAGCGCCCTCAGACCACGATCGGCAAGCGCCAGACCGTAATGAAGGGTCGCATTGTTGAGGGCATGGGCCGAGGTCACCGGAACGGCGCCCGGCATATTGGCCACGCAGTAATGCACGATCCCGTCCACTTCGTAAGTGGGATCGGAATGTGTCGTGGCATGGGAGGTCTCGAAGCAGCCTCCCTGATCGATAGCCACGTCGACGATAACCGCACCCTTCTTCATGCCGGACAACATTTCATGGGTAACGAGTTTCGGCGCTGCAGCACCGGGGATCAGCACGGCGCCGATGACGAGATCGGCAGAGAAGACTTCGTCTTCCAGCGCCTGAATGCTGGAATAGCGCGTGTGAACGCGACCGGCGAATATATCGTCGAGCTGGCGCAGACGCGGCAGCGAGCGATCAAGAATGCATATGTCGGCGCCAAGGCCCGCTGCCATTCTGGCTGCATGAAGCCCGACGACACCACCGCCGATAATCGTGACTTTTGCCGGAAGTACGCCGGGCACACCGCCCAGCAGAATGCCAAGGCCGCCATTTGCCTTCTGAAGCGCTGTCGCACCGGCCTGTATCGACAGGCGACCCGCCACTTCCGACATCGGAGCGAGCAACGGCAGTCCGCCGCGATCATCCGTTACGGTTTCATAGGCAATTGCCGTTACGCCGGAGGCAAGCAGCCCCTTGGTCTGTTCCGGGTCGGGCGCAAGATGGAGATAGGTGTAGAGAAGCTGACCTTCGCGAAGCTGCACCCATTCGGAGGGCTGCGGCTCCTTGACCTTCACGATCATGTCGCACTTCTCGAAAATGTCTTTTGCAGAAGCGGCAATTTTCGCGCCAGCCGCGATGTAGCTGGCATCATCGGCACCAATACCGGCACCTGCCTTTGTTTCAATCCAGACTTCGTGGCCATGAGCCACATATTCACGAACTGCGGCGGGGGTCAGTCCGACACGATATTCATGGTTCTTGATTTCCTTCGGGCAACCGACACGCATAAGCGTTCCTCTCATTTTTTGCCCACTTGCCGTGGGTCGTTGTCGATCCGAAAATGAGAACACCTGCGGCTCGCAATGTCCTTGCAAAGAAGATTTGCCCGTCCCGTCTTTTTGGTGAATTATTGCGCAAGTTATCCTCTTTTTCGAAGGTTCTTCGAATGAGCAATCTTGATCCTATCGATCTTGCAATTCTCAGGACATTGCAGGCCAATGCACGCATCACCAATGCAGAACTTGCGGAGAAGGTTGGACTGTCGCCTTCAGCCTGTTCGCGCCGCCTCGATATTCTTGAAAAGAGCGGTGTGATTGCGGGCTATCACGCCCGCCTTTCCCAGAAGGCGCTCGAGTACCGGATGATTGCGATTGTCCATATTTCGCTCTCGGGGCAATTCGCCAAGACGCTGTCCGAATTCGAGGCGGCGGTGAAACGGTGTCCTAACGTACTGGTCTGCTACCTCATGTCGGGCGAATATGACTATATTCTGCGGGTTGCGGCGCGCGATCTGGAAGACTATGAGCGCATTCATCGCGACTGGCTTTCGGCTCTTCCGCATGTTGTGAAGATCAATTCCAGCTTTGCCCTGCGTGAAATTATCGACAGGCCGAATGTCGGGCTCTAACTGTTTATTTTGACGCGCATCTTTCCGAAAACCGTTTCACACTTTTCAGGATGCGCTCTAGATTGAACTTTTCGAGTCCCTGATCGTTGGAGCCATGCTGCAGTTCACCAGAAGAGTTTTGCAAGAGGCCGGTTGGGGACTACCCGCCTCGGTCGCCTTGCATCTGATGCTGGCATTGCTGTTTCTGATCCGCCTTCCGGAGCTTCCCTCGCCCGCTGCCGAACAAAGCGTCAATGTGGAGCTGGTTCAACCGCCGCCCCCTGAAAAGAAGCCGCAGCCAAAGGCACCAAAGACACCGGAACAGGCCGCTCCTCCACCGCAACCGCAGGCGTTCGAGTCCGCGGCAGCTAAACAGGAGGTGAAATCGCCGCCAGAGCAGGACCTGCCGCCCACGACACCTGAAGAAACGCAAAAGCCGGACGAGCCCTCCGAGGCTGATGCGGCAACGGATGCTGAGCAGGCTAAGGAAAAACCATCCGAAACCGGTCAGATCGCGGCAGCTGAAGAAAAGAAGCCGCCCGCACCGCAAGAAAAGCCAGCTACGTCCGAAAAAGCTCAAACGGCAAAGGATCAGAAAGCCGACGCTCCCAAACCGGCGACGCCAGCCAAAAAGCTGACGCGAGCGCGCGAAATCTATTCGAAGGATGCCATGTCCGATCCTCGTGTGAAACAGGCGCTGGGCAAGCTCGCGCCCAACGACCGGATCATCCAGATATGCGGTATCGAGGCGCTCGAACAGGTGCGCCGCCATCAACCTGGCGCTTTTCCGGATATGCTTGCGCGTGAAGGCGGTTCCGTTTCAGCAACTGGCCTGACGGTCAGCGACGGCGCCTTTCGTAGCAAGCGCAAATGGTATGCTATCGATTTCACGTGCAAGGTCGATGCGGAAACGATGGTGATCGACACTTTCAGCTACAATATCGGACGGGCCATTCCCGAAGGAGAATGGGCCAGAAGGCAGCTTCCAAGGGATTAGCATCAGCGATTTCAAACTGCCCTTTGCACGGCCCAAATGAACATGCCTGTAGCCGCAACAAGTGTTGCAACGCACCACACTTCGGGCTTTAGTAGGAACCGTACACCTTCCCCATGGAGATTTTCGCTGCGCGGCATTGATTTCAGCTCCTGGCAAAGTCTGACAGCCACTTTGTTGGGCCTCGCACTTTTTACGCTGATCGGCGTTGGCATCCGTCTGCTTATGATGTTGACGATACAACAGCGACGCGAGCGCATGAATCGCCAGATCAACGAACGGCTGAAGACACTCATCGCTGCCTATAAGACGCTTGGCGGTTCGTTTACGGGCGACCTTTCCGTCGATCCGCGCCATTTGCGCGAGTTACGGCATCCACCGGAGACGGAAGAAGCCGAGACGGTGGAGATCGTTGCGCATTCCGAGCGCCGCCGGCGTATTCGCGATTCTGTCGAGGCGGCACTTTCGGATGTTCTTCTTCTGGGGACGGAAGAGCATGTAAGGCTTGCAGAAAAGGCGGCCCGCGAACTGGTGGCAGGACACCCGGTTCATACGGGTGAGCTGGTCACGTCATTGCGCAATTTCATTCGCACCGCCCTTGATCTTGATCCTATCCCGCTGGATCTGCAAATCCCGTCTCAGGGTCCGACACGACCGTCGAGCGGCAGTGGACGCGGCAAGGATGACCGCGCGAAGGGCGAAGGCGGGAAAGGCGGCGGCATGGGAATGGGAGGTGGCATGGGCGGCGGTATGGGGCTTGGGAGCACCAACGACGATGAGACGGGCTCGGGACATCGAACATGAAAATGTCGTCTATGCGATGTATCACCATCCCGTCATTTTCAAACCAGAGCGCACTCCGAAAAGCGCAAAGCGGCCTTCGGAAAAAGATGTGTGTAAAAACAAATGGATAGACCATTCCTGATGATTCAAAAAAACAGGAAATGCTCTGGACGGCATAACTGAAATCCAAGGAGACTGGCATGACTGTGCATTTCGCCCCGCAACTGACCGTGTGTGGAATTCAGGAACTACCCGAACAGCGGACGCGCAAAGTCACCCATGTTCTTTCGCTGGTCGATCCGGACCTTCCGGAACTCGATGCGTTTCAGACTTTCGAGCGACATCATCGCGTGACGTTGCGTTTTCATGACATCATCAATGCCGCCGACAACCACACAATGCCGACCCCAGATCATATGAGTGCGATCCTCGAGTTCGGCTCGGAATTCCTTGCCGCGCAAAACCCGGAAGCGCCAAGCCATCTGCTGGTCCATTGCCACATGGGCGTGTCGCGCTCGACGGCGGCGATGGTTTCGCTTATGGCGCAGGCCAATCAGGACGAGACGGCCGAAAGCCTCTTCACCCGCCTTGTCGCCATTCGCCCGCAGGCCTGGCCGAACTCCCAGATGATCGGGTTTGCGGACGAACAGCTTGGGCGTAAAGGCGAACTGACAGCCGCATTGCGCAGGCATTACGGGCGCCAGATCGAGCGGAACCCCCAGTACAGCGAATGGATGACGACACTGGGGCGTCAGGCCGAACTGCAAATGGCAGTGCGGGACTAGAGCGCATTTCGATCTGTTCGAATCAGATCGACGCTCTACCTGTTTGTTTTGACGCGCATCTTATTCCGAAAGCCGTTTCACACTTTTCGGGATGCGCTAATTCGGCACTTCAAAGCATATTGTTCAGCTTGAACCTTCTTCCCCGGCGAGTTTCGTAATCTTGCCGGGAGGCGTCAGAGGTTCAGGGACAGGAACGCCGGTAAGCAGCTGATCGGCACCGGAATAGATATCGCCCTGCACCTGCGCCGTCAGCCGTTCGGCATCGCGCATGCGAATATCGCGCAGCGTGTCTTCTGCGACCACCTCGTCCAGCCCAAGCTCGCAAAGAGCTTCCTTTCCGAAAAGGAGCGCGGATTCGAATGTTTCGCGCAGCTCGAAATCCACTCCTGCCTTGAGCAATTCGATGGAATGCGTACGATCATAGGAACGCACCATGAGCTTTGCCGCCGGAAAATGGGACTTGACCAGCTCGACAATCCGATTGGCCGTCTTCCGGTCGTCCACGCAGACCATGATGATTTCGGCTTCGTCCGCGCCTGAGTGATGCAGGATGTCGAGCCGCGATCCGTCGCCATAGAATATCTTGAAACCGAACCGCCCGGCTTCACGGATGCGGTTGGGATCGGCTTCGATAATCGAAACATCCGACCTTTGTGCGAGCAGCAATTGCGATGCGATTTGCCCGAACCGCCCGAAGCCGATCATCAGTACACGGCCTTTGAGATTGTGCGCGGCTTCAATGCCTTCGAGAGACGGCGCTTCCTCACGCAAAAGCCGGGAACCCAGAATAAGAACGAATGGCGTCACAGCCATCGACAAAATGATGACGGTTGAAAAAAGGGCGTTGTCTCGCGCGGAAATCAGCCCGTTGCCGAATGCCGACGTATAGAGAACAAAGGCGAATTCGCCGCCCTGCGCAAAGAGCAGTGTCCGTTCGAGCGCCGAATGATGGCTGGAGCCGAAAATACGGGCGACAGCATAGATGCCGATTGCCTTCGTAATCACATAGGCGACAAGGAAGATGAGAACCGACGGCCAATCCGATGCTACCACGCCAAGATCGAGCGACATGCCGACTGCCAGAAAGAACAGCCCCATCAAGAGCCCCTTGAACGGCTCGATGTCGCTTTCAATCTGATGCCGGTAACTGGAACCGGACAGCATCACCCCGGCCAGGAAGGCGCCCATTGCCATGGAAAGCCCGCTCGCTTCCATCAACAAGGCAGCGCCAAGCACGACGATCAAGGCGCCCGCTGTCAGAACCTCCCGTGTCCGGGCCCGCGCCAGTAACGAAAAGAACGGATCGAGCAACCAGCGCCCGACAGCAATCAGCAGCAAAATGGCGCCAATGGCTATCGCAATACCCAAAACCCCGCCAGATTCATGCTGAGCAGGTGAAAGAAAGGCGACAAGTGCCAGTAGCGGTACGATCATGAGATCTTCGAGCAGGAGGATGGAGACGGCCTTCTGGCCGTCCGGCGTGGCTATTTCCCCCCGCTCCTGCAACATCGACATAATGACGGCTGTGGAAGACAAGACGAAGCCGGAGCCGGCAATCAGGGCTGTTACCGGCGACAAGCCCAGAAGAACGCCCGCGCCGGTGAGAAGGGCAATGCAGCTTAGAACCTGTGCAAGACCGAGACCGAATATCTGCTGCCGCATTGTCCAGAGCTTGCCGGGACGCATTTCAAGTCCGATGACGAACAGGAACATGACCACGCCAAGCTCGGAAAAATGCAGGATCGTTGCGGGGTCGGTGAAGAACCCGAAAACCGACGGCCCGACCAGGGCACCGGCAGCGAAATACCCCAGCACCGAACCGAGACCAAGCTTCCGAAACAGCGGCACCGCCACGACACCGGCGGCAAGCAGAACCACAGCAGGCCCAAGTGTCTGTCCAAGTCCTTCAGTCGCCATAGGGTCTCCGTGTCGGGATCGGTTTGTTCTGTTTTCCTAATATAACAAGTCAATAAAAACTGAACAATTACCACATCTCCGTCAACCGGATTGCCAGATATCTAGGGGGCAGGACCTATTAATTTGGTGAAAATGGTACGAGGCCATCCGTTTGGACACGAGGAGAAAAGGCGAAGGAAATGTGGTTCATTTCCGAGCTTTTTCGATGAAGTAGCCGGGCGGATGGACCACATCCTCTGGACACTGAAATAACTCGCGATCTGCTCCTGTCATTTCAGGCGCCATTTCCGTCAAAAGGTCCTGACCCTAAACCGGTTTTGCCAGCAGGCCGGTCGCGAGTGACTGAAAGGCCTCAATCGCCTTGGAAAGAACGGCTTTCGGATCGTCGCTGGCAGCAATCCAGAGCGCCGCATTCAGTGCAGCGCCGTTGAGCAATCGCGCGGCGGCTTCCGGGTCAACCGGTTTCAACACGCCTTGCTCGATCAGCTTCGCCATCTTCTGCCGCGACGCTTGCAGACAGCTATTCTGGCTCGGCCATTGTGATGGATCGCCGAGAAACGCCGGTCCATCGAGCAGCACGATGCGCTGGATATCCGGATCGAGCGCCATCTCCATATAGGCGACCCCTTCCGCCAGAAGCCCCTCCCACAGATTATCGGCGCGCGTAGCAATCGCTTGCGCACGCGCAGCCATTTCGCTGTCCATTTGGCTAACCACGGCTGCCAAAAGCCCACGTTTGTCACCAAAATTGTGATAGAGCGCACCGCGTGTCAGGCCCACCTCAGCGGTCAATTCATCCATTGAGGCGGCGGCGTAACCTTTTTCCGCAAAAGCTTTCCGGGCCGCTGCAATCAGCTTCACCCGGTTTTCTTCCATCGCCTTGATGCGCAGGTTCACCGCCATTATCACACCCATTTTTATATACGATACGTATATGAATTGACATACAGGCCGTATATGTGCTGTTTAATATACATGGCGTATATCAAATAAACCGACCGCTTGTGAAGCCACGAACGGGTAAATTCTCCCAGCGACCCACGCCGCAACACGACGAAGGAAAACGAGAATGACAAAAAGAGAGGCTATCTTTCCGGCCAACCGCCATGCCCTTTATGAAGCGCACGGTTATTCCGCCGCGATCCGCTCAGGCGATCTGGTTTTCGTCTCCGGTCAGGTTGGAAGTCGCAACGACGGAACACCTGAACCAGACTTTGGAAAGCAGGTTCAGCTCGCTTTCGAAAATCTTGAAGCAACGCTGAAGGCTGCCGGTTGCACCTTCGACGATATCATCGATGTGACCACCTTTCATACCGATCCAGAAAACCAGTTCGAAACCATCATGCAGATCAAGAACCAGATTTTCAGCGATCCACCTTTTCCCAACTGGACAGCGGTTGGCGTCAACTGGCTTGCCGGTTTCGACTTTGAAATCAAGGTCATCGCACGCACAACAGGCAATCTCTGAACCGTTACGCCGGAACGGTCGATCCCGTTCCGGTCGCTCCCCATGCGCCCTCAATTATAATTTGATTTGCAATTCAAACTATTTTATGCCTTAATCATTGCATGATTTCAGACACTCCCCGTTCCCAATTTGGTATTCGCTTTTCACTGCTGGCGCGGCGCTGGCGGCGTGCGCTTGACATCCGGCTTGCCGAAGCCGGACTGACCGATGCGACCTGGGTTCCCCTTGTCCATCTTCACCAGACAGGAGGCGGCCTGACGCAAAAGGAACTGGCTGCCCTGGTCGGGATAGACGGCTCCAGCCTCGTGCGCCTTCTCGACATTCTATGCCGTCAAGGCCTGGCGGAACGCCGCGTCGATGAAAGGGACAGTCGTGCAAGGTTGGTCCATCTCACGGCGCAAGGGGAAAAGCGGGTCGCCGAAATTCGTCAGGAACTGGCAAAAGGCGAGAAAGAAATGCTTGCCGATCTGTCGGACGATGACATTGCAACCATACTTCGCAGCTTCGACAGCATCGAGCACCGGCTGTCGCAGATACAATCCGACCGCGAGCAGGACCCAGAACAATGAAAACGGATGGATTTCTTTCCGGGCGGCGCCACGCCGCCTATAATCTTTTGAAGCCGCAGCAGTTTCGGGAAAGCATTGCCCTTGCTGGCCAGCCTTCGCTCCGAAACTCGTCGCTTGCCGGGCTTCAGGCTGCCGCCACCGTCGCTATCGCGCTTCCGCTGGTCAGCCTGTCCTCGTGGTCGCATCTGATCGGCTTTGCTTCGCTTGGCTCACTTGTCGCATTGTTTGGCCGGTTCGCTCCGGAGGCAAAACGCGAATGGATCGTCTTCCTGTGCGCGATTTGCCAGACGCTCGCGGTATTTTTCATGTCGCTCGCCACATGGGTCGGCTTGCCCCTGCCCGGCCAGCTTGTGCTGCTGGCACTTTCCGCGGGCATCTTCTCTTTCATAACTGTCACCGGAAAATTCGGGCCGCCCGGCGCGCTCATATTCATCTTCGCAGCCGGTGCCTCCATGGCGCCGGTCGGATCGCTGCATGATGTCTTCGAGCGCACCGCCGCGACGGCAATTGTCTCGGCTCTCGCCTGCCTGATCTGTGCCCTGACCGAGAAGTTTCGTCATCAGGCGTCGCCGGAAAGACCGTTTCCGTCCGAGCCGTCGCGACCGGCCGCTCACCGGCTTGTTGCCGCTGGTCGGATTGCGCTTGGTGCCGCAATTGCTGCCCTGACTGCCCATGCTCTGGGTGCTACGCATCCCGCCTGGGCGGCCATGGGCGCTGTCGCCGTGATGCAGGGTGCGCATCTGCACATCAGCATGAACCGGGCCTTGCAGCGCATGGCGGGCACTCTTCTGGGCGCTTTGATTACATGGCTGGTGCTTGCGCAAGGGCCCAGCCTCTGGTCCGTCATTGCAATCCTGGCCGGACTGCAATTCGCTACCGAAGTCATTATCGGCAGCAATTATGCGCTGGGACAGATTCTGGTGACGCCGATGGCGCTTTTGATGACCTATCTGGCGACACCGGGAGTGCCGCACGACGGCATGATTTCCGAACGTATCCTCGATACGTTTCTGGGTGCGGCTCTGGCGATCATCTTCGCGGTAATCTGCTCCAATCGGGATGACCGCATTTTTCTCGCAGAGCATCGGACTCGGAATTAATCCCGCAAAGAAAAAGGCGCCTTGCGGCGCCTTTTTGCTAACTTACCAATCGGCCCAGCCATATCAATATGCAGGCACCGATAAAGCCCGCGATCAGATAGCCCAGCCAGCCGCCGAACGAAACACCGAGAAATCCGAAGATAAAACTCGCTACGGCTGCGCCGATGATACCGAGTATGACGTTCATGAATATCCCGGTATTGCTGTTCATGAAATTGGAGGCAATCCAGCCGGCCAAACCGCCGATGATGATTGCCGCAATCCAGCCTATTCCTGCGCTTCCCATCGGGAACCCTCCTGATTACAATCCGGCGGGTACTTTGCCGCCATTATCTTTGAGTTTCTGGATGACCTGCTTGTGCAGCCAGACATTCATGGTCGCGGAATCGCCCGTATCGCCGGTATAGCCCAGCTCCTTGGCGAGCTCCTTGCGGTGTTCCAGGCTGCTGTCGAGGCCAAGGGCCTTCATCAGATCGACGATCGAAGTCTTCCAGTTGAGCTTCTGACCGCTTTTGGCAACAGCAGCGTCCAGAATGGCGCCGACATCGACGGCGCCCGTCGAAGCGGGTGCGGATGCGGATGGCGCCGGAGCGGCGGCAGTAGGTGAAGCGGTTGGTGTCGGCGCAGGCTGTGCAGCCGTTTCCGTCCCAGGAGTAGCCGCTTGTGCCTCTCCCCAAATGGCGTTCTTAATCTTATCGAAAATCCCCATAATGAACTCCAATCGTTGAAAATCGATATGCCCCCAAACTCCCGATTTGTGACGACCGGAAACCTGGACACAGCTGATCATCCGGTGATTCCCGGACAAACGCTCGAAGTAAATGAATCTGAAGCGGTTTTGTTCCCGACAAAGTTGCAGATGCGTCAGCTATCGGTCAGTTGAGACTTTGCAACGGTCTTGACGACCCAGTCCGCGAAGACGCGGAGGCGGTTGCTGAGATGCCGGTTTGGTGGATAGACCAGATAGATCGGCATCGGTTCGATTTCCCATTCCTGCAGGACAGGGCGCAACGTGCCGTTTTCAAGATCCTCGCGCACCATGAACAATGGTGCCTGCACCACGCCGAGCCCTGCTCGCGCGGCGGCGAGGTAGGTGGTCGATTCGTTCGCCGCCACCACGTAGCGCCCGTTGACCTCGATTTCCTCCGTCCCCTTTTTGAAACGGAAGGGCATCTGCTGGCCCGTCGAGGGCCGGAAATAGCCAACCACCGTGCAGTTACGGCTCAGATCGGAAGGATGGAGCGGCGTGGAACAGCGGTCGAGATATTCGGCGGAAGCGCAGGCAGTGAAATGCATGTCGCCGATGCGGCGCGCAATCAGCGACTGGTCGGTCAACTCACCGATACGAATGGCGCAATCGACATTTTCCGCCACATAATCGACAGGCCGGTCCGATACGCCGAGATCGATCTGGATATCGGGATAGCGCTGGTGAAACTCGATCAGCGCCGGAATGATGATGAGATTGGCGACCGCGCTCGCCATTTCAACGCGCAGCCGACCTTTCGGCAAGGTCTGGGCACTCGACAGGCTGCCGTCAAGCTCCGCGAGATCGGCCAGCAAACGCGCTGCGCGCTCATAGTAAAGCGCGCCGTCCGGTGTTACGAGAACACGGCGGGTCGTACGATTGAGGAGTTTTGTACGCAGATGGGCTTCCAATCCCTGGATGAGATTGCTGATCGTCGCCTTGGGCATATTGAGCGAGGCGGAGGCGCGCGTGAAATTACCGGTTTCAACAACCCGGAGAAAAGCGCGCATGGCCGAAAGCTGGTCCATTATCAAAAAGCCGTCATTGTTCGAGATTCTGGACAGTGTAACCAATTATAGGGGACTATTCCAGTCTATAGACAATGATAATATCTAACCATGGCGGTTTGCCGCTATACATGAAGGCCAGGAAAGATGTGTGAGAAGTTTACGGTTGAGACAATGCAGGCGGGTAACACCAACTGCACGGCGCGCATTTATAAGGGCGCCAAATTGCTCTCTCCGCCGCCGGTGGTGTTGCACCTTCACGGTGGGGCTTTCTCGGTCAACTGCCTTGGCGCTTGCGAACGCGTTGCCGAAACACTTGCCGAGGCAGGTGCGGTGGTCGTCTCGCCGGAATATTCGTCGGCCTGCCTCAACCCGTTCCCGGCGGCGCTTGAGATAGCCTACTCCATTCTGACTTCGATGCGCGAGCGTTGCCCTGAATTTGCGCACAAGAAGTCGATGCTGTTCGTCGCCGGTGAAGAGGCGGGCGGTAATATTGCTGCCGGCGTGGCCCTCATGGCGCGCGATCAATATCTGACCGATCTCAAGGGTCAGATACTGCTTTCGCCCATGCTAGACCCCTGCCTTGCCACGGCGTCTTTCCGCAAATATTGCCCGGAAAGCGCCGTCCAGACGATGTCGGATGGCTGGCAGCATTATCTGGGCGAGTGTGCGGGTTTCACCCACCCCTATGCTGCACCCGCCTTGTGTACGCGTCTTGCTGGCCTGGCACCCACTTTGCTTGTCACCAGCGCCCAATGTCCGATGCGCGATGAAACGCAGGCCTATGCCGAGCGTCTCCGTCAGGCGGGCGTGAAGGTTCAGTCTCATGTCCTGCCCGGAAAAGCCGGCTGGATACCCGAAAACAAGGTGGCGGGCACCGACTGGTCGCCACAGGAACATAAACTTATCGACCTGTTTGCCGATTTCTTCCGGCAGGCAGGAGCAAAGCCAATCGCAGCATAACATCAGTTTTGAAGTCCTCCCAAGCTTTGATCTGATGCTCACATTGAAGCCGGCCCCCACCGGTTAGAGCGAAGCTCTAACCTCCTTTATTGAAAGCATAATCTGACCGATCCTCGTTCCACTCCGGTCGGATTATGCTCTAGGAGATACAACAATGACATCGATCACAGCCCGCCGGGCCCTCTGGGGCGCCGGCCTGAGTATCCTATTGTCTGCAGCCGGCGGCGGCGCCATTCTCTTTGGTGTTCCACACCTCAAGGCCGACGCCGCAACCGATATTTCCGCTCCACCACCTGCCGTACCGGTTTCGGTCGCCAAGGCGGAATCGCGACGCATCGTGAGCTGGGAAGAATTTTCCGGTCGTCTGGAAGCGATTGACCGGGTTGAAATTCGCCCGCGCGTCGGCGGCGCTATCCTGAAAGCTCATTTCCGCGAAGGTGCGCTGGTAAAGCAGGGCGACCTGCTCGTCACCATCGATCCCGAGCCCTATGCAGCAGCGGTCGAAAAGGCGAAAGCGCAGGTTTCAGCCGAAGAAGCCCGCGTTGCGCTGGCCAAAACGGAACTGGAACGCGGGCGTCAGCTCGTGACCACCCGCACCATTGCCCAGAGCGGCCTCGACCAGCGCTCCAGCGCCTATGACGAGGCGCAGGCAAGCCTGCGTTCCGCCAAGGCAGCACTTCGTTCATCCGAGCTTGACCTTCAATATACGGAAGTGCGCGCGCCGATTTCCGGTCGCGTCGGACGGCTGGAAGTCACGGCGGGCAATCTGGTTGCCGCAAGTTCCGCCTCGCCGGTCCTGACCACGCTTGTTTCGGTCGATCCGATCTATGCAAGCTTCAGCGCCAATGAGGAAGTCGTCACCAAGGCGCTTGCCAAGCTTGCCGCCTCACCCGGCGGAAGTGCCATCGAGCGCATTCCCGTCCAGATCGGCACCGCTTCCGATGAAGGCACTCCGATTTCCGGCCATATCCAGCTCATCAACAATGAAGTCGATGCCACGACCGGCACGATCCGCGTTCGCGCGGCAATCGACAATCCGGATGGAAGGCTCATACCGGGCCAGTTTGTCCGCATTCGTTTCGGCGAACCGGAACCGGATGAAAAACTGGTGGTGAGCGACCGGGCGATTTCTTCCGACCAGGACAAGAAATTCGTCTTCGTGGTCGGCGCGGATAACAAGGTTGAATACCGGCAGGTGGTGCTCGGTCGCAATTATGACGGCCTGCGCATTGTCGAAAGCGGGTTGAAGCCCGGCGAGAACATCGTCGTCAACGGCCTGCAACGCATTCGTCCGGGCGTGGTCGTCGTACCGCAGCCTGTCACCGAAACACTTGCCAAGAATTAGTTGAAACGGCGCGTCTTACGGCGCGCGCTAGACGCAAGAACTCAGCCTCATCAACCCGCGAGAACGCAAGTTCCCGCGGGACAGGAGAGTCTTTGCCTTCCCGCTTAAGGGGGATAAACAGATGAACTTTTCACGCTTTTTCGTCGACCGCCCGGTCTTCGCTGGCGTTCTGTCGGTCCTGATCTTCGTTGCCGGTCTGATCGGCATGACAGGTCTGCCGATCTCGGAGTATCCGGAAGTCGTGCCGCCGCAGATCGTGGTCCGCGCCCAATATCCCGGCGCCAACCCGGCTGTTATTTCCGAAACCGTCGCAACGCCGCTTGAAGAACAGATCAACGGTGTCGAAGGCATGCTCTACATGCAGAGCCAGGCGACCGCCGATGGCGTCATGACGCTGACCGTCACTTTCGCGCTTGGCACCGATCCCGATCAGGCCCAGCAGTTGGTGCAGAACCGTATTTCGCAGGCCGAACCACGCCTGCCGGAAGAAGTGCGCACGCTGGGCGTCACAACCGCCAAAAGCTCGCCCGATCTCACGCTTGTCGTTCACCTTATTTCGCCCGATGGGCGATATGACGTGAACTATCTGCGCAACTATGCCGTTCTGAACGTCAAGGATCGCATTGCCCGTGTTCCGGGTGTCGGTCAGGTGCAGATATTCGGCGGCGGTGATTATTCGATGCGTGTCTGGATTGACCCGCAGAAGGCAGCCGAGCGCGGACTTTCCGCAAGCGACATCGCCAATGCCATCCGCCAGCAGAATGTTCAGGCCGCTGCCGGTGTCATCGGTGCATCGCCGTCGGTTTCGGGTCTCGACCTTCAGCTTTCTGTCAATGCGCAAGGCCGTCTCCAGTCACCGGAAGAATTTGCCAACATCGTTGTAAAATCGGGCAGCGAAGGTGAAATCACCCGGCTGGGCGATGTTGCGCGCGTTGAAATGGGAGCTGCCGATTATTCGCTGCGCTCGCTGCTCGACAACAAGCAGGCTGTGGGCATGGGCGTGTTCCAGGCCCCCGGCTCCAATGCACTTGAGATTTCTGAGAACGTCCACGCCGCCATGGCCGATCTGAAGAAGACCATGCCGGAGGGTGTGGATTTCGACATCGTCTATGACACGACGGCCTTTGTGAAAGCCTCCATCGAGTCGGTCGTTCACACACTGCTCGAAGCCATCGTGCTGGTGGTGATCGTCGTCATCCTGTTCCTGCAGACATGGCGCGCCTCGATCATTCCGCTGGTTGCCGTTCCCGTTTCCATCGTCGGCACGTTCGCGGTCATGTATGTGTTCGGCTTCTCCATCAATGCGCTCAGCCTCTTCGGCCTTGTGCTTGCCATCGGCATTGTGGTCGATGACGCCATCGTGGTGGTGGAAAATGTCGAGCGCAACATCGAACAGGGCCTGTCGCCGGTCGAGGCAACCTATCGCGCCATGCAGGAAGTGTCCGGGCCAATCATCGCCATTGCACTGGTGCTGGTTGCGGTCTTCGTGCCACTTGCCTTCATCACCGGCCTGACCGGCCAGTTCTACCGTCAGTTTGCTCTCACCATCGCGATCTCGACGGTGATCTCCGCGTTTAATTCGCTGACGCTTTCGCCTGCTCTGGCAGCCCTGCTGCTGCGCGGTCACGATGCGCCGAAGGATCGGCTTACCCGCATCATGGACAAGGCGTTCGGTTGGTTCTTCCGTGGCTTCAACCGGTTCTTCGGTGCAAGTTCGGAAGCCTATGGACGCGGTGTTGGCAGCATTCTCTCGCGCAAGTCGCTGGTCATGGGTCTCTATGTCGTGCTGCTTGGCGTCACCTTCGTGCTATTCCGTGCGGTGCCCGGTGGTTTCGTTCCGGCACAGGATAAGCAATATCTGATCGGCTTCGCGCAATTGCCGGATGCGGCAACGCTCGACCGTTCGGAAGATGTGATCCGCCGCATGAGCGACATTGCCCTCAAACATCCGGGCGTGGCCAATGCCATCGCCTTCCCCGGCCTGTCGATCAATGGTTTCACCAATTCGTCGAACTCCGGCATCGTTTTCGTGACGCTGAAGCCGTTCGAGGAGCGCAAGACGCCGGAGCTTTCAGCCAATGCAATCACGGCAGACCTGAACCAGCAGTTCGGTGCCATTCAGGATGCTTTCATCGCCATGTTCCCGCCGCCGCCCGTTCAGGGTCTCGGCACGACAGGCGGCTTCAAGCTTCAGCTTGAGGATCGCAACGGACTTGGCTTCAAAGCGCTTGACGATGCGACCAAGGCGTTTCTCGCCAAGGCTTATCAGACACCTGAGCTGGCCGGTCTCTATTCGAGCTACCAGATCAATGTGCCGCAGCTCTATGCCGATCTTGACCGCACGAAGGCACGTCAGCTTGGTGTGGCGGTGACCGATGTATTCGAAACCCTGCAGATTTATCTGGGTTCACTCTATGTCAACGACTTCAATGCCTTCGGGCGGACCTACAGCGTGCGCATTCAGGCCGATGCGAATTATCGCAGCCATGCCGAGGATATCGGCAAGCTGAAGGTTCGTTCGCAGTCGGGCGAGATGATCCCGCTGTCGGCTCTTCTGAAAGTCGAGCAGACCGTGGGTGCAGAACGCGCCATCCGTTATAACGGCTTCCTTTCCGCCGATATCAACGGCAACCCGGCTCCCGGCTTCTCGTCCGGTCAGGCTCAGGCTGCCATCGAACGGATCGCGGAAGAAACCCTGCCTCCGGGCATCGCTTACGAGTGGACCGACTTGACCTACCAGCAGATTCTGGCTGGCAGTTCCGGTTTCCTCGTTTTCCCGCTGGCGCTGCTGCTGGTCTATCTGGTGCTGGCTGCACAGTATGAAAGCCTTGCCCTGCCGCTTTCGATCATCATGATCGTGCCAATGGGGATCATGGCAGCACTCACCGGCGTCTGGCTGACGGGAGGTGACAACAACGTCTTCACCCAGATCGGCTTGATAGTCCTTGTGGGACTATCGGCGAAGAACGCGATCCTGATCGTGGAATTCGCCCGCGAGCTGGAATTGTCCGGACGAAGCGTCGTGCAGGCTGCAGTCGAGGCTAGCCGGTTGCGTCTGCGCCCGATCCTGATGACTTCGATGGCCTTCATCATGGGCGTGGTGCCTCTGGTCACGTCAACCGGCGCCGGTGCTGAAATGCGCTCGGCCATGGGCATCGCGGTCTTTGCAGGCATGATCGGCGTGACGGCCTTCGGTATCTTCATGACGCCGGTGTTCTATGTGCTGATCCGCAAGCTCTCCGGAGAACGTCCGCTGAAGCATGCAGGCGCGAAGATCGAAGCCCCGCATCTGGCTCCGGGTGAATAATCCGGAGTCTTCCCTTATGTCCAAACAGAAGGGCCGGAGCAATCCGGCCCTTTTCATGTAATCAGCGGATTTATTTTCTTCGCGTCGCGATATCGCCCGAATCTCATTTTTTAGGAGGGGCTTGTCCGATGCATGAAGGAGAAGATTGTTGCAGAAACCCGGTTTGCTTGCCCTCGCCCTCGTTGTCACAGCATTGACTGCATGTTCCGAAACGACGCCTGGCCCGTCGGCAAGTGCCGCCCTCGCAAAGCCGCCCGTCGACCCTACACCCATCACCGGCAACTGGTGCAGCTCCGATGGCCAGCGGTTCTCCATTTCCGGCGAGCGTTTCGATAGCCGCGACAGCCAATGTTCGGTCACGCGGATGAACAATTACGAAGGGACGTATACCGTGGCCATGTCCTGCACCGCCAACGGCCAACAGTCGAATGAAAACATCACGATTTCACCCGTCGGCCAGTCCCTGCATATCTCGTTCCTGTCGCTCGGCGGCAAGCGCGCAGTGGTGAGCCGCTGCGCCTCCTGAACGGGGGCGAAATCACATTAAGGCAGAACCATGATTTGGCGCGATTTTCGCGCCAAATACGTTTTTGCGACGAGAACCAATACATTTTACCGTCGAAAATTATGGCTAACGCCCGACAAAATCATGGCGAAAATGAGGCAGGCGGTTTTTGGCGAACGATGTGATGCGACAGGACGATCAGGCTCTGCTAAACTTGCCGTTGCAATGCCACATCCAAACTGAAGGGAGACAGACATGAAAGTCGTATTCGTGACTACCGCTGTCCTCGCTCTGTCGGTTACAGCGGCGATGGCAGACTGCACCTATCATAGTGCCCAATCCTCCACGAAGATGGAGAAGCCTCAAACAACTGCCAGCATTCAGACAACGGCACCCGAACAGAAGTAATTGCCATATCTTCATTTGTGACGATCGTTGCCATGAGCAACAATCGTCACAAATTTTATGAGCCTAGAACTTCACTTTGAACGAAGCGTTGAAGCCGTTTCGCACGGCTCCATCACCGAATTGCCCCTTGTAACCGGCTGCAAGCGAAGCGTTTTCACTGAACTGGAAGTTCAGACCAGCTTCAATCAAGGCTACATCCTCAGCAATCGGTACACCCGCTACAGTGAAGGCATCCGAACCGGTAAATGCATGATTTGCAACGGGAGTAGTGTCCCCGACCGCGTGCTGCCAGCCGACCGTTGCGTGCAACGTCGAGGCGATACCGCCAAGCGTCAGATCGGTCGCGGCTCTCAGACCCAGCGTCGTGTAGGTGACATCGCTATTGTCGCTGTCGCTGTGAAGACCGGCAACACCGTCCTCATCATATCCGTCAGTATGAAGCCGGACATAGGCCAGATTGGCGAACGGCTCGAAGCTCGTGCGACCGGCCTGCATCTTGTGTCCGTCGTCGAATGATTTGAGACTATTTGTGCTTTTGAAGATTGGAGTTTCCGGCTCGGTTTGGGGTTTGATTTA
>NZ_CADEAR010000014.1 GCF_902825325.1 Brucella tritici | reverse complement strand
TGATAAAGCTATGATGAGCCAAAAATCCTCTCTTCTTAATTAAACCAGTTTTGTCTCAAAGGCGCTGATGTCGGACAGGTCGCCTTGTGTACGTATCAGACTGTCGCTTCTGACTGTGACGTCGCCAGCGGAACCGCCAGTACCGCCAACACGTCCGATGGTGATGCCGATATTGCCATCTTCGCCACCTGTGGAGAGCACGTTATAACCGGCATTACCGCCGCCGCCGCCAACCGACTGCGCGAAAATGCCGTGCGCGTCATCACCAAACGTATCAACGATGCCGGTATTATCGACCGTGACATTACCTCCTGTGCCGCCAGCGCCCGTACCGCCGCCGATAGCCATGCCGAAGCCCTTGTTCTTGGAAGCATCTCCCGTTTCAAAGACCAGCCCGGCATTAAATGCGGCGTTACCGCCGCCGCCGCCAAGCGATTGTGCGAAGACGCCGTAGCTTCCGTCCTGAAGGGTAACAATATCGCCAAAATGGCTGATATCCACCTGACCGCCATTGCCCGCATTGCCCGCAGAACCACCGACCGCGATGATTGCGGAATTGACGGTTTTATTGCTTCCGCTGCCGCCCCCACCGGTCGAGGTTTCGGCCTTATCAAGTGTGTCCGTAATGCCGGTGACCGCCGACGAATCCACACCATCATTGACGGTTTCCTTGCGGTCGCCAGCAGAACCGCTATCGCTACCGGAGCCAGTAGTCTTGCTTATACCGAGAACTGCGTTGATCCCGGCATCACCACCGCCACCGCCAATACTGCTTGCTTCGATACCATGCGCACCAACGCCGTCGGTCAGGATCAGTCCCGCCGACTGAAGCGAAGTTCCTCGCGTGACAGTGACATTACCTGCATTGCCGCCGCTGGTGCCTGTACCGCCAATGCCTATACCGACCGGTGTGCTGTCCTTGGTCGCGACTGCAGTTACATTGATACCGCCAGTACCGCCGCCGCCGCCGACCGACTGGGCAAAGATACCGCGGGAGTGATAGCCGTTCGTTGAGATGTCGCCGTTTGAAACAACATCGACATTACCAGCATCGGCGCCGACACCGCCATAGCCACCAAGACCTGCAACGATGCTGAGATCTGTTGCACCGCCGGAACTGTTGGAACTGCCCCAGTTCAACTGTCCGCTGACATTGAGCGCGCCATTACCGCCGCCGCCACCTATAGATTGCGCCAGAATGCCGTGCTTCCAGTTGCCCTCAACCGCAATGGTGCCTTCGTGGTCAACGCTGACATCGCCCGATACGTTGCCTGCGCCGCCCGAGCCGCCAACACCAAATGTAATGGATGGGATCTTGCCGTCTTTGCTGAGGGCTATACCGCCTGAGACGTTCAGCCCACCATTACCACCGCCACCGCCGATGGATTGCGCCAGAATACCAGCCGAACCTTCTGTGTCAGGTAGTTTGTCATCGCTATTAAACAATCCGAGGTCGACGAACAGCGACTTGAGACCGAATGAATCGACCAGTCCTGTTGTGGTGTCGACCACCGAATTACCCAATACATCGCGCAGTTTTGTTTCAAAGGTCTGGTCGGTCGGTTTTCCGAAATCGCTGGGATCCGTCGTGACCTGAATGTCGGCGCGCGCAGTAACGCTGACATTGTCCGCGCGGCCCGCATTGCCGCCCATACCGCCAACACCGACGATCAGCGATGTATCCGAAACGATCCCGCCAGAAACATTCATGCCACCATTGCCGCCGCCGCCGCCAATGGACTGTGCGAGGATGCCCGAACGTCCCGTACCATGGGCAAGGATGGTGCTACCATCCCCGACATTGACATCGACCGTACCCGCATCGCCACCGACACCGCCAAAGCCACCAACGCCGATCAGCACGCCGTAGGACTTGCTGTTATCAGATTGGCCTTCGCCGGGCTTGCTGCTGATTGCGACGCCACCGCTGACATTCAGGCCGCCATCGCCACCGCCACCGCCGATGGATTGCGCCAGAATACCATCCGCGCCTTGCGTTTCATTGAGCGTGACACTGCCATCGCTATTAATGGTGCGCGGCAGAGCGGTCAGCGCGCCTGTATAGGAAAGGCTGACAGCCCTCGCATCGCCGCCACCGCCGCCAAAGCCGCCGACACCAGCGGAAACGGAAAAGATCGTGCTTGATGCGGATGGCTTGGTCAAAGCAAGAGAACCGGAAATATTGGTACCGCCGACACCGCCGCCGCCGCCAAGGCTTTGAGCCATCAGGCCGGTAGAACGGTCGCCGAATGTATTGACTGTTCCGATAACATCGAGATCAACGGACCCGGCATTGCCGCCCGCGCCGCCAAACCCGCCCAAACCAAGTGATACCGCCGCGCCCGATTGACCCGTGACGCTGACTGCGCCTGAAA
Organism: Brucella tritici; assembly: GCF_902825325.1. Classification (GTDB taxonomy): domain Bacteria; phylum Pseudomonadota; class Alphaproteobacteria; order Rhizobiales; family Rhizobiaceae; genus Brucella. The sequence continues at coordinate 83,702 of NZ_CADEAR010000014.1, read as the reverse complement.
CATTCAGGCCGCCCGTACCGCCACCACCGCCAACCGACTGCGCCATCACGCCGATGCTCTGATCACCAATTGTGGTGATGTTGTCATGGTCAGCGGTTACACGGACTTTGCTCGTAACGTCGCCTGCATTGCCGCCGCCGCCGCCGAAACCGCCCAAGCCGAGCGACGCTGCGCCGCCACTTTGTTGCGTGAGGTTGACCGTGCCGGAGACATTCATCCCCCCATTACCGCCGCCGCCGCCAAGGCTTTGCGTCACAATGGCCGAGCTTCTGTCGCCGATGGTGAGGACGCCGCCGGTCACATCCGATGCCGTCAGAGCCCCTGCATCGGCACCCGCACCGCCAAATCCACCCAGACCAAGCGCGACAGCCGCACTTGTCTGACGCGACAGAGATACGGCTCCACTGACATTGAGACCGCCATTGCCACCGCCGCCGCCGAGGCTTTGGCTGAGAATACCGATAGAGTCGTCGCCCAGTGTTTGCACATAGCCGATCACCGTCTGGTCAACGGACCCTGCAACACCGCCATCGCCGCCGAAACCGCCGATACCCAATCCAAGAGATCCGGAAAGTTGCGGAGCAACCGAAAGGCCGCCGGAGATATTGACGCCACCGTTACCGCCGCCGCCGCCAAGACTTTGCGCGACGATACCCGACGAACGGTCGCCGAACGTGAAGACATTTCCTGAATAGCTGCCGGTGACATCGCCAGCATAGCCGCCAGAACCGCCGAAGCCGCCAATACCGACAGCTGCAACACCTGAACCATTGCCCGCAATACTGACCGCACCGCTAATGTTGATACCGCCATTGCCACCGCCGCCACCAACTGACTGAACCAGCACACCGGTCGAATCCACGCCAAGCGTGACCACATCACCGGTAAAATCATTGGTCGCTGTATCTGCGTGACCGCCATCACCGCCAAAACCGCCTATGCCAACGCCGACAGCTCCGCTGTTTTGCGCGGCCAGACTCACGGCACCGGAAACATTGATCCCGCCATTACCGCCGCCGCCGCCAAGCGATTGCACCACTACACCAGCAGAACGATCCCCCTGGGTGACGACATTTCCGGTCATTTTTCCAGCAGCGGTCCCAGCATCGCCGCCGCCACCGCCCGAGCCGCCAATGCCGATACTGGCCGCACCTGATCCATTGCCTGAAAGGCTGACGACAGCGGCGATATTGATTGCGCCATTGCCACCACCGCCACCGGCGGACTGGACGACCACACCGCTCGCATCATCACCCGACGTTTGGACATTGCCGTTGATCGTGCTGTCCACAGCGGCGGCATTGCCGCCATCGCCACCACTGCCACCCAGTCCAACGGCAACTCCGCCAGCGCCTGTACCGGCTGCTGTCACTGTTCCCGATACATTGAGACCGCCGTTACCGCCGCCGCCGCCAAGCGACTGGACGACCACGCCGCCAGAGCCATTACCTTCCGTAATGACATCGCCGATGAGAACCGATGTGGCATTGCCCGAAGCGCCGCCAGCGCCGCCCGAACCGCCGATGCCGACAGACGCACCGCCGGCCCCGGTTCCTGCGACTGCAACAGTCGCCGAAACATTCATGCCGCCATTACCGCCGCCACCACCAAGTGACTGAACGAGCAGAGCCGTCGAGTTTTCGCCGATTGTGGTGAGATTGCCTGTGACCTTGCTACCAACCGTGCCGCCGGTCCCGCCTGCTCCCGCACTACCGCCAAGACCAACCCCGACCGCACCAGATCCGGTTCCTGCACCAGTCCCGGCTGCCGAGACATTGAAGCCGCCATTGCCACCACCGCCGCCAATCGATTGTGCGACAACCCCCGACGATTGGGTGCCATGTGTCAGTACATCATTTTCAACCGTCAGGTCGACCGTGCCACCATTACCGCCGCCAGCGCCGCTACCACCCAGGCCGACCGAAATCGCGCCCGAGCCCGTGCCTGCGCCCGATACCGTTGGTGTGATATTGAATCCGCCATTGCCGCCACCGCCGCCAACCGACTGCGCCAGAACACCTGTCGACGCATCGCCGCGCGTTTCAATATTCGCCGTCGTATGGGCGGTGACCGTCAAACCATTGCCGCCGCCAGCACCACTACCGCCAAGTCCGACACCGACCGAACCTGCGCCGACACCTGCGACGGAAAGCCCGGCACTGACATTGAACCCGCCATTGCCACCACCGCCGCCAATTGACTGTGCAACGAAGCCCGATGAGGCAAAACCTTCTGTCAGAATCTCCCCGTTCGATGTCGCGTTTACCGCACCACCGTTACCCCCACCCGCACCGTCACCGCCAAGACCGACGCTGACTGTCCCGGTTCCAGTTCCCGCACCGGCAATCGAACCGGAAACGTCAAAACCACCATTACCACCGCCACCGCCAATAGATTGCGCGACAACGCCTGACGAGCGATCACCTTGCGTCCAGACAGAACCGTTGTTGGTGAGCGTGACCGTGTCACCCTTTGCGCCCGTGCCACCGCTGCCGCCCAAACCGACACTGACAGCACCACTGCCGACGCCAGAGCCGCTCACGGCACCGGAAACATTAAATCCGCCATTGCCACCGCCGCCGCCAACAGATTGCGCCAGGATAGCGGTGGAGTCTTTACCTTCTGTCGTTATGTTCCCATCGACAGTTGCGGTGACTGTGGAGCCGTCGCCGCCGCTACCGCCTGAACCGCCAAGCCCTACCGAAACGGAACCGCTTCCGGCGCCCGCTCCGGACAGGGTTCCCGATATGGAGAACCCACCGTTGCCACCGCCGCCGCCAATCGATTGCATCACCACACCAGCGGCGCGTTCACCTTCAGTACCGACATCGTTGTTGATATGGGCGCTCACCGCACCGCCATTGCCGCCAGCGCCTCCTGAACCCCCAAGTCCGACAGACACCGCGCCCGCGCCAGCACCAGCGCCAGCACCACTCGCTGCAACAGAGAACCCTCCATTACCGCCGCCCCCGCCGATCGACTGGATCAAAATTGCACCGGAATCGTCCGCTTCCGTTGTAACGACGGCATCCACGTGAGCATTGACCGCACCGCCATTCCCGCCGCCAGCGGCCGAACCGCCGACGCCGACGCTGACTGTTCCGGCACCGGCGCCGCCACCCGCAAGCCCCGCTGCGATTGAATAGCCACCGTTACCGCCGCCCCCACCGATTGACTGGGCAACAACCGCAGTCGAAAACTGACCCGTCGTGCGGATCAGGTCGCCACCAGCGATAAGGTCGACCGCGCCGCCAGTACCGCCGCCGGCACCACTTCCGCCGACACCGACGCTGACATTGACTGTAACGCCTGCGCTGCCCCCGACACCGCCTGCAATGCTACCGCCGCCGTTACCACCGCCGCCACCGATGGATTGAGCAAGCAGAGCGGACGAGCTGTTGCCGCGTGTCGTAATATCGGCATCCGTATAAACACGAACCAATCCGCCACTGCCGCCAGTGCCCCCTGAGCCACCGATGCCCACTGATAGATTGCCGGAAACGATCAACGATCCGCCAGCCGTCGCGGCCACGGCGAGACCACCGTTACCGCCACCACCGCCAACCGATTGGAAAATCATACCAGCGGAACGCTCTCCCGTGGTCACAACGCTGCCGGAGAAGCCCGGCGCGACCAGATTGCCGCTCCCATCGACGGTACCGACAAGGACTTCACCGCCATGACCACCTGCGGCGCCCGACCCGCCGACGCCGATTGCCAGAGAGGCAGAAGCCAGACCTCCAGAGGCGGCGGCTGAAATCGCGTAACCGCCATTGCCACCACCGCCACCGACGGATTGCAGTATGATGCCTGCCGCATCCGCGCCAGCGGTCTGTACAGCGGCATCACCGCTACCAGCCAATATCACAGTTCCACCGTCGCCTCCGACACCGCCTGATCCGCCGACCGCAATAGAGGCCGCACCGAAAACACCGCCTGTCGCGGTGAGAGCGCCGCCGCCATTGCCGCCGCCGCCGCCAATCGATTGGGCAATGATGCCGGTGGACCGGTCGCCAGCCGTCACAATCCGGGAAGGCTGGCTGGCATCTGAGTTGGAAAGCGTCACTTTAACCTGATCGCCTGCGCCGCCTTTGCCGCCTGCGCCGCCGACCGCAACGCCGACAAATGCACCAACTGCTACAGACGAGCCGCCATTACCGCCACCGCCACCAATCGATTGGGCAATGATGCCCATTGCGTCCTGTCCGCCGGTCATGATGACGCCGTCATTGGTCACGCTAACCGCTGCCCCGTCCCCACCGCCGCTACCGCTGCCGCCAACTGCGACCATGCCTCCGGTCGAACCACCATCACCACCACCGCCGCCAATCGACTGCGCGATTATCCCCCGCGCGCCATCGCCTTCGGTGACGATCCGGCCAAAATTGCTGACAGAAACGTCCGACCCGCTACCGCCCTTCGAACCGTTTCCGCCGATGCTCACCAGACCATATGCATTTGTCCCCTGACCGCCGGAACCGCCAATGGATTGCGCCATGATGCCGTCGGCGAGATCGCCTTTCGTATAGATCGACCCCGTTCCCTCGTTCATCACGCTGACCGCGCCGCCGGAACCGCCGTTGGAGCCGACACCGCCAAGCGCCAGTGCAACCAGACCTGCCGCCGTACCGCCGGCGCCACCACCGCCTCCAATGGATTGCGCCATGATCCCGCGCGAAGCCAGGCCATGCGTTTCGATTATGCCGCCATTCGAGACATTCACGGCACCGCCATTGCCGCCATTATCTGCTTCGCCAATCAATGAGACCAGCAGATTTCCGCTGGTTCCCGCAGAACCACCCGACCCCCCGATCGATTGCGCAAATATACCGTTTGAATAATTTTGCTGGGTGAGGACCGTTGCACCCGAAAAAGTGTTGACATCAACCTGACCGCCATTGCCGCCATATCCGCCGTTGCCCGCCTCACCGACAAGTCCCCATTGACTGCCGCCGTTGCCGCCATTGTTGCTGACGCTCAGCGCGTAGATGCCGTGGGCGTTGATTCCGTTGGTGGATATCGCACCGTACTGATTGACTGTAACCTGTCCGCCATTGGCTGAATGCCCGCCAGTGCCGCCACCCGGTGCAGCATAGCCGCTGCCACCATCTCCGGCTTCTCCGCTGCGGCTATAGGCAAATATACCATAATGGTTATCGCCGCTGGTCTGGATCGTACTCGATGCAGCTTGTGTGGCAATAACGGTGCCGCCAGCACCGCCATCGCCACCGTCGCGACCGCTCCAGAAACTGGCATAGGAATTGCCGCCTTTACCGCCACTGCCGCCGACGCTGCCGATTTCCCAACCAATACTGGAGGTCGCATTAACATTTGTACTCAACGTTTTGTCATTGGTTGGTCCTGCATCACCATCGCCGCCGGAGGAAGGTGGAACGAATAATGCTCCTGCACGCCCATTTTTGCCGTTTTTACCGTAGTAGACCTGCTTGACGCCATTTGGTCCGGAAACATCGACAGGCGGAGTGAGTGTTCCTTCGCTGCCAGAGCTGTTGAAATTGGTATTGAAATCAGTTGTCGTCAGGCCAACTGCGATTTCAACATTCTCCAACGCTGTTGGGCTGGCGATGATAGCGTGCCCGTCACTGATAGAGACAACCGTAAACGCGACAGGTTCCGGCGTGTCGTTGTTATAGAAAACTTCGTCTTTTGCTTTTACCAGGAACGTATAACCGTCAGCGGTTTGAACAAATGCGGTAGTACCAGCTGTCGGGGTTCCAGCCGGGTCAACGATCAAATTAGTGACGGTGGTCGTGTTCCCCGTCAGAGGATTTGTCACTTCTTGAGTAATCGATGAAGTTTTCGACGGTGCGGGTGGCGGGTCGGCTGCCAAAACAGAGGAGTTGCCAACGGTCAGGTAAATACCTGCCATAACCGCAAACTGCATCGGCAGACCCGCCGACGACCGATGTCCACGCGCACGCTTCCTGATTTTCATGACGGTCCCACCCGGTCCCGCTACGGCCCCTCAATCTCTGCACGCCGCGGTCACGCGTACGAGATTATTCATGCACGTCACACGACACTTCATTATAAGTCTGGATTGCCCCTCAACTTGACTGCCAATGCTTCAACTCGGCAAATTCGGCAGCCCGGCTGGAAAATATGTTCCAGTATCAGCTGAAAATCAATACCCCAATTCTACCAACGACAGAGAATTTTTGCCTTTCGAAGCCAAAACACGGCCACGAAAAACTGGTTGCATTAGTCAATTAGACATAAATCTACGCTAGCGGCAAAGGGCCAACAATACGGTAAATGTCGTATTTCGTGACACCGCTCACCGAGATGATTATGGCAGAATGTTCGAATAGCGGGACAAGTTATCGAACTTTAGGGAATGTTAAATTCGCTGATTTGAAACGTGTGCAACAGCTTTGTTGGCTATCGCGATTCAGCAAGAGCACGCGCAATTAGGTGTATTCGAATACACAATTTGAACTCTTCTGACGATCTTTTTCAGGCGCCCCTTACTCTAACGAAAAGGCGACCCACCGAACGATAATTGTCGCCACATCTTCCTCGTAGATTGCCAGTCAGGAAACGCACGTGTCGATGGAGCACAGACCGCTATGCCTTGATGGGAATTGAGCCCACGGCCCGCCGGTAATGTGGACAGTAATACATCATCTTGGATTATCAATGAATGCCGTCCAGACGAACAATCGATCTGACTATAACGAGCCTAGGGCCACACTGGCTATTGCTGCACGCTGACTAGGAGCTATTAACCGTACGGCCAATTCAACGGGTTCATGCAGCTCCACTTCCAAATTGCCAGTCTAGATCGCCTTTTAATTATCAATGCTCATTACACCGGCTCTTGTTGAAACAAGAGCCCTACATAGATGGAACCGAGCCCATTCGATATAATAAACTATCTTCAAATAGCCACGTTTCGCATTGTTGCGGGCGATTTCTTAACTTATGAACCTACATGCAAAATAGCCCTGAAGGACGCTTAAGCTGCAACAATCGTTCCCTGAGCGACCGCCACCAGTATCGCATCGCAAACAATCTTGCATTGACACACAGCTTGCCGCTTCCCTTTGCTTAATGTCCAGGCATTTGCAAACAATATACGGCCCTTGGCAGGTCGAACAAAGTTGATCTTGAATTCAGAGGTAAGCGCGTCACCGCCTAGAGCGAGCCCGCCTGCAAATGTCAGCGCATTATCTGCCAGATAGCTGATCACGCCTCCATGAACAAAGCCATGTTGCTGGGTATGATGCTCGCGGATAATCAGAGAGATATTTGCATTGCCATCACCGACAGCAACGAGTTCCGCGCCCAGATACTGACTGAAGGGCTGACTTAGAAATACCCTTCTGGCCAATTCTTCCACGTTCATCGTTTGGTCCTCCTTTCTTGCGGAAAGCCCCACCCTCAATTGATATGATCGCTTGCGGCCCGTCCCAGGAATAATGCTCATTGCCGGACTGTAAGCGGTGGCCCATCAACGTCGGCGTTAATGAACCTCTTCATGTTTCTGGCATCCCCTCCTCGCGTTCAGGTCGAGACGGAAACCTGCGCGGACTGCTCACGTAGATGAAATTGGACGCAAAAGCCCAGCTTAGATTGGAATTGTGCGCCAGCTATGAAGTCGATTTCGGCCTGTTGATAGTGATCCAGTCAATGACTGAGCGCGTGAGTAGACTGTTCTCTTCAGACAGACCGGGCCTGACGTGGGCAACAAATTCAACATCGGGCAACGAAGGCAGCAGCTCATTGGTGTCAACCGTCTGCAGTTTTGCGGGTATGGAACTCGAGTTCAATGGTGTGACCGCGAGCCCAGCTGCTGCCAATGCCGTCAAACTGCCGAGACTGGGACTGATGGTTGTTATCAGCCATTTACAGTTTTTTGCAGCCAGCGCGACAAGAGCAGCATCCCGATAGGGACACGGTTCAGGAAAAACTGCGAGCGGGACGGTTGCTCCAGCTTCGAGCGAAGTCTTTCCGATTGCCCATCGGAGGGGCTCGTTCCACAAATGAATACCGGACTGGTCGCCACGGCATCGACAACCGATGATCAGGTCAAGTTCGCCCTTATCCATTATTCCCAGCAAAGAGTTTGTATTGGAAATCTGGATCTCTAGCGTTCGCCCCGAACGAGAGTCCTGAAACCTCTTCAATACAGATGGCAGCCAGGTGCTCGTCAAATCATCGGATGTGCCAATCCGCAAATGGACTGCGTTGGCGCTGCCTTTCATTAGTGTCCGCGCTTCCTCGCTCAGGCGCAGGATCGCCTTTGCGTAACCAAGCAGCGCCTGTCCTTGTGGGGTCAGTGCCACCGTGCGGGTATTGCGTTCGAGAAGAACGTTTCCCGCCTGCTCCTCCAGCCGCCGGATATGGGCGCTTACGGCGGATTGCGTCAAGTTGAGTTGCTGCCCTGCCTTTGTAAAACTTGATAGGCTGGCGACTGCCTCGAAGGTCCGCAACAGTACAATATCAAACACCGTTTCACCTCAGATCGTCATGAATAGCATGATGATAAATCGTTTCTCATGATGAATAAAGTTTGGTTCATTCTTTCTCGGCGGGAGATAGGAGATCGGCAGCATGTTGCTGGAAACCTGGATACCATTCGTCCTTGCCACACTGGTGTTCGCTTTCATGCCGGGTCCGGCCATTTTATATATGTCAGCGCAAACCCTGGCTTACGGGCAAAGAGCTGGCTTGATGGCAGCCCTCGGTATTCACCTCGGATGCTATGTCCATATAGCGGCGGCGTCTGCGGGGCTGGCGGCACTCCTGCACCATGCCCCCGTACTTTATTCATTCCTGCGGCTGGCGGGAGCTTTCTACATGTTGTGGCTGGGTGGAAGGATGATGTTTGCCTCCGTCGCAAACGAAGCAACCGAAATCTCCTCGCGGCACAGACGCGTTCTACGCGACAGCATCGTAGTCGAGATTCTCAACCCGAAGACTGCGTTATTTTTTCTGACGTTCCTGCCCCAATTCGTCGATCCGCAAAGAGCGATGCCCGGTTGGCTTCAGTTCCTGCTGCTTGGTATCATCGTGAACGGAGCTTTCTCGCTCGGCGATCTTGCATCTGTGGCAATCGCCTCCTTCGCATCGCCACGCATTGCCTCCTCCGGTTTCGCTGACTGGATTCCGAAGGTTAGCGGTGGCGTCCTTGTCGGGCTTAGCGCCGCGCTCATGGTGCATTTCATTTGAACGGAACTTCAGCTCCCGAAGGCGATTATCGAATGGAGAGAAGGATGATTATTTTGAAACGACCCTTTGCCGGAGCCTTAACCATTTCATTCCTGTGCATGCCAGCTGTGGCATCGGTCCATCAATGGGATGTCTATGAAAATTTGCGCTTCGGTTACTCCATCTGCTATCCGGCAGATCTTCTGACTGCTCAGCCCGAGGCCGATAATGGCGACGGCCGCAAGTTCACCGGCAAGTCGGGCGCAAAACTGGCGGTCTGGGGCAGCTACAATGTCCTCGAGCAGGACATGGATACCCTCATTGGCGGCCTTGCCGACGCTGGCGCCACCGTCACCTATCGCCGCGCTACAATGGACTGGGCCGTCGTCTCCGCTCACTGGAAAGGCAATGTTTTCTTCACCAAGCTCCTGCTAGAACGAAATGCGGCGGACGGCATCGACATAGTTCGTGTCTTTCGTCTGATCTATCCTGCCAATGAGGTAAAAACCTATAACGCGGTGGCTGCGCGGCTGGCCCAATGCTTCAAGCAGACCGGTCGAGGCATCGACGACTGATTGCAACCCCTGCCTTCTGATCGCCATGATGAAAGGACAATACGATGAACCGGCAGCTGCTCGGACTTTCCCTGTTCTTTATCGGATCGCAGATGGCATGTCCCGCCGTGGCTGCCGACAGGCTGTTTGCACAAGCCACCGAGACTGACGATGAGCTCAAACAGCTCTTCAACGAGACTGGTGACATCTGCCTGCACAGCATAAGCCATGATGTCCAGATCGTCGTCGCCTGCGCATCAATGAGGATTTATGGCGTAGCGCTGAATGAAAGGGACTGGTGCTACGGGCACCGCGATGAACCGAACGCGCAGATGGATTGGCACCGCTGCGACGCAAGTTCCGAACGCTTTTCGCTCGACAAGCTGGTTGATGTTGGGATGTAAGGGACAATGCTGAAACCGATCTTCTTTTTTCTCATCAGCCTTCTGCTGCTGGTGCCGGTCTGCCTCTTCGTCGGATATGGGATAGGCGAAATCATCGCGGCTTTTGTCTATCCTGTAACCGGGACGCCCGACAGGTTCAGAGAAGACCGCGAATTGTTCGCCGGCGTATACGGCATCATGTTCATCGGCGGATTTTTATATCTCGCTTCCGCTGCCTTTGCCGTCTTCCGTCTGGTCATAGCAATCCGCAAGAGACAGATATGATAATGTCTGGCGCGACTTCAATTAACTCGAACTCCTGAAAGCTACGCAAATGCGATAAGAAGCTTTCGACCGCCGAAGGGCTTGGATGTCGACGGTCTAGAACGGCTCACCGGCGGCCTTCCAAACGATTTGAGGAGCATACTGACGGCGGACGCCTCGCAGCGGCACATCTGGACATGCGTTGCGACGTTGATTTGGCCGGAGAGATAGGGCTTCTCCGGTATCTGGATCAGAATGCATGGCGGTACCGCTTCCTTTCCCAAAGAAGGATGGGCGATGTTCGAAGATAGTCAGGTCGTGATAAAGTATCTGAAAGGTAATTCACCACAAACGGAGAAGAACTGGCGGCGGGTGGCTACTACATTACACGAACTGCACCGCCTGACCCGAAGTTGGCCCCTACGTCCTGGCTGGCGGTCATAAACCGACCTTCTAAACGCCGAAAAAGGGACGAAAATTAATCTTAGCGCGGCGCCCCAGAGAGTGAAGTGCGATGCCAAGCCGTGTAGACGCGGCTTCTCGGCCGCCAGATCTGCGTTGTTCGCAGCGCCCCTCGCTAACGGAACATCTTAATGACGGACGATCGGATCGCGCTGATTGACTGGGGCGAATCGTAATTTGACGCTGCCGCGCTTGATCTATCGCTACCCCATAATGCTGCGGATCTTGACGTACACGCCGGGATATTGCTCATCAGGCTTCGGACGCTTGGAAAGCCATCGTTTGCTGGTTTAAATGGCGATGATTGAAGTGTTACAATATTACAGTTGTTTGCGCATAGTTATGCGCATATATTTCTGGCAAGAAGGAGCGTTTCTTATGCCACAATCGCAACCTGTCCGCACACTCAAACGCGCAGCCAATCTTTCAATTGATAGTGAGCTTCTTTCGGAAGCACGCCGCCATAATATTAATATTTCGCGCGCAGCCGAGATTGGTATTGCACAGGCGTTGGCTGCTGCCAAATCAGCACTTTGGAAAAAAGATAACCGTGCAGCGATGCAAAGCTCAAATGCGTACATCGAAGCAAATGGCTTACCTCTCGACCATTATCGTCAGTTCTAATGGCAAGATATGACGTTTATTCCAATCCGGGTGGCGGCTATGTGCTAGACGTGCAAGCCGATCTACTGGATGAGCTTAAAACACGTATTGTCATCCCCCTCATTATCAAAGCGCTGGCACCCATCCCCGCCAAACGGCTTAATCCCACCTTTGATATTGAAGGAGAGGAGTACGTCTTAGTCACGCAGTTCATGGCCGCAATACCAGTATCGGTCTTGAAGACCTCAGTTACAAACCTCTCTGCATCGCATGACGAGATTGTGGCTGCGCTTGATATGGTATTTCATGGGTTCTGAACTCTATGGCTCGATTATTCCGTCTGTGCGACCACATCCTGGACTGATTGCCAGTCAAAATTCGTATCACGCTTGTTTACGTGTTGCTACGGCAGGCCCTCTTTGATCTGTGCAGCAGACCGTCAATGCGGCAGGAATAGAAACAATCCTACACCGCAGAGGATGGTAGTGATTAGTTGGGAGAAGCCGCTGCGCTGCGCCTGAAGAAGCAATTTTAAGCAGAGCATTCACGACTTCTCGCAAATCTGTATTGCATGGACGGCCAAGGCGACACCCCGAAGGAGTTTAACAGCTCGATTACAGCCCAATCCGTATTTATCCAATTACTTGCACAGAGCAAATTGCATCGTTCATATTGCTGGCGAGCATTTGGATGGAGACATGATGGCGTGGATTGAAATCGTGCACCAGGCAGCGAGACTGAATTACTATTCCATAAATTATTATAATAAGTAAGCTGATTGAGCCACAAATAACGGAATTACAAACCGTTTTCCGGAACAGGCGCTAACGTACGCGTCCCGGCGCGCCAGAACCCTAAACAATGTGGGAGTGCCGACGACGGGAAGTATGTCTAACCGATACAACCGCGGCTTTTATTAAGGTGCTGGATTATCAGGCCAGCAAATTCATCGCGGTATTTTCATCGGTAATGAGTCCATTGATGATGTTGCCGCGGAGCGCAGACAACAATGGTTGCACTTTCCGTTCACCTGAAGCCACGCAAATACGTTGTCTGCCGACATTGATCTGCGGCGCGACGCTGGTGATACGCAAATTCGTAGCACCTTCGACGATTTTCCCATCGATATCAAATGCCCAACCGCAAATTTCTCCAACGCCTCCGAGCCTGTTAAGTTCAAAAAGCTCATCGCGGCTCAGAAACCCTTCTTTTGCAAGTGGCGAATCCGCCGCCAGATCGCTGATCCCGGTCACCCAGAGATCGGCAGTCGATGCGAGTTGGTGGACGCGCCTCACCGGCTCAATCGCCAGCAACGCGTCCCTTTCTTCTACCGAAGATAGGTAGAGCGGCAAAAGAAGCGGATAATGCTGTGCGTTGACTGTTTCCGAAAGTTTGATCAAGGCGTCGAACGGGCTCGCCGATCCGTCAATGCCAATATGCCCCACCAATGATACCAGTCGATGGACCGAGCCGTTGAGTGGAGAAACGCGCTGGACCGTGGCGCGCATGGTGCGGCCGGTGCCAAGCGCCATCACAATGGCAGTTCTGGACCGCAACTGCCGCTCTATGAAAACGGCAGCGGCTTCAGGGACAGTCGTTGAGCCTTCCGGCCAAGTCCCCTCTGAGGGAATAACGTCGCAATAAGCTAGATCGAATTTCTCCGACAGCCTGCCCGCAAGTTCCATGCAATTTGCTATTGGATGGTTCATTCGAAACGTGATCAGTCCTTCAGACCGACATTGGGATACAAATCTCTGTGCCGTCGGGCGCGAAACGCCCAGCATCTGGGCGATCTCGTCCTGTGTCTTACCGGCAATATAATAAAGCCAACCCGCTCTTGCGGCATCGTCCAGTCTGGGCTTGTCGTTATCGGCCATCGGCGGAAATTTCTCTCAGTAAGGAAGGCAGGTCAGCAGCACGCTTTAAAATGTGATCCGCACCGGCATTACGCAATGTTTCAGTATTGTCCAGTACCGAATAATGGCTCCCACCCGTAAATCCGACAGCCGTCATGCCCGCAGCCTTGGCGGCCTTCACGCCGCTGGGGCTGTCTTCGATGACAACACATCGTGAGGCCGGCACGCCCATCTCTCTGGCCGCATAGAGAAAGAGGTCAGGAGCGGGTTTGCCATGCTTCACCATCGTTGTGCTGAAGATATTGCCTTCGAAAAGTGGCAGCAGGCCGGTTTGCCCCAACGACATCTGAAGTCGCTCCTCATCGCTGGATGAGGCGACGCAGCGGGGCAATGGTATCGCTTCAATCGCCGAACGAATTCCATCGACGGCAACCAGTTCCTGTTCGAAGCGCGTAAATAGATACTCACGCCAGCTTGAAACAAATGTGTCGGGGAGTGGCTTGTTCATTTGTTCTGTGAAGGCATCCGTCACTGCCGACGCCGGGCGTCCCAGGAAAGTGCGCAAGGCATAGTCGAGGTCCGTGGGTACGCCGTGCCTGTTCAGCACATCGGCCACTGCGCCGCAGCTGATGATCTCGCTGTCGACCAGCACCCCGTCACAGTCAAAAATGATTAGATCGAATGCTAGCGTGGCAGGATTCAGTGGGGTGATATCCATCGAGCGACTCGTGAGAATATGATTGATAGGTGAGCGTATGATAATCATAGTCCGTCTGGAAGAGCAATAACCCTTCGCGTGAAGATATGGAGATATACATATTAAAGGCCATGAAACGTGATTAACTGGATGTTTCAAATTATGGGCTGGACAAACCCTTGCTAGAGCGTATGCTCATCATAAAAGCACTTGATCGATATGGGAGGATACGATGAGGCGTCTTTTAGTGGCTTCCTTGATGTTGGGCTGTTCGATGCTTTCCAGCATAACGGCCGAAGCAAAAACGCAGATCGAATTCTGGCATGCGATGGGAGGCGTGCTCAATGATCGCGTGAATGAACTTTCGAAGAAGTTCAATGAATCTCAAAATGAGTATGAGATTGTCCCGGTCAATAAGGGCAAATACGAAGAGCTCATCAATGCGATGATTGCAGCCTATCGCGCGAAGCGCGCGCCGGTCATTGTGCAAACCAATGAGCGCGCATTTTTGACCATGCTGAACTCATCGGCAGTAATACCCGTCGCCGATCTGATGACCAAGGAAGGCTACACCATCGACTGGAGTACGGTGATTGCACCGGTCGCCGCTTACTATAGCGACAAGGGCACGTTGCAGGCTCTGCCATTCAACTCGTCAACGCCAATCCTTTGGTATAATCAGGATCATTTCAAGGCCGCAGGGTTTGAAAAGCCAGCTGATAACTGGGATGAGCTGACACAACAGTTGCACGCGATCCATGACAAGGGCATTTCGAAATGCGCCATGGTTTTGCCGGGCGACTATGAGTGGAGTTTTCTCGAAAATTACGCTGCCGTGAACGACTACCCCTATGGCACAAAGCGCAACGGCATTGATGGCATCGATACCGAGTTTGTCTTCAACAAGTCTCTGACCCGTCAAGTGGAGCGCATGCATGACCTTGTTTCGAGCGGGGTTATGGAGATCGCGGGACAGGGAATTCAGCCGGTTCAGTTGTTCACCTCAGGTACCTGTTCGACGATTATTGCATCGACTGCGTCTCATGCCGCGGTGGAGGCTTCAGCAAAATTCCCGTGGAATGCGACTTTCCTGCCCCATGAAAAGGACCGTACAGCACATAATAGTGTCATCGGTGGCGGCGCTTTATGGGCAATGAAGGGCCATTCCGACGATGAATATAAAGGCGCTGCCGCTTTCTTCGATTTTCTAGCAAAGCCGGAAACTCAGGTGTGGTGGAGCAAAAACACCGGCTATGTTCCCGTTACGACGACGGCCTATGAAGCGCTGAAAAGCGAAGGCTATTTCGAACAGCATCCCACCCGCGCCATCGCGATTCAACAGCTTATGCGCAAGCCGAACTCCGATAATTCACTGGGCTTCCGCTTCGGTAACTCCAATCAGGCCAATATCTTCATTATGGAAGAAGTGATGGCTGCCTCACTGGGGCAGAAACCGGCACAGGAAGCGTTAGATTCCGCTGTCACGCGCGGCAACGAAGTGCTTCGCCGCTTTGAAAAGCTAAGCGCAGGAAAATAAGGCAATGAAAGCACAAGGTGGAGGTGCTTTCCGTCTGCGCTCCCCTTTGGGGGAGCGGCAGGAAAGCGGCCTGAAACGCGCGCATTTTCGAGAATGGAAAACGCCAGTCCTATTGCTGGCGCCACAAATGCTCGTCTTGCTGTTCTTCTTCTTCATTCCCTCATTCAGAGCACTCATCCAGGCGTTTCAGCTCAATGATCCGTTTGGCGGTTCAGTGCAATGGGTTGGGTTCGCGAACTTTGCGGCATTACTTGCCAGCCCGTCCTATTGGACGGCGGCCAAAATGACGCTCTGGTTCACGCTGGCGCAGAATGCAATCACGCTTTCGGTTGCGTTGCTGTTTGCTTTTGCGACCAACCATGTCATTCGTGCGCGTGTCGCTTATCGTACGATCTTGTTGCTTCCGTATGCTATCGCGCCAGCAGTTGCAGGCATAATGCTGGCATTTCTGTTCAACACGCGCGTTGGACCGATCGCGCAAATGCTGCACATGCTGGGTATTGGTTGGGACCCTACGAAGAACACCACCGATGCGATGATCCTCATCATTCTTGCGGCATCGTGGAAGCACATCTGCTACAACTATATTTTTCTTGTAGCTGCGCTTTTGGCTGTACCACGCTCGATCTTGGAATCTGCCGCGATCGATGGTGCTGGGCCCATTCGACGGTTCCAGCGCATTTCCCTGCCGATGATCGCACCTACGCTGTTCTTCCTGATCGTTATCAATTTCGTCTACGGCCTGTTCGACACATTTGCGATTATTGATGCCACCACTCGTGGCGGACCAGCAGGTGCGACTTCGATCCTCGTCTATAAGGTCTATCAGGATGGCTTCGTCAACCTGGATATGGGCTCTTCTGCCGCGCAGTCGGTCATTTTGATGATACTCGCTCTTGCCCTCACATTCGCACAGTTTCGCCTGGTCGAGCGGCGCGTCAATTATGCGGTGTAAATCATGAATGAACGCACGCCGGTTCTGGATGTCGTTTGCCATGCGGTTCTCATAATCGGGATCCTACTGGTTTGCCTGCCACTTTATTTCGTGGCGGTCACGGGTTCACTGAGCCAGCAGGACGTGTTGAAAGTCCCGATGAGCTGGTTGCCGGGCGATCAGTTTTTGGTTAATTCGCTGGAAGTTCTGACAACTGTCAATTTCGGACAGCTTTTGTTAAACACGGTTATTGTGGCCCTCGGAATTACCGTCGGTAAGCTGGTACTGTCTGTGCTGGCGGCTTTTGCCGTTACCTATTTCCGCTTTCCGTTCCGAATGACCGCCTTCTGGCTGATATTCATATCGATGATGCTGCCGATTGAGGTGCGCATCGTCCCAACTTATGAATCCGCAGCTAATATGGCGCTGCCGCTCAACATCATCTTTGCCTGGCTCGGTGTCTCAGTCGAGTTGAACTGGAACATGGTGAACACCTATTCCGGGCTTATCCTGCCGATCATCGCCTCCGCAACGGCGACATTTTTGTTCAGGCAGTTCTTTCTGACAATTCCAGACGATTTGTGTGAAGCTGCACGAATTGATGGCGCTAAACCGATGCAATTTTTCTTCCGCATTCTACTTCCACTGTCCCGGTCGAACATCGTGGCATTATCGATCATTCTTTTTCTGATGGGCTGGAACCAGTATCTGTGGCCATTGTTGATGACGACCGACCCCAACATGGCGACCGCAGTTGTAGGTTTGAAACAGGTCATGCCGCAGTCGGACGGCCTTCCGACATGGCACCTTCTGATGAACGCCTCGCTTTGGACCATGCTTCCGCCCGTACTGGTGATCCTCATCATGCAGCGATGGTTCGTGAAGGGCCTCGTCGACAGCGGCAAATAGCAAGCAATTGGAGAATATGAAAATGGTGAAGATCATTGGTCATCGCGGTGGGCGCAACCTGTGGGTCGAAAACAGCCTAACCGGCTTCCAGAACCTTCTCGCTCTGAATGTCGACGCAGTGGAACTGGACGTTCATCTGAGTTCAGATGGTGTGCCGGTTGTGATCCATGATCCGTTACTCGATCGCACCACCAATGGCAGAGGACCAATTCAGGCGCAAAGTGCAGAGGCGCTTGGAAAAGTCCTCTTGAACGACAGTCGCGGTCAAACCGTACCCACCCTGGCCGACGTTCTGGATATCTTCGCTCCTACCAAGCTGGAGCTTGAGCTGGAGATCAAGACTGATGAGCGAGGAAGGCCTTATCCGGGCATGCCTGAAAAGATCATCACGCTTGCTCACGAGCGCAATATGCTCGATCGCGTCTTTCTCACTTGCTTCGTGCCGGAAGTGTTGGAGGATGTGCGCATGAAATTTCCAGGCCAGCAGTTGCTGATGTCAATTGACCGGCGCTCCGCGGAGTTCTTTGGTGGGTTTGAAAAAGTGCTGAAGCGTGGCAACGATGTTGCAACGGTGTTGGCTTTTGAGAAGAGCTTGCTGGAGATTGTATTAGACCAATGTGTGGCTGAAGTTGGGATACCAAGGCTTGGATGTTGGGTACCAAATACCGAAACTGAGCTTGAACATTGGTTGAGCAAGCCTATCGGCCAATTGACGACTGATCGGCCCGATCTTGCAGTTCTCGTTGCGGGTCGGCAGTCTTCGCCGGTCAATCGCCAGAAAGGGTGACTTCATGGCCTCGGTCGAACTTCGTTCAATTCACAAAGCCTATGGCAATGTGGAAGTCATTCCAAGCATCGATCTTTCGATTGCGGATGCCGAATTTGTTGCGCTTGTCGGACCTTCGGGATGCGGTAAGTCGACTTTACTGCGCATGATCGCCGGTCTGGAACAAATCACATCCGGTGATCTGCACATTGGCGACAGGAATGTGAACCGTGCTAATCCTAGTGAGCGCGATGTTGCCATGGTTTTCCAGAATTATGCGCTTTATCCGCATATGTCTGTCTTTGACAACATAGCGTTCAACCTTCAACTTGCAGGCCGTCCGAAAGCGGAAATACGGGATCGGGTCGGGGAAGCAGCTCGGATGCTCGATCTGACGGCCCTATTGGACCGCAAGCCGCACCAGTTGTCGGGAGGCCAGCGTCAGCGCGTTGCAATGGGGCGCGCCATTGTGCGAAAGCCTTCTGTCTTTCTGTTTGATGAGCCGCTTTCCAATCTGGATGCAAAATTGCGCGTCTTGATGCGAGCAGAGATCAAGGAACTGCACCAGAAGGTAAAGATCACGTCGATCTATGTCACGCATGATCAGATTGAGGCGATGACACTGGCCGATAGAGTGGTGGTGCTTAACAAGGGGCGGATCGAGCAACAAGGCACGCCAATGGAACTTTACACAAAACCAGCCAATATCTTCGTCGCAGGCTTCATCGGTTCGCCAGCCATGAACTTTCTTGAGGCGATGGTCGAGCATAGTTCAGCAGGTGCTGCTATTCGTCTGGCAAGCGGTTCGAAACTGGAAATGCCCGACAGCGACACCGATAGAAGCGGCAAAGTTGTGCTAGGTCTGCGTCCTGAACATCTGGAAGTCAGACGCGATGGCGGCATTCCGGCTAAAGTGCGTTTGATCGAGCCGACCGGTGCACAAGCACATGTTGTGTTTGAGGTTGGATCCGAGAAATTGATGGCTGTGGTCAACAGCGAAATGTCGCTAGCAGTGGGCGATGTGGTCGAACTGGGTATCTCATGCGAACGGATGCATCTGTTTGATCCGACCAGTGGTGCTCGCATCGATTGATGATCGTTATATGGAACTTTGCGATAATTCGTTTTTTTGAGATCCGTTATATGAGGGATCTGTTGTAAAAATTTCGATGGTAGAAAGCGTGGCTAACCGCTGGACGCAACTATGCTGTAAATACCGAACCCACCATCCCTACTGGGGTCGGCGTCATCGGTCAGTTGCCTATTCCAGCTGCAGCAAGCTCTTCATGATGCACTGCTTTCGTGCTTCCACCATTCGCACTTAGCCCCTGACACAGAAACTTTTAATTCGTTGAAATTCCTTCAAGTGAATTTTCTGGATTTTTGCATGACTTCATGGAATATCAATTGCATGACCAAGGCACGAGCCAAATCCCTTACGAGCCATCTAACTATTCGCCACTTGCGAATGGTTGTCGCGATCGTGGAGGAAGGAAATCTCGTGCGGGCCGCCAGACGACTGAACATGACGCAGTCCGCTGTGACCAAGGCTCTACAGGAAGTCGAGGTAATAACCGGCGCCCTCCTTTTCGATCGCACCAATCGCGGGATCGTGCCTACGATGTTCGGCGACACATTGGCCGAGCACGCCAGGTTGATGCTCACGCAACTCGCGGATGCGGAGGAGCACCTGGCCGATCTGCGTGATGGAAAGGGCGGACGGGTTGCAATTGGAACCCTGCTGGCCGCCTCGGCCGAATTGCTGCCGAATGCGATCGCGCGATTGCGGCGCGAGCGACCCAAATTGGTGGTGAAGGTCGTCGAGGGCACGGATGACATACTCATCCCAGCACTGCGGGCTGGTGAACTGGATCTCGTCATCGGGCGGCTATCGGATCGCAGAGAGACACTGAGCCTCAAACAGGAAGTGTTGACCGAGGACTTCGCCTGCGTCGTTGCGCGCCGAAATCATCCGTTAACGAAACGCGATCATCTGAGTCTTGCAGAATTGACGGAATGGGAATGGATCCTGCCAACCCCCGAAACGAATATGCGACGCCAGATCGACATAACCTTTCTGGAGGAAGGTCTCGAACCACCGATACATGCTATCGATTCCGTATCGCTACTCACCAACCGGCAGTTGTTGATGGCTGCCGACTATCTCGCCGTTTTTCCTGCACAGGTCGCGCGGCAGGAAGCTGCACTCGGCGGCATTGTCATCCTGCCGGTGGCATTGCGCGCAACTGCAGGGCTTATTGGCGTTACAACGCGTGCGCATGCGCGCCTGTCACCAGCAGCGGAAGTGTTCTTGGAGACCCTGCGGATAGAAGCGATCCATGCGCCCTGACTTGTCGGCTTCTCAGTTTATGAGGGCTTGTCGTTCTGACAGATCTCTGCGAAAAACGGTGGAGCCTGCCATTAAGCATGGATCTGTCGCGCAACTGAAGCGAATGCTTTATGCTGCGGATTATAATGGCGACTTCATCGGTTTGTCCCCATCATGATGTCTACGCCGCGATCGGCGACTGCCATCGCGGGAGCGTTGGTATTTCCGCTGACGATACGCGGCATCATCGAAACGTCGAAGACACGCAGACCCTCCACACCCTTCACCCGCAGATCAGGTGTTAATACAGCCAGCGGATCGTCCTCGGCACCCATACGGGCGGTGCCGCAGGGATGATAGTTCGTCTTGACCGTGAGTTTGCAGTGGGCGAGCAACTCGTCATCAGATCCGAAAGCCTCTCCGGGGAATATCTCGCCTTTGACGACTTTCGCCATCGGCCCGGTCTTCAGCACCTCGCGCCCAAAGCGCAATCCAGCAATCTCATGACGGATATCATCCTCATGACCAAGATAATTCGAGTTGATAATCGGTAGGGCTGCGGGGTCCGCCGAGCGGAGGCGAACGGTGCCGCGTGCCTTTGGCTGCAACAGGCAGGAATTGAGGGTAACGCCATCAGTCGGCGCAACACCCATCACATCGCGGTCGAGATAAACGGTCGGTACGCAATAGAACTGGATCATTGGTTCGCCCGAGGGATCGAGGGGATTGATGAAGGCGCAGGTCTCGCAGCCATTGGTCGAAACGGGCCCAGACCCGAAGAGCATGTATTGCAGGCCGTTAGCCAGCATGCGCATGCCGCGATCCTCACCGTAATAACCGAGCTTTTCATGGGTGGCGGCGACAAGCGGAACCTCATGGTGGTCCATCAGGTTTTCACCGACGCCAGCAAGATCGGCCCGGACTTCTATATCGTGGCGGCGCAATTCACCTGCGGGGCCTAAGCCTGAGAGCATCAGGACCTTCGGCGTCCCAAAGGCTCCGGCGGCGAGGATAATCTCATTTGCAGCATAAAGCGTCCTGATCTGGCTGCCTTCGGCGATCTCGACACCCACCGCTTTTCCTCCCTCAAGGACGAGGCGGAGTACGCGCGTACCGGTCAAGATCGTCAAATTCGGATGGTCCGCCAGTGGCTCAATAAAGGCTTCGACTGCTCCGCACCGTCGCGCACCGCCAATCGTCGTCTGCATATAGCCGACGCCCGCTTGCGTGCCGTTGTTGAAGTCGTTGCGGAGCGGCAGCCCCATCTCCTGCAGCGTCTTGACGAAGACATGGGAGATTTCGGCTATGTGGCGTGGGTTTGAAACCTTTAACGGACCATCTGTGCCGTGAGCCGGGCTGGCGAGCGACTGGTTGCCCTCCTGTCGGCGGTAATGGGGCAGGAGATCGTCCCATCCCCAGCCGATACCGTTGGAACTAGCTTCAGTTGCGCGGTTCCACGCTTCATAGTCGGAGCGTCGACCACGCATGTAAACCATGGCGTTGACGGTCGACCCGCCGCCAAGCACTCGCCCCTGTGGCAGATCGTGCACGCGGCCATCGAGCTGTGGCTGCGGTTCCGTCTTGTGAAAGGTCAGGTACCGGCTGCCTTTCAGCATCTTCACGAAGCCTGCGGGCATACGCAGAAGCGGGTGGCGGTTCGACGGCCCCTGTTCAATGAGCGCGACGCGGGCGCCGTGTTCACTAACCAGCTTTGCTGCAGTGACACAGCCGGAAGAACCACCACCTACGATGATATAGTCGAAGTCCCTCACCTCACCACTCCGCAATCGAGCCATCAGCATGCCGCCAGACAGGCGCGCGCCAAGCATGGCCTTCGATGGCACGGGCACGAACCACGTCTTCATCAACCTCAATCCCGAGGCCCGGACGCTCAGGAATAGCGAGAAAGCCATCCTCCACCTTGAACTGGCTGGTGGGGACCAGATAATCGTTCAGATCGCCACCCTTGTTGTAATGAATGCCGAGTGACTGTTCCTGAATGACGGCGTTGTAGCAGATCGCATCCACCTGAAGGCTGGCCGCCAGCGCAATTGGACCGAGCGGACAGTGCGGCGCCAGTGCAACGTCATAGGCTTCCGCCATATGACCGATGCGCACCATTTCCGAAATCCCGCCGACATGCGCCGTGTCGGGATTGATGATACCAGCAGCACGCTTTTCAAAAACTGCCCGGAATTCGTAACGGCTGTGCATCCGTTCACCAGTGACCAGCGGAATGGAGGTTGAACGGGCGAGATCGGCCATATGATCGACCTGGGCCGACACGACCGCATCTTCGATGAACATCGGGCGCAGTGGTTCGATTTCCTTCAACAATATCTTGGCCATCGGCGCATGCAGACGCCCATGAAAGTCGAAAGCCAGGTCCATGCTGGTTCCGACCGCATCGCGCAATTCAGCCAGCTTTGCGACGATCTTGTCGATCTTTGCATAGGAATCGAGGAATTGGACTTCCTCGGTCGCATTCAGTTTACACGCATCGTAACCAGCTTCGAGCAAGGCCTTGGCATCTGCAACCAGATTGTTGGGCCGATCCCCCCCGATCCAGCGATAAGTGCGGACCTTGTCGCGCACCTTGCCACCCATGAGCGCATGCACAGGCTGGCCGTAAGCCTTGCCCTTGATGTCCCACAGTGCCATGTCGACACCGGACATGGCGCTCATCAACACAGGTCCGCCACGATAGCATCCATTGCGATAAATCATCTGCCATGTGTCTTCAATGAGCAGTGGATCCCGCCCGATCAACAATGTTTCGAGTTCACATACCTTCGCAGCAAGCGTTTCCGCATGACCTTCCAGAACGGGCTCACCCCAGCCGGAAATACCCTCGTCTGTTGAGATTTTAAGGAACAGCCAGCGCGGTGCGACAACGAATGTTTCGAGCTTTGTGATTTTCATGGGAGAGTCCTTAACCGGGCGCCGGATGCGCTGTCGAAATAACGGATACTATTGGGAGAGAACCGGAGGTTGACGGTCGCGCCAATCTTCGGACGGAAATGCTTGTCGGCCTTGAGCACCAGTCGGCCCTTGCCGTGATCGGCGACGACGAGCGTTGCATCGCCCGTTGGCTCGACCGAATAGACAGTAACGACCATATCGCCCGCCTCGCCTTCACCGGCGACCGTTATATCCTCCGCACGGATGCCGAGCTGGGCCTCCCTGGCATCGGTTATGTCTTGCGCGGCAATCCAGGCCGCGCCCGACCGGAAGGTGCCACCTCGGATCTCACCGGGAATGAAATTCATCGGCGGTGAGCCGAGGAACCCGGCGACGAACAGATTATCGGGGTCGTCATAGATCTGGTCCGGCGTACCTATCTGACGGATTTCACCCGCCTCCATGATGATCACACGGTCGGCGAGCGTCATCGCCTCAATCTGGTCGTGGGTAACGTAGATGGTCGTGATACCGGTCTCGCGCTGGATGTGTTTGATCTCCGCGCGCATCGCGCCGCGCAGCTTGGCATCAAGATTGGACAACGGCTCATCCATAAGGAAAACGTCAGGCGAGCGCACCAGTGCGCGTGCGAGCGCCACACGCTGACGCTGACCGCCGGAAAGGTTCTTTGGCAGTCGGTCGGCATAAGGAGTAAGGCCCACTTTCTCCAATGCGGTAAGCGCGGTCTTCTCGCGCTCGGCCTTGCTCATACCGCGCGCGCGCAGCGGATAGGTGACGTTCTCCAATACCTTCATATGCGGATAAAGTGCGTAGTTCTGGAAGACCATCGCCATATTACGCTCGCGCGGCAGGCGATTGGTAATGTCCGCGCCGTCTTTAAGCACTTTGCCGGTGGAGGCGGTTTCGAGCCCCGCGATAATGCGCATGGTCGTTGTCTTGCCACAGCCGGAAGGGCCGAGCAGCACCAGGAATTCACCATGGGGGATGTGCAGGTCGATCGGTTTGAGAGCGTTCAGCGCACCCCACGACTTGGTGACGGATTGAAGGGTAATTTCGGTCATGTCAGCGATAAGCCCCCATGGTCAGGCCACGGATGAGGTGGCGCTGGAAGACAAGGATGAAAAGGATGACGGGGATGATCAGCAGGCTGGCTGAGGCCGACAGCTCTGCCCATGCGATGGTTTGGTAGCCGATGAAGCCGTAGAGGCCGACAGGCACGGTTCGCACTGTGGATTCTCCAAGCACCAGCGCGAACAGGAATTCGTTCCACGACAAGAGAAAGATCAGGATACCAACGGAAATCAGCCCAGGCATGGCGAGAGGCAGCGTTATACGGGCGAAAACCTGGAAATGGTTGTCGCCGTCAAGGCTAGCCGCCTCCTCGATTTCGCGCGGCAATTCTGAAAAGAACCCCCGCAGCAGCCAGACCACGATCGACAGATTGAGCGTGACGTGGGCGAGGATTAGTCCGAGATAGGTATCCAACAGGCCGAGCTGGTAATAGAGAACGAAGAACGGGATCAGCATGGCAACTGGTGGCGTCATGCGCGACGAGAGCAGCCAGAAACCGAAATCGCCACGTCCGCGAAAGGAATAGCGTGCCAGAATGTAGGCAGCCGGTGCGCCAAGCGCGAGCGTCAACAGGCTTGAACCGGCCGCAACAATTGTCGAAGAAGCAAAATAGGCCCATATATCGGGGTTGCCGATGACCTTGGCGAAATTGGCGAAAGTCGGTTCGAACAAGAATAGAGGTGGCCGGGCCATGGCCTGGATTGGCGTCTTCAGTGCTGTGAGGAAGATCCAGTAAAGTGGAAAGATGCACCAGATGGCAAAAATGTAGAGGATGAGGCGGCGCAACCAGACGGATGTGAACAGCTTCATGGCGCTTAGTCCTTGAGATCGAACAAGCCGAGCCGGCGAAGGAACACCTGCCCCGCGACAAGGGTGAAGACAAGCATCACGATTGCAAGCGCAGACGCGTAGCCCATTGACAGGAACTCGATGCCGTACTTGTAGGCGAGCAGATTCAGCGTGCGCGTGGCGACGCCCGGTCCGCCGCCAGTTAAAACGAAGATGATGTCGAAGGTCTTGAAGGCATCGATCAGCCGGAACAGCAGAGCGAGCGCGAGATAGGGTTTCAGCCGTGGCAACGTGACGAGGAAGAAAGTGCGGAACGGACCTGCACCGTCCATCTGACTTGCTTCTTCCGGTTCGGGCGGAAGCGCCGCCATACCGCCCATCACAATAAGCAGAATGAATGGCGTCCATTGCCATACGTCGGCGATAATGAGTGAAAGAAGCGCGGTTTCGGGTGCGGCTGTCCAAGCGCTGGGCGAAATGCCGACGAGACCGAGCAGATAGTTCAGCACCCCCTGTGTCGGGTTGAACATCAACCGGAAAGTGAAGGTGGCGGCGATTGGTGTGATTGCCATAGGCAGGAGATAGATCACTCGCAGCCATGAGGCCTGCCTGACCTCGTGATGCAGAAGTGCCGCAATGCCAACGCCGAGTATTGTCTCGATCCCGACGGCGACGATCGTGAAGACCGCCGTTATACGCGCGGCGTTCCAGAAGTCCGCCGACGACATGAGGTCGGAATAATTTTTGTAACCGACCCAGTTTATCGTGTCCGGGGCAGTCAGCGAATAATCAGTAAACGAGAGATAGACGCTGACGAGAAAAGGAACCAGCGTCAGCGAAAGCATCAGGATCGTTGCCGGCGCGAGCATCGACAGGATGAAGCTGCGCTCGGCGCGTTGAATGGTGATTTGGCTCGAAGGCACTACTCTGTCTTTCTTATCGGGAGCCCCACCGAAATAGTCCGTGAAGCTCGATAATCCGCGTCAGCCCTGAAGGGCGGCGTTGATCTTCGCCGTTGCGGCATCAAGCGCTGTCGGCGCATCGGCCTGACCGGTGACGACCTGATTGATCGCCACGGCGAAGGGATCCAAAATTTCGCTGGACTTGCGGTGAAACCACGCGGCCTTGAAGACCTTTGCATCGCCCGAATTGAGATTGAGAAGCGCCGCATTCGCTGCCGCCTCGCCGAAACGCTTCCGGAAGGCCTCGCTCTTCCATGCGGAGTTGCGCACGGTAGCAAGCCCGCCAGCGGAGCTCAGCATGCAGCCGGGTTTGGAGTTGAGGAAGCTCAGGAGCAGGAAGGCCGCTTTCTTCTTCGTCGAATAAGCGTTGATGCCGGCCTGCCAGGCCCAGATATTTGGCTTGATCGCATGCTCGCCCGCACGCGGCATCGCGGCATAGACGGCATCGGATGCAACCAGACTCTTGTCCGGATTGGAAATGTCGGTGGCGAAGTTGGAACTGTCGCAGCCAAGTGCAGCCGCGCCGCTGGAGAAATCGTTGAGCGCTTCGTACCAGTGGTAGCTGCCGACGCCTATCGGCCCCGCTTCCCGCAACAGCCGACCATACATCTCAACGCCGGCAATGGCTGCATCGCTGTCGAGTACGCAGCGCCCTTCTCCATCGATGATTTCGCCACCATAGGAGAAGACGAAACCACCGCAGGTCCATGGACCAGCCGAGCTATCGGACTTGGCGCGCATGGCGACCCCGGCGACAGTATCGGTTTTCAGCTTCAGTGCAGTTGAAAGCAGCTCGTCCATGGTCGCTGGAACGGCAAGACCGGCAGCGTCAAGCATCGCCTTGTTGGCAAAAAGCGTCTGCGCTTCCGCAGTGATTGACATTGAGTAATTCTGCCCGTCTGCCTGGGTCGGGAACTCGCGAGCCATAGCAAAGATATCGTCCTGGTCGTACCAGGCTGCATCGAAGATCGATTTGTCAGCATAGAATTCATCAAGTGGGGCAGCCCAGCCGGCAGACACAAACTGGCCGAGCGCATGGATCATCATCACGTCCGGTTGAGCCGACTTGGCACCCAGCTTGATCGGCATCTGTGATGTATATTCCGTCTCTGACTGGGTATTCAGCTTGACGTCGATACCCGTCATCTCCGTGAAGATTGGCAGGAGCGGTTCGATGGCAGCGCTCCAAGGATGGGTCATCGCTTCGATCGTCAGGCTCTCACCCTTGAACGCGGTCCAGTCAATGTCGGCCCCGGCAAATGCCGCACGCGCGTCCTCGTTTGCCTGGGCAAAACTCAGTCGCGGCGAAACTGTCAGCCCGAACGCCGCAGCTGCTGCACCCGTCATTAGTCCACGGCGGGTCAGATGGATACCTCTGCTCATTGTTCCTGCTCCTCTCAGTAAGGTTGCCGCAGAGTGCTTTGCCCCGATGCGCGTACATCGGCTCCTCTCTGCCTCCCAGCACGCTGAAAATATCGATACTACTATTCATGTCAAGTGTAGTATTATTATAATTTGTGTGGGACAGTTTGCACTTCAGGACTGTTTCAGCTATGTCAGCAGACAGAAGCAGAGCGTGGAGGGAATGCTTGAACCGGGAGCAGGACGACGTGGACACGCGGGGCGTCATATCGATCAACATTCATGAAACAATCGTCACGACGATGGGAAAACGCATCGTCTCCGGTTACTACGCGCCCGGCGCGGCGATTGGGAGCGAGACAGATATCGGTCGGTCGTTCAACGCATCGCGAACCGCGACGCGCGAGGCGTTGAAAATTCTTGGATCGAAAGGATTGATCGAAGGCAAGCCAAAGATTGGCATTGTCGTGAAACCAAGCGAGCGATGGAACATGATGGACTCCACGGTCCTCGGCTGGGCGCTGCAAGACACGAACCAAGCCAAGAAAGCCATTTCCGATCTCTATGTGCTTCGCAAGGCAATTGAGCCCAAGGCTGCGCGCATGGCGGCACGTAACTATACTCAGGCCGATGAAAGTGCCGTCAGGCGAGCGCTACGCGGTATGGCAACCTATCTAGATGAGAATGATCGCGTGGAGCAGGATGTAGCCTTTCACATCGCGATCCTGGCTGCATCTGGAAATCGCCTTTTCTATTCACTTGGCGAGTTGATTTCTGTTGGTCTACGCCATCTCTTCCATGCCGGCTTGCAAGCAACGGACGAGGAGGATGATCGCTGGATTACGCGTCATAAGCGGGTGGCTGATGCAGTTTTTTCCCGAGAAGAAGATGTCGCTGAAGCAGAAATGAATGCATTGCTGAAGGAAGCGCAGGAGATCCACGAGATCGAGCCTTCATAAGCCAGCACGTGGCATAGCCAAATCTGCGGGACTCAATGCAAAGCGATGATAAATCCATATTGCACGGGAGACGATCTCACGTGCAAGTGACAGCCTTTGAGGAAGGACATGTCGGGCAGAATAACCACCTAAACCAAATATCCTAACTGTGAACCGCGAACAGCTGGGTAATGCCATTGGAATGGTTATTTCATCCCCAAGATCATGTTGCCGTGATTTTTGCCTGCTCTAGGTCTTTTTCAGCCATGTCCAGCACCAGCTTGATAGCTTCAATTGCCTTGGCTTCATCTCTCATGCGTAATGCTTCCACGAGATTGCCGTGAGCTGTTATGGCGTCGTCTCGTGTATCTGCAATCTCGTTCGATGTTTGCAGTGAATATTTGAGAGCTGCACTGATCGTGTGGGAGAGCTGACGGAAAATCTGGTTGTGGCTGGCCTTGAGCAGGCAGGAATGAAAAAGCACGTCAGCTTCCGTGAAGCTTCCGATGTCATTTTCGGCATCCCGCATCATTTGCCAGGCCTTCTCGATATCCGCAATTTCCTGCGTAGTCGCCTTTCTTGCAGCGAGGACGACGGCGGCTGGCTCTATGGAACGCCTAGCTTCCAGCACACAATCAAGCAGGTTGAACTCTACAACCCGATCACCGAGCCATTCAATGACTTGCGGATCCAGAATATTCCATTCTTCATGTTCACACACAATGGTACCGACGCGGGAACGTCCACGAACCAAGCCCTTGGATTCCAACACTTTAAGCGCTTCGCGAATGACTGTCCGGCTCACATTGTAGCGTGCACAAAGATCATTTTCGCGCGGCAAAAAACTGCCCGGTGAGAAGGTGTCGGAGCAGATATCGAGAGCAAGTGCTGAAATGACATTGTGCTTCACGCGCGGGCGCGCCGACACGGATGAGGCTTCCGGCGTCGCTTCGTTCGATGATATTGTTGTCACTCTCAACCTCCACTCTGCAAAGTTACGGCAAGGCGCCTCAACGAAAACTGCGCGCAGTTTTGCCACTTCAGGCGCATTAACTGAAATCAATGGTTCGATCCACCATGACGGTGCGTTCCTATCAATCATGTATGATTATATGGATATTTAGATATTACAACAGGGATAATTCATCATACTAGCTAGTTGACGAATACGATCATTGAAGTTACGAATCTGCAACCGTCGAGGAGGCGGGATAAGTTTTATGGGAGGTCATCATGAGTTTGTTTAAGGCTGCGCTCGTGGCCGGAAGTGTTGCATTCGCCACCCTAACCTCGGCAATGGCCGCGGACGTGAAGATCGGCTTCGTCGTGAAGCAACCAGAAGAACCGTGGTTCCAGGACGAATGGAAATTCGCCGATATCGCGGCCAAGGAAAAGGGCTTCACCCTCGTCAAGATCGCTGCGCAGGATGGCGAAAAAGTGCAGGCTGCGCTTGATAATCTCGGTGCGCAGGGGGCACAGGGCGTGATTATCTGCACCCCGGACGTTAAGCTTGGACCTGGCATTGTGGCGAAGGCTGCAGCCAACGATCTGAAGTTGATGACGGTCGATGATCGTCTTGTCGGTGCCGATGGCCAACCGCTGGAGGACGTGCCTCATATGGGCATTTCCGCCACCAAGATCGGTGAAGCTGTCGGTCAGGCCATCAGCGATGAAGTAAAGAAGCGTGGCTGGGATTGGAAGGATGTCGGTGCAGTCCGCGTTTCCTACGATCAGTTGCCGACTGCAGTTGATCGGGTTGAAGGTGCGCTGTCGGCGATGAAGGCCGCAGGCTTGCCTGAAAGCAATGTTTTCGATGCGCCGCAGGCGAAGACCGATACGGAAGCTGCTCTGAATGCATCAACCGTAGTGCTGAACAAGAACCCTAAAATTAAATATTGGGTTGCCGTTGGTCTTAACGACGAAGCAGTTCTGGGTGCTGTGCGCGCCACAGAAAGCGTTGGCATTTCATCGGACAATGTCATTGCCGTTGGCATTGGTGGATCGGATTCGGCCATCAACGAGTTCAAGAAGCCAAACCCTACCGGTTTCTATGGCACGGTTATCATCTCGCCGAAGCGTCACGGTTATGAAACCGCGCTCAACATGTATGATTGGGTCGCCAATGACAAGGAACCGGAAAAGCTGATCCTCACCACTGGTGAACTTGCTCTGCGCGATAATTACGAGCAGGTGAGAAAAGATCTCGGCATCGAGTAAGTCGAGCTGTTCTTCCCGACGCGGTCGTTGGAACTTCACGCGGCCGCGTCCCTTTTTCACTATATGCGATACCAATCTCCGGAGATGTCATGGATAGCTTTCTGGCGTTCAGTCATATCTCGAAGTCCTATCCGGGTGTGCACGCGCTTTCCGATGTTTCCTTCACGGTGGCTAAAGGCAGTGTTCATGGCCTGATGGGTGAAAACGGCGCGGGAAAATCCACGCTGATCCGTATCCTTTCCGGCGATCAGGCCGCAAATAGCGGTACGATATCCATTGATGGGATCGAGCAGAAATATGCATCCGTTCGTGATGCCTTCCAGGCGGGCGTGGTGGTCGTCCATCAGGAGTTGCAGCTCGTACCGGAGCTGACGGTCGCTGAAAACCTCTGGCTTGGCCGTTTTCCCAATCAGGGTGGCATTATCAATGCCCGCCAGTTGATCGATGAGGTTACCAGAAAGCTTGCCGATATCGGCCTGGACATCGATCCTTCGATCAAGGTAGCGAGGCTTTCCATCGGCGAACGCCAGATGGTGGAGATAGCAAAGGCAATCATGGTCGATGCACGCGTGATTGCACTGGACGAACCAACTTCATCACTGTCTTCGCGGGAAAGTGAAATTCTGTTCAAGCTGATCCGCCGGCTCAAGGCCGAAGGTAAAGTGATCCTTTATGTCTCTCACCGGCTGGATGAGGTCTTCAACCTCTGCAACAGTCTCACCGTGTTGCGTGATGGCAAGCTTGCGGCCCATCACAGCAGCCTTGAGGGTGTCACACGCGATCAGGTGATCGCGGAAATGGTAGGACGAGAAATTTCCGATATCTGGGGCTGGCGAGGTCGACCGATCAAGGATGAGGTGCGGCTGCGGGTCCAAAATCTGAGCGGACCCGAATTGCCCGATCCGGCCAGCTTTGAGGTGCGCAGCGGTGAAATCCTCGGCCTGTTCGGCCTTATTGGCGCCGGGCGCTCCGAAATGCTGCGACTGCTTTACGGTGCTGATAGCCGCCTGAGCGGCAGTGTTGAAGTCGATGGCATAAAGGTTTCAGCAAACAGTCCGCGCAAGTCGATCGAGGCGGGCATTATGCTGTGCCCGGAAGATCGCAAGGCGGATGGCATCCTGCAGGGGCGATCCATTGAAGAAAACATCGCCATTTCGACACGTCGACATTTTTCCCCGATGGGACTGATCAGTCCCCGCAAGGAAGCAGATATCGCCGAAAAGAGCATCAAACAGCTGCGCGTGCGCACGCCGTCGCGCAAACAGGACATCGTCCATCTGTCGGGCGGCAACCAGCAGAAGGTTATTCTCGGACGCTGGCTTTCTGAGCAGAACGTCAAGGTTCTGATGATCGATGAGCCGACACGCGGCATCGATGTTGGCGCTAAAGCCGAGATTTATGAAATTCTCTACGGTCTTGCCGAGAGCGGCATGGCGATTGTCGTCGTTTCGAGCGAATTGCCCGAAGTGATGGGCATTTCGGACCGCATTCTCGTCATGTGCGAAGGCCGCATTGCCGCTTCCGTTGACCGCCCCGGTTTTGACGAGCGCACCATTCTTGCCGCGGCCTTGCCGGATCGCACAGCATCTATTCAATTTGACAGTCAGAAGGTTGCATCACGATGACCGCTTTGAAAAAACTCCTTCTCGGTGAACAGGGGCTGGTGGTGATTTTTGCCATCGCTTTTGCAGTCGTGGCGCTGACGGTTCCCAACTTTCTCACCGAGCGCAACATGCTGGGGCTGCTGCAATCAGTCGTAACCATCGGTATCGTGGCCTGCACGATGATGCTCTGTCTGGCTTCGCGGGATTTTGACCTTTCGGTCGGTTCGAACGTGGCGTTTACTGGCATGATTGCTGTAATGGTTTCCAATGTCAGCGGCTCCATTCTTGTCGGCTTGCTGGCCGCTTTGGCGGCTGGCTTTATTGTCGGGCTCTTCAACGGCGTCGTCATCGCGCGGTTCAAGGTCAATGCTTTGATCGCCACACTCGCCACCATGCAGATTGTTCGCGGCCTGGCGTTGATTTCCTCGGACGGTCGCGCCGTAGGTATCAACGACCCTTCTTTCTATCAGCTCGCGCTTTCGAAGTTCCTCGGTGTACCAACACCGATCTGGGTGATGATCGCTCTATTCGTCGTGTTCGGCTTTGTCCTGAACCGCACCGTCTTCGGCAAGAATACGCTGGCTATCGGCGGCAATCCGGAAGCGTCACGTCTGGCAGGTGTCAATGTTGTGGGGATGCGAATCTGGATCTTCGCGCTGCAAGGACTGATTTGCGCTATTGCAGGCATTTTGCTGGCTTCACGTATTACCTCAGGTCAGCCCAATGCGGCGACCGGTCTTGAGCTTTCCGTTATTTCGGCATGCGTACTCGGTGGTGTGTCGCTGGCCGGCGGACGTGCTGCCATGACAGGCGTGATCGTGGGTGTGCTCATCATGGGCATCGCGGAAAACGTGATGAATCTGCTGAACATCCAGGCATTTTACCAATATGTCGTGCGTGGTTTCATTCTGTTGCTGGCCGTGCTGCTCGACAATCTACGCTCCTCCACCATTGCGTTCAGAGCATAATCCGACCGGAGTGAAAACGAGGATCGATGAGATTGTGCTTTGTATAAAAGGAGTTAGAGCGCCGATCTGATACAATCAGATTGAAATGCGCTCTAGAAGCTGATGGCGACAGATAATGAGGAATGAAATGTTCTATGCTCTGGTCGATTGGGGCACCTCCAGCTTCCGGCTTTGGCTCGTCAATCAGGACGGCGCAGTGCTGGGCGAAAGCAAGAGCGACGAAGGCATGATGAAGGCGGTGGAAACCGGGTTTGCCGCTGTTCTGGAGCGACATCTTCACCAGCTTGGCGCTCCTGCCGATCTGCCCGTCCTCATAAGTGGAATGGCAGGCGCGCGCCAGGGCTGGGTGGAAGCGCCCTATTTGCCCGTTCCTGCACGGCTAGACCGTCTGGCAGAGGAAGCGGTTCATGTACCGAAAGCTGGACGCGATATCCGCATCATCCCCGGCGTCGCGCAAATTCGAAGCGATGCCGCCAATGTGATGCGCGGCGAGGAAACGCAACTTGCGGGTGTCGTTGAAACCTTGCCTGACGGGCTTGTGTGTATGCCGGGCACCCATTGCAAATGGGTCAGTATTGCCGACCGGCAGGTGACTGGCTTCACCAGTTTCATGACCGGTGAACTATTTGCGGTGCTGTCGCAACATTCGATCCTCAAGCACGCTGTCGATCCTGCGAACAATTTTGACGCCCAAACACCGGCTTTCGCACGAGCTGCCGAGCACAGCCTGAAGGCACCGGAACAGGCTCTCGCCATGCTGTTCCAGATTCGAGCCAGTCAGCTTTTGAACTTTGAACAGCACGCCGACGGCGCCGCCCATTTGTCGGGCGTGCTGATCGGCGCCGAAGTCGGCACGGCGTTGCGCAACTACGGTGGCGGCAAAGCGGGGTTGGTCGCATCCGAGCGGTTGAACCGGCTTTACCGGCCCGTAATGGAGCAGGCCGGCTTCAGCGTTCAACTCTTCGATGGCGAGAAAGTCGTGAGAGCAGGATTGCTGGCTGCTGCTCGCTTAATCCATTCCCAGTCTGGAGTATGAGATGAATACCAAACCTGTCTGGCCGTCGCTGCAACGCTCGCTTGTGGCGATTATCCGCGGCATTCGTAACGAAGAGGTGGAATCCATTCTCACGGTTCTGCTGGAAGAAGGTTTTGAGGTGATCGAAATCCCGTTGAATTCTCCACAACCGTGGGATTCCATCGGGCAGGCGGTGAAACTGTTCGGCGACAAGGCGCTGATCGGCGCCGGTACGGTCTTGACTGTGGATGATGTCGCAAAGCTGGCTGATTTCGGCGGCCGCATCATGGTCAGTCCCAACACGGATCCGGAGGTCATCAAGGCTGCGGCTGCACGCGGGCTCTATTCGATGCCCGGATGCTACACGGCCTCGGAAGCGCTTCTCGCACTGAAAAGCGGCGCATCAGCGTTAAAGTTCTTTCCGGCTGGAGCGCTCGGACCGTCCGGCGTCGCAGCGATCAAGACTATCCTCCCGGCAGATGCGGTAGTGGGTGCTGTTGGCGGTGTTTCCGATGCGAGTTTTGCCGATTATGCCAAGATAGGTGTTCGGACCTTCGGTCTCGGCACCAGTCTCTATAGACCCGGAGACGCGATCGAAACAGTCCGGGACAATGCACGCCGTACTATCGCGGCTTACGACCGGGTCTTCGGAACGGCTTGACCTGTTTCCCAAAGTGCGGAGCGGTTCCGCCTGACTTCGCAATGCTCCAGCTCTACGCGCTGACAAAGAGGCTCCCATGGCTTTGCACATCAATTCGAACAAGCTATCGGCCAGCATCTCCGCGCAGGGTGGTGTCATGCTCGGGTTATGGTGGCGACAGGAGAACGGCTCGCAGACTGCATTATTACGGTCTGCGGCGCATGATCAAGTTGGCCCGGGAGATAGCGCGGGGTTTCCCATGGTTCCGTTCGGAAACCGGCTTGGCGGCAACAGTTTCACATTCGAGGGTCGCATTCATCATCTTGCGGCCAACAGCGCGCATGATCCCCTCTACCTGCATGGGGACGGCTGGCTGGCATTCTGGAATGTGGTCGAACGGTCGGAAAACGCGCTGACCCTGAGCTACCGCCATCATAGCGACGGGATCAATCCTTATGATTATACGGCTCGTCAGGTTTTTCGCGTTGACGAGCATGGCTTCAGCCTGCACCTGTCCGTCGTCAACGAAGGCGCGGACGCCCTGCCCTTCGGTCTTGGCTGGCATCCTTATTTTCCACTGCGACCTGATAGTTTGCTTGAGTTTCAGGCCAAGAGTTTTCATGAAGAAGCAGAAGGTTCACTGCCAGGTAACGAGCTGGAATTGAGCGATCCTCTCGATTTTCGAAAGCCGCGTCAGCTGCCCGATCGCTGGATCAATAACGGTTTCTCGGGCCTGGAAGGATCAACACGCATTCTTTGGCCAGAAGCAGGTCTTGCGCTGGAAATGAGTTACGATCCGATCTTCGCCCATGCGTTTCTGTATTTGCCTTATGCAGCAAATTCCGCAACGGCCATGCCGGATTTCTTTTGCCTTGAGCCGATGACTCACAAGGCTAACGGGCAACACCGTCCCGATCTTGGCGGTTTGCGTATTCTTGCTCCGGGTGAAACCTTGGCCGGAACAATTCACCTGACCGTCGACACCCTCCCGAAATCCTTCAGAAGTGAGCGATCCAGATGAAGATAACCAAACTGACGACCTATATCGTTCCGCCACGCTGGCTGTTTCTGAAGATTGAGACTGATGAAGGGATTTTCGGTTGGGGCGAGCCGGTTATCGAAGGCCGGGCGCGGACGGTTGAAGCCGCGGTACACGAATTGTCCGAATATCTCGTCGGCAAGGACCCGCGGCTAATCGAAGATCATTGGAACGTCATGTATCGCGGCGGCTTCTACCGTGGCGGCCCTATTTTGATGAGCGCTATTGCAGGCGTTGATCAGGCACTGTGGGACATCAAGGGCAAGGCGCTCGGCGTGCCGGTGCACGAACTGTTGGGAGGCCAGTGTCGGGATCGTATCAAGGTTTATTCCTGGGTTGGAGGCGATCGTCCATCTGATGTAGCGGCTAATGCGCGGGAGATGGTGGATCGCGGGTTTACCGCGCTGAAGATGAATGGCGCTCAGGAACTCCAGATTGTCGACAGTCACGCCAAGATCGACGCCATTGTCGAAACGATTGGCGCTGTGCGTGCGGCCGTCGGCCCGCATGTCGGTATCGGTGCCGATTTCCATGGGCGGGTCCATCGTCCGATGGCAAAGGTTTTGGCCCGTGAACTGGACCAGTTCAAGCTGATGTTTATCGAAGAGCCAGTGCTGTCTGAAAATGTAGAGGCATTGGTTGAAATTGCCAATCACACATCGACCCCGATTGCTCTGGGCGAGCGGCTTTATTCGCGCTGGGATTTCAAGTCGATCCTGTCGCGCGGTTATGTCGATATTATCCAGCCAGATCTGTCCCATGCAGGCGGTATTACCGAATGTCGTAAAATTGCGGCGATGGCCGAAGCTTATGACGTGGCGCTGGCACCACATTGTCCATTAGGACCAATCGCGCTTGCCGCATGTCTGCAGGTGGATGCGGTAAGCTACAACGCCTTCATTCAGGAGCAGAGCCTGAACATTCACTACAATGAAAGCAATGACATTCTCGATTACATTACCAACCGCGAGGTTTTCGAATATCGCGACGGTTATGTCGCTATCCCGCAAGGGCCGGGTTTGGGCGTTGAGATCGACGAGGATTATGTCAGGGAACGGGCCAAGATCGGCCATGACTGGCGCAATCCCGTCTGGCGTCATGCTGATGGCAGTGTGGCGGAATGGTAATACCAAAACTCGATGAGCTTGACACATTAGGTTTTGGTTAAGCCATTGCCGCGATTGAGCATTTTCAAGGCGTGATGCATGAGCATCTTAGCGTCTCGGTATAAGAGGGAAATAGAGTTATGGCTGACCGGCTTGTCGGAAAACGGATATTCGTCACAGGCGCGGCGCAGGGTATCGGCCTTGCCATCGCACGGGCTTTTGCAAAGGAAGGCGCGCGGCTGTTTCTCATCGACATGGATTTGGAGCGCCTTGAGCATGAAGCTATCGCTTTACGCGAGCAGGGAGCAATATTGGGTTTCGCAAAGGCTGATATTTCAGATGCTTCCGCTATCTCTGCAGCCGTTGTACAGGCAAACGACGAGATCGGAGCCGTCAATGCGCTTGTGAATAATGCCGGCATCAATGTTTTTGCGAAACCGCTGGAAACGAGCGACGATCAATGGAACCGTTGTTTTGACGTCAATCTCAAGGGCGCGTGGAATTGCAGCAAGGCTGTTCTGCCGGGTCTGATAGAACAGGGCGGCGGCGTTATTCTCAACATTGCCTCCACCCACGCTTTCACCATCATCCCACACACATTTCCGTATCCGCTGGCAAAACATGCACTGATGGGCATGACCAAGGCACTGGGTCTGGAATATGCACCACAGCAGATCCGCGTGAACGCAATTGCGCCGGGCTATGTCGAGACCCAGAAAAATGTCGATTATTGGAACAGTTTTCCTGATCCCATGGCGGCGCGAGCGGAAACAATGGCGCTGCATCCGGGCGGGCGGATCGCCTCACCGCATGAAATCGCGATGGCGGCAGTGTTCATGATTTCGGACGAATGCCCGTTCATGAACGCGACATGCCTCACTATCGACGGCGGCCTGAGTGTTCAGCAACATCCTGCATAGGAATTTACCGGAGACACGAAAGCATTTCACTCTCCGTCGTCGGTTTGGGTGACCGTGCTGCCAGGACGAGATCGGTGCGGTCTTCAGGTGTTTTTTTCGATGTAGCGTCCCGTCTCCGCAAGCAGTTCCTTCATGTTCTGTCTCGCGGCGGCGGCATCTCCACGATAGATAGCTTCCGCGACCTGATGGTGGTTCTCGATATTATCGGCGAATGCCTTCGTCGTATAAGGAAACAATGCGTCGAAGATGGCTTCGATGACTTTCTGAAAGCTGAGCAAGACCGGGTTGCCTGTAGCAGCGAGAATCGCCAGGTGAAATGCCTTGTCGGCCGCAACAGCCTTGCTCTCCTCTTCCTGATTGTGTGCCATTCGGCGGTAAGCCTCGATTATTCGTTGTTTTTGGCTCTCGTCGCCGCGTAAGGCAGCAAGCGCTGCAGCCTCCGGTTCTATGATTTGGCGGATTTCGGAAAAGGCCAGCAATTCCTGCTTGGCCAAGGTGCTGGTTGACAGCCACCTTATCAAATCGGCGTCGAGCCAGCTCCAATATTCCCTACTGTTGACATGTGTGCCATGCCTTTGCCGCACGGTGACGAGCCCCTTTGCGGACAATATTTTTATCGCCTCGCGAATGACCGTCCGACTGACCTGATATTCTCGCTCCAGCTCAGGTTCCGAAGGAAACACGACATTGATGGCAAACTCACCCGATACGATGCGTCTTCCCAGCGCATCAACCACCGTCTGTGTCCGGTTCGGCTTCTTCTGATTCATTTGGCCTTCTCCGCTCGTCTGCTTCTGCGTTGGCACGGGTGAAAGGGATTGGCAACAGGCTAATAGCTTAATCCTGTTTGTCGGGTGTCCAGATCCCAAGCTTCCGCTTCAACTCTAGCAAATTTCGGTCTTGATAATCAAACATCATATGTTAAACGTATGATGTTTAAATCAACCATCAAATGTCGACTGGGGAGGAGACGATGAGTAAGGAACACCAGGCCACAATGCGGAAGATAAATCTCCGCATCTTGCCTTTCTTGATGCTGCTGTACCTGATTGCCTATATCGACAGATCCAATATCTCTGTCGCAGCGTTGGGTATGAATGCCGATTTGGGACTGACCAGTCGAATGTACGGGTTGGCTGCAGGTCTGTTCTTCCTTACCTACATCATCTTTGAAGTGCCCAGTAATG
This sequence comes from Brucella tritici, assembly GCF_902825325.1. Lineage (GTDB taxonomy): Bacteria > Pseudomonadota > Alphaproteobacteria > Rhizobiales > Rhizobiaceae > Brucella. The sequence goes on along the minus strand of NZ_CADEAR010000014.1, from coordinate 44,494 downwards.
TTGCGCTGACCAAGTTTGGAGCGCGACGCTGGATTGCGCGCATCATGATCAGCTGGGGGCTGGTGGCCATGGGTATGGCCTTCATTACCAGTGCGTATCAGCTATACGGGATGCGGTTGCTTTTGGGAGCTGCAGAAGCCGGTTTTACGCCCGGCATCATCTATTATCTGGCGCGCTGGTATCCTTCACAGGAGCGCGCGCACGCAATGTCCTTCTTTTACATCGGTGCTGCTCTTGCATCCGTCATAGGGCTCCCACTTTCAGGCCTGCTGCTTCATGCTGACGGAGCTTTGGGCGTGGCAGGCTGGCGCTGGGTGTTCTTCGTGGAAGGTTTGCCAGCGGTCCTGCTCGGATTCGTCGTGTTGTGGTTCCTGCCAGATCGACCGACGGATGCCAGCTGGCTCTCGCAGGCGGAAGCCTATGAACTGGAGCGAAAGATCGACGCTGAACAAGGCACGGGTCAATCTGAGCATAAGACAGGCTGGCAAACAGCATTCCGAAACGGAAAAGTCTGGCTGCTTGCTGCCTTCTGGTTGTTGCAGGCATTTGGGACGATTGGAATTACGCTTTTCATGCCCTTGATCGTGCGAAGCATTTCAAGTGGCGACGATCTAGCCATCAGCCTGCTATCCGCAGTGCCTTTCATAGCAGCGTGCATCTTCATGTTCTTTAATGGATGTCATTCTGACAGCACGCGTGAACGCGCCTATCATCTGGGTGTACCGCTGACACTTGCAGGCCTGCTGTTGTTAGCCGCGGTATATATTGACAATGCCCATCTTTCTTATGTTCTCATCGTTCTGTCGGTCGGCCTGAACTGGGCGGTTATCCCCATCTTCTGGGCTGTGACAACGGAATATGTTTCGGGGCTGACGGCTGCCGTCTCGATCGCACTCATCAATGCACTGGCCAACGTGGCTGGACTGGTGTTGCTTCCCGCTATCGGCTGGATCAAGGACACAACCAATAGCTATGATCTTGCACTCACACTCGTTTCGGCAGCACTGATACTCGGCGGCTTGTTGGGCATTTCTCTTGCAAAGAAGCTGGCAGCGCCAAAAGGCCTTCAAACGATTATCGATATCCGCAACTCGGCTGATCCTGTCGGCTCCAGCAAAAGACATTGAGATTGATGTATGTCCCGTTTTTCTCCTAGCACCCTTCACGGTATCCACGCCATTCTCTATGCGCTTTTCGATCGGGATGAAAATCTCGATCGCGAAGCGATGCGCCGGCAGACCGAATTGTGCCTTGCGCAGGGCGTGCATGGCGTGGCTGCGCTGGGGCTGGCCACAGAAGCATCCAAGCTGAGCGAAGCCGAACGGTGCCAGATCATGCAATGGCTCGTTGAGGACACCAAGGGACAGGTGCCTGTGGCAATCACCATTTATGGTTCATCTGTCGCAGAGCAGGTACGTCAGGTGCGTGAAGCAGAAAGATTGGGCGTTGATTGGCTCATTCTCCAGCCGCCCATGATCGGGCAGTTTCAGGCCCGCGAATATATGAGCTTTTTCGGCCGCGTTGCAGATAGTACCTCTCTTCCGGTTGCCATCCAGAATGCCCCCGCCCTGATGGGCCGCGGCCTGAATGCCGAAGATATTCGTGAGCTCGGTGAGCGGCATCCCAATATAAAGCTGATCAAAGGCGAAGGGCCGGTCGTTGACATTGCCAATCTGATCCAGGTCACCGCAGGACGGATGCCGGTATTCAACGGACGCGCCGGGCTTGAGCTGCCGGACAATCTGCGGGCGGGTTGCAAAGGGCTCATTCTTGCTCCCGATTGTATCGACTACGCCGTCAGGACCTATGAGTTCTTCATGGATGGGTGGGATGAAGAAGCTCAACGTTCTTACGAGACAATGCTCCCGGCGGTCGTCAATACCATGCAGGGCATCGAGCATCTGATGTGCTATGGCAAGCGTCTCTTTGGGCTACGAGCAGGTATCGAAATTTTTGATCGGGCGCCTGCGCTCAGGCCTACCGAAGCTGGATTGGAGATGGTAACGCGTTTCGCCAAGTCTCTTGGGCCTTTGATCTACGAGGACAGCTAAGCGACCGTTGAAGATCGCCACGCAACATTCGTCTCTATTCCAGCCTAAATATACGGCTCTGTCGAATATTTCAGGGTGTGTTGCAAAATGTGGTTGGGACGGAGCGAGCTGCCTCTGGGCGTCGTTATGCCATGAGCGTTATGAACTGTTGTTTGAGGAAAAGCGCTTTTTCTGGTGAGCAGATGCGAGCATGTCATCTACCATGCCTAACGCATCGTTGCAGCTTCATAGTAAACCATAACAATACCATGACCAACTTATTGGCGTTGACGAATTCCTGTCTGAATGTACTGTTAAATTATAGTATCCACTCCATTATTATGCGTTCATCCTATCGCATGTAGAATTAAACATGCGCATATATTGCAAATAGTGATTTTGCAATAATAATTTACTTTGTAAGTATTGTTCTTTGCGTTTGGAACAGTTTCACTGGGTAGTCAAAAATGAATTTCCGAGTACCTACCTGCATGCGCCGGTGAATCTGCAATATTACTTCAAATAGATGAGTAATCTCTCAGCTATTAGCTCCTTAGTCGGCCTTTTATATTGTTCACGCTCACCTCAGTAGCCGATACTTCTGGTGATCACATCTGCCTGCCCTTTGCAATACCTAAGAAAGAAAATCAAATCAGACGGAGATTATAATGTACGCCAGGAATATTCTATTCAGCATATCATGCCTTATGGCATCTGCAGCCTTTATACCTGTAGCTAGTGCAAAAACCACTACTGGTAAATTGACGGTAAAAATCAATATTGGACAGGCGTGCCAAGTAACGAGCGGTGACAATTCTCTTATCGATTTCGGATATGTCGATGATATCACTCATAACGTTGAGGCTCAAACAAGTGATACATCTGGAATTGAGGTTAAATGCGGCAAGGATATTGCATATACAATAGGTCTTGATGATGGTCAGTCTCCATCAGAACCCGGTCCTGCTTTCCGTAGAATGAAGTCCGCCGCAGGCAACTTTGTCCCTTATAGGCTCTTTAAAGATTCCCAACGCACAACACAATGGGGGACCGATCCAAATTCCGTGAAAGCTACGGGGACTGGGGAAGTACAAAAATTCCCCGTTTATGCCAAGATTTTCAATCAAGACGCAACACCACCCGCTGGTGAGTATACCGACATCGTGAGTGTTATCGTTACATACTAGTTTCCCTTCCCGGAGATATTTCCATGTCCAGATTTACTGTCTTGCTGGCTTCTGTCTCCGGGTTGGTGTGCGTGAGCAGCGTTCAGGCGGCATCCTTGCAGGTATCGCCTGTTTCCCTCGACCTCACCGCGCCAGTCCGTGCATCATCCATAACGCTTCGTAACAATAGTGATGACCGATCCAACGTTCAGATTCGTGTTTACAAATGGACCCAAGTCGCAGGGAAAGACCAACTGACACCCGCCACAGAGGTTATCGTCAGTCCACCAGCCGCCGCACTACAACCCGACAAGGCTTATACCATTCGCGTTGTCCATCTCACCGCTCCTTTTAGGAGTAGCGAAGAAAGCTACCGGCTATTGATTGATGAACTTCCTGAAATCAATGTCCGTCGTCGCGCTGCCGCCGTCAATTTGGCCACACGCTATTCCATTCCGGTGTTTTTCTCAGATCGCTCTGCAACGGCAGATTTGCACTGGAAAATACAGCGTTCCGGCAAGGAATTGGTGATCGAGGCAACCAATACCGGCAATCGCCATGCCAAAATTGCCAATTTGACTGCTTCAACATCCAGTAGCCATGTCAATTTTGGCGGAGGCCTCAATGGCTATGTCCTACCCGGTAGCACGGTGCGCTGGACCGCCTCTGCAGGCCCCATTCAGGTCGGTAGCCATGTAAATATTACGGCCAAAGGGGACGATTATGCGGTTAACCAGACAGCCATGGTCTCGGGCCGCTAAATTGACATTGACAGTCTGGTGTCTGCTGATGGCAGGCACCAGATTACCGGGGGCTCAAGAAGCCGTTTCCGCCAGTCAGCAGGCACAAACATTAATGCTGGGTGTCGTCATCAATGGCCAACCTACTGGCGCACTCGCGGCATTCAAACGTCTTCCCAAGGACAAGTTTGCTGCGACACCCGGCGACCTGCAAACTGCCGGAATTAAGCCTGAAACAGGCAAGCTTGGGCAAGATGGCCTGATCGCACTGGATACGCTGGCTGGCGTCACCTGGCGCTATGATGAACCGGGGCAGCTTATCATATTCACGGCCCCGGATGCAGTTCGCGTTCCCAACCGTATTAATGTCGGCTCAACCAGCAAGTCGATCGATTTTTCCAAGGTACGCTCCAATTTTGGCTTTATTCTCAATTATACGCTCTACGGCGCCACGGGCTGGAACGGGGGCTCTCACAGAGCCTTTAGCGGTAGTTTCGATACACGGTTTTTGACACCTTTCGGCGTCACTTCGACCTCGGCGCTGGGTAAGTTCGACGCAGTTGTAGACAAGACAAATGATTTCAGGAACGGGCTAACCCGTCTTGACAGTTCTTGGCGTTATACCGACCCCGAGAAAGCCCTCGTTTATCAAGTTGGCGACAGCGTTTCAGGCGGTCTTTCGTGGAATTCGTCCTGGCGATTTGGCGGCATCCAGTTCAAACGCAACTTCGCCGTTCGCCCTGATCTCATCACCTCTCCGGTTCCCAACCTGTCCGGAAGCGCTTCCGTGCCTTCCACACTTGATCTTTATCTCAATAACATCAAGACGTTCTCAGGTGACGTCCCCGCAGGGCCGTTCGAATTCAGCGGACTTCCATTTTTCAACGGCTATGGCGATGCGAGCATTGTCATGCGCGATGCGCTGGGCCGGGAAATCCGCACGCGACACACTTATTACTATGGGCCGGATATGGTTGGTAAGGGTGTCTTTGATTTTTCAACGGAGTTGGGCTTTCCGCGCGTTGGATATGGCTACGACTCTTTTGAATATGATCGCAATCTCGCTGGTTCGGCAAGTGTGCGTTACGGTCTGACGAACTGGCTCACCACGGAAGCGCATTTCGAAGCTACCCAAGGCTTACTCAATGGCGGCGGCGGCTTCATCACCAGTCTGGGCTCTTTGGGATCGCTCCGAGCGTCGTTGGCCGTTAGTCGCTTCAGTGGACCGGACAGGATCGAAAGCGGCGGCAAAGCCGCGATAGGCTTCCAGACCGGGTATAATGGTTATATATTTTATATCAGCACCAATCGCAATTTTGGCGATTATAACGACATTGGCCTTGTCACTGACCGGCGACATAGCGAACAAGCGCCCATTTCAGTGCGCGCCAGTAGTATCGACAGCATCGGCTTTTCTTTCCCGCTAGGGTTTGATCCCTCTTCGCTTGCTATTAATTACTCTCGCATTCGTGGTGCAGGTAAAGACGACGATGCCAGTCTTCTCAATGTTTCCTGGTCGCGGACAATTTTCAAAAACGCTTCACTTTATGCGACCGGCTATACCGATCTGGATAAACATAACAATTGCGGAATTTTTGTTGGCTTCAGTATTCCTATCGGCGAAAATATGACCGCCTCGGTCAGCGCTGACAATAATGGCCTCGATACGACTTTGACAAAATCCGCGCGTCTTGGCGAGGATCCCATCGCTTGGTCATTGAGGGATCGGGAAAACATAAAAAGCAGAGGCAGCCGTTCGGCAACAGTCGACTATCGATCTTCCTTTGGCGACTTCTCCGGTTCAGTTGACCAGTCCGGTGATGAAGGTCGTATTACAGCCACCGCTGATGGTGCTTTCATTATTGCAGGTGGTGGCATATTCTTTGTCAATCAGGTCAGCGATGCCTTTGCCGTGGTAAAAGGCGGAGGACCGAATGCGCGGGTTTCCCTCAATGGCCGTCATGTCACCAATACCAATTCCGCCGGCCGTGCTTTCGTGCCCGATTTGCAATCCTACCAAAACAACACAATCGCAATTGATCCTACCAATCTGGCTGTAGACCTTCAGCCAGATAATACTCAAGCGATTGTTGTACCCGCTGATCGTTCCGGCGCCGTTATTGATTTCGGTACGAAAAGGATACAAGCCGCAACTGTCATATTGATAGATGCAAATGGCAAACCATTGCCCGTGGGTGCTGAAGTTTTGCGTGAGGGAACCGATCAGCCTGCGATTATGGGCTACGACGGGCGCGTATGGCTTACCGACCTGTCCCCGAAAAACAACCTCACCGTTACGCTACCTGAAGGGTTGGGCACCTGTCACGCCAGTTTTGATTACAAACCTGTGGTGGGCTCTATAGCTGAAATTGCGGGTGTCGTATGCCACTGAAACGGAGAATGTTCATGCGTATGTCCTGTATGCACCGTAACTGCTGGCTTTCAAATATTCAAAACGCTTCTAGGTTCCTTCCGCCGTTTTGCATGTTGGCCATAGGTATAATGGTTATCCTGATTTCACTGTCTTCCCCGGCCGCAGCCGGTGGTGGGGTTTGCAGCCTCAGAAGCCTCGGCACATTCGGCAATACAGTGGTCGACATCGTAGCAAACGCAGCCGCATCAGCCACAAGCCGAGTGGAATACAACTGTAGTTCGCCGACGAAATTCAACAGCATTCAGTTTTGTACCTACATACAATCTGCAGATAGCGGCCTCGCAAGCTCAATCGCAAACAACACATTCTATCAGACACGCGACGCCAACTCCCAACTTGCCTGGCAGATGAGGCTGCAAGGCAGCGGAGACATACCTATAGCAAAATTTGGCGGCTCAAAATCGACGGCTGGCTGGACGCATTATACCAACTGGACGCCAGCGCAACATAGTACCATTGCGGCACAACAACTGACCCTGACTTATCTCGACCGGCAACAACAAGATCGTGTCCAGTCAGGCGTTTACAGCAATGCTTATCAACTGGTCACACAGTACAAGTTCAACAGTGGTGAAGCATCATCATGTGGCTCCGGCATTGCCAATCCGGATGGAACAATTATCAGTGATTTCATCGCAACCGCGACCGTTACCAAGGACTGCCAGATGGAGAATTTTCAAGACATTGATTTTGGAACCCAAAGCAGCATCGAGATTGCATCTAAGAACGCGGGCCAGCTTCACGCCTATGGTAATGTGGGAATCCGGTGCACGTATAAAACACCTTACAGTATAAGCATTAATACTGGCGACAATGCTGAAAATGGCATCGCCCGGCTGAAAAACGGCAATAATTTTTTACCCTACAAGTTACTTCAAAACGAATGTAAGACTGCGTGGGATGACAAAAGTACTCTTTCAGGCTTCGGAAATACCGTCAACGCGATCGATAATCATCAGGTCTGCGCCGAAATCATTACGCCGCTCGCAATAGCACCTGCCGCAGGAGCTTATTTGGATACCGTTATTGTAACCGCAACCTTCTGAAACCAATAAATATGGGCATTGCCGGTTCTGATGGGACGGACGCCCCTCGGATAACTCGATCCCGGCTGACACGGTTTGCGAAGGCGTCCGAAACAGTTGACCCGAACAGCCCAACCGCCGGCAGCAAACAACTTTTGGCAATACCGTATAATCGCCACGTATACGCCAACTCAAACCAAGGCCGTGTAAAGCTACTTAAAAAGAGCGCCGTGAGAATTTTTTGCAAATCTGTTCCAGCCCCCATCTTCTTGCGGTGTTCTCTTTGGCGTGCCTGTGTTGATATCTCATCATGACCACTCAAAACATAGATGAGGATCACATGCTGTTTAAAACCATGATCATACTGGCTTCACTCAGTGTTCCATTGGCTCCGCTTGCTGTACAGGCAAAGCCGGTTACCAAATACCCCATGACGGCTTCATTTAAAGCAGATAATTTTAAGGAGCTTTCACCTCACACAACTGAACTGTCAGGAAATGTTTCTATCAAGGTCGGCGGTTCTGAGATAAAGACGGATCGCGCGACGCTGACACGGAAAAATAATAGGACGAAAATCTCCACCAAAGAGTTTGAAATTTCGGTCAAACAATAATCTGACACGGGGTATACGCGCCGTCCGCCGCCATAATCATTCCAATACGGAGCTGCGTTTAGTATGTCCCGCTCTGTAGTCTGACGCACTGCCTTATGATTAAACTCTTCGCCAAAATTCGACTTATCACAATGCTCTTGCCACCTCAGATTTGGAAATGAAGGCGCCTACAAATCTCGGAGTTAATCAGAAGAGCGTCGGGACTGCGCTAAAAAAGAGTTTATGCCTTGTTCAATGGCGGCCGCCATCACTGCCTGCTGGCACACCCGCTTGATTACCAGTCATGAACATTTAGAGCATGTCTCCCAAAAGTGGGAACCGGTTTTTTGGGATAAAGACATGCGTGAAAACAAATAGATAGAGTATTTCCAACAATTCAATCAAAACAGGAAATGCTCTAGGTGCCGTGACAGGCACCTGGCGCATTTTTTGAGTAAACAGAAAGCGTTCCCACGAAGTTAATCACCTTAAGAGAACGCTCTAGTCGTAAGTCAACTGTCAGGTGTTATACTTGTCGTGATACATTTGCATCATCGCGATGTAGTCGGCAATGTATTTCGCGTCATACCAAACACCGAACAAGAAGCTGGAGCGGCGCCGCGATTGGAATGGCAATCCCAGGAAGTAGATGCCCGGCTCCTTGGAGACACCAAGTTCGTGAACAGGATTGCCGTCCTCATCGAATAAATCCAACTCAAGCCAGCTATAATCACGCTTGAAGCCTGCAGCCCATATGATCGAGGTGATGCCGGCCTCGGCGAGATTCAGCTCAAGAATGGCGTTCTTCTCGTATTCCGTCGGCGGAAGCAGGTTACGTGCATCAGGATATTCCGGCAGATCAAGCCCATTATACTCAATATATTGATCGATCACATCGAGCGTACTGAGGTAGCTCTTGTTGCCTTCGTCAATGTTCTTGGCCAGATCATCCGCAAAGGTGAGCTTTCCATCGTTATAACCTTCCGTACGGCCAACCAGGACGGCACCCTTGGAGGCCAACAGACGATAGTCGATTGGCATCTTGGTATGGACGCCGCTGATCGCGAGAGCAATATTCTGGACATTCTTGTCGCGGTTGACCGTATCCCATCGACCCAGCACACCTGTCCAGTATGCGCCTTCACGATCGCGATAAAACCGCGGTGGACGGATGTGACGACCCAATGACAGATAAACCTTGCGACCAGTATCAACCAGTTCTTCAGCGATCTGGCCACCCGAGGCACCCGCACCGACGACAAGCACTGCGCCATCGGGCAATTGGTCCGGGTTCTTGTAGGCGACCGAATGCATCTGGACAACGTCGGCAGTTTCAGGAACGATCTGGGGCGTTACTGGAACTTGGAACGGACCGGTTGCCGCGATCACATTTATCGCTTCGAAATCACCCGCCGTCGTTGATACAAGAAAGCCCTGCTTCTTGGGCAGCTTCTTGACCGAAAGCACTGTAACATCTGTCCGAACTGGTGCTTTGGTGTTCTCGGCAAAGCTCGAGAGATAGTCGACCAGTTTTTCCTTGGGCGTGAATACATCTTGTTCGATATCTGGGATTCTCATGCTCGGCAGCCGATCGTGCCAAGCTGGACCATTGGCCCGCAGCGAATCCCAACGTGCCGAACGCCAGCTCTCGGCAATTCGCCCCTTTTCGAGAACAACATGGCTGATATTAGCGTTGCTCAGGTGCTCGCTCATCGACAGGCCGGCTTGGCCCGCCCCCACAACTACCGTGTTAACTTTTTCCATTGTTCTTCAAACCTTTCTCCGATGCACGGCCCAAACCTGTTTTCCATTGGCTGAACGAAGCGCGCACCAATCCCGTGCCACCGCACCGGGGAGGAGCGCGGCAGTTAAATCCGTCTGTTTTTCTGAGTTGAGTTCTACAAAGCGGGTATCACATCACTCATGAGACGACGCTGTTTCATGACCGGCATGTTTTTGCGAATTGAGTGGAGATTCTCCATATCCAATTTGGCTGTGATAATGTCTGCCTCCTGCCCGGCACGCGCCACGACCCGCCCCCAGGCATCGACAATGACGGAATGGCCATAGCAGCGCTTTTCCTGGCCATCGACAACCACGCTGCCGCCAAGGCCACAGGCAATGAAATGGCATTGCGTTTCCGCAGCACGAGCGCGAGCCAATAACTCCCAGTGAGCCTCACCGGTAACCATAGTATAGGCGGCGGGAAGCGTGACGACCTCAGCCCCCTTTAGCCGCAGAGCGCGGAAGAGTTCGGGAAACCGGACGTCGAAGCAGATGGCGGTACCGAAGGTAACACCCTCAAACGTCCAGGTGACAATCTCATCGCCTGGCTTGATATAGTCCGATTCACGGAAAGCGCCGCTGCCCAGATCACCCATATCGAACAGGTGCATCTTGCGATATTCCGCGATTACCTCGCCCTGCCGATTAAAGACGACCGATACGTTTTCGACGCGCTCGTCGCCGAAAACCCTGGCAAGGATCGTTCCTGCCTGCACCGCGACATCGTGGCGCTTGGCAAACGCCTGCGCCATCCGGAAAGCGGGCGTTTCGCGCAAGGGCTGGGCAAGTTCGACCGAGCGCCTCTGGTCAGGGCCGTAATAGCTGAAATATTCAGGAAGAATGAGAAAGTCTGGCCGTTCCTCGGCCTGCATTGCTCTTATCATCGCAGTTTCCGCTGCCGGCACCGTGACGTCTGGCGACAACCCCATCAACGTTTGAACCGCTGTGACTCTCATTGTCTAGACTCCTTGGATGAAAGAATTTCCAGCGAATTGGTTGCCCGTCCCCCTGAATCTGGATTCAGAACACGCTCTACGAAGGTGGCCATTTGCGGCTCATAGGCCTTCCAGAGGTTACGCAGTTCTCCCAATGGCTCGGCGGCCTGATCAATGCGTAGATCAACCGAACAAAAATCCGGATATTCAGCGATCTTGAGCGCTGCTGAGGACAACGGGAAAATTTCGCCTCCAGCTTCCAGCGCAGCATCGAGCGCCGCCAACAGTCGCTCGGCCATCGATTTGTCGGTTGTTTCAAGCGCTGCTGTCACCATTGCTGCCGGAACCTGATCATTCCTCAGAATATTGCCGACTGCGACGATCCCCGAAGCAGATGCGCTTGCATAGATCGGCTCCTGATGGGTGCCCTGCCGTAACGCTGTCGCGCCATCGCGATCGACGATTGCAAGTTCGCGCCATTCAATACCTGGCGCGGTTGCGATCTTGTCCAGTGTTTCCTGGGCTGACAGTCCATTCCTCAGATGATGGAGCGCCGCAACGCCCAAACGCGGATCGGTGCGGTGCTGTGTGATGACAGCACCAGCATCATGATTGACGAACAGACAACGCGCGCCCATTGCCATCGAAGAGGTCGCGCCGGCAACACCGAACTGTCCCGTTTGTGGACAGCGAAGAGCGATAGAGAAAGTCATCAGTTCAGCCTCAACATGGATCTGGCAGGAGAAAACGGTGAAAGATCGATACTTGGTTTATCGCCCGTCATAAGCTCGGACACGAACTTGCCGGTAATACCGCCGAGCGTTAGCCCAAGGTGACCGTGACCACATGCATAAATGATGCGGGGATCCTTGCGGGATGGCCCGATAAAGGGGAGGCTATCAGGCGTGGAGGGGCGGAAGCCCATCCAGGTGTCCTGCCTGTCACCCAATGCGGGCAACATTCTTCGAGCTTTATTCTCAAGGACATCGAGGCGTGATTGACGTGCTGGCTTATCCAGACCGCCTAGGTCTACAGTCCCCGCCGCGCGGATCTGATGGGACAGCGGGGTGAGGAAAAACCCATCGGATGGATACATGACCGGATGTGTCAACAGCGGCTCGTGGTGCTCGAATGCGACGTGATAACCGCGCTCGGTATTCATGTTAAGGCGATCGCCAAGCTGATTAGACAGACCACGCGACCAGGCACCAGCTGAAATCACGATGCGGTCAGCAGAGATGACCTCGCCTCCAGTACGGATGCGCACGCCATCGGTGCCACTTTCGATCCGCTCGGCCTTCGCCGTAACGAAACGGCCGCCGTGCTTTTGGATTGCCTGGGCAAGTCCCCTGCAATAGGCTTCAGGACTGTCGACCACAAAGCAACCGGGGAAAATCGTGCCGCCGATATAACCCCGCGCGAGATTGGGTTCCATGGCAGCTATTTCGTCCTGTAAAAGGTACTGCGCTTCGATACCCTCAGCGCGCCGCCGGTCGTTGGATTTCTTGGCGTTCTGAGCTTCCTCTTCAGTGCGGTAAAGGTGAATCGAGCCCGTGCCGCGCCCGAAACGAATGCCACCGACTTCTTCCATCAGGGGAGCGTGCCCCTCTTCGATCACCTTCATCAGCGAGCCAAGCGCCGAAATGGTCCCGTCCTGGCGGCTGCGCAATGACGCAGAAAGGAATGCTGCGAGCCATGGAGCAAGATCGAGAAGATCACGCCAATAGAGCGTAAGCGGTCCATCGCGACGCAACAACATTCCCGGGATTTTCCAGAGAATTCCGGGAGCGGCAGTGGGGAAGATTCCCGAAGGCGCGACCGTCGCGGCATTGCCAAACGACGCGGCATTGCGGAACGATACGCCTGACAAGGGCGGTGTCGGGTCAACGAGGACCACATCCAATCCCTTTTTTTGCAGCCAGCGTGCTGTGGAAAGGCCCACGACGCCGGCACCAATCACCGCAACGGTAAGCTTGCCGCACTTCTTCGTCTGCATTGGAGGCAGTTCCCTCAGATTGCCGCAGTTACGATGATCTCGACATCGTAACCGTGCGCCGCAGGCGGTACGACACCGGCAGCGCGGGATGGCTGATTTTCTGGGTCGACCCACTGCTCCCACACTTCATTCATGGCGTCGAAGTGCTTCTGATCTGAAATCCAGACCGTGGCGCGCAGGATCTTGGATCGGTCGGTTCCGGCTTCCTTGAGCCAACGGTCGACCTTTTCAAGCGCAACGCGGGTCTGATCCTGAATGGTTTCGCCCTGATTGCCGCACATGCCAGCCACATAGGCGATGCCGTTGTGGATGGAGACCATCGAGGTGCGCTTCAGTCGTTCAATACGGATTACATCGGCCATGTTATTTCACCAGCTTTCTGACCCCTTGGGACCATTGATTTTCGAGAGCTCGCCAAAAGGCCTCCAGCTACAGCCTCAGGCTCTTTTGGAAGCCCATGAGCTTTTCGAGCAGCGCGACCGCAATCACCGAGAGAACGATCAGTGCTGTTGCCATGGCAGCTACAGTCGGATCGTCAAAATCCTTGATGTATTGATAGGCCGCGACGGGCAGTACCTTGGTCCGATCATTGGTGAGGAACACGGCGATCGAAAAATTGTCGAGTGCCTCAACGAAGATGAACACAGACGCTGCCAGAATGCCCGACTTCAATTGCGGAAGGACAATGACAAAGAAGGTGCGGAAGGGGCCGGCACCAAGGTTGCGTGCCGCCTCTTCGATCCGCGGATCAAGGCCAAGGAGATTGGCTGAAAGTGCACGAATGGCAAAGGGCAGTGTGAAGACCAATATGCCAAGGCAAAGACCAAAAAGACCAATACGGACGCCACCTGCCGACAGGAGCGAGAGGAGCGAGACACCCGTTACAACGCCCGGAATGATCAGAGGTGACAGGATGATTTGCTGGATCAGCCCTTTGCCTTTGAAGTCAGTGCGCACCAGTGCGTAGCTCGCGGGAATTCCGATCAGCAGGCTCAAGGGCATTACGATCAGAGCCATCGTAAACGAGTTCTTCGCGGCGTCCATGAACATGGAAGAATTATAAAAATTCTTGTGCCAATCGAGTGTGAACCCGGAAGGTGGCCACTGGAAATAGCGCGTCGGGCTGAACGAATGAAGCACGACGAAAACCACCGGCAGCAACAGGAAAACGACCGCTATTGACGCCAGAGCGATTACGACGACGCCAAATTTCGCTTCAAGATCACGCTTAAACATCACGAAACGGCCTTCTTGATTTTCTTCGCGGCGAGGTTGATCAGCCAGATCGAAGCGAACGCGCTGATGAGAAATACGACAGCCGTTGCAGCAGCATAGGGAACGTCATATTCGGTAAACATGCGGTCATAGATCTGGTTTGCCACCATCCTGACCTTTCCGCCGCCCAGAACCATAGGGAAAAGGAACGAGGCCAACGCAATTGAATAGACAAGAACCAGCGTAACCATGAGCCCTGGCAAGAGGATCGGCATGGTAATGCGCCAGAATGTGGTCGTGCGGCTGGCGCCAAGACTACGCGCCGCTTCCTCGACCGAAACGTTCAGGTTCTGGACGACACCGATGAGCGTAAAGACCGCAAACGGCAGCAGGTAATGGGTAATGGCAATGCCAACACCTGACCAGTTGTAAAGAAACTGGATCGGCTTGGCGACGATACCAAGCTCGATCAGGCTCAGGTTTATCAGTCCCCGGTTGCCAAGAAGGACAAGCCAGGAATATGCGCGCGTCACACCACCGGAGAGGAAGGTAACTGCGATCGCGAGCATAATCAGTGTCCCGACCCATTCTCGCTTGGAACGCACGATTACCATGGCCATCGGCACGGCTATTGCGACGGTAATTACCGACATCACAAAAGACGCCCAGAGCGTGGTGAAGAGGATCGACTGGTTGGCCCCCATGAACAATACACGCCAATAATTGTTGAGTGTAGCCTCACCGGCAAACTGCGTTCCCGGCGGGCCCTTCAGGAAGAAGCTTGAGAGACCGAAATAGCTATACGCCGCAACGATAAGCAGGCCGATAATCAGCGCGGGGGTGATCAGATATTTGGCGCGGTTGTTATTCGCCTCCATCATGCCCTCAACACAATTGTATGAGCCGGATCGAGCACAAGCTTGACTGACTGGCCGGCGGCATATCTGGCGCGATTGTTGTTTCGCGGAGAGTTCGCATCAATAGTGAGGCCTTTGACCTCAACCTGATAGACTACTCGCTCGCCAAGCTCGTGGGTGGTCTTGACGGTTCCATTGAGCCCTTCTCGCGGGTCTTCAACACCGACAATTTCGATATGGGAAGAACGGATCGAAACCTTGCAATCAGCGCCCGCGAATTGACCGCAAGCGTCATTGACAACAACCTGCTGTCCAGCAAGCGACAAAGTTGCGCCACTACCGTTGACCGCGACGATCTTCGCATCAAAGATATTGGCCACGCCGAGAAAACGGGCAACGAATTCGCTCTTGGGCCTATCATAGAGTGCGATCGGAGCATCAAGCTGCTCGATACGACCCTGGTTCATGACAGCAATATAATCGGAAAGATAGAGAGCTTCATCCTGGTCATGCGTCACCAGGATCGATGTGATGCCCAGCTTCTGCTGAAGCTCACGCAGCTCGGATTGCAATCCTTCGCGAAGATGCCGGTCGAGCGCACCAAGTGGCTCATCGAGAAGCAGGAGCTTGGGCCTGATGACGACGGCACGCGCAAGAGCGACGCGCTGTTGCTGACCGCCTGACAATTGGCTCGGATAACGATCCGCGAGGTGGGACAACCGGACCATCTCAAGCACGTCGCGTACGCGCACGGTCTGCTCTTCCTTTGAAACACCACGCATCTTGAGACCGAACGCAATGTTGGATTCGACAGTCATATGGGGGAAGAGAGCATAGTTTTGGAAAACCATGCCAATGTCGCGAAAGTTCGGCTCGACCCCGCTGATGTCCGTGCCATCGACGACAATTTCACCGGATGTCACATTGAGAAAACCGGCGATCATTCGGAGAACAGTACTTTTACCGCAGCCGGATGGTCCCAGGAGCGTCAAGAGCGATCCACGTGGCACCTCCAGATCAAGGTTGCTCACGGCCTCGAAGGAGCTGTACCGCTTGGTCAGATTCCTGAGTTGCAACGTGCTGCTCTGCAGATGTTCCATGGTTGCGGTTCCGTCAAAGAATAATGGGGGGTGAGCGCGTTCGGCCTAGGCCGAACGCCTGAATAATCGTTCTGGTTTGATTTTGCAGATTGGAGGCGTGCTAGTCTTTATCCAGGCTCAATGCAGCGGGCCTCCTGAATGCCGGACCATCCCGCAATCTACCAAGTACAGCATATACGATCCGGGGATAAGCACCGTCCTTCATTGTTATTCCGCTGTCTGGTTAAAACCGCGGATCAGGTGAGCTCTCATCAATTGCTCAGCCTTGTCTGCTTCCCGCGCTTTAATCGCCTCGAGAAGTTTGACGTGATCTTGGATTACTTCCTGCGACTGCGCCTGATTGAGGGCCGCAAGACTGGCTTCGCTCATGAAAAAGCCGGCATAGTTTTCGATCGCATTCTGGAGTTCCGGTACGCCGCAAGCGTTGTA
Organism: Brucella tritici; assembly: GCF_902825325.1. GTDB lineage: Bacteria > Pseudomonadota > Alphaproteobacteria > Rhizobiales > Rhizobiaceae > Brucella. The sequence continues at coordinate 28,190 of NZ_CADEAR010000014.1, read as the reverse complement.
GATTCTCCAATGAAATACGTTGTTGTTGCGCACCCGCTCGGTACGAGCCTCTTCCGGGAGGTTCAGCGCCAATTCGATTGAAGCCTCAAGAATCTGGAAATCGTCCTCGTTCAGGTGGGGTACCGCGAGCTTCGTTGCGTAGCCTTCAAGCGCAATCCGGATTGCGCGGATGCCCTTGAGGGCGGACAGCACATCCGCAACGACAACGCCGGAAGACGTGCGCTCAAGAAGCCGGTTGGAGATGAGACGCGTGAAGGCTTCACGCAGCGGCGTACGACTTACCCCGAGCTTCTGAGCCAGCTCCACTTCCCGCAGACGCTGGCCTGCCTCAATCCGTCCGTCCAGAATGAGTGACCGCAACAGTTCATAAACGGCATCCGCCGAGCTCACTGCAGCCAGCCGACGACCGCCCAGATCGTCAATTCCATTGGCATCCATGATTTCTCGTCTCCATATACTCATTGACTCGCTCTAGTTATGCCGCGATCACCTATTGGCTGCCAGTCCCCATATGGCCTGTTTGCGTCTTATCCCTTGTTCCCGACATTCCCGTTCTCGGAGAGCGTGGAGATCAGTGTCGAGAACACTGCGCCTCGACCCACGAGACTATCAATGACGATTGTTTCGTCGCGTGAACAGATGTCATTGCAGATAGGACCCAACCCGTCGATCGTGGGCACCCCGAGCGCGCCGCAGAAGCTGGCGTCAGACCCGCCCGAAACATTGGTCAATTCAAAGCAGGGCGCGCCGATTTCCTCGGAGGCCTTGGCTACGATCTCGTAAAGCGCTTGCGTTTCAGGCGTCCTGGCCCATGCAGGCCGCGTCCAACCGCCTTTCAGAACCACCGAAACGCGATCCGTCGAGACCTCGGAAATCAGCTGCTCAACTTCCTTCTGCAGCTTTGCAGCCGCTTCGGGCGTGCGGGCACGCATGTCGACATGGAGTTTAGCATGGCCAGGAATGACCTGCCTTGCATCACCACCTTGGAATACGCCAACATTCACGATGACACCATTCTCGAGATCCGTCAGGGCCTCGATACGGGGCACGAGGATTGCGAGCGGCCGAACCGCAGAAGCGCCCTTGAGATAGTTGGCCGCCGCGTGCGCAGTCTGCCCGGACGCTTCGATAAAGAAGGCACCAACAGCACCGCGGGAGGTAAAATACCCGCCTCCTGGACGACCAGGCTCAAGAGTCAGGACCCAATCGGAAGTCTTTGCATGCTCCTCGATCCAGCCGCGCGAGAGCGGACTTCCCAGTTCCTCATCGCTAACGACGAGAAACTTGATCTCTTCAAATTCGGCAAGTCCGGCCCTTGAAGCAACATCAATTGCATTGATAGCCAGCACAAGTCCGCCGCGCATGTCACCAACACCGGGACCTGTCGCAAGTTCACCTTTTATCTCAAAGGGCCAGCTCTCCAGCGTGCCGCGCGGCCAAACGGTATCGGCATGGCCGAGGATCATCAACCGGCCTTTGCCCTGCCCTTTTCGAACCGCCAACAAGCGATTACCGCGCTCGGGAACTTCTTCGTAATGAAGTTCAAACCCCTGCGTCTGCAACCGCTCGCCGATCCAACGTGATGTGCGGGTCACACCTTCCACATCGTAGGATCCTGCTTCAATGCCGACAAGTTCGGCAATATCTGCAATCATCGCGTCAAGACGGCCCGCAAAAACGCCGCGAAATCTACTAGCCAGATTCAAGAGAGCCTCCCAGTTTGTATTCTTGTATACAAGCATACTCGTATGCATTTTGCAATAGAAAACTGCCCTCCAGACTGGAGAAAATTACCATCGCGAAACGGTCGCTATTTCAGCAAATCTAATTCGCTCGCCGTCTTCAGACTAAAAAGCGAGAGCGGGGAAAGGCCGTTTTCCTGAAGGCGGCTACCTAGCGCCAGCAGCGCAAAGTCGGCATGCATTGGAGCCATGATCTGCATGCCAATCGGACACCCACGAGAATCGCGACTTGCAGAAAACGCCAGCGCCGGCAGACCAGTAAGGTTGGTCGCCGCAGTGAATTCCAGTGGATTGCCGAGCCCCTTGTTGGGCGCGCCGAACGCGTTATCAAGCAGCGGCGGAATGACCGCATGAATGGGCATGGCCAGCCAGTCGATATCATCGAACAGCTTGTTCCACAGAACGGTAATCTCGGCATACCGCTTGAGAGCCTGGGCATAGTTCTCGTCGGACAGGCTCAATCCCTTTTCGATCAACGTGGCGAGTGCCTGACCATAGGCTTTGCTTTGTGTGGGATAGCTGGTGGCATGGCTGCGTGCGGTCTCTTTGGCGCAGATGCAGTCCCATGTCTCCTGCAGATCAGGAACGGCAGGCGCGGTGCAAGCGACGAGGTCGAGACCCATTCGCTCGGCTGTATCAAGCAGACGGCGATAGGCTGCTTGAACCTCCGGGTCGAGCCGTGAACTGAACAAATCGGGAAGATAGCCAAAACGGCGAGCCGACGTTGGAGAAGGTGGAAGCGTATTTCCGCGGCCGCTCATCGCTCCGAGCAACAGAGCGCACCCATCCGCACTGGACGCCATCGGACCGAGATGATCGAGACTGGGCGCCATGGTGCAGATGCCCTCCGTGCTGACAAAACCGCGGCTGGGCTTGAGCCCGGTCACCCCACAATAAGCCGCTGGAAACCGGATTGAGCCGCCTGTGTCGCTGCCAATGGCTGCAGCTGCCAAACCTGCCGCGACGGCAACACCCGATCCCGACGAAGACGAACCGACACGGAACGATGCGCCCCATGGGTTTACCGGAACCGGCATTTCAGGATGGTGGGTGGAGCAAGCTCCCTCAGCCATGGCCAGTTTACCAAGGATGACCGCGCCAGCCGTCAGAAGATTAGTGACGACCGTTGCATTGCGGCCAGTCTGGCGATCACGAAAGATAGCCATACCATTGGACGTCGGCGCGAAATCCGTTTCACATAAGTCCTTGAGCGCAACGGGTACGCCATGTAACGGTCCAAGGGACCTGCCCTCGGCGAGGGCTTGGTCGGCTGCACTTGCTTGCGAAAGGGCGGTCTCGGCGGTGACCATGACATACGCCTGCAGCGACGGATTCAACCGCTCGATCCGCTCAAGATAATATTGCGTAAGCGCGACCGAGCTTACATTGCCGGTTGCGATCGCATTTGCGATATCTGGCAACGGTTTTGCGATGACTTCAGGAAGACTGCTGGCAACAAGCGGGGCGGTCTGGATCATGGGTGCTCGAAGGATATGAGTGCCAGCCTGGGAGCCGAAACAAACTACCAGCGGCTGTTTATTGTGAAATCAATTTGAAAAGTGGATCAGGTGGCTTTCGCCACCTGATCTGTTCAGTAACTTCCGCATGAAGGGATTAGCGGGTCGTGATCTGGTCAAACCGGACGGACCAATCGCTGATATTTTTCAGGACGACACTGCCATCCATCACGATGCCTTCGCCGTCAGCAGGCAGAGAATCTGCAAGCTCTTTCGGTAGTTCCACGTTGCGGTTAACCGGAGCCATGTTTACCCGAGCCAGCATCTCTTTCTGGGCAGCCGCCGAGATAATGTAATTGATAAACTTAGCTGCCTCTTCCTGATGCGATCCGCTGGTCATCATCATGACGTCGAAATACATCGGTGCCGGGCGGGGGGAAATCATCTTCATTTTGATGCCTTCGCCTGCAACCGCATTCATATGTGAACTTTGGCCGATGAGGATCGTCCCCTCGCCTTGCACTATGGACTGTCGTGCCTGGGAGTCCGACGTATAATAGAGCGAGACATTCTCGTTGAGCTGCTCAAGCGCCTTGAATCCCGGATCGTAATTTTCCGAGGTGCCGCCATTGATAGTATTCGCAACCGTGAGAAGCGAGCCGGAGTAGATCGACATGGCAGGGGCGATGATCTGACCTTTGTATTCAGGCTTCCAGAGATCTTCCCACGAAGTCGGCGGCACCGGCACGGCATCCACATTGTAAACGATACCCATCGGGTAGTAGTAGATACCGACCCAATCATCGGCAATCGCCCCCTTGATCAGCTCGTCGCGGTTACTCAGCTTGTCACGCGGAATCTTGACGAACAGCTTCTGATCCTGAGCCGCCTCGCTCGCAATGGTATTGGTTGCGAACCAGACATCCACGATGGGATTGTCACGATCAACCTGGAGCTTGACGAGGCCCTCGCCCGAGGATGACTGCGTCACGGCATTGACCTTGATACCCGTTTCAGCCTCGAACTGCTGTGAAATGGCTTTCAGGCCATTTTCCCACGTCGAGCCCCAGATCTGAATGGTAATCTCGTTCGATTGTGCAAATGCAGAGTTGGCTGCAACGAGCACTCCGCACGATAAAAGCAGAGACTTAATGTTCACGGTTACTCCTCCTGAGTTTTTGGGAAAGACTTTCTTCAAGGTAGACGTGTGGCCGCCGCACAAACGTCACCCGTTGAGATGAAGTGCACTCATCGACCAGAGAGCTTCGTTAAAAGCTCGCCGCCCCGCCGATCGTGGAATGATTGTTTTTTAACGAGAGCCGATACGCTTGAACCCCGACGAGTTCGAACGGTCTTTGATCGAAACCCATGTGAACAAAGCCAAATAGCACTTGCGACTTGACGTTCAATCTCACTGAAAAAGTCAACAGCCGACCCTCCAAACTGTGTGCGAGGATACTTGCATACAATAATGCAAAGCGCAACTATATCGTTGCCCTGACAGGGAACAGAATGGGAGATGAGATTGAAGCTCATTCGAATTAACGGATCAGCACGGCCGAGTAGAGGTCATCGGAGACTGATGCAACCACTCACTACGAAGCCTGAACAATAGTCTTCACACAGTAAGTGTTTTACAACTTAAGCAAGAATATTCTCGCGCAATGAACGTAAATTTCGGTTTTTCTTAAAAAAAGAGTAAATTATTGAGAATGACTATATATAGAGACTAGATTTACTAGTTACTGATCAGAAATCAGAACGACGACATTTATGCCGTTAATCAACGACGCCATACAACGTAAAGGGAACTGGCGACCAAGACCGCAACACCTAGAAAGGTCACAGAGTCAGGCACTTGCGCAAAAAATAGCCAGCTGAAGAAGGTTGATGTGATAATTTCAATATATGCAAAAGGCGCGACGAGTGAGGCTTCGCCATAATGATAGGCTTTGATGATCAGATATTGGCCCGCAAGACCAACCAGCGTCATACCAATTGCTATCGTCCATTGAAACAAATCCAACTCCTGCCAGAACACGAACACCAAGGGCGTCGCTACAATGAGAGCCGAAAAATGCGTCTGAAAGGTCAGAGCAATCGGCGGTACGCGGCGCACCCCGCTTGAGCCCTTCTTGATGGCGATAACATATCCAGCCATCGCCGCACCCGAGACGAGAGCCAGCAGGCTACCCATTTCCAGTGCATGATGCGTTGGCCGAATAATGATCAAAGTGGCTGCAAAACCGATCAGCAGTGCAATCCACCGGGTAAAGCGCATCCTTTCCTTCAGAAGCAGACGCGAAAACAAGGTCACAAATAGCGGCTGAACAAAGCTAATCGCCACCGCATCCGCGATTGAGAGAAATTTCAGGGAACTAAAGAAGCAGACACCAGCAAGAATGCTGAAGAAGCCCAATGCGAAAGCATTCCGCCATCCCTGCGGCGGCGGAAACACCGGCTGACGGTCAATGATCATAAAAGGCATCAGAAATAATGTTCCAAGCAGCATGCGTAGGAAAACGACCTGCATGGCCGGTATCTGGTCGCTCACCAGATATTTTGCCTGAACATCAATCAACGGAACAAGCGTCATCGCCAGCACCATCATTACAATGCCGGTTCCATTTGTATCGTTATGACGTGCCATCATCACATCTGACGACATGATATTATATGCCCCTCGTGCATATTTTGGACGAGCCGGTTTTATCTGGCTCTCGGGAATACCCCGCCTCGTCTCGCGCTTTCATTTTGCCCGGTAAAGAAGATTGCCGCTCATCACTCGAACCAGCGTGCTGCCCTGTCCTGGAAGCGATACCACGTCCCCACCACCGGCAAGAACCAGGGGTTTCCGTTATAGAAATAGAGACGCGGGAAATGGCTTCCGATTGTGCCGCGATCCGAATTTGGAGCTCCCAACATATATTCGGCCATCCGGTGACCCAAATAGGTCTGGTTGGAAATGCCACCACCATTACAGCAAGACAAATAGTAGATACCGTCTTCCATCCGTCCGCCGTGTGAGCAGAAGTCATAAGCAAAGCAGACATTACCGAGCCAGCCATGGCTCAATTTCACGCCGCGCGTTTCTGGGAAAGTATGTTCCATGAAAGCACGCAATCCCGCGGCACCTTGTTCTTCGGTGGAATTACGGAACCGCGCTCTGCCCCCGAATAAGATACGCTTGCCGTCTGGAGAGCGACGGAAATAATAGAGAATATGCTTGGTATCACCCACCGCCCGGTTGTTGGGGATCAGGCGTTCCAATAGGTCGAAGGACATTTCCTCGGTAGCGATCATATAGCTCTGGACTGGAATGGTTCGCTGGCGAAGCCACTTCACTTCCGGCCCGACATAGCCGTTCAAACCCAACAGGATCTTCTCCGCCTGGATTTCCACAGGGGACTTGTTCTGGACATTATCCAGAAACGCAACATGTCCCTCGGCACTTTTGCGGGCACCCTTATAGCGCCAGCCGGTAAAAATACGCACGCCCAGCGCCCGGGCGCGATTAGCCAAAGCGCGCACATATTTGGCCGGATGGATCGTTCCCTGATCGTGGCGAACCATCGCGCCGCGGTAAATATCCGTCTTGAGCACACTATGAATCTGCGTCTCATCAAGGATTTCGTATTTTTCTCGATCTTGCGAGGAGAGACCATCACGAAACGCGCGCAGCTTTGCCAGATCCTTGCGTGAATGGGCAGCAGCAACGCTCCCCACAAAGTTCAGGTCAATGGGCTCCGGGAGAGACCGCGCACGCTGGATCATGAACTTCATGGACGAGCCATAATCATCCATGATTTCCCGAGCGCGTTTCTCCCCAAAACGCGCAGTTGCCTGAGCAAGCGTGAACTTCGGCGCATTGCCGATCTGTCCGCCGTTGCGTGAACTGGCGCCCTCCCCGATGCGCATGGCATCGACAACCATAATATTGGTCTGCCCGGCTTCGGCCAGCGTAATGGCCGCCGAAAGGCCCGTATAACCGGAGCCAATGATCAGAACACTGCATGATGTCTTGTCGAACACCCGTTCGCCATGTTGCGGTTCGGCCGCTTCCCACCAGAAAGGCGTGGTTTTCATAATATCCCCTCCGTCATAACCGGACATTCACTGAGGCAGCTAAGAGCGCTCAAACGCGGCTGTCCAAAGCTGATCCGTCATTGGTTTGTTGTGAAATAGATTTTCTTTACTGCGCTGGTGGTCTTCCAGCTGCCGGTAAATCCCGGTTCAAGCACCACCAGATCACCCGGGCCGAAATGCCTTGGCTGATCCACGCCATCCTCAAAAAGCGTGATCTCTCCTTCGAGAATATAGAAGGTTTCAAGTGTGCTTGCGTCGCGCACGACGCGATGATGCCCTATTGTCGCCGACCAGACCCCGCTTGCTATTCGTCCGTCGAGCAGCGGCCAGGATTGAAACTCTGGTGCTCCCTCAAGCACAAGGGCGGGATTGGGATAGCTGGCCTCACCGAACCCGAGATTGCCAGTTGTTGCTGATTTGAGTTTATTCACGAGTTCATTCCCTGTTTAATTGAGCAAGATGCAGTCTTTGGCATCGAAAGCGATCTGTACGGGCGCGTTCGTCAAAAGCGCTCCGTCACGTGCGCTGCCGTAAGTTGTAATTGCCCGGCCGTTCGGCAGTGACACTGTGTAAAGCACCCGGTCACCGGAATAGGTTGATGTGGCCACAACGCCGGAAAGCACAATGTCACCGACGGTGTTTACAGTGCCGGATGATGCGTCAAGCCGGATATCTTCGGGGCGCACGACCAGTTCCGCCTTACCAATTCGATCCGTCGCCGAGTTTAATTCTGTACCGCCAAGTTTGAATTCAGCCGTGGCGAACTGCGGTCCGGAGGCCGTATGACTGAGTGCGCCTTCAAATATGTTCGACTTGCCGATGAAGTCGGCAACGAAGCGCGATCCTGGCCTACGATAGAGTTGATGTCCGGTATCGTATTGTTCGATACGGCCATGGTTCATGACAGCAATGCCATCGGACATATGCATGGCTTCCTCCTGATCATGCGTGACATTGATGAAGGTGGTTCCAAGCCGATGGTGGATGTCTCGTAATTGATCCTGCAAGTCGATGCGCAGCTTCTTATCGAGCGCCGACATGGGCTCATCGAGCAACAGAAGATCCGGTTCGAACACCAATGCTCGCGCAAGCGCCACACGCTGCTGCTGGCCGCCCGACAGTTCGTGGGGTTTGCGCCGGGCGAACTTCGTGAGTTGAACCAGCTCAAGCATGGCATTGACCTGACTGGAAATCTGATCACGGCTCTTGCGGCGAACTTTTAGCGGATAGGCAATGTTGTCAAAGACGCTCATATGCGGGAACAGCGCATAGCCCTGGAAGACGAGGCCCAAATTGCGCTTTTCCGGTTTGAGCGCGGTGATATCTCGTCCTTCGAGCCGAATATCGCCGCTCGACACATCTTCGAACCCGGCCAGAATTTTCAGCAAAGTGGTTTTCCCAGAGCCGGACGGCCCGAGCAAGGTCACAAAACTGCCTTTCGCGATGCTCAATGAGATATCGTGCAGGGCCTGCATAGTTCCGTAAAACTTGTTGATATTGCGGATGTCGATAAAAGCCATGGTAGTGCTCCGTTTTATCGGAATTTCAGTGTTTGGCCGGTTTGCCGAGTTGCTGTAACCAGTGCATCGCAGCGAGCAATGCAAAGCTGATGAGCGATAGCAGCAGCGCCACCACAACCAGCGTTGGCTGCAAGCGATCCCGCAGGCCCGAAAACAGCATAACCGGCAAGGTTGTTGATTCCGGCGAGGCCAGAAAAAGCGCCGCAACCACTTCATCAAAGGACGTCGTGAAGGCAAAAAGAGCACCAGCCATAAAGCCGGGTGCGGCAAGCGGCAAGGTAACGGTCATGAAGCGATGACGATGCGATGCCCCCAGCGAAGCCGCAGCCCGGTCAAGATCTGGATCGAGCCCGCGCAATGATGTCATCACCGAAAGAAATACCAACGGTGCGGCAAGAATGGAGTGGGCAAGCACCAACCCCATATAGCTGCCGGATAGTCCCATGCGACCGAAGGAATAGGCGAAGGCCACACCAATGACGATACTGGGAACAACCATCGGCGACACAAACAGCGCCGTTAGAACGGTTTGCAGCCAGCGGTTAAGGAGCATGACGCCGGTGGCCGCCAAACCGCCCACCAAAAGCGCAACCACCGTCGTACCGATTGCCACTTTCAAACTATTGACGAATGAGCGTACCCATTGCTCCTGCGCAAAAACTTCATGGAACCATTTCAGCGAGAAGCCTTCCATCGGATAGGTCAGGAAAGAGCTCTCATTGAAAGCCAATGGCATGATCAGCACCAGTGGAACGATCAGAAAAGCCAGTGCAAACAAAGTCGAAGTCCAGAAGATGATACGGGACATCACGCGATCCCTCCCCTGCGATTTGCAAGCCAGCGAAGCGCGCCAAAAAGCGAGACCAGCATCACGACGATAGAGAGAAGCAGCACCGAAAGCGCCGAGGCCATACCCCAGTTGAGAGCGCGTTTGACAAAGTCTGCTATGTAGAAGGATAGCATCTGGTCTTTTGGGCCGCCCGTAAGTGCCGGTGTGATATAGAAACCAAGTGCAAGGATGAACACCGTTCCCGCCGCAACGCCAACACCGCGCAAGCTCTGCGGAAAATAAACGCGCAAGAAAGATTCCACCGGACCTGCACCGAGACTGCGGGAAGCATCAACCTGCGATTTGGGGATTGTCCGCATCACATTCATCATCGGAATGATGGCAAATGGCAGCAGCACATGCGTCATGGCAACGATGACGCCGAAACGGTTGAAGATCAGCTGCAGCGGTTCCTTTATCAAACCGGTCCAGAGCAGAAATGTATTCAGAACACCCGAAGTTTGGAGCAAAATCACCCATGCGGTTGTGCGCACGAGGATAGAAGTCCAGAAACTCATCAGCACGGCGACCAGAATAAATGCCGCCATTTTGCGCGGGGCGTGCAAGGCCGCATAAGCCAGAGGATAGCTGATCAACAAGGTGACAAGAGTGACCTGAATCGCGATGGTCAGCGTTCGCCACATGATCTGAAGATATATGTCGTCGCCGCCAGTCTCGAGTCTGCCTTCCTCGTTCACTTTGAGACCGGTGGCTCGTTCGAAATGACGAAAGCTTATCCTCTCGGAATTCTGCGCTATGACCCTCCAGTATTTTTCTTCGTTCCAGCGTGGATCAAAACCTGTAAGTCCAGCGAGTTCGGGCTCTATCGTATCCGCCGCGCGGGCCGTCTTGAGGAACAGCGTTCGAAAGCCGCTTAGTTCCTGATTGAGTTCGCGAGCAACGGCCGCCTGCCGACTACCATCCATCGCCCGCATATCGGCCACAAGAGCCGCAGCCTGGGCATTTCGATCTTGACTGTCCGCGCTGCTGAAATTCACCAGACTGCTCGACAGTTCCCGATTGTCGAGACTGATCGAAATGACCGAACCTATCGGCACCAGATAGAGAAATATGTAAATGACAAGCGGCACAGCCAGGCAGACAAGTGCTGCCAGTCCGCTGCCGCCCGGCTTGCGGGACGCTGCAATCATTCTGCTTACCTTTTGGGGGCTTCTGCTCCGGCAGATTAACCGCCGGAGGCACTCAACAAGGAGTTTTTGGCAGCCGAAACTTTACTGGGTTGCCCAACGGTTCCAGCGCTCGGTCAAGTCATCCAAATGTTCCACCCAGAAAGAGTCGGAATAAAAGGCTGCATCCTTGATATTATCGGCTGCTGGCAGTTCCTTAAGCATTTCCGGCGTCAGGGATTCCGCCGCCTTGGTGTTGGATGGGCCATAGGGCATAAGAGAAGAAAACTTGGCCTGGTTCTGCGGATCATTGACGATCTTGAACAGATCGTTGATCCTATCCTTGTAAGGCGAGCCCTTGACCATCGCCCAGCCATCCATGTTCACGAGGTGGTTTTTCCAGACAAATTCGATAGGTTTGCCTTCCCGCTTGGCCATGACTGCGCGACCATTATAGCCAGTGGACATGGCGACATTGTTGGAGGCGAGCCATTCGATAGGCTGGGCGCCGGATTCCCAAAATTGCAGCAGATCCTTGATCTTGTCGAATTGCGCAAAGGCGCGATCCACGCCTTCGGGCGTTGCCAGCACTTCATAGACCTTATCCGGGGCCACACCATCGGCCATGAGTGCATATTCGAGATTCATGCTCGGACTATTACGAATGCCGCGCTTGCCGGGAAATTTTTCGCGATCGAAAAAGTCCTTCCAGTCCTGTGGGGGCTGCGGAAAGGTTTTGGAATTATAGGCATAGCCATTGCCTATCACCACATTGCCGACACCGCATTCGGTCGCAGCGCCCGGCAATAGATTGTCCTCGCCAATTGCCTTCCAGTCGAGCTGTTCCAGCAGACCCTCATCGCAGGCAAGCTGAAGTTCCGAACCGCCCATGATCAGAAAATCCCACGTGACATTGCCGGTATCGACCATGGCCTTGATTTCAGCCAGACCGCCCAGATAAGTCGTCTCGACGATGTTGACACCCAATTTTTCGGCGATGGGTTTGAAATAGGCTTCACGCTGGGCGTCCTGATAATTGCCGCCCCATCCCGCAACGGTGAAATCTCTGGCCATTGCAACGGCGGAAACGGACGTCATAACAGCACAGATGGCTGCAATTTTCATAGCTCTCATGATGATTCCTCCCAAAATCCCGAGACATTGTTCCCCACGCTTGATCGATACTGATAGGCCTGTTCTTTCTTGCGATCTGTACGTGTTTTGCTAAAATTATGATCATATTAAATTTTTTGTCAAATATTTTTAACGCTATTAAATTAATGAGCATAGTTTATAATCGCTCAAGTTGAGTCTCTGCGAGGGTGGGAAATGTCGACGGAACTGAATGTCCTTGATCCGCAAAGTGATGCTGTTCAGGTTGGCGAGACATTGCGCCTCCGTCGACAGATGCGAGGCATGTCGCTGAAACAGGTGGCGGAACCAGCCGGGATATCCGTCGGCATGTTGAGCCAGGTAGAGCGAGGATTGGCAGCTCCCTCAATCAAGACCCTGAGAGCCATTTGTTCGGCAATGGATATGCCGGTCAACTGGCTGTTTCATCGTGACAGCGACTCTGAAAATCAGGCCAACGGATATATCGTGCAGCGTAATAGCAGGCGCTTCCTTACCTATAATGACGGTGCGCTGATCAAGGAATTGCTGACACCTGACACTCAACCGCAAATTCAGATGCTTCGCTTTCTGATGGAACCTGGCGCAGATTCAGGTGAGCCCTATTCCAACACGGACGGGGGCAAATGCGGACTGGTTCTACAGGGAACGCTCGGACTTGAACTCGACTCACGCCAGTTTGTCATCAATACCGGCGACAGTTTCGCGTTTCCCGCACGGGCCATGGTTCGGTTCTGGACGATAGGTGACAGTACCTGCGAGGTGATATGGGTGGTTTCGCCTGCAACGGTTTGACATAACAGGTTGTGTCTCAAAGTTTGCAATGAGCTACAAGCGCTTTTCCTCGGCGGTACTTATACTGCAATTTCAACAAGGCTCACTGACGCCGAATGGGACGTCTTGAAGCCCGTCATTGGTTTGTAAACACCTGATGAAGCGGTGATCCTGTTCGAGGCTACTGTTGAGATACTTGACCTCGCGGATTTCATGACCCTGCCAATTCTGGTGAATTTCAGGATCGCGTTGGCAGCCGCTGGCCGACCAAGTTGGCTCAATTCTTGTCGATGACAGCCCTCTTTGCAACGTGGTTGGCTGCGATGGCCTTTCTGAAAACAAATCTGCGTGGCAATCTGGTGCGAATATCGAATAATCCAACGGTCCAAAGTTGCGTAGCCGACTATTATACCGTGTTCGGCCAGAATTTCCTGAAGTTCGCGATAGGAAACGGAGTGGCGCACGCAGAAGAAGACCACATGCACGATGACACCATTGTGAAAATGCGCCCTTTTGAAATCGACGGGCATCTGCCTCACGTCTTCGACCATGCATAGCAAAAGCGCCACAGCGTTGAAGAGATTAATATTTGCGACAAACCTGAGTGTGTCGGCCATCGCGAGGAAATCTGCAGCCGGTCGACAGACAATCATGCGTGTTCGCGACGAAAGCTTATGATCCGTTTGATCTCAACCCGATGACCGTCGTTCCCGCCAGTCTGAGAGCATGGTGGTTAGTATAGAAACTGCTTATGCCACCAACGAGGAAAATGACGGTAACGCAGATGAAGTATATTGGCCTTGATGTTCACAAAGAGACAGTTGCGGTTGCCGAGGCAACACGAGACGGCGAAGTCTTTTTTATAGCACGGTCTTAACACGCCCGAAGCTATCCGGCGTCATTTCGAGTGGCTGTCCGCCTCACGCACCGTCGAGCTATACTTTTGCTGTAAAGCTGGCGGGTGTGGGTATGGAATCTACCGGCAATCAACCAACTGGGAGCATCTTGCGATATCATTGCGCGGCGACCGGATCAAGAATGACAGACGCGATGCTGTTACACTTACGGGGCTTCTGCGTTCGGGAGAACTTACTGCGATCTCGGCCCCCGACGAGGATCATGAAGCCATGCGCGATCTAGTCAGGGCTCGTCGGCAAGCAAAAGACGATCTGGCTGCCGTTCGGCAAATGCTGCTGGGTTTCCTGCTGCGGCACGGACGCAGGCAGACAGGCAAGTCGAACTGGACACGCTTGCACTGGCGATCACTAGGAGAGCAGGCCTCGGCTCGCCCCACCAGCAATTCGTCTTTGGCGAATGCATACGGCGGGTCGAAGAAACGCGAGCCCGATGTCACCGCTTGGACCAGATGCTCGTGGAGGCAATGGAAGGTTGGTCGCTAGCGCCGCTTGTGTGGGCGCTTCAGGCATTGCGCGGTGTTAGCTTGGTAATTGCTGCATCGTTGGCGACCGAGATTGGTGATCTCAGCCGCTTTCGGACACCGAAGCACCTGATGAGTTAGCTGGGTCTGGTTCCTTCAGAGGCGTCCAAGTAAGTGGTACACGACACGGCGCGGAACGATTACAAAGACCGGGAATGGTGAAACCAGAGCCATGTTGGTGGAGCTGCCCGATCCTATCGTCTTCCGGCTCGGGGGCGCGAACTAGGTTGTGTCAACGATATCGGCATCTTACGGCGGCAGGTAAGATACCGGCCAAGGTGATTACGGCAATCCTGCGTGAATGGGTGGCTTTGTTTGGGATGTGAACTGGCATGTGTCGTCCGCCCCTCTCGAACAGAAAAGGTAAGCTGACATTATCTACGATCCGGAAATGATTTGAATCATAGCAACCTGACCGGTATGCCGCGAAATCCAGGCATATGGGAAATGCGGCAACCAATCCGCGGATAAGAGTGTGATCAATCGTCGTCCGATCGGATCGCTGCACACCAGTCAGGTTGGAATTGAACGACGGCGATCTAAACTCGGCGATGCAGTTTTATGCCTTCTACCATCCATGACGGTTGTGAGAGCATGTCTCCGGGAGCATATCTTCAAGTCATGCAACAGCGCGCTGCACGTCTCCTCTGGAACCTTTCCTCTCTTCCGGGTAGAAGGGGAAAGATTCGAGGGGCTTGAAAAATGGCAGAAAAGATCGATAGGCTTGACGAGGAGAAGGAGCAGAAGGCTCCCCGCAGCCAGACGCTGCTTCGCGGGCTCGATATCCTTGATGCTGTGGCCGACAGGTCCCGCACGATCCAGGAAATCGCCGCCGTCACCGGGCTGACCTACAGCACCGTACACCGCATCGTCTCGGTCCTTCTTGAACGGCGCTTTCTCAAGGCCGACAATGCGCGCGAGTTCGGGCTAGGACCGCACCTCATCGAGCTTGGCTTTTCCGCCTATTCGCGGGTCGATCTGGTGCAGGTCGCACGACCATTTCTTGAGGAGCTGTCACAGTTCACCGGTGATACCGTGCATTTGGCACAACGTGAGGGCTGGGAAGTTGCCTATCTCGACAAGCTGCGCGGCACCCGTCCCGTCGAGATCAGTTCGCGTATCGGCGGCCGCAAGCCGGTGATTTCGACCGGCGTTGGCAAGGCGCTGATGCTGGATGAACCGACGGCCGTTCTGTCAGAGCTTTACAAACGCGACCACCAGCTTCTGCCAGGCAACATGACCGAGGCCGACTGGCTGATCCAGATGGCCAATTACCGTTCCGGCGGCTACGCCTATGATCTGGGCGAAGACCAGCCGTCCATACGTTGCGTCGCAGCGCCCTTGCGCGATGCGACGGGCCGTGTGGTGGCTGCGATTTCCGTTTCATCGACGCTTGAATTTATGCCGCCATCGCGCATGCGGGACCTGGTGCCAGAAGTCCAGCGCGTCGCGCGCGTCATTTCCTCCGAGCTCGGTGCACGGACAAGCTGAGGCCCGCCACGGCAGCGAAACCATCAACCGGCTTTGGATCAGAGCACCTTGCCGGGGTTGAGAATGCCCTTCGGATCAAGGCTTGCCTTCAGCTGTTGCAGCATGGCGAGCTCGTTTTCCGAGCGGCTGTAGGCGAGCCACGGCTTCTTGTGCAGGCCAATGCCGTGTTCAGCCGAAACGGAGCCGCCATAGGCGCGGATGATCTCGTAGACGGTCTTCTCGATGCCGTGGCCGGTAGGGTCGATCTCGGAAATCGGGCCGGCAACGAGGTGGATGTTGCTGTCGCCAGCATGACCGAAGAATATCACCTGCAGGGTGGGGAAAGCCACCGCCAGCGCAGCGCGGATTTCCTCGACGCAATCACCGATCCGGGCCAGCGGCACGGAAACGTCAAAGCTGATGGCCGGTGCGCGGCGCGACAGGATTTCAGCGATCCCATCTCGTAGCGACCAGAAGGCTTCCACCTCGCGCTGAGATTGCGAGACGGCTGCGTCCATCAGCAGCCCGGCCTCGAATGCCGATTCCAGCATAGCCTCGAAAACAGGTCTTTCGGCATCCGGATCGGCACCCTGCATTTCCACCAGCACATAGACGGGATGATCCGGATCGACGGGTGGGCGCAAGCCTGTTTCGGCCAGAACCGCCCGGTAATAATCGTTCCACATCAGTTCGAATGCGGTAACCCGACCGGAAAGCGTGCGTTGCGCATGGCGCAGAAGACCCGCTGCTGCGGCGAAATCGGGCACGGCCACCAGCGCCGCATTGGCCCCGCCAACTCCCGGATGCAGTTTCAGTACTGCCTTGGTGATGATGCCGAGTGTGCCTTCCGAACCGATGAAGAGATGTTTCAGGTCGAGTGCGGCATTATTCTTCGGCATGCGGTTCATCATGGGCAGGATGGTCCCATCCGCCAGCACGACCTCAAGCCCGAGCACGAGGTCGCGCGTCATGCCATAACGGATCACACGGTTGCCACCGGCGTTGGTTGCGATGTTGCCACCGATCTGGCAGGAGCCGCGCGCACCGAGATCGAGCGGGAAAGAAAGGCCCGCTTCAAGCGCAGCTTCCTGGATACGCTGGAGAATACAGCCCGCGCCGACCACCATCAGGCCGGAGGCAGCGTCGATTTCCTCTATTTTGTCGAGACCGGCCAGCGAAAGCAGCACAGCGCCCTCGCTTGGCACCGCGCCGCCGGCAAGACCCGAGCGACCGCCTTGCGGCACAACCGGCGTCGAGAACTCGTGGCAAAGCTTCATGACGGCGGCAACAGCCGCGGTATCGCGTGGTGTCGCCAGCGCCAACGGCTCGCCGCCACGCTCGTCGCTCCAATCGCGAAGGGCCGCTTCCGGAACGTCGGTTCCGACCTTCAGATTGCTCGCGCCGACAGCCTCCTGAAGGGCCGCAAGGAGTGCTGTTTTCGGGTTCTCGGATTGCATTACGTCCTCCCAGTCTGCTTTTACAATCGACCTAGTGGCGGAATTTCTCACATATTGCAAATGCATTTTACTATTTGACAAAGAATCGCCGTCTGTTTACTTCGTGATGCGGGGGAGGAGCGGAGGCATCGGCCTCCCGTCCAGCTTCACTTATGAAGTGCCCGGCTGAAAAACTGGAAATCTCTCGGGTTTTCCGCACTATTTTGGGAGGACAGAAATGTCACTTATGAATGCCGCGCAGGTTCTGCGCGCAGGTTTCGTTGCCGCTTTAGCCGTGGCCGCATCTTATGGCACGGTTGCCCAGGCTGCGCCTGAAATCGTCTTCCGCGCCGCTCATGCCTCGGCGCCGACCTCGACCGGCCACAAGGCCTTCGAATTCCTCGACAAGGAACTGCGCGAAAAGTCCGACGGACGCATGGGCCTCGAGATTTTCCCGAATTCGCAGCTCGGCGGTGAACGCGAGCTGACCGAGAACATCCAGTTCGGCAATGTTGACCTGACCTTCGTTTCGTCGGCTCCTGTCGCCTCCTTTGCCCCGCAATTCTTCGCCTTCGACATTCCGTTCCTGTTCAAGGATCGCGAGCAGGCCTACAAGGTGCTCGATGGTGAAGTCGGCCAGGAAATCCTGAAGTCGCTCAACGACAAGGGTATGGTCGGTCTCGCTTATTGGGAAAACGGCTTCCGCCAGTTGACCAACAACAAGAAGGAAATCCGTTCCCCGGATGACCTCGCGGGCCTGAAAATGCGCACCATGGAAAACGAAGTGCATATCGCGGCATGGCGGGCAGAAGGCGCGAACCCGGCACCCCTCGCCTTCAACGAGCTGTTCACCGCGCTCCAGCAGGGAACCTTCGACGCACAGGAAGGCCCGATCAACCTCTTTTATGATATGAAGTTCAACGAGGTGCAGAAGTACATCTCGAAGACCAATCACATCTATTCGCCCTGGCCACTGCTCGGCAATCCGGAAAAGCTCGCCAGCCTGAGCCCGGAAGACCGCGCGATTTTCGACCAGGCCGTCAAGGATGCGACCGCCTACCAGCGCGACCTCGCCAAGGAAGCCGACGACAAGGCCGAAGCAGCCATGACCAGCGTGCAGTTCACGACGTTGACCCCGGAAGAGCTGAAGGCCTTTTCCGACAAGGCAGCGCCGATCGTTGAACTCGTCAAGGAGAAGGCTGGCGCCGATCTGGTGGACCGCCTGCTGGCCGCCGCTGCCCAGTAAATCCTGAACTCAAAATGCCCGGCGAGCGCCAATCGCCGGGCAATTCCATTCGAACAAACGAACTGACCGTCAATGCGTCAGGCAGCGCCCGGGACCGGTTCCCGCGCGGCGCGGGAGAGACTCATGCTCAAAATCATCGATGAGCATTTCGAGGAGGCAATCGTCGTAGCCCTCATGGCTCTGATGTCGATCCTTATCGGGGTGCAGATCTTCATGCGCTACGTGATGGGCGCTTCCCTTTCCTGGTCGGAAGAGCTGTCACGCTACTTCTTTATCTGGGCAACCTATATCGGCATTGCCTATGCGGTGCGCAAGGACGCCCATATCCGCGTAACCATGGGTACGGAGTTGCTGTCGCGCACCGGCCAGACCTATGTGCGGGTTCTGACCCATGTGGTCTTCGGTGCCTTCGCGCTGTTCGTTATGTACCAGGGCTGGTTCATGGTCGAGAAGACCTTCCGCTTCGGCCAGAAATCCGCCTCGCTTGGCATCCCCATGGGCATTATCTACCTGGCACCCTTCACCGGCTTCCTGCTGGTCGTGCTTCGCCTGCTGCAGGCCATCGTGCTCGACCTGCGCCGCGCGCGGGAAGGAGCAGCCCAATGATCACGCTCATTCTCTTCGGTCTTCTCGCCGTCCTGCTGGTGTTTTCCGTTCCGATCGCTATCTCGCTGGGTATCGCTTCGACGCTTGCGCTCATCGTATCGGGCAAGGTCTCCGGTTCTTATGTCCCTCAGGGCCTCGTGACTTCGATCGACAGCTTCCCGTTGATGGCCGTTCCGTTCTTCATTCTCGCCGGCGATCTCATGGGCCAGGGCGGCCTGTCGCAGCGACTTATCAATGTCGGGCGCATGTTCTTCGGTCGCTATACGGGTGG
The DNA here is from genome assembly GCF_902825325.1 of Brucella tritici. Lineage (GTDB taxonomy): Bacteria > Pseudomonadota > Alphaproteobacteria > Rhizobiales > Rhizobiaceae > Brucella. The sequence goes on along the minus strand of NZ_CADEAR010000014.1, from coordinate 9,057 downwards.
TATGGCGATTATCGCAGTTGTCACCTGCATCTTCTTTGCCGCGATTTCCGGCTCTGGTCCCGCGACCGTCGCCGCCGTCGGCACCATTCTTCTACCTGCCATGACGAAAGACGGCTACAAGCCGAGTTTTTCTTCGGGACTCATCTCCTGTTCCGGTTCGCTCGGCGTCATCATTCCGCCGTCGATCCCGATGGTCATCTATGCCACCTCGGCCAATGTCTCGGTTTCCAAGATGTTCATGGGCGGCGTGGTGCCGGGCCTGCTGATCGGCTTTGCGCTCATCAGCTATGCCTGGTGGCAATCGAAACGCGATGGCCAGAAGCCGGGCGACTATCGCCCCTCCAGCCGCGAGATGCTGGCCGTCCTTAACGATGCCAAGTGGGCGCTCATGGTGCCGGTCATTATCCTCGGCGGCATCTATGGCGGCATTTTCACCCCCACGGAAGCTGCAGCAGTCGGCGTGATCTACGGTTTCGTGGTCGGCACCTTCGTCTACAAGGAGCTGAGCCTCAAGGATCTCTACAAGATCTTCGCTGGCTCCGGCCTGACCTCGGCCACCATCATGCTGATCGTCGGCACAGCCACCATCTTCGGCCGGGCGCTCGCCATTGAGGGCGTGCCGGTAATGCTGGCAAACGCCATCACATCGGCGGTGGATCAGGCATGGCTTCTGCTGCTCGCCATCAATGTGATCCTGCTGATCGTCGGCACCTTCATGGAGACTATTGCCGCCATCATCATCCTGACACCGATCCTGCTGCCGCTGGTGACAGCCCTCGGGGTGAGCGCGGAACATTTCGGCATCGTCATGATCGTCAATCTGGCAATCGGCATGGTGACGCCACCTGTCGGCGTGAACCTGTTCGTCGCCTCGCGCATCTCCGGCCTCTCGCTCGAGACGGTGGTGAAAGGCGCAATCGCCCCGATGCTCGTGATGATCGTCGTGCTCATGATCATCACCTATGTGCCCGCAATTTCGCTGGCGCTGCCGGCACTCTTCGGAATGTAATGTAAAGGATACTTATGATGAGCAAGAAACTCAGGGCGATCATCATCGGGCCAGGCAATATCGGCACCGACCTGCTGATGAAGATGCAGCGCTCGCAATGGGTGGAGCCGGTCTGGATGGTCGGCATCGATCCGGCTTCTGAAGGCCTGAAGCGGGCGGCCGAAATGGGTATCAAGACCTGCGCAACCGGCGTCGACGGCGTTCTGGAGCATGTTCTGGCCGACGAAATCCGCGTCGCCTTCGATGCCACCTCTGCCTATGCTCATGCGGAGAACTCCCGCAAGCTCAATGAGCTCGGCGTCATTATGGTGGACCTGACACCCGCCGCCATCGGCCCATTCTGCATTCCACCGGTCAACCTGGCCGATCATGCCAAGCGGCTCGAGATGAACGTCAACATGGTCACCTGCGGCGGCCAAGCCACCATTCCGATGGTGGCTGCCGTTTCCCGCGTGCAGCCGGTGGAATATGGCGAGATCATCGCCGCCGTTTCCTCGCGTTCGGTTGGACCGGGCACCCGCAAGAATATCGACGAGTTTACCCGCACCACAGCGCACGCCATTGAGAAGGTTGGCGGCGCAAAGCGCGGCAAGGCGATCATCATCGTCAATCCGGCAGAACCGCCCCTTCTCATGCGTGACACCGTGCATGTGTTGACGGAAGGCGAACCGGATCAGGCCGCGATCACCGAAAGTGTGAATGCCATGGCCGCCGAAGTGCAGAAATACGTGCCCGGCTACAAGGTCGTGAACGGTCCCGTCTTTGATGGCAAACGCGTTTCGATCTATCTCGAGGTCGAAGGTCTCGGTGATTTCCTGCCGAAATATGCCGGCAACCTCGACATCATGACGGCGGCGGCCCTGCGCACCGCCGAACTTTTCGCGGAAGAGGCCGATAAGGGCGTCTTCACCCTGCCGGCACGCGGCTGAGGAGATTGAAATGAGCATCGAAGGACGCAAGATCACCCTTCACGAGATGAGCCTGCGCGACGGCATGCATGCCAAGCGCCACCAAATCTCCACCGAACAGATGGTCGAGATCGCCAAGGCTGCCGATGAATCCGGCATGCCGTGGATTGAGGTGACCCATGGCGACGGGCTGGGCGGCGCTTCCGTAAACTACGGCTTCTCGGCGGCAACCGACGAGGAATATCTTTCCGCCGTCATCCCGCATATGAAGAAGGCCAAGGTTTCGGCGCTTCTCCTGCCCGGCATTGGCACCGTGGACACGCTGAAGCGCGCCATGGATTGCGGAATCTCCGGCGTGCGCGTCGCTACCCACTGCACTGAGGCCGACTGCGCCGAACAGCACATCACCTATGCCGCCAAGACGGGCCTCGACACCGTCGGCTTCCTGATGATGGCGCACCGCGCCAGCCCGGAAAAGCTGGTCGAGCAGGCGCTTCTGATGGAAAGCTATGGTGCCAACTGCGTCTATTGCACCGACTCAGCCGGTCACATGCTGCCCGATGACGTGACCGCGCGCATCACCGCCATCCGCGCGGCGCTGAAGCCGGAAACGGAACTCGGCTTCCACGGCCATCATAACCTCGGCATGGGTATCGCCAATTCGGTGGCAGCCGTTGCCGCAGGCGCAAACCGCATCGACGGCGCGATCGCAGGCCTTGGTGCGGGTGCCGGCAATGCGGCGACCGAACTGCTGGTCGCCGTGTTCGAGCGCATGGGTGCCATCACCGGCGTCGATCTCTTCACGATCATGGACGCTGCTGAGGATCTGGTCGTGCCGATGATGGATCGTCCGATCCGCGTGGACCGCGGCTCGCTGGTTCTCGGCTATGCCGGCGTCTACTCGTCGTTCCTGCTGTTCGCCGAGCGCGCGGAGAAGCGTTACGGCGTTCCTGCCCGCGACTTGCTTCTGGAACTCGGCCGCCGCGGCATGGTCGGTGGTCAAGAAGACATGATCGAGGACCTGGCGCTGACGATGTCCCGCGCCGCGAAGGCCCGACCTGTAGGTCTGGCAGCTGGATAAACCTGGATATCGCACTTCGCAGCGCTGTTGCCGTTGCGAAGTGCCGATGAAGGAATTAAGTGTCTCATCTGCCGCATTCGTCGGCAATGCACGAAGGCCCGAGCGTATCAAGGGGCTTTCGACTTCAGGGAAATGGAGCAGGATATTGAACCCGACCACGATCCAGTTGATCGCTGCAGTGTTGTTTGTGGTCGCAATCCTGCACACGTTCTCAGTCAAACTGTTCGAACGGCTCGCCCATAACGATCCGCGTCATGGCGGCGTCTGGCATCTTCTGGCCGAGGTCGAGGTCGTCTTCGGCTTCTGGGCAATGGTAATGATGCTGTTCATGTTCGCCATCGAAGGGTCCGAAACCGCAGCGCGTTATCTGGACGGGCAAAACTTCGCAGAGCCCATGTTCGTCTTCGCCATCATGGTGATTGCCGCGACGCGACCGGTGCTGCAGTTCAGCCAGGCGGTGGTCAAGGCCATCGCCTCGATCATTCCATTACGTCCGCAGATCGCCTCCTTTTTCACCGTGCTGTTCGTCGTGCCGCTTCTCGGCTCCTTCATAACGGAGCCAGCCGCGATGACTGTTGGCGCGATGATCCTTTCCACTGGCACGTTTTCGCGCAACATCTCGGCCCGACTGAAATATGCAGCCCTTGCCGTCCTCTTCGTCAACGTGTCCATCGGCGGCACGCTTACGCCCTTCGCCGCACCGCCGATCCTGATGGTCGCCGGCAAATGGAACTGGGACATGCCGTTCATGCTGGAAACCTTCGGCTGGCGCTCGATTCTTGCGACAGCGTTGAATGCGGGAATACTTGCGTTCCTCTTCCGAAAGGAGCTTGCGGCCCTGCCATCCGGCTCAGAAACGGTGGGCAACCGGGTTCCCATACCGCTGATCGCGGTACATCTGGCTTTCCTCGCTCTGGTGGTGACCTTCTCCCATCATCCGGCGGTGTTCCTCGCGCTTTTCCTGTTTTTCCTCGGTGTCACTCAGGCCTACCGTGCCCATCAGGATCGATTGATGCTGCGTGAGGGATTGCTGGTCGCCTTCTTCCTCGGAGGTCTCGTGGTGCTCGGTGGACAGCAGCAATGGTGGCTGCAGCCGCTGTTGATGAGCATGAATTCCGACGCTATCTATTTTGGCGCGACGGTGCTGACAGCTGTTACCGACAATGCGGCGCTTACCTATCTGGGCTCATTGGTCGAAGGTCTGACGGACGAGTTCAAATATGCTCTTGTTGCAGGAGCCGTCACCGGCGGTGGCCTAACCGTGATCGCCAATGCACCCAATCCGGCAGGCCTTTCAATCCTCAGGGGTCATTTTGAGGACGAGACAGTCAACCCGCTCGGCCTGCTGGTCGCAGCTATACCGCCAACGCTGGTAGTCGTAGTCATCTTCTGGCTTATCTAGGATTGGATCTGGGGGGATTATCCAGTCCTTGGCGACTTCTGGAGAGCTGAGCATACTGGGCCAAAAGAGATGAGGCAGTTCATCCGTCAAAGATGGGTTAGTTTTTTTGCCCGGCGCACAAGGTACCACACGGCAAGAATGATGACGGGGAAGCCTGCCAATGTCAGGAATGTCTTCATGCCGGAGATCGCCTCAACATGGCCAAGGCTTTCCAGAAGCGTCTTGTAGAGACCGATGGCGTAATAGCTGATGGCGACGATTGAGAACCCCTCGACTGCTTCTTGCAGCTTGGTCTGCACCTGCACACGCTTTTCCATCGATTCCAGCAATTGCAGGTTTTGCTGTTCCAGTTCAACCTGAACCGATGTCCGCAACAAATCGCTGGCGCGCGAGACGCGGGTTGCCGAGTTTTCGATGCGTTTGCTGGCTTGCGCGCAAAACCTGATAGCGGGGCGGAAACGACGCTCGATGAATACGCCAAGCCTCTGATAACCGTCGACGTGCTGTTCACGCAATTCGGCAAGCCGCGCAAACACGAGTTCTGAATAGGCCGCAGTTGCACTGAAGCGCTCACCCGTATTGACTGATACGTCGAGAATTTCGCTGGCAAGCTGTGCCAAATCCTTGAGAAGACGCTCCTGCTGGTGGGCTTCTTTGCCAAGCGCATCAACAATTGTCTGCAACCGGGTCTCGAACACGGAACAGCGCGTGAAAGTGTCCTGCGCCAGTGGCAGGCTGATCAGCGCCATAAGTCGGTAATCTTCGATTTCAAGCAATCGCCGAACCATACGTCCGGTCCGGAATGCATTGAGATTATGGTTGAGCAGGACGAAGCGCGTCGCGCTGGCCTCATTGAAGCGGAACGTTGACCAGATTTCAGCATCGCAATTGCCTATAGCAGAAACCGCAACATCCGTATCCGTATGCGCACCGAGCATAAGCTTCGCATCATGCGTACCCGCGAGACCAACGACAATTTCAATGGAATTGATGCGCTGTCCCGGCATTTCATTGACGAGCTTGATCCAGATTTCTTCTCTGAGCGGGATGGCATTGTAGTCGCCGCTCCATTGAATGACATAGGTAAGCGATACAAACTCGGCGTGAATTTCCCACTTGATGCGACCGCTCGTCGTTTGCGCAATGCCACTTTTGCCGTCGCTCGTATTCGTCAAACCAAGCTTTAAAAGAGTGTCGGGAGCATGTGTGGCCTCATTACCGACGAAAAAAGCTTCGTGCCAGACCACCGCCGGAGCATCGAAATAAATCGATGGACGCGAGTGAAGCTCGTCGTTGAGAACGCCACGCCACGGATAATCTTTGGTCATCGGGGAGCGGTCCCATCCGGTTTTCAAGACTGATTGAAAAGATTGAAAGTTTTCAGCGGCAGTAGCCTATTACGGCCAGCCGATCGATCAAAGGCATTTTTTGTGCTCACTGTTCCGGGTAGCTCAGCCCATCATCGCGTTGATGAGATACGGGCCGTCATGCGCGATTGCTTCTTCAAAGGCATCGCGCAATTCTTCAAGCGTGGTGACGGTTTTCGCCATAACGCCAAAGGATTGTGCAAGGCCGGCCCAGTCGATGGCAGGCTTGTCCAGCGATAACATGGAATGCGCCGTTTCGCCCGGATTAGCGCCAACCTTGGCATATTCGCCCAGCAGGATTTCATATTTGCGATTGTTCAGAAGTACGGTTGTACAGGGCAGATTTTCACGCGCCTGCGTCCACAGAGATTGCATCGTATAGGCGGCAGAGCCGTCTGCCTGAAGTGATACAATTCGCCGTTCGCTCTCGCCGTTTTCGGCTGCACCAATCGCAGCACCAGTTGCCATCGGCAACCCGCCGCCAATGGCTCCCCCCACCATCGTCATCCATTGGCAAGGGGCCATGCTGGCGAGGCGAGACGGAAAGCCCCCACCCTGCGTCAGAGATTCATCGGAGATGATCGCATTTTCCGGCATTACGGAACAAACAATTTCCGCCAGGCCATCAGGCGTGATGCGGCCTTCGACCTCTGTAAATGGGCGCGTAACCACCGGCGGGCTGCACGGTTCGATTTCCAGTCTGCCGGCCAGAGCCTGCAACGCAGCAATGGCATCCTGCTCGGGACGCGAAAGGTGAAATACTTCGGCATCGGGCCGGGTGACACGGCTGGGACGTCCCGGATAGAGGAAGAAAGCAGTCGGCGGCGGGCAATTGACCAGAATGACGTGGTCATAGGGAGCGAGCGCTTCCAGCGCGACATCGACAACATAAGGCACGCGCGGGATTGCCATCCGCCCGCGCCCGACGGGGACCAGCCCGGCAAGCTGGCTTATCCGCAAATCGATGCCTGCCTGCTGCAAACCTGCCAGCAACGGCTGCGCCTCAACCACAAGTGCCGCACTTCCAAGAACCATCACGACGCGTCCGCCACTGCGGCACGCCGCGGCAGCGCGATCAATCTGCAAGGGCGACGGGCTCTGCGGCCCGATATCAGGCAAGATACCCCCCACCTTGCCGCCCTCAGTCCATGAGACGTCGGCGGGCAGGATCAACGAAGCGACATGACCGTTATCAGCGCGCGCAGCCTGAATCGCACGTGCCGCATCCACACCTATGTTTGCCGGTGAGGTGGAATAGGCAACCCAGTCGGAGCAGGTTTCAGCCAGCGAAACCACGTCGGCCGTCAGCGGACTGTCGAAAGCGACATGCGGGACAGCATGATCTCCGACGATATTGACGATGCCTACACCCGCGCGACGTGCATTGTGCAGATTGGCAATACCGTTGGCGAGCCCAGGGCCGCAATGCAGCAATGTCGATGCCGGTTTTCCGGTGACGCGGAAATATCCATCGGCCATGCCTGTCACAACATTTTCCTGCAAGCCCAGCACGCAACGAATGCCTGGAATACGGTCAAGTGCCGATACAAAATGCATCTCGCTCGTTCCCGGATTGGCAAAGCAGGTGGTCACATCCCCGGCGATCAAGGTGTGCACAAGCGCTTCGGCACCGATCAGATAAGGATCGTCGTTGGGAGGTGTGTTCGACATGGCTCTACTCACTATTGTGTCGGCTAAGACGCGACTGGATCAGTAAGGATTGGTCGCTGCGACTTGCGGCAATGCCGAAAACGCATCGAACCATGCTGCAACTTTTGGAAAGTCGCCCCGCCAGCTCAATTCTGGAATACGATTGTCGATAAAAGCAAGGGGCACGAAGATCGAAATAACGCCTATATCGCGACGTCCGCTGAGATGATCGGGCCGCGTTTCGAGCCATGTCAGAGTATCGATGATTTTCGATGCCCATGCATTCCGCCATTGCTGCCATTGCAGTTCACTGGGGCGCAGGCCTATCTCGTAGCGTAATTGTAGTGCAGCGTCGCACATGGAGTCACCCAGCGCCTGATCGCGCAGGTTACGCCAGCGTTCGTCACCGCGACCGATCAGCTTGCCTTTGGCAAAATCGTTCAAATACTCGCAGATTACCGGACTGTCGAAGAGCGCTTCCCCCTCGTCGGTCACCAGCATGGGAATCTGGCCGGACGGGTTGAGCTTGCGGAACTCCGGGTCACGTAGCATCAGATTGCCCTTGCCGGCAACCAGTTCGATCTTCTTCGAAATGCGCAGAAAGCCTGCCAGAATGGTGACTTTGCGTACAAAAGGCGACAAGCCTGAATAGTGTAGTTTCACATTGATTTCCTCAAGCCCGCAGAGGTTCCGGTAGACGGAATTTGTCATGCCCGCGTAGAAATTCACGCGTGCGCTCCTGTTTGGGTGCCATCAAAACTTCTGCTGGTGTGCCCTGTTCATGGATCAGCCCCTGATGCAGGAACACAACGCGATCGGCGACGTGATAGGCAAAGCCCAGCTCGTGCGTAACGATGACCATGGTTACGCGATCTCGGCTCAGCGAACGCATCACTTCCAGCACCTCGCCCACCAGCTCGGGATCGAGAGCTGAGGTGGCTTCGTCGAACAGCATGACCTGTGGCTCCATCGCCAGAGACCGGGCAATGGCAACGCGCTGTTGCTGGCCGCCAGACAGGCGCGACGGATAAACGTCTGCTTTATCGGCGATGCCTACTCGCGCCAGTTCCTCAAGCGCACGTTCACGCGCCTTTTCCTTGCTGACGCCTTTGACCTTCATAGGGGCGATAGCGATATTTTCGGCCACCGTCAGATGGGGAAACAGGTTGAACTGCTGAAACACCATGCCCACTTTCGTGCGGATAGCAGTCAGATCCTTCTCCCGATACTGAATGGTGCCGGACGCAGTCGCTCCAACCTGCGTGCCGTTGAGCCAGATGCGGCCTGCACTGGGAACTTCCAGGAGATTGAGACAACGCAGCAAAGTACTCTTGCCCGAACCGCTGGAGCCAAGCAGAACGACGGTCTCACCTTCATTAACGGTGAGGTCGATGGATTTGAGAACCTGCAGAGGACCAAAGCTTTTGCTAAGTCCTTCGACGCGGAGAACTTCCGTCATGGGACTGCTACCTCGCTGTATGAAGTCTGTCCTCAAGGCTTTTTGCAAGGACACTAAAGGGGACGATGACGATGATGAAAATGAGCGCCACAATCGTGAAGGTTTGTCCGACATCAGCGCCTTTGAGACAAAACTGGTTTAATTAAGAAGAGAGGATTTTTGGCTCATCATAGCTTTATCA
>NZ_CADEAR010000013.1 GCF_902825325.1 Brucella tritici | reverse complement strand
GTCTAGCGGTTAGGACAGCGCCCTTTCACGGCGCAGACAGGGGTTCGATTCCCCTTGGGCGTACCATTGCTGGTTTTCTTTTCCATTAGATTTGATGCAAATATTACTGGCCGAATTGCCAGGATACTGTTACGCGCCGGGCTGCAACCTTTTCGGAAGGACAGCATAATGTCGAAAGCAACAGCAATCGTTCTCACCGCCCATGCCAGCCGCTACCTTCAGCAGCTCTGCAAACATTGGGCGCACAAATTCGCGGTAGAATTCACACCGGAGCACGGCACAATCGATCTCGGCGAAGGCCGTCTCGTGATTCTTGATGCCGACGCGGAAAAACTGACCATCACTGTTGAAACCTCGGAAGAAAATCTCGATCGCCTCGAAGAGGTCGTGGCAAGCCATGTCGTCCGCTTCGCTTTTCGCGAGGAACTCGTCTTCAACTGGGTAAAACAGTAACAAAAGCGGGTGCGTTTACCCTATCTGTAAAAAGCCCGCAAATTGCCCGGAATAGCCATTATCGCATCACAATCCGGGCAAATTCTCCCGCGAAATTCTTCCCAGCTTTGAACGACTGATTTGATGGGGAAGAATAATGACAAGCGAAACTAGAACCACCCTCACCTTTCTCGGCGCCGGTCTCGTTGCGGCGGCAATGGTCCTTGGTGCGGATATGAGCTGGGCCGACGTCATCAAAGCGCTATTCTAGGCCAACCACTCTCGTTTACCGACTATTTTCGCGAGGCTAACAGAAAAGCCTTTCGCACAATCGCCGAACCGCCCTAAATCGGCGCATGATTTTTCAAACACCTTTGGTTACCGGCAGGCTGGAACGCCGCTATAAAAGATTTCTTGCCGACGTCACGCTTGACGATGGGCGCTTCATCACTGCATCCGTGCCCAACACCGGCTCTATGCTCGGATTGACCGCTCCGGGTTCCCGCGTCTGGCTGAGTGTTTCGGATGCCCCTCACCGCAAATACGCCCATACGCTACAGATCGTCGAAGCGGATAACACGCTGGTCGGCGTAAACACCGGCTTACCGAACCGGATCGCCGAAGAAGCAATCCTCAAGGGCCTCATTCCGGACCTCGCAGGATATGTCAGCCTCAAGCGTGAGCAGAAATATGGCAGGAATTCGCGCATTGACCTGTTGCTGGATGACGGTCCGCGCCCGCGAGCCTATGTCGAGGTCAAGAATGTCCACTTTATCCGAACGCTTGGACTGGCGGAATTCCCCGATACGGTGACGGCGCGAGGCGCAAAACATCTTGATGAACTGGTCGACGTGGTTGCCGCTGGTCATCGGGGCGTGATGCTGTTTATTATCCAGCGAAACGATTGCAGCAGATTCAGCATTTCCGGCGATCTTGATCCCACTTACGCACGCGCTTTTGAACGTGCGCGTGCAAACGGGGTTGAGGCTTGGGCCGTTCGGTGCCAAATAACGGATAAAAGCATTGACGCCACTGAAGTGGTGCCAATTGAGTAGACCAAGACGGATCGAGTGATGGTAACCTATATCGAAGCGACAAGTGCACCCATGAAATATACGGGCCAGATAAGGCTCTATGGCTCCGAGGCTTTCGAGGGTATGCGCACAGTTTGCAATCTGACGGCACGCTGTCTCGACGCACTCAACGATATCGTCAAGCCGGGTGTGACCACCAACGAAATCGACCGTTTCGTTTTCGAGTTCGGCATGGATCACGGCGCGTTTCCGGCAACGCTGAACTATCGCGGCTATACGAAATCGACCTGCACGTCGATCAATCACGTCGTCTGCCATGGCATTCCGAACGACAAGCCGCTGCGCGAGGGCGATATCGTCAATATCGACGTGACTTATCTCCTCGATGGCTGGCACGGCGATTCAAGCCGCATGTATGCGGTAGGCGAAATCAAGCGCGCTTCCGAGCGGCTGCTTGAAGTCACCTATGAAAGCCTTCTGCGCGGGATTGCGGCCGTCAAACCCGGTGGAAAGACCGGGGCTATCGGCGCTGCGATCCAGACTTATGCCGAAGGTGAGCGCTGCTCCGTCGTACGCGATTTCTGCGGCCACGGTGTGGGACAATTGTTCCATGACGCGCCGAATATCCTCCATTACGGCACGCCGAATGAAGGCGTCGAGATCAAGGAAGGCATGATCTTCACGATCGAGCCGATGATCAATCTCGGCAAGCCGCATGTAAAGGTTCTTGCCGATGGCTGGACTGCGGTTACCAGAGACCGCTCGCTGACGGCACAATATGAGCATACGGTAGGTGTTACGAAGGACGGCTGCGAGATATTCACGCTGTCCCCGGCCAATGTCTTCGGCCCGCCTTCTATGAGATAACGGCGAAGGGATATCGCCTCGTTAATTGTCTGGTCTGTTTTTGCGGGGGTTTAAACAGGATGGCAAAGCACAAGAATGAGTCGGGTAGCAACGAGTTGCCCGGCTTCAGCGACACGCTGCAATTAACACCAAAGATCGACACGCCGCATTATGCCGGGCATCGTGATCGTCTCAAACAGCGTTTCAGGGATGCACCTGATGCGCTGGCAGATTATGAACTGCTTGAAATGCTGTTGTTTCGCGCCATTCGCCGCGCCGACACCAAGCCGCTCGCCAAGGCTTTGCTGATGCGGTTCGGCTCGATTGCAGAAGTGCTGGCCGCCCCCGAAAAACTGATCGCTGAAGTTCCCGGCGCGGGTCCCACCGTCGCGCATGAACTCAAGCTTGTGGAAGCTGTCGCCAAGCGAAGCGCGCGCAGCACGGTCATGGAACGCGAAGTGCTTGGTTCATGGAACAAGGTGATCGAATACTGCACCACTGCCATGGCCTACGAGACCCGCGAGCAGTTCCGCATTCTCTTCCTCGACAAGAAGAACAAGTTGATTGCCGACGAAGTTCAGCAGACAGGTACGGTGGACCACACACCAGTCTATCCGCGAGAGGTCGTCAAACGGGCCCTGGAGCTCTCCGCCACCGCCATTATTCTGGTCCACAACCATCCTTCCGGCGACCCGACACCATCACGCGCCGATATTGACATGACCAAACAGCTCGTCAATGCCGCCAAGGCGCTCAACATTACCGTGCATGACCATGTCATTGTCGGAAAGCACGGCCATGCCAGTTTCCGCGGGTTGGGATTGATCTAGCTACTCTTTGAAAATTCTATTGTTACGGTTTGTTAAGCATAGCGCGAAGAATGGTTGCGCAATGCATGGAAATCGCTCGAATTTTCTTAAATTTGGACACAATCAGAGGTGAGACGAAAGCCAGTTCGAAGGCACGGCCTTTCGATGGCAATAATGAATTCAGGCATGTTTCCCGCCAGCGTTTCCGGACGGGAAAATCGGAGTAAAAAATGTTGAAGCGTTCTATCACCGCAGTGGCGCTTGGCGCCGCAATCGTTGCTTTTGCAGGCTCGGCTTTCGCCGCCGATATGATGGGAGCAACGGACTATTCCTATAACGATCCGGTTGCCAGCGGCCCGCATGACTGGTCCGGCAATTATATCGGCGCACAGATCGGCGCTTCGTCGTCCAAGGTCCCTGGCCCCTTCACCAACCGTACTGGCGCTCTGGGCGGCGTCGTCGTCGGCAAGAACATGCAGAGCGGTAATGTCGTGTTTGGCGCAGAACTTGAGGGCAACTTCGCCGAAGCCGAACATCGCATCGGCAACGGTGGCAGCCTTCAGCAGTCATGGAACGGCAATGCCAAGGGCAAGGTAGGCTACGCTTTTGACAAGACGCTCGTTTACGGCACCGCCGGTTACGGTGTGACCCGCTTCAAAGCCAAGGATAACACCACCTCGGCTCCGGGCTGGGAAGGCGGCGCAATGATCGGTGCCGGTGTCGAACAGGCACTGACCGGCCCGCTTTCCGTCAAGGCCGAGTATGATTTCCAGCGCTTCAATGATGTAAAGTCCCGCGTCAACGGCGTTGAACAGCGTAACAATCTGAAGAACCATTCGATCAAGGCCGGTCTGAACTACAAGTTCTAGACCCCGCGATCCGATGCGAGACTTCATTCTGTTTTCGCATCAAGCAATTCTGCATTTGCACAAAGGGCTGCGTTTCATAGCGCAGCCCTTTCGTTTTGCATAAATTTATCTTCATTTCGCAGTCTGACTACGTCATTCGATGGCTTGACTCCGACAGGCACTAACCGATTATAAATTGGTAGTGGAAGTGCGGGGAACAATAAGAGCGAAAAGCTCAACCACCATATCGGGAGGTTATCTTACCTTGCCGTGTTGTCTCCTCGCGCCTGAACACTTGGATATGTGGCTCTGCTGTCGCAGGTCATGCAGTCAGGAATGAAAGAATGCAGCGCGTTTTTGACGGACATAACGATGTCCTTCTGCGGCTTTGGGAAAATGCCCGTAAGGGCCAGGACCCGATCAAGGAATTTATCGACGGGACGGATATCGGCCATATTGACCTGCCCCGTTCGCGCAAAGGCGGCCTCGCCGGTGGCATATGCGCCATCTACATACCTTCGGGCGAGCATATCGAACTGGGCAAGCCCGATGCTAACGGCCACTACGAAACGCCGCTTTCATCGCCGCTGGAACGCAGTCCCTCCCTCGACATCGCTCTCGAAATCGCAGCCATTGCGCTGAGGCTGGAAGCTGCAGGCGGCTGGAAGCTCTGCCGTAACGGTCGTGAACTCGACGAAACGCTGAACAGCGACACATTCGCCGCCGTGCTCCATATGGAAGGCTGCGAAGCCATCGATGAAGAGCTGGCAGCGCTTGAAGTTTTTTATGCTGCCGGTTTACGTTCACTTGGCCCGGTCTGGAGCCGAAACAATGTTTTCGCCCACGGCGTTCCGTTTGCCTATCCGATGAGCCCCGATACTGGCCCCGGCCTGACCGATGCGGGCAAGCGCCTGGTCAAAGCGTGCAACGCCAAGGGCATTCTGATCGACCTGGCGCATATCACCGAAAAAGGTTTCTGGGATGTGGCCAAACTGAGCGATCAGCCGCTGGTCGCCAGCCATTCCAACGCACACGCCCTCACCCCTGTCGCCCGCAACCTGACTGACCGTCAACTTGATGCGATCCGCGAGAGCAAGGGTCTTGCCGGACTGAACTACGCCACGACGATGCTGCGCGCCGATGGCAAGGAAGACGCCAACACGCCGCTTTCCGATGTGGTTCGCCATGTGGATTACATGGTTGAACGCATGGGCATCGACTGCGTGGCCCTTGGCTCGGACTATGACGGCGCAACAATTCCAGCTGAAATCGGCGATGCCGCCGGAACCCAGAACCTTGTGATGGCCTTGCAGAAGGCCGGATACAACGATGAGGAACTGGCGAAGCTTTGCCGGGACAACTGGATCAGGGTCCTGAAACAGGCATGGCACGAAGCCTGACATACAGATACAATCCAACAAAATCCCAACAAAAATACAGAAAGGGAACTCAAACATGATGCATTTCGGACGTTTTCGTATTCTGGCTGCCGGTGCAGCGCTTGCTGCCGTACTGGCTGCAAACCCAGCCTGGTCGGCCACGCCTGCCGACACTCTGGTTCAGGCATGGGCCATCGATGACACCATCACGCTGGACCCGGCAGAATCCTTCGAACTGAGCCCGGCCGAATTCATCGGTAATGCCTATGACATGCTCGTTCGTCTCAACATCAACGACACGTCTAAAGTCGTGCCGGGTGTTGCCGAAAGCTGGACCGTGTCCGACGACGGCCTCACCTATACGTTCAAGCTGAAGAAGGACATCAAGTTCGCTTCTGGCAACCCGATCACTTCTGCCGATGTGGCTTATTCCTTTGAACGTGCTGTGCGCCTCGACAAGAGCCCGGCCTTCATCCTGACCCAGTTCGGTCTGACCAAGGATAACGTCAACGAAAAGGCGAAAGCCGTAGACGACAATACCTTCGTCTTCACCGTCGACAAGCCATATGCGCCAAGCTTCGTGCTGAACTGCCTGACCGCGACCGTCGCAGCAGTGGTCGACAAGAAGCTTCTCGAAGAGCATGCCGAGAAGGTTACGCCGACCGACGACTACAAATACGACACGGACTATGCCAATGCATGGCTGAAGACCAAGTCGGCAGGCTCGGGACCGTTCACGATCCGCGAATGGCGCGCCAATGAAGTCGTCATTCTGGAGCGCAACGACAATTTCTATGGCGAAAAGGCCAAGCTCAAGCGCGTCTTCTATCGTCACGTCAAGGAAAGCGCGACGCAGCGCCTGATGCTTGAATCCGGCGACGTCGATGTGGCTCGCAATCTGGAGCCGGGTGACTATGAGGCCGTTCTGAAGAATGACAAGCTGACCACGGCCAGCGCTGCCAAGGGCACGGTCTATTACATCAGCCTCAACCAGAAGAACGAGAACCTGGCCAAGCCGGAAGTTCGCGAAGCGTTCAAATATCTGGTCGATTATGATGCAATCGGCTCGACCCTCATCAAGGGCATTGGTGAAATCCGCCAGACCTATCAGGCAAAGGGCGTTCTTGGTTCTCTCGATGCTGCTCCGTACAAGCTCGACGTTGCCAAGGCGAAGGAACTTCTCGCCAAGGCGGGTCTGAAGGACGGTCTCTCGGTCACGTTCGACGTCCGTAACGGCCAGCCGGTCACCGGCATTGCCGAATCCTTCCAGCAAACCGCTGCTCAGGCTGGCGTGAAGATCGAAATCATCCCCGGCGACGGCAAGCAGACGCTGACAAAGTATCGTGCCCGTAACCACGATATGTATATCGGCCAGTGGGGCATGGACTATTGGGATCCGAATTCCAACGCCGAAGCTTTCACCAGCAACCCGGATAACAGTGACGATGCATCGACCAAGACGCTTGCATGGCGCAACGCCTGGGACATTCCAGAGCTGACCAAGCAGACGCAGGCAGCTCTTCTGGAACGCGACAACGACAAGCGTGCCGAACAGTACAAGAAGCTTCAGCAGGAAGCTCTCGACCAGAGCCCGTTCGTCATGCTGTTCCAGCAGGTTGAAGTTGCCGGCATTGGCGGCAACGTGAAGGGCTACAAGCTCGGCCCGACATTCGACTCCAACTTCCTGGCGAACGTCAGCAAGGAATAGTCACTCCGATTCAGCGCATGAAAGCTTTTCATGCGCTGAATCGGCCTAAAAACAAGAAGATGGAGCGGTTTTCTGAATCAAAAAGGAAAGCCGCTCCAGAGCATTTCCAGCGAACCTGTCTCGCATCCGGAAATGCCTCACAACAGGAAATGGAACGGCCCATCAAAACCGTTCTAGAGCTTTTCAAGCAAAGATGACTGAGGCTTCAGACCGGCACCTGTTCTGAAATGTTCTCATTGTCGGAAGCGGTCAAAACATTGAGTAACACTGTAACCACCAAGAAGGTAAGGCGAGCGCCGCGGCGTTCAACGGTCCTTGCCGCGTCGTTAGCCAGTTTTCTGGTTATCGTCATCACGACCTATCTAGGCCTTCTGGCCGTCACATTCTTTATCGGCCGTGTAGTGCCGATCGACCCCGTGCTTGCCATCGTCGGCGATCGCGCTCCCGCGCATGTCGTGGCGCGCGTGCGGGAAGAAATGGGCTTCAACCTGCCCTATTACCAGCAGTTCTATCTTTACGTTAAGGGTGTGCTGCAAGGCGATTTCGGCACTTCTGTGCTCACGACCAATCCGGTCATGACCGACATCCGACGCGTCTTCCCCGCTACAATGGAGCTCGCCACTGTCGGCACGATCATTGGCGCATTGTTCGGTATTCCGCTCGGCGTTCTCGCCGCTGTGAAGCGCGGCAGCCTTGTCGACCAGATTGTGCGTGTGATCGGCCTCGTCGGCTATTCGGTGCCGATCTTCTGGCTCGGCATGCTCGCGCTCCTGATCTTCTATGCGCGGCTCGGCTGGACTTCCGGCCCCGGACGTATCGACATCACATTTGAGTATACATTCACACCGATCACCGGTTTCTACCTGATCGATGCGATTCTCCAGCGCGACTGGCCAGCCCTCAAGGATATTATCTCCCACCTTATCCTGCCATCGGCTTTGCTCGGCTACTTCTCCTTGGCCTACATCAGCCGCATGACCCGCTCCTTCATGCTCAATGAGCTGGAACAGGAATATATCGTCGCTGCGCGCGCCAAGGGCATTTCGGAAACCCGCATCATCTGGGGCCATGCGCTGCGCAATGCCGCTGTCCCGCTCGTGACCGTGATTGCGCTTTCCTATGCCGGGCTTCTGGAAGGGTCGGTTCTGACCGAAACCATCTTCTCCTGGCCCGGTCTCGGACTCTACATCACCAATTCACTGCAAAACGCTGATATGAATGCCGTTCTCGGTGGCACTATCGTCATCGGGTCGGTCTTTATCGCGCTCAACCTCGTGTCCGATCTTCTCTATCGGGTTCTCGATCCAAGGACGCGCGTACGATGAGCCAAATGACAGATACTTCCAACCTCTCATGGCGCGAATGGCTGCTTACCGAACGGCCACAATCGCGCACGCAAGCCCGTCTCGGCCGCGCCTATATGGTCTGGCGGCGTTTCACTGCCAACAAGCTCGCCGTCCTTGGCCTGCTAATCATCATTGGACTGCTCGTCGTTGCAGCGCTGGCCGATGTGCTCGCGCCGCATTCGCCGGTTGTTGGTGATCTCGCCAATGCACGTCTTCTGCCGCCGGGAACACCCGGCTACCTGCTCGGCACCGATGATCAGGGCCGAGATATTCTTTCGCGTCTGATCTATGGCTCCCGCCTCACCCTCTATGTGGTGCTTCTGGTTGCCATCATCGCCGCACCGATCGGCCTTCTGGTTGGTACGGTGGCCGGTTATGCCGGTGGCTGGGTCGATGCCGTGCTGATGCGTATCACCGATATCTTCCTTGCCTTCCCGAAGCTCATTCTCGCGCTGGCCTTCGTCGCCGCTCTTGGACCCGGCATCGAAAATGCCATCATCGCCATCGCGATCACCTCATGGCCACCCTATGCGCGTATTGCGCGTGCAGAAACGCTAACCGTGCGCAACTCGGATTATATCTCCGCCGTTCGCCTGATGGGCGCTTCGCCGATCCGCATCGTCGTGCGTCATATCATGCCGCTCTGCACATCTTCGCTGATCGTGCGTGTGACGCTCGACATGGCAGGTATCATCCTAACCGCCGCCGGTCTTGGCTTCCTCGGCCTCGGCGCACAGCCGCCACTGCCTGAATGGGGTGCGATGATCGCTTCCGGTCGCCGCTTCATTCTCGACCAGTGGTGGGTTGCCGCCATGCCAGGCATCGCGATCCTGATCGTCAGCCTCGGCTTCAATCTGCTGGGCGATGGCCTGCGCGATGCGCTCGATCCGCGGGGTAACAACCAATGAAGCCTCTTCTGACTGTTGAAGACCTGCGCGTCACCTTCCCGACGCGCACGGGCGCAATCGAGGCCGTGCGCGGTGTCAGCTTTGAGCTTGGCCGCGAGCGTCTTGGTATTGTTGGCGAATCCGGTTCTGGCAAATCCCAGACCGGTCGCGCCATCATGGGTCTCACGCCGCTCCATGCGCAGATCACCGCCAGGAAACTGGAGTTTGACGGCATCGATCTTCTGAACGCCTCGGCGCGTGAACGCCGCGCCTTGCGCGGCGGCCGCATCGCCATGGTGTTGCAGGACCCGAAATATTCGCTCAACCCTGTCATGACCATCGGCAAGCAGATCGCCGAAACGCTGAAGGCCCACGGCAAGTTCAGCGGCGATGAGATCCGCAAGCGTTCCGTCGCCATGCTCGAAGCCGTGCAGATTCGCGATGCAGAACGCGTGATGAAGCTCTATCCGCACGAAGTTTCGGGCGGTATGGGCCAGCGCGTCATGATCGCCATGATGCTGGTGGCCGAGCCGGAAATGCTGATCGCCGACGAGCCGACTTCCGCCCTCGACGTGACGGTTCAGCTCGAAGTGCTCGGCATTCTGGACAAGCTGGTTGCCGAGCGCGGCATGGGGCTGATCTTTGTCAGCCACGACTTGCGCCTCGTTTCTTCCTTTTGCGACCGCGTCATCGTGATGTATGCGGGCAAGATCGTGGAGGAAATTGCGGCGAAGGACCTCGCCAATGCGAAACATCCCTATACGCAAGGATTGCTGAACTGCATGCCGAAGATCGGAGCCGATCGCCATCCCCTGCCAACCTTGCAGCGTCAGGAGGCATGGAAGCTATGAGCACGGCATCTGCACTGAGCGTCGACAATATCGACGTCTATTTCGATCATTTCCATGCACTGAAATCGGTCAGCATCGATGTGGCCCGCGGCGAATCCTACGGCCTTGTGGGGGAATCCGGTTCCGGCAAGTCGACCCTGCTGCGCGCCGTAGCCGGACTGGCGCCTGTTGAAGACGGCGAAATCCGCATCGACGGGCAATTGCTGAAGACACCGCGCGACAAAGCATTCTATCGCAATGTCCAGATGGTGTTTCAGGACCCTTACGGCTCGCTGCATCCCCGGCAGACGGTGGATCGGCTGTTACTGGAACCGCTTGCCATCCACGGCGTCGGCGACACGGAACAGCGCATCGTAAGAGCGTTGGACGAAGTCGGTCTCGGTTCCGGCTTCCGCTTTCGCTATCCGCACCAGCTTTCAGGCGGCCAGCGCCAGCGTATTGCCATTGCCCGCGCCCTGATCGTTGAGCCCAGCATATTGCTGCTTGACGAACCGACCTCAGCGCTCGACGCATCGGTTCAGGCGGAAGTGTTGAACCTGCTCGAACAGGTTCGGCGCGACCGCAACCTGACCTTCGTCATGGTCAGCCACGATCTTGGCGTTGTGACCCATATGTGCGACCGGCTTGCCGTCATGCGCAATGGGGAGGTCGTCGAGCAGTTGCAGGCGGACGATCTTGTCAGCGGCAATATCCATGCCGACTATACGAAGAACCTGATGCGGGCCAGCGAAGGCTTCCGCAGGTAATGCAAAAGCTTGTCTCCCAGAATTGGTAACCAGCTTTGGGATAAAGACATGCGAAAAAACAAAGGGGACCTTCCGGTCCCCTTTTTCATTGCATCAATCGTCGGATGCCTTGCGCGGTGTGTCGCCATCCTGCCCGCGCCGCCAATAGGCGACTATAAGCTGGCGATCCTTCGCAACATTACGTTCCTTGCGCATATAGGTGCGGATCGACCGGAATGCGTTGAACTCACAACCGGCCCAGACGTAAATGTCTTCCTCGTCTTCCGGTAGTTCGACCGCACGCACCGCATCCTGCAGCAATGTCGTCGTTCCGGCTTCCGCACCATCGCGGTTCAGCCACTGCAGATCGACATCAGCTCGCGAGATAAGTTCCTGCTTTTCTGAAGCACTGCCGATCTCGACGCGCACAACCGCCTTGGTGCCTTCCGGCAATCGCTCCAAAATGCGCCCGATGGCGGGCAGCGCGGTTTCATCGCCCGCCAGCAGATACCACTTCGCATCGCCTGCGTCACCGCCACCCGGACCGGTCATCCCGACAATATCGCCGGGCTTGGCGCTGACAGCCCAGCCCGAACCCGGCGCATCGCAGTCATCGCCATGAACGACCATATCAATATCCACCCATCCGGCTACGGGATCGATGTTGCGGATCGTGTAGACACGCGTGGCAAGCTTGGCTTCGCCATCCGGCCAGAGCGGACGGCCATCTTCGCCAGTTGTGGGCCATTGCGGCTTGGTAAGACCTTCCGGTGGAAACAGCAGGCGGATATGAAGGCCCAACTGCGAGAAGCGGAACAGGTTTTCGCCCTTCAGACGAATACGACGCATATGCGGCGTTACATTCGACACTGCGACGACCTGCATTTCGCGGAAATAGGGCAACGGCAGCCCGGCGGCCCCATCACCTTCCCAGATAATCTTCGGCTTGGCGCTGCCCTTGTCGAGAAATTCCAGCACATGTTCGGCGATGGAATACTTCATATAGGCAAGACCGGTTTCGTCTTCGCTCGTGACGTCGACGCTAACCGTTTCATCATCCC
The DNA here is from genome assembly GCF_902825325.1 of Brucella tritici. Classification (GTDB taxonomy): domain Bacteria; phylum Pseudomonadota; class Alphaproteobacteria; order Rhizobiales; family Rhizobiaceae; genus Brucella. The sequence goes on along the minus strand of NZ_CADEAR010000013.1, from coordinate 78,369 downwards.
AATGCACATCGGCCTTACCGAAGCTCAATACCAGCTTGGCCGTACTGCCCTGACGATGCACATCGGCATGTTCGACAAAATGATCGAGAAGCTGATTGACCACATGACCGGCGTTCGTGAGTACAAAGCGGGTATTGGCATTGAGTTCGGACATGCCCCGTCCTCCTTTGGGAAATAATTTTCCCAGCCTTACCCGAATATAACATGACTGTTCAAGTCATCTTTTAGCTTTCAACCCGCAATAAATTGTGACGGGCAGCGCCTGCCGCCAGACATCGAAAGAACCGAGCGCGCCAGCTTGCGCGACGCCAAGGCGCGTCAATTCTCCGCCGAACGTCTCACGCCAGTTGAAAAGCAGCATCTCGCTTTGCAGGGTAACGGCATTTGCGACAAGCCTGCCGCCCGGTTTCAGGGCGTTCCAGCAGGCTTGCAGCACGCCTTCATCCGTTACGCCGCCACCGATGAAAATCGCATCCGGCGCCTCCAGCCCTTCCAGCGCGAACGGTGCTTCCCCCCTAACCAGCTGCAATCCGGGGACACCCAATGCCGCACGATTTCGCTCGATCATCCCCTGCCGCTGTTCGTCCGCTTCGATGGCAATCGCGCGACATGAAGGATGAACGCGCATCCACTCAATACCAATGGATCCGCAACCGGCACCGACATCCCAGAGCAGTTGCCGCGGCAATGGCTGCAATCGCGACAGAGTAACAGCACGCACATCGCGCTTGGTCAGTTGGCCATCATTCTCAAAAGCTCCATCGGGCAGACCAGCGACGGGAGAAAACAGGTTCGTTTCCGGCGCAGCGATGCATTCAATTGCCAGCACATTGAGATCAGCGCATCGCTCGTGCGACCAGTTTTCGGCAATACCTTGAACCCGGCGTTCCTTCGGCCCACCAATATGCTCAAGCACAGTCATCCGGCTTTGGCCAAAACCCTTGTTCTTGAGCACTGCCGCCGTTTTTGCAGGCGTCGAACCGTCATTGCTGAGCACGAGAAGTCTCTCGCCCGGTAGAACATGCGAGAGCAAAAGCTCGAACGGGCGACCATGCACACTGACCGTTCGCACATCCTGAAGCGACCAGCCCATGCGTGCAGCGGCGAGCGAAAGCGAGGACGGATAGGAAAGAACATGCATTTCTTCTGGCGAAAAATGCCGGGACAAAGTCGCACCCACACCAAAAAACATGGGATCACCGCTTGCCAGCACAACGACCGGCTGGCCGTGATATGCCTCAATCATCGCGAAAGCTTCGTCGAATGGAGACGGCCAGGCCACGCGCTCGGCTTTGATACTACCACTCAGAAAATCCAGATGACGCTTGCCGCCAAAAATGACCGTAGCGGAGTTGAGCGCCATGAGTGCGGTTTTTCCAAGCCCGTCCAACCCGTCTTCACCGATCCCGATCACTGTCAACCAGCGTGCCATGCGCGATGCTCCTTTTCTTTGTTCGTATGGCGGGGCAGTAGCAAGTGCAAGCGGCAAGGCGTATAAGGCCAATATGTTAAGCCAGCAGAACCGCCAGACCGACGCAATGAGACCTGACAGGCGCAACGCCTGCCCCGGACTTTCGCGTATGGTCATGGCCAGAGATGGGGCTATTGCCCGTATCAAACTGCGGCTCGGTCGCCTGTCAGCCGATCAGGCGCGTTCGATTGCAGCAATAGTCGAACGTTTCGATGCAGGCGCAATAGAGCTGTCGATTCGCTCCAATATCCAGTTGCGCGGCATTGAGCCCAGACATTGGCACGATGTTGTCGCGGCACTTCAGGAGGCCGGCCTTGGCACCGACAATCCCGGCGCGGATGATATTCGCAATGTGATGGTCAGCCCCACCGCTGGCATTGACCGGGGCCAGATATGTGACGTCACCGGACTTGCATCGTCTGTGCTGGACATGCTGCAGGCCAATGAGGCTTTCTACGCCCTGTCGCCGAAATTCTCGTTGCAGATCGACGGTGGCGAAGACTGCGCGATGATTTCTCATCCCGGCGACATCTGGCTTTCGGCAATAGACGGCAAGACTTTTGCTTTTGGCCTTGCTTCGTCTCCAGACAGGGAAGCGCTGGGGGGTTTAGATGCGCAACACGCCCTGCCCTTCATCGAAGCGTTGCTCCACCATTTTTTACGCCAAGGCAGTTTTGGACGGATGAAGCATCTATTCGAGGCCACCCCTCCATCAAAGTTTCTGGCGGAACTGGACCGGGAGTTGTCATTTCCCATCCATTCGGCAACCAGCTGGAAGCGCAAGGCACCGGTGCCATTCTCGCATCTCGGCAACAGCCTGCAATCTGACGGTTCATTTTATGTTGGCGCCATGCCGCTCGTAGGACGGCTGACACCGCAGCAACTCGCAGGTCTGGCAGACCTCACCGAAAGCGGGAAGCGTGAACTGCGCCTTACGCCGTGGCAAGGTGTTATCCTGCCTTATGTAGACGAAACCCAGATTGGTGAAGTACCCGAGAAATTTCGTTTGCTTGACCTCGAAACGACAGCCGAAGCCCCACATGCGCGGCTTCGTGCCTGTTCGGGATCAAATGGCTGCGTCTCCGCACTCGCCGACACACAGACGGACGGTAAAAGGCTGGCAACGCATTTGACTGCGGGAAAATCATCCGTGCACATCACGGGATGCGCCAAATCATGCGCAGCACTTGCACCTTTACCGCACACGCTTCTGGCGTGCGCGACGGGTCGCTACGATCTTTATGCGCAAGAGCGGTTTCCGCAAGACGGGGCTGGACCATCGCGCTTCGGACGGCTATTGGCGACTGATATTACCATTGACGAAGCGGCGCGCCTTCTGAACGCCCGACACTGATTAGAGTGGTCATCATGACAGACTATATTCGCGACGGACAGGCCATTTACGACCGGTCCTTCGCCATCATTCGCGCCGAGGCCGATCTAAGCCGGATACCAGCCGATCTGGAAAAGCTCGCAGTCCGTGTCATTCACGCTTGCGGCATGGTGGATGTGGTCAATGACCTCGCTTTCTCGGAAGGCGCTGGCAAGGCCGGGCGCGACGCCCTGCTCGCCGGTGCGCCCATTCTCTGTGATGCGCGCATGGTGGCAGAGGGCATTACCCGCTCTCGTCTGCCTGCCAACAATGAAGTCATCTGCACGCTTGGCGATCCATCCGTTCCTGAACTTGCGACGAAGATCGGCAATACCCGCTCGGCCGCTGCGCTCGACCTCTGGCTCCCGCATCTTCGCAACAGTATTGTTGCAATCGGCAATGCACCGACCGCCCTCTTCCGCCTGTTCGAATTGCTGGATGCTGGCGCGCCAAAACCTGCGCTCATCATCGGCATGCCGGTCGGCTTTGTCGGCGCGGCAGAATCCAAGGACGAACTCGCCGCCAACAGCCGCGGTATACCTTATGTGATTGTACGCGGAAGACGCGGTGGCAGCGCCATGACGGCGGCGGCGGTCAATGCGCTCGCTTCGGAGCGCGAATAATGACGGTAAAAGGCAGACTGTTTGGCCTGGGCGTCGGCCCCGGCGATCCCGAACTGATAACGCTGAAAGCCCTGCGCCTCCTCAAAAACGCACCTGTTGTGGCTTATCACGCCGCCAAGGGGAAGAAGGGCAATGCCCTTACAATCGTCGAGGAATATCTTTCACCGGAACAGGTTCTGGTGCCACTAATCTATCCGGTGACAACGGAAAAGCTCCCCGCACATATGGATTACGAACAAATCGTCGGTGATTTCTATGGCGAGATAACGAGCACGATAGCGAGCCACCTTGATCATGGTCAGGATGTGGTCGTGATCGCGGAAGGTGATCCATTTTTCTATGGCTCGTTCATGTATATTCACGACCGGCTTGCGGACCAGTATGAAACGGAAGTCGTCCCTGGCGTCTGCTCTGTCCTTGGCGCTTCGGCGGTGCTGGGCGCGCCACTGGTCTATCGTAATCAGACATTGTCCGTTCTCTCCGGCGTCATGAGCGCGGAAGAACTGGCGCGTCGGCTCGCGGATACGGGAGCGGCGGCAATCATGAAGCTTGGCAAAAACCTCGACAAGGTTCGCGCTGTGCTGGGCGATCTCGGTCTCATGGACCGCGCGCTCTATGTCGAGCGCGCCACCATGGCCAATCAGCGCATTGTGCCGCTGGCGGAAGTCGATGGCAGCGACTGCCCCTATTTCTCGATCATTCTCGTTCCGGGGCAAAAATGGAACGGCGCATGATCCCTGCAATTCTGGTTCTCGGAGAAGCCGCAGTGCCTGCCGCGCAACGCATCGCGACAGCTCTGCAACATGCCGAGATCCGCGGGTTCCAGAACCGTGTTGCGTCGCTGGACAACACTTTCGTGCATTTCGGCGATGCGGTCAGGTCGCTTTATGAGGAAGGCCGCCCCATCATTGCACTTTGCGCAGCCGGTATTGTGATCCGGGCGCTGGCACCACTTCTGCAGAACAAGCGTGTCGAACCGCCGGTTCTTGCCGTGGCCGAAGACGGGAGTGCAGTTGTGCCGCTTCTGGGTGGCCTTTCCGGTGTCAATGACATGGCCCGGCAGATCGCAGCAGCACTTGAGGTTGCGCCCGCCATAACCACATCCGGCGAACTGCGCTTCGGGATCAACCTGCTGCACCCGCCTGCCGAACTGACCCTTGCCAATCCTGACGACGCGAAAAATTTCACGTCGAACCTTCTTGCGGGACAGAAGGTGCGGCTTGACGGAACATCACGCTGGCTTGCAAATTCCAAACTGCCTTTCGCCGACGATGGCTCGCTGACGATCAGCATAACGCCCCACATTCGCACGCCCCGGCCGGATGAGTTGATTTATCATCCTCGCAGTGTGGCGATTGCCGTCGATACCATCAGCAACAGCATTCAGAACGATATTGAAGATGCGCTCGCCAATACGCGCATTGCCCCTGCATCTCTGGCATTGCTTCTTGCCCACGAAAAGAACTGCACCGCGCCACAGCTTCATAAAATGGCACAGAACCTCGGTACCCCTCTGCGCTATGTTGCTGATGCAGCAGATGCTCGTGAACTCGTTCTTCGCTCGGTGGAACGGCCGGTCGAGCTGACAGAACGCAAAGGGCTTGCCATTGCGGTGGCTGCCGCCCCGGCAGATGTTCTGTTTGTCGGTCGAAAACGCGGCAAGCTGGTCGTTATCGGCCTTGGGCCGGGATCACGAGAGCTGATGACGCCTGCCGTTCAGCACGAATTGGAACAGGCCGAAGACATTCTGGGCTATGAGACCTATGTGCGGATGGCCGAGGAGAACCTTCGCCCCTTCCGCGCCGACCAGACCATCCACATGACCGACAATCGGGAAGAAATGCAGCGCGCACGCCATGCATTCGAACTCGCGGCTTCCGGACGGCGTGTCGCCATGGTTTCCTCAGGCGATCCCGGTGTTTTCGCCATGGCTGCGGCGGTTGTCGAAGCGCTCCACGAAACGGATAGTGCCGCATGGCACGGTGTTGAGCTTGTCATCCAGCCCGGTATTTCCGCGGCGATGGCTGCTGCATCACGTATCGGGGCGCCTCTTGGGCACGATTTCTGCATCATTTCGCTATCGGATAATCTGAAGCCCTGGGAAATTATCGAGAAGCGCCTTGCGCTTGCCGCCGAAGCCGATCTCGCCATGGCGTTTTACAATCCGATCTCCAAGGCGCGTCCGCATCAACTTGGTCGCGCACTGGACATTCTGCGCCAATATCGGTCCCCTGACACGCCGATTGTCCTGGGACGGGACATAGGCAGACCAGCAGAGACGACACGGACAACCACGCTCGGCGCGCTGACACCGGATGATGTCGACATGCGAACCGTTGTGATTGTGGGCTCTTCCCATACGCAAATTTTTGCAAAGCCCGATGGCGGGGAATGGGTTTATACGCCGCGCTGGTACGGCGAAAAACCAGAGAAATAAAAAACAAAAAGGCAGAGATTTCCCTGCCTTCTTAATATGCTAGCTCCGATTCTTGAATCAGTTCTTCTTTGCCTTGGCCTTTTTCGGCTGGGTAGCGGCAGCTACATCAGCCTTGGCAGCGGCAGCTTCGGCTGCAACCTGATCAGCGCTTTTCGGCGACGTATCGATAACGGCGCGCACACCGCCCTTGGCGGTCACCTGACAAACAGCCGTACGCAAATCGACCTTAAGGTCAACGTCGGTTCCACCTGCTGCACCCGGACGGGAATTGACGGCAGAGATAACGCGTTCCGGCAGGAAGTATTTGTTGGCCGCTGCAGTGATGCAAGGCTGTGCGAGCGCTGGATCAACATAAACAGTTGGCGTGAAACGCGGCAGTGAAATCGTAGGTGCGCTAACCGGCGCATCGGTTTTGCCCGGCGTCGCTGTCGAGGTCGGTACAGTCGTCGTGCAGGCAGCGGCAAGCGGGGCCAACATGGCAATGGCTAGAAAACGGGCTCCGGTGCGGGCGCGTCCGTACATGATCTACCTCATAGGATCTGCTGAATAGGTAAAATTTTTAAGTTCGATAACTATTCGGTTTTGTCGGATTGTCGAGTGGCAGGAAGGTCACATTGCCAGAATTTCGATTCGCATCCACAGTCTGTCATCGCTGTTTTGCGAGAATCCAGTTCAGCATCTCTCGCCAATCGGACATACGGATCGGCGTGCCATGATTACCGCTCTCGAAACGCCGGAACTGAACCGGATAGCCTGGCACACGCTTGCGTATTTCGCTGTAAAAGGCTTCCTGTTTGTCGATTGCGAAAACCGGATCACGGCTGCCGTGACCGAAGAAGACCGGCACGCGCTTCCTGAACGCCGGCGACTTGAAGAATCCGTCATCCCAAAGCGAGCCCAGCAGAATGAGACCAGCAAGCTGGTTTCCCACCTTTTCATTGGAGGCTATGCGCCAACATAGCGTTCCACCTTGCGAGCCGCAGGACAGGATCAAAGGAGCATTTGGCGACGATGCCTTGGCTGCTTCGATCAGCCCGGCAATTTGCGCCTCGCCTGTATCGGCAAAATCCTTGAAATCCGACGTGATGTAGAGGCCGCCATTCAATGCCGCGAGATTCTTCACACGGTTGAAATTGCCGCCAAAAGTAAAATCATTCATGCCCTGCAAACGATTGCCGCCCCGACCATGCAGATAGATGACGATGAAGGATGCGCCTTCGCGCTTGCCCGCTGTCATGGCCTTCACTGGCCCGGCAGCGGTCTGAAAGGTGACATCCTTCTGGTAGGCACGTGCCTTCAGCGAAACATAGGCGTCTTTTACACGCTTTTCGGGCACCGCATCGCGCCCGTTAATATCGCGCATCTCGTTGTAGTCGATGACCTTGTAGTCACCATTGTCAGCGCTGCTGATAATGGTGGGATAGGCGAAATAATCGTCCTTGTACGGTGGCAACGATGCTGCCCCCGATGCCATCACAGTCGAGAACAGAAACAATGCCCCAAACAGGCCACCAATTCCATGCTTCGACATTCCATGGCTCATCGGATTACAGCTCCAGCGTATGGTAGCGCCTGTTGAGATAGACCAGCGCCTCGTCCTCGGATTTGGACCGCAGGCCCACGACTTCCCCGAAGAGCACGTGATGCGTGGAATGATCCTGTACGCTGACAACCCGGCAGTCGAAAGCGGCAAGCGCACCCTGCAATATGGGCGCTCCGGTCACCTGCACATCCCAACGCGCCAGTTCGAAACGCTCATCCTGCGTCAGTCCGATACGGCCGGAAAATGCATCCGCAAGCTGCTGATGCGACCCTGCGAGCGTGTTCACAGCAAAAACACCGTTCTCGATAAACAGCCGGTTTTCTTCATGAATCTTCTGCAGGCAAATCAGGATCGTCGGCGGATTGTCCGACACCGAACAGGCGGCAGTCAGCGTAAGACCGCGCCTTCCTGCACCACCGGCCGTCGTGACGATCTGCACTGCGCCGGCGTAATGACTCATCGCATCCCGATAAGACTTGGATTCCACCGAAGCTGCACTTGAAATGATGTTCTTAATCGTTTGCACGTCAAACAGAATCCGTCTCGCCCTTTGGCATGTCACCTGAAGCCAGCTACTTTATTAACTAGCCCACAATAACGGCCCAAATAACAGGCCCCCATAACGGGCATTGCACAAAGGCGAGGAAACAGCTACCCACTTTTCGTTGAAAATGCCACGAATTGTTTAATGAAGACGGATCACGTGATCGAGCTTGGGAAACGTCCGACTGCAGCGCTGACAAGTATCATCCTCATACTGCTGGCCAGTTCGGTATTGGCACAGGCAGAGGATATGCGCGTCGGGCTCGCAGCACCGCTTTCCGGAACTTTCGCTCCATTGGGCAATCAGCTGGCGGAAGGCGCCCGCGTCGCCGCGACAGCGAAAAGTACAGAACTCGTTATTTTCGATGACCGTTGCGATGCCGAAGGCGGCAAGGAGGCCGCAGAGCAGTTCGTGAAGGAAAACGTCCGGATAGCGACCGGTTTCCTGTGCCCCGAAGCGCTTGAGGCAGCACTTCCCGTCCTCGCAGCCAGCAATATACCCGTTGTGACATCAGGCGTCAGCGAACCAACACTGACTGAAAGGCGAGCGCCCGCACCTATGGCGGTATTCCGTCTTGCAACCGGTCTTGAGAAGGAAACGCAGGCGACCGGGAGCTTCCTTGGCAGCCTTTGGCGCGCCCAACCCTTCGCAATCATCGATGACGGCACCATCGAAGGGCGCGAACGCGCCGCCCGTGTTCTGACAAGTCTTAAAGAGCAGCAATTGCAGCCGGTTTTCACAGACACCTATCGTCCGGGCCTAGACAATCAGAATGCGCTGGTCGCCCGACTGCGACGTGCAGGCGCTACCCATGTTTATGTTGGCGGCGAGCGTGAGGATATAGCGGCTATAGGCGCAAGTGCTGCCGCGCTCAACTATCCGTTGACGATTGCAGGCGGTAGTCTTCTTGATGCCGCCCCCGGCGCACAGCCCTTAAGTCAGGGAACCTTGATGATCGCGCCGCTCCGTCCACAGGATCTTTCGACGGCAAAGCCTGCAATCGATGCATTGCGTCAGGCCGGTAAACTTGCAGATGCCTATGCAATCCTTGGCTATGCCAGCGCGGAAATCCCTGCGGATGTAATCAAGCGAGCCGACGAGCAGAAGCAGCCGATTACCGACACACTTCGCAATAATTCCTTTGAAACCGTTCTTGGCACCATCAAGTTCGATGGCAACGGTATCCGAACCGACAACCCAAACCGCCTGCAGCGTTTCGATGGCAAGCGGTTCGTGTTAGCCGACAAGTAGTCCAATCAGGCTTGCAGCAATCACCAGTCCGGTCATCAGGCTCATCGTCGACCAGAAAAGATGAAGCGCGGCATCGATATCATCGGCGTTGGCGTCGCGTTTGCCGGATGCATTCAGCATCGGCCCTTCGACTTTTTCGGCACCATATTGGCGCGGACCGGCAAGCGCCAATCCCAGCCCGCCTGCAAAGGCCGATTCCGGCCAGCCGGCATTGGGCGAGCGATGCAGACGCGCATCACGGCGCATGACCGCGAACGCCTCTTTTCCCGAAAGCCTGTCTTTCGTGATCGCAGTGGCAAGGGAAGCAAACAGCCCGGTCAGTCTGGCCGGGATATAGTTGGCGACATCGTCCAGCTTTGCGGCAAAACGACCGAAGTGACGATAGCGGTCATTCAGATGACCGATCATAGAGTCGGCAGTGTTGATGAGCTTGTAGGCGAAGAGGCCTGGCAAGCCGCCAACCAGAAACCAGAACGCAGGCGCAACAATGCCATCTGAGGCGTTCTCGGCAAGACTTTCTATCGCTGCACGGCTGACGCCGCCTTCATCTAGATGTTCGGGATTGCGCCCGACGATCATCGACACGGCCCGGCGACCGCCCTCGATACCCTGCTCCCGCAATGCCAGCGCGACCGCCTGAACATGATCCGCAAGGCTTTTCTGTGCAAGCAATACCGTCACGATCAGGATTTCAGCAATTGCACCGGCAGTCCCGGCGAAAGGTAAAGAGAGTTCAAGCACAAGCCCGAGAACTACGCAGGCCATCACCAGCCCAACCGTCAGCCACATGCCATTTCGACGAAGCACCGAGGCAGGAAGATTGCGATTGTTCCAACGCTTTTCGCCCCACGAAATTGCTTTCCCGAACAGGACGACCGGGTGCGGCACCCTGTGCCATAGCTGTGGCGGGTCGCCGACAAAGCGATCCAGAAGAAGCGCCAGCGAAAGGATAATCAGCTTTATTTCCATGAGCTTGACCAGAAAAACTGAATCAAAATTTCAACGCCTTTTCAAACCGCGCAAGCGCCACATCATCCAAAGGCAAACCAATGCGCAACCAGCGCGGGGCGTAATCGAACTTCCGGACCAGAATATGTCTCTCGCACAATCTGGTATAAATCCCCAGTGCATCCGCATGTTCAACGAGAGAAAACAGCGCCGTTCCGCCAATTTCCTTCAGACTGTTTTTTTCCAGAACAGCCGACAATTCCAGCCGCCGCAGATCGATACGGGCGCGATAATCCGCAAGCGTTCCGGCATTGCTGAAAGCGTGATTGGCGATTGCCAGCGCCGGGCCGGAAACCGCCCATGGTCCTAGCCGCCGCTCCAATGTCTCAACGAAACGGGCGCTTGCAATTGCAAAGCCCAACCGAATGCCAGCAAGACCGAAGAACTTGCCGAAGGATTTCAGCACGATCATCGGTGCATCTTCCGCATTTGCCGCGACGCTAACGGCTTCATGCGCATCAGCGAAAGCCTCGTCAACAACAAGAAATCCGCCGCGAGCACCGAGCTTTTGCGAAAGGTGCAGGAGAGCCTCTTTCGAAATCACACGGCCGTCGGGATTGTTCGGATTAACGATGACTGCCGCAGTCGCCTCGTCTGGAATTTCGTCAATCGTCGCGCATTGCACGGCCTTCCAGCCGGAAGCGGAAAATGAGGCCGCGTGCTCCTGATAGGTCGGCCCGAGGACGGCAACCGTCGACGGGGCAGCCAGTGTCGGAACAAGCTGGATCAAAGCCTGCGTGCCCGGAGCTGCAACAATTGGTGCTTTCTCGTTCAGCCGATAATAGCTGCGGGCCAGCCGCAGCGTTTCCTGCAACAGCCCCTCGTCCGGCAGGCGGTTCCAGATTGCCGGTGTCAGTTCGGGAAGTGGAAAATGCTCGGGATTGATGCCCGTCGAAAGGTCGAGCCAATCTTGCGGCCTGCCGCCAAAGCGCGCGATGGCCCTGTCGAGCGCACCGCCATGCTCGATTTCTGCACTCAAGCTTTCTCTCCGCAAAAATCGATCACATGCATGAACGAGCCTGAAACGGAACCGACCCGCAGCCCCACCTCACCAACATCGTCGCCGACAGCATCACGTGCACGGAAAAGACGATCCGCCTTTCCTTCGCGTACGATGCTGGCATAGTGAAACTCATGCGCCTTTAATGGCTCAGCCCAAGGCGAACCTGCAAGCGGTTCCAGTACGCGATAGCCAAGATGCAGCTTTCTTTTCGCAAAGCTCGTTTCGAGCGGCAGAAGCCCCAGCATAGGGTGGGCAACACCCTCTGCATCCTGCAAGCTCTCGCCGAGAACCATGTAGCCGCCGCATTCGCCGTAAACCCTTACCCCACGCGCTGCAGCTTCGCGTATACCCGCCTGAAAACGTCCGGCCTGCGCCAAACGCCCTGCATGCAATTCAGGATAACCGCCCGGCAGATAGATTGCGTCGGCATCCTGTCTCGGAGATTCATCGCTGAGAGGTGAGAAGAACGAAATCTCCACCCCTCGCCTGCGCCAGCCTTCAAACAAATGCGCATAGGCAAAGGCGAATGCATCGTCGCGGGCAACGGCGATATGATTGCCAAGCGGCTTCAGGCGCGGAACGTTGGCCATCGCATCGAAACGCTTCGGCCGCGACCAGATCGTCTGCAGCGCGTCCAGATCGATATGCGTTTCCATCACATCGGCAGCGTGTTCGAGAAAGTTTTCAAGATCGGCATGCTCGCCCGCCTGCACCAGCCCGAGGTGCCTTTCCGGCAGGGAAAGAGCGACATCACGAGGCAAGGCACCGAGAACCGGAATGCCGAGTGGCTCCAGCGCGCCGCGCAACATCGCCTCATGGCGTAGGCTACCGACGCGATTGAGGATAATTCCCGCGATCAGAACATCCTTGCGGGACTGGCTGAAACCCCACACCAGCGCTGCAATGGAATGCGATTGCTTCGCGCAATCCACCACCAGCACTACCGGAAGATCGAGAAGCCGGGCCAGATCGGCAGAAGAACCCTTGCCGTCTATCGCTCCGTCGAAGAGCCCCATCATGCCCTCGGCAACCAATAGTTTGGAACCGCTTTCTGTCATGCGGGAGGAAAGCGCACTGATTAGTTCAGGGCGCATCGCCCACGGGTCCAGATTAAAGCAGTCCGCACCGCTCGCAGCCTTGTGATAGGCGGGGTCAATATAGTCGGGACCAACCTTCACCGGCGCAAGCGCTTCTCCCCGCCGTTTCAAGGCGCGCAGCAAACCCAGTGTTACCGTTGTCTTGCCAGAGCCGGAAGCTGGCGCTGCTATCATGAACCCCTTCATGCGCTTTGCGCTCCCTCATTTTGGTTTCGTCTGGACAGCGGGTCGCTGGACAGGACTTTACCGCTTAACGCGCCCATCCAGTCCAGCCCCGCACGCAGACGAACCACTTCGCCCACAACAACGATTGCAGGCGGATTCAGCCCCGCCGCTTCAACATCTTTCGCAGCCCGCCCCAATGTTGTTTCAAGTACGGTCTGGTTGGGGAGGCTTGCATTGCACACGAAGGCCACAGGCTCATCCTGCGAACGTCCAGCCTCAATTAGCCGCTTGGCAATAAGGTCTATATGTTTCATCGCCATATACATGACGATGACAGGCGATGATCTGGCAATGCCCGCCCAATCGACGCCATCCGGCATAGCACCGGTTGCGTCGTGACCGGTCAGGAACGTTACCGCCTGATTGATATCTCGATGGGTCACGGCAATGCCTGCATAGGCAAGCCCGCCGATTCCGGCGGTGACGCCCGGCACGATGCGAAACGGAACACCATGTTCTACCAAGGTCAGCGCCTCTTCTGCTCCCCGTCCGAACACGAACGGATCGCCGCCCTTGAGCCGCAGCACCTTCTTGCCCTGTTTCGCAAGTTCGACAAGCCGCAAGGATATATCGCGCTGTTTCGGCGACGGCTTACCACCGCGTTTGCCTGCATATTCCAGAACAGCATCCGCATTCTTGAGAGAAAGACAGGCATCATCCACCAGCGCGTCATAAACGATGACATCCGCCTGCTGCAGAGCATTGACAGCATGAAGCGTCAAAAGGCCGGGGTCGCCCGGCCCGGCTCCAACGAGCCAGACGTGGCCGGGTTCAATCACAGGCAGGGTCACTTTGCTCCTCGCAATGACACATGCAGCCGTTTCTTTAGCCTTGTTCATTTTCATCAACCACTATTCTATCTGGCGGCACAGCTATCAGATACATTATAAGGCGTCCATGAATGACGAAACCGCTCCAACGAATAAAAGTCAGGAAAAAGCCGAGCTTCGCCGCGGCTGGACCACTGGCGCCTGCGCAACCGCTGCCACCAAGGCTGCATTGACAGCGCTCATTACCGGAGAATTTCCCGACCCTGTCGGCATAATTCTGCCCAAAGGGGAAGTACCCTATTTCCAGCTTGCCTATGAGGGACTGGGCGAAGGCTATGCGATGGCAGGCATCGTCAAGGATGCGGGCGACGATCCCGACGTGACCCATGGCGCCACGATCATCTCGACAGTATTCCCGGCCCCTCCCGGCACTGGCGTCGTCTTTCGCGCCGGTGAAGGGGTTGGAACAGTTACACGGCCCGGCTTGCAAATTCCTCCAGGCGAAGCTGCCATCAATCCGGTTCCGCGCCGCATGATGACGGAAATATGCGAGCAGATTTGCGCGGAATATGGCCTGCCCGCCGACCTCGTCATTACGATATCGGTGCCCGGCGGCGAAGAGATTGCCAAGAAAACGTGGAACCCGCGCCTCGGTATCGTCGGCGGCATTTCCATTCTCGGCACCACCGGTGTGGTCCACCCGTTTTCCTGTTCGGCCTGGATTCATTCGATCCATCGCGGCATCGACGTTGCACGCGCAGCCGGGCAGAAACACGTACTCGGCGCAACCGGCTCGACTTCCGAGGATGCCGCGCAAGCGCTCTATGATCTGCCGGATTTTGCAATTCTCGATATGGGCGATTTCGCGGGCGGTGTGCTCAAATATCTGCGTGACCACCCCATCGACAAACTGACAATCGCAGGCGGTTTCGCCAAGCTTACAAAGCTCGCCCAAGGTGCTCTCGATCTCCATTCCTCACGGTCGCAAGTGGACAAGAACTTCCTTTGGTGCATTGCCGAAAAAGCTGGCGCGCCGGAAAGCATTAAGGATCAGATTCTTTTTGCGAACACTGCCTTGGAAGTGCTTGAACTGACTCGATCAATTGGTATCGACATGGCAACGCCAATTGCATTGAAGGCAAAGGAAACAGCGCTCGAAACCCTTCGCGAGGCGCCCGTCGAAGTCGAGATTATCGTGACTGACCGCAGTGGAAATATCCTTGCCCGCGTCTGAACCAAAGATACTCATTCTGGGCGGAACGGCCGAGGCTGCGGCGCTTGCAACGGCCTTTGCGAAACTGCCCGTCAATGCCATCACATCGCTTGCCGGACGCACCAGTAATCCGGCGAAACTGACCGGAACAGTTCGAAGCGGTGGCTTCGGAGGCATTGACGGCCTTGCCGCCTATCTCGACAGCGAAGGGATCGATCTCATCATCGATGCGACCCATCCCTATGCTGCACGCATCTCGCAAAATGCGATTCAGGCGGCAGGCAAGCGCGGCATACCATTGGTGAGGTTGGAGCGCCCCGCTTGGGAGAAAAAGCCGGAAGATCATTGGGTTGATATTTCCGATGAAGCCGAAGCAGCGAATGCTATCCCGTCCGGTGAGCGTGTGTTTCTGGCGCTCGGTCGCCAGCATATCGCCCCCTTTGCGGAGCGTGCCGATGTTCATTTCATCATTCGCATGATCGATCCGCCGGATGTGACACTGCCACAGGATTGCGAGATCGTTCTGGCAAGACCCGGCGACTACACTGCGGAAAGGCATTTTCTGGAAAACCGCCGGATCGGGCTGATCGCCAGCCGCAATTCAGGCGGCACCATTTCCTATGCAAAAATCGAGGCAGCCCGTGCGCTTGGACTTCCCGTCATGATGATTGCCCGCCCACCGGTTGCGGCCAAAAACATTGTCGCCTCGCCGGAAGATGCAATCGCATTCGCCCGCGCAGCGCTAGGCTTTTGAACGCGCCACGTGGCTATGCGCTTCATGATAAAGCGCTGAATCGCGAAAGCTTTTAGGGCCCAGTCCGCGCCCGACAAAAATCATTGCCGTGCGTTTCAACCCGGATGCGGCCACCTTCTCCGCTATATCCGACAACGTACCGCGTAGAATCTGTTCGTCAGGCCATCCAATGCGATAGGCGATAACCACCGGACAATCAGCACCGTAAAGAGGTATCAGATCGGTCTCGATTTTGCTGAGGTTTCGGATGGAAAGATGAATCACCAGCGTCGCTCGCGACCGCCCGAGCGTGGCAAGGTCTTCGCCTTCAGGCATCGCAGACGATTTCATCGAGGTGCGGGTCAGGATGATGGTCTGGTTGACCTCCGGAATGGTCAGTTCCTGTTTCATGGCGGCGGCAGCCGCCGCAAAAGCAGGTACACCTGGCGTCACGTCATAAGGGATACCGAGGCTGTCCAGCCGACGCATCTGTTCGGCCATCGCGCCATAGATCGACGGATCGCCGGAATGCACTCGTGCAACGTCGAAACCTTGCGCATGTGCGGCTTCCATTTCAGCGATAATCTCATCAAGGGTTAGCGATGAGCTGTCGATCAAACGCGCATCTTTCGGCGCACCCGCAACGACTTCTTTCGGCACCAGCGATCCCGCATAGATGCAGACAGGACATTGCTCGATCAGGCGCAGACCACGCACGGTGATAAGGTCCGCTGCGCCGGGACCGGCGCCAATGAAATGAACTGTCACGATCTTCCCTTCCTGAACCTCGGACATGACTGTCCATAGCTTCGAAAGTCAATCCGTTTCCGGCAGCAACTCTTCGATATCGTTGAAGATCGATTGCCATTCTTCGTCCGTCAGTTCGAAGAAATTGAAGCTGCGCAACAGGAAGGCACCTTCATTGGCTATGAAAGCGAGGCGAGTCCTGCGTCCCTCCGGTGTGGAGACATCAAGCCCATCCCATTGCTTGCGATACCAGAGGCGGGTTTCGTCCAGATATTCGGTATTCGGAATGAGACTGGTCATCATAGCCGCAAAGCGCGAGTCATCTTCGGCATCGCTTTCGCGGGTCACGCGAATATGAGCCGCGATATGAGAAAGCGCGTCCATGCGGCCATGCGTTTTCTTGGTCACCTGCGCATCGAAACGGTCGCCCCACCGCCCGATCATCGCTTTTAAAAGCCCGTCCTTATTGCCGAAGCAATACTGAACGCCCCCTTTGGTCACACCGGAAGCCTGTGCGACAGCGTCCATGGTCAGGGCCGCCAGGCCGCCTTCAGCGACGAGCTTTTCCGCCATATCGAGCACATGGTCGCGGTCGATTGAACGCGGTCTGCCCATTTTGTGCAAATTATTACTTTCCATACAGACGGATTTATATTAAGTGAGCGCTCCTTGCAAGTTTGAATACAAGCGTATTGAAAAGGTGCTATCCAATGTTGCCGAAAAATCGCTGGCTGGTTCTGACTATCGTTTCCAGCGCATTGTTCCTGATCGTCGTGGACATGACCGTGCTTTACACGGCGCTGCCCCGCCTCACCCACGATCTGGCAGCCAGTGCTTCGGAAAAGCTCTGGATCATGAATATTTATCCGCTCGTCGTTGCGGGCCTTCTGCCTGGCCTCGGTACGCTCGGCGACAAGGTCGGCCACAAACGCATGTTCATGTCGGGATTGGCGATCTTCGGGCTTGCCTCCTTCTGCGCAGCTTATTCACCAAACCCGGAGTTTCTTATCGCCGCCCGCGCATTTCTGGCTTGCGGTGCCGCTATGATGATGCCAGCGACACTCTCCATCATTCGGCTGACATTCACCGATGATAAAGAGCGTTCGCTTGCGATCGGCATTTGGGCGGCCATTGCATCAGGTGGTGCAGCTATCGGCCCTGTGGCAGGCGGCATTCTGCTCGAATATTTCTGGTGGGGATCGGTCTTCCTTATCAATGTGCCCGTCGTGCTGGTCGCGCTGGCACTCTCCGTCTTCACACTCGAAAACCGTCCGCTTGGTTCAAAACGCAAATGGGATTTGATCGGTTCTGTCCAGATCATGGTTGGACTAATTGCGCTCACCTATGCCGTGAAAGAGCTCGCAAAACGCGATGCGTCGATGATCGTGTTCGGAGCTGTGCTGACAGTCGGACTGGTCGCCTCGTTCATCTTCGTGCGTAGGCAACTCGCAAGCGACGAACCGCTAATCGACTTCTCCCTGTTTAACAACAAGCTGTTTTCGATGGGCGTTTTCGCGGCCCTTGTAGCCTCCGGATCTATGACGGGCATGGAACTCGTCTTCAGCCAACGTATGCAACTGATTGAAGGAATGACACCCTTGCATGCCGGATTGTCGATCTTGCCGATCCCTCTGGCTGCCTTCGTTGCCGGTCCACTCGCCGGTATTATGCTGCCGCGCCTCGGCGCTGGCAGACTCCTGTGGTCGTCACTGGGGATCACGGCGCTCGGCGTTATTGTCTATATTCTGACCTACAAGACTTCGGCGTCGTTTTATCTGGCCGGGCTTGCAATTCTCGGCTTCGGGGTCGGTGCGACCATGACGGGTGCATCATCGGCAATCATGACGAACGCACCGGTCGAAAAGGCAGGCATGGCGGCTTCCGTTGAAGAAGTCTCCTTTGAACTCGGCAATGCGCTCGGTGTCACTGTTTTCGGAAGCATTCTGTCCGTATTCTACACGGCAAGCCTTGTGATTCCTGAAGGCGCAGGCATCCCCGCAATTGTGCGCGACAGTCTGGACGAAGCGCTTCTGGTGGCTCAATCTCTACCGCCAGCAGATGCACAAACTCTGACAGTACTGGCATCGGTGGCTTTTGAGAATGCTTATGTTGCCGTCATCATGGCGACCGCAGCTCTGCTTTCGGTTGCTACGCTGGCAGCCTACATTATTCAGTGGCGTAAAACGGTTATCGCATAATGCAGGCTCAGGACCGGGCAACCGCCAAGGCGGCAGTTGCCCGGCCGAGTGCAATCTTCTCTACCACAAGAAAACCATCGGGACCGATAGCAGCAAGCGCAGCGGATTCAGCAACGCCATGACATCCGACAGAGCGAAAAACAGCTTCCGATGGGTTTTTGAGACGTGGTGTTTCCTGTTCCAACCGCTCAGCATCGAAGGAACAAAGCGCACATTCATAATGCGCCGCAAGCTCAGTCCATATCGGATCGCCGCGCTTGGTGCTCAAGGTCGCTATGGCATCCGGCCGCGAACATGCACCTTGTGACAGCACCTGATCGGCCAAGGTCAAAAGCTCGTCGAATGTCACACCCGACGAGCCACCCATGCCAAGGACTGTGTTGTAGTTCCTAGAACCCACAGGGTGACGACTGGCGCGCTTTGTGCAGCTCTTCCGGCTTCACTCCGAGCGTATCGGCAATGCGCTGGATCATCGTTGCCTCGGAACGATCAAGCCGGTTATCTGAACAAGCAATCTTCACGAGGTCACTCAGCAATGCCAAACGGCGCTCCGGCGCCATCTCTGCCAGCATGTTGGCTGCCTGCTTGGTTGTCGTCTCGTAGGCGAAATCCTTGAGATACTCAGCCACTTCCGGAAGCTCTTCCGGCGGAATGCCGAAATTCTTTTCGGCAATTTCCTTGAACGCGGCTATTTCAGCGGGATGCTGGTCGCCATCGGCAAACACCACATGCAACAGCAAAAGCAATTCAGAAGCGAGCGCCGGATCGTCGGCTACACGCTGCACGGCGCTCTTCTTGCTGAGAAAAGCGGTGATCCGCTCAAAAATGCTCTCGCTCATGGAACCCCTCAAAACTGTCAGCCAACGTATAATGAATAACGCCGGATGCATTGGAAAACAATCTCGCTCAACGTACTGGCTTTCTTCAGAGATTATTATTGTTCGACTGGCGTTCCCCGAGCCACTGCTCTATGTTGCGCCAACCTCTCCTTTAGGCTCCCCCGATGCTTGAATTCTTCGACACGCTTACCCTGCTCCTGACGGCTGCGGCATTCATTGCCGGGATCATCGACTCCATCGCCGGCGGGGGCGGAATGATTACAATCCCCGCCTTGTTGCTGGCCGGTATCCCCCCCGTTGAAGCGCTGGGCACGAACAAGCTACAGGGGCTGTTCGGTTCGTCATCGGCAACCATCGCCTATGCCCGCAAAGGGCACGTGGACATCAAGCAACACTGGCCCGAAGCGCTTGCCTCCCTCGTCGGCTCAGTATTCGGCGCTTTGCTGGCAACGGTTCTGCCTGTCGACATCATGCGCGCGGCTCTCCCGATCCTGCTCATCGCGATTGCGGTTTATTTTGCCGTCAAGCCGAGCCTCGGCGATGTCGACCGTGCGCGGCGCATCGGTCCGTTTCTGTTTGGTGTGACGTTGGTGCCGCTGATTGGTTTTTACGACGGTCTCTTCGGCCCCGGAACCGGATCGTTCTTCATGCTCGCTTTTGTGGCACTGGCCGGTTTTGGTGTGCTGAAAGCTACTGCGCACACGAAGCTCCTCAACTGCGCATCCAATGTCGGCGGCTTCGCAACCTTTGCCGCGGTCGGTGTCATCAACTGGAAGATCGGCATCTGCATGGGCGTCGCCCAGTTCATCGGCGCGCAGATCGGCGCAAGCCTTGCCATGAAGATCGGCTCGCGCATCATCAAGCCGCTTCTGATCGTGGTCAGCCTGGCGCTGGCAGTTCGCCTTCTGATGGATGGAACCAATCCACTGCGCCAGTGGGTCGGGTTTTAGAGCGCGTTTCGATCTGATTGTATCAGATCAGCGCTCTAAATATTTGTTTTGAACCGCGCATCTTGTCCGAAAACCGTTTCACACTTTTCGGGATGCGCTCTAAACCCGAAGCGCGACCAGCACTACGCCGCAGCCGATAAGCAGAATACCGAACCAATTGATGGTGGACATGCGCTCGCCAAGGAATGCCGCACCGAACAGAGCCACCAGCACAACCGACAATTTGTCGATCGGTGCGACGCGCGATGCGTCACCGATCTGCAGGGCCCGAAAATAGGCAAGCCACGACGCGCCGGTCGCCAGACCTGAAAGCACCAGAAACAGCCACGATCTTCCTGAAATCTCGCCGGGTTTCTGCCATTGGCCGGTAACGGTCAGAAACAGGCACAAAGCACCGATGATAACCAGCGTGCGCACGAGCGTGGCAAAATCCGAATTGATGCCCTGAATGCCTATCTTGGCGAAGATCGCCGTCAGCGCGGCAAAAACCGCCGACATCAGCGCCCAGAATTGCCAGCTATCGACCATTGAAGCATTTCCAGCAAAAGTGTGAAACGGTTTTGCGCAGGATAATGCGCAAAAGAAATACTAGAATTCAATGCCTTTCTGCGCCTTTACACCTGAGCGGAACGGATGCTTTATCATCTCCATCTCGGTCACAAGGTCTGCCGCTTCCATCAACTCGTCCTTGGCATTGCGGCCAGTGATGATGACATGCTTCATCTCCGGCTTGGCTTTGAGAACTTCGATCACTTCCTCGACCGGCAAATAATCGTATCGAAGCACGATATTCAGCTCGTCGCAGAGCACCATATCGTAGCTTTCATCCAATATCATGGCCTTGGCTTGTTCCCATGCCCCACGCGCCATGGCGATATCTCGCGTGCGATCCTGTGTTTCCCAAGTAAAGCCTTCGCCCAGCGCCGAGATTGTCACCTGCTCGGGAAATTTCTCCAGAACCCAGCGCTCACCGGTGTCCCACGACCCTTTGACGAACTGCACGACACCGATTTTCATTCCATGGCCCAGCGCACGGAAAACCATCCCGAAACCGGCAGTCGACTTGCCCTTGCCCTTGCCGGTATGGACGATTACCAGCCCCTTTTCCTCGGTCTTGGTGGCCTGGATCTTGTCGCGGGCGGCTTTCTTCTTGCGCATCTTGTCCGCATGGCGTGCATTCAGCTCCTCTTCCGTCATCGAAAGAAGTTTTTCCGATTTCTCAGCCATTTACCGCCCTTTCCGGATTCAATTTTTGAAGATGTGAGCTCAATGTTTCCAGCTCGAACCGCGCAGAGTTGGAGCGAGGCGTCCAGAATCCGCGCAAGATAGCATCGTTGAGTTTCGCTGCCGTCTCGGCAAGCGCTGCCGGATTTTTCTCGGCCATGAAATCATGCACTGCCTTGTCGGCAATAAAGGCCTGATAGACCGCCTCGAAGTGGTGGGTGCCGACCTTGCCCGTAGTGGCGGCGAAAGCGAAAAGATAATCAACTGTCGCCGCGATCTCTGCCGCGCCCTTGTAGCCATGGCGCATGGCGCCTGCGATCCATTTCGGATTGGCCGCACGCCCGCGCACGACACGCGAAAGCTCTTCCTCCAGCGCACGGATCACCGGCTTTTCCGGGCGGGAGTGGTCGTTGTGATAGACGGCAGGCATTGCGCCGCTCAAGCTTTCAACGGTCGCAGCCATCCCGCCTTCGAACTGGTAGTAATCATCGCTATCGAGAAGGTCGTGTTCGCGATTGTCCTGGTTTTGCACAACAGCCTGAACCGAACGCAACCGTTCCTCGAGAAGGCTGCGCTCGGCCTGCCCTTCCTCGCCTGC
The DNA here is from genome assembly GCF_902825325.1 of Brucella tritici. Classification (GTDB taxonomy): domain Bacteria; phylum Pseudomonadota; class Alphaproteobacteria; order Rhizobiales; family Rhizobiaceae; genus Brucella. The sequence goes on along the minus strand of NZ_CADEAR010000013.1, from coordinate 56,523 downwards.
ACCATAGGCGTAACCGCCCCAGACAAGCCAGGCTTCCGCCAGATCGTTGCGCCCGGCCCAGCCGTTCTCGTCTATCAAGGCCTGCAAGCCTGCCCCATAAGCGCCGGGTTTGGACCCGAAAACACGATAACCCGCACGGCGCTCCGCTGTCTTTTCGTCTGCCCCGTCTGCAACAAGGCGCGCCTGCTCAATCCGCATGCGCGTTGCGATTGGATTGTCCCCGGCATCCTCATCAAGAGCGCCAACTGCACGCACGGCCTTGTCGAACAGTGCAATCTGTTCTGGAAATGCGTCGCGGAAAAAACCGGAAATGCGCAACGTCACATCGACCCGTGGACGGCCAAGCTTTGCAATCGGAACAATTTCGTATCCGGTTACCCGGCGTGAGGCCATATCCCAGACCGGCTTGACACCGATAAGCGCCAGGGCCTGCGCAATGTCGTCGCCGCCGGTGCGCATATTCGACGTGCCCCATGCGGTCAGGCCGAACGAGGTCGGCCATTCACCATGATCCTGTGTGTAACGGGTAATCAGGAGTTCCGCCGATTTGCGTCCAAGTTCCCATGCTGCTGGAGTGGGAACGGCGCGACTATCGGTGGAGAAGAAATTCCGGCCGGTTGGCAGTACATCGGGACGGCCACGCGTTGGCGCACCGGATGGACCCGGCGGCACAAACCGCCCGCCAAGTGCCGCAAGAAAACCATCTATCTCCGAAGGCCCGCAGGAAACCACCATGGGGCGCAGATGTTCTTCTATGGATTGGAGAACCGCCCGCGTCTGTGACCAGTCTGCGGGACACTCTGTATCACCTGCAACGAAGCTGGCTGCCAGCAATTCGATACGCTCCACCGTATCGCCCGCAATACGCCAAGTTGCAGGACTCGCAGCCCGCAAGAGATCAGGTTTATTGCCCGTCCACGCCTCTGCCATATTGCAATCGAGGGGATCGAATGTTTCGCCAAGCCCGCAATCAGCAGCGATTGCACGCTGGAGACTTTGATCGCCCGGTGCACCGCCAAGCGAAACTGGTACGCCACGCGGTACACGTGCCAGCGCAACCAGAAGATCGGTCAGCAGCCTGCCTTCAGGCGCCAGCCCGAAAATATGCAGACCGTCGCGGATTTGCATTTCCTTGAGATCGCACAGATAGGCGTCAAGCTTTTGCAGCGCCATGTCTTCATCGTCATGGTCGTGAATACCCGCATCGCGATCAAGCCCGATGTCGCGCACGAGATCAAGTATCTGCCCTTTCAGCCTCAGCAGGCGACGCGGATCGACACCGGAGGCCTCGTAATATTCGTCCACCAGTGCTTCGAGGTCTTTCAGCGGTCCGTAGCTTTCGGCGCGTGTTAGCGGCGGCGTCAGATGATCGATGATGACAGCACTTGAACGACGCTTGGCTTGCGTGCCCTCACCCGGATCATTCACGATGAAGGGATAGATATGAGGTGTAGGACCGAACACAGCTTCGGGATAGCAGTTTTCCGACAGCGCAAGGGCCTTCCCCGGTAGCCACTCCAGATTTCCATGCTTGCCCATATGCACAACGACATCAATGCCTGCGACCTCACGCAGAAAAGCATAGAAAGCAACATAGCCGTGCGGCGGCACCAGATCAGGTGAGTGATAAGTCTCTTTCGGATTGATGTTGTAGCCGCGCGCGGGCTGAATGCCGACAAAGGTTGCACCCAGCCGCATCAACGGCAATGCAAAAGCAACGAGCTCCTGCGCAAAGTAAGGGTCATTTTCCGGCGCACCCCAGCGACCTTCGATTTCCTTCTGAATCGCTATGGGAAGTCTTTCGAAGAAAGCCTTGTATTGATTCAGTGAAATCGTTTCGCGTATCTCGCGCCCGTCACGCACAGCGTTGGTCGGACCTGCCGTCAATGCACGCATCAATGCATCACCGTCCACAGGCAGGTCAGCGACGGGATACCCACACTTCGCCATGGCGTGGAGTACTTCGACCGTTCCAGCGGGCGTATCGAGGCCCACGCCATTGCCAAGCCGCCCGTCGCGGTTCGGATAATTGGCGAGAATAAGCGCAACATGCCTTTCATCGGGCGGTTTCCGCCTCAACCGCACCCAGTTTGCAGCAAGTTGCGCCACAAAATCCACGCGGTTTTCGTGCGGCTCGTGAGTCACGATATTCGCTTCCACTGCCGCATCGAATTGTTTTGCCGACTTGAAGGACACTGCACGCGAAAGCACGCGCCCGTCCACTTCGGGCAAAGCGACATTCATCGCCAGGTCACGTGCCAGCAGCCCTTGCTGCGAGGTCTCCCAAATAGCTTTCGGTGTCCCGGAGAAAATCACCTGCAACACCATATTGCCGCGCTTGTCCAGCACGGTCGGCTTACGCTCCACCCCCGGCGAAGAAATCGCAAATCCAGTAGCATTCAAAACGATATCCGGCGGACAGTCCTCGAACAGACCGTCGACGACTGCTGCGGACAATCGATCCTTGAGGCTCGAAACGAATATCGGAATCGGATTGAGACCTTTTTCCTGCAGAGCAGCAATCAGCGCATCAACAGGCTGCGTCTGTCCGCTCTGCACCAGTGCCCGATAAAAGATGATTCCAGCGACCGGTGCTTTTGTATCGTTCCAGTGCGTACGAATACTGTCCAGCGAGGAGACATGCTCTCCCGGCCACCACAGACCAGCCTTGAGCAGCGGTGCTGCGCTCTCCGGCTTCTCTGAACCTGCAATCAGCGCAGCGCAATAGTGAAGGAATGCACCCGTATTCGCCGCGCCGCCCTCGATCAGATACTGCCAGAGTTCATTTCGTTCGTGGGTAGTTACAGTCGAAAACCGGTCCAGCCCATGATCGGGCTTGTCGTCCCCCGGCAATACGGCAATCTTGATACCATGGCTAACGGCACAGGCGTGCAGCGCTTCCAGCCCGTAAGGCCAGTATGTTTCACCCCCAATTATGCGCACAACGATAAGCTTGGCATATCTGGCGGTGCGCTCCACATAGGCGTCAACCGACATGGGATGGGTAAGACTCAGGAAATTGGCCAGCCGTAGACTCGGTAGGTCTGGCGCAAGCTTATGCGCCTGCGCCAGACTGGCCAGTTCGGTATCAGCGGCAGAAAGGAACAATATCTCGCCCGGCGTCTGGCCGAGATCGACGGCCTCGTTGCCGTCACTAATTGTTCCTTTCTGGGCGAGTAAAAGATGCATCGGTCAGACGGCGTCTTTCACTGCATTGGTGATGGCTGCTTCATCGATGTCATGCAGCCCGATCACAACCAGTCGCGTGGAGCGCGTTTCATCCTTGCTCCATAGGCGGTCAAAATAATGCTCAATACGCGGACCGACCGCCTGCACGACCAGACGCATCGGTTTGCCCGGCACATCGACAAAGCCCTTCAGACGAAGGATATCGTGTTCTGCAATGACCGCTTTCAGCCTTTCCGTAAATAGCTTGGGATCAGCAACCGAGCCTGCCTCGACCACGAAGCTCTCGAACTCGTCATGATCATGCTCATGCCCATCGGCATGATGGATTTCATGGTGAGACTTGCGATTGGCAATGTCGTCTTCGGTACCGACACCGAGACCAAGCAAAACATCGGCTCCAAGCTTGCCAAAGCTTGCAGGAACCATGTTCACCCGGCGCGGCGAACGCTCGGCCACGTCGGCCTTGACACTATCCAGCTTCGAGGCATCGATCAGATCGGCCTTGTTGAGAACAATAAGGTCGGCTGCATGAATCTGATCTTCAAAAAGTTCCTCTAAGGGGCTTTCATGATCAAGAGATTCGTCCGCTGCCCTCTGCGCATCAACCTTGTCATGATCATCGGCAAAACGCCCCTCGGCAACAGCGGCAGCGTCGATCACCGTAACCACACCGTCGACGGTTACCTGCGTCTTGATTTCCGGCCAGTTGAAAGCCGCGACCAGCGGCTGCGGCAACGCCAGACCTGAGGTCTCGATCACGATATGATCGGGGCGATCGGCGCGATCCAAAAGCTTGGTCATAGTCGGGATGAAGTCATCGGCAACGGTGCAGCAGATGCAACCATTGTTGAGTTCGATCACATCTTCTTCACGGCATGCCTCTATACCGCAACCTTTCAGAATACCGCCATCGACACCGAGATCGCCGAACTCATTGATAATCAACGCGATGCGTTTTCCATCAGCGTTTTCCAGCAGATTGCGGATCATCGTCGTTTTGCCAGATCCGAGAAAACCCGTGATGACCGTTGCCGGAATTTTCTGTCCCTGCATCGATTTATCCCTTCATCTTGAGCGGCAGCCCTGCCGCCATGAAATAAACTTCATTCGCAACCGCGGCCACTGCCTGATGCAGAAAGCCTGCATGATCGCGAAATTCCCGTGCCATCCGATTTTCCGGCACGATCCCAAGTCCAACTTCGTTCGAAACAAAAACAACAGGCCCGGCAAGGTTCGGCAGCATAGCAACAAGACCTGCCGTCTCTGTTGTTATATCGCGCTCGGCCATCATCAGATTGGTCAGCCACAGGGTCAAACAATCGACCAGCACGAACCGATCCGCAGCAGCATGCAATGTTAGTGCATCGATGAGATCAAGCGGCTCCTCTACCGTCTGCCATTCTGAACCGCGTCGGTCGCGGTGAATGGCAATACGGTTTTCCATCTCCTTGTCGAACGCACGTCCTGTCGCCAGATAGAGCGGTTGAAGCCCCGAGGACTCGACCATCTTTTCGGCATAAGACGACTTGCCCGAACGGGCTCCGCCAAGAACCAAAACCGATTTTCCCGGCGAAGCCATTTTCATCAACCTTCAATCTCGGACGATGCATAGTGCTGGATGAACCAGCCGAGTGCGAGGCCGATCACCGCCCACATGAACAGGTTAGTCGCCAGCGATGCGACTGCATATTGCGAAGCAAGCAATGACGGAATCGGCGATGAAATATCTTCCGGATGCGGTGCGCCATAGAGGTGTGGAGCCACGATCAGCACCAGCCCAAGGATTTTTGCCCAGATTTCCTGGCGCAACACGATGAGATAGAGCCCCAGACCGCTCAGCACCACGGTTGCAATCCACCAGAGCTGACGTTCGGCCAGATCAGCCGCAGGCATTGCCGGCAGCTCCGGTGACAACCCCAACGCGGGCAGAAAGGCGACCGCAAAAAAACCCGCGACGCCCCAATAAATGCCATTCTGTACCGTGATGCGACGTCCGAGAAGCAAGGCCACGCCTCCAAGCAGCAAGGCAAAACCCGCTCCCGCTACGAGATTGGCAAGGATCGTATTGCCCAATCGCCCAAATGGCAGTTCAGCCCCTTCTTCTTCCGCATCTGCGGCAGCGGCACCATGATCATGCGGTGCAGCTTCCGCCTCGCCGTGGCTGTGACCACCACCAGCATCTTCATAGGTCTCGGCCTGCAGGATCAAAGGCACTGTCTTCAAATACATGGCGGGAGTAACCAGCAGCCCGGCCAGAAGACCGGCAGCAAGTGTCGCCAACAAATAACGGATCAACATTTCTGTCCCTCAATAGCAATTTCACGCCGATGGCCGTCCGCCATCGAGCCTTGCTCAGCTTCAATTCTCAAAAAGGTTAGGCTGCTCAGTGGCAGGGAAAACCATAAGAATGGCGCGTATCATGTGCTGAATCATGCAGCGTATCGGAATGGGCAAGCCCTACGCCGTAAATCAGAAACGCGCCGAGAAGCAGGGAAACGACAGCCGTGCCCAGACGAGCAGCAAGGGGCATTGCGAGTGTGCTGGAAACAGAATCTTGAGTACGTGCAGCCATGACAACCTCCGTGCAGGCAGCAGGGAAAAACCTCCCATGGGGTTCGGGCTCAATGCCCTCACGCAACAGGCAGGTCTCCTGGCTCACGGGTCGCAGGGATTGAAGCTACCTTCCCAGAAGTTTCAAACTCCCAGTGGCCACCGGTTGCCCGGCTTGCCTCATCCCTCTCCGCTCTACAGTCGCGGGGTCGGCTGCGATAAAAACGCCCGGATTGGGTCCGTCCGTCGCATTCCCTTTTTGGTATCGCCGGGATTCGTCCCGGCAACAACCTGTTGCATATTCTGGACACTAGGCTTTCAGCCCATCGGCGTCAATCAGCGAACATATAGCCATGTTCGAAGGCTTTCGCCTCTGAGCCTCACCCAGCTGTCAATTACATCGGCATGACGTGAAATTCTGGGCCAAAGCCAAATCATGAGACCAATGATGAGCGTCCAGGCGATGACAACATCAGACAGGAAATGTGCCCCCATAAAGACCCGGTTCAGCGATACAAGCGCCAGAATTGGGATGAAGACTAATGCCGCTTTAATTCGAAGATGCGCCGGCACAAAGATCAACAATGGAAGCATCGCAACGGCGGCAGACGACTCTCCTGAAGGAAATGAACAACTATGTCGGCACATGTCAGCCAATTGCCATGCAGGCGTGAAGTCGACCGATCCGCCAAACTCTGCGAGGTTCCTTGGCCGCGCCCGTCCGATGATAAGTTTGAGGCTGTGCACCAGTACACCTGGACCGAATAGATAGATAAGCGTAATATAGACAATCTTATGCGGCGCGACTGCTGAAAGACGCTGCGGCCACAGAGCATACAACGCTATCGTCAACATAACGAATACCAACAGATACCACTGGCTGAGCCGATGGAAATCTCTCACCGCTATCCAATATGGATTGTGAGAAATAAAGAAAACTCCTGACTGATAAAAATATCTTGAAACAGCTAGATCAATTTGCGGGAAAACAACAAAGAAACCATTGATAGTAATAAAAGAATACAAAAACGCCTTCTGCATCCTAAAGCCGTAAAAGCTGGATGCGGCGCCCGACGCTATATTAACAAGCACAGAAAACCTCTAAATATATAAAATAATAAAAGAATATCTAAATATGTATAAAAATAGATGTTACAATTTAAATTACATTCAAACAAGTAATTATAAAATGCCAGCAATAATTATGGATGCAGATTAAATATATAGAAAAATCCGGAGCTTGAAATTCAGGCGATTGCGAACAGCGCATCAATATCAAGGCACGCTTCCAGCCCTTCAGCCAGCTCATTCAATGCAGCTTCAACGCCAGCGCGGTAGTTCATTGAACTGCTCCGCACACCAAGGTTCTCCAGAAATTTCCGGCGAAATTCGTCAGCATTGAAAATACCGTGGAGATAGGTCCCCATGATGCGTCCATCCAACGATATGGCTCCATCGTCATGCCCGCCAATATGGGCGAAAGGCCGCGTCATATCCGGTCCGGTCGTGCGACCGATATGAATTTCATAACCTTGCAGCGGTACATCATGGAGAAGTGAGGTCGCCTGCACATTGCGGACCACCTTTTCAGGCTCCATTACCGTTTTGATATCGAGAAGCTCGAGCCCATCAATATCGCGCACATGCCCCTCTATACCATCGGGATCGCTGATACGACGACCAAGCATCTGGAAACCACCGCAGATACCCAGCACATACCCTCCCCGTTTCACGTGGGCAGATAATTCTCGATCCCAGCCATTGTCACGAAGAGCCAGTAAGTCAGCGATCGTCGACTTGGTTCCAGGCAAAACGACAAGGCCAGCATCGTCCGGGATACTGGACCCCGGCGGCACCATGACTACTTCTACATCCGGTTCGGCCTTCAACGGATCCAGATCATCGAAATTGGCGATGCGCGGCAACATCGGTACCGCGACAACGAGCGACTTCTTTTCTCCGCGCGCGGTACGCTCAAGAACGACCGAATCCTCGGCAGGCAACCGCGAGACCGCCTTCAGCCACGGAACCACCCCGAAAGAGCGCCAGCCGGTAAACTGGGTAATGGCAGCCAGCCCGTCATCAAAGAGCGAAATATCACCCCGGAACTTGTTGATCAGAAAGCCACGAACCATCGCGCGGTCCTGTCCGGACAGAATAGTGTGCGTGCCGACGAGAGAAGCGATAACGCCGCCTCTGTCTATGTCACCTACGAGAACAACCGGCACACCGGCCTGCGTGGCAAACCCCATATTGGCGATATCGCCAGCCCGCAGATTGATTTCAGCTGGCGATCCTGCCCCTTCCACCAGCACAAGGTCCGCGCCTTCGCTGACCTTGGCGAAGGATTCCATGACAGCCGCCATGAGTTGTGGTTTCAATTCCTGATAGTAGCGCCCACGCGCTTCGCCCCGTACCCTCCCCTGCACAACGACCTGGCTACCCATGTCGCTCTGCGGCTTGAGGAGTACCGGGTTCATGTGGACAGACGACGGTACACCGCAAGCCAGTGCCTGCAACCACTGAGCCCGGCCGATTTCACCACCATCGTCGCTGACCGCTGCATTATTGGACATGTTTTGCGGCTTGAAAGGGCGAACATTGAGGCCGCGATTGCGTGCAACGCGGCATAATCCGGCAACAAGAACACTTTTGCCGACGTCCGAACCCGTTCCCTGAAACATGATTGCGCGTGCCATAAACTGCTGCGTAGCGTAAACTGAACTCGCTGGCAACGGGACCTTGATCGGCGAGCATCTATGCAAAAATGCGCATCAGTTTATTACAAATGTGAGCAACATTATTCCAATGGAGCGTTGGCAGCCTTCCACGGTTATGATCTAGTCCGGGGAAGAGGTGCGGTGCTACAGGGAGGAAACCATGGATGCTGCCGACCAGAACCAGTTCGAACTGAACGAAGATCAGCTTGCCATTCAGGACATGGCGCGAGCCTTCGCCGGCGACCGCGTTGCCCCGCATGCATTGCAATGGGATCGCGACAAACATTTCCCGGTCGATGTATTGCAAGAGACCGGGCCCCTAGGCATGGGCGGCATTTATGTGCATGAAGACGTGGGCGGCTCGGCACTCAAACGGCTCGACGCGGTGCTTATTTTTGAAGCGCTGGCAACCGCATGCCCTTCATTTTCGGCTTTTGTCTCCATCCACAACATGGCTGCATGGATGATCGACACCTACGGTAACGACGAGCAACGCCAGCGCTTTCTGCCAAAGCTTACGTCGATGGAATCTCTTGCCAGCTATTGTTTGACCGAGCCCGGATCGGGTTCGGATGCGGCTGCGCTTAGAACACGGGCCACACGCGATGGCGACCATTATATTCTCAACGGTTCCAAACAGTTCATTTCCGGTGCAGGCGCCACAGATGTCTATGTGACAATGGTGCGTACCGGTGAGGACGGTCCCAAGGGGATTTCCACCATCGTTGTGCCAAAAGATGCACCTGGCCTTTCGTTTGGCGCGAATGAATTCAAGATGGGCTGGAATGCGCAACCGACGAGAACCGTCATTTTCGACAATTGTCGCGTCCCGGCTCAAAACCTTCTCGGCGAAGAAGGTTCTGGTTTTCGCATAGCGATGGCAGGACTTGACGGCGGTCGGCTTAATATTGCCGCCTGCTCGCTCGGCGGCGCGCAATCGGCACTCGACAAATCGCTCGAATATTGCAGCCAGCGCGAGGCTTTTGGTCAGACAATCGATCGCTTTCAAGCGCTGCAATTCCGCTTGGCGGACATGGAAACTGAACTCTCGGCGTCGCGCCTGCTTCTTTACACCGCTGCCAGCAAGCTCGATCGCAAAACACATGATGCAGGCAAATGGTCAGCCATGGCGAAGCGCTTCGTTACCGATACGGGTTTCAATGTGGCAAATGAAGCACTGCAGCTTTTCGGTGGCTACGGATATCTGCATGAGTACGGGATCGAAAAGCTTGTCCGTGATCTCCGCGTACACCAGATCCTCGAAGGTACAAACGAGATCATGCGTGTGATCATTGCGCGCCAGATGATCGGACGTTGATTTTAAAGTGCATCCCGAAAAATGTGAAACGGCTTTCGGATAAGGTGCGCGCACTTTCAGTTAACAACCGCCAAGGGAGGAATTCATTATGGCCACAATAGCATTTATCGGCCTTGGCAATATGGGTGGCCCGATGGCCGCCAACCTCGTGAAAGCCGGTCACACCGTCCGCGGCTTCGACCTCTTGCCGCAACATCTTGATGAGGCGAAGGCCAATGGCCTCTCGATAGCTTCGAGTGCGCAGGATGCGGCGGCTGACGTCGACGTGGTCATCACCATGCTGCCAGCCGGAAAGCACGTTCTTTCCGTTTATGAAGATATTGCACCAAAAACTCGAAAAGACTCACTTTTCATCGACTGCTCCACAATCGACGTGAATTCGGCGCGCAGAGCACATGAGCTGGCCGCGAGCCATGGACATCTTTCCATTGATGCCCCTGTTTCCGGCGGCACCGGTGGCGCTGCGGCAGGTACGCTGACTTTCATGGCCGGCGGCAGCGACGATGCGTTCAAACGCGGAGAACCAATCCTCCAGCCCATGGCCGGAAAGATTGTTCATTGCGGCGGCGACGGCGCAGGACAGGCTGCAAAGATATGCAACAATATGATCCTCGGCATATCGATGATCGGTGTCAGCGAAGCCTTTGTCCTGGCTGAAAAACTGGGCCTGTCCCATCAGGCACTCTTCGATGTGGCGTCAACATCATCGGGGCAATGCTGGTCACTGACAACCTACTGCCCGGTTCCGGGCCCCGTTCCGACATCACCGGCAAACCGCGACTATAAACCCGGTTTTGCGGCAGCTTTGATGCTGAAAGACCTCAAACTTTCACAGGAAGCCGCCCAAAGTGCTGGCGCGCAAACGCCGCTTGGCGCACATGCACAGGAACTTTACAGCCTTTTTGACGGTGAAGGTCATGGCGGCGAAGACTTTTCGGGCATCATCAACTACCTGCGCGCCAAATCCGGGGCAAAGTAAACAATCGCCAATGCAAAAAACTTGCATTGTTTAGATTTGCTTAAGTCTCTGATAACCGTACGGTAACGATGTTGGGCTAGAAAGGAGCACGAGACGGGTTCACCTCGGCTCGACGCTCCGGATCTGGTACTGCGTACCGGAGCTCAGTATATCCCGCCAGTGTATTGTTCGGCGGAGATGCCATGCGTAATTGGCAAAACCGTGCACCTTCTGGCAGCGCGGTTTTTGCCATTTAGGCCTACAAATAGTTGCCTGAATCTGGCCCATTGCTCTTGATCCCGCAAAATTGCACAATTACACGCCTTTGTTACAAAGCTTTTTGAGCTGTTCGATTGAAATCCGGACATAATCCTGTGAAATGCAGAACGCTTCCGGTGAAGCCTGCACAGGTTATTTTTTATTCAGGGCAATGAGTTTGACTGCACAACGATCAGCCACCGCTGTTTCCACTGCCGACAGGAGGTTTTTCGGCCTGCCTTTGGCTGTAGTTTTCGTGCTGTGCTATTTCGCGTTCCAGACCATTCTTGTCACCGTCGTTTCCAACGGCGCCGGTCTCGATGACGCCGAACAACTCGCCAATATAGGGTATCTGGACTGGGGATATGGCGGATCGCAACCCCCTCTTTATACATGGATTACCAATCTAGTAGCGTCAGTGCTAGGCACATCGATGCTCACGCTCCAGATCGTCAAGTTCAGTATTCTCGCTAGCCTTTTCCTGAGCGTTTACGGCGCTATGAGATTGCTCGGCTTCTCGCGTATTGTTGCCTCAGCCAGCATGCTCGGACTGTTTCTCATTCCGCAAATCGGATGGGAATCGCAGCGCGCCTTGACGCATTCGGTTGCAGGAACAGCGGGTTGTGGCTGGGCGTTTCTGGCCTTTGCCTGGCATATGCGCGCGCGTCATGCAGGATCCGCTGCCGCGCTTGGCGCCGCCATGGCTGCCGCGCTTCTCGGCAAGTTCAATGCATCATTCTTCCTGCTCATGTTGATCGTGACGGGACTTCTTATTCCAGAATATCGCCGCATACTGCTTTCCAAGTTAAGCTTCGTTACAATTCTGGCATTTGCAATTTGCTTTGGTCCAACTGCACTCTGGATGCTGGCCCACAAATCAAGCGTCCTGGCGCGCGCCAACAAATTCGAGATCGGCGCTTCAGGCAATGTTTTGTTCGATCGACTGATGGGTGTCGAGAGCCTCGTCGAAGCGGCGTTTCTGTTCTCGATCCTTGCACTGGCAATCGCGGGCATTATCGCGCTCATTCACTGGAAGAAGAGAACTGCACCTTCTGCCCCGCTCACTGTCGGCGAAAAGTTCATACGCCTCCTGATTCTTGTCGGGCTAGTTATCGTTCTGGTTGGCGTTGTCGCTACTGGCGCAAATAACGTAAAAGATCGTTGGCTGCAGCCGGTACTGTTCCTCACTCCGGCACTGATGGCCAGCCTTTTTGCGCGATATTGGATCGGAAACAGGGCGTTGATCGACTATGCCGTCGTCAGCGCGGTCGTTGCGCTAATCGTTCCGCCGGTCCTGAGCTATTATCTGACTTACGGTTCAAGTTCGCCGCCCTATGGCCAACTTGACTATCGGCATCTTTACGAAGAAGTGCAGGCGAAAGGTCCGTTCAAGACGATCCTGACGGACAATGCGCAGATACCGGGCAATTTCAGATTGTTTGATTCGTCCTTGCGTGTGGTGCATCCCGAAACGCCGGACGCCAGAGCGCATTTGACACCACCCGTGCTCGTCATGTGGTTTGGTGGTGCTGTACCGAATGACCGCATTGCAGCACTATTGCAGAATGCGAACATTGCTGTGCCTCAATACAACATCGCCACCACCGATATTCAATACAAAACCCGACCGGACAAGCACATAACAGTCAGCTATTTTCTGGTTCCATAAAGAAAAGGCCCGGTATACCCGGGCCTTTCTGTTCTCTTTACTCTACTGTTTCCTGAACCGCATGGGCGGTGCCCTTTACGTCGCGACCAACGCCGCGAACAGTATTTGCACATGACGCAAGCGTAAATGCGCAGAGAACGATAGCAACAGGGACAAGTCGGGTCAGCTTCATGACAGTCTCTCCAATGGGATGCGCGTTTCTGCTCTTTCGAAGGAGCAGATGCATAGAGTTCCAAGTCTATTCAAACCAGTTATGCCTCCCGCCACATACGAAGCCCCTGCCCGGCATCTGGCGGTGAAGCCGATTCACTCGGCTGTCACAAAAGAAATCTAGCGCAGCGTTTTTCACTGGCAAGAGAATGCATTAGTTCCCATCCCAATAAACTGTGATCTGCTATCAGCTAGAGCGAAACGTCTCAAAGCGCCCGGAACGGCGGTAGCCTTCGAAAACATTTCGCAGATGGTCGGCAACAACCTGAATGTGTGGGCCAGCTTCTGGCTTCACAACCATGCCTAGCTGATAGCGACCCAGAGCAGGCAGACCATGCTCTGGCCCCAAGGCAACAATTCCATCACTCAACAGGGTCTTACCGAATGGTGCAATCGCGAGATCGGCCATGATCGCAGCTCGCTGTCCTGTCGAATGCGAACTCATATAGGCAATACGATAAGGACGACCGCTGCTTTCAAGCGCTTCCAGAGCGCTGCCGCGCCAGGCGCACCCCTCTTCCCAAATGGAAAGCGGCAGAGGTTCACGACGATAAGCCGTACCGCATTTGGCGCCAGCCCAAACCAACTCCTCGTCCAGCAGAACTTCCACATCGCCTTTGTTCAATATCGTATGAGATACATTGATCAGCGTCACATCCAGTCGGCGTTCATCGAGCCGCTTGCGCAGGTTGCTGCTCTGATCGATCACCACATCGACCGTTACACCGGGATGGCTTTCAGCAAAACGCTTCAACACCAGCGGCAGCACGCATTCGCCGATATCGTCCGGCGAGCCCAATCGGACAACGCCGGTCACCGTGGGTGCAACAAACTTCGATACAGCCTCTCGATTGAGAGCCAGAAGACGACGCGCATATCCAAGCAGAATCTCGCCATCGCTCGTCAACGTGACCGAACGTGCATCCCGATCGAAAACTGCAACACCAATCTGTTCTTCCAGCTTCTTAATCTGCATTGAAACAGCAGATGGCGTACGGAACACAGCGTTTGCCGCAGAGGAAAAACTTCCCGTATCGGCAATCGCCACGAATGTGCGCAGCACATCAATATCAAGCATTGGAAGGGGATGTTGAACGGGCGCTGTCATCACGGACTCCGTTTTCAGTACATTGTTCAAATTTTCTGATCTTAAACCTTTCTATATTTCGTTTGATTGAACGTCAAGTCGAATGCACATTCAAGACACGAACAAGCAGAGCTGCAGCGAGCGTCTCAACCGAACCTTCTGAATGAGGAGAGAGAAAATGACCATTCAGTGCCAATCCGCTCCCAACGGCCGGGCAACTGTCATGCGCTTTACGGCAACATCATCGACCGCGAACGCACCATCGTGGCTTCTCGAATTTTACGCCAAAGTACAGAAGCAGCTGGAAATCTGGTCTTACGAGCGTCGAGTGAGGCGTAGCCGCCGTGTGCTGGAAGCGCTACCTGAGCACATATTGCACGATATCGGCTGGCCGAATGTGGATGATCGTCTGCCGGGCATCGCCAAAACCACGGCAGAATTCAAGCATGAGCAGTAAAGCCAATTGAGGGCGATCATGCGATCCGCCCTCAATTTCCCGACATTAAAATACCTTTTCGCGGCAGGCATTTAGCCGCACTTTGCAACCTACCCGTTCTGTGTCTCAATAGAACACTATCTCGTTTGCGCCATCGCCCTCCCCCTGTGAAACAGGGCTAACGCAGCAAGGTTGCCGGTCTGAAAGCGACCGGAGAAAACCGGGCCCAAAACCACCCGGAGTCGTGACGGAGACACAAGGCTTCAGCTGCGTCGGGAACCGCAGACAGAGCCTTCGAGAATGGGAACGATCGGGCATGATCCAGGCTTCATCGGTTAAGCGGTCTATTGTCTTTTTTCTTGTTCCAAACTTTTCGATGATAGCGTTCGCAACGGCCATCGAGCCGCTTCGCATCGCAAATCGGATGCTGGGCTATGATGCCTATCGATGGCGATTGACATCGGTTGACGGAAAACCGGTGACCGCATCCAATGGTGTGGAATGCGCAGTCAACGCATCGCTGGAAGACGAGCGACGCTTCCTGCAACGCGAGCAGCGCCCCTCAATGGTATTCGTCTGTTCCGGCGTTTATGTGGAAGAATTCAGGAACAAGTCGGTCTTTGCGTGGTTGCGTGAGGAATATAATCGCGGCGTGGCAGTCGGTGGACTTTGTACCGGCGCCCATATACTGGCCGCTGCCGGGCTTCTATCTGGCAAGCGCTGTGCAATTCACTGGGAAAACCTTCCGGGCTTCTCGGAAGCCTTCCCCAAGGCCGAGGTCTATGCCGATCTATTTGAAGTCGATGGCAACCTTTACACCTGCGCGGGCGGGACCGCCTCTCTCGATATGATGCTGAAGCTGATCGGAGATGATTTCGACGCCAATCTGGTCAACAAGATCTGTGAACAGGCGCTGACTGATCGTGTCCGCAGCCCGCAGGATCGCCAGCGCCTGCCGCTGCGTGCCCGGCTCGGCATTCAGAACTCCAAGGTGTTGACCATCATCGAGATGATGGAAGCCAATCTTTCAGAACCGCAGGCACTGATCAATGTAGCCCACACGATTGGTCTTTCGCGGCGTCAGGTGGAGCGTCTTTTCCGACAGGAGATGGGCCGGTCTCCGGCACGTTATTATCTGGAAATTCGCCTCGATCGCGCTCGGCATTTGTTGTTGCAATCGTCTATGCCTGTGGTCGAGGTCGCAGTCGCCTGTGGCTTTGTTTCGGCGTCGCATTTTTCCAAATGCTATCGGGAATTATACGGACGCTCGCCACAACAGGAGCGCGCCGAGCGCAAAATGCTCATCGCCGCTTGAGCACGACGCCAAAGAAAGATGGAGCTGCATCTTGGGATCTGCATCTTGAATGGAGCAGCTCCACTCCTGTCAGCTTTCAAAATAAAATCAAAACCATACAGGCTTTTCCGGAATCAGTTCTACAGATCGAACCATCTGTAGATGCAGGATTGATGGATATGTCGCGAACAGGACAGCCGATGCTCGACCTGCCGGGATTTCCAGAAGCTGCGATGCAGTCGTCTGACGCTGCGAATATGTCGTATAAAGGCAAATGTCGCGCCCAGCCAACGACTATGGTTTTGTCAAATACCAACTAGAGCGGTTCCAGTTATTACGGAGTCGTTGAAATCGCTCTATCCATCTTTTTCACGCATTATCCGACGCAAAACCGCTTCGCACTTTTGCTGGAAATGCTCTAGGGACGCATAAAATGGCAGAGTTTCCTAAAAAGGCGAAAGTTGTAATTGTCGGGCTTGGCGGTATCGTTGGCGCCTCGGTGGCACACCATCTGATCGAGCGCGGATGGAACGATATCGTCGGCATCGACAAGTCCGGCATTCCGACTGATATCGGCTCGACCGCCCATGCGTCGGATTTCTGCTATGCGACGAGCCATGACTTCCTCTCCTGCTGGACGACGCTCTATTCCATCGATTTCTATGAAAAGATGGGGCATTACGCTCGCGTTGGCGGCATCGAGGTGGCGCGCGTTGGCGACGATGCCCGCATGGATGAAATCAAGCGTAAGGTCGCATCGGGTAAAGCTTTCGGCACCCGCGCCCGACTGATGGAACCGGCGGAGATCAAGGAAAAATTCCCGCTTATCGAGGAAAGTCTGGTTCAAGGCGGCCTGTGGGATCCGGATGCAGGTCTGGTTATCCCACGTTCGCAGACTGTCGCCGGCAAGCTGATTGATCAGGCAGAAGCTGCTGGCAAGTTGCAGAGCTTTGCCAACACACCGGCTCAGTCCCTGATCGTGGAAAACGGTCGCATCAAGGGCGTCGTCACGCATCGCGGCACCATCGAAGCTGATTATGTCATTATCTGCGCTGGCCTTTGGGGACGCCTCATCGCCGAAATGGTGGGGGAAGACCTGCCCGTCATGCCAATCGACCATCCGCTGACATTCTTCGGCCCCTATAGCGAGTTTGAAGGCACCGGCAAGGAAATCGGCTGGCCGCTCATGCGCGATCAGGGCAACTCTGCCTATATGCGCGACACTGGCGACCCGAAGACTGCTGAAGGCGGCCAGATCGAATGGGGCTATTACGAAGAAAAGAACCCGCGCTTGTGCCATCCGCGTGACCTTTTGGAAAAGCATGAAGCACGTCTCTCGCCATCGCAGCGCGATCTTGAGATGGACCAGATTCTGGAACCGCTAGAGCGCGCAATCGAACTGACACCTATTCTGGGCGAGCTCGGCTACAACGAAAGCCACTCCTTCAACGGCTTCCTGCAAGTCACGACCGATGGCGGCCCATCCATGGGCGAAAGCCAGAAGGTGCGCGGTCTGTGGTATGCAGTCGCCATCTGGGTCAAGGACGGCCCCGGCATGGGCAAGCTCATTGCCGACTGGATGACCGACGGCCGCACATCCATCGACCATCACGCCATCGACTATTCGCGTTTCTATCCGCACCAGATGACCGAGCAGTTCATCTGGGATCGCTGTACGGAAACGGCAATGAAGGTCTATAATCCAGCCGTTCATCCCCGTGAGCCGTTCTCCAAGGGGCGCAATATCAGGCGTTCACCATTCTATGAGCGCGAAGTGGAGCTTGGCGGCCATTTCATGGAACTTGGCGGCTGGGAACGTGCGCATGGCTATGCCGCCAACGAGCACCTGCTGGAAAAATACGGCAATCGCGTTCCGGTGCGCGAAAACGAATGGGACAACCGCCATTTCTGGCGCGTCTCCAATGCCGAACATCTGGAACTGACTGAAAATTGCGGCATCATCAATCTCTCGCACTTTGCGATGTACGATATCGAAGGTCCAGACCATGTAGAGCTGATGGAATGGCTGTGCGCTGCCAAGATTGGCGGCGATGCCAATATCGGCAAGGGCATCTATACCCACTTCCTTGATGACGAAGGCATGGTGCGCGCCGACTTCACGGCAATCCGCTTGGCAGACCGCATCCGCATGATCAATGGCGCCGATGCCGGGCCTCGCGACTTCCACTATATGCGCCGTGTGGCCGAAGATAAGGGCTTTGACGTCACGATCACCGATGTGACGGAGAAATACGTCACCATCGGCATATGGGGCCCGAATGCGCGCGAGAATCTGAAGAAGGTCGTTGAGAACCCGGAAGGCCTTGATGCGGAAAACTTCCCCTTCGCTGCCATCAAGCCAATCCGGATTGCAGGCAAGGACGTTACCGCATTCCGCATTTCCTATGTCGGCGAGCAAGGCTGGGAACTGCATATGCGCTACGAAGACGGCCTTGCCGTCTGGGATGCGCTGCGTTCGACCGGCGTGATTGCGGTTGGCGTCGAAACCTATGCCAACACGCGTCGCATGGAAAAGAGCCTGCGCCTCCAGAACGCCGATCTGCTGACAGAGTACAACCTTCTCGAAGCCGATCTTGCTCGCCCGAAGGTCAAGGAAGCGGATTTCCGCGGCAAGGCAAAGCATGTGGAGTACCGCTCCCGCGAACACCAACCTGCGATGCTCTGCACACTCGTCATGACCGAAAATGTGGATTCCAGCGGCGTCGCGCGTTATCCTGTCGGCATCATGCCGGTACAGGATCCGGAAACAGGAGAGACGCTCGTCGACGAATTTGGACGTCGATCCTTCACAAGCTCGGTCGCATATGGTCCAACCATTGGCAAGAACATCGCTCTCGCTTACCTGCCATGGGCCTATTGTCAGGAGGGCCGCAAACTGAGCGTGGAGTATTTCGGAGAGACTTATCCGGTTGAAGTCGCCTCGATTGGCTACAAGCCTCTCTACGACCCGGAAAACCTCAAGCCTCGCAGCTAACCGAAACATCTTCTACATAAAAAGCCGAGGCAGTGTGCCTCGGCTTTTTTACATCTTGAAATGGAAAGACTATTTCAACGTAGCCTTGCCGCCGCTGAGCGTAATCGTTTCGTCGCCAGTCAGAGCTTCGCGATCTCCGTTCGGAAAGGTCACGAAACAGCCCGAAGCGCAAAATTCAACAGTTTCACCAGGCGAGACGATCATTTCGCGCTTGGAAGCACCTTCGGTGACCACAATCGTCTGCGGCCCGCTATCGTTGTTGGAAATCTGGGCGGCATATGCGTTGCCTGCCAAGACTACAAAGCCGACTGCTGCGCCAAGAACAAGCTTACGCAAGCTGTTGACCTGATTTCTGTTCATACCGTCCCGACCTTTCCATCGCTCCCGCCGCGATATGTCCGATGTCGCATGAGCCCTATTGCCCTCTGTCATCCTCTTTATAAGCGGACAAAACTGAACTGCAACTGAACGAAATATTCATCAAGCCCGGTCGTCGGTATCTTCCTTGGCTTCGGGCTTCTCTGCGTTCGCCTTCTTCTTCCCGGCTGCGGGGGAAAGCTCCTTTTCCTTCTGCATCAACTCTGAAAGTTTCTCAATCTCCGGCACGCTGAGAATAAGATCAGTCGAGGACGAGGACAGATGCAAGCCTTCCTCATGGAAGCGTTCGACAATCTGGAACCTCAGTTCGTTCTTGATGCCGCCAGTCGAAGTGATGTCGGCCACATGGGCGTAAACGTCAAAGACCATCAGTGAATCGTTCATGCTTTGAAACGAAACAAAAGGTTCCGGGTTCTTCAGAATCGAAGGGTGGCCTCGAACGATTTCGAGAAGCAGCGCATGAATCCGACGAGGCTCTGCCGTATAGGATGCCTGCACATTGATATCGATGCGCCCAAGCTTGTTGCGATGCGTCCAGTTGCCGACATTGCCGTTGATAAGCGTCGAATTCGGCACAATGATTGATTGTTTCTGGAAGGTTTCCACTTCCGTCGCGCGCACACTGATTTTCTTGACGATGCCGCTGACCGTACCGGCCTCCACCCAGTCGCCAACCTTGAACGGACGTTCTGCGAGAAGAATGAGACCGGATACGAAATTCTGGACGATATTCTGGAGGCCGAAACCGATACCGAGGGAGAGGCCACCGGCAATAAGTGCGAGGTTCGACATATTGAACCCAGCCGCTGATACGCCCATCAAGGCTGCAAGACAAAGCCCCACATAGCCTATGACCGTGCGGATGGAATTGCGAACACCGGAATCGACACGCCCGCGCGCCATGACGCTGTTGTCGAGCCAGTTCTGGAACCAGCGTGTCAGCAAATAGCCGATCGCAAACAGCAGAACGCCGGTCAAAAGCCCCATGAGTGAGATGGAAATATTGCCGATCTGGAACCCGGTCATCAACTGATAGAAGGTGCTCTTCAATTCAGCCCACTGGAAGCCGAGCTGCATCAGAACCAGCGGAATGCCGATCAAGGCAACGACGAGATTGATCAGAATGCCTGCCAGAAGACCAAGCTGATCAAGGGTTGCGTCGTCGAAATGAAAACGCTCCCGCATTGCCTTGCCGATCTGACTGGATGCAAATGCCTGTTCCTCCGAAATCGCACGTCCCGTCAGGAAGCCCATATACATGGTAACGAGGAATGCTCCTGTGACCACGATCTGCTGCGATATGAAACGCGCCATACCGATAAAGCCGAAAACCGCAGCCAAAATGGGTAAAAGACCCAATATGATCAGAAACGTTTTGAATCCGCGCGGCCACGACCGGATGGCGCCATCCTTTTCGCGCTCAACGGGCTTCAAAAACGCAATCGCCAGAATAAGGACACCGACCATCACGGTGGCCAGCAAACTTTTCGCCATGGTCAATGACAGCGGCGACGACAAAATCTGGTTGACCTTTCCGAAGAAGGAATCAAGCCCGCTGGTCAATGCGGTTCCCGTTATCAGCCAGCCCAAAACGCGTCCCGGACGCGGCGCAACCGGAACCAATCGCCACTGCGGCATATCCGAACTGATGCACGCGGACGCGAGTCTGTGAATGAAGAAGACAAGCCCCAGCACGAGAAACAACGACTGGAATAAGGACGCAATATCTGTTCTCAGGACATTGAAATAATTCATAAAAAAGTAAGTTGCCGCCAAAAAGACGCCGACCGCCGCCGACGGTATCACCGTAGACCAGAACGCTACCGAAAGACGGCTCAGATAGGATGGCGACTCCACGGTCGCATCGCGCTGATAGAGCGTTCCGAGAACACGCTTTGCGCCAATCTGGATGACCAGCGCGGCAACAAAGGCGAAGAAGGCGGCCGCAAGAAACGATTTGAGCTTAAACGTGCTGACAAAACGCCACCACGACTGAACAATGCGCCAGAGCGAAACCATCTGGTTGCTGGCGGCCGAGGCGACCTCCGTACCGAGCGTGGTGTCGATGTTCACACGCTGGGAAAGTGTTCTTGCAAAAAGATCGCGGCGCATGTCGCCGATCTTTGCGGACATCTGATTGACGGAAAGCGAGGTATCTTCGGTCTCGCCCACGACGGCATTTATTTCGGCCTTTTCAGCGGTCAGCCGGGCGCGCTCTTCACTGACGATTGCCGGTTCGGGCGGCTGGTCACCGGAAGGCGCAGGGCCCAATTGCTCCAGCCGTGTGTTGATTTCGCTGAGGCGCGGGCGAAATGCAACGCCAGCCTCCAGAAGTTTCTTTGAAAGGGAGTCCAGCTGAAGCTTGAGGTTGGCCAGCGATTCATCGTTCGAAGCGGCCTTTGGGAGCTGGTCGCTGATCCGTTTCGTCTGCTGCTTCAGATCATTGATGACCGGCTTTTGTTGCTGAACGACGCCGGAAACGGGCACGGGGGCCTGCTGTTGATCGGTGGCAGCGGGCGCTTGTTGGACGGAGCTGTTTTGGGGAGCCGCTGCTGGCGCGGTTTGCGTCGTCTGTGGCGTCGGTTGTTTATTGTCCTGCGCGATAGCAGACGCAATGCCACCCAGCGACAGTGCGCTGATCAGAAGAGAAAATGCAAGAACACGAAACGTCGATGAATATGCCAATTCAATTCTGCCGTTAAACAAGACATGGTTTCAACATAAAGCGCCCTAAAACGGATGCAAGGCGTGGCTCCTTACAAGATCTCATAGTGCGCCGAAAGCGGACCCATAGCGTATAAGGCGAGCCTTAATGCCAGTATTTCCTTGTTCGTGCGAACACAAATGATTAATGAGGATTCGCAATGAGTGTGAAAAGCTGGCTCAACTCCACGGATAGACTCTAAAGAAAGTCTTGGCGATTTGATGAAGGGCATGAAAAACACGGAACAGCACAAGCGGCATGGTTTCATGCTGTTCGTTACGTGCGTTCTGTCGTTTACCGCTTTTCTATTCGCCGTGGATTTTTCTACGCTCGACGACGATGCGGCTCGCGGTCATTCTGGCGGCATCGTGGCAAGGCAGGTCGAAGGCAGTCCAGCAACACCTGTTCATCAGCAGTCTACCCCTTCACCACAGCCCATGCGGGCAATCCTGATCGAAGCTATCGCAGCCAAGATCAAAACCTCCTATCTCGATCACACCGGAGCAGCACTCCCTGTTGCGACGGCAGCGATTGTTCTTCCAAAGACGAGATCAGCCGAAGCGGCGCAGAATTTCCGGCGCCTCGCAGTTTTGCAGGGACATTTTGGCTCTGCCCGTGCGCCTCCGAAAAGCGCATAATGCGCCAATCTTGATGATTGGGCCTTACCAATCCTAACGCCATTACAAACAATGCCCGTACCGCCACTTGATATTAAGTGGCAATTGGGGCGTACCAACCGGAACCTTAATCCATGCGTACTTCGAAATGGGTGGTTGTGCTGTATAGCCTGATCGTTGCGATCGGCGTCATCATTGCCTTGCCCAACTTCTTCACCCAAAAGCACCTCGACGCCATGCCGTCCTGGTTCCCGAAGCGTCAGGTCACGCTTGGCCTCGATCTGCGGGGCGGCTCTTATCTTGTGCTTGAAGTCGATGCAGCCGGCCTTAAAAAGGATCGCCTGAGGACGCTGCTGGACGACGCCCGCAGCAAGCTGCGCGCCGAGCGTATCCAGCCGCAGTCTATCCGCGCTGTCGGCGACGCCGTTGTCGTGACCATCCCTGATGCCGATCAGCGATCTAAGGCCGAAACTGCGCTTCGCACCTTGATCTCGCAAGTCAACACCAGCGGTTTCGGTACGGCAATCAACGACATAGACGTTGCATCAAACGACAACCAGCTTCGCCTGACCCTGACAGAGGCAGGCTTCAACTACCGTCTCGATGCTGCTCTCCAGCAGAGTCTTGAAATCATCCGTCAGCGCGTCGACCAAGTCGGCGTCGCCGAGCCTTCCATCCAGCGTGTAGGCTCAGATCGTATCGTCGTTCAGCTCCCCGGCCTCCAGGATCCGGCGCAGCTTCGCCAGCTTCTCGGAAGTACCGCGAAGATGAGCTTCCACATGGTTGCCGATGCCAATCCGAACGATACGCCGCCTCCGGGCGTGACCATCATGCCGGATTCCAAGGACCCGAACATCAAGTACCCAATCGAGGATCAGGTTGCACTTTCCGGCGAGCGTCTCACCGATGCGCGCGCAGGCTTTGACCAGCGCACCAATGAGCCGATCGTGTCCTTCCGTTTCGATAGTCTCGGCGCACGCCAGTTCGCCGACATCACGACAAAGAACGTCAATCGTCCGTTTGCAATTGTGCTCGATGGCAAGGTGCTGAGCGCACCCGTCATCCGTGAACCGATCACCGGCGGCTCGGGCCAGATTTCCGGCAGCTTTACAGTTCAGGATACCGTCGTCCTCTCGGCCCTCCTGCGCGCTGGCGCCCTGCCCGCTCCGCTGACCGTCATTGAAGAACGTACGGTTGGTCCGGACCTTGGCGGCGATGCCATCAAGATGGGCCTCATTACCGGTATCGTCGGCTTCGTACTTGTCGCGGTCTTCATCCAGCTCCTTTATGGCGTTTGGGGTACCATCGCCAATGTGGCGCTCCTGCTCCACACCTTGCTCACTTTCTCAGCCCTCAGCCTCATCGGTGCAACGCTGACATTGCCCGGTATCGCCGGTATCATCCTCGGTATTGGTATCGCAGTTGACGCTAATATTCTCATTAACGAACGTATTCGCGAAGAAACGCGGCGTGGCCTTGGGGCCATGGCCGCGCTGGATAAGGGCTTTCACAGCGCCTTCTCCACAATTGTGGATGCGAACGTTACGTCGCTGATCTCGACCTTGCTGCTGTTCACCTTCGGTACCGGCCCGGTCCGTGGCTTTGCTATCACCATGATGCTCGGTATTGCGATCTCGATGTTCACGGATGTGACGCTGGTTCGCATGGCGATGGCCTGGTACGTCCGCAAGCGTAAGCTGAAGGTGCTCGTCATCGAGCCGTTCCTGAAGTTTGTTCCAGAAAAGACCAATATCAGCTTCATGAACGCCCGCTTCGTCGGCATCGGCGTCTCGATCGTGCTGTCGATCCTGTCTCTTGGCCTATTCTTCAAGCCGGGGCTGAATTACGGCATCGATTTCAAGGGCGGCATTCAGGCGGAAATCGTTACGTCACAACCAGCCGATCTGGCACAACTGCGCGAAAAACTTGGCTCGCTCGGGCTTGGTGAAGTAGCACTTCAGTCTGCCGGTAGCCCGAACGATGTTCTGATCCGCGTTCAGCGTCAGGACGGCGGTGAGGAAGCGCAGACGATTGCCGTCAACAAAATGCGCGAAGCCGTAACCGAGCTTGATCCGGGCGTGAAAATCGAGCGCACAGAAGTCGTCGGCCCCAAGGTTTCCGGCGAACTAGCCCGCTCCGGCTTCATCGCAGTCGTCCTGTCGGCACTCGGCATGCTCATCTACCTCTGGTGGCGTTTCGAATGGTTCTTTGCGATGGGCGCAATCATCACGCTCGTCCTCGACACCACAAAGATGGTCGGTTTCTTTGCGCTGTTCCAGCTCGATTTCAACCTGACAGCCATCGCAGCGCTTCTAACCGCTATCGGTTACTCGGTAAACGATAAGGTCGTGGTTTATGACCGCATGCGTGAAAACATGCGTCTTTATAAATCGAAGCCGCTGCGCGAGATCGTCGATATGAGTATCAATCAGGTGCTCGTCCGCTGTATTTATACATCGATGACGACGTTCCTGTGTATGCTCCCAATGGCAGTATGGGGTGGCAGCGCGGTTCATAATTTTGCCGTGCCTATGCTGTTCGGTATCGTTATCGCAACATCGTCGTCGATCTTCATCGCCGCGCCGATTCTGCTTTTGCTGGGCAACTGGTGGCAGCATCGCAAGGAAGCCCATCAGGCTATTGAAGACAGCGCCACAGCGCAGAAATAACCCGTTCGCCGGGCACGGTTCAGGCCGTGCCCGGCTCCCACATACAGAATTGAGAAGCCAGAAGGGGAAAGGCACCTGATGCCCCATGACACGCCTTTGATTGCGACAATCGTCATCGGGTTATGCCTGGCCTTCATCTTCGGTGCGATAGCCACCCGTCTGAAAATCTCCCCTCTCGTTGGCTATCTTCTGGCCGGTGTTATTGCCGGTCCCCACACACCCGGTTTCGTTGCAGATCAGGACCTCATTCTTCAGCTTGCCGAGATTGGTGTCATCCTGCTGATGTTCGGCGTTGGTCTGCATTTTTCCCTCAAGGATCTTCTTTCCGTCAAAGCCATAGCGGTTCCCGGCGCACTCGCACAGATCGCAGCCGCAGCAGCACTTGGAACCGGCCTTGGCCTCGCCCTTGGCTGGGATGTGCAGGCCGGTCTGGTTTTCGGTCTAGCTCTTTCTACCGCGAGTACGGTCGTCCTGTTGCGCGCGATGCAGGAGCGCCGCCTGATTGATACCGAGCGCGGGCGCATCGCCGTCGGCTGGCTGATTGTCGAAGACCTCGCAATGGTCATGGCGCTGGTTCTGCTTCCGGCAGTCGCCAGCGTAACCGGTCGTGCGGAAGGCTCGGCAGCAAGCGATCCCATCGCTTCATGGCTTGGCCTCGGCATTGGTGGCATTATCCTTCTCACCATTGCCAAGGTTGTTCTGTTCGTCGCCCTGATGCTCATCGTGGGACGCAAGGTCATCCCCTGGCTTCTGAATGTCGTGGCTCAGACCGGCTCCCGCGAATTATTTCGTCTCGGCGTGCTCGCCATTGCACTGGGCGTGGCTTTCGGCGCGGCCCATCTGTTTGGCGTTTCCTTCGCGTTGGGGGCGTTCTTTGCCGGCATGGTGATGAGCGAATCCGAACTCAGCCATCGCGCAGCAGAAGAGTCCCTACCCTTGCGCGATGCCTTTGCGGTGCTGTTCTTTATCTCGGTCGGAATGTTGTTCGACCCGATGAGCCTTCTCCGCGATCCACTGCCCCTGCTCGGAACGCTTGCCATCATCCTCATCGGCAAATCAGTCGCGGCATTCTTCATCGTGCGCGCTTTCCGTCGCCCTGTCAGCACGGCGCTCACCATTTCAGCAAGTCTTGCTCAGATCGGTGAATTCTCCTTCATTTTGGCGGGGTTGGGCGTCAGTCTCAATCTTCTCCCACCGGCTGGACGCGACCTTATTCTCGCTGGTGCCATCCTGTCGATCTTCCTCAATCCGATTATGTTCATCGTAGCGGAACGAATGCGGCCATGGATCGAAAAGCAAAGCAAACACGAGACACCAGCCGGTGAAGCCCCCGGTGTCGAACTCAGCATTTCCGAACCTGAGCCGCTACCCCAAACTTTGCTAAACGGACACACGATTGTCGTCGGCTATGGCCAGATCGGCGAAAGGATTGCAGCAGGATTACGGGCAGAGACGACGCCTTTTCTCGTCATCGAGGATTCGTCGAAAATCAGCGCCTCGCTCAAGGACAAAGGCGTAGAAGCCATTGCTGGCAACGCCTCGGATTCAGAGATACTGAAGGCGGCCAATCCGGCAATGGCGCGAAATCTGGTTATTGCAATCCCCAATGCCTTCGAGGCTGGACGGGTCACAGCATTAGCCCGAGCCGCAAATCCGGAAATCAGCATCGTCGTACGCGCCTGCTCGAAGGCGGAAGCACAATATCTAAAGGATCTTGGCGCAGATTTTGTCATTCTGGGAGAGGAGGAAATCGCAGCCGCCATGGCAAAAGCAATCGGAACTGAGATCATAAAGAAAAGCACTGAAACCGTTTCCAAAGAAACCGAATCTCAGACCGACACATTGGGGCTACTATCGGAAGATGAATCGACCGATATCATGGGCAAAAAAGGGGATGATATGAAGCATGAAAGCATGGTGACCGGCTGATGAAAGCAAAGGATTACATCTGGCCGGTCGTGGGTATTTGCGCAGTCGGTATTTCGGCTTGGCTTCTCTATCGCGAACTGCGCAGCATTTCACTCGATGATGTTCTGGACAGTCTTTATGCAATCCGTGCCCATCATTGGGTTCTGGCTGCAGCTTCAGCACTTTTGGCCTACAGTTCGCTTGCAGGCTACGATCGCATCGCGCTCTTGCACCTCAAGCGCAAGATTTCCTGGCTGTTTATCGCGCTTTGTTCCTTCACCACCTATGCTTTGTCACATAATATTGGTGCCTCGGTCGTCTCTGGCGCGGTTGTGCGCTACAGGGCCTATTCGTCACAAGGCATGCCTGGCAGCGAAATCGCTGTTCTTATCGCCTTCTGTTCTTTCACATTTATTCTCGGTGTCATCATAACATCAAGCATTGTTCTCCTATTGGAGCCGCATATTCTCATGCGCTTCAACGAGGAGCTGACACCGACCGTCTCCATTGTGATCGCACTTTTGATGCTCGCATTCGTGCTGCTCTATGTCTTTGGTAGCTGGCTGCGTCTGCGCCCGCTCCAGATCGGCAGTTTTCGTCTGGAATATCCGCGCATGTCGGTTGTGGTGCAGCAGCTCATCGTCGCGCCGTTGGAATTGATCGGCGCCGCCGGCATCATCTACTTTGCCTTGCCAGAGGCTGGCAATCCCGGATTCCTTATTATCTTGGGCATTTTCCTGGTCTCCTTTTCTGCCGCCCTGATCTCGCACGCTCCGGGTGGTCTCGGCGTTTTGGAGCTCGTTTTCCTGACTGGCTTGCCGGATATGAATCAGGCTGATGTTTTGGCAGCGCTGATCGTCTTCCGCCTGCTCTACCTCCTTATCCCGTTCGCGATGTCACTCGTGGTCGTTCTGGTTTTCGAAAAGTCGCAGTTTCTGTTGCGATGGAACGATAAACAGCGAAAATAGAGGCAGGCCAGGAACGGAGTATAATTTTCACAAAACCGTCCTAATTTGAATTTGTTTTCCTTAAAATGGCAACTTTGGCCGCCTATCTTGGAACCAGTTTCGCAATGGCTTTAAATTGCGAAACTGAACGCCCTCCCAAGGCCTTATCCAAGAGGAAAAACGCATGCCTGCGACATTAATCATCCCCGGTTTCAAGGGATCGGAAGCAGGCCACTGGCAGCGCCAATGGTTGCATGACGATCCGTCAGCATTGCTCGTCGAACAGGACGACTGGCACTATCCGGTGTTATCCGACTGGATGCACGCACTCGAATCCAAACTCGCCGAAAATCCGGGCGCAGTTCTGGTCGCCCATAGTCTCGGCTGCGCACTGGTCGCACATCTGGCCAGCCGCCCGTCGGCGGCTCATGTGGCGGGCGCCCTTCTGGTTGCACCGGCTGACGCCGAAACAATGGCTCGTAAGGACGATCGGTTCCAGAGCTTTACTCCGCTCCCGCGCCAGGAGCTGGGTTTTCCGTCCATCGTCGTCGCAAGCCGCAACGATGAATATATGAGCTTTGCCAAGGCAGAAGCTCTGTCCCATGTGTGGGGATCGGGATTTGTCGATCTCGGCCATGCCGGACACATAAATGTAGCAAGTGGATTCAGCCGCTGGCCGGAAGGGATTATCCTCGCATCTTCTCTTCACAGAGAACCGATAAACAACACGCTTTCCCAAGCAGCGTGACCGTGAGAGCGGTTCCAGTCAAATGGAACCGCTCAAGCTTTTTTGTATTTAAGCATCTTGCCTGCGTTCAAGCAGAACCTTCAAGACAAGTGTCAGAAGAGCGATCAGTGCAAGCGTCGAAGCCGCAGCGAATGCACCGGCGACATTATAGTCATTGAACAGTAGTTCCACCTGAAGCGGCAGCGTATTGGTCTTGCCTCGGATGGCACCCGAAACGACCGACGTTGCTCCAAACTCTCCCATCACACGCGCATTGCAAAGTACAGCACCGTAGAGCAATGCCCATTTGATATTAGGCAAGGTCACGTAGAAGAAGGTTTGCCAGGCATTGGCTCCAAGCGTCAGAGCTGCTTCTTCTTCTTCACTCCCCTGCACTTCCATCAGCGGGATCAGTTCACGCGCCACGAAAGGCGAAGTGACAAAGAGGCTGACAAGAAAGATTGCCGGAACCGTGAACATGATCTTGATGTCGTAGGTTTCCAGCAATGGCCCCAGCAAACCTTGTGATCCGTAGAGGAAGAGATAGGTCACACCGGCCACGATGGGAGAGACTGAGAACGGTATTTCCACGAAAGTAATCAGCAGCCGTCGTCCGGGGAAACGGAACTTGGTTACGAGCCATGCGACGCAAACACCAAACGCCATATTGATAGGCACCACGACAATAGCCGTCAGAATGGTCAGCCAGACCGCATGCAATGTATCCGGCTTCAATATTTCACCGAAGAAGACATCAACGCCCTTGCTGAACGCATAGGAGAAGATGACTGCAAGCGGTGCTCCGATGCAGATCACCGACAAGCCCGCCGCCAGCCAGATCAACAGATTGCGTGCAGGTCCGGAGTTTCGCGCCTGTAAACTTGCGTTAGCGTTCTGCATAACGAAGCTGCCTTGCCTGAATGAGATTGGTCACAAGAAGCATCAGGAACGCCGTAACGAGCATCACGAATGCAAGTGCTGCGGCGGCTGGATAATCATATTCATCAAGCCGGATGAAAACGAGCAGCGATGTCACTTCAGTCTCGAAGGGAAGATTGCCCGAGATAAAAA
Source organism: Brucella tritici (assembly GCF_902825325.1). Lineage (GTDB taxonomy): Bacteria > Pseudomonadota > Alphaproteobacteria > Rhizobiales > Rhizobiaceae > Brucella. The sequence continues at coordinate 26,818 of NZ_CADEAR010000013.1, read as the reverse complement.
CAATCGAACCAAACTCACCGAGGCTGCGCGCAAAGGAAAGCGACGAGCCTGCAAGGAAAGATGGAAAGATGGTCGGCCAGATAATGTGTGAGAATGTCTGCCAAGAGCTGGCCCCGAGGCTACGGGCAGCTTCTTCCACATCAGCGCTCATATCCTCCAGTACCGGCTGCACCGTGCGGATAACAAATGGAATGCTGGTGAAAAACATCGCGATCATGATGCCGAGCGGTGCATAGGCAACCTTTATTCCAATCGGTTCAAGGAACCGTCCGAACCAGCCATTCTGGGCAAAGAGCGTCACCAATGCCAGACCTGCTATGGCAGTCGGCAGCGCGAAAGGAAGATCGACTGCAGCATCAATCAGGCGTTTGCTGGGAAATTCGTATCGGGTCAGCACCCAGGCCAGCAAAAGACCGAATAGGCCATTGAATACTGTTGCTACCGCAGCTGCACTCAAGGTGATCTTATAGGTCGCCAGTGCCCGATCTGAGGTCACGATACTCCAGAAGTCGCTCCAGCCGAGACTTGCCGTTTTCAGAATCATGGCCAACAGTGGCAAGGCCACGATCACAGCCAGATAAAGCAAAGTGCAGCCGAGGGTCAGTCCGAACCCCGGCAGCACAGAATTACGTTTCATGCTTAGAAGCGCCACTGGATTTTTCCAAAAAGCAAGGCGATCCCTCAGGGATCGCCAATTGGCTCTGTTTATTTGCCGGTGAAGAGCTGATCGAGCACTCCGCCTTCGGCGAAATGTTCCTTCTGAACTTTCTCCCAGCCACCGAAAGCATCTTCAACAGTCACGAGCCGCACATCGGGATAGATATCCTTATGTTTTGCGATGACATCCTTGTCATGCACGCGGTTGAAGTTTTGAGCTAGAATCTCCTGGCCTTCCGGCGAATAGAGATAATCGAGATAGGCTTCGGCAATCTTGCGCGATCCGCGCTTGTCTACCACCTTGTCGACGACCGTAACAGGAAACTCTGCCAGCAGACTGACTTCCGGTACGACAACGTCATATTTGTCGGGGCCAAGAACCTTCTCGGTTCCGCGTGTTTCAGCCTCGAAGGTCACCAACACGTCGCCAATGCCACGTTCGGCAAAAGTCGTCGTTGCGCCACGACCGCCCGTATCGAACACGGGAACATTCTTGAAAATCTTCCCGATAAATTCGTGAACTTTTGTCTGATCGCCCTTGAATGCTTCGTTCGCGTACGCCGTCGCAGCAAGATAGGTATAGCGCGCATTGCCCGAAGTTTTCGGATTCGGGAAGATCACCTTCACGTCGTCACGCGCCAGATCATCCCAATTCTTGATGTTCTTCGGATTGCCCTCACGAACGAGGAAAGCAGGGAATGAATAGTAGGGTGACGAGTTGTTCGGGAGTCGCTTCTGCCAATCGGCCGGAATGAGATTGCCCTTGTCATGCAGGACCTGCACGTCGATCACCTGATTGAAGGTAACCACATCCGCTTCAAGCCCTTCCAGGATCGAACGCGCCTGCTTCGAGGAGCCCGCATGAGACTGATTGACGGTCAGATCTTCACCGGTCTTGGTCTTCCAGTCTACGATGAAGGCCTTGTTGACCTGTTCGTAGAGTTCTCGCGCGATGTCATAGGAAACGTTGAGGATTTCCTTCGACTCCTGCGCATGAACCGGAGCGGCGCCGAGACCGAGGGCTACCGCCGCATATAGAATAATTTTTCTCATTAGACCCATCCCCACCGCGCTGTTTGCGAAAAGCGCTCTAAACTGGATTGTTTTCGGAAAACAAATCTAACGAGAGAAGAGACAAAATCAATCTAAATCATTGATTTAAATATATAAACTACTTTCAAAGCCATTCATGGAACCTGTACCCAAACCACATGCTGGCATGAGAAAATAATTCTCATCAGGATCGAAACCATAAAATGAAATGCAAAAGGCAGGAGACTTCCACCCCCTGCCTTCAAACCTTTTCTTGGACTTCTGATCTCACCAGAAACCGCGATGCTGCCAGCACCAGAGAAAATTATGCTCGCCACGCTCCAGCCGACTACGGCGGCGCGCTGCAATCTCTTCCGCATTCAACTTCATTTCGCGCCAAGGCTGCTCTAAAAAGGCCGGAACACGCAAAAACGTATTCTTCATTTTCGTAGCGAGCAGTTGAACGGTTCGCCTCATGCCTAGCCTCCTCATTGCCTTCCGCTCAAATATTGTCGCGCTTTCGCCGCAACAATGAACGATAGGTTAATTTTGAAGGCTTCTCGGCTTTTGTCAATAACCTACTTATTTTATCGGAGTTAACTGTGTGAAATAATTTGCGAGCCAGATCAACCAGCCCGCAAATTCATTCCTGTTAAACCTCGTAGTCGATTGAGGGCGTAATGCGTACCTTGGCGATATGACGACCGTTCATCGACTCGATCTTGAACTCCAGGCCATCGGCAACGAAGCTTTCCCCACCCAGCGGCAAGTGTCCGAGATGCCAGAGAACATAACCGGCCAGCGTCGTATAGCGATCACCATCATCAAGAAGGTCGCGTTCAAGAAGACCACTCAGCCGACGAATATCGGTAAAGCCATCCACAAGATAACCACCATGGCCGTCCGACTGCGCTACAGCCGCCTCTTCATCTTCATCAGGAAACTCACCGGCAATGGCTTCCAGAACGTCGGTGGGTGTCACGACGCCTTCGAAAGAACCATGCTCGTCTACCACCACCGCGATCTGAACAGGTGAGTTGCGCAACTGTTCCATAACGCGCAACACATTTGCATTTTCATGCACGACAAGCGGTTGTTTTACGATTTTGTCCCAGTCGATAGGCTTCCTGTCGCCGATATCGAGCAGAAGATCCCTCACAAGCGCCACGCCGATGAACTCATCCACCTGACGACGTGCAACGATGACGCGTGAATGTGACAGCTTGCGAATGGCCGCATCCAGTTCCGCTTCGTCTTCATCGAGGTCCAGCCACTCGATCTCATTGCGTGGCGACATGATGGAACGCACAGGTCGATCAGCCAGATCGAGAACGCCGCGGATCATCTCCTTTTCTTCCGGCAGGAAGACGTCACTGGCGGCTGTCTGCTGGGCAATCACATCAATCGTATCAGAGAGCGGATTTTCACCGCGACCACCACCGAGCAGGCGCAGGACTGCGCCTGCCGTGCGTTCTCGCAGATCATTGGTGGTAACCAGCTTTTCACGATTGTGTCGCGACATCTGATTGGCCGCTTCGATCAATACCGAGAAGCCGATCGCGGCATAGAGATAACCCTTTGGAATATGGAATCCGAAACCTTCCACGACCAGACTGAAGCCAATCATCATCAAAAAGCCAAGACAGAGGATGACGACGGTGGGGTGCTTGTTGACAAAGTCCATCAACGGCTTGGAAGCGAGCATCATCACGCCGATGGCGATAACCACAGCAATCATCATGACCGGCAGGTGCTGGACCATGCCAACAGCCGTGATGACGCTATCCAGCGAGAACACCGCATCCAGAACGACAATCTGAACGATCACTTGCCAGAACACAGCATGCACAACCTTGGAACTTTTTGGCCCATGATCGCCCTCCAGCCGCTCGTGGAGCTCCATTGTGCCCTTGGCGAGGAGGAAGAGGCCGCCTATCAGCATGATGATGTCGCGTCCCGAGAAGGACATGCCCATCAGCGACACCAAGGGCTCTCGCAGAGTGACGATCCAGGAAATCGACGCCAGCAGTACCAAACGCATCAGAAGAGCGAGACTAAGGCCGATTAGCCGTGCACGATTGCGTTGGTGCGGGGGCAGTTTGTCGGCCAGAATGGCGATGAAGACGAGATTGTCGATACCGAGAACGATCTCGAGTACCACCAATGTCACCAAACCTATCCAGGCATTGGGGTCGGCAATCCAGTCCATGGACCAGTCCATGATATGTCGGCTCCTTTAAAGATCAGCAGAAATGAAAATTGGAAACTACGCCGCAAGCAGTTTGTGGCCGGGCCGCTTTTGTGCGGTCCAGCCCCTGGCGGACAAAGACTATCGGGAATTGTTCAACGCGCGGGAAGCCCGAACACCCCTTCGGGGAACTCGGACTTCGAGAAGACGAATCGTCAGAACTGTCGTCGGGCATAAAGCGCGATGAACCTTATATGAGGTGCTTGCGAGGCTCCAAGCCTCAGCAACACCGGTTGCCATATGGAACATATGGTTTTGTTATTAAGCAGACTGAAGCCTGCTGCACAAGAGACCGATTATTATTCGGCCGGTGAGACATGAACTCGGCGCTTACGCTCCCGACGTGGACGGGCTTTGAAAAAACGAACGCCAATGACCGTCACGATGATAGTCGCGATCGTGATCCCGATCACGAACCAGAACATGTGATCGCCGTCCATTCTGGCAAAAACGCCAGCGCCACGGCCAGCCAACCAACCCGGAAGGAACATCAGTGGAGCCCATACCAGGGCAGACAGGACATTAGCGGTCTGGAAGCGCGTCTGATCCATCGACATCATGCCGGCAACCATCGGTACGGTGCAGCGTACAGGACCGAAGAAGCGGCCCAGGAACACCGCCGAAAAACCATAGCGACGGAATAGAAGGCGCGCACGCGCCACACCGCTGCGGTGCTTGTTGAGCGGCCATTTGTGGATGATGTTGCGGCCAAGCCACCAGCCTAGGAAATAGGAGATAATATCGCCGATAACAGCACCAATGATCGCGCCGATAATGACGGGAATGGGTTCGATGATTCCGGCACCCACGAGGCCGCCAATGGCGATCATGATCGGAGTGGCTGGAATGAACATTCCTATAATGGCGAGAGACTCGCCAAAGGCGATGATGCCCACGATAGGCCCAGCCCATGACCGATGATCGGAAATAAACTGTCCGAGATCGCCTATTATGCTTTCCATTCCGTCCTCAAATGTCGCGAACCGGATTTTGAAACGATGTGAGCCGTTTCTGTTTTCTTCGGCAAGGGCAACCCGGTGCATGAAGCGCCTTGCTCTGACAAATTCCAGGGGCGGTGGCGGTGTCCGTGACTTCAGAACCATTACCAACCGATCAAGTCTTTTATATGCCGTAGCTTCTCAGACAAGCATCAATAATTGATGACATTGCTGCGACATTTGCGGCGTGGCTCTACTCCCTGAACAAAACCTCCCCACCGGACGTATTAGTCCAGCTTGGCGAATATGGAGCCGCAGGGTTCGGCTTACAACGCCGGAGACGTGAAAAAATGAATCAAATCAAGAATCTCTCATTTCTGATTCTCAAAAGAGCGCTCAGGAAATACAACCAGAATATACACACACGGAAAAAGACAGCGGTAACGCGCAGAAATGGATTTTCGAAAGACCCGCATTTCCGGGCTTTTTGGGAAAACTGTCATTTTTTTCAGAAATTTTACAGTTGAAGGCTGGACAGGTGGAAAAGAGGCCGTTATAGAACCGCTCACTTCACCGGGGCCGCTGCCTCGGCAAAGCGAGTGGGTGATTAGCTCAGTTGGTAGAGCAGCTGACTCTTAATCAGCGGGTCGTAGGTTCGATCCCTACATCACCCACCATTTTCTCTTCTGAAAACAAACGCTTCCGCTGATAACTGATCCTGAAGGATCAGACAAAATCTTCCCGTTCGGACAGACATGTATCTCCGTATGAGCAGATGATTCCCTGCTTTAGAGAATGCTTCAGCTCCGGTTTTCTCATACACAACCCAATACATTACCGATAATTAATTGGCATATTCATATGCGGTTCATCTAAAAAGACAGACATTACTCGCACGCCTTTTATCGGCGCCCCTGTAAAAGAGTAACGGAGTCAAATAGCCATGAAATCGAAGACCGCATTTATCGCTGTAATTGCAACATCTTTGCTTTCTTTCCCTGCACTAGCACAAGAAAACAGCAGTGCAAATACTGATAAACCGGCAGCAGAGACGGCCGTTACACCACGCAAAGATATGAAGGACAAACGGGGTCCTATTGATCTTGAGAAGTTCTCTCGCATGGATGATCTCAAGGCCGCCGATACCGATGGCGACGGCATACTTTCTCGAGCCGAAATCGAAGCACTGGCGCTCAAGCGTATCGTGAGCCGTGCAGCCGACCGCATGGAACGTCGTCTCGATATCAATGGCGATGGCAAGGTTACGCTTGCGGAAGTGGAGAACCAGCGCAAGAAGGAATTCGCTGCACTGGATCGGAACGAGGATGGCAAAATTGATCGCAGCGAAATGCGTGCTGCGAAGATGCATCACCAGACCAGAGGCTCTCACCACAAAGGCCCACATCACATGGGCAAACACAAGGGTGGTGAGCACAAAGGCCCGATGAAGGATCAAGCCGAGAAGCCGCAGGAATAAAGCTGAAAGCAAAAACCCGGGCTCAATGCCCGGGTTTTTAATGTGCCAATATTAATGTCACCGCTCAGGAGCGGACGACGCCCTTCTTGAAAATGACATTGCCATAAAGTCGTTTCTCGCCCGTACGAATGATCGCGAAAGCATCGCGAGCGCGGTGATAAAAGGCAAATCTTTCAATCGGATCGACAGAAATCTTCCGTCCCTCGGCCGCTTCTATGACCGCATCAAACTCCTTGAAAATCGCTGGCGTTTCATTGGGCGCCTGCATGACAGCAGCTGGCTTGTCGACAAAATCGTCCAAAGGCAGCAGTGACAGAACGGCTTCCGCCATATCCGTTGCGGTGGTTCCCGGAAAATCCAGTACGTGGACACCAGAGGACTGCGCCGGATAATTGGCATCGACAATCACAAGATCGTCTCCGTGCCCCATATCGGCAAGAACCTCGAGCAACGAGCCGGTCAGCAATGGATTGATATTCTTCAACATAAGACGTCAGTTCCCATAAAAATTCTGTCGCCTCACACTAAACAACTCGCTTTCAGAATCGCAAGGTCCAAGTATGGGAAGGCGACCGACATTATCTCGTCGTCGGGTCCAGCTTGTCGCGTAGCCAATCACCCACAAAGCTGATCGATAGCGTCGTGAACATGATCACAAATGACGGCGCGAGCATGATCCACGGTGCACGAGTGAGATATTCGCGACCATAACCAACCATATTGCCAAGACTGGTCATGGGCGGCTGCACGCCCAATCCCAGAAACGAAAGGCTGCTTTCGAGAAGAATAATCTCCGGGAATGTCAGCGTCATCGAGACGATCAGCGTCGAAGCAATGTTCGGGAGGATATGCTTGAGATAAACGCGCGACGGCGTAGCGCCGAGCTGGGTAACCGCTGCTGCATAGCCTTGTGCATTCGCTGAGACAGCCAACCCGCGCGCGATACGGGCATAACGTTCCCAACCGTAAAAGCCCATAAGGCAGGTCAAAAGCAGAAGCGAGCTACCGAAGAATGCAAGTACGGCAAGCGACAAGATCAGGAATGGAAGTGCTGCCTGAAAATCAGCCAGCATAACGACAACCTGCTCTACGGTACCTCGAAAATACGCTGCGAGAAAACCGAGCGTCGTTCCGAATACCGCAGAGATAATCGTGGCGCCAAATGCGATGAGCAGCGAAATACGAATGGATTCGATAAGGCGTGAAAGCACGTCACGTCCCAGCTCATCGGTGCCCAGCCAGTGCTGTGCGTTCCCCGGCAGTGCGAGGCGGTTTTTCAGGTCAAAGGCTGTGATGTTGTAGGGTTTTATCCAGTCCGCAGCCAGAGCAATCAGGATCATTGAGGCTATCCAGATAAAGCCGATGATGACCATCAGCGGAATGCCTTTACGGTTCTTTTTCGGCTGCACGGCAACAGCGGCGGTATTGGCGGTCATATCCGTCATCAGTTCAGCCTCACGCCTTGCCCTGCGCCTGACGCAGACGCGGATCGAGATAACCATAGAGAAGGTCGACGATGAAATTGGAAATCACCATCGTCGCCGCCACGAGAAGCAGGATGCATTGCACGATAGCAAGATCGCGATTGGCAACCGAGACCACGAGCAACCTGCCCACGCCCGGCCATGAGAAGAGCGATTCAACAACCACTGCTCCTGCAATCAGCGATCCGACCATAAACCCGACGATAGTGACAATCGGAATAGCCGCGTTAGGCAGTGCGTGCCGCCATACCACATTGCGCCAGGACACACCTTTGGCGCTCGCCGTACGAATATAAGGCTGTCCCAGAATCTCGATCATCGCGCTGCGGGAGAAACGCGCCAGAATCGCAGCGCCACCAAGCCCCATGGTGATGATGGGTAGAATGGCATGCATCCAGCTATCCTGTCCGCCAGAGGGCAACCATCCCAGCGAAACCGAGAAAACCAGCACGAGAAGCAGCCCTAAAACGAAGCTCGGCAAAGTGAACCCGATGACGGCGGTCGCCATGACCGCCCGGTCAATAGCACTGTTGCGATGCAGTGCAGCATAAATACCGGCGGGAATGCCTAGTCCAAGCTTGATCAGAAGTGCCGGTATCGTAAGCTGAAGCGTTGCGGGAATGCGCTCGGTCACCAGTGTGATTGCAGATTGGCCGTCGCGCATCGATATTCCCAGATCGCCGCGCGCGATGGCTCCGAAATAACGCAAATATTGCTGCCAGAGCGGGTCATCAAGTCCCCAGTTCTTCCGGAAGGCAGCTATGGCTTCAGGTGGAGCATCCGGCCCCATGATGATCTGGGCCGGATCACCGGACATGCGCAAGACGACGAAAGCGAATGTCACCACAAGAAGAATAGTCACAAATGCGCGAACCCCGCGAACCATCAGAAATCTAAGCATGATAATTGTCCGTCTGCAGGGTTCCTGCAAAATGGCAGGCCACTTTGCGTCCCGCTGGCATATCGAGGAGTTCAGGTGTCTCGCTACTGCAGCGCGCAGCCGCAAAACGACAACGTGGATGAAAGGCGCAACCATCAGGTCGCGCGGCAGGGTTCGGTGGCTCTCCCTGCAGGATGATGCGGTCGCTGAGAGGAACACCGGCGACCGGCACACTGGACACCAGCGCCTGCGTATAGGGGTGATGCGGTCGGGCAAAAATTTCGTCCGCGGATGCTTCTTCGACGATACGGCCCAGATACATAACCGCGACACGATCCGAAATATTACGCACCACCTTCAGATCATGGCTGATGAAAACCATGGCTATGCCTTCACATTCCTGCAAATCGCGCAAAAGGTTCACAACCTGCGCCTGGATGGAAACGTCCAACGCCGATACAGGCTCATCGCAAACGATGAGTTGCGGCTTGCATGCGATGGCGCGTGCAATGACGACACGCTGGCGCTGCCCGCCCGAAAGCTCGTGCGGATAGCGAGAAGCCTGATCGGGGCGGAGACCGACCGCTCGCATCAGCTCCGCAACACGCGCTTTCTGCTCAGCAGGTGTTCCAATGCCATGGATTTCCAGCGGCTCGGCAATCTGACGACCAATCGGCAGGCGTCGATCCAAAGCTGCCAGAGGGTCCTGATAGACGAGTTGCATACGCGCCCGTAAAGCGCGCCAGCCAGCAGTCTTCTGGCGAGGTAGGGCTGAACCTTCGAACGTGACTTCTCCCTCACTGGGATCTTCGAGACCTAGAAGCAACCGACCCGTCGTGGATTTACCCGAACCGGACTCGCCAACGATGCCCAGAGTTGTTGCCGGAGCGACCGATATAGAAAGCCCGTCGACGGCGCGCACTGCGACCGGTTTTGCAAAAGGGCCTTTGCGCGACGTGTATGTTTTAACAAGATCGCGAGCTTCGATGAGAGCGGCTGTCATTGTGCTATTGCCCTTGTGCTCGCCGGGGTTGAAATATGGCCACCGATGGACGGCAGCAAATGCGATGCGGCCGGATAGGGATGAAAACAGGCGACCATACGCCCCTCACCGGCATCGCCCTGCGGAACACCGAGTCTCGGCAGGCTTCGTGCGCAGAGGTCACTCGCGCTCAAGCAGCGTGGCGAGAATGCGCAACCTTGCGGAAGTTTGCCGGGCTCAGGAACTGTGCCCTCGATGGGTATGAGCCAGCTGCGCCCGCCCTCAAGGCTGGGAATGGAATCGAACAGGCCGTGCGTGTAAGGATGACGCGGAGCAGTAAAAAGCGCTTCGGTCCCCGCCTGTTCGACGATACGCCCGGCATACATGACGGAGACCCGTTCGCAAATTTGCGAAACTGCACCAAGATCATGACTGATAAAGACCACAGCCATGCCGGTTTCCGCACGTAACGCAGCCAATAGATCAAGAATTTGAGCCTGAATCGTGGCATCAAGTGCTGTCGTAGGCTCATCTGCAATCAGGATATCGGGATTACCTGCCAGCGCCATGGCAATCATCAAACGCTGGTTTTGACCACCGGAAAATTCGTGCGGATAGTTATCGATGCGTCGGCCTGCATCCGGTATCCCCACCAGTTCCATCAATCGCAAAGCTTCTGCCCGGGCTGCTGGTCCTTTCAGGTTACGGTGAAGTCGCACTGCCTCCTCGATCTGGCGCCCAACCCGAATAACCGGGTTCAAGGAACTCGACGGGTCCTGAAAGATCATCGCAATACGGCCACCGCGAATGTTTTCGAGCGTACCGCGCGACGCAGTGAGCAATTCTCTTCCCTCAAGGAGAACGCTACCGGAGATCGACGCCTTCTTCGGCAGAAGACCGAGCGCCGCAAGCCAGGTCACAGATTTACCGCAGCCGGATTCACCGACAAGTCCCACGGCTTCGCCTCGTTCAATCGAGAGGTCGATACCATGCAGAACCGGTACGTCATCAAAGGCTACCTTGAGATTGGAAATTTCGACCAGCGGCATCACGCAATCCTTCTGGTTCATTCACAGTCGCGGGGCTTGAAGCCCAAAGGAAAAAGCGAGCCCGGCCGAACCGGGCCCGCCTCTACAAATGGATCAAGCCCAGTTGTTTTTGCGGAAATCCATTGCGAAAGCAGGGGCCGCCTTCCACTTCAATGATTTCGGCTTGGCAGTGAACGTCGCATTCTGGTGAAGGACTGTGTAAGCGGGGTCTTCCCGTTCACAGATTTCCAGCATCCGCTTGAACGCTTCCTTGCGTTTGGCATGGTCGGTGCTGGTTTCCAGTATGACGGAAAGCTTGTTTGCTTCCTCATTCGTCCATTCGCCAACCTGTTGCTGCTGACCGTTCGGACCGTGCTGGCTGACGATGGAAGAAACAGGATCGTTGAATGGCGCGGAATTGGACCAATCGCGCACAGCACGTCCTGGGCTCTTCTCCAGAACCTGTTGCCAGTTTTCCTGCATCTGTATTTCGACGTTCAGGCCCACCTGATTCCACATCTCCACAAGAATCTGCGCAGTCGGGGTCTGGTTGGTATAGTAATTGTTGAGTAGGCGGTAAGGGATTGCATCCCCCTTGTAACCGGCCTCTTTCAGAAGCTGCTTGGCGAGGTCAGGGTTATATTCTGGAACATTCCACCCCTGAACGAACATATCACCATAATAGTCCCACTGGAGACCGGCCGGAACGACCGTACGACCGGCCCACAGCGAATCCACGATCGCCTGGCGATCGATCGCATGGGTAAATGCGCGACGCACCAACGGATTTTCCAGTTGCGGATGGAACTTGTCGAATACGGTCAGACGATGGTTGAGGATCGTGCCACCTTGAACTTCGAAAGCATCATTCTTTTCGATGCCTTCGATCTGATCTGGTGGAATATCGCAAGCAAACTGGTATTCGCCAGAGAGCAGACCATTGATGCGGGACGCAACTTCCGGCACTTCGATGAAGCGGATCTGCTTCAGCGGCGGGCGTCCGCCCCAATATTCGTCATGAGCTTCGAGTACCAGCATATTGTCCGGCTTGAACTCTACAACCTTGTAAGGCCCGGTGGTAACCGGCTTGCGCGCCCAGTCGAGATAGCTCGGCGACTCTTCCCAGCCACGACGGCTCATGATCTGGCTACCGTAACGGGAGATGCGGCCTTCCATCGTGACGTCCGGCGTACCGTTCTTGAAGCGCACTGTATATTTGTCGACTACTTCGACACCGAGAAGCGCCGGCCACGAGCGGCGTGCCGTTGCTGGCACTTCAAGCGGCAGTTCCTTGCTTTCACGACCGAGCGGGTTTTTCTCCGATACGTAAATGGTCTTGCCTTCGGCTGGTTGAGTGTCACCGAACATACGTTCTTTGTCAAAAGTGAAGGCAACGTCTTCGGCGGTCATCTCGTCGCCATTGTGAAACTTCACACCTTGCCGGAGCTTCAGTTCAACGGTCTTGTCGTCAATGCGGGTCCATTCGGTCGCAAGACCTGGCACCGCTGAAAGACTACCCAGCCAGTCACGGTCGATCAGCGCTTCCCAGAGGCTGGAGAAGAAAACACGTTCACCCACATTCGACTGTTCACGAAGGACGTCGAGCGTATTGCTATTTGCCACCTTCTGCACGGCAATGGTGATTGATGGGCGATTGTCAGCCTGTGCGATTGCAAAGCGCGGCAGGATGAGCGAACCGGCAGCACCGGCTGAAAGGCCGAGCATCCCGCGTCGGGTCAGATTGATCATTTGGTTGCTCCTGAGATCAATGGTTGCGCGTTGTCAGCCCTTGCGGGCCGGATCTGTAATGGGTGAGTGTCCGGTCGGCATGAGACAGCCGCCACGACAGAGCCTTCTGGGCGTAGTCGCGAACAAGAGTCGCATAAGCGGGGTCTTCAGCCAGATTGTTAAATTCGTGCGGGTCTGCCCTCATGTCAAAGAACAGCGGTGGCAGGGCCGCAAAATGCACATACTTGTAGTTTTCATCTTCGATCACACAGAGACTGCAATCATCTTGGGAAAGCTGCACCGAGTTCTGCGGCTGATCGTAGAAGACGTCGCGGAAGTCGAACTCGTAATGCAGTTCTGTACGCCAGTCGGCGGGCTTTCCCTCGCCCAGAAACGGCAGTAGCGAACGTCCGTCGCAAGCACGTGGCGTTTCCCCGCCCAACCATTCGAGGATGGTCGGCATGACATCGATGCTTTCGGAAAAGCCTTCTTCGATCTGGCCAGCGTACCGGTTCTGTCCTGCATCCTTTATGACCAAGGGAATGCGGAAGCTCTCGTCATTGTAGCCGATCTTGCCAAGCAGATGATGATCGCCGAGCTGCTCACCGTGATCGCTGGTGAAGATGACAAGAGTATCGTCCCACTGACCCGTTTCATCAAGGTAAGCGAAGACCCGCCCCAGACAATCGTCGATTTCCGTAATCAGGCCGCAATAGGTGGCGCGCATCTGGCGAATCTCGCCTTCGTCCAGCGTTGCGCCGGAGCCTTCCGCCCCATGGAAAAACGAAACACGCCTGATATGATCGATATAGTGCTTCATAAGCGGATGCTGTGCCGCTTCGGCATCCGGACTTTCCGCGCGAACCGGCGCAGGCATATCTTCGGCCTTGTACATCGCATGATAAGGCGCGGAGGCGACGAATGGCGGGTGCGGGCGGTAGTAACCGAGATGCAGAAAGAATGGCTTGCCATCCCTGCCCTTTAGATATGTCAGCGCGCGTTCCGTGAAGAATGTGGAATCCGAGAATTCCTTCGGGATACGCGACGGCTTGTCGGTAGCGCCCGGAACGGAATGCTCCCCTTCCGGCAGCCAGATATCTTCGCGATTCTCCGGCAGTTCAAAGCCGTTCTGCGCCACCCAGCCAAAATACCCGTCCATATTGGGTTCGAATGCGCCTACAGAGCGAAACCCGTCCATGATATCGCCAAGAACCGTAAAACGCGGATCTCTGTGGGACGTCGAACGCGGATCAGGTGTCGTCGTTGTGTAACCGATGAGCGCGGGATCGTAGCCGATGGCGCGGAGAGCTTTGCCGAGATTCAAATGGCGCTGATCAAGCGGAACCGTGTTCTGCACTGCCCGATGGTTCATCAGGTAGAGCCCCGTAAGCAGGCTTGCTCTTGCCGGGCCACAAGGCACGCAGGTCGTGACGTGATTACGGAAGGTCAAGCCTTCCCGGCAAAGGCGATCAAGATTGGGAGTTTTGAGGAAGGGTTCGCGCCCCTCTGCCCGCATCAGGTGAGGGATAAAATCTGCTCGCCATTGATCAACGACGATAAGCAGGACATTTTTTCTGGTCATGTTGGCCTCGTTATTTCCGAGGCTTACTAGAACCCTTATATATCAAGGGCATGACCCTTGTGTAATGTTTTGGTGAAGCTCTGATTACAGAAAACGCCGGCCAAGGGCCGGCGTTTCGCTTAGATCAATGGAATAGTCGATCATTCCGCCTTGGCTTCGATATCGACCTTGTCGAGCAGCAAGGTCGGATCCTGCGATGCAGCTACCATTTCGAGAGCGCCAATGCCTTTTTCGGCTTTCGACTTGACAGTCAGCTCGAAAATATTCGGCTTAGCCAGGAACGTCGAAAACGCCGTCGCAACATCCTGCAACTGTGGCTGCTCCGCTGCCAGCTCTTGCAGAGCGGCTGCAGCCATCAGAGACATCGTGCCGCGTACTTCGTCTTCCGACATATCTTTTTCTTCGGCATAAATTTTGATCGCGTTGGCGATAATGCCCTTTTCCTCAACCTTCAGGTTTACCTGCTTGGCCTTGAGCCCGAGCAGAGCGACCTGCATCATCACCTTATCGCCAGAGAAGAATTCCTTCGTCAGGCCGCCCATCAAACCAGACATGGATACGGAACCCATATCCTTACCGCTGATCGAAATGTCCTTGATGATCAGATCCTGATTTGCCTCATCCCAGCTTGCTTCGAAGTTTGAAGACATGGTGAGACTATCATAACCAAGCTTCCGAAGCTGCTGGTAGAACTCGTCATCAGCCTGTGTCGGCACTTTGATCGACATGTCTTCGTAAGCGACGCGCACATCGGTCGGAATACCGTTGTAAGGCTTGTTGAGAGCGACTTCATAGCTCTTCATGGCAAACTGAATGCGTTCAGGCAGCGAAGGAACCGACGATTCTTCGGTTGCAGCCTGCTCTCCTTCATCCGCATTTTCCTCGCCTGCATCCACATCTTCAGACTTTTCGTATGGCAGATCGGCGTCGATCCCCACTACCCGAAGCGTGCCGAATTCCGGAAGCATGGTCGTGAAAGGGAAGATTTCAACTTCGTCCTCATTCAACGCCGCAAACTTCTTCAAGGCTTCGACTGAAGTCGCCCAGGAGAAGCCCTTCAAGGAAGCTTCCTCCATCTTTATGTAGTCCTGACCTTCGGAGAAGGCCAAGCCTTTGATAGTCGCATCCATCTTCTGATTGTCGAAAGCAACTGCGACGCGTTCGATACCGCCCTTGCCTTTCGATGCATCAGTTGGCTCGATCTTCATGCCGAGCATTTCGACATCGCCCTTACCAATCGTGTCGAACAGGGAACTCAACTGAAGAATAAGCTCGCGCGTCTCTTCCTGTGAAAGTTCGTCTGCATTTTCGAGAGACTGTAGCTTCTCCAAGGTTTCGGTGAACGGCACGGCTGGCATACGAGCCGTGAAGCCATTGCTGCGAATTTCATCATAGCTGAAGCTCGCATCCTTCGTCTTCATGACGATATTCTTCGCCGAGAAAGGACCATAGACGGGCTTTGCTTCCTTGTCGTCCGGGCCTGCCTTTTCGGTATAGAGACGGGCGAGGAAGACACCATCAACGTCCTTGCCCGCTGCGGCACCCATGGTGCCAGTCATCTTGTCCGCGGCTTTTTCACCGTCTTCACCAGGCACCTGGATCGTGAAGTCAAAAGCCGTGCCGCCCGCCGTATAACGAGCAACCTTACCGAGATTGATATCTTCCAGCGCAACGTCCTTGTAGACGATGTTCTGTTCGTTATTCGCAACCGTTTGAACGACCTTGATTTCTTGCGCAGTCAGGCGCTTAGCCGAGAACCGACCAACGCGTTCCGGCAGCGTCAGACCGCTATTGCCGAAAGTATCTTTTAGCATAGCAGTATCGAAATTAGCGTCCTCGATTGCCACGCTTGGAATTGAAATCTTGTAGTTTCCGATCTCCGTATCAATGCCCGACGCATTCAGCATGCCGGTGAGAAACAGAAACTTCGGACGACCATCAACCGAAGCAATACGAACGTTGGAGCCATCCTTCAGCGGCAACGTCACGTCGCGCAGGTGAATACGTCCGAGAAAATCTGCCTCAACCGAAGAGGCCTTGCCGCCACGCTTTTCAAGCTGCGACGTAATGGTCTTCTCAAGTGTGATCTTGTATCCGGTCAAACCGGCGGCAGCGATGGCGATTACCGCAACTGCCGCCCACAGCGCCTTGCGCCCACCCTTACGGGTTTCGTTCTTTGCCTGCTCCACGATGCTGATCCTTTCAGCGCAAATTAAAACGGTGTCTGTGCAAGCCATTGCCAGAACGAATTCGCAGACGAAAGGGAGGCTTCGACATCGCGTAAATACGGCTGAAACAACTGCTTAAAACACACAGCCTGAATCGGTCAGGCAGACAGATGCTCTAACTACCTGAAATTGCAAGCGCAAGCAGGGTCACAAAAGTTTCTCACAATATTTTAGAGTTTTCTCAAGAAATACTCGAACAAAGCAACGGGCAAAGCATTCACATTCTCGATGAAATATCTGCGGAGCCATTTCAGCTATTGAACCGGTTACTATCCCTCTCAATCAAACATAGAGATACTGTCAGCCGCTCAAAGCGGCTGATCGGGATGCGGAGATGAACCGTAGGCTCCCCAAATGGATTGATCGAAGTTCACGATGGCGCCGGTCATCAAGCCGGATTCTTTCGAAGCCAGAAAGGCTATCGCACGGGCAACTTCGGTTGGATCAATCAGCCTGCCGAAAGGCTGACTCTTCGCCGCCTCATCAAGCCAGTTCGCAGGCGCATTATGAAACTCACGCTGGATGCGATCCTCACCATCCGATGCCATCCAGCCGATATTCAAGCTATTGATGCGGATACGATTGCGCAGAACCGAATAGGCAACATTCCGGGTCAGTGTGTCCAGCGCCCCCTTGGAAGCACAATAAGCTGCAATGAAGGGCTGACCGCCCATCGACGACATCGAAGAAATGTTGACGATTGTCCCTTCGACCTTATCGCGTCGGAACAGTTTTATTGCCTCTTGAATGAGGAAGAATGGCGCTCGCGTATTCACCGCAAATAAACGGTCGAACAATTCCGGACTGGTGTTCAGAATGGTGCCCCGATCCGTCAGACCAGCGGCATTTACAAGAACGTCTAGCTTTCCAAAAACACGGTCGGCTTCCAAAACGATTTTACGGCAGTCTTCCACCTTCTCAAGATCAGCCTGCACGAAGACGGCTTTGGCTCCGAGATTTGCCAACTGATCGACTTGCGCCCGCCCCTTTTCAGCCGAACGCCCGCATATCACGAGGCCTTGAGCGCCCCTTTCTGCAAATAGTTTCGCTGTCGCTGCTCCAAGCCCCTGCGTGCTTCCCGTAATAACAGCAACTTTTCCGTTGAATTGTCCGTCCATTCTGCGTTCCGAAATTCAAGAGCATTTCCAGCAAAAGTGCGAAGCGGTTTTGCGTCGGATAATGCGTGAAAACAAAAGATAGAGCGGTTCCACGATTCAGTTTCAACCGGAACCGCTTCTAGTCAAACCCTGCCGCCCAGTTCGGCAGTCAGATCAGCGAGTTCCTGTCCGCCCGCCATGAGGCTTTGTAATTCGTCCATGTCCACATCGTTCTTCGTACGCGTTCCAAGCGTTACACCGCGATTGAGAACTGTGAACTTGTCACCAACCGCGTGAGCATGACGAACATTGTGCGTGATGAAGATCACCCCCAGCCCGCGCGAGCGCACCAGATTGATGTATTTGAGAACCATGGCCGTCTGCCGCACACCCAGCGCAGAAGTCGGTTCGTCGAGGATCAGCACTTTTGCGCCAAAATAGACGGCACGGGCAATCGCAACGCATTGGCGTTCACCACCGGATAGCGTTCCGACCGCCTGCTGCGGATCACGGACATCGATCCCGATCTTTCGCATCTCTTCGCGCGTTACTTCTTCGGCCTGCAGCGTGTCGAACCAGCGGAACGGCCCAACACCTTTTGTCGGCTCGCGTCCAAGAAAGAAATTGCGCATGACCGACATCAGCGGGATCATCGCAAGATCCTGATAGACCGTAGCAATGCCATGATCGAGCGCATCGCGTGGGCTTTTGAAGGTGACCGGCTTTCCTTCGACCAGAAAGTCACCGCTCGTCGGCTTGTGAACCCCGGAAAGCGTCTTGATCAGGGTCGATTTACCGGCACCATTATCGCCAAGCAGACAATGGACCTGCCCCGGTTCGACGCTCAACGAGACGCCGTTCAATGCAATGACCGGGCCGAAATGTTTAACGAGATTGCGGACTTCGATGATGGGTGTCGTCATGGCAAATCTCCCTCTCAGCGCTCGCCGGTCGCGCGCTTGCGAATGAAATTGTTGAAGAGCACCGCGATCAGAAGCATCCCGCCCAGGAAGACCAGATACCAATCCTGGTCGATCTGGGTATAGGTCAGCCCAATCAACACCATGCCGAAGATGATTGCGCCGAAGAATGCGCCAATTGCAGAACCATAGCCGCCGGTCAGCAGACAGCCGCCAATGACCGCAGCGATAATCGCCTCGAATTCCTTCTGGAAGCCACGGCGCGCATCGGTTGAGCCGGCATCAAGAACGGTAAGGATAGCTACTAATGCCGCAGCCATGGCTGTGCACATGAACAACGTCGTTTTGACGCGACGCACGGGGACACCGGAATTGCGAGCAGCCAGAGCGTCGCCACCTGCGGCGAAAATCCAGTTGCCGAAGCGCGTGCGCACCAGCACATAGGTTGCAATAAGCGCGATGGCGATGAACCACAAAACTTCGACCGGCACGCCTTTCACCGAAGGCTCACCATTGGGGAATTTGTCAATCAGGTCGTTCTCAGCCATCCAGGCGAAAAATCCCTGAAACGCATCACCGGAAAAAAGCCCGGCAAGATAACTGCCTGCAACGGCTTCCTTGACACCTCGCAACTGCGTAGCGCCGCCTGTTGCCCATTTTAACCCGACAAGCGACAGACCGCGCAGAATGAACAGGAAAGCGAGCGTTACGATAAAGGATGGCAAGCCGGTCCGGATTACAATCTGGGCATTCACCACACCCACAAATGCGGCAAACAGCAAAGTGACGATAATTGCGACGCCAAGCGGCACCTGCCAGACGACCAGGGCAGCGGCAAAGATCAATCCTGCAAAAGCCACCATCGACCCGATGGACAGATCGAACTCACCGCCGATCATGAGAAGTGCCGCAGCAACCGCCAGAATGCCGAGCTGCGAAGCGGGAGCCATGAAATTCATGATGCCGGCCGCAGTAAACATCGCCGGATTGGCAACTGAGACGAAAAAGATCGTAATAAGGATCAGACCGGAAACTGCTCCTAATTCGGGCCTGCTCAGGAGCCGTTGCAATGGGCTCGCCGACTGAAGTCGCTCATCCTTCGATAGCGCCGCCGTGCTGGCCTTTTCATGGGGAAGTGGCTCACTCATGATCTTCTCCTGCTGTATTCTGGGTACAGAGACCCGTTCCCGCCCATTTTCATGGGCGGGTTCGATATCAGATAGTCTAAATGATGCTTACCGGATGCCCTTGGCCGAAAGTTCCACGACCTGCTTGGCCTTATCCTTGGTGATAAGGTTCGGGCCCGATGGAACATTACCACCCGGCATCAGACCGTATTTCGCGTTAAGTGCGAGGAACGATACCGGCAGATAACCTTGCAAGAACTGCTGCTGGTCGATGGCGAAGTCTGCCTGTCCCTTTTCAACGGCCTCCAGGAAGCCAGCCGACATATCGAACGTCGCAACATGGATTCCACTGCGACCGCTTTCGGAAGCGGCTTTCACAGCAGGTTCACCCGCGAGTGTTGCATTGAGCGTCAGGATCGTGTCGACGCTAGCATCAGATGCCAAGGCAGCACGAACCTTGGCTTCGTTCTCAGCAGGATCGGTCGATGTCGGCAGAACCGTTACATCACCGAAGCCTTCCTTGAAGCCTGCACAGCGTTGATCAAGCGAGACATTGCCGACTTCCTGATTGACGCAAATACCTTTCTTGCCACCAGCATTCTTCAGCGCTTCACCCGCGACCTTACCAGCATCGAACTCGTCCTGACCAACATGCAGCAGAGCTCCGAGCTTCTTCGAGGCATCGGAACCGGAGTTCATGGAAATCACTGGAATACCGGCTGCTACAGCACGCTGAATCGACGGCCCAAGCGCATCCGCATCTGGGATGGAAACCACAATGCCCTGCGGCTTCTGATTGATCGCAGCGTCGATAAGCTGGGCCATCTGCACCATGTCAAAGGTTTCCGGCGCACGATAATCGACCTTCACACCCGTATCCTTTGCCGCTTCGGCAACGCCGTTCTTCACCACCGACCAGAACGGGTCCGAAGCCTGACCATGGCTAACGACGACGATATTAATATCGGCCGCGTGAGCTGCGAAAGACGCAGCCAATAAGGCCACACCGGCTACGGCCGACTTCAATAGAGATTGCATGTTCACTCCTCCCTTGTCCGGCACTCCCCGCCGGTTTGCGTTAACGCCTTATCTTCCCACTGCAGCATCCCGGCGCTCCTCCAAGCGTTTCCCCGTTACCACATGCAGATCGTGGATCTATTCAATAGAATGAAACATTCATAACAAATTATCGTGGAATTATAATTCCATTTCTGGTAGCCCATGTCAATCGCATAAGCTGCCGACGATATGCTTATTTCCCAAAGAAGTCGCGCGGCGCCAAACGCTTCGACCATCGTTTCTGGAGGAATGGAAAATGGCTGATAAAGCTGGGGTTGTTGTGGCAGGCTTGATCGGATCCGGCTTCATGGGCAAGACGCACGCCCTCGCACTCGCAAACGTCAACCGGGTATTCGACTTACCGATTGAAGTGCAGCTTCACACATTGGCCGATGTGAATGCGGAATTGGCAAGAAAAGCCGCAAAACAATTGGGATTTGCAAATGCTACCGGCGATTGGCGCACACTGATCTCAACCCCGGATATCAATCTCATCGACATCACAACGCCAAACCGGTTTCACAGGGAAATGGCGCTCGCCGCCATTGAAGCGGGCAAACATGTCTATTGCGAAAAGCCGCTTGCACCCACCGCTGCCGAGTGCCTCGAAATGACGCTCGCCGCAGAACGGAAAGGTGTCCAGACAGCCGTTGGGTTCAACTATCTGAAAAATCCGATGATAAAACTGGCCAAGGAAATCATCGACAGCGGTGAACTGGGCGAAATTCGCAATTTTCGCGGTATTCATGCTGAAGACTTCATGGCCGACACAGCCATTCCATGGACCTGGCGTCTCGATCCGGCAGGCGGTGGTGGGGCACTAGCCGATATCGGCAGTCATATCATCGCTACTGCACGCCATCTTGTTGGGCCGATAATGGCGGTTATGGGAGACGCCGTCACCATCATAAGCGAGCGCCCGGATAGTTTGGACCTTTCGCAGATGAAACCCGTGGAAGTGGACGATGTTTGCCATGCTTTCATACGTTTTGAAAACGGGGCGACCGGCACACTCGAAGCGAGCTGGATCGCCAGCGGTCGAAAGATGCAGCACGATTTCGAGATTTCCGGATCGAAAGGTTCCCTGTTCTTTTCGCAGGAACGCTTCAACGAACTCAACCTGTTTCTCTTTTCCGACAAAAAGGGACAACAGGGCTTCCGCAAAATCTTTGCTGGCCCAGAACACGGCTCCTACGGCGCATTTTGCGTAGCGGGCGGCCACCAGATCGGCTTCAACGATCTCAAGACGATCGAAGTCTGCGACTTCCTGCTTGCCATTGCGGGACAGAAAACCAATCACGCCGATTTTCGCGAGGGCTACGAAGTTCAGAAGACTGTGGAAACGATCTATGTCTCTTCCCGCGCGCGCCAGTGGAAAAATATCTAGCTTATACATGAGGTCGGATGGACGATGAACTCGCCATCCACCATCATGATTTTCGCTCTTATGCCGTAGACGTCGTGCAACAGTTGCGGCGTGAGCACTTCCGTCGGCTTGCCATCTGCAACGATATGTCCCCTGTCGAGCAGAATAAGGCGTGTGCAATGCTGTGCCGCAAGGCTCAACTCATGCAATGAGGCGACAACGGTCCGGCCCTCCTGCGCAAGTTCGGCGAAACTTTGCATCAATCCAAGCTGATGAGATGGGTCAAGTCCGGCCACCGGCTCATCAGCGAGTATTACGGGCGTATCCTGCGCCAAGACACGTGCAATCAGCACCCGTGCGCGTTCACCACCGGAAAGTTCTATCGCCGACCTGTCCCGAAATCGCGCGACGTCCATACGCTGCATTGCTGTCTCGATAAGCACTTCATCTTGCGCACTCAGGCTCGCAAATACCGGCTTCAGCGCGGAGCGGCCCAGCGAAACAAGCATTTCGACCGATACCGGCCACGCAACATCGCGATCCTGCGGCAGATAAGCGAGATTCTGCGCTTTCGTCGAAGCACTCGTCTGCCGCAAATCATTCCCGTCGAGGGAAATTTCCCCTCTGGATGCGACAAGTCCAAGAATGGCGCGCAACAATGTCGTCTTCCCGGCACCATTGGGTCCGATCAGTCCGATGAATTCACCGCCATGAATATTGAAACTTGCGTCGCTGAGTGCTGCCTTCCCGCCGAGCGAAACGGAAAGATTCTTTACCGAAAGCGAAGTCATACGAGCTGCCTCCGATATTTGAATACAAGCCACAGAAAGAATGGTGCGCCAATGATTGCCGTCAGAACGCCCAGTTTCAGTTCACGTCCCGGCATGACGACACGCACCAATACGTCAGCCGCTAACAACAGGGCAGCCCCGCCGAAACCGCTTGCAACCAGCAATCGTGACGGACGCGCACCGACAAGCGGACGCAGAAGATGCGGAACCACCAGCCCTACAAAACCGATTGCACCGGCAACAGCGGTGGAAGCACCCACGCAGGCTGCTGTACCCAGCACGGCAAAAAGCTGCACACGAGCCAGATTGACGCCCATCGTCGCCGCAGCATCAGCCCCCAGTGTCAGACCGTCGAGTGATCGCCCGAGTGCCAGAAGCATCGCCCAGCCAACAAGGATAAATGGTGCGGCGAGAGCCACATGCGTCATCGACCTGTCGGCTAGTGAACCGAGCATCCAGAAGATGATTTCCATTGCGGCAAACGGGTTGGGCGACAGGTTGAGCGCCAGCGCCGTCAATGCACCAGCGAGACTGGTCACCGCAACACCGGCCAATATGACCGCTAGCGTACCGGCATTGCGCCCCGCCAGAAGCTTGACGAGAAACACCGACACAAAGGCACCTACCAGCGCGAGGAGCGGCAAAGCCAGCGGAAACAGAAGCGACAGGCCGCTATAAATAGCAATAACAGCGCCGAATGACGCGGATGCGCTCACGCCAAGAAGGCCGGGTTCCGCGAGCGGGTTGCGCAAATATCCTTGCAAGGCAGCGCCGGACAATCCAAGCGACGCCCCGATAAGGAGCGCGAGCAGTGCGCGAGGCAGGCGAATTTCGCGCATGACCAGCACGATCATTTCGCTATCATCACCGAAAAGCGCCTTGAGGCTGTCAGGGATACTGATCGCAGCCGGCCCGGTCAGCAGCGAGACGATGAAGAGCAAAACCACAAGCATGGCCAGCCCGACGAGCAGAAGATAGAAGCGGCTACGTTCAGTCACGCGCCGCCTCCGCAAGTTCCGCTACGGCTTCAACGCTGAATGGACCACCGCAAACCGTCAGATTATCCGCTATCGTCACCGCTCTCGCCTGCTTTTCAAGCGCTCGCAACGCCGGGTGTTCGAAATTCTCGAAAGCCAGCGCGGGGGCGCGATCTCTTGAACTGCGCACCAGAATATCCGGCTTTTCGAGTAGCAGCTTTTCCAGCGGCAGCGGAGCAGAACCGCTGATGCCTGCCTTCTCGGCCAGATTATCAAGTCCGGCAAGACGCACAGCCTCATCAACCAGTGTTCCCCGACCTGATGTGTAACTGTTGGCATAATAAAGCGCGACCGTCTTGCGGCGGACCGGAGGCTGGATTGCCGCTAAAGCAATTTTCATTTCATCAATTTCCCGGCTTGCTTCTGCCTGTCTTCCGAGCAACTCACCCATGCGATGCAGATGATCTTCTATATCGCCGAACGAGCGCGCTGGCGCGAACTCCTCCACACGAACACCGAGCCTGCGCAATAGTTCGACCGTTGCCCTCGACGAGAATGTGCCCGCCAGCACAAGATCAGGTTTCATCAGAAAGACTTCTTCTGCCTGCGCATGGTTGACCGGAAACTCCCGGGCTCTCGCAGCCATGACGGACAATTCCGGGTCCTGCGACAAGTACGAAACCGACTGCAACTGGCCCTCATTGGCCAGCAGCAATGCCAACTGATCGGTACATACGTTGATGGAAACGACGTGATGGGGAATGTCCCCGGCGTCTGCCAAATTTCGAACGAATAGGACCAGCCCCGCCGCGAGGCAGAAGCTGGTGATCCATTTTGCGGATGCCCTTTTCATTCTCTGTTCAGCCTCAGAAATTCCGGGTCAATCCAACATTGATCGTGCGTCCCGGTGCAATATAGCCAGAGCTGGTCTGATAGTCCTTGTCAAAAATATTCTCGACCGAGAACTTCAACTGCGACTGCTTGTCGATGGAATAGAGTGCCACGAAATCAGCCGTCACATAGTCTCCAAGTTTCTTGCTGTTCGCAGCATCAGCATAACGCGAACCGCCATAGATCAGCCTTGCAGTCAGATCGAGCTTTTCAATCGGAGTGAGGTTGACCTCAGCCGCCGCCTTGAAACGTTCACGATAGGGAAGATCCTTGTCCGTATCTTCATCGATTGGCTGCTTCAGATCGACCGATCCCTTGACGACCCAGCGATCATCGAAACGATGCGCCAATGTGGCTTCGAAACCCGTAACCTTCGCGCTGGCAACATTATAAGGCAGATAGGATGGTGCGGTGCTCATGATCGCATCGCGCAACCATGTTTGGTAGAACGCCATATCAAGGCTTGTCGAAGCCGTAGCCTGCCAGTTCAAGCCAACTTCATACGAACGGGACTTTTCCGGCTGCAAATCAGGGTTGGCGAAGCCCGGATAATAGAGTTCGTTGAATGTTGGTGCCCGAAAACCCGTGGCATAGGATGACCGTAAAACAAGGTCCGGCAAAACTTCATAGCTCGCGCCAAGATTGTAGGTCAGAACATCGCCGAACTGCCCATTATGGTCGTAACGCAACCCGCCATCGAAGCGTAGCGCCTCGTATTCGAGCGAATATTGACCGAACACAGCAGCCAGATCGCGGCTGGTTTCATCATAGGCAACGGTGGTGTTGATTTCCTCGCGATAGGCTTCCACACCAGCGGTCACGGTGTGGTTGACCTTGCCGGTGTCGAAACTCTTTTCGGTCGACGCAAAGACACCATAACGCTTGGTCTCAAACCGGTCCGAACCGCTCACGCCTTTCCGGAAGTTACGGCTGTTGTCGATACCGGCGCTAAATTCTAGCGTGGATGACCAATCCTCCGTATGATCGATGCGCGTTCCGATCTTACCGGTAAACGCGGTACTATAGGCCTGGTTCGGTGACGGTGCCTTGGCATCATATTGATTGCGCCCACGGCTAAGGAGACCATCCGTATAAATTTTACCCCAATCGAAATCCTTCGACAGGGAAAACTTGAAAGAGCCTTGCAGAAATCCGTCGCGATCCGGCTCATGGCCATAGGCATCCGATGTGGTGAAGTCATATCCTTGCGTGCCGGTTATGGCTGCACCCAAAGCATAGTCGATACCCTCATTACTCCGCCCCTGAATGGACCCGGACGCATACCCACCCCATGGGTGGCTGACACCGGTAGAAAGACTGCCGCACCAGGAGCGTTCACCGCAGGCTCCGCCCTGCTTGGTGATGATATTAATCACCCCCCCCATGGCATCTGCGCCATATTGGGCAGAATGAGCCCCCTTTGCGATCTCAATGCGGTCGATCGAACTCAGGGGAATATTCGCCAACGCGGTTGAGCCGCTTGTTGCTGACGCGGTGCGCACGCCATTGATAAGAACAACCGTCTGCTTGGAAGACAAACCGCGCATGTAAATATCCGAAGACGAGCCCTGCCCGCCATTCGTCTTTATGGAGATACCACTATAGGACTTCAGCAACGATTGCAGATCCGGAGCGGCCGAACTCTCAATGTCGGCTGAATCGATGACCGTCACGGATGATGTCGATCGCTGGAGCGAAGACGCGCGACGCAATGGTGTGACCACGATTGTATCGAGAACGACACTACCATCGCTGTCCGGCAGACCTTGAGCAAGTGTCGTGGACGGCAGCGCAAGAACACTGGCCGACGCCAATAGAACAGATAATTTCAACAGATGCATTTTCCCTCAACCCACCGAACCGAAGACCGATACCGGCTTTTTCTCGCACCGCAGGTTGAAGTGATGGTGGCATTAAAGGCCCTTCTTCCCGACGGCAACATTTCAACAATGTCACCGCCACGGGCAGCCGCGCCTGAACACACCCCGTGTCCATGCATAGGTGACCGGATACGGCAGGTCTCCTGACTTCCGGGTCGTCGCTTCCCCTCCGCCTTCCCGAGTGCATCGAATGCTCTCAGTGGCTTTCACCGCTCACACGGTTATGGAGGATAGCTCTCCGGTTACAGTTGCGGGGGCAGTCGCGGCATCAGCCAAGTGGCTTCACCGTGTTCCCTTTTCATCCGCCTGAACAGCGGAACCGTTTCCTGATGAAGTCGATAGCAACATGGTTAAGGATTCGCAACTCCCCTAGGGTCAAACCCCAATCAGACTGTTGATCATATTGGTTCTCCGTGGTTCACTGCCTTCTACAGCAGGAGTTTTGG
>NZ_CADEAR010000012.1 GCF_902825325.1 Brucella tritici | reverse complement strand
CTCTGGAGCGGGGTTGCGAACGAATTTCGGATTCAAATCCACCACACTAGTTGCGCTGATCCGGCGGCGGCACTTCCGACTTCTGCTTGCAGTCCTTCAGCCAGACGTCATAGATCGGATGCTCGACAGCATTGAGACCCGGACTATCGGCAAACATCCAGCCAGTAAAGATACGGCGAATCTTTCGATCCAGCGTGATTTCATCCACTTCAACGAAGCCATCCGTGCGCGGCGCTTCATTCTCCGTGCGCGAATAGCAGACTTTCGGCGTTACCTGAAGCGCACCAAACTGGACCGTCTCATTGATATAGACATCGAATGTCGTGATGCGTCCGGTGATTTTATCGAGACCCGAGAACTCAGCAACCGGATTGGTGATGCGTTCGGCCATGGCTGTCTGAAAGCTGCTGGTGGTCGCAATCAATGAAATCAGGGCGATTTGAACAGCCCTTTTGATCGAGTTTTTCCCGTTGCCAGCCGTGCCGTGAGATTGCTTCGTCAAAACGGAAATCCGCATCCAAAGGGTTTAAATTAAGCAGGAACAATTCCTAAGCATGAAATGTGACGATTCGTTGCCCTGTCGCAAGCCGCAATACAGCCATCGGCATGAAGCAAGCCGTCTATCCTCAAACCTTTTCTGCAATAGCGTCAAAAGGCGGACATATAAGAAATCCGGCGCGGATTAACGCGCCGGACAAAAATCAAAACCGATTATCAGTTGCCCGGTGTCCAGGCATCGTATTCGCCGGTCACGCGCGGACGCTCCGCAGGTTCCGTACCCGGACGAGCAATAGCGCCTTTCGGACGGTAAGCCAGCGGAGAACCGGTCAGGTTCTGCAGGTGCGGCTTCTGCCAGTCACGTGGCTTGTAGTCTTCCTTGGTAGGCGGCGTGTCGACGCGATGATGCATCCAGCCATGCCAGCCGGGAGGAATAGCGCTTGCTTCCGCATAGCCATTGAAGATTACCCAGCGACGCGTGCGACCTTCGGAGTCCTTGCCACCCTGATAATAGATATTGCCGAACTCGTCTTCACCGACGCGCTCGCCCTTGCGCCACGTATGAAACCGCGTGCCGAGCGTCTGGCCGTTCCACCAGGTGAAAACTTGCGTAATAAATTTCTTCATGACCTATTCCAGATCCATTATTGCCACAGGTGACCGAAACCACCGGGTTTTCTTGCTTATGGCCCTATCGACCGGCCATGGCAAGGGTCAAGTTGCCGCTGTCACAAGAGTATGATGAGCCCAAAACGCGACGCGCTTCAGGCTTCTACATGCCCACATGTCTTAATCCCCAAACCGGTCTCCACTTTGGGAGATATGCTTTACATATTCCAGCTCTCGAGCGACTTTTCCATCACCAGCACCGGCTCCTTGCAATTGGGATCACCCCAATCTTCATTGCGGCCGACTTTGGCATAGCCCTTGCGCTCGTAGAAGTTCACAGCTTTGGCGTTTCTCTCGATCACTTCAAGCTTCATCGTACGAACGTCGGGAAAAGCCATCTCTATTTCAGCGAGAAGCATCGTCCCGATACCCTGAACCTGTGTGTCGGGACGAACATAAAGCTGATGCAGCGAAGCCTTGCCTTCTTCCGACTGGCTGGCAAAAGCCATGCCGTCAATGCCGCCATTGCCGTTATCGGCAACGATGAATTCAGAATAGGGCTTCTTCAGATTGGCCTTCAGAACACCAATGCTGTGCCATTGGGCGGTAACGGCATCCACCGTTTCCCGCCCAAGGATGTCATCAAAGGTCGCGTGCCAGGTCGAGACAAGCAGCTCGTGCACTGCCTTGAGATCAGCCTCCGTCGCACTTCTGACCCACATCACTCTTCAATCCCGAGCTTGGCCTTGACCAGTTCATTGACAGATTGCGGGTTGGCTTTACCGCCGGTCGCCCTCATGACCTGACCGACAAACCAGCCGGCCAGTGTCGGCTTGGCTTTTGCCTGCTCCACCTTTTCCGGATTGGCCGCAATGACGTCGTCCACAGCCTTCTCAATGGCACCGGTGTCCGTGACCTGCTTCATGCCACGTTCTTCAACGAGTTTCTTCGGATCGCCACCCTCATTCCAGACGATCTCGAAAAGATCCTTGGCGATCTTGCCGGAAATCGTGCCTTCCTTGATGAGGTCGATGACAGCACCAAGCTGTTCGGGGCTGACCGGTGATTCCTCAATGTCCTTGCCAGCCTTGTTCAGCGCGCCAAGGAGGTCGTTGATGACCCAGTTCGCTGCGGCCTTGCCGTCACGACCGGCAGCAACGGCTTCATAATAATCAGCAATAGCCTTCTCGGTAACGAGAATCGATGCATCATAGATCGAGATACCCTGCTTCTCGACGAGGCGCTGCTTCTTGACGTCCGGCAGTTCCGGCAGGTCCACTGCCAGCGCATCCACGAATGCCTGGTCGAACTCGAGTGGCAGAAGGTCCGGATCAGGGAAATAGCGATAGTCATGCGCTTCTTCCTTGGAGCGCATGGACCGGGTTTCACCCTTTACCGGATCGAACAGGCGTGTTTCCTGATCGATGGAGCCACCGTCCTCGAGAATGGCAATCTGGCGGCGAGCCTCATATTCAATTGCCTGACCGACGAAGCGGATCGAATTGACGTTCTTGATTTCGCAACGTGTACCGAATTCACCGCCCGGACGGCGCACGGAGACATTCACGTCGGCGCGCATCGAGCCTTCATCCATGTTGCCGTCGCACGTGCCGAGATAGCGGACAATCGTGCGCAACTTGGTCAGATAAGCGCGTGCTTCATCGGAGGAACGCAAGTCCGGCTTCGACACGATTTCCATCAAGGCTACGCCAGAACGGTTCAGGTCCACATAGGACATGGTCGGATGCTGGTCGTGCATGGACTTGCCTGCATCCTGTTCCAGATGCAGGCGTTCGATGCCGATTTCCACGTCTTCGAACTGGCCCTTATTGTCCGGGCCGACCGAAATCATGATCTTGCCTTCGCCAACGATTGGCTGCTTGAACTGCGAAATCTGATAGCCCTGCGGCAGATCGGGATAGAAATAATTCTTGCGATCGAAAACCGACTTCAAATTAATCTGAGCGTTGAGCCCAATGCCCGTGCGAACCGCCTGCTTGACGCATTCCAGATTGATGACCGGCAGCATGCCCGGCATGGCAGCATCAACCAGAGAAACATTCGAATTAGGCTCTGCGCCGAACGAGGTGGAAGCGCCGGAAAACAGCTTCGATTCTGACGTGACCTGCGCATGGACTTCCATGCCGATGACGACTTCCCAGTCGCCGGTCGCGCCGGAGATAAAGCGTTTGGGTTCAGGTATACGCGTATCGATTAGGGACATTACTGGCTCGACAATACTGTGATTGGGCTGAAACTGATTGTTGTATTGGCTAGAGCAAAGCCCCACCGGATGCAAGCTTTTCAGCCACCATTTCCATGATCGCAAAACGAAAAGGCCGCGCTATGCGCGGCCTTTCCGAATTCATGCTGGGAGCAAAGATCAAGCCTCTTCGGACTTGCCTTCGTCAGCCTTCTTCTTAGGAGCGGCCTTCTTCTTCGCTGCAGCCTTCTTGGCAGGCTTTGCTTCCGAAGCTGCATCTTCGTCTTCAGCCGTCAGCTCTTCCTTCGAAACCTTCTTGTCGGTCACGTTGATATTGGCGAGCAGATGGTCAACGACCTTTTCTTCAAAGATCGGAGCGCGAAGGTTGGCAACGGCATCCGGCGTCTTGCGCAGGAATTCGTAGATTTCCTTTTCCTGGCCCGGATAGCGACGAACCTGATCGTAAACAGCGCGCTGCAGTTCTTCTTCAGAAACCTCAACGCCAGCCTTTTCGCCGATTTCCGACAGAACCAGACCGAGGCGCACGCGACGCTCAGCAAGCTTGCGATATTCTTCGCGAGCGGCTTCTTCAGTGGTTTCTTCGTCTTCGAACGTGCGGCCAGCCTGCTGCAGGTCGAAGTTGATCTGCTGCCAGATGTTGTTGAACTCGGCGTCAACAAGCTTCTGCGGCGTTTCAAACTGATAGTCGCCGTCCAGAGCGTCGAGAATCTGACGCTTTACCTTCTGGCGGGTGATCTGGCCGTACTGGCTTTCGATCTGTTCACGAACGACCTGACGCAGACGCTCAAGCGATTCGATGCCGAGCTTCTTTGCAGTTTCGTCATCGAGGACCAGTTCGTTCGGCTTGGCAACTTCCTTGACCTTGATGTCGAAGGTAGCTTCCTTGCCAGCCAGATGGGCAGCGCCGTACTCAGCAGGGAAAGTTACGTTGATAACCTTCTCGTCGCCAGCCTTGACGCCAACGAGCTGCTCTTCGAAGCCAGGAATGAACTGGCCGGAACCGAGAACGAGCTGTGCGTCATTGTCCGCGCCGCCGTCGAACGGCTCGCCGTCGAGCTTGCCCAGATAGTCGATCGTAACGCGATCTTCGTTTTCGGCCTTGCCCTTCTTGGTTTCGAAGGTGCGGGTCGACGAAGCGATGCGCTTGACCTGATCGTCAACTTCCTCATCGGAAATATCGACGACTTCACGGGTAACAGCGATCTTCGAGAAGTCCTTGACTTCGATTGCCGGCAGAACTTCGTAGTTAAGCGAAAAAACGAAATCGGCCTTGCCGTCGAGAACCTGTTCGGCCTCTTTTTCGTCTTCCGACATGATGACTTCAGGCTGTGTAGCCGACTTTTCGTTACGTTCAGCAAGAAGCGAACGCGACGAGTCATTGAGGATTTCGTTGACGATTTCCGCCATGAAGGACTTGCCGTACATCTTGCGGAGGTGAGCCGCAGGCACCTTGCCCGGACGGAAACCGTTGATCTTGGCGCGGTCACGCGCAGTTTCCAGCCGCTCTGCGAGCTTGGCTTCGAGGTCCTTGGCCGGAACCACGACTTTGATCTCGCGCTTCAGCCCTTCATTGAGCGTTTCGGTAACCTGCATGTTCAAACCTTCACTTCTTGTCATTGTCCCGCCGTTACCGGCCTGTTTGCCTTGTCGCGGGAGAGAAATTCTTTTGCCTTATGGCAGTTGGTGCGGATGGAGGGACTCGAACCCCCACGGTCTCCCGCCAGAACCTAAATCTGGTGCGTCTACCAATTTCGCCACATCCGCTTCTGAACCGATGTACATTCCTCAGAAGGCACCATAATTCGTCTCAGATATTGAACCGCCCCTCGAAAGCGCGCGTCTC
This sequence comes from Brucella tritici, assembly GCF_902825325.1. Taxonomy (GTDB): domain Bacteria; phylum Pseudomonadota; class Alphaproteobacteria; order Rhizobiales; family Rhizobiaceae; genus Brucella. The sequence goes on along the minus strand of NZ_CADEAR010000012.1, from coordinate 115,236 downwards.
TATATCATCCAATTTTCCCGGTTCAAAGGAAAAAAGCCGCCTGCCCTGCATAGATTTACAAGGTTCGATCAGGCTGAGCTCTTCCTGCCCTTTCCGTCTCTATATAGCGATCCTGTCGCGTCAGCCAACCCTTTTGAAACAGTGCGTGATGACAGGATCAATAAAGAGGCTCCTGATAGAGCTGCCTTCCGTCTTCCTGCAGGGCCTTAATGACCGGCATTCCCTTCGGATCAACCGCCACAATGGCGGTAATCCGCCGCTCCCGCTGGCTGTCTTCAATCGCGCGTCCCTGCCCCTCGGGTACATAATATCGTTCAATGCCGAAATTGAGACGGATATTCGATTCCGGATCATCGAATATGGAATAGGCCGCCTCGCCCCGAATCTGCACTTCGCCCGCAGCAAGTTCTGAAAGCGGAACGAATGAGGCGCGTGAGAACCGTGCTATCCCGTCTGCATCGGGTTTCACTGCCACATAGACGATTTGCGAACCGGCAGGACGCTCACCTTGTATGTTCTTTCGGGACAGACTGGAAATTTCGTAACCCAGAACAACGTAATCGCCGCGCATCAGGTCGCGCGGGTCGAAAGGTTCCGTCTGCAGCGTCACTTCCGAGCCTGAGCGCAGGACAGAGGCGCGTTTTTCTATGCCTGCATAAAGAATGCCGGTTTGCAGCAATGCAGTGATGGTCGCCCCGACATAGAGCCATTTGAATCGAATAGTCATGGTCGGGCCTCCACGCTGCTCGTCTTTCCAAAGCGGTTCTCCATGCGTCGCACAAAAGCAGCCAGCAGCAGCACGAGAATACCCGCAGTCAGGAAAAACCCGGATGTTCCGATCATGGTGCCGACCGTCTCAAAAGCCAGATAGAGTACCTGGATCGAAAATGCGGCATAGGCGATGGAGCGCAGGCCGCCATTATTTCGACCAGCCACAGCAATCGCCCCGATCGCGAGCGCCAATATGAAGATACTATATAATATGTCGCGGTCCAGACTTGCACTAACGTTGGAATAGGAGACCATCTGGTTGATCTGAAGCGTGACAAGCGCCAGCAATGCGAGAGCCAAGCCGTATGCCGCAAGCGGATGAGCGAAGCGGGTCAGTCTCTCCACCGTGGCATGGGCAAAACCGTCAGCCAGAATCAGGCCGATTCCCACGATCAGCATAAGCACCAGCACCGTATTGCTCTCATGTTCCGCATAGACGAGCAGAGCCCAGCCGATGGAGAACATGGCCCACAGATGTGCTGCATGTCGCGAGCGTGTGAACAAGGCCGCCGCAGCGCCGAACAGCAAAAGCAACGGGCCAATCCAGCGATAGGTCACATCGTCATAGGACGAGGTATCAAACACATAGATCGAAAGATAAAAGCAGGCAACACCCGCGCCGAACGCCGCCAGTACCGGCGCACGTAGAAGAAAAGCCGAAACCAGAACGCCGCCAGACCAATAGATTGCGGCAGAGTGGATATCGCCGGACAAATGATACATTTGCCCTACAAGCGCCAGCCCTGCTCCAAATGACGCAGCTCCTACAATATAGAGTGTCGCCGGGAACAACTTGTCACCACGAGACTGCCGCCAGGCCCCACCGAGATAGCTCACCCATATCAGAACGAATATAAGGCCGATGCGCATAAGGCGTGGCATTTCCTGCCAGTTCGCGGCAACCAGCATGATAACGGCTGCGCCGAGAAGCAGCCCGCCAAGCGCGGCTAGAACAGAACCGAGGCTGAAGACCGAAGCGCGTTTTTCAAGGTCGGCATTCAGTTTCGATGCTGTTTCCGCATCGATCAGACCGTCCCGCTGCCATCTCTCGATCAGGCGTTCAACAGAAATGGAAAATGACAAATTAGCTCCTGGTCATTCTGTCAGTTGTTGCTGTCGCAACCGTAAGCGGTTGAGAACATATAGGAAACTGTGATGCCGGCAAAGAGTGCATCAAATCGCTTTGCGGCAATTTTGTGCCCAACCAGTCTAATCGATTTAACCTGTCGTGCAGAACCCGCAGAGCAGCTATGCAAACTCGGGTCTGCAACCTGCGAAAACAATAGCTTATATCATGGGCAACAAACGAGATGAATTGAACAGAACTCCAGTTCCTCAACGATGAAGGAATAGCACGATGAACCTCCTCCGCTCTTACAACAACTGGCGCCGTTACCGCGACACCGTCAATGAACTCAGCCAGCTCTCCACCCGTGAGCTGAACGATCTTGGCATCTCCCGCGCGGACATCCCGTTCGTGGCTCGCCAGACCAAAGCCCGTTAAAGACCAGGGCTCGCTAATTCAACGAGCTTTAAAGTTTCTCCAAGTCTGGATCCTCCTCCCACCAGACCTGGTTCATCGCAGAGCCATCCTCCTCCCAGGTTTTGCGATAACAAGGCCGGTTCTCGTCCTCCCAATGCCGGTCTTACCATAATGGCATCCGTCGCTCCTCCTCCCGCGACGGATGCCATTTCTTTTTGCGGCATGATTCCCATCCTTGGCGAGCCTTCTCCATTGAAGGCGTTCAGCAAAGGCGATAAGGGAATGGCCCATGTTAAACACATCCGATCTTTCTCCCGTTCACGTCGTCGGCGGCGGCCTTGCCGGTTCTGAAGCTGCATGGCAGCTCGCGCAGGCGGGCGTGCCCGTCATATTGCACGAAATGCGTCCCGTGCGCGGCACCGATGCCCACAAGACCGAGCAGCTTGCCGAGCTCGTCTGTTCCAACTCTTTCCGCTCGGATGATGCCGAAACCAATGCCGTCGGCGTTCTTCACGCCGAAATGCGCCTTGCCGGATCGCTCATCATGGCGTGCGCCGATGCCCATCAGGTCCCGGCCGGTGGCGCATTGGCTGTCGACCGCGAAGGCTTTTCACAGGCCGTCACTGCCAAGCTTGAAGCCCATCCACTGATTACAATTGTTCGGGAAGAAGTGACCGGTCTTCCGCCAGAGGAATGGGGAACGACCATCGTTGCCACCGGACCTCTGACCGCGCCTTCACTGGCTGAAGCCATCCAGGCGCAGACCGGTGCTGATGCTCTGGCCTTCTTTGATGCCATTGCTCCGATCATCCATTTTGATTCGATCAATATGGATGTCTGCTGGTTCCAGTCGCGCTATGACAAGGTTGGCCCCGGCGGCACCGGAAAGGACTATATCAACTGCCCCATGGACAAGGAACAGTATGAGGCGTTCGTGGCCGCATTGGTCGAAGGCGACAAGACCGACTTCAAGGAATGGGAAGGCACACCCTATTTCGATGGTTGCCTGCCGATCGAAGTGATGGCCGAACGCGGGCCGGAAACCTTGCGTCATGGCCCGATGAAGCCGATGGGCCTCACCAATGCCCATAATCCGACTGTAAAGGCTTATGCCGTCGTGCAGCTCCGCCAGGACAATGCGCTCGGCACGCTCTACAATATGGTCGGCTTCCAGACGAAGCTGAAATACGGCTCCCAGACCGGCATCTTCAAGATGATTCCGGGCCTGGAAAATGCGGAATTCGCACGTCTCGGTGGTCTTCATCGCAACACATACCTGAATTCTCCCGTGCTGCTCGACGGCACGCTTCGCCTGAAATCACGCGAAACATTGCGCTTTGCCGGTCAGGTGACAGGCTGTGAAGGCTATGTCGAATCATCAGCCATCGGCTTGCTGGCAGGTCGTTTCACCGCAGCAGAAAAGTTGGGGCAAACGCCGACGCCACCGCCGGGAACAACTGCATTTGGCGCCCTGCTCGGTCATATTACAGGTGGACACATCGTTGCCGACGATGAGCCGGGCAAGCGTTCGTTCCAGCCAATGAATGTGAATTTCGGCCTGTTCCCGCCGGTCGATGTTCCAAAGCCGGAAGGCAAGCGTCTGCGCGGCAAGGAAAAGACTGTTGCCAAGAAGCAAGCGCTTTCCGTACGTGCTCTGGCTGATTGCCGTCAATGGCTGGGCTCGGGGCTAGGATCGGCTGAGTGATATTGCGATGGGCTTCGTTCGATTGAACTAAAGCCCATCGGCTCTGCCTGCTCAGAAATTGGCTCTAAACATGAGCCATTGCTTTCGAATGGCAGAAATGTCCGCCACCTTTTCCGCAGCCTGCGCGCCCAGGCGCTCGATTGCTCGCAGATAGGCTGGAGCCAGCGCCAAAGGCAGAAACGCCGGAGCGAGGCTCTTCGGCAACTCTGATTTATTCTTCTCGAAAATTGCCAGATGTTCACGCGCGAAAGCCAGCATGATGCTGATCACGCGCTCGACAGCAGCCTTGTCTTCGCCAGCGATAAATGCCTCGCGCGTCACGCCGACTGCCTGCAACATATCAGCGGGAACATAGAGTTGCCCGCGCTGCCGGTGAATAGGCATAAGGCGAAGCAGGCCTGTCACTGCCTGCGCCACGCCAGCATGGCCGGTTGTTTCCGTCTGTGCCTGCGCGGCATCTCTGTCCAGTATAAAGCCGGCTAACTGAATGATAGCCGATGCGGTTTCACCGCAATAACCTTCCAGATCATTGCGGCTGGGCATCGGGTCATCATAAAGATCGAAGATGCGCACTTCGCAATAATTGTCGAAAGCAGTTCGCGGCAGTTCATATTTTTCAATGGTGCCGATCAGCGCTGCGGCAACGGGATGCGCTTCTGCACTACCCCTCGCCTCGCCGTTGATGAGATCGCGCCACCATTGCAACCGGACTTCACCCGGTAGCGGTTCGTGGACCAGATCACGGATACGCGCAACTTCCGCATTAAACGCATACAACGCAGCCAAACCGCCGCGACGATCCTCCGGTGCATAAAGCACTGAAAGGTAGCGATCCCGGTCAGCTTCGCGTAGCAACGCCAGGCAATGAGCCTCATTTTCGTTCATGATGTCAGTCTACAGCAATCAACGCCGCCGCGACCGCACGATCTTCGGCCAGAAGCACATTATAGGTGCGAACGGCGGCACCTGTACTCATGGGATCAGAAGAAATGCGGTGTTCGCGCAGGATAGCGCGCACGTCTTCTGGAATACGGCGCAGATCCATGCCTGTGCCCACCAGCAGAATTTCAATATCGGATGCCTGCTCAAGGATCATCTTGAGATCGGCTTTGCCCAGTATCGGCGGTGTCGTAGGTTCCCAGCCGTGAATGCCCGAAGGCAGGCAAAGAATGGAGCCGCGATGCGACATTTCGGCAAAACGGAAGCCGCCGTCGCCATAGGCATCAATGGGAGCACGGCCCGGAAAATGGGCCTCGCGTATCTCTATCCCTTTGGCCATTTTCAGCTTTCCAAATTCAGCGATTGCGCCAGTTCATCATCCATTTGATCGCTGGATTCATCCGGCCCGCGCGGCTTGAGGCCGAACTGAACCAGCAATGGAGCGGCGATGAAGATCGATGAATAGCTTGCAACAATAATACCAACACTGAGCGCCAGCGCAAAGCTGCGGATATCCGCGCCACCGAAGGCATAGAGCGGAATATGCGCCAGAAATGTCACAAAGGACGTCAGCAAGGTACGCGACAGTGTCTGGTTGATCGAGGCATCGATGATGGCAGGCAATGGTGCGCTTTTATAGACCCGCAGATTCTCGCGCACGCGGTCGTAAATCACGACCGTATCATTCAACGAGTAACCAATGATCGTCAGGATTGCCGCGACGCTCCACAGATTGAACTCCATGCGAAACACGATGAACATGCCCGCAAGGATGATAACGTCGTGCAAGGTCGACAGCACCGCGCCAAGCGCGAGTTGCCAGCGGAACCGAACCCATACGTAGATAAAGATGCCGATCAGTGACAGAATAACCGCCAGAATACCGGCGCGGGAAAGCTGTTCCGAAACTGTCGGGCCAACGACTTCGACGCGCTGGAACGAATAATCCTGCTCGAACTCTCCACGCAGTTTCACGGCGACGGTTTGTTCGGCATCGTCGCCAACTTCCTGACTGCCTATAATGACAAGGGCAGAGCGCGGGGACTTTGCCGGCAGGACACGGGCGCTTTCGATGTTGAGTTCGGTAAGGCGCTCGGTGATATCCTCAAGGTTGGCGTCGCCGCTACGGGCCTGCAACTCGACCATCGAGCCGCCACGGAAATCAATGCCGTAGTTGAAGCCGATATTGACGAACAATGCGACCACGATGGCGCAGGCCAGTACCGAGATGCCGAGCGTCACGAATTGCAGACGCATGAACGGAATGTGCGTTACAGTCGGAACCAGTTTCAGACGACGCTTCGGCACTTCCTTCGGCTTGGCCGTGCGCACCCACTGCGCGATCAGCAGGCGAGTGAAGGTAAGCGTCGTGAAAAGCGTGGTGCCGATACCAACCGCCACCGTCAGCGCGAAGCCATGAACCGTTCCCGATCCGAGCAGGAACAGAACAAGCGCTGCAATAAGTGTGGTTAGGTTTGCGTCGATGATGGTCGAAAGAGCGCGATAGAAGCCGGATTCCATCGCCTGAACAACAGAATAGCCTTTGCGGCGATCTTCGCGCACGCGCTCATAAATCAGGATGTGGGCGTCAACGGCCAAGCCGATCGTGAGCACCAGACCGGCAATGCTGGCGAGACTGATCGAAGCGCCGATCAGCGAAAGTATGGCTGTCAGGATGATGATGTTGACGGCCAGTGCGATCATGGCGATCACACCAAGGATTCCGTAGGACAAGACCATAAACAGGCCGACGAGCAGTGCCGCAAGCAATGCCGCCAATGCGGCAGCGCTGGCATAGTCTTCGCCCAAAGCCGATGCGATCGTACGTTCTTCCAGAACCGTTACGTTCTGTGGCAGCGCACCGGACCGCAGCACAACCGCCATGTTGTTGGCGGCCTGAAGATCGAAAGCACCTGAAATCTGCAGCTCGTTGGTGTCGAGCTTCTCATCGACAGCGGGCGCGGAAACGATCTGGTTGTCAACGACGATAGCAAAGCTACCACCAACCAGATGCGATGTTGCTTCGGCAAGGCTTTTGCGGCCTGCATCGTCCAACGTCAGTGTGATGAGAGGCTCAGTATCGTCGTCCGACAGCGTCGCCTTGGCGTCAGTCACATTGGCGCCAGTCAGAATCGGCTGCTTCTTGACGAGATAGCCGACCGGCGGATCGTCATAGGAATAAATGATTTCACTGTCAGCCGGTGGTGTGCCACGAATGGCGTCATCCGGCGACATGGTGCTGTCTACAGCCCGGAAAGAGAAGTCGCCGCGAACGCTGAGAATGTCTTTCAGAAGCTGCGCGTCATAAACGCCGGGAACTTCGACCCGAATCTGATTGCGGTTTTCCGCTTCAACAAGAGGTTTGCCATAACCAAGCTCCTCCAGGCGCTGCCGCATAATATTGGCTGTGCGCTCGAGGTCCCCTCGTCCCGCATTCTGCACTTGCAGAACCAGACGAGAGCCGCCGGAGAGATCAAGCCCGAGGGCGATCTGCTGCTTCGGCAGGAAATTTGGCAGCTTCGCCAACGTTTCACGCGAGAAAAAGTTAGGGGATGCGATGATAAAACTCACGAGAACCGCGAGCCAGATCAGGGCAGATTTCCAGCGTGAAAAATAGAGCATAGAGCAGCAATTCCGTATCAGCTTGGATAGAGCATGCCGGAGTTCACCTGTTGCGAACCGCTCTCCGGCGTCGTGGCACACGCATCGTATATTAGCGCATACCGAATAATGCGCAGGCCCCGGTTATGGAAATCTTACCGGGGCCTGCGTGTCGTAAAAAGAATTACTTGTTCTTGTTGTCGGCGACGGGTTCGCCCTTCACGCGAACATCCATCAGCGTGCTGCGCATGACGCGAATGCGAACGCCTTCAGCGATTTCGACTTCAAGTTCGTTGTCGTCAACAACCTTCTGTACCTTGCCGACAATGCCGCCGCCGGTCACGACGGTATCGCCGCGACGAACCTGGGTCAGCATTTCCTGACGCTTCTTCATCTGGGTCCGCTGCGGGCGGATAATAAGGAAGTACATGATCACGAAGATCAGGATGAACGGCAGAATGCTCATGAGCATATCTGGTCCAACAGCGCCGCCGGATGCCTGAGCGAAAGCCGGTGTTACGAACATTAGGAACTCCTCTGAAGTCTCGAAGACAAATTATTATCGGCATTACAATGGTTAGCGCGCCAAATGCAACCGGCGATGACCTCGCCTGCGCCAAGGTCGCACACTTTTCGCCTCCGCTGTGACATGTTAAGCCGTTACCCCTATCATCAGGGGCATGAAATGACGACCGAAGACATACTCAGCCAGAAACTGGACCGTTTGATCGCCGCTCTGGAACGCATTGCGCCGCCGGAAGCCAAAACACCCGATCTTGATGCCGCAGACTGCTTTGTCTGGGCTCCCGAACGACTGACCCTGGATCCGGTCAGCCATGTTAACCGAGTGGATATCGCACTGATCCGTGGCGTAGATTTGGTACGTGACCAGCTCGTAGACAATACCCGCCGCTTCGCAAAGGGATTTCCAGCCAATAATGTGCTGCTCTGGGGAGCGCGCGGCATGGGCAAATCCTCGCTCGTCAAGGCTGCGCAGGCCAGCGTGAACGCAGAAATGCCGGACCGCACTCCGCTCAAGCTGATCGAAATTCATCGCGAGGATATCGATAGCCTTCCAACATTGATGAACCTCATCAAGGAAACGGACTATCGCTTCATCCTATTCTGCGACGACCTTTCCTTCGATCATGACGATACGTCCTACAAATCGCTCAAGGCCGCGCTTGAAGGCGGCGTGGAAGGTCGCCCCGGCAATGTGATCTTCTATGCGACGTCGAACCGGCGTCATCTGATGCCGCGTGACATGATCGACAATGAGCGCTCGACGGCAATCAATCCTTCGGAAGCCATTGAGGAAAAAGTATCGCTTTCAGACCGTTTCGGTCTCTGGCTTGGCTTCCACAAATGCAGCCAGGACGATTATCTCGCCATGGTCGACGGCTATGCGGCCTATTTTAAGCTGGCTTACGATCCGGCCAAGATGCACGCCGAAGCGTTGGAATGGTCCACGACACGCGGAAACCGTTCGGGACGTGTTGCATGGCAATATATCCAGGATCTGGCAGGTCGCCTCGGGATTGTCATGTAAAACGATGAACCGAATCGGGTAGGAGGGCATTTTAGGCCCTCCCCCCACACCACCGTACGTACGGTTCCGTATACGGCGGTTCATGAAGCGTAGTGTAGGCGTCGATGTTCCTTCAGGAACGAGATCAGCCCGAGCTTGGTGAAGTAGGCATTGGGTAAGGCTTCGTGCATGTGCGGGGTTCTTGCATTCCACCATGGTCCCCGGCCATTGCTGGCACTTATCCATGCACGCTCCTTCTTGATGCCCCGTTGCATCAGGTTTCTTGCGCACGCGGCTGGTTTCGCCCATTGCCGCCACAGGGTCGCCCGCAGTTTGCGGTGAACCCATCCATCCAGTTCCTCAAACGTCCCCTTCACATCGGCCAGCTTGAAGTAGGCTGTCCAACCGCGCAGGATCGGCACAAGTTCCTTGATGATGACGTCAATGGCCCGGCCACGCCCAGCCCGGAACTGGGCTTTCAGTTTACCACGAAGACGTTTCACACTTTGTACCGCCACCTTAAGGCGGGGCATACGGTGAGCCGTCATTGAGTAGCCCAGAAAGACCCGGTTACATGGACGATCAACAGCGCTCTTGGTGGCGTTGACCTTCAGCTTCAGCCTCTTTTCAAGGAAGGTGGTGAGCGAAGCCATCACCCGTTGACCGGCACGCATTGACCGCACATAGATATTACAGTCGTCGGCGTAGCGGCAGAAGCGATGTCCGCGCTGTTCCAGTTCCTTGTCCAGATCGTCGAGCAAGACGTTTGATAATAGCGGAGACAGCGGACCGCCCTGCGGCGTTCCCTCGCTTCGCATTGTCGTCATCCCGCCCATCATCAACCCGGCTTGCAGATAGCGGCGGATCAACCGCAGCACCCGTTTGTCGTAAACCTTGCGCGCCACTCGTGCCATCAGCATATCGTGGTTTACCCGGTCGAAGAACTTCTCCAGGTCAAGATCGACCACAACGCGGTAACCGTCGGCCACATGGGACCGCGCGGCAAGGATCGCATCATGGGCACTCCGCTCCGGCCGAAAGCCGAAAGAGGAATTGGAGAAGTCTGGGTCGAAGATCGGCATCAGCACCTGATGTATCGCCTGCTGGATGAGCCGGTCGAGAACCGTGGGAATGCCAAGAAGGCGGTTCCCGCCACCGGGCTTGGGGATTTCAACCCCGCGCACCGGCGCTGGCTCATACCGCCCCGCCAAAAGGTCTTCCCTAATGCGCGGCCAATGCGATACCAGATGCTGCTTCAGGTCGCCAACGCTCATCTTGTCGATGCCCGCCGCTCCCTTGTTCGACACCACCCGGTGTAAGGCCGCCATCATGTTTTCGCGACTGATGATCATTTCCATCAGTTGCATCGCTGCCTTCGGTTGTGAGGTGGACGGTCCTGCCGTGACGTTTGATGCGCCCAAGGCATCCTCTCGCGGCTTCCGGCCACTACCTTCCGCATGGGCATGGGGAATTTCGGCCCCATTGTCTGCATCTGCTGTCGTCATCGAAAGACCGTTCTCCATCCGACACTTCATGTTCAACCCTTCACCAGATGGTCCCGGCTACTACGGCATCTGCTGACTTCTGCCGCCCTGTCCCGTCGCTTCTCAGCCGCGGTAGCACACCGTTGCCGGTGGCGAGGCAACAGACCTCCCGAGGTAAGACGCGTGACCTTCATGCCATATACCTGTCGCATCTACAGCCGCATCATCCAGGTGAATATCGGGCTTTGGGTAAATGGGCCCCCTTGCCCTGATGCGACTGCCTCTTATGCGCTTCCTGTTCGTCAGGCCGGCACTTTGCTTACAGCTTCCTTCAGACCCCGCCTCACGACGACGCCCTTGCTGTTCGGCTAACGGTTCCCATCACCAGGGCCCGTAGAGGACTTTCACCTCCAAGTCATCGACCGGATACCATCCCGGTCAAACGGTGATTGCGCACCACGCGCCATGCTCGGCGCACCCATGAAAAAGGGCGACCGAGGCCGCCCTTTCAATAATCAATGTCCGACAAATCACTGCGTCACAAAGCAGCTGCCGCCAGCGGACTTGAGGCGTCCGCAAAGTGCCGATGCATCTTCCTTGGAGCCGCCCTGAACGCGGACACGATAGTAGGTGCCCTTGCCCGGAATGTCGGCACGCTTGATGTCGACGCTGCGGCCACCGATCACGCTGCCATACTTCTGGGCCATGTTGGCATAGGACTTCTGTGCCAGCTCGGCTGATGGCTGTGACGCAATCTGAATGAAATAACCGCCTGCACCTGCTGCCGACGCAACCTGCGACGCTGCCGGAGCTGGAGCAGGATTGGCAGCAGCCGGGGCCTGCGTGCGCTGCGGAACATTGCCGACGATGTTGACCGGCTGTTCAGCAGGCCGTGATGGCACCACCGGAGCACGGACAGGAAGACGCGGCGCTTCCGCGGCCGGCTGAGGCTGTTGTGCCTGATGAGCCGGTGCAGGTGTTTGCGCATCCGGTTCTGCAGGTGCATTGCCAGCGGCCAGCGCAGCGATTTCATCGCCACCGGCAGGAGCCACCGGCTGAGCAGTATTGTTTGCCGGAGGCAGTTGCGAAGCGGTTTCCTCCGGTGCCGAAGAAGGCTGGACGATAGAACCATCCGGGCGAACGATCATGGTTTCCACTTCGCGCGGCTGGACCAACGGCGCATTGTGGTTCGCGTTCTGATTCTCGACCGGGGCATTGTTCGCTACGGGCTGCTCGTCTGGCGTATTGTCCGCCATGTTCTCGCTGTCATCAGTACCGGAAATATCCACCGGCTCTTCACCGGAAGTAATCAGGGACTTTTGTTCCGGATTATTCGGCAGCGTACCCGCAACGCGATCATAAACCGCCTTGTCCTGGTTCGGCACTGTGGCACCGCCCGGATTTTCCGGCTGCATCTTGATCGGCTGATTGTCGGCGCGAATCACAACCGGTTCACCGGAGCCGCTTCCTCCGAGGAAATGATAGCCGATCCCGCCAAGAAGCACCGCCACACCGGCCACGCTGGCCAGAATGAGGCCGCGACGGCCACGAACCGGACGATTGCGATAGGCCTCGGCGGCGCTGCCAAGATCGTCTTCCGCCTGCATCGCAGCGCGTTCGCCATAGTCGCCGCCTTCAAGGGTCTGTGCGCCCTGGGCTGCCCAATGATTGTAGAAGTCGTCTTCATTGCCCAATGGATTGGAGGCTTTTGACTGCGCTGGCGCCTGGGCCGTTGCCTGCGAGCGGCCATATGCCCCCGCAGCAGCGGCAGCACCAACGCCCATTGCGGCAGCGCCCACGGCAGCACCGAGGCTGGCACCGGAGTTTGGCAGATAGCTCGAAGCGCTTTCGCGGAATATGTCCTCAAAAGCCCTGTCAGCTTCGCTCTGCGCGTCGGTTTTAGCCGTTTCATCCACACCGACCGTATTGAAGACCTCGGCGAATTCCGCTTCGAGATCAGTCAGTCCGGCATTGGTTTCTTCTTCGCCGTAATTGATTTCCGGCAAATCGAGGGAATGCGTCTGCTCGACTTTTTCTTCGGCCACGCTCAAGGTTTCGACTTCGGGCGCAGGCGCGCTGACCGCAGCCGCATGAGTACTGCCAAACTGCGAGAATGAAGCCGGAGACGAGCGGTAATCGTCGTCGGAGCGTACCGCATGTGCATAGGCGGTGGCTTCTTCTACAGGTTCCGAGCTCAGATCGAGATCGTCTTCCGTGAAGAAATCATCTTCGCTGAAAACATTCTCGTCCTGAATGCTGGAAACATCGCCAGACGTTTCAAAACCAAAATCATCTTCCGAAAGGCTGATTTCATCCAGCTCCGAAAGATCGTCTTCCGTGCCTTCGGCAGCGATTGCGGCGGCTGTTTCCTCAACATCGAAGGAAAAGTCGTCTTCGAAAGAGAAATCGTCCTCGTCATCAAGCGAAGGCGCTGAAACCGCAACAGGTGCGAAATCAGCCTGCGGCGCGGTTGCTACCGTGTCCTGCCCTGCAACGCCTGAGGAGAAATTGCTCCGCGTATAGTACGGATACCCCGCAGGCACAACCTGAGGCTGAGCGGCGTAGGTTTCGACAGCCGCAGCCGCCTGTGGCGCGGCATCATAAGCTGGCTCATCAAGTCGCAAATCGTCGAAATGCAGGTCTTCCAGCTCCTGCTCGTCCTGATATCCGATATTCTGCACGGGCACCACGTCGTGGTGGACGTAGGGTTCCTCTGCAGGCGCGACATGGGACGCGACTTGGGAAAAGTGGGTTTCGTCGTGAGACACCGGCTGCGGCTCGTCACCGAACAGGAGATTTTCCAGTTCGTCCTCAAGCGAGACCGGCGCTGTGACGGCAGCATAGGACTGCTCTGCTGGCTCGACAGCCTGAACGTTCCAGTCATGATCGCGCGCAGGCTGATAAGCCTCTTCATGCGGCTCAATGGCTGGCTGATAGATCGTCGGATCGTAATCGGTCTGATCGATATGAAGCGGTTCGACAGTCTCCCGGCGAACATAGACCGATGATGATGCGGCATAGCTCTCATCGTTCGAATCGCGCGCAGCCGAATAATCGCTGTAGTCGAATTGCGGCACCGGTTCGCTACGATCAGCTTCTTCAAACTCAAGTGCTTCGAATGAGGGCGCTTCCAATTCCGGCGCCTGCTCATCTTCATCCATTTGAAGATCAAGCTCGTCTTCCAGAGCCGAAGCAAGTTCTTCCTCATGAATCAGAGGTTCATCCAACAGATGAGAATCATCGTGCGTGGGCGTCGCTGCGAACTGTGACTGGTCCGTAGGCTGAGAATAATCATTGAAGTCACCGAGCAATTCGCGCTCCAGATCCAGTGATGGATCGAAGCCCGGCTCTGTCCGGTTGTCTTCAAAGTAACTAGGTCGGCGCTCATTCCAAGCGACGTTGTCATCAGCAGGCGTGCCGAAGTCCATGATCCGTGACAGTTCCATCAGTGGATCGTCTTCGTGCAACGGACGCTCGCCGTAATTACGGGGATTTGCACTGCTGTCCGTCATGGCGTGTTCCTAACTCAAACCCTGGACGTCGCAAGACGTCTCCATACATTGCTTTTTAGCGAGGCAATGTGGGCAAAAGTTGACGGAAGTTTCCTGCGCCAGAAGGAAGACCAATGACTTGCGTTCATTATGGCCTTCCACCTGTTCGACTTGCCAACTTTTGCCTTCAATCAGTCTTTCGACCTGAAAAGCTTTGTGACAGCCGCCTGATCTCCGAACTCATCTCGAACCGCATAGCGCGGCCCGCACACTGCGGAGACCATTCTTCGAGTATAATCCGTCTCAAACGGCATTCACCTTCGAACTATACTCTAGCGCATTTCCGTTGGAGCATCCGCACCGATTATCGTCAATCCGGAAGTCAGCACATCGGAAACAACCTGTACCAGCCCTAGCCTGGCTAATGACAAGTCTGGATCGTTAACCTTAATAAAACGTAAGTCCGGGTTCTCTGTGCCTCTATTCCACTGCGAATGGAACGCGCTGGCGAGGTCATAAAGGTAGAAAGCAAGCCGATGCGGCTCCTGATGAACGGCTGCAGCCTCGATCAGACGCGGATATTCGGCCAGCTTGCGAACGAGTGCAATTTCGCTTTCGTCGGTCAGCTTGTCGAAATGCGCAGCCATGCCGACTCGGTCGAGACCAGCGAGACCAAGCTGGTCCGCAGCCTGACGGAAAACCGAATGGCAACGTGCGGAAGCATATTGCACGTAGAAGACGGGATTATCCTTGGACTGCTCCGTCACCTTGGCAAAATCAAAGTCCAGCGGCGCATCGTTCTTCCGGTAAAGCATCATGAAGCGAACCGGGTCACGACCGACTTCGTCCACCACATCGCGCAGCGTGATAAACTCACCTGACCGCTTCGACATGCGCACAGGTTCGCCATCGCGGAAGAGCTTGACCAACTGGCAGAGCAGCACCGTCAGCTTGGCCTTGCCGTCGGAAACAGCTCTTGCGACCGCTTCCAGACGCTTGACGTAACCGCCATGGTCGGCGCCCAGTACATAGATCATCTCGTTGAAGCCGCGGTCGTACTTGTCCTTGAAGTATGCCACGTCGCCCGCAAAATAAGTGAAAGCCCCGTCAGACTTCATCAAAGGACGATCGATATCGTCACCCACTTCCGTCGAACGGAACAAGGTCTGCTCGCGATCTTCCCAGTCTTCCGGCAACTGCCCCTTTGGCGGCGGCAGCTTGCCCTTATAGACATGGCCCTTGAGCGTCAGATCGTTGATTGCATTGCGAATCGCCCGTGCGTGATCGACATGCAGCTTGCGCTCGGAGAAGAACACATCATGGTGCACATTGAGCGCATCCAGATCGGCGCGGATCATCGCCATCATGGCATCGATCGTGCGATCCTTTACGAGAGCAAGTGCTTCGGCTTCCGGCATTTCCAGAAGCTTCGTGCCAAACTCCTTGGCAAGTTCCTGCCCGACCGGAACGAGATAGTCTCCGGGATAAAGACCAGACGGAATTTCGCCGATATTTTCGCCGAGTGCTTCGCGGTAGCGCAGCATGACGGATCGTGCCAGCACATCGATCTGCGCACCGGCGTCGTTGATGTAATATTCCTTGACCACATCATAGCCAGCGAATTTCAGCAGATTGGCCAACACATCGCCGACGACTGCGCCACGGCAATGACCGACATGCATCGGGCCGGTGGGGTTTGCCGAAACATATTCGACATTGACCTTCGATCCTGTGCCAAGCTTCGAGCGACCGAAATCCGTGCCTTCGTTCAGCATCGCGGAAAGTTCGCGCTGCCAGTAGGTAGCCTTCAGACGCAGATTGATGAAGCCCGGACCGGCGACATCGACAGTTTCGACATCTTCGTCTGCGGCAAGGGCCTCGGCGATACGACCGGCGAGCTCACGTGGGTTCTGGCCGACAGCCTTGGAAAGCACCATCGCAGCATTGGTGGCAATATCACCATGGGAAGCATCTCGCGGCGGCTCGACACCGATGCGCGAAAGATCAAGTTCGCCACCGTCTTTCGGTTTCAGATCAATATCTTGCAACGTCTTTTTTATACGTGCGTCGAAATCTGCAAAGATATTCATGGTCTGTCCTGTCAGGCTTACGCCGGGCTTTTAGTCCTGCTTTTCCGGTGTCGGCTCGTTCAAAAAAGTGCGGAATCCAGTCAATTTTCCGATAGATGCCGCTTCGTTTGGCCCCGATTAAGCTAAATCGGGTGTGTGGTCAAACAATCGTCGGTGTTCTCGCACGGCATAATTGTCAGTCATCCCCGCCAGATAGTCGGCAACCCGCCGCGCCCGAGCCGCCTCATCCAGCGTCTCGCAGCCCGATTGCCACTCTGGCGGCAAGATCGAGGAGTTGGCGAAACAGGTATCAAAGAGGTCCTGCAATATCTTGTCGGCAGCATGCCTGCGCACCACGACGCTGTCGTGGAAATAGAGGTTCTTGAACAGAAACCGCTTCAACACCTTTTCGTCGATGCGCATGGCATCGGAAAACGCCACCAGTGCATGCGACTGGCCGTGCACATCTTCCACGCTCTGCGGCTTTGCCGCTGCCAGACGACGTTGGGCCTCTTCGATCACATCTTCCACCATGATGGTGATCTGCCTGCGCACCAGTTCATGTCCGGTTCGCACGGGATCAAGATCCGGATAACGTGTCCGCACGAGATCGAGCAGGCGCTTCGTCAACGGTACTTCGTCAAGAGCTTCAAGGCTCAAAAGCCCTGCCCGCAGACCGTCATCAATATCATGGGCATTATAGGCAATATCGTCGGCAATGGCCGCACATTGCGCTTCCAGACTGGCGAACCGCGTGAGCTCCAGATCATAGCGTTCATTGAAATCGAGAATCGGCAATGGAACAGCAACATCCGGATGCGTCGCAAACGCGCCCAACAGAGGCCCGTTGTGCTTGACCAACCCCTCCAGCGTTTCCCACGAGAGATTAAGCCCGTCGAAATCTGCATATCGATGTTCGAGCTTGGTCACGATCCTGAGCGACTGCGCATTGTGATCGAACCCACCAAATGGCTTCATGCGCTCGTTGAGCGCTTCCTCCCCGGTATGACCGAAGGGTGTGTGGCCAAAATCGTGGACAAGCGCCACCGCCTCGGCCAGATCTTCATCGAGCCGTAATGCGCGAGCCAAGGCACGCGCAATCTGGGCAACTTCTATCGTGTGCGTAAGACGTGTGCGGTGATGATCGCCTTCATGAGCGATGAAAACCTGCGTCTTATGTTTCAGACGACGGAACGCCGTGGAATGGATGATACGGTCGCGGTCGCGCTGAAACGGTGTACGGGTTGGGCTTTCCGGCTCTGGTACCAGACGTCCACGGCTTCGTGCAGGATCACAGGCATAGGGCGCGCGTTCGCGATAACCAAAGCCTATTCCTTCCAGCGACATTGCGATGCATCCTTCACTGTAATATGATTACACAAAACTGGTGCGGACCGGGTACAGACATTGACTTCCGCAGTTCGCGTTCATAGCTATCAGCTAATCATGAAGGCAAGTATGCGGCTATCGGAAATCTGGAAAAATCGTCCGGTTCGATATTCGTAATTGCAAACGGAACAAGGCAGATGACAGGCATTACCGTTTCAGATTCCGCAGCAAAGCGGATCGCCAAGATTCTCGGATCGGAACCGGGAAAGACTGCCCTTCGCGTTTCGGTCGAAGGCGGCGGGTGTTCCGGCTTCTCCTATAAATACGATCTGGTTGATGAGCAGACCGACGACGACATCGTCATCGAGAAGCTCGGCGCCAAGGTGCTGATCGATTCCATTTCAGTTCCCTATATGGATGGCTCGGAAATCGATTTCGTCGATGATCTGATGGGACAGTCGTTCCAGATCCGCAATCCGAACGCCACTTCGGCCTGCGGCTGCGGAACCAGCTTCGCCATCTGACTGGCACGCACGAAAAAAATTAAAACCGGCTGCCATGTGGCGGCCGGTTTTTTTTATGGCTGCCGGGAAACAACCAGCCTTAAACCTTTACCGAAGCGACCGTCGCTTCGATATGGTCCACCAGGGCATCCGGCAGGCCGAGACGACCAGCCAGCATATCCAGATATCCGCGTTCAGCCCTGTTATCGGGGTCTATCGCAAGGCGCGACGCCGTATAAAGCTCGACCTTCTGCTCTTCCGTCTGTGCGGCTGAAACCAGAACATTGAGATCGACGGGATCGGCAAGCTCCTTCTCAAGGAAGGCTTCCGCTTCATCGTCGAGACCAGAAATCTTCACCTTCTCCATGATGCGAGCCCGCTCCGCATCATCAATATGGCCATCGGCTTTGGCGGCAGCAATCATCGCCTGCACAAGTGTCAGCGCAAAACTGTTGCTCATGGCTGGAGATTGCGGGTGGAACGGAGAATCGGCCGGAGGCGGCGGAAGCAGTTCAGGCTCTTTCGCAACCGGCTGTTCAGCTTCCTGCGGTGCCTGACCGGACTTATAATTCTTGTAGGCGAGATATCCCAATCCGGCGATGGCAGCAATGCCACCCACTGTCGCCACATTGCCCGCGAGCTTGCGTCCGGTCTTCGTGCCAAGAATGGCTGCGGCGATGGCACCCGTTGCAAGCGGGTTCTTCTTTGCCAGGTCTGTCACCTGCCCGGCCTTGTCGCGGACACTTCCCGACGTACCGGGTACTTGTGATCCCAGAAACTGTTCGAGAAGTTTCTTGGCGTCGAACATTCGAATATCTCCTGTTTGGCTCCTGTCCAGAGCAAATAGGAATGCAAAACCGCCAATACAAATAGTCTTGGGCCGAATTTTTCTCGGATATCGAAATTGTGGGCGATGAAAAGCTGTGACGCGCGATTGCGCCCTGCTTGCCCTCACCTCCCCAAGCGCATAATCATAGGGTTATGAAAATCGCGACCTGGAACATCAACGGCGTCAAAGCCCGTATCGAAAACCTCCAGCATTGGCTGAAGGAGTCCTCGCCCGACATCGCCTGCCTGCAGGAAATCAAGTCGGTCGATGACCAGTTTCCGCGTCTGGAGATTGAAGCGCTCGGCTATCATGTGGAAACACATGGCCAGAAAGGCTTCAACGGCGTCGCGCTTCTGTCCAGGAAATCACCGGATGAGGTCAATCGCGGCCTTCCCGGCGACGATGGTGATGAGCAGGCACGTTTCATCGAAGGCGTCTACTCGACGGACAAGGGCGTTGTCCGCGTCGTTTCGCTTTATCTGCCGAACGGCAATCCGGTAGATACCGAAAAGTTTCCCTACAAGCTTTCGTGGATGCAGCGGCTTGAACTGTGGGCGAAAGACCGCCTTGCCCTGGAAGAACCTCTGGTGCTTGCCGGTGACTACAACGTCATCCCCGAGCCGTACGACGCCAAAAATCCCGAGCAGTGGGTTGGCGACGCGCTCTTCAAGCCACAATCGCGCCAGGCATTCCGCAGGCTTGAAAATCTGGGCTTTACCGATGCAATCCGTGCGTCAACCGACGACACCGGGATTTACTCGTTCTGGGATTATCAGGCCGGTGCCTGGCAGAAAAACAACGGCATCCGCATCGACCATATGATGCTGTCGCCAGAGGCGGCCAATCGTTTCATATCAAGTGATGTGGAAAAGCACGTCCGTGCCTGGGAAAAGCCGTCCGACCATGTACCGGTGACGATAACGCTTTCAGTCTGAGGCTAATTCTAGGCGAAGATCAGAAATCGCCTTTGGTGGCATAGTCACTGGAGAGTGCGATCGCATTACGACGATCTGCTTCACCGGCAATCGAGAATGCCTGTTCCTGCATATCGCGTATCCATGGGCAATCCTCGGTCGGGCAGCGCTCGAATGCCGCCGTCATCATGGCAAGGCCGCGAACGGTCTTGCCTGCCTGAAACAGCATATTGCCAAGCATGGCCTGTGCACCGGCATTGCCTTTCTTGGCGGCAAGCTGGAACCAGCGTGCGGCCTGCACGGAATTGCGTTCTCCGCCGTCGCCATCGAGCAGCATCTTGCCAAGCTCGAACTGGGCCGCTGAATCACCGAAATTGGATGCGGCCTGCACATAGAGATTGCGCGCCATGCCCGGATTTGCATTGACCGGCGAGCCCGGAATGCCGCGCTTCACATAACCTGCAAGCGCCACGAGAGCGTCAGCCACATAAGAGTCGTTTTCCGACCCCGGTTCCGAGCCCTCGCGAACGATCTTTTCGAAAATCTTGTAGGCTTCGTAATCGTTTTCCGGCACGCCATCGCCATCGGCATACATGCGGGCCAGTTTCCACTTTGCGCCCTGATGGCCGCGATCCGCAGCATAGCGCAGCGCCTTGATCGCCTCGTCCTTGTGACCGTTCTTGTATGCGGAGAAGCCGAACTTGAAGAGTTCAAACGGGCTTCTCGACTTTTCGGAATCGTCATTAAGGTCGAAAGCAAAGGCGCTATTACAGGCAATGGCCAAACCGAGAGCCATAGCAAGGGCGCTATATGAAAAACTGCGGATACGCATCACAACGCTGGTCTTTCACACTCAGTGGAGGAAACATTCATAGGGGACAGAATGCACGCTGTTTTCGTCAAGACTGAGACCCGATCTTGGCCGAAAAAAGCCTTACCATCATTGGAAAGAATAAAGGGCGTACGAACAGGGTTGATCCTGTTCCCAATCCGTTTGCCGTGCAACAACGCGCCCTTCGTCATTCCTGCCTATCCTGCTGGAGCTTGATAGCTCTCAATACTTTGGTGGCTTCTGCCTTTCCATGATCGGTGACGCCTGTTTGTGGCGGGAAATGGGCAAAATGTGCCTGAGCTCTTTCTAACCTAAAGCAACGGTAAAGACTGTTGCTAATTGACAACAAACTGACTGTTGTTCCGATCAACAATCTGCTCTTGTTGACGCAAAGGATAAGAGTTCGCAGTCTGCCGCAAAATCAGAGACGCTAGGGAATCGGGAAGCCACCTATGAGCAAATACCGTCGTCCTTACAGACGTCCCTACCGGTCTGCCCGCAAAAGCAATAGTATAAGTTTTCGCGGCATCTTATTGACTCTATTGCTTTTTTCAATTCTCGTTACACTCATCGTCTACCTGCCGATGCCATCCGCTCCAAAAGAAGCATTGAACGGTTCGGTCTATGTGATCGACGGCGACACCGTGGTCCTTGGCAAGAAACATATACGTCTCAAGGGTATCGATGCGCCGGAGATGCAACAGCAATGTGTGCGAGCCGGAAGCACTTACGATTGCGGCAGAGAAGCTCGCAACATATTGCGAGGCAGAATCGGCAGGTCCTCGATTCGGTGCGAGACGGAAGGACGAGATCAGTATAGCCGTGATCTGGCGCGCTGTTATCTCGGTGAAACCGATCTCAACCGCTGGATGGTTGAGCAGGGCTGGGCCGTTTCCTATGGCGATTATCAGCGCGAGGAAAGAGACGCCCGCAGCAACCGGCGCGGCATATGGGCCGGGCAGTTCGAGCAGCCATCCCGATGGCGCAAGGAACATCGCAATGAGGAAACTGTACAGCAATCGGACAGCAAATCGCTGTTGGCTGTAATCAGCGATGCCATTACCTATATAAGGGAGCATATTCGGACTTTTATTGAAATGATCCTGCCCCGAAACTGATGGAATTCGCTGATACAATTCATGGAAAAGCTGGACGAACTCAGCCGCTCGATCCGGGCCTGTCGTATCTGTCGCGACACACCAGAATTTCTGCCGCCCTTGCCGCATGAGCCCAATCCCGTCTGCATCGTCTCGGATACAGCGAGAATTGCCATTTGCGGTCAGGCTCCCGGCATTCGCGTGCACAACACTTCCCTGCCGTTCAACGATCCGTCCGGGGATCGCCTGCGGCAATGGCTCGGCGTGTCGCGCGAGGAATTTTATGATCCATCACGCTTTGCCATCGTCCCGATGGGCTTCTGCTTTCCCGGCTATGACAAGCATGGTGGTGATCTTCCGCCGCGCCGCGAATGTCGGCAGACCTGGCATGACCGTGTTTTCGCGGCAATGCCGCAACTGGAATTCGTGCTGGTGGTCGGACAATACGCCCTGGCCTATCACCTGCCCGGCTATCGGGGCCGTAATCTCACTGAAACCGTCAGGAACTGGCGGCATTTCATCGAAACACCCAATCAGGCGGGTCGAATCGCCCTGCCCTTGCCGCACCCATCCTGGCGCAACAGTGGGTGGCTCAAGCGAAATCCATGGTTTGATGCTGAAGTTGTGCCTGTTCTTCAGGCAAAAGTGCGAGACCTCATCCAAGACGATAAATAATTTTTATTCCATTCGTTTTCATCAGAATATTTTTCCTGTAACTTCGGATCATTGCGAACCATAAGGTATGACGTTTCACCTATTCGCACAGTTCGGGAAACGATTTCTAAAACCGGGAACGGAAACGCATGGACAGGCTCGACAGGAAGATACTGCGCTTATTGCAGGAAGACGCGACACTTGCAGTGGCAGACGTTGCCAAGAAAGTTGGCCTTTCCACGACGCCATGCTGGCGCCGCATCCAGAAACTCGAAGAAGATGGCGTCATCAAGCGCCGTGTCGCCATTCTCGATCCGATCCGCGTCAATGCGCGGGTGACGGTGTTCGTGTCGGTGCGCACAAGCTCCCACAGCCATGAATGGCTCAAGCGCTTCTCCGAAGTGGTTCAGGAATTCCCTGAAGTCATCGAATTCTACCGCATGAGCGGTGACGTGGATTATTTGCTTCGCGTGGCTGTGCCGGACATCGGCGCTTATGACGCCTTCTATAAGCGCCTCATCAGCAAGATCGAAATTCGCGACGTGTCTTCGTCCTTCGCCATGGAGCAGATCAAGTACACCACCGAACTGCCGCTCGACTACATGGTGCTCGACAAAGATAACAACTAACGCTTTTAAAGCTTTGATTTAAAAGAAAAGCCCGCCAAATGGCGGGCTTTTCGATGATCTCGCGACCATTATTTCGAGCCGGATATTCCAGCCTGTTCGAACGTCGCCATGCCACTATGGCACAGTGCCGCCGCCTTGACGATACCGGCTGCGAGCGCCGCACCTGTGCCTTCGCCAAGGCGCATTCCCATATCAAGAAGCGGTTCCTTGCCCATCTTCTCAAGAAGCTTGCGATGGCCTGGTTCGGCGGAAACATGGCCGAACAGGCAATGATCTATTGCTTCCGGGTTGGCGGCATAGAGAACCGCTGCGGCAGCACTTGCCACAAAACCGTCGACGATGACCGGGATTTTCTCCATGCGCGCGGCCAGAATTGCGCCAGCCATGGCTGCGATTTCGCGACCGCCGAGACGGCTCAACACTTCCAGCGGGTCCTGGAGATGCGCCTGATGGAGAGCGACGGCCTGACGAACGGCGGCAAGCTTGCGCTCAAGCAACTCACCCGTTGAACCCGTGCCCGGCCCGACCCAGTCTTCCGCTGTACCACCGAAGAGCGCCAGCGCAATTGCTGCGGCAATCGTGGTGTTACCGATACCCATTTCGCCGATGCACAAGAGATCGGTTCCACCGGCAATCGCTTCCATGCCGAAAGCCATGGTCGCGGCGCAAGTGCGCTCATCCATGGCAGGTTCTTCGGTAATGTCCCCGGTCGGGTGTTCCAGCGCCAGATCAAAAACCTTCAGCCCGAGATCATTGGCAATGCAGATCTGGTTGATGGCTGCGCCACCGGCAGCAAAATTCTCGACCATCTGCGCCGTGACGCTTGGCGGAAACGGGGTGATGTTCTTGGCCGTAACCCCGTGATTGCCAGCAAACACCGCCACCAGCGGGCGATTGATCTGCGGTGTGCGCTTGCCGGTCCATGCAGCGAGCCATGCCACGATCTCTTCCATGCGTCCGAGCGAACCGGCGGGCTTGGTCAGTGTAGCCTCACGCTCGCGAACGGCCCTTTCCGCTCCCAGGTCGGGACCCGGCAGATTTCGGATCAATTCTCGGAAATCGTCAAAAGGTAGGCCGCTGGCGCTCATAAGTTTAGTCCAATCGATGATGGGAGGTGTAAATTCGTTGGGCTCGTCCTATAAGCACTGACGCGAATTTTCAAATCACCTCTTTGAGTTGAAGCAACATTGAGGCGAATTATCGCGGAAATCCGTTTCGGGAAACAAAGTGGAACAGTCACTTGCAGCGAAATAGTCTCATTGGCGACACGATCCGGAGTCTGGGCTTTCTAAGCCGCCTGCCGCTTCCGCAGAGATGGTTCGAGGATGGTGATGATTCGTTGCCGCGCAATGCCCGTGCCTTTCCGCTCGCAGGAGCGGTGCTGGGCCTGCTGGCAGGCGCTGTGCTTTTCGTGGCCTATAAAATGAACCTCTCGCCCCTTGCCTGCGCGCTGCTCGCAATTGGCACCCTGGCGGCGATGACCGGCGCACTCCATGAAGACGGCCTGGGTGATACTGCTGACGGCTTCTTCGGCGCATCTTCCGTGGATCGCCGGCTGGATATCATGAAAGATTCCCGCATCGGAACTTTCGCGGCGCTGACGCTGATTGTCTTCGTGGGTTTGAAGGCGGCTCTATTGATGGCGATCATCGACCGTGCAGGTGCAGGCTATGCAGCTCTTGCGCTGATCGGCGGCGAAGCGGCAAGCCGCGCAGCCATGCTGGCATTCTGGCACGCTCTGCCCTCCGCGCGTCCCGGCGGGCTGTCCGACAGCGTTGGCCAGCCGCAATGGGAGACCGTTGTTTGCGGTGTCGGGATCGGACTGCTCTTTCTTGTCTTCACGCTCATACCAGCGGGCGGATTTCTCTCGCTCATCAATGCGCTTGTGCTGGCGACTGTTCTGCTTGTCGGCTTTGCCAGACTTTGCATCGCAAAAATCGGCGGACAAACCGGTGACACATTGGGCGCAGCACAGCAGATCGGTGCAGTTGCCGTTCTCGCCGGGCTTGTCATGGCCCTTTGATGCAACCACATTGCATTTCATGGACACGACAACCATTGAATCCCCGTGCATATTGGTTTGCACGATAGATACGGAAACCGGCTTCTGCCTCGGCTGTGCCCGGACGCTAGATGAGATCGCACGCTGGTCCAGCATGAGTGCGGAAGAGCGAATGGCCGTCTGGTCGCTTCTCGCCGACAGGCACGAGATTATTGTAGAAAAGAGAATTGGCTGATGGGGCGCTTTTTCTGGCTCATTATTGCTGCTGTCGCGATTGTTGTCCTGCTGCTGATGTCCAACAATGACAGCGGCTCAACGCTTGGCATGGACAATGACGTGTTTGCCCGCGCAGCCTATCTGGGCATATGGGGCGTCGTGCTTGCTGCCGGTCTGCTAGGCTCCGGGATCAAGCTGACTGACTTTGCGCGCAATATGGCCATGTGGGCCGTGATTATTCTCGGCCTCGTTGCAGGTTATCAGTATCGTTATGAGCTGCAGGACGTCGCGAGCCGGGTCACGGCCGGGCTGATCCCCGGAAGCCCTATTTCAGGCCGTAATGCCGATGGCACTTTAACCGTCACGCTTGCAAAGGCTGCGAATGGTCATTTCGAGGTCAATGGGCGCGTGAACGGTGAACGTGTTCACTTTCTGGTCGATACCGGCGCATCTTCAGTCGTCCTGTCCCAGCAAGATGCAGAGCGCGCAGGCATAGACACGGCTTCGCTCAACTATTCCGTTCCGATCATGACGGCCAATGGTACGGCAAGTGCAGCAGTCATCAACATTGCCACATTGCAGATTGGCGATATCGAGCGCCAGAATGTGCGCGCCATGGTGACCAAGGAAGGCCTGATGACCGGCAGCCTGCTCGGTATGAACTTCCTGCAAACACTCGGCGGATTCACTGTCCGCGGGGACCAGCTTATTCTGATTGATTAGAGCGCAGCCCGAAAAGTGTGAAACGGTTTTCGGATAAGATTCCTGTCAAAACAAATGCTTAGAGCATCAATCTGATCTAATCAGATCGAAACGTGTTCTAAGCAGCTTCTGCTGCCGCTTCAGTCACGACGGCATAGGCCTGACGCAGCACATCACTGTTTGCGCCCGGCTTGGTGGCATCCGTCGAAAGGATTTGCCGCCAGCGCCGTGCACCCGGCTGCCCGGTAAAAAGCCCGACCATATGTCGGCTCACATGCGAAAGCCTGCCGCCTGCTGCGATATGACGATCAGTATAGGCGCACATTTCACCGATGATATCAGCGATCGAGGTAACTGCCTGTCCGCCTCCATAAAGGCGCGCATCCACCTCTGCCAGAATCTCGGGATTATGATAAGCGGCACGACCGAGCATCACCGCATCGGTGGCCTGCAAGTGCTGCTCTGCTTCATCAAGCGTATTGATCCCGCCGTTTATGCCGACGAAAATATCGCCAAGCCGCGCCTTGAGGCGATAGACGCGATCATAGTCGAGCGGTGGAATCTCGCGGTTCTCCTTGGGCGACAATCCTTTCAGCCAGGCCTTACGAGCGTGGACCCAAAGCGCATCAGCACCAGCGTCAAGTGTCAGATCGGCCAAAGTATCGAGTGCAACTTCCACATCCTGATCGTCAACGCCAATACGGCATTTGACGGTAACGGGCACGGAAACGGCCTCTTTCATTGCAGAGACGCAACGCGCCACCACATCCGGGGTCTGCATGAGGCAGGCTCCGAATGTACCTGACTGCACGCGATCCGACGGGCAACCGACATTGAGATTGATTTCGTCATAGCCGTAATCGGCGCCGATGTTCGCAGCTTCTTTCAGCTTCACCGGATCGGAACCGCCTAACTGCAGCGCCACAGGATGTTCAGCGGTGTCGAAACCCAGCAACCGGTCGCGTGGGCCGTGAATGATGGCATCCGCCACGACCATTTCAGTGTAGAGCAATGCATGCCTGGAAAAGAGCCGGTGAAAATACCGGCAATGTCTGTCCGACCAGTCAATCATGGGCGCAACGGCAAAGCGCACATCCGGATAGTTGCGTTTTTTTGATTTTATTTCAGTCATTTATACAACAATCCTGAGAATGCGATTCAGTCGCAATCGGCGCTTTCGGCATTTATTTAAATTCGGAAGGGTGCCAAAAGCCACAATTGATCGAAATGATCAAGTTTCGCCAATATTGCAGTCGCCCCTCAATATAGTGAGCCGAAGCTAATTTTCATACCCGATGCGGGAACAGTATCTGCTCCAAAGACTGTCTTCTCACCCAATAAACATTATGATCGATCACAGAAGCATTCTCCCGATTCTCATCTGCGTAGTTAAAGGAAATTCGACGTGACCTCCTTTTCCCCTTTCGGCAAATCATTCGATGCGTTTCTGTTCGACATGGACGGCACGATATTGAGTTCCATCGAAGCGACCGAACGTGTGTGGAGCGAATGGGCCATACGCCATGGCATTGATCCAGTCACATTCCTGCCGACGATCCATGGTGTCCGGGCAGTTGAAACCGTCCGCCGTCTTGCTCTGCCGGGCGTGGACCCGATCCGCGAGGCGGAGATATTGCTTCAGGCCGAAATGGCGGATCTGGACGGCATTGCACCTATTGACGGCGCATATGACTTCCTCAGTTCATTGCCGCAAGACCGTTGGGCAATCGTGACCTCGGCACCACTTGAACTTGCTACCCGTCGCGTCGCCGCAGCAGGACTGCCGATGCCGAAGACCATCGTTTCTGCCGAAGATGTGGAGCGTGGCAAGCCAAGCCCCGAATGTTTCCAGCTTGGCGCGAAACGACTTGGTTTCGATCCGCATAATTGCCTTGTGTTCGAGGATGCGCCAGCCGGTATCGTTGCAGGAGAAACTGCCGGTGCGAGCGTTGTCGTAGTCACCGCAACGCACCCGCATTCCCCAAAGACATCCCATCTGAGCATTGACAGTTATCGCTCACTGCAGCTCGACATTCTGGATGATGGCAGACTGGCGCTGGAACCGACCACGCCAATCTCGGTAGGTTAGAGCATAATCCGACCGGTGCCAAACGAGGACGATCAAGATTATGCGCTAAATAACCCGCCGTCCCTCTCGCCAGACGGTGCGGATGATCGGAACGTGATCAGCAATCTGCACCCGGACCAGATCAGCCCGCTTGCCGGCAACGATCTCTCCGCGATCATCCAGCCCTACCGCTTTGGCAGGGTTGGCGGAAACCAGACGAATGGCTTGCGGCAGCGAGATGTTTTCGGCGACATCAGCGAGAAAGAACGCCGATTGCATCATGCTGGCCGGAATATAGTCCGACGATATGATGTCGAGATTTCCGGCCTCCGCCAGTTCGCGCGCGGACACATTTCCCGAATGTGAACCGCCGCGTACGACGTTCGGCGCTCCCATAAGCACCGACATCCCGGATTCTTTTGATGCCTTCGCTGCCGTGTGTGTCGTGGGAAATTCCGCGACCCTTATTCCCTGCGCCTTTGCTTCCGCGACATGCTCTGGCGTCGCATCATCGTGGCTTGCCAGAATAACGCCGCGCTGGTGGCACAATTCGGCAATCGCCTTGCGTGTCGGCGCGGAATATTGCTGGGACTGCCCGATACGCCGCTCGCAATAGAGCCGGAATTCTTCTTCCGAGAATTTCAGCTTGCGGATGAAATAGGTCTTGTAGGTTTCGATATCCGTAAACTGCCGCTGCCCCGGCGCGTGATCCATCAGCGACACCAGCCTGACCAGCGCCTGATTGCCAAACTGTTCGAAGGCCGGAAGGCAGTCCGGCGCCGAAACCTCGCAACGCAAATGCAGGAAATGGTCGGCGCGCAGACGGCCCGCATCGCGGCCTTCTGCAATTGCCGACGATAGCTTGCGCATATCGTCAATGCCCGTCTCGGCGTCGTCATCAAAGCCAATGCGCAACGCATCGAAAACGGTCGTTATCCCGGAAGCGGCAATCTGTGCGTCATGCGCCTGCACGGCGGCAATCGGGTTCCAGCGCACCTTCGGGCGCGGCGCATAGTGTCCTTCGAGGTGATCTGTGTGCAGTTCCACCAGTCCGGGTGTCAGGAAGTCGCCTTCCATATCCTCGCCGACACTGGATGCGCCAGCGGAGATATCGGCGATCCTGCCGTCAACAAGCTTCAGGGAACCGAGAACGACATCGTCGGAGAGCACGATGCGGGCATTGCGCAGAACCGTTTCATTTCCCATTGCTTACGGCCTCCCAACCGCTCGTGAGGCCCGAGCAGACGCTATCTTGCCGCCTGTCAGAGGATGCAGCGAATGAATCTCGAAAGGAGCCCCTTTCTCAGGTTCCACGAACAGAGCGAGATTCGCAACCTCTACGGCGTCATCCAGCAGCGGCGTGAAAAATTCGTCCAGCGTCCGCTCCACGCGAGCGCGGTCCTTCTCCTCCACCGGGCCGGTCAGAGTCATATGAAAGCGGAACTCGTCGAAAACATAAGGATAGCCCCAGCGTTCGATATTGTGGCGCTGTGTCTCGCTGAGACGCTCCGGTCGCCGCTTTGCAATTTCCGCCTCGGTGAGCGGTGCGCGAAACCGGTCGAAGGCAACCACAACATCATTGGCAAGCTGGTTCAGCTCGGCAACCGGCTCTTCCGGCACGAGAGCGAAGAACGGGCCAATTGCGTGCAGTTTCAGACGGGGAATAACGACCGGCGATGCCGACGATGCGAAATGCATCAATGCGGAAAGCAGGTCGTTTTCGGTGTGTTCTTCATCCAGCCGGAAGGGAGCCTTCATCGTCGCATGAAAGCCATAACGGCGCGGCTCTTCCGTCAGCTTGGAGATTTCGTCGGTCGCGAGCGAGCGAATCGCTGGCATCTTGACCGGCCCGCCGCTGAACGCATTGCGTCCGAGCCAGTTTGCGGCAACCTTAAGAAGCGCATCACTGGATGGCGGCGTGAAATAAATCGCATAACGCATGTCAAATCCTTAGGCGAGGTTCGCTACACAACGTCAGCAGAACTCCAAAATATCAGGTAATGCATCGTGCTTTTAAAAAGCTATCCCGATTTTGAGGGCGATGCGGTCGGCGGATGCTTACACAATGAATGTGGCAAGTCGATAAAGGCCACATGACAGTACCCACAAACCAATTTTACATAGCGGCAAATTAGTATAGGCGTTAGCCCCATTGGAAGTGAGGAGACTGACATGGGCGGATTTGCGTCTATCGGCGAATGCATGATCGAGCTTTCTGGCAATGAAGGCGATCAATGGCGCATGGGTTTTGCGGGCGATACGCTGAACACTGCCTGGTACATGCGGGCGCTGACGGAAAAATCCTACCCTGTCGAGTACGTTACCGCTTTCGGCGAAGACAGCTTTTCGCAGAAGCAGCGCGTGTTCTTGACGTCGAACGGTATCGGCATCGCGCACAGCCCCATCATCGACGGACTTCACCCCGGCCTTTACGCAATCACGCTTAACGGTGCGGAGCGCTCCTTCACCTATTGGCGGAGCGACGCCGCGGCACGGCGTCTGGCCAGCGACCGCGCAGCCCTGGAAAAAAGCCTGACCGGCCGTGACATCATCTATTTTTCGGGCATTTCGATCGCCATCATCCTGCCTGAGCATCGCGAGACGTTTTTCGACGTCCTGCGGGA
This sequence comes from Brucella tritici, assembly GCF_902825325.1. GTDB lineage: Bacteria > Pseudomonadota > Alphaproteobacteria > Rhizobiales > Rhizobiaceae > Brucella. The sequence goes on along the minus strand of NZ_CADEAR010000012.1, from coordinate 84,766 downwards.
ATGCCGTGCAGCCGGTTCGCGAATCGCATTCGACCCGAATTTCCGCCACCAGCTCTGGCCAGACCGGAAAGTTGCGCAGGAGATCATCAGCGAAGCCATGCGCATCGCGGATATCGCCCTGCCTACATTCCCCGACGAACAGGCGCTCTTTGGCGACAAGGATGCCAGCACCTGTGCAGATCGCCTTGCCGCACTCGGCGTGAAAGAAATCGTCGTCAAGGACGGCACGGAACCAGCTCTGGTCGTCTCTGGCGATGAAAGGACGCTTGTACCGTCCGTCGTGGCGCAAGCCGTGGACACTACCGGCGCTGGCGACAGTTTTAACGGTGCCTATCTTGCTGCACGTCTGAACGGGCTTTCTCCGGTGGAAGCCGCCCGCAAGGCGCATCTGGTTGCAGCGCGTGTGGTCGAGATACGCGGCGCGCTCGCTCCGATGGAAACCGCACGCGCCGCTTTTGCTGATTGATTATTTTTCGCGTGAAAAGCTGAAATGGCTGGTCTGGGCGTAAATCTCGCCCGGACGTAATATTGCCTGCGGGAAATAGGAATATTCCAGCGATCCCGGCCAGACCTGCGGCTCAAGGCAGAATCCTGCATGTTTTCCGTAGGGCTTGCCCATCAGGCCAATACAGTCATTGGCCATGGTATTGCCTGCATAGAACTGAACACCCGGCTCCGTCGTGGAAACGTCGAGGCGAATACCGGAACGAGCGCCCTTGACCGACGCGCATGGGCGTAATGGTCCCCGCGCTGCGGTCATGCAGAAATTGCTGTCATATTCGACCTGACTGCCGTTTTCCTCGAAGCGAATCGGACGGAATTCCCGGAAATCATATGGCGTTTCTTTGACCGGCAGAACGCGTCCGTCCGGAATGAGAGCGTCGTCGACGGGCATATAGGCATCGGCTTCGATCTTGAGCTGATGATCGAGGATATCGCCCTCGCCGCCATCATCCAGATTGAAGTAGCTGTGATGTAGCAAATTACAGACCGTTGGCTTGTCGGTCACTGCCTCCAGCCGCACGATGAGCGTCCCATCGCCTGTGAGCATATAGGTGCAGCTTACATTCAGGTTGCCGGGAAAGCCCATCTCTCCGTCAGGCGCCACTGTCGCAAGCGTCACGAAATCCGGACCGTTTCCGGTGATCTTCCAGACACGGTTGCCAAGCCCCTTGCTGCCGCCGTGCAGGTTATGAATCCCCTGAAAATTCGGCTCCACCTCGTAGGTCGTTCCGTCCAGATCAAACCGGGCGTTGCGGATGCGATTGGCCGAACGACCTGCAATCGCGCCCAGATGCGGTGAATGGGCCGGATAGTCGGCAAAGTCGCGATAGCCGATCACCAATGGAGCCGCATGGCCCTCCATGCGCAGATCCTGAATGGCCGCGCCCCAATTTATGATCCTGGCCGTCAGCGGGCCGTTGGAGATCGTGAGCCGGTGAACCGCCTGCCCGTCCGGTGCATATCCAAAGATTTCCGAATTCACTTTTGCCTGCCTGTACATGATGCAGCGATGAGATGCTCATGAAGCCGTATCATTGTGCGGGACGCAAGATACATCGTGATCAAATAATGATTTTTAGCCAATCCTGATCGAGCCCACGAACAAGTAGTTTTCACACTATTTTCTTTGCAAGAACCAATGATATTCTGGGTCATAAATTGCTGATTATTATCACGAAATACTAAATTAGAGGCTTTTCAATGAAATCGAATTTCCAGAAAGTCATGCCTTATATTTTTAGTGAAGAAGGCGGATACGCAGACAATCCTGCCGATCCCGGCGGTGCGACCAATATGGGTATCACCATCGCAACCCTGTCTGCGTGGGACGGACATCAGGCGTCGCCTGAAGATATACGGGAAATGACACAGGCAACTGCGACTGAAATCTATCAGGCGCAATTCTGGAACAAGATCGACGGAGATAATCTGCCCTCCGGCATTGACTACGCCCTGTTCGATTTTTCGGTCAATTCAGGTCCAGCACGCGCGGCAAGGATGCTGCAAGGCATTCTGGATATGCCCGAAGACGGGATAATTGGCGCACAGACGGTTGAAGCCGCCAATATGCGGTCCGCTGAAGAGGTCATCGATGCATTGTGCGACGCACGCGCATCCTGGCTGCAAGGCTTGTCCACAGCATCGACCTTTGGAAAAGGCTGGCTTGCCCGCGTCGAGCGCGTGCGTTCTCGTGCTCTGGCGCTCGCCGCAAAGTCGCCAGTCACCCACATGGCAGAACCGGTGAAGGATATCGCACCCAAGGCCCGTCAGAGCGACATTGCCGTCACATCTGTTTTGAAGCATCCGGAAGCTTTGGGGACAATGGGGAGCGTGGCATCGGGTGTGGTGGCAATTGCATCGGGGAATAGCCCAGTGCAATACGCTCTGGCAATTGTGATGATTGCTTGTGCTGTGGTTGGTCTTTGGTACTTTGTCAGGCGGGTCAGAAACGAACCTTGAGCCTGCCGCAACAACTCAGTTTTGAGAATATTTCCAAAACTAGTGGATTGAATTTTACGTTTGATACCCGTCCGATATGAATCCCGTTTCAAACGTCAAAATCGAAAAATCCACTAGATTCATAAAGTTACTAGTGGTCTTTTTGCTTCCGACATTTGCTCAGCGCTCATATCCGAGGGATGCAAATGTCGGAATCAGACCACTAGAGTTTGTCTTTATGTTGCGCTTCGCGCGTTGCGCGCCTTATATGCGCTTTTGAAAGCTCGGTGCTTATGAAAGTAATATGACTTTCCCTATCACCGGAAAAACGCTAGATACGCGCAAACAGTCAGATGCGTGCCAACTGTGGCACCGCCATGAATAAAGGAATCGAAACTTGTCCTCTACTTTTGACAAAGTCGCCGACATCATCGCCGAAACCAGTGAAATCGACCGTGACACCATCACGCCAGATAGCCACACCATCGACGATCTGGGCATCGACAGCCTCGACTTCCTCGACATCGTCTTCGCTATCGACAAGGCTTTCGGCATCAAGATTCCGCTTGAGCAGTGGACCCAGGAAGTCAACGAAGGCAAGGTTCCAACCGAAGAATATTTCGTGCTCAAGAATCTCTGCGCGAAAATCGACGAGCTGGTTGCAGCCAAAAAAGGCTGACCCGGCACATTATATGGCGGTATTGAGGGGTGGACAGAAATGTTCGCCCTGATTCCGTTTCTGGTAGTGCGAACTTTTCGCTTGTCAGAGCAGTCTCAGCATCGACGGACAAACGGGACCCATGCAGAACAATAAAGTCGTCATCACAGGTATCGGCATCATCTCCTCGCTTGGCGAAGGGGTCGATGTGCATTGGAACGCTTTCTCTAAGGCTGGCACTGAACCGCGCCTCGAAAAGGAAGCCTTTGCACCCTACACTGTTCATCCATTGGGTGAAGTGGACTGGAGCCTGCAGATTCCAAAGCGTGGCGATCAGCGCCAGATGGAAACCTGGCAGCGCCTTGGCACCTATGCCGCGGGGCTTGCTCTGCAAGATGCAGGCATGAAGGACGACGAGGCGCTTTGCGCGACCATGGATATGGTCGTGGGTGCCGGTGGCGGCGAACGCGATATCACCGTCGATATGCAGATTCTGGATGAAGGCCGCACCCGTAACGATCGCGGCGTCATGCTGAACGAGAAACTCTCGACCGAATTGCGCCCGACGCTGTTTCTGGCCCAGCTCTCCAACCTGCTCGCAGGCAATATTTCGATCGTCCACAAGGTGACCGGTTCTTCGCGCACCTTCATGGGCGAAGAAGGTTCCGGCCTTTCGGCCATCGAGACCGCAGCCGCGCGCATCCGCACCGGTCAGAGCACCCATGCGCTGGTCGGTGGCTCCTACAATGCCGAACATTTCGACATGATTCTCGGTCACGAGCTTGGCGGATTGCTCAAGCATGATGGCTGGGCTTCGCTCTGGCAGCGTGATGGTTCTGCAGGCGGCGGCATGGTTTCCGGTTCCGGCGGCGTATTCCTTGTTCTGGAAAGCGCTGACCACGCGGCCAAGCGCGGCGCGCGCGCCTATGCGGAAGTGACCGGCATCGAAAGTGCGCAGATTCGACGCGAAAGTGCCGACCTCGCCAACACGATCCGCGAACTCATCCTTGCAGCCAATGGCGGCAAGGACCCGTCCTACGTTGTTTCGGGTGCTTCCGGCGCCCATGAAGCGACCGATGCGGAGAAAACAGCACTGGACGGTCTGTCGGCAACCTATCGCGGCATTTCCGGCCTGACCGGTCATATGCGCGAAGCGCAGTTCCCGCTGGCAGTGGCACTTGCAGCCATATCTGTCTGGAAGGGCGAGGCTTTTGCACCGCTGGATGCATCCGAAAAGGATGCCGTAGGCCCGATCAGCGAAGCAATTGTCACCGTAGTTGGCGCTACACGTGCCGAAGGCGCAGCAAAGCTGGTGAGAGTATAAGATGACGAAATATACAGACCATCTCGGCCGTCCCATTGTCGCCATTACCGGCGCTGGCGTGGTTTCCTCGCTCGGTCAGGGCAAGGAAGACAACTGGGCTGCGTTGACCGGCGGGAAATCGGGTATCCATGCCATCACCCGCTTTCCAACCGACAATCTCAATACGCGCTTTTCTGGAACAGTCGATTTCCTGGCCGAAAGCGATGTAGGTGCATCGGCACTCTCGGAAGCGCTGGCCCGGCTCGCCGGTGAAGAAGCCCTCGCACAATCCGGCCTTTCGTCTACCGATTTCGGCGGTCCGCTTTTTCTGGCAGCTCCTCCGGTCGAACTGGACTGGAAAAGCCGGTTTGCGCTTGATGCAACCGTGAAGAATGAAGGCCCGGCAAGCTATCAGCTTCTGCTGGAAGCCTGCCGTCGTGCGCGTCAGGATGACCTCTTCAACACGACCCAGTTCGGCTATATCGCAGAACGCCTGTCGGAAGCTTTCGGCACACGCGGCCTGCCGATCACGCTTTCAACCGCTTGTGCTTCGGGTGCGACGGCGATCCAGCTTGGTGTCGAAGCCATCCGTCGCGGCGAAAGTGATCGCGTTCTTTCCATCGGAACTGACGGTTCCGTCTCTGCCGAAGCCCTGATCCGCTTCTCGCTGCTATCGGCCCTTTCCACGCAGAACGACAAGCCGGAAAAGGCTTCCAAGCCATTCTCCAAGGACCGCGACGGCTTTGCCATGTCGGAAGGTTCCGGTGCGCTGGTGATGGAATCACTCGAAAGCGCCGTAGCACGCGGCGCCAAGGTTCTGGGCATTCTCGCCGGTTGTGGCGAAAAGGCTGATGATTTCCATCGCACACGCTCCAAGCCGGATGCCTCGCCTGCCATCGGCACGGTGCGCGCTGCGCTGGCCGATGCCGGTCTGACCGAAGAGCAGATTTCCTATATCAACGCCCACGGCACCTCGACGCCCGAAAACGACAAGATGGAATATCTGGCGCTTTCGACCGTATTCGGCGACAGGCTTGCCTCCATTCCGGTTTCGTCCAACAAGTCGATGATCGGCCATACGCTGACCGCTGCGGGTGCCATTGAAGCCGTCTTCTCGCTTCTGACGATCCAGACAGGCACGCTGCCGCCGACCATCAATTACGACAATCCGGACCCGGCTATTCCGCTTGATGTCGTGCCGAATGTGAAGCGTCAGGCCGAGGTTTCTGCCGTGCTTTCCAACTCGTTCGGTTTCGGCGGACAGAATACGAGCCTTGTTTTGGCGGCAAATCCGAATTAATCGGTCCGGCAAATACGAATTTTCCCATGATCCCGGACGGTTCGCCGTTTCCGGGATTATGTCTTGAAAAGGATTACTTCATGCGCGCCTTGCAGCTTCTCGATGATCGCCGCCTTGAAATTACAGATATCGCACCGCCGCCAGCCCCCGGCATTGGCGAAGTGACAGTGCGGATCAAGGCCGTCGCGCTCAACCACATCGATGTGTGGGGCTGGCGCGGCATGGCGTTTGCCAAGCGCAAGATGCCGCTGGTTATCGGTGCGGAAGCTTCAGGCGTTGTGGATGCCGTCGGTCCGGGCGTTTCCAATCTCTTGCCCGGCCAGCTCGTCTCAATCTATGGCGCGCGCACCTGCGGGCTTTGCCGCGCCTGCCGCGAAGGCCGTGACAATCTGTGCGAGCATGTCGGCGGTGTACATGGTTTCCATCTCGACGGCTTTGCCTGCGAGGCTGTGAACCTGCCTGCCCGCCTGCTCGTTCCGGCACCTCCCAGTGTGGACGCCATCGGCGCCGCCGTCGCGCCTGTAACCTTCGGTACGGTCGAGCATATGCTGTTCGACAATGCCAAGCTGGAGCCCGGTGAAACCGTACTCGTACAGGCTGGCGGTTCCGGCATCGGTTCGGCTGCCATCCAGCTTGCCAAGAAGATGGGCTGCACCGTCATCACCACAGTCGGTTCCGACGACAAGATCGAGAAGGCCAAGGCCCTCGGTGCCGATCATGTCATCAATTACCGTGAAGACCGCTTCGAGGGCGTGGTGCGCAAGCTCACCAAGAAGAAGGGTGTGGACGTGGTGTTCGAGCATGTCGGCGCAGACACATGGGCCGGGTCCATGCTCTGCATGAAGCGCGGCGCGCGTCTCGTCACCTGTGGCTCGACCTCCGGCGTTTCCACGAGCATGAACCTGATGCAGCTCTTCCAGCAGCAGCTCAAGATTCTGGGTTCCTTCGGCTGCCGTATGGAGAATATGGCCGACGCCATGCAGAAAATGGCGCGCGGCATCGTGCATCCGGTCATCGACACTGTGGTCGGCTTCAACGATATCGACACGGCGCTGAAGCGCATGGAAGGCCGCGACGTCTTCGGCAAGATCATTCTCGAGATCGACTGAGTCGCCCACGTCCATGATGTTCAAGCTGAAACTTCTGCTCTTCCGCTGGACCCACAAGCTGAAGCAGTTCAACTACTGGCTCTGGGCGCAGGCCGTCTTTCTGCTGCTTGGCCTGCTGCGCCTTTTCCCGGCAAAGGCAGCGATCAGCTTTTCCGCCAAAGTGGCCCGTCTGGTCGGGCCGCTGACGCCGCGCCACAAGGTTGCCACTGATAATCTGCGTCAGGCCTATCCTGAGAAAACCGACGCGGAAATCGAAGACATCGCCCGCGAAATGTGGGATTCGATGGCGCGCCTCTTCGCGGAATATATCTTCCTCGATGCTGTTTTCGATTTCGATCCCTATTCCACGAAACCGGGACTGGTCGAAGTGGAAGGCATTCCGATTTTCGAACGCCTGCGCGACGAGAAGAAGCCGCATATCTTCCTCACCGCCCATACCGGCAATTTCGAGCTTTTGCCGATCTGCGCCGCAACCTTCGGCCTGAACGTCACAGCCCTCTTCCGTCCGCCGAACAATCCCTATATCGCCGACAAGGTTCTGAAGGCCCGTCGCACCAATATGGGTCATCTGGTGCCGTCGAAAGCCGGTGCGGCATGGTCGCTTGCGCATATCCTCGATGAAGGCGGCAATGTCGGCATGCTGGTGGATCAGAAGTTCCGCCGCGGCGTGCCTTCCTCTTTCTTCAATCGCCCGGTGAAGACCAATCCGCTATTGGCCAAGCTTGCGCGGCAATATGATTGCGACGTCTATCCGGCACGCTGTATCCGCCTGCCCGGCGGACGCTATCGTCTTGAGCTTTATGAACGCATGGAGCTGCCGCGCGACGACAAGGGCGAGATCGATGTGGCTGCAACAGCGCAGCTTCTGAACGATACCGTCGAAACATGGGTACGCGAATATCCCGGTCAGTGGATGTGGTTCCACAAGCGCTGGGGATAGGATTCTTGCCCCTCATGTGTTAGGGGCTGGCCAAAGTTACGGAGATCACATATGCGCCCCATCGCCATCGCCCCGTCCATCCTTTCCGCCGACTTCGCTCGTCTTGGCGAAGAAGTCGATGCCGTGCTGGAAGCCGGTGCCGACTGGGTGCATATCGACGTCATGGATGGGCATTTTGTGCCGAACATCACTTTCGGCCCGCAAGTGGTGAAGGCGATCCGCCCGCGCACCAAGGCATTCTTCGATGCGCATCTGATGATTGCGCCGTGTGATCCCTATCTGGCACCCTTTGCCGATGCCGGTTGCGATCTCATCACAATTCACGCCGAAGCCGGCCCGCACACGCACCGTTCGCTGCAGTCGATCCGCGCTCTCGGCAAAAAGGCCGGTCTGGCGCTTAACCCGGCAACGCCCGTCGAGGCGCTGACCAACGTTATCGAAGATGTCGATCTCGTCCTCGTCATGACCGTCAATCCCGGTTTTGGCGGTCAGAAGTTCATCGCGCCGATGCTCGACAAGATCAAGCGCGTCCGCGAAATGGTTGGCGACCGCCCTATCGATATCGAAGTCGATGGCGGCATCACGCCGGAAACCGCAGGCTCGGTCGTTGCCGCTGGCGCCAACATTCTCGTGGCCGGTTCTGCGGTTTACAAGGGCAATTCGGTCGAGAGCTACCGCGCCAATATCGACGCCATTCGTGCCGCGGCTGAAGCTGCCCGCAATCGTTAAACTTTCACTTTCTACAGGATGCACCCATGATCCCGCGCTACTCCCGGCCTGAAATGGTCGCCATCTGGTCGCCCGAAACGAAGTTCCGCATCTGGTTCGAGATCGAAGCCTATGCCTGCGAGGCGCTGGCGCAACTCGGCGTCATCCCGAAGGAAGCGGCAAAGACCATCTGGGAAAAGGGTAGCGTGGCGCAGTTCGACGTCGCCCGTATCGACGAAATCGAGGCCGTCACGAAGCATGACGTCATTGCCTTCCTGACGCATCTGGCTGAATTCATCGGCCCGGACAGCCGCTTCGTGCATCAGGGCATGACGTCGTCGGACGTACTCGACACCACGCTCAACGTCCAGCTTGTACGCGCTGCCGATCTGCTGCTTGCCGACATGGACCGCGTTCTGGAAGCCCTGAAGAAGCGTGCTTTTGAACACAAGGATACGGTCCGCATCGGCCGCAGCCATGGCATCCACGCAGAACCGACGACGATGGGCCTCACCTTTGCGCGCTTCTATGCCGAGATGGCGCGTGGCCGCGCCCGCCTCGTTGCGGCGCGCGAGGAAATCGCAACCGGCGCTATTTCCGGTGCAGTCGGCACATTCGCCAATATCGACCCGCGTGTGGAAGAATATGTCTGCGCCAAGCTCGGCCTCGAAGCAGAGCCGGTTTCGACGCAGGTGATCCCGCGCGACCGCCATGCAATGTTCTTTGCAACGCTCGGCGTTATTGCCTCTTCGATGGAAAATATCGCCATCGAAATCCGCCACATGCAGCGTACGGAAGTTCTGGAAGCAGAAGAATTCTTCTCGCCGGGCCAGAAGGGTTCGTCCGCCATGCCGCACAAGCGCAATCCGGTTCTGACCGAAAACCTGACCGGTCTCGCCCGTCTGGTGCGCATGTCGGTAACGCCTGCGATGGAAAACGTGGCTCTCTGGCACGAACGCGATATTTCGCATTCCAGCGTCGAACGTGCGATTGGCCCGGACACCACCATCACCCTCGACTTCGCGCTCAACCGTCTGGCTGGCGTGATCGAAAAGCTGGTGATCTATCCGGACAACATGCTCAAGAACATGAACAAGTTCCGCGGTCTCGTGCATTCGCAGCGCGTTCTGCTGGCACTGACGCAGGCAGGCGTGTCGCGTGAAGACGCTTATCGTCTGGTGCAGCGCAATGCCATGAAGGTCTGGGAACAGGGTGCCGACTTCCTTGAGGAACTGCTGGCCGACACAGAAGTGCGCGCGGCTCTTTCCGAAGACCAGATCCGCGAAAAGTTCGATCTTGGCTACCACACCAAGCATGTAGACACGATTTTCAAGCGCGTCTTCGGTTGAGATTTCGGCTCTGACGGCCTGCAAATCGCGTCTTACTGCGCTTCCGGTGCTCACGTACCTCAGGTACGCTGCGCTCCGGTTCTCGCAAGCCACGATTTTCGGCACGTCATAACCAAAATCTGCGCCCCCCCTTTTAATTGGTTCATAATTTGAATCCGAAAAAGCCCCATATTTATGAAAACATGGGGCTTTTTTACATTCCAGAGATGGGCTGGTTTACGCCTTGGTCTTGATCGTATTGACCACGTTGCCCCATGGGTCCACGAAGGTGCTATTATTGCCGCCACGCGTGTCTTCCAGCTCAACCCAGCCGAGGCCGGTCCGATCCCCGTCACGCTTGCCAGCACCGGCACTCTGCCAGGCATTGGCAGCGATATGGTGATGGTAGCGCCCGGTGGACATGAACACAGCCCGGTCACCATAGGTTTGAACTGTTTCGAGGCCGAGTTCATTGTGCCAGAAGGTTTCAGCTTCATGGGCATTGCCGACGCGCAGATGAACGTGACCAACCACGGTGTTCTGCGGTGCGCCGTCCCATTCTCCGCCCTCGCGCTTGATGACATCGAGCAGATTTCCGACATCGAGCGGATCAGTGCTCATGGCAACGCGGTTGCCATTCCATTGCCACTCATTGTTCGGACGGTCTGAATAGATTTCGATGCCGTTACCCTCGGGGTCGGTCAGATAGATGGCTTCGCTCACCTTATGATCCGATGCACCGCTGACCGGCAATTGCTTATCGATGGCGCGGCGCGACCAGCGCGCGAGATCGCCACGGGTCGGCAGCAGAAATGCGGTGTGATACAAACCAGCGCTGCGCGGATCGTCCGGTTTGGCAGCCGAAAACTGCTCAATTTCCATCAGTTCGCGGTCACCGGCGCCGAGCACAATCGACGCGCCACGGCGGGTCATCTCGCGCAAGCCCACGACATCGCGATAATATTCAGCCAATGTTTCGGCATCGCGCGCCCTCAGGCCAACACGTGCCACACGCATAGGCGTGGTCATTGCGAATGGAAGCGGAGCAACCGGACGTTCCGTTTCGACTGCCCTTGCTCTCAAATGCTGTGTCATGTCGCCCTCCTTCGACGGCATTTCTGCACGAACAGGAAGAATGTTGGCCATGACAGCAGTCCCGGCAGCGCCGAGGATCTTACGTCTGCTGATTGCCATCTCATTATCTCCGTCGCATTTCAAATCTTGCCTAAACATCGCCATTTGGAGCGTGTTTCACAAGATCGCGATCAGCGAACAGGCTGTTCATCATTCGCATGCCTTCTTTGCAAAGCATACAACACGCACGGCTTGAAGAAGTTACCAAGCCTCTCTAAATGGGAAGCCATGAAAGTCAAAGACGCAGATATCCTCATCATCCCCGGCTATACCAATTCCGGCCCCGACCACTGGCAGACCCGTTGGGAGAGTAAACTCTCGACGGCGCGGCGTGTCGAGCAGGCCGAGTGGACCAAGCCTGTTCGCGAAGACTGGATCGGTGAAGTCGTCAAGGCTGCCAATGCAGCAACCAGGCCGATTGTTCTCGTCGCGCATTCGCTCGGTGTTGCAACTGCGGTTCATGCCTTGCCGCATTTTCAGCACAAGGTGGCCGGAGCCTTTTTCGTGGCGCCTCCGGACGTTTCAAACGACAAAATCCGCCCCAAACATCTGATGACGTTCGGCCCCTACCCGCGTGAACGCCTGCCATTCCCCACGATCACCGTGGTCAGCCGCAACGATCCCTTCTCCAGCTTTAAAGCTGCCGAAGATGTCGTGAAGGACTGGGGTGCAATGCTGATCGACGCTGGCGAATCCGGGCATATCAACTCGGAATCCGGGCATGGACCGTGGCCGGAAGGCTCGATGGTGTTCGCCGAGTTCATGACGCAGCTACAAGCGCCCAAGCATCACTGATGTTTACTCATACTGCATGAAAAAGGCGGGTCATTAGCCCGCCTTTTCTTGTTCAATATCTTGCAACGAAATTAGTCGCGAACCGCTTTGGTCAGCGTTTCTGCTGCGAGCCGGATATAACCGCCATCGTTGCTGAGCGTCAGGAAGCGGAAACCAAGCGGAATGTAGCGACGCGCAAACTCCGGTGACGGTGAATAAATACCGGCGATCTTTCCTGCCGCAGCGGCCTTGCGGGCAATATTACCGATAGGTTCCACAATCGCATCCGAATTCGGATTTGCCTCACGCCCGTTGCTCCACGCAATGGAGAAATCAGCCGGTCCCACGAAAACACCGTCGATGCCGCGAACATCCAGAATGGCATCCAGCGCATCATAGGCATCGCGCGTTTCGATCATCGCGAAGGCAAGTGTGTCGTGATTTGCGGTCGTCAGATAATCGTTGGAACCCGGCGCACCGTAATCCGAATTGGCCCGGAACACGCCCCATGAACGCTCGCCCACCGGCGGATATTTCATGGCGGCCGCAAACCTGCGGGCATCCTCGACCGAATTAATCATCGGAGCGATGACCGCCTGCGCGCCAAAATCCAGCGCACGGCTCGCCATGTCGAAACGTCCGACAGGAACACGCACGACCGGCGGCTTACCAGCGTTCAGGATGAGGCCGAGAGAGCGAAGAACACTCGCCTCGTCATGGCCGCCATGTTGCATGTCGAGCGTTACGGCATCGAAGGCGCTATGGGCGAGAATTTCGACCGTCAGGGGTTCAGGAAGGGAGGACCATGCGGAAAGCACTGTTTCCCCGGCGCGAAGGCGCGACGACAACGACATTCGAATTTCCTTCATTTCAAAAGGATCGGGGCGGAATTGCTAGATGCAAATGTCGGAATCAGACCACGAGCTGGCCTTCCGCCCCGAACCATAATCAATCCTGCTTCACCTGACGAACGGCTTCCTCAAGGAAAGCGAACATCTTTTCGCGGATTGCTTCATCGTTTACGCTAACGCTCGCCGCATCGAAGTCGGCGCGAATTTTGCGGAAAACATCCTCATCGCCAGCTTCCTCGAAGTCAGCGGCAACGACTTCCTTGGCATAGGCTTCGGCATCCGCATCCTTCTTGCCAAGCTGGTCAGCAGCCCAGAGTCCCAGAAGCTTGTTGCGGCGTGCCTCTGCCTTGAAGCGCAGTTCCGCATCAAGCGCGAATTTCTTTTCAAAAGCGTCGCGGCGATCATCCATGCCAGTGGTCATTCATAAAGCTCCCAGACTTACAAGTTAGAAGAGATCGTCATCCGTTCTCTTGCCTAAAGCTGGCAAGGGGCGCAAGATTATACAAGAGCTAAAGACTACTTTCTTGCGACTCATGCATAAACTTGCATCAGAAACAGCGAAAACGGGGGAACGGGCACAAAGCAGGATTGTTAAAAGCCCACAATTGCTATAGGTAGCCCGCGAGAATAGCGGCTTAGAGCCGATCACCATAAATATGGAAATCCGAGAAAAGCCATGAACCGTCGCCGCCGTATTTACGAGGGCAAGGCCAAGATTCTTTATGAAGGCCCTGAACCCGGTACGCTCGTCCAATTTTTCAAAGATGATGCAACCGCTTTCAATGCAAAGAAGCATGAAGTCATCGACGGAAAAGGCGTGCTGAACAACCGCATTTCCGAGCATATTTTTACCCAGCTCAACCGCATTGGCATTCCAACGCACTTTATCCGTCGCCTCAACATGCGTGAGCAGCTGATCAAGGAAGTGGAAATCATTCCGCTTGAAGTGGTTGTGCGCAATGTCGCTGCCGGTTCGCTTGCCAAGCGTCTTGGCCTTGAAGAAGGCACCGTGCTGCCGCGCTCGATCATCGAGTTCTATTACAAGGCTGACGCGCTCGACGACCCAATGGTCACCGAAGAGCATATAACGGCTTTCGGCTGGGCAAGCCCGCCGGAAATCGACGACATCATGGCGCTCGCCATTCGCGTCAACGACTTCCTGACCGGTCTGTTCCTCGGCATCGGCATCCAGCTTGTCGACTTCAAGATGGAATGCGGACGTCTCTGGGAAGGCGACATGATGCGCATCGTCGTCGCCGATGAAATTTCTCCGGACTCTGCACGTCTTTGGGATATCACCACCAATGACAAGCTCGACAAGGACCGTTTCCGCCGCGACATGGGCGGACTGGTCGAGGCCTATCAGGAAGTGGCTCGCCGTCTCGGCATCATGAACGAGAACGACACGCCGCGCCCGGCTGGCCCCACGCTTGTAAAGTAAAATGATCCGCCCAGCCCGGAAGGGCATGATCCTGACAGTCGACACGGTTTTCGGATCATGCCCAATTAAGCCTTCCGGGCTGTTTCATTCGTTCTAGAATTGCAGGAACTACAGAGTGATCAAGGCACGCGTCACCGTTACACTGAAAAACGGCGTTCTCGACCCGCAGGGCAAGGCAATCGTCGGCGCGCTCGGCAGCCTCGGTTTTGATGGCGTCAACTCGGCCCGTCAGGGCAAGGTTTTCGACCTCGAACTGAATGGCTCCGACAAGAGCAAGGCCGAAGCCGACCTGAAGGCCATGTGCGAAAAGCTGCTCGCCAACACGGTGATCGAAGACTATTCCATCGCCATCGCCTGAGCCTAACAAAGGAAGCAGACGCCATGAAATCCGCAGTCATTCTTCTTCCCGGTCTCAATCGCGATCGCGACATGATCGCAGCGCTCACCAAGATCACCGGTCAGGCGCCGGTGACCGTCTGGCAGACCGATACGAGCATTCCCGACGATGTGGACCTTATCCTGATTCCGGGCGGCTTCTCCTATGGTGACTATCTGCGTTGCGGCGCAATTGCAGCCCGTATGCCGGTGATGCAGGCCGTTCGCGAGAAGGCCGAAAAAGGCGTCATGGTCATGGGCGTGTGCAACGGTTTCCAGATTCTCGTCGAAGCCGGACTTCTACCGGGCGCATTGATGCGCAATGCTTCGCTGAAGTTCGTCTGCCGCGAAGTGAAGCTCGAAGTAACCAACGCCAACACGTCGTTCACGCGCGGCTACAAGCCGGGCCAGATCATCCGCTGCCCGGTCGCGCATCATGACGGCAATTATTTCGCCGATGCCGAAACGCTGAAGCGTATCGAAGGTGAAGGCCAGGTTGTGTTCCGCTATGCCGAAGGCACCAATCCGAACGGATCGGTCAACGACATCGCCGGTATCGTCAATGCACGCGGCAATGTGCTCGGCATGATGCCGCATCCGGAAAACCTGATCGAAGCCGCGCATGGCGGCGATGACGGTCGGGCGCTCTTCGCAGGCGCATTGGGCATTGCTGCGTAAGCTTGCAGACAGATAAACGGAAAAGGCGGCTTCAATCGAGCCGCCTTTTTTGTTGCGCTTGTTTCGCCGCAAAACTGCACTGGCAAAGCATCTATTTTCGTGGCAGCTTGGCTTCGGGAGGGTTCCAACGGAAGAGAAAACGTCGGGATCGCCCCATATTTGTTTCATGCGCTATCCATGCAAGAGCGTTCACATTTTTGCTGGAAATGCCTCGCACATTTTAGCGATAACGAATCAGGGGAACTTAATTCATGCAGCTTTATTCCAGACCTCTTTCCCCTTACTCGGCCTTTGTCCGCGGAGTTCTTTACCTGAAGGACCTGCCTTTCAAGCCAGTGAGCCTACCCTACCCTTTTCCGGCCGATTTCGGCAATGTAACGCCGCTTCGCCGCGTACCCGTGCTGATTACCAGTTCCGGTGAAACACTGTTCGAGGGAGCGGTGATCGCCGAATATCTCGAAGATCACTTTCCAGAAACGTCCGTGCTGCCCGGCACGCCGCGCGAGCGCGCGCTTATTCGTCTCCTCGCCCGCGTGACGGAACTGGACGTGCTTGGCCCCGCGATGAAGCTTTTTATCCTTTTGAGCAAACCCGAGCGCGACGATGCAAGCATCGAACGCCTGTTCGAAAAGATGCATACCGGCCTGAAGGTGGTCGAAAGCCGTCTTTCAGACAAAGCCTATGCCGCCGGAGACGAACCGACACTTGCGGATTGCTGGATCTTGCCGGTACGTTTTCTGATGGAACCGTTGAAGAAGCTCTCGGGCAAAGCGGATTTGCTGGACGAGTTCCCAAAGTTTGATGCATATGCCGCCAAGGCAAAACAGCATCCGGTTTTTGAGCGCATCTGGAACGAGATGAGCGACGGCCTGAAGGCTTTCATGCCGCAACTAGTGGATTGAATTTGACGTTTGAATGCCGACTGAATGAGATGCTGTTTCAAACGTCAAATTCGAAAAATCCACTAGATACATAAAGTTGCTAGTGGTCTTTGCGATTCCGACATTTGCTCGGCACCTGTATCAAAGAGACGCAAATGTCGGAATCAGACCACTAGCTTGAACCTGCTTATTTCCCCCACCTCTCATGCGTGCCTTTTTGAAGGCACGCACTATCGGAGCCCCTCCTTGAAGACCAAGACTTTCGCTCTTCTGGCCCTCCCGGCCATTGCATTGCTTGCAGCCTGCACTTCCAGCAAGCCCACGGGGCCCATCGCCGTCGACGCCAGCAAGGCGGCACTGCCTACCATGGAGCGCATTGCGCTGGCAGCAAATAGCTGCTGGTTCAAATCCAAGGACAAGGATTTCCGCGGTTACTCACTCGCACCGGAACTGAACTCCTTCACCGGACGCCCGCGCATTCTGGTCGTTCCTGCCCGTAATCCGGCCTTACGCCCGCTGCTCGTCGTGCAGGCGCAAGGCAATCCGGCTCGCGTCGAAGCCTTCGGCCCGATGATGCAGGAAGGCCACGGCGGCAGGATCGCCGCCGACGTCAACCGCTGGGCTTCAGGTCAGAGCGGCTGCCAGTAATCAAGCTGTCGCGGAAAACAGCTTTCCGCGACGCATCTCAACGCAAGTGAAAACGCACCTTGCGCGCTTCGCGCTCCGCTTCGTCGCGCTGTAGTCCAATGTCGCGCAACTGATCATCGGTCAGCTCCCCCAAGGCTATCCGGCTGCGTCGCAGCATCATTCGATAAGATACCCAGTCTAAAAAGCGGTTTACATATCCAATTTGTGGCTGGGAGGCCGTTGTCAGATTAACCTGTAATCCTTTCGGCAAATCCGTGATGCTATCTGCAATGGGCACAGGAAGAATTGTATCTATTGTCTCGGTCTGCGGTCTAAAGTAGAACATTGGCTCGGTCCATTTCATTGCCAGTTGGGCCAGTTGGGCCAGTTGGGAGCTGGGCAGCAGTGGAGGCAAACCTTATGTTTAGCTCGATGTCTGCATTGTCACCAAGTAGCGACGAATTGACTCTATAATTGACTTGGTAATAGGTACAATTTATAAGTTGTCACCATGACAAATTGGATTCCAGACCTTGCCGGTAAATCCGGCCCGTTCTATCTGCAGCTTGCCGATGCCATCGAAGAGGCTATCGGCAACGGCGGTTTGCCTGCGGGTGCCAAACTTCCCCCGCAACGCAATCTCGCTTTCGACTTGAAGGTGACAATCGGTACAATCGGTCGTGCTTATGCCTTGGCCCATGAACGCGGTCTCGTGACGGGTGAAGTCGGGCGAGGAACCTATGTCCTGGGTGAAGAACCGGCAGACAATGCGCTCGCCGCCTCTGGCATCGCTGGCACAAAGCCTGCTGACGTCCCATCCGGGAAAATACGTTTCGACACGACTGCCGCGCCGGATGTCGGCCAGCACGAAATTCTGGCCAAAATCAATGCCGAAATTCACCGGGATTTCCCGCAGGATATTGCGAGCTATTCGCGCTACTTCCCGCAGCACTGGCTGGAAGCCGGGCAGAAATGGCTTTCGCGGGCTGACTGGCGGCCAGACCTCGACAGTATTGTCGTTACCAATGGCGCGCAGGCTGCGAGCATCGCAATCATCACAGCCTTCACGAATCCTGGTGATCGCATCCTGTTCGAAAATCTGACTTATGCGCAGATCAGCCGCTCCGTGCGCCTTCTCGGGCGCCGTACCATTCAGGCCGGTCTGGATGAATATGGTCTGATCCCGGAAGAATTCGAACGGGCCTGCCGCCAGCAACATCCCACCCTCGCGTTTCTGATGCCGACGCTGCACAATCCGACATTATCCGTCATGCCTGAAGAACGGCGTCGCGCAATCGCCGACATCGCAAGGCGTTACAATGTCTGGCTTATCGAAGACGATATCTATGGCGTCATGTGCGACAACCAGAATCCACCCTTGGCAAGTTTTGCGCCTGAACGCACCTTTGTCGTCTCTGGTCTGTCGAAGGCCGTTGCCGCAGGGATACGCAGCGGCTGGGTCGCCTGCCCTGCGCATTGCGCCCAACGTGTGAAGGTAACGCACAAAATGGTCACGGGCGGCGCAGCGTTTTTGCTCGCCGAAACCGGCGCTCAGCTTGTGTTGTCAGGTGAAGCAGACGCCATTCACAGCAAATGTCGCGAAGAAACGGTCATTCGCGAAAAAATGGCGAGAGAAATCTTCGACGGTTTCGATTTCGTATCCCGCCCGACAGTTCCGTTTCTGTGGATGGGACTGCCCGAGCCGTGGCTTTCAGGCACGTTCAAGGCGGCCGCCTATGAAAGCGGAATCCTGATCGACGATGAAGATGAGTTCAAGGCCGGACGTGTCGATCAGATTTATCACAGGGTCCGCGTTGCCTTCTCGTCTCCGGCTGATCGCAGTGTCGTCGAAAACTGCTTTCTGACGCTCCGTCGCCTGCTTGAAAACGAACAGGCAGGATATGAAGGGAGTGTCTGACCGTGTGCGCTTGCGTGCGATTATTATGGATATTCGATGAAGGGCTGGAAAAGCGGTATTTTCCTGTCGCACTTCGTGAAAACATAGGTTAAAGAGGCGCCTTGAAACCTTAGGCGACCGTCCCTTAGGCACAGGGCGTCGGACGCCGCAGCCTGCGACGGGGTTCCCCATTTCCATGACTATTTCCAATACGCGAGACATCACGCCGGAATTGATCGAAGCGCATGGTCTTAAGCCGGACGAGTATCAGCGCATTCTTGAACTGATCGGACGCGAGCCCACCTTCACAGAGCTCGGAATTTTCTCGGCGATGTGGAACGAGCATTGCTCGTACAAGTCCTCCAAGAAATGGCTTCGCACGCTTCCGACAACCGGACCGCGCGTTATTCAGGGTCCCGGTGAAAACGCAGGTGTGGTGGACATCGGCGATGGCGATTGCGTCGTCTTCAAGATGGAAAGTCACAACCACCCATCCTACATCGAGCCCTATCAGGGTGCAGCGACCGGTGTCGGCGGCATTTTGCGCGACGTGTTCACCATGGGCGCGCGTCCCGTTGCGGCGATGAATGCGCTCCGCTTTGGCGAACCCGATCATCCGAAGACCCGTCACCTGGTATCCGGCGTCGTGTCGGGCGTCGGCGGCTATGGCAATGCCTTCGGCGTGCCGACCGTTGGTGGCGAAGTGAACTTCGACAAGCGCTATAACGGCAATATCCTCGTCAATGCCTTTGCTGCCGGTCTTGCCAAGCATGATGGCATCTTCCTGTCGGAAGCCAAGGGCGTAGGCCTGCCGGTTGTCTATCTGGGCGCCAAGACGGGCCGCGACGGTGTCGGCGGCGCGACCATGGCATCCGCTGAATTCGACGAGTCGATTGAAGAAAAGCGCCCTACCGTTCAGGTCGGCGATCCATTTACCGAAAAGTGCCTGCTTGAAGCCTGCCTTGAGCTGATGGCCTCCGGCGCGGTTATCGCCATTCAGGATATGGGTGCGGCTGGCCTCACCTGTTCGGCTGTCGAAATGGGCGCAAAGGGTGACCTTGGCATTGAACTCATTCTCGACCATGTTCCCGTCCGCGAAGAGAACATGACGGCCTATGAGATGATGCTGTCGGAAAGCCAGGAGCGCATGCTCATGGTTCTGAAGCCCGAGAAGGAGACGCAAGCGCAGGCCATTTTCCGCAAATGGGGTCTCGACTTCGCCATCGTCGGCAAGACGACCGACGATCTGCGTTTCCGCGTTATTCATCAGGGCGAGGAAGTCGCCAACCTGCCGATCAAGGATCTGGGCGACGAAGCGCCGGAATATGATCGTCCATGGATGGAGCCGGGCAAGCACGCGCCGCTCCCGGCCAGCAATGTGCCGCAGGTGGAAGACTATTCGGCAGCCCTTCTCAAGCTCATCGGTTCGCCCGATCTTTCGTCGCGTCGCTGGGTCTATGAACAGTATGATACGCTCATTCAGGGCAATTCGCTGCAGGTTCCGGGCGGCGACGCCGGTGTAATCCGCGTCGAGGGTCATGAAACCAAGGCGCTCGCCTTCTCATCCGACGTGACCCCGCGCTATTGCGAAGCCGATCCGTTCGAAGGCGGCAAGCAAGCTGTGGCCGAATGCTGGCGCAACATCACGGCGACTGGCGCAGAGCCGCTGGCATCGACCGACAACCTGAACTTCGGCAACCCTGAAAAGCCGGAAATAATGGGCCAGCTCGTCAAGGCCATTGAAGGCATCGGTGAAGCCTGCCGCGCGCTCGATTTCCCGATCGTTTCGGGCAATGTCTCGCTCTATAACGAAACCAACGGTCAGGCCATCTTGCCAACGCCGACCATTGCAGGCGTAGGACTCATCCCCGACTGGACACAGACCGCCAAGATCGGCGGCATGCAGGACGGTGACACGCTGGTTCTGCTTGGCGGCGACGGCACACATCTCGGCCAGTCGGTTTACCTGCGCGATCTGTTCGACCGTGCCGATGGCCCTGCCCCGACAGTCGATCTGGCACTTGAAAAGCGTAACGGCGAATTTGTTCGTTCGGCCATCCGCAACGGCCAGGTTACGGCCTGCCATGACCTTTCCGATGGCGGTCTGGCGATTACCGTCGCGGAAATGGCGATCAAGTCCGGCAAGGGTGCAGAACTTGATGCCGGTGATGGTCTGCCGCACGCGGTCCTTTTCGGTGAAGATCAGGCGCGTTATGTCGTCGCGGCTACGGCGGAAATGGCAAAACTCATTGCCCTCAATGCAGAAGGCGCCGGCGTCCCGTTCCGCGTGCTCGGCACGGTTGGCGGCGACCGCCTGAAGATTGGCGATCTGGTCAATGTCGGCGTTGCCGATCTGACCGGCACGTTTGAAGGCTGGTTCCCCGGCTTTATGAGTGGCGAACCGGCCAGTGATAACTGACCTGGTTTCGCATCGTTGATATCTTTTACCGCCCGGATGGAAAGCCTGTCCGGGCGGTTTGCTTGTCGGCTATTTAAGCGTTAGACAGATGTTAGTTGACGTTCCACGATGGTGCGTTACGATTCGACAAAATGATAAGAAGAAGCCGGAAACGGCGGGAGATTTTGCATGGCTATGGACGCACATGAGATCGAAAAACTGATACGCGAGGGGATTCCCGACGCAAAGGTGACGATCCGCGACCTTGCCGGAGACGGAGACCATTATGCCGCCGAGGTTGTCGCGGAAAGTTTCCGTGGCAAGTCCCGCGTGCAGCAGCACCAGATGGTCTATGATGCGCTGAAGGGTAATATGGGCGGTGTGCTTCACGCGCTTGCCCTGCAGACAAGCGTACCGGAATAACGGAAGCCCGTTCCAGGGGAGCCCCATTCGAGCAGCGAACCCCGCTGCGGCAAGATGCAGCTCCCCTTTATACGGATTTCTTGAGCATTTGACTTGCATTCACCCCAACGGGGTGGTTACCAGCATTCAAATGACTATATTGGGGAAGACCTCCCTGTTTGCGTCGAAATTTGCCTCGACGTATTTGTTTAGCGCATAATCCTGTCCGAAAAGTCAGGCGACTTTTCGGGATTATGCTTGGAAAGGACCGCAAATGACCGGCATCAACGATTTCATCGCGAATGAAGTGAAGACCAACGACGTCGTGCTTTTCATGAAGGGCACGCCGGGTTTCCCGCAGTGCGGTTTCTCCGGTCAGGTCGTCCAGATCCTCGACTATCTCGGTGTGGAATATAAGGGCGTCAACGTTCTGTCCTCGGACGAGCTGCGCCAAGGCATCAAGGAATATTCGAGCTGGCCAACCATTCCTCAGCTTTACGTAAAGGGCGAATTCGTCGGCGGCTGCGATATCGTGCGCGAAATGTTCCAATCGAGCGAATTGCAGGCACTTTTTACCGATAAGGGTATTGCCACCAAGGCTGCTTGAGGATTAATTGCCGGTTATACGGCTTTAGCCTCACCTTTTTCCAAAGGCGCCGTTCTGCGGCGCCTTTTGCATTTGCTAGAGCGGTTCCGGTTAAAACGGAGTCGCTGGAACCGCTCTAAGTATTTTTTCGTCGCATTATCCTACGCAAAACCGCTTCGCACTTTTGCCGGAAATGCTCTAGATGCTACAAAGACAGAATTCCATCTGTCTGCTTCTGCTTTCTAAATTTTGTCTTTCGTATCGTGTCTTTCAGACGCGATGCGCCACTTTGCCAGGGAATGCCAGTCATGCCGCTCGACATCAAGAACGGTTCGTCGGACCAGAAGACCTCCATGCGTGGACGCGGCGAATTCATTGCGCTCATCGCAGCGATCATGGCCATCAACGCGCTGGCGGTCGATATCATGCTGCCCGGCCTGCCGCAGATCGGCGCAAGCCTCGGTGTGCAGTCGGAAAACCACGTCCAGTTCGTCATCACTGCCTATCTGCTCGGTTTTGGCGTTTCACAACTTTTCTACGGCCCGTTGAGCGATCGCTTCGGCCGCAGGCTGCCGCTGTTCGGCGGACTCGTCATTTACATTCTGGCGGCTTTGGGATCAGCCATCGTCACCGATTTCACGACGCTTATCATCCTGCGCGTGTTGCAGGGACTGGGCGCTGCGGGAACGCGCGTAATCGCCGTCTCTGTCGTGCGCGACAAGTTCGCCGGTCGCCAGATGGCCGAAGTCATGTCACTCGTCATGATGGTTTTCATGATCCTGCCAGTCGTTGCACCTGCAACCGGCCAGCTCATCATGCTTTTCGGCGAATGGCACCTGATTTTCCTGTCGATGGCCCTGATGGCGCTTATCGTCGGTATCTGGGCTTTCCTTCGCTTGCCCGAAACCTTGCCCGCCACCAACCGGCGCCCGCTCACGGTCAAGAGCGTGATCGGTGGCTTCGGTATCGTGCTTTCGAACCGCGTCGCCCTGTTCTACATGCTGGGCACATCGTTCATCCTCGGCGCGTTGTTCGGATATATCAACTCGGCGCAGCAGATTTTCGTCGATATTTACAAGCTCGGAGCGTTGTTCCCGCTGGCTTTCGCTGCTGTCGCCATGACACTGGCGCTTGCCTCGTTTTTGAACTCGCGCCTGGTCGGTCGCTACGGCATGCGGCGAATTTCCCAAACCATGTTGCTTGTCTTCACCAGCTTCAGCCTTTTGTGGATGGTGCTTTCCGTCACGCTGGAAAACCCTGTTCCCTTCCCGTTCCTGATGGCGATTTACATGATAATCATGTTCTCGTTCAGCCTCGTGACCGCCAATTTCAATGCGCTGGCGATGGAGCCGCTGGGCGAAGTTGCCGGAACGGCCTCCTCCGTTCTTGGCTTTGCACAAACGGTGATCGGCGCGGCATTGGGCGCAATTATCGGTCAGGCCTTTGACGGCACGACCACGCCAGTTGCAACCGGCTATTGCGTGCTCGGATTTGTCGCCCTCGGCTGCGTTCTGATAGCCGAACGCGGCCGGTTGTTCAGGGTCCAAAACCCACCCGCCGAACATGTGATCTGATCAATTTTGCCATACAAAACAGGAAAGGCCCGCCGATGTAGCGGGCCTTTTCATATCGGACATTACTCCAACGGCGTTATTCTTCCCAGAGCGCCGTCTGAATGGACTGCCAGCTATCCTTGCTCGGCGCGGCCAGAATGCCCCCGCCAGTGTGAGACGGCAGATAATCGCTTCCATCCCATCGGGCGAGATAACCGCCAGCTTCCTGATGGATCAGTGCGCCCGGCAGATGGTCCCACGGCATCAGCTTGTTGTAGACCACAAAATGCGCCCCGCCGGTGGCGAGGATGCGATATTCGTGCGCTGCACAGCGATAGCCGATCTGCGACAGAAACTTTGTATGATTGCGCGCCAGACGCGACCGTACCGGCTCAGCCGTATATTGCCACGAAATCGCGCCGGTCATCTGGTCAATTGAGGCCGGTTCGGCAACGTTGACCTTGTTCAGATCTCCATTGGCGTGACGGATGTAGCTTCCGCCGCCTTTTGAAGCCATGATCCAGTCATTGCCGACGGGGTCGTGAATGATACCGGCAACGGTTTCACCTTTCGACACGACCGCAAGCATGACACCAAAGAGCGGAACGCCGGATGCAAAATTGAAAGTGCCATCGACCGGATCGATGGTGAAGGCAAGCTCCGCATCATCAAGGCCGGTCAGCAAAGCCGGATTGTCCGAGCAGGCTTCCTCACCGACGATCACCGCATCGGCAAAGCGTTCCTTGAGCTTGGCGGTGATGAACCGTTCAGCATTCACATCCGCTTCCGTTACCAGATCGGCGGGTGACGTCTTCTGCCGGATATCACTGACGTCCAGCCTACGAAAACGGGGCATGATTTCCTGACGCGCCGCATCTGCCAGCAAATCGGCCAGCCAGTCCATCTGTCCTTCATCAAACCGCATGGTCATCCTCTCCCTCGCCATTCAGCATCAGTCCTGCAAAATCGAACAGTTTGCGATCCAGCAAATGGCTCGGACGCACATTCGTCATGGCGCGGATCATCGTGTCCTTGCGCCCCGGCATACGCTTTTCGATGTCGGTCAACATGGCTTTCATCGCGTTGCGCTGCAGCCCTTCCTGACTGCCACACAGATCGCATGGGATGATCGGAAACTGCATTGCGGTCGCAAACTTCTCAAGGTCGTCTTCCGCGGCATAGGCCAGCGGGCGGAACACCATCAGGTCTCCTTCGTCGTTCAGCAGCTTCGGCGGCATTGCAGCCAGACGCCCGCCGTGAAACAGGTTCATGAAGAAGGTTTCGAGAATATCTTCGCGGTGATGGCCAAGAACGATTGCCGAACAGCCCTCTTCACGCGCGATGCGATAGAGATTCCCACGGCGCAAACGCGAGCAGAGCGAGCAATAGGTGCTGGTTTCAGGCAGCTTGTCGGTGACGATCGAATAGGTATCCTGATATTCGATACGATGCTCGATTTCATACCGGTTCAGGAAATCCGGCAGAATGTGCTTGGGAAAGTTCGGCTGTCCCTGATCCAGATTGACCGCCAGCAACTCGACCGGCAGCAGGCCGCGCCATTTGAGATCGAGCAGCAGCGCGAGCAGGCCATAGGAATCCTTGCCGCCTGAAAGGCAAACCATCCAGCGCTCGCCGGGCTTCACCATCGAGAAATCCTCGATAGCCTGCCGCGTCAGGCGCAAAAGACGTTTGCGCAGCTTGTTGAACTCGACCGTGGTCGGCACATCGCGAAAAAGCGGGTGGCAGCCGTCGCTGCCTGCGTCTTCTGCGATATCTGGATCGAAAGCGTTCATAATGCTTCCCGAAAAAACGATTGAAGATGTTGAAGGCTTAATAGCGAAAACTGGCGGTGGGGAAAACCGCGAAACAACATTTGTTTGCGAAAGACGCAAAACCGCTTCGCACTTTTGCTGGAAAAGAAAAAGCCGCGCTGCATGTACAGCGCGGCTTTTCGATTTCGGCATATATCCAGCGCGCCAGAGCGCGCCTGGAATTAACGCGAATAGAATTCGACGACGAGGTTCGGTTCCATCTGAACGGCGTAAGGCACGTCCGTCAGGGTCGGAACGCGGGAGTACGTCGCAACCAGCTTGTTGTGGTCGACTTCGATGTAATCCGGAACATCACGTTCTGCGAGCTGAACAGCTTCGAGAACGATAACCAGCTGCTTCGACTTTTCGCGAACTTCAACAACGTCACCAACCTTCAGGCGGTAGGACTGAACGTTGACGCGGCGACCGTTCACATTCACGTGGCCGTGGTTGATGAACTGGCGGGCAGCGAAGATCGTCGGAACGAACTTGGCGCGGTACACAACTGCATCCAGACGCGATTCCAGCAGACCGATCAGGTTTTCACCGGTGTCGCCCTTGCGGCGAGCGGCTTCTTCGTAGGTCTTGCGGAACTGCTTTTCGGAGATGTCGCCGTAGAAGCCCTTGAGCTTCTGCTTTGCGCGGAGCTGTACACCGAAGTCCGACAGCTTGCCCTTGCGGCGCTGGCCGTGCTGGCCCGGACCATATTCACGACGGTTTACAGGGGACTTCGGACGGCCCCAGATATTTTCGCCAAGACGGCGATCAATTTTGTACTTAGCGGATTCGCGCTTGCTCATCGCATTTCCTTCAAAAGGTTATAGCGCCCGGAGGCGCTGGAGGAAACGCGCCCTCCTCTGCCCTCCGTTTTAGAGGACTGACAGGATGAAGCGCGCGAGCGCAATCTTCATCCACGGGACACGTCAAATGAAACGCCGGCACGAAACGCGCCAGCGATGGGCGGCTTTTAGTCATGCAGCCGTTATCTTGTCAAGCTCAAGCAGCCGAAAAAGCCTGAAAAACCGGTCTGCAACGCCTGTTCCCTACCATTTGCTACGACCTGCCATCAAGCGTGAAGGAACGCCACAGCCTGTTTCAACATTAGGCATGACGGAACTGCTATTCATGAGGCATCAATGGCTTTGTCTTTTTTCCTGCCCGGCAAGGGTGCATTCACCACTCTGATTGCGCTCAGCCTTGTTGCGACGCCGTGTTTTTCCGGCATCGGTTCCGATGAGGCACAGGCGCAAACTTTCATCGAACGCATCCTGAAGCAGGACGCCCAAAAGGCAAAACAACATCGCCAACGCCCGGCGGCAAAGCGCAGCCAGAAGAAATCTGCTCCGAAACAGCAGACAACCAAACAGCGGGAAAGTGCCCCGGCAAAAACCGAGAGCAAACCCGTTCCCGGCCTCATAATCCCCGTTCCGACGCCTGCTCCGCGCCCGGAGGATGCCGCAAACAAGGCTCCGCAACCGGAAACTCCACCCGTTCCAACGGAAAAGCCGGAAGCAGAGCCCGAAAAGCAACCGCTGGACAAGCCTGCTCCTTCCACTCCGACACAGGCAGAGCCGCCAAAACCGGCTGGTAATCCAAAGCCGACGGATGAGAA
Organism: Brucella tritici; assembly: GCF_902825325.1. Lineage (GTDB taxonomy): Bacteria > Pseudomonadota > Alphaproteobacteria > Rhizobiales > Rhizobiaceae > Brucella. Next base: position 57,958 of record NZ_CADEAR010000012.1, on the reverse strand, counting down.
ACCGCAAGAATCGAAACCTGGCCCTGAACAGCAGCCAAAGCCGGAAAAGGACGAGCGTATCTATCAGGTATCCTGCCCGGCACTGATCTCCGGCGATGTTGAGGGCAAGCTGTTACCTCCAATCGAGGATGGCGAGCAATGCGGCGCCCACTCTCCATTGTCCCTATCCGCCATTGGCAAGGACAATCCTTTGAAATTCGCCAATGCCGTCACTACAAATTGCGCTATGGCCGTCACGCTGGCTGAGTGGAGCAGCGAGGTAACCAAAGCCGCCAAGGAAGTTTACGGTCCGGATTTGAAAATCTCGGAAATCGGCACCGGCTCGGATTACCAGTGCCGGAAGGTCAACGGCGCTTCCACAGGACGGGTTTCCGAACATGCTTTCGCCAATGCGCTCGACATCATGTCGTTCAAAATTTCGGACGGCAGCAAGACGGAACTGGAAAGCGGATGGAACGGCTCCGACAAGGAGAAGGCTTTCTGGCGCGCGGTACATAGCGCAAGCTGCAAGCTTTTCATGACTGTCATCGGCCCGGAAGGCGATGCCGCCCATCGCACCAACATGCACCTCGATCAGGGGTGTCACGGCAAATCCTGTCTTGCACGTATCTGCCAGTAGGATATCGTCGTAAGCGTTGGAAATTCATAAAAAAATCAGAATCGCAGCAGTAATCTCAATTTCATTATCGATTCAATCCCGTCACTCGCTGGTGAATGACGGGTTTCCAGAAGGACATGGGGCATGAAATCGACCAAATTTATTGTTTCCGCAATTTTCGCACTTGGCTTTTCCGCTGCGGCCCATGCCGATGCCGTTCCGAAAAGGACGAAGGATTTTACGGGCAACTACCAGACGCTCGTGAAGGATCAGCAGGCAGCTCCGCAAGTTGCCGACTGCATTGCCAGTGCCTATGATTACGTCAAGAAAAGCAAGAAATATGACCGTCTCGGCTTCACCAAGGATGACATTTCCGCGGCTGAAACCAATGATAAATCTTCGAAATTCAGCACCAGTGACCCACGCAAGGTTTCCGCTGTCATCTCGGTTCCCGGCGAAGCGCGCAACAAGGGTGCGTCAACAAAATGGGACAGCATCATGCTGCGCTGCGGTATCACCGATGGCAAGCTGAAGGCAATCGAACTGGCTCCGAACAAAGCGGACAAGTAAACAACCTGACCTTTGCGGCGAGTGCCCGGTGGCGCTCGCCAATTCTGTTCAGTGCTTTTTCTTGTCGTCTACATGTTCCGGCAAGCCTTTGCGCTTGGTTTCGGCAAACTCTTCCAGTTCCTTCTCGGTCATCGATTCAAACATTTCCTTCGCCGCACCGAAGAGTTCGCTTTTCTTGATTTCACCGCGCTTGGCAGCAAGTGCAGCACCGGCGGCCTTCTGTTGGGCCTGGGATTTTGCGGGCATCAGACTTTCTCCTGTTTGAAAGTCAAACGCAAATGGAGTGAGGCCGGTTCCTTTCTATTCGACGCCTCCATCAAAACGTGATCGCGCGTCGCGAAGCAAATCGCGATTCCTGACGGCCCATTGCCCCAGCACGTCGATAGGCACCGCCAGAGAATGTCCAAGTTCCGTCAGCGAATATTCCACCTCGGGCGGAGATGTCGGGCGAACATGCCGGGACACGAGGCCATCCCGTTCCAGCGACCGCAGCGTAACGGTCAGCATGCGTTGAGAAATACCTTCAATGGTTCGGCGTAAAGCATTGAAACGCATCGAGCCTTCCTGAAGATTGAAAATAACAAGAATGCTCCATGTGTCGCCCACCCGGTCCAGCACTTCGCGGATCGGACAGCCACCGTCCGCATCGGTTTCGAAAGCAGGCGTCGACGAAAGCAAAGGCGTCTTGCCATCTGGGCGTGTCGGTATGGTCATCTTGTTTCTCCAGGACAGCCAGTTGCAGACCGGCGTTCTTCTCCATCGTTACAGCCAGAGCAATTCCGGCAAAAGTGCGAAGTAGTTCTCGTCAAATAGCATTTAAAAACGAAGAGATAGAACGATACGATGGTTCCACATTAGCGGGAGCTGCCCTGAACACTTGCCTTTATGGCGGTTACTTCCACGTATCCTGCACATGTAAAAGTGCGTTCTTCACAAGCTTGATGGCATCACATATGTGGTTATCAGAAATAACCTGATTATGAAACATACCTTATTTCGTTTGATACGAGAAGGTCGAAAAGGAGAATGCCATGACCAAGATCGCACTGATCGGCGCAACAGGTTTTGTCGGCGCTGCAATCCTCAAGGAAGCCGCTGCACGCGGCGACCAGGTTACAGCGCTTGTTCGCCATCCGGAGAAAGTTGAAAAACTGCCCAATGTGACGGCGGTAAAGGTCGATGTGTTCGATACCGACGCGCTTGCAAAGCAGCTTGCGGGACATGACATCGTGATTTCCGCCTATAATCCGGGTTGGAGCGACAAGAATATCCGCGAAAACCACATCAATGGCAGTCGTTCCATCACCGAAGCGACCAAAAAGGCTGGGATCAAGCGCCTCATAGCAGTTGGCGGCGCCGGCAGCCTTTCGGTCAATGGCAATCAGTTGGTCGATTCACCGGAATTCCCCGCCGAATGGAAGGAAGGCGCGCTCGGTGCCCGTCAGGCGCTCGAAGACCTGCGTGGCGAGAATGAGCTGGAATGGTCATTCGTGTCGCCAGCGATCATTCTTCAGCCGGGCGAACGCACCGGAAAATATCGCCTTGGCGGCGACGAACCGGTTTTCGACGACAAGGGTGAAAGCAAGATTTCAGTTGCTGATCTGGCAGTTGCAATTCTGGATGAGGCAGAAAGAGGCCAGCATATTCGCGTGCGTTTCACAGCCGCCTATTGATACCAATCACAAAAACGCCATGTTTTTGACAGGCGTTCGCCGCAAAACCGGTGGTGAAATACGCGCATCACCACCGGCTTTTCGCACAAAAAGACCGCGAAACAGGCCAGCCCCCGCTTTGCCTTAATTAGCGCGCGCATCTTTTCCGAAAACTGTTTCACACTTTTCGGGATGCGCTCTCACTCAAACCAGTTCCACGTCCACGACGCCCTGAATGGCTTTCATGGCGCTGGCAATTTGCGGACTGACGCGATAGCGATGCGGCAGCTCGATCTCGACTTCACGCTGGCCGTTATCCTTGATGACGATGAGACTCACCTGCCCATCGCCGCGCGTGTTGAAATGCGGAGCGATATGACGAACCGCATCAGCGGAGCGCAGATAAAGCCGCAACGCCTTCTGCATACGGCAGGCTTCGTCTTCCAGGGACTGCACCGTCTGGATGCGCAAGCCGATACCTTCGGGGCGATTTTCCGCCTGAACGGTGATTACCACCGACTTGCCGCTCTCCAGAAGATCGCGATATTGCGCAAGCCCTTCAGAAAACAGCACCGCTTCGAACTGGCCGCTGGCATCAGACAATTGCACAATGCCCATCTTGTTGCCGGTGCGGGTCTTGCGTTCCTGACGGGCAGTCACGGTGCCCGCCAGACGACCGGCATTGGCGCCACGTTTCACGGCTGCGGAAAAATCCGCCCAGCTTTGAACACGCATGCGGTTCAGCACATCACGATATTCATCAAGAGGATGGGCCGACAGATAGAAGCCAACCGCCTGAAACTCGCGGTGCAGCATTTCCGATGGCAGCCAGGGAGCGGCCTGCGGCAGGATAAGCGTTTCCTTCGGCGCGCCTGACAGGCCGAAAATATCGGACTGGCCGCTTGCGGCATTTTCCTGCGTGCGCTGGGCAAAGCCCATGATGCGGTCCATGCCTGCACTCATGGCTGGGCGCTCACGACCGAAACAATCCATCGCCCCGGCATTGATGAGACTTTCCAGCACGCGCCGGTTGACGATACGCGGATCGACCCGCTCGCAAAAATCCTCAAGGCTTTCAAAAGGTTTCTCGGCACGCACATCGACAATATGATCGACTGCGGCTTCGCCAACGCCCTTGATGGCGGCAAGCGAATAGAAAATCTGCTTTTCGCCGACTTCAAACGGACGGAAGGAAGTCATCACCGAAGGCGGCACGACCTCAATGCCCAGACGGTTCGCCTCGCGGCGGAAATCGTTGAGCTTGTCGGTGTTCGACATATCGTAGCTCATCGACGCGGCGATGAACTCAACCGGATAATGCGCCTTCATATAGGCTGTCTGATAGGACACGATGGCATAAGCGGCAGCGTGCGACTTGTTGAAGCCGTAGTCAGCGAACTTCGCCAGCAGGTCGAAGATCATGTTGGCCTGTGCCTTGTCGACACCGCCTTCGATCGCGCCATCCACGAAGCGGACACGCTGCTTGTCCATTTCCTCGCGGATCTTCTTGCCCATGGCGCGGCGCAAAAGGTCAGCTTCACCGAGCGAATAGCCGGAAAGCACCTGCGCGATCTGCATCACCTGTTCCTGATAGACGATAACGCCCTGCGTTTCCTTGATCAGGTGATCGATCTTCGGGTGAATGGAGGCGATCTCTTCCTCACCGTTCTTGCGCGCATTATATGTCGGGATGTTCTCCATCGGACCAGGACGATAGAGCGCGACAAGCGCAATAATATCTTCGATCCGGTCCGGACGCATGCCGAGCAGCGCCTTGCGCATACCGGCACTTTCCACCTGGAACACGCCGACGGTTTCGCCGCGCGACAGCATTTCATAGGTCAGTTCATCATCGAGCGGCACATGGGACAGATCAATTTCAATGCCCTTGCGCGCCACAAGTTTGACCGCCGTTTCAAGAACGGTCAGCGTCTTGAGACCAAGAAAGTCGAACTTGACCAGTCCCGCCTGCTCGACCCATTTCATGTTGAACTGCGTAACCGGCATATCGGAACGCGGATCGCGATACATGGGGACCAGTTCCGACAGCGGACGGTCACCGATCACGATACCGGCGGCATGGGTCGAGGCGTGGCGGTAAAGCCCTTCGAGCTTGAGCGCCATATCGAGCAGCCGTCCGACCACCGGCTCCTTCTCACGCTCCTCATTGATCTTCGGCTCGGTTTCGATGGCCTGCGCCAGTGATACCGGATTGGCCGGGTTCTGCGGCACCAGCTTGCAGAGACGATCAACCTGCCCGTAAGGCATTTCCAGAACGCGACCGACATCGCGCAATACGGCGCGCGCCTGCAGGGTTCCGAACGTGATGATCTGGGCTACCTGATCGCGTCCGTACTTTCCCTGCACATAGCGGATCACCTCTTCACGGCGGTCCTGACAGAAATCGATATCAAAGTCGGGCATCGAAACGCGATCCGGGTTGAGGAAGCGTTCGAAAAGCAGTGAGAATCGCAAAGGATCGACGTCGGTAATCGTCAGCGCATAAGCGACAAGCGAACCGGCACCCGAGCCACGGCCCGGCCCGACCGGAATGCCATGGGCTTTGGCCCATTTGATAAAGTCGGCAACGATCAGGAAGTAACCCGGGAATTTCATGCGGGTGATGATGCCGATCTCATATTCGAGGCGTTCGGCATATTGTTCTGTCGTGTAGCCTTCTGCGAGACCGATGGTCTCCAGGCGCATCTTCAGGCCTTCGCGCGCCTGCCGGGCAAGCTCATCAGCTTCTTCCTGAACGGCGGCTTCCGGATCATCGGATTCACCAGTAAACCGTGGCAGGATCGGCGCACGGGTCTGCGTGTACCAACTGCAGCGCTCCGCAATTTCGACCGTGTTGTCGAGCGCTTCCGGCAAGTCGGCAAAGAGTGCCGTCATTTCCGCACGGCTTTTCAGATGATGGTCCGGCGTCAGACGGCGGCGGTCATCGTTTGAAAGAATCTGGCCTTCCGCAATGGCAAGAAGCGCATCGTGAGCTTCGAAATCTTCCGCCTTGAGAAAGAAAGCCTCATTGGTAGCCACCAGAGGCAGATCCATCTCATAGGCAAGCGCAACCGTCTTGGCTTCCAGCGCACGGTCGTAACCTGCCTGGCGCTGCAACTCGACATAAAGCCGGTCACCAAAGGTTTCCCGCAGGAATGCAAGTCGCGTCTCTGCCCTGTCAGGGCGGTCGGCGGCAAAAGCACGACCGATTGGCCCCAGTGCGCCGCCGGAAAGAATAATGACGTCTTTCGACAATGGCGGGAGCCAGCTCGCGTCGATATGCACTGGATCGCCCGCGGGCGTCTCCATAAAGGCGCGGCTGACGAGCCGCACGATATTCGCATAGCCCTCTTCCGTTGCCGCGAGCAGCACGATTGAAGCAAGGTCCAGCGCGACCCGGCGATTGACGCTGCGGCCATTATCATTGTGATCGCCGAAGGCAATATCGACCTGACAACCGATGATGGGTTGCAGACCATCTTTCGATGCCTTCTGCGCAAATTCGAGCGCACCAAACAGATTGTTGGTGTCGGTAACCGCGATAGCCGGCGCCTCATCGGCAATCGCCTGTTTGATGATCTTGCCGAGCGGCAATGCGCCTTCCAGCAAGGAATAGGCCGAGTGTACCCGCAGATGCACAAAACGTGGCGTCAAAGCACCGTCTTTTGCTGCATTGCCTGCTGCTGCACCACTCATTCCATCGACCCCGATCATCTGCCGAGCCGCCCGGATGGACATACATCCGGCGCTCTAAATCCACGCATCGCGCTTTCCGAAAACCGATTCAGATCTTCGGGCCGATGCAGTAGCCGCCTGATAGCACATTGCTTGCAGGATGAACCACACATGGTTCAACGCGGCTGGCGACTCTGTCGCCTGATAGCATCAGTTTCGGGGAATGATATGGCGATGTCCAGTAAGACTATCGCCACCTTGTAGCGGGTTCACAGGAACCGGCCAGAGCATCTCCAGTTTTTCCGAAATCATCGGAGATGCTCTATCTCTTCACGCATGTCTTTGCCCCAAAACTGGTTCCCACTTTTGGGAGACATGCACTATCTCCTTCAGATCGCACTCACCCAGATGGCGAAAGTTGCAATGAACAGGCTTACCGAAATGAAAGACAGAACGTCGTGGACGAGATCGGTCATGTTGGAAACTCCTCTGTGTTCACGTATGTTTATTTTTTGTTCTATTTTTGTTCCAAAGTCAACACCCGTTCTGACGCAGCATTCATTTTAGGGTTTACGAATGGTGAATATACAACCGTAGAGGTTGGCTGCGTGAGCGGGGAACGAAAGCGCCATGTTCAGGCAGAGACGCACCTTGCCCTTCGAGACGCCGCCTTTGGCAGCTCCTCAGGATAAGGTGCTGGGAGCGCTTACAAGACCACCCCGGACGCCAAGACACTTGTACGGGAATATAGTCCCACAGGACTATACCGCCCGATCAAACGCGCGTCAGAACAAATTGGGGGAGCGCCAGTCCTGTTAGCAGACCGGAACGCGCAGGCAGCGGAACTGCGTCTCGCCCTTCGAGACGCCGCCTTTGGCGGCTCCTCAGGATAAGGTGCTACTATGACCTGGAAGGCTTACAGGTCGACGACCTTGCCATCCTTCAGCGTGACGCGCCGGTCCATCCGGCGGGCAAGTTCATGATTGTGCGTCGCGATCAGGGCCGCAAGCCCCGACTGACGCACGAGCGCTTCCAGAGCGCCGAAGACATAAGATGATGTCGTCGGATCTAGGTTGCCGGTCGGCTCGTCCGCCAGAAGAACAAGCGGCGCGTTGGCAACGGCGCGGGCAATCGCGACGCGCTGTTGCTCGCCGCCGGAAAGTTCCGATGGGCGATGCGAAGCGCGCTTGCCGATCTTCATATATTCAAGAAGCTGCTGTGCACGCTCTGCTGCGGCTTTCCTGGGCAGGCCGCGGATCATCTGCGGCATCATCACATTCTCCAGCGCGGAAAATTCCGGCAGGAGATGGTGGAACTGATACACGAAACCGACATCGTTGCGGCGCACAGCCGTGCGCTCGTCATCGGACAATTTGCTACAGGCGCGTCCGTCAAGGAAAACCTCGCCGTTATCGGGGCGTTCCAGCAGGCCCGCCGTGTGCAGCAATGTCGACTTGCCCGCGCCCGATGGCGCAACAAGCGCAACCATTTCGCCACGGCGGAGCGTGAAATCGGCATCTTTCAGAATGACCAGTTCGCGGTCGGCTTCCTTATAGGCGCGGCCGACACGCTCCAGCCGCATGATGATTTCAGCCGCCATTTATTCGTACCTCAATGCTTCAACCGGATCGAGCTTGGCAGCGCGCCAGGCTGGAAAAATGGTGGCGATGAATGAAAGCACCAGAGCCATGACGATAACAGAGATGGTTTCACCGGGGTCCATCTTCGCAGGCAACTGGCTCAGGAAGTAAAGTTCCGGATTGAAGAGCGTGGTTCCCGAGAGCCACGAGAAGAACTCCCGCAGGCGCTCGACATTGAGGCAGACGACAACGCCCAGAACGACACCAGCCACCGTGCCGGTGACGCCGATGGCGGCGCCCGTCATCAGGAATATGCGCATCACCGCGCCACGGGTGGCCCCCATGGTTCGCAGGATCGCAATATCGTGCCCCTTGTCCTTCACCAGCATGATGAGGCCGGAAATGATGTTCAGCGCCGCAACGAGCACGATCAGCGTCAGGATCATGAACATGACATTGCGCTCGACTTCCAGCGCCGAGAAGAAAGTCTGGTTACGCTGGCGCCAGTCGACAAGCGAGAGCTGGCGTCCCGCTGCCTCTTCAACAGGCGCGCGCATCGCATCCACCTTGTCGGGATTATCGACAAAGATTTCCAGCGATTGCACCTTGCCTTCCTGATTGAAGAAGAGCTGCGCCTCGGAAAGTGGCATCATGACAATTGATGAGTCATATTCCGACATGCCGATCTCGAAGATCGCGACAATCGGATAGGCCTTCACGCGCGGATTGACGCCAAACGGGGTCACATCGCCATCCGGCGAAATCACCCGCAGCGTATCGCCAATGGAAAGGCCGAGATTTTCCGCCATACGGGTTCCGATGGCGACGCCGCCGCCCTGATCGAAGCCCTTCAGTGTACCCTGACGAATATTGCCGGAGACGAGCTTGAGCTTGTCGAGATCCTCTTCCCGAAGACCGCGCACCAATGCACCTGTTCCAGCGCCGATATTCCCCTGAACAAGCGCCTGCCCTTCCACCACGGGGATGGCGAACTTGATGCCGGAAATACCGTCGATCCGCTTGATAAGGCTGGCATAATCATCCAGAGGACGATCAATCGGCTGCATGATGAGATGGCCGTTAATGCCCAGAATTCGCGAAAGAAGCTCGGCACGGAAGCCGTTCATCACCGCCATGACGATGATGAGGGTCGCCACGCCAAGCATGATGCCGGTGAAAGAAAACCCGGCAATGACCGAGATAAAAGTCTCGCGGCGGCGCGCTCGCAGATATCGCCATGCGATCATCCGTTCGAAAGCCGAGAATGGACCTGACTTCGGTGCCTTTTGGGCTGCCTTTGCCTGATCCTCGGATTTTGCTGCCGCCGCGTTGCTCATGCTTCTGCCGTCAACAGGTTGATCGCAGCTTCAACGCTCAGGTTCTGGCGTTCGCCGGTCTTGCGATCCTTGATTTCGACTTCACCGGCAGCGACGCCACGCGGGCCAACGATCACCTGCGTCGGCAGGCCGATCAGGTCCATCGTGGCAAACTTTGCACCCGGACGGTCATCCGTGTCATCGAGCAGAGGATCGACGCCTGCATTGGTCAGCGCTTCGTAGATCTTCTCGCTTACAGCGTCGCAGCCTTCGTCGCCCGGCTTCATGTTGACGATACCGGCACCGAACGGCGCGATGGCCTTCGGCCAGATGATGCCTGCGTCATCGTGGAAGGCTTCGATAGCAGCCGCGACGAGGCGCGACGGACCGATGCCGTAGGAACCCATCGACACCAGATGTTCCTTGCCATCCGGGCCCTGCACTTTCGCGCCCATCGGTTCGGAATATTTCGTGCCGAAATGGAAGATATGGCCCACTTCGATGCCGCGTGCCGAAACCTGATCTTCCGGCTTCACCTTGGCCCAGTCGGCCTCGTCATGCATTTCGTCGGTCGCCGCATAAGGCGTCGTCCAGCGATTGACGATATCGGTCAGTTGCGCATCGTTGCGGAAATCGGTGTCCGCGCCCGGCACGGCGAGATCAAGATAGGCCTTGTCGCAGAAAACCTGGCTTTCGCCGGTTTCGGCCAGAATGATGAATTCGTGGCTGAGGTCACCGCCAATCGGTCCCGTATCGGCGCGCATCGGGATCGCCTGCAACCCAACGCGGGCGAAAGTACGCAGATAAGACACGAACATGCGGTAGTAAGCCATTTTCGCGCCCTCATAGTCGAGGTCGAACGAATAGGCGTCCTTCATCAGGAACTCACGCGAACGCATCACGCCGAAACGCGGGCGGACTTCGTCGCGGAACTTCCACTGGATGTGATAGAGATTGAGCGGCAGGTCCTTGTAGGAGCGCACATAGGAGCGGAAAATGTCGGTGACCATTTCCTCATTGGTCGGGCCGAAGAGCATATCGCGCTCCTGACGGTCCTGAATGCGCAACATTTCCTTGCCATAGGCATCGTAGCGACCGCTTTCGCGCCACAGATCGGCGGACTGGATGGTCGGCATCAGGATTTCATTGGCGCCCGCGCGGTTCTGCTCTTCGCGAATGATATCGCAAACCTTGTTGAGAACCTTGAGACCGAGCGGCAGCCAGGCATAGATGCCGGCTGACTGTTGACGGATCATGCCCGAACGCAGCATCAGCCTGTGGGAGACGATTTCCGCCTCCTTGGGGTTTTCCTTCAGAATAGGCAAAAAATACCGCGACAGACGCATCGTAACCACCAATCAAGAGGGACTGCCTGAGTGCTTCAAGAATCAGGCAAAAATTAAGCATATTCCTCGGTTTCTTACCGGGTTATACACCGGTTGGAAACCCGCCTGGAAAAGCTTTCACGGCAGCGGATTTCCCCATCCACAACCATAATGGCCCGCCGAAAGAACCAGAGTTGCGAAATACGGCCTCCAGATTCACATTCAATTTCAATATATTACAGATATATCACTCTCACTGAGGAAAATTTGCGAAAGAAATATGACGCCACAGAAGATTTTTCGTGACAAAAGCTGTGCAGTTCGCTATTTTTTTCATCATAAGAGCAACAACGGAATAAAACCGTTGGTTTCACGCGGTCAAAGTCTTGGGAGGATGGATCCAGGCGCGACTTTCGCAGCCGCCAGTCAAATGGAAACGGATCGAACGCGTATTTGATTAGCAAGGCGAAAGCCTTGCTTTTTTTTTGCACTTGCAGAACCCTCGTGCTTTCCGCATTTCCGCTATTTTATAGGCTGCAATAACACATTGATTTTGTGGGATTTATCGCAGTGCCCTCAGCGCATCCAAGTATTAAATTTCGTTTAAGTATAAATCGATTTATATGAAGAACATTGCATACGCAAAGGCATCACTGTCACAAATGACGCCGGGTTGTGCCGTGTCGGGAATTCAATACGTTACCCGAATTGGCTCAATATCTGGCACAACCCATGATAGGCATGTCCACTTTTCTTTATACAAAAGAAAGGCTGCCTATTTTTTAGGCAGCCTCAAAATTCACATTGAACTGAACCTGAAATTTCAGGTCAGATCCGGGAAGAAATGCGGAATATCGTCGAGGCCGAAACCGCTGATCTGCGTCATATAATAATAGAGCAGGAAGATGAGCGTTGCGACGATAGTTGTCCGCAGAAATGCCCGGCCGATACGCGGCTTGGCCGGAGCGCTGGCCACTGTGCCCAAAGTCACTTCATTTTCTTCGGCCTGCGTGCGCAAGCCGACAGGCAAGAGAGCAAACAGCGTCGTCCACCAGATGATGAAATAGATCGCGATTCCTGAAACCAGCGACATGATTACACCTCTTCCAGTTCGATCAGCGTGCCGTTGAAATCCTTGGGATGCAGGAACAGAACCGGCTTGCCGTGGGCGCCGGTCTTCGGCTCGCCATCCCCGAGGATACGCGCACCTTCCGCCTTGAGGCGATCACGAGCGGCAATAATGTCCGCAACCTCGTAACAGAGATGATGCATCCCGCCGGAGGGGTTCTTTTCCAGAAATGCCGCGATGGGAGAGCCCTCGCCCAATGGCTCCAGCAATTCGATCTTGGTGTTGCCGACGTCGATGAAAACCACGGTTACGCCATGTTCGGGCAATGCCTGCGGCTCGGTGACATTCGCACCGAGCTTGCCGCGATAAAGCGCTGCCGCGGCATCAATATCCGGAACGGCAATCGCCACGTGGTTCAAGCGTTCGAGCATCAGCACCTCCCATGCCGGTCATTCTGCAATCCGTATGACTACCGTATCCTATTCACGAATACGGTCACTACCGGCTTTTTGCCCCATGCCTCATTTGCCGCAGCGCGAACTGCACGGCGAACGGATTCCCGAACGATCTCGATATCCTTGCGGCGAACGCGCGGAATGCTGTCGATGGCCTCGATGGCCGCATCCAGCAGGATGTCTTCCAACAGGTCGCCCTGCGCGTTTTCTTCCGGCACGCCGAAAGTTACGAGATCGGGCTCATCGATGATCTTGTGTTCACGGTCCAGCAGCACCGAAACGGCGACATGACCGACATAGGCAAGCTTGCGGCGCTCGACCATGCCGATTTCTTCCTCGTCACCGATCAGCTTGCCGTCCTTGTAGATGCGGCCAACCGGCGCTTCATCGATAATCTCGGCCTTGCCGGGCGCCAGACGCAGCATGTCGCCATCACGCACCTGCGCGACCTGCTCGATGCCTTCCATCGCGCCAAGCGAGCCTTGAGCAACCAGATGGGCGGCTTCGCCGTGCACCGGCACCAGAATTTGCGGGCGAACCCAGGAATACATGCGACGCAATTCGCTGCGCCGTGGATGGCCCGAGACATGGACCAGTGCATCCTCATCACCAATGATCTTGATGCCGCGATCGATCAGGCGGTTCTTGATGTCGAGAATGGACTTTTCATTGCCCGGAATGGCGCGCGATGAGTAGATGACCGTATCGCCCGCCGTCAGCGCGAGGCTGCGCATTTCGTCACGTGCCAGCTTGGCGAGTGCCGCGCGCGGTTCGCCCTGGCTTCCGGTGAGGATCATCACCACGTTTTCGCGTGGAATATAGCCGTAATCCTCTTCGCTGAGATATTCCGGCAAGCCTTCCATATAGCCAAGTTCGGTTGCAACCGAGATGGCGCGTTTCATCGAACGACCGACCACCAGCACCTGACGGCCTGCATCGCGTGCTGCTTCCGTAATCGACCGGATACGACCGACATTGGAAGAGAAAGTGGTGATGGCCACGCGGCCACGCGCATTTTCAATCAACTCGCGCAGGCTCTCGCCCACCTGACGTTCGGAAGGAGACTCGCCTTCGCGCAAAGCATTGGTGGAGTCGCAGATCAGCGCCAGAACGCCTGCATCACCGATAGCACGGAAACGAGCCTCGTCGATAACCGGTCCAAGCGACGGTTCCGGGTCCATCTTCCAGTCACCCGTGTGCACGACCGTGCCGAGCGGCGTCGTGATAGCCAGAGAAACCGGCTCGGGAATAGAGTGCGTTACCGCGACAGCCTCGACCTTGAACGGGCCGACTTCGAATTTCTCGCCTGCCTTGTAGATCGTGATCGGAATCTCGGGCGCGCCGTCCTCCGACTGCCGCTTGGCTTCGAGCAGACCGGCAGTGAACGGCGTCGCATAGACCGGAACCTTCAGGCGCGGCCACAGATCGAGCAAAGCACCGAAATGGTCTTCATGCGCATGGGTGATGACGATACCGCGCAGATTATGCTTTTCAGCTTCAAGATAGCGGATATCCGGCAGGATAAGATCGGCGCCCGGCTGTTCAGGCCCCGCAAAGCTCACGCCCATATCCACGACCAGCCATTCACGGTTATCCGCTGGACCAAAGCCGTACATAGCCAAATTCATGCCGATTTCGCCTACGCCGCCAAGCGGCAGAAAGACGAGTTCAGTAGTATTGGATCGGGCCATGAAATTTCCTCTGTGATTAATCCCGCCTTGCGGCATCAACTGGACCTAAAGTTGTCCAGTTGCAACCCTAGTGATCTGATTCCGACATTAGCATCCCTCGGATATGAGCGCTGAGCAAATGTCGGAAGCAAAAAGACCACTAGTAACTTTATGAATCTAGTGGATTTTTCGATTTTGACGTTTGAAACGAGATTTATATCGGACAGGTATCAAACGTCAAATTCAATCCACTAGTAAGACAAAACAAAGCAATTATATGCGTATTGTTGCAGCAGTTCCGAAATAGACATCGCCAGCCGTTACTGCAACCCGCGAACCTTCATCTTCACGAATAACAAAACGGCACGCCTCATCGATTGTCTCAAAACGACCTTCGACAATGCGGCCTTCAACCTGCATGGTAACGTGCTGGCCAAGGCCATGCGCGCGCTGCAGCCAGCGCTTGCGAATGTCATCAAGTCCACGCCCTTCATTCCAGACGCGATAATTGACCGACCATGCATCCGACAGGGCTGCAAACAATGTCTCGGCGTCGCATTTGCTGCCAAGAGCTTGCAACGACGTTGCTGCATAAGGCAGATCATCGGGAAAGGCGACCACATTGGTCCCGATACCGATGGCAACGGCGAACAAATTCTTCGCCAGAATAGAAGACTCCAGCAGGATGCCGGTGAGTTTGGCGCCATTGAGCAGGACATCGTTCGGCCATTTGAGGCCGATTGTCGGCGGCACGGCAGGCCCCGTTGCAGCGAATACCGCATCAAGTGCATCGGCGAGCGACAGACCGGCAACAAAACCAAGCGTTGCCGCCATTTTCATTTCATAGGATTCAACAAGAAGCAGCGTGGAGGCAAGATTGCCTTCCGGCGTAGACCAGGCACGGCCCCGTCTTCCGCGACCGCTTTCCTGTCTCTTCGTAACAAGCCAGAGCTTGCCCGGATCACCGCTGGCTGCCCGTTCGAGAGCAACCGCATTGGTGGACCCTACCGTCTCGAAAGCTTCGAGACGGTAGCCCTCATTTGCCGCAACAGGCGAAAGCGCAAAACTCATTTATGCTTCCGCCTTTTGCTCTCTCATTATATTCCTACGCATGTCTTCATCCTATCGTAGCGGGACCAGAAATCAGTCCAGTGAACTGATTTCCCCGCGAAGGCGGTTCCCACTTTTGGGAGACATGCTTTAGAAAAACGTCTTGGCTGCGGCTTCGGCAAATCCGCCGATCGGGCCAGCAAGGAAGACGTAGAAGAGCACGAAGGCACCCGTTACGCCGAGAACGAGACGAAGCTCGCCTGCGACCGGAACGAAACCACCCGTCGGCTCATCGAACCACATGATCTTGATCATGCGCAGGTAATAGAACGCGCCCACGACCGAAGCCACGATACCGATGATGGCAAGCGGATAGAGACCCGCTTCAACGGCAGCAAGGAAGGTGTACCACTTGCCGAAGAAGCCAGCGAGCGGCGGGATACCGGCGAGCGAGAACAGGAAGATGGTCATGATCGTTGCCAGCACCGGATTGGTGCGGGACAGACCAGCCAGATCTTCAATGCTCTCCACATTGCCGTCCTTGGTGCGCATTGCGAGAATGAACGCGAAGGTGCCGAGCGTCATGGCGAGGTAGATTGCCATGTAGATCATCACACCCTTCACGCCGATCACCGTTCCGGCGGCCAGACCAACGAGCGCATAGCCCATATGGCTGATCGAGGAATAAGCCATCAGGCGCTTGATGTTGCGCTGGCCGATAGCGGCGAAGGCGCCGAGGATCATCGAGGCAAGCGCGATGAAGATCACGACCTGCTGCCAGTCATGGGTGACCGGAGCAAAGGCTTCCGAGACGACGCGGATGATGAGCGCCATGGCGGCCATCTTCGGAGCGGCGGCAAAGAATGCCGTTACCGGGGTCGGTGCACCTTCATAGACGTCCGGCGTCCACATGTGAAACGGAACGGCAGAAATCTTGAATGCCAGACCGGCCAGAATGAAGACGAGACCGAACACCAGACCGAGTTCACGCTGACCGCCGGAGACGGCCTGGGCGATTTCGGTAAAGCCGATATGGCCGGTGTAACCGTAGACGAGCGAAATACCGTAAAGCAGCATGCCCGAGGAAAGCGAACCGAGAACGAAGTATTTCAGGCCAGCTTCCGTCGAACGGACGCTATCGCGGTTGAACGCTGCCAGAACGTAAAGCGCCAGCGATTGCAGTTCGAGGCCGAGATAAAGCGACAGCATGTTGGATGCTGAAACCATCAGCAGCATGCCGAGCGTGGAAATTACGATCAGGACCGGGAATTCGAACTTGTCGAACTTCTCTGCCTTGGCGAAACCAACCGACATGATCAGCGTCACGATGGAGCCGATCAGCGTCAGCACCTTCATGAAGCGGCTGAAGCTGTCAATGACGATGGCACCGCCGAATGCGGCGCCGTTCGTCGGGAAAAGGACAACCAATGCCAGCGCCGCAATAAGCACCGCGACGGATAATCCGTTGACGAGCGTGGTCGCCCGTTCGCCGGAGAACACGCCAATCATGAGCAGTGCCAAGGCGCCTACAGCAAGGAGAACCTCCGGTGCTGCAAGGGTCAGATGAGCTATCAGATCAGTCTGCATGACCTACGCCTTTATTTCTTACTGTGCCAGCACGGCGCTCGCGGTGCCCGCGAGTGCTGCGTCGTAATGTTGGACCAGGGCGTTCACGGCACCGGCGGTCACATTGAAGACCGGGGTCGGATACACACCGAAGAAGATGGTGAGCGCCACAAGCGGGTAGAGAATGATCTTCTCACGCGGGCTCAAGTCGAGGAGCGCCTTCAGGCTTTCCTTGGTCAATGCGCCGAACACTACCTGACGGTAGAGCCAGAGCGCATAAGCCGCCGAGAGGATGACGCCCGTGGTTGCGAACAGTGCCACCCAGGTATTGACCCGGAACACACCGAACAGCGTCAGGAATTCACCGATGAAGCCCGAAGTACCCGGCAGGCCGACATTCGCCATCGTGAAGATGAGGAAGGCCACCGCATATTTCGGCATGTTGTTCACCAGACCGCCAAACGCAGCAATCTCACGGGTATGCATACGATCATAGATCACGCCGACGCAGAGGAAGAGCGCAGCCGACACGATGCCGTGCGACAACATCTGGAAGATGGCGCCCTGGATACCCTGCTCATTGGCTGCAAAAATACCCATGGTCACATAGGCCATGTGCGCAACCGACGAATAGGCGATCAGCTTCTTCATGTCTTCCTGCACCATCGCGACGAGCGAGGTGTAGATGATCGCGATGACCGACAGCGCGAAGATGAAGGGTGCGAAGTCAGCCGAAGCCAGAGGGAACATCGGCAGCGAGAAACGGATGAAACCGTAACCGCCGAGCTTCAGGAGAATACCGGCCAGAATGACCGAGCCTGCCGTCGGCGCTTCAACGTGCGCGTCCGGCAACCAGGTATGGACCGGCCACATCGGCATCTTGACCGCAAAGGACGCGAAGAAGGCGAGCCATAGCCATGTCTGCATCCCCGCAGGGAAGTCGTACTTCAGCAACTCGACGATATTCATCGTACCAGCCTGCCAGTACATGGCCATGATGGCGATGAGCATCAGCACGGAGCCCAGAAGCGTATAAAGGAAGAACTTCAAGCTTGCATAGACGCGACGCTTGCCGCCCCACACGCCGATGATGATGAACATCGGGATAAGGCTTGCTTCGAAGAACACGTAGAACAGGAACAGGTCGAGCGCGCAGAACACGCCGATCATCAGCGTTTCCAGAATGAGGAACGCGATCATGTATTCCTTGACGCGCTTTTCCACCGACACCCAGCTTGCGAGAATGCAGAAGGGCATGAGGAAAGCGGAAAGCACCACGAACAGGACGGAGATACCGTCCACGCCCATGTGATAGCTAATGCCGCCACCCATCCAGTCGACCTGCTCGACCATCTGGAAACCAGAGTTCGAATTATCGAACCCTGCCCAGACGACGAGCGACAGGATGAAGACGAATATCGTCGTCAGCAAAGCGACGTTGCGGATATTGCGACGCGAAGCCTCGCTGTCGTCCTTGATCAGAAGGATCAGTAACGCGCCGACGAGCGGCAGAAACGTGACCGTTGAGAGAATTGGCCAGTCGGTCATCAGAAAGAGCTCCCGAGCATCATCCAAGTGACGAGCGCGGCGACGCCGATCAGCATCGCGAATGCGTAGTGATAAAGGTATCCGGACTGCATCTTGACGACACGGTTGGTGACATCGAGCACGCGAGCCGAGATGCCATCCGGGCCGAAGCCGTCAATAAGCCAGCCGTCGCCACCCTTCCAGAACAAGCGGCCAAGCCAACGAGCCGGACGTACGAAGAGGAAATCGTACAGTTCGTCGAAGTACCACTTGTTGAGAAGGAACTGGTAGAGGCCACGGTGACGGGCAGCCAGCGCCTTCGGCGTTTCCGGCGAGCGGATGTAGAAGATCCAGGCGACGATGAAGCCGAGAACCATCGAAATGAACGGCGACAGCTTAACCCACAGAGGAACATGGTGGTATTCCTCAAGGATCTGGTTGGCAGCCGAGGTAAACAGCGCACCCTTCCAGAATTCGGCATATTCATGGCCGAAGAAGAGTTCCTTGAACACGACACCGGCAAAGAGTGCACCAACGCCGAGGATCAGCAGCGGAACGAACATGACAGCCGGCGATTCATGGACGTGATGCATGACTTCGGCGGAAGCGCGCGGCTTGCCGTAGAAGGTCATGAAAATCAGGCGCCATGAATAGAAGCTCGTGAAGAGCGCTGCAACGATGAGAAGCGTCGAAGCGTAGCCGCTGGCAGCACTGTGCGAAGCGAAGACGGATTCGATGATCGCATCCTTGGAGAAGAAACCGGCGGTGCCGATGATCGTGCCCGGAATACCGAGGCCCGTAATGGCAACCGTACCGATGACCATCATCCAGTAGGTGATCGGGATCAGCTTGCGCAGGCCGCCCATGCGACGCATGTCCTGCTCTTCCGAAACGGCATGTATAACCGAGCCGGCGCAAAGGAACAGAAGCGCCTTGAAGAAAGCGTGCGTGAACAGGTGGAACACAGCCGCGCCATAAGCGCCGACGCCGAGTGCCGCAAACATATAGCCGAGCTGCGAACAGGTCGAATAGGCGATCACGCGCTTGATGTCGTTCTGCACGAGAGCGACCGTTGCTGCAAAGAAGGCAGTGGTTGCGCCGATGATCGTCACGACCAGAAGTGCGGTCTGCGACAGTTCAAAGATCGGCGACATGCGGGCGACCATGAACACGCCCGCGGTAACCATGGTAGCGGCGTGAATGAGCGCCGAAACCGGGGTCGGGCCTTCCATGGCGTCCGGAAGCCAGGTGTGCAGCAGGAACTGCGCCGACTTGCCCATCGCGCCCATGAAAAGCAGCAGGCAGGTGATTGTGATCGCGCCCTGCTTGTCGAGCTGGTAGCCGAGGAAGTTCAGAACGACCTGATTGGCATCGGCAGCGCCTTCAGCCGGCAGATAATTGGCTGCGGCAGCGAAGATCGTGTTGTAGTCGACAGACTGGAACAGCGCGAACACACCGAAGATGCCGAGCAGGAAGCCGAAGTCACCAACGCGGTTGACGACGAACGCCTTCATGGCGGCGGCATTGGCCGAAGGCTTCTGGAACCAGAAACCGATCAGGAGGTAGGAAGCCAGACCCACGCCTTCCCAGCCGAAGAACATCTGGACCAGATTGTCCGACGTGACCAGCATGAGCATGGCGAAGGTGAACAGCGACAGATAGGCGAAGAAGCGCGGACGGTGCGGATCGTGGTGCATATATCCAATGGAATAGATGTGCACGAGAGCCGACACCGAGTTCACCACCACCAGCATGACGCCGGTGAGCGTATCGATGCGCAATGCCCAGTCGAAGGAAAGCGTGCCCGACGTCACCCAGTGAAGAACCGGGATGCGGACGGTTTCTGCGTCGTGGCCGAGCGGAATCTGGAAAAACACGACCCAGGACAGGATCGCGACGATGACCATGAAACCGGAAGTGATGTATTCGCTCGCCTTGGCTCCGATCTGATTGCCGAAGAGACCGGCAATCAGGAAGCCGAGAAGCGGAAGGAAGACGATCGCGTAGTAGAGCATTTGCCCGTCAACCTTTCATAACATTGACGTCTTCCACCGCGATGGAACCGCGATTACGGAAGAAAACAACGAGAATTGCCAGACCGATGGCCGCTTCAGCAGCCGCAACAGTCAGAACGAAAAGGGCGAAGACCTGCCCGACCATGTCGCCGAGCTGGCTGGAGAACGCCACGAAATTGAGATTGACCGACAGAAGGATCAATTCGATCGACATCAGGATAACGATGACGTTCTTGCGGTTCAGGAAGATGCCGAAGACGCCAAGCGTAAACAGGATGGCCGAAACGGTGAGATAATGGGAGATACCGATTTCCATATGCTTATCCTCAGATGCCTTTGCCCGTTTCGACCTTCTTGATCTCGATCGCCGTTTCCGGCGTGCGAGCTACCTGGGTCGGGATGGACTGGCGCTTGACATTCGGCTTGTGCCGCAGCGTCAGAACGATGGCGCCGATCATCGCGACCAGAAGGACGAGACCAGCAACCTGGAAGTAGAAGACGAAGTCGGTGTAGAGAATGTCGCCCAGAGCAGCGGTATTGGACCGCTCGGCGATATTCGGGATTGGCACAGCGCCCTGCCCCAGCTTCGGCGCAAACATGTTGCTTGCGAACACGAAGATCAGTTCGCCGAGCAAAATGAGGCCGACGAGAGCGCCGACCGGTGCATATTGCAATGCGCCGCGCTTCAGCTCGGAGAAATCCACATCCAGCATCATGACGACGAAGAGGAAGAGAACCGCCACTGCTCCGACGTAAACGACGAGCAGGATCATGGCGAGGAACTCGGCCCCGGTCAGCAGAAACAGAGCTGCCGCATTGAAGAATGTGAGGATCAGAAACAGCACCGAATGCACGGGGTTGCGTGCCGCAATCACCATGAACGCGCTGGCGATCATGATGAAGGCGAACAGATAGAAGAACGCTGCCGCAATACCTGTCAGCATGGGGATCCCCCAACACCTTTCCGTGAGCAAAGCCTTATTGCCTCGCTCGCTTTAGTCTTTGTTTGCCGCGAATAATCGCGAAACTTAAATTCCAGCAACAAGATGGGCCGCCCCTTCCTGTTGCCGCTTTTCAAACCGGATGCCGAAACGAGGTTTCAGCAAAACCAATCAGCGATATGGCGCATCCATCGCGATATTGCGCGCGATTTCGCGTTCCCAACGGTCGCCATTGGCAAGGAGCTTGTCCTTGTCGTAGTAGAGTTCTTCGCGGGTTTCGGTCGCGAATTCGAAATTCGGACCTTCCACGATGGCATCCACCGGGCATGCTTCCTGGCAGAAACCGCAATAGATGCACTTCACCATATCGATATCGTAACGCACCGTGCGGCGAGTGCCGTCATTGCGGCGCGGACCGGCCTCGATGGTGATGGCCTGCGCCGGGCAGATCGCTTCGCAAAGCTTGCAGGCGATGCAGCGTTCTTCACCGTTCGGGTAACGGCGCAGTGCGTGCTCTCCACGGAAGCGCGGCGAAACCGGGCCCTTTTCATGCGGGTAGTTCAACGTCGCCTTGGGCGCGAAGAACTGGCGCATGGAAAGAAAGAACGCGCCGACGAATTCCTTGAGCAGGAGCGATTTGGCTGCTTGAGCGAATGAAGCCATAGTTATTACTCCTTACGCCAGACCGAAGACTTTGAGGAAGGTCGCGGTTGCGACAACCATGAAGAGCGAGATCGGCAGGAACACTTTCCAGCCAAGGCGCATCAGCTGGTCGTAGCGATAACGCGGAACGAAAGCCTTCACCATTGCGAAGAGGAAGAAGCAGAAGCAAAGCTTCAGCATGAACCAGATGATGCCCGGAACCCAGTTGAGGAACCACACGTCCACCGGAGGCAGCCAGCCGCCAAGGAAGAGGGTCGTCATCAGGGCGCACATCAGCGTGATCGCCACATATTCGCCGAGGAAGAACAGAAGGAACGGCGTGGACGAATATTCGATCATGTGACCGGCCACGAGTTCGGATTCAGCTTCGACCAGATCGAATGGCGGACGGTTCGTTTCAGCAAGTGCCGAAATGAAGAAGATCACGAACATCGGGAACAGGCAGAGCCAGTTCCAGTCGAGGAACGAAGCCGGCAGGCCAAGCATGGTACCGAGGCCGGTATTCTGCGAAAGCACAATGTCGGTGAGGTTGAGCGAGCCAACCGTCAGCAGAACCGTGACGATCACGAAGCCGATGGAGACTTCGTAGGAAACCATCTGCGCAGCGGAACGAAGCGCACCGAGGAACGGATATTTCGAGTTCGATGCCCAGCCGCCCATGATCACGCCGTAAACTTCGAGCGAAGAAATGGCGAAGATATAGAGAATGCCGACATTGATGTTGGCGATGGCCCAGCCTTCATTGACCGGAATGACCGCCCAGGTTGCCATTGCGAGAACGGCGGAAACGAAAGGCGCAAGGAGGAAAACACCCTTGTTTGCGCCAGACGGAATGATCGGTTCCTTGAAGACGAACTTCAACAAGTCAGCAAAAGCCTGGAACAGACCCCAGGGACCGACAACGTTCGGGCCGCGACGAAGCTGTACTGCTGCCCAGATCTTGCGATCTGCGTAAAGCAGGTAAGCGACGACGATCAGCAATACGACGAGCAGAACGACCGACTTCAGCGCTATGATAAGCGCGGGCAAGACGTAAGCTGCAAAAATACCTTCCATTGTTCCGTCTCTCTCTCGCTTACTCGGCAGCCTGCTGGAAGCCGCCAGCCGCGAGCGCCGAGCATTCGGCCATGACGGCGGAAGCGCGCGCAATTGGGTTCGTCAGGTAGAAGTCCTTGACCGGAGAGACGAACGCAGCGCCGCCGCCCAGGTTGGATGCTTTCGCTGCCAGCGCGACGAGATCGTCGGCGGAAGCAGGCGTGATGGTGTCGATGGCCAGCATATGCGGATAGTCCGCATAGAGCTTGGCGCGAAGCTGCTGCATCGAATCGAACGGCAGGCGCTTGCCAAGGCTGTCGGAAAGAGCGCGCAGGATTGCCCAGTCTTCCTTTGCCTCGCCCGGTGCGAAACCGGCGCGGCTGCCAAGCTGCACGCGACCTTCGGTGTTGAGCCAGGTGCCCGACTTTTCCGTGTAGGCGGCGCCCGGCAGGATAACGTCGGCAGCATGTGCGCCGGCATCGCCGTGCGTGCCGATGTAAACGACGAAGCTCGAACCCTTTTTGGTCATGTCGAGTTCGTCTGCACCGAGCAGGAACACGACATCCAGATTGCCCAGCATGTCGCCAGCCACCTTGCCGCCCTCACCCGGCACGAAGCCGAGATCCAGAGCGCCAACGCGCGAAGCAGCAGCGTGCAGAACGGAGAAGCCGTTCCACTCATCCTTGATCGCGCCGACATCCTGAGCGAGCTTGGCGGCGGTCGACAGAACCGCAGCACCATTCTCACCGGTGAGCGCGCCCTGACCGATGATGATCAGCGGACGTTCAGCCTTGGCCAGCACATCGCGGAAAGCGTTCTTGCCAGCAGCAACGGCGGCGAGTGTTTCAGCGCCAGCACCCAGATATTCATATTCGTAGCGCAGTTCAGCCTGTTCGCCGATCAGGGCGACCGGGAAATGGCCCATGCGCTGGCGCTTGCGAATACGTGCGTTCAGAACGGCAGCTTCAACGCGCGGATTGGAACCGATGATGAGCAGAGCATCAGCGTTTTCAATGCCTTCGATCGTGGAGTTGAAGAGATAGGTTGCGCGCCCCAGAGCCGGATCGAGTGCAGCGCCATCCTGGCGGCTGTCGATATTGGCGGTGCCGAGCGAAGCCATCAGGCCCTTCAGCGCATAGATTTCTTCAACCGAAGCCAGATCGCCTGCAACAGCGCCAATCTTGTCGGCAGAGGTTGCAGAAACCTTGGCGGCGATAGCGGCAAAAGCTTCCGGCCACGATGCTGCGACCAGACGGCCATCCTTGCGAACATATGGGCGGTCGAGGCGCTGGGTGCGCAGGCCATCCCAGATGAAGCGGGTCTTGTCGGAAATCCACTCTTCGTTCACCGCTTCATTGACACGCGGCATGACGCGCATCACTTCGCGGCCACGGGTGTCAACGCGGATGTTCGAGCCGACCGCATCCATCACGTCGATGGTTTCGGTCTTGTTCAGTTCCCACGGACGGGCCTGGAACGCATAAGGACGTGAGGTCAGAGCGCCAACCGGGCAAAGATCGATAACGTTGCCCTGCAGTTCCGACGTCATGGCGCGTTCGAGATAGGTGGTGATCTCGGCGTCTTCGCCACGACCGATGAGGCCGAGTTCGGAAATGCCTGCAACTTCCGTCGTGAAGCGGACGCAGCGCGTGCAGTGAATGCAACGCGTCATCACCGTCTTGACGAGCGGGCCGATATATTTGTTTTCAACAGCACGCTTGTTCTCGCGATAGCGGGAACCGTCGGTGCCGAAGGCCATTGCCTGATCCTGCAGATCGCACTCGCCGCCCTGATCGCAGATCGGGCAATCCAGCGGATGGTTGATAAGCAGGAACTCCATCACGCCTTCGCGGGCCTTCTTGACCATCGGTGTGTTGGTGAAGATTTCAGGCGCTTCGCCATTCGGGCCGGGACGCAGATCGCGCACGCCCATGGCGCAGGATGCCGCCGGCTTCGGCGGTCCGCCCTTTACTTCAACCAGACACATACGGCAGTTTCCGGCGATGGAAAGCCGTTCGTGGAAACAGAAACGTGGCACTTCCGCGCCCGCGGCTTCGGCAGCCTGAAGGAGCGTATAGTGATCGGGTACTTCGATCTCTGTGCCGTCAACCTTGATCTTTGCCATCGCTTATCCAAACCTGCGGCTTATGCCGCATCTTCCAGATCTCAAACTTTCGAGCAGTCTTCTTCAAACCGCTTGCAACTCGTTAAGCCTTATTCCGCTGCTTCCAGACGGATATTGCGGCTCTGAACGGCGTTGCGTGTATAATCATCAATGCGCTTTTCAATTTCCGGACGGAAATTGCGGATCAGGCCCTGAATTGGCCATGCAGCAGCATCGCCGAGCGCGCAGATCGTGTGACCTTCAATCTGCTTGGTCACGTCGAACAGCATGTCGATTTCACGCTTCTGCGCGTTACCCTTGACCATGCGTTCCATCACGCGCCACATCCAGCCGGTGCCTTCACGGCACGGCGTGCACTGGCCGCAGCTCTCATGCTTGAAGAACGCTGCCAGACGGGCAATCGCCTTGATGATGTCGGTGGACTTGTCCATGACGATCAGGCCGCCGGTGCCGAACGACGATTTCTTGTCGCGCATTCCGTCGAAATCCATGATGGCATCCATCATGTCCTCAGCCTTGATGACAGGGCACGATGCACCGCCGGGAATGACCGCAAGCAGATTGTCCCAGCCGCCGCGAATGCCGCCGCCATGCTTTTCGATCAGATCGCGGAACGGAATGCCAAGGCCTTCCTCCACGACGCAAGGCGTGTTCACGTGGCCCGAGATCTGGAACAGCTTGGTGCCGACATTGTTCGGGCGTCCGATGGACGAGAACCATGCTGCACCACGACGCAGGATCGTCGGCGCAACCGCAATCGATTCCACGTTATTCACGGTCGTCGGGCAGCCATAAAGGCCCATATTCGCAGGGAATGGAGGCTTCAGACGCGGCTGGCCCTTCTTGCCTTCAAGGCTTTCGAGCAGAGCCGTTTCTTCACCGCAGATGTAAGCGCCAGCGCCGTGGGATACGAGAACATCCATATCCCAGCCGCACTTGTTGCCCTTGCCGAGCAGACCGGCTTCGTAGCACTCGTCGATTGCAGCCTGAAGGGCTTCACGCTCACGCATGAACTCGCCGCGAATATAAATATAGGCGGTGTGTGCGCCCATGGCGCAACCGGCGATCAGGCAGCCTTCGATCAGCGTATGCGGATCGTGGCGCAGAATTTCGCGGTCCTTGCAGGTGCCCGGCTCGGATTCGTCGGCATTGACGACCAGATAATGCGGGCGACCGTCGCTCTGCTTCGGCATGAACGACCACTTGAGACCCGTCGGGAAGCCAGCGCCGCCACGGCCACGCAGACCCGAAGCCTTCATCTCGTCGATGATCCAGTCACGGCCCTTTTCGATCAGACCCTTGGTGTTGTCCCAATGGCCGCGCGCCATGGCACCCTTCAGGGACTGATCCTTGAAGCCGTAAATATTGGTGAAGATGCGATCTTTATCAGCCAGCATGTCTCACCTGTTTCCGTTCGTGTTTGCCAATATCGAAGTCATCATACCGGCTTCTTTCCGAATACCTTGATGTATTCCTCGACGCCGCCCTTGGCCAAAGCCTTGGCTTGCTTCACCCAGTCTTCACGCTCGATGCGACCGTGGAAGCTGAGATAGCCGTCGACCCATTCGCGCTCAGCCTTCTTCCAGGAAGCGACCTGCTTGAAGGTGAAGATACCCAGCTCATGCAGGGTTTCCTCGATCTTCGGGCCAACGCCGGAGATCAGCTTCAGATCGTCAACCGCTTCCGGGCGCTCGATAGAAACCGGACGATTGGCATCGTCGAGCTTGAAGTTTTGCTTGGCTTCGACCGAAGCAGCCTTCTCGGCAGCCTTCGACACCTTGACATCCGAAGGCGTCTTGAGCGCCGGATCGGTTTCAGGTGCGTTGGTCACAGGCTTTGCAGCATTGGACGGAGCGACGTTCTTCGCTTCCTCGGCTGCTTTTGCAGCGGCTTCCGCCTTGGCCTTTGCTTCTGCTTCGGCCTTCGCCTTGGCTGCGGCGGCATCGGATGCCTTGCGGGTCTCAAGACCGACCTTCTTGTAGTCGAGATCTTCGGTCAGAGCGGTCAGGCCGCTGAGCGGCTCGGACGTCACGCGGTCGATCTGCGGACCCGGCTTGACGGTGTCGCCCTTGCCAGCTTCAAAAGCGTCGATGATCTCGGCAAGACGCTCCGGCGTCAGATCTTCATAGGCGTCCTTGAAGATCATGACCATCGGTGCATTGGCGCAAGCGCCCTGGCATTCCACTTCTTCCCACGACAGGGTTCCGTCGGCATTGAGCTCGAACGGGTCGTGGTTGATCTTGTGACGGCAGACATCCATCAGCGCTTCCGAACCACGCAACATGCATGGCGTGGTGCCGCAAACCTGAATGTGAGCGCGCGTGCCAACCGGCTTAAGCTGGAACTGCGTATAGAAAGTCGCGACTTCCAGAACGCGGATCAGCGGCATTTCGAGCATGCCTGCGACATGTTCGATAGCTGCCTTCGTGACCCAGCCGTCCTGCTCCTGCGCACGCATGAGCAACGGAATAACAGCCGACTGCTGGCGGCCTTCAGGGAATTTTGCGATCGTCTTGTGCGCCCAGGCCTGATTTTCCGCGTTGAACGCGAAAGCGGCTGGCTGGACGGCATCATCTGCGAGACGGCGAACGGACATCAGCGGTCAACCTCACCAAACACGATATCGAGCGAGCCAAGAATTGCCGACACGTCAGCCAGCATATGGCCGCGGCACAGGAAATCCATGGCTTGAAGATGGGCAAAGCCCGGAGCGCGCAGCTTGCAGCGATAAGGCTTGTTGGAGCCGTCCGACACGAGGAAGACGCCAAATTCGCCCTTCGGGGCTTCAACTGCTGCGTAAACTTCACCGGCAGGCACGTGATAGCCTTCCGTATAAAGCTTGAAGTGGTGGATGAGCGCTTCCATTGAGCGCTTCATCTCGCCGCGCTTCGGCGGCACGATCTTGTTGTCGGCATTGGAAACCGGGCCGACGCGCTCCTTGCCGAGCAGAAGATCAACGCACTGGCGCATGATGCGTGCCGACTGGCGCATTTCTTCCATGCGGATCAGGTAGCGATCATAGCAGTCGCCGTTCTTGCCGATCGGAATGTCGAATTCCATCTCGTTGTAGCACTCGTAAGGCTGCGATTTGCGCAGATCCCATGCAGCGCCCGAACCACGAACCATGACGCCCGAGAAGCCCCATGCCCATGCATCTTCCAGCTTCACGACACCGATATCGACGTTACGCTGCTTGAAAATACGGTTTGGCGTGATGAGGTCATCAAGATTGTTGAGTGTATTGAAGAACGGATCGATCCATTTGCCGATGTCTTCAACGAGCTGATCCGGCAGGTCCTGATGGACGCCACCCGGACGGAAATAGGCTGCGTGCATACGCGCGCCACAAGCGCGTTCGTAGAACACCATCAGCTTTTCGCGCTCTTCGAAGCCCCAGAGCGGCGGCGTCAGTGCGCCAACGTCCATGGCCTGCGTGGTCACGTTGAGAAGATGGTTCAGGATACGGCCGATTTCCGAATAGAGAACGCGGATAACCTGACCGCGCTTCGGCACATCGATGCCCAGCAGGCGTTCGACGGCAAGCGCATAGGCGTGCTCCTGATTCATCGGCGCCACGTAATCGAGGCGGTCGAGATAAGGCACAGCCTGAAGATAGGTCTTGGCTTCCATCAGCTTTTCGGTGCCGCGATGCAGCAGACCGATATGCGGATCGACGCGCTCGACGACTTCACCGTCGAGTTCAAGCACCAGACGCAGCACGCCGTGCGCGGCAGGGTGCTGCGGACCGAAGTTGATATTGAAATTGCGGACCTGAGTCTCAGCCATGTTCAGCTTCCTGTCGCTCAGTTCGTCTTTGCTTTCTCATCGCCCGGCAGAACGTAATCCGTTCCTTCCCATGGCGAGAGAAAATCGAAATTGCGGAATTCCTGGCGCAGTTGCACAGGCTCGTAAACGACACGCTTCAGCTCGTCGTTGTAACGAACTTCAACGAAGCCGGTGAGCGGGAAGTCCTTGCGCAGCGGATGACCCTCGAAACCGTAGTCGGTCAGGATGCGGCGCAGGTCCGGATGGCCGGAGAACAGAACGCCGTACATGTCGTAGGTTTCGCGCTCAAACCATTCGGCACCGACGAAGACCGGCACTGCGGAAGGCACCAGCGTATCTTCATCAGCCTGAACCTTGACGCGGATGCGCTGGTTCTGGCGTGGAGACATCAACTGGTAGACGACATCGAAACGCTTGGCGCGCTGCGGATAGTCGACGCCCGAAATATCCGTCAGGTTGACGAACTGGCACTGCACGTCGTCACGCAGGAAAGTCAGAACGCTGATGATGCTCGCAGCCGGAACCGAAAGCGTCAACTCGCCATAAGCAAGTTTCGCCTCTTCGATCGCGTCGCCGAGGCGTTCCTTGATATAGCCGGAAAGTTCACCGAGAGCTTCTTCGCTCATTTTCCTAACTTCCTTCTTTAGAACTCACACCGGCTTGCCATTGGGAGCCCCTTTTCAGGGGATGGCAGACAGTCGAACCCTAACAAAACTTGTCTTGCGCGAACCGGTCGATAACGGCTCAGCGCTCAATCGTACCCGTGCGACGGATTTTTTTCTGAAGCATAAGAATGCCATAAAGCAGCGCTTCAGCAGTCGGAGGGCAGCCCGGAACGTAAATGTCGACCGGAACCACGCGATCGCAGCCACGCACCACCGAATAGGAATAGTGGTAATAGCCGCCGCCATTGGCGCAGGAACCCATCGAGATAACGTAACGCGGCTCCGGCATCTGGTCGTAGACCTTACGAAGAGCAGGCGCCATCTTGTTGGTCAGCGTGCCGGCAACGATCATCACGTCGGACTGACGCGGTGATGCGCGCGGTGCAATACCGAAACGTTCGGCATCGTAGCGCGGCATGGAAATGTGCATCATTTCCACGGCGCAGCATGCGAGACCGAAGGTCATCCACATCAACGAGCCGGTACGCGCCCAGGTAATCAGAGCGTCAGCAGATGTGACGATGAACCCCTTGTCGGAAAGCTCGCTGTTCAGATCGTTGAAGAATGCATCGTCGGAACCGACAGGCTTGCCCGTGCGCGGGTCAAGAATGCCCTTCGGCTGCGGAGCCACGAGCGTTGTGTTGGCTGAGGTCAATCCCATTCCAGCGCTCCCTTCTTCCATTCATAAATGAAGCCGATGGTCAGAACGCCAAGGAACACCATCATCGACGCAAAGCCGAACCAGCCGATTTCACCAAAGGACACAGCCCATGGGAAAAGGAAGGCGACTTCCAGGTCGAAGATGATGAAGAGAATCGACACCAGATAGAAACGGATGTCGAACTTCATACGGGCGTCATCGAAGGCATTGAAGCCGCACTCGTAAGCAGAAAGCTTTTCGGGGTCGGGCTGTCTATAGGCGACAAGAAACGGCGCAACCAGGAGGGCTACACCAATTACCATCGCAATGCCGAGAAAGATGACGATCGGCAGGTAGGAACTTAAAAGCTCGTTCATGGTCCTTTATCCGGCTTGAATACGAGGCTGCGCCGCCTGTCATAAGCTTTTTGGAGCTGACGACCATGCGACACATTGCATCTGTGCAACCTCGTCGCCCCAAGCAGCTTCAAAAGGCATGCCGTGCGAACTAAGCGCTTTTCGCCGGGACGGTTATCGCAGCACGTGCGCAAGCGCAACCCCTCCGGCATGATCTATTGGGCAAAGACGAGCCAAGATGCTTAACAAGCTATGGCATCAAGCCCGCTTATCCCACTGAAAACCCCTATAACATGAAAAGATCATAATTTCGTGAGGAAAAGTCGCACGGACTGGTCGGCCAAGTGGTCTGATTCCGACATTTGCATCCGCCGGATATGAGCGTCGAGCAAATGGCGGAATCAAAACGACCACTGGCCACTCTATATATCCAGTGAATTTTTTGGAATTTGACGTTTGAAACGAGGTTGATATCGGGCAGATATCAAACGTCAAATTCAATCCACTGGCAATTGCAGCGAGAATCAATTGCCTGCAACCTGGCAATGAAAGTTGTGGGTTTCAGCACTCGCTTTAAAATGAACTCATGGAGCAGCCGAAGCCCCTGCCCCAACCAGCCTGCCCGGCAGATAAAGCACAAGCGAAGCGGCGCCCTTGATTGCGGAAGCACCGTCTGCCAGCACCGCCTGTCCCGTCGTCTGGTTTTCCTGTCCGTTCAAAGCGCCCAGCGACAGAGTGCCGTCGCTAACCAAAGCCATGAGCGATGGCGAGGAGGCAAAGACATTATGTTCGCCGCCATCCAAGTCGGTCGCGTCTATCACCGCGATTCCATATTTCTGAAGCGTCGGAATGCTGGTGCCGTCCCCTACCCGCGCATGGCCGCCAGTGATGAAGGATGAGACACCAAGCGCACGATCGCTGCGCGATGTCATCACCGCTGTCGGATGCGGCATGGGATCGATATCCTTGATCTGCTTTTCGAAGACGTCGAGATCAATGTCCGGTGCGGCGAGCAACAGCGCACTGATGCGGCGCAGCACATTCTTTTCGCCGCGCAGCGACAGGGTCCTCAAGGCCTCCATGGTGACGAAACTGCCCATGGAGTGACCGACAAGAACGATGCGCTCAGCCTTGCTGCGGGCGACAAGCTGCAGCAATCGTGCCAGACCGTCACGTGCGAAGTCCGCGCTATCACGATCATAGACATAAAGCCCAAGATCGCCGCCCGACGGCCAGGCATATTCGACCGCCACCGACTTCATCTTGTAATCATGGACAAACTGCGCAGTGCGGAATGTGCTGTCGGCAAAATTATTGTTGTAGCCATGCACGAAGATCAGGATTTCCTTGTCCTTCGGTCCCTGCTTCGCAAGCGCTGCATTTAATTGTGCGAGAAACTGTTCTGCATTGTCGTAAGGCTGGAATGCGGTCGCAGCGAAATTTTTGGCGGGATCAGGCTTGTAGCCGGTCGACTCGACCTGCCCTTTGACATGAGCCGCCGGAATGCCGACATCGACCTGCGCAAAGTTCAGCGTGTCAGAGCGCTTTGAATTATACGGCTGCGAGAAATTATCCGAGCGCTGGCGGCTCGTCGCCACATAGATGGGAACCACCGCCGCCGGCTTCGCAGGCTTGACGATGGCGGCTTGCGCTGCGGCCACCGATTGCGGGCTTGAATGCGGCCCGTGCCACAGCACGGCGCGGGGCGAGCCACACCCGGCAAGAATCAAGAACGTTGCAAGCACAGCAAGATAAGCGTGTCGGGTCATCGTCGCAGCGATCCGTTCCTGTCATCCGATCCACGCGATTGAAAACAGGAAATTCGCTCCATGGCAATGCATTGGCGCTGCCATTGGCTTTTTGCAATGCGAACCACTCCAGAGGGCCGACCGTCCGCGAGTGAAAATTCCGTTCTCATTTACGGGTAAAGTTGGAATGGAAACGTTCCAAATGCTGAAAGCTTTGCGAAGCCATGCCTTCAGATCGCATTCGCCCCGGCTATCATGAAACATATGTCGGCCGAAGCATCACAAGGAGGTCACGCATGAGCCATTACCTGCTCGCCAGCGGCGATCTTCTCGTCATTGCAGCGATCATTCTGTCGGTCGCCTATCTGTCCTGGAAGCAATTTTCCAAATAGCAGACATACGGTTCGGCGAAGCGGCTGCGCCCCGGCAATTCCCATGAAGTTTTTTGAAGAGAAGACGGCACCGTAAAACAGGCGGTGGGCGCCACTTTCGTGTCAACGTTCAATCTATCGATTTGTTGAAAGGAAAGTGGCGCGAGTGACGGGGCTCGAACCCGCGACCTCCGGCGTGACAGGCCGGCACTCTAACCAACTGAGCTACACCCGCGCATTTCTCGGCAACCTTGCGGCTGCGTCGCACCGGCGTTTCCGTCCGGTGTGAGCGGTCGTTTAAGGGGTTCTCGAACAAGTGTCAAGCGCGTGTTTGGAGAAGAATTGGAATATTGTAAAAATCATTCACAGGGCATTTCAATGCCCTTTCACGATCAGCAATTCTGGCTTGAGAAAAAGTAAAAATGGCGGTAGGCGCCACTTTCGTGTCAACGTTCAATCTATTGATTTGTTGAGAGGAAAGTGGCGCGAGTGACGGGGCTCGAACCCGCGACCTCCGGCGTGACAGGCCGGCACTCTAACCAACTGAGCTACACCCGCGCATTTCTCGGCAACCTTGCGGCTGCGTCGCACCGGCGTTTCCGTCCGGTGTGAGCGGTCGTTTAAGGGGTTCTCGAACAAGTGTCAAGCAAGGGTCACGAAGAAAGAATAAGAATTTTCGATTTTGCTGTCGAACGCCCGATTTCCGGGCTTTTTCAATGACATCAAACTTATCCACAAACCCGGCCAGCCCCCCGGAATCGAAGCAATTTTCAGAATCATCCACATCGCGCCTTCCGAAAGCCGCGCCTTACGGCAACTAGCAAACTCCAATTAGTTGCTTGATTTCATACCAACCGGTTGGTATTGTTTTGATCAGGAGCAAGATCATGGCACGTAGACAGAACCCGCAGACCCGTTCCAACCTGCTTGATGCAGCGTTGAGCGTTATTCGCACCAAGGGTTACACCGCAACGACGGTCGATGACATCTGCACGAAGGCATCCCTGTCAAAGGGCGCTTTCTTTCATCATTTTTCCAGCAAGGAAGACCTCGCGGTTGCCGCCGCGAACTACTGGTCGGAAACGACAGGCGCGCTCTTTGCCGATGCCGCCTATCATGCTCCTGAAGACCCGCTTGAGCGCGTGCTGGCCTATGTCGAGTTGCGGAAGCAGCTCGTTCAAGGCGAACTGCCTGACTTCACCTGTCTCGTCGGCACCATGACGCAGGAAGTCTATGAGACCAATTCCGTGATCCGGAATGCCTGCTGGGACAGCATTTCAAGCCATGCGGACACGCTTGTCCCGGATATCGCGGCCGCGATGGAGCGCTATGCGGTTGCAGGTGATTTCACCGCTGAAAGCCTTGCTCTTCATACGCAGGCGGTCATTCAGGGCGCTTTTATCATCGCCAAGGCAAGCGGCGACCCGCTGCATGCGGTCGAAAGCGTCGACCATCTCAAGCGATATATAAGCCTGCTTTTCAAAAAGCCTGCCAACACCCACTGAACTGAAAACCGACAAAGGGAGGAAACCATGCCCAGCACTATTCGCCTGCACCGTGTCTTCGCCACCAAGCCGGAGAAGGTTTATCGCGCATTTATCGAGCCGGATGCCGTAGCCAGCTGGCTACCGCCATATGGCTTCACCTGCACCGTCCACGAGCTGGACGCAAAGGTCGGCGGCAAACACAAAATGTCGTTCCGGAATTTCACGACCGGCCACAGCCATTCTTTCGGCGGCACATATGTCGAACTCGTTCCGGGAGAACGGCTGGTCTATACGGACAGTTTCGACGACCCGAACCTGCCCGGCGAAATGAAAGTCACGATAACCCTGAAAGCCGTTTCGGTCGGAACGGAAATCAACATCGAACAGCAAGGTGTGCCTGATATCATTCCCGCTGAAGCCTGCTATCTCGGCTGGCAGGAATCCCTGGAGAAATTGAAAAAGCTCGTTGAGCCCGAAATCAACCAGTAATGTTGTTTCGACAATGAAGCGCGGGGCTGGTCAGCAGAAGATGCCGCCCCCGCTTCGTCGATTGAATGAATATCTGCCAGAAATTTCCGATCTTCTTTGAGATACAACAAATCCGGTTTGCGCCTGTCACTCTAGAATGGCTCGAATGATGATGCGGCTGTCATCATCATGCTTCGAAGCCTGACAGCCACGGAACAATATGATGTCGGCAGAACCTGTCTCACTATCCCCCGTAATCGATGTCCGCACCATACCGCCGATTTCGCGGCATGCGACGATCTTCTCGATGATCGATTCGCTTGAACCCGGCGAAGCGCTGGAAATCGTCAACGATCACGATCCCGTACCGCTGCGCCACCAGCTTGAAACCCGTAATCCGGGCGCATTCTCGTGGGTCTACAAGGAAACTGGTCCGTTATGGCGGGTCGAGATCGGTCGCCGGAAAGGCCATCATGGCGCTGACCATGAGTGTACCTGCGGCAATCACTGAAGTCTTATAGGCACAACGTCCGGGACGAACTGAGATGATCGGCGCGACGCTTTCCCGTTGGACCCTCTCCTACTTTGCCGCTTCGCTGGCTTTCCTCGTCTTTGGACTTGCCTTGATGGCGGGCGGTTTCGGCTATCCCGGTCACGGCATTCGCGCGGCTGAAACACTTATAATCGTGCACGCCATCTGTATAGGATGGCTTGCACTGCTTATGAGTGGCGCACTTCTGCAATTCGTGCCGGTTCTGGTCAACAGATCCCTGTGGGGAAGCCGGGCAAGCCTCCCCGCCTTGCTTCTGCTGGTAGCAGGACTTTCCGGTCTGCTCGTTGGCTTTGCAGGCATGGCCGGAATGACGGAAAATCCGGCATGGCTGCTCCCGGTCTCCGGCATCCTGTTGACCTGCGGATTTTCCGTCATTTTCGCAATATTGGGCATGACGCTCTGGCTTGCTCGCCCGATCACCCTGCCCGCACGGTTTGTTGCGGCAGGCATCTGTTGTCTTCTGATAACAGCACTGCTTGGCAGTATTTTCACCTTCGTGCTGTCCGGCTTCACGGAGCAAGCCGTTCTGCTCGATATTGCCGGTGCGGCATTGCCGGTTCACGTCGCACTTGGCCTTGGCGGCTGGATGACTTTCACGGCTATGGGCGTGAGCTACAGATTGCTGACAATGTTCATGCTGTCCCCCGATGCTGCGCGGCAGACAACCAGAATTATCTGGTGGGAAGGCGCTGCTGCCCTGACCATCCTCGCAATCGGAATCGTTGTTGTCGCCTTGGAAATGGGGGCAATCGAGATAGCCGTGACAGCGGCCCTCATTCCCGGCATCGCCTGCATCGCGCTCTATATCGTCGATATCCAGACGATCTACCGGCAGCGCAAACGCAAGACGATAGAATTGAACAGCGCCGCCAGCATTCCAGCCTTCATCGCGCTTGGGCTTTCAATTCTTCTGGCAATTGCCCTCTTCTGGACGGGCGCCACCGATGCGATGATTGCAGCCCTTGTCTATCTGTTTACCTTCGGTTGGCTGACCGGCCTCAGCCTTGCCCAACTCTACAAGATCGTACCGTTTCTGACCTGGCTCGAATGTTATGGCCCCGTCATGGGGCGTGCACCGACACCACGTGTGCAGGATATGGTCAGCGAACGCCGCGCACGACAGTGGTTCGCTCTTTATTATATTGGCGTTGCAGTCGCGACGCTGGCTTTGATTGCCGAATATCCAACCGTATTTCGTTTGGCCATTATGCTGAATCTCATGGCGATCCTTGCATTGATCGTGCACTTCTTTCGCGCCCGGCGGCTTCTTGATGTACCGAACGGCCTACGCCTGCCAAAAGGGGCAACCCTGCCGCATCTCATCTATGCCGGTGAACCAATTCTCAGGAGATCGAAATGACACTCTCAGTTCAGGACATCACGCACCATGTGCTGGACGTACGCCCGCTGATCAAGGGCGGCGTGGAACCCTTCAATGCCATCATGGAAGCAGTCGATGGTCTTTCGCCGGGACAAAGCCTCCTGCTGATCGCCCCGTTCAAACCGGCGCCGCTTTTCAGTGTCATGGAGCGAAAAGGCTTTTCTGCAAAGGCAGAGCCTCTGGATAATGGTGACTGGCAAGTCCTGTTCAGTCCGGTGATGGATGCCACGCCGGAACTGCGGTTCTCGGACAATGTCGTATCGCCGGATGTCTGGCCTGAACCATCGCGCTATCTTGATTGTTCGGACATGCAGCCACCGGAACCGATGGTGCGCATTCTTGCCGAAGTGGAAGATATGTCTGCGGGTACGGTCCTGTTCGCATTGCTGCACCGCGAGCCGTTGTTCCTCTTTCCCGAATTGGAAAACCGCGGTCATGAATGGGTCGGCAACTTCGATGAGACCGGGGCTGCCTATCGTATCATGATCCGCGTCGGAGACGCGAGGTAGTCGTCATGCAACACGAAACACATGCCCGGATGGAGACACAGATCATCGAAAACCTGCGTCTGGTGCTCGACCCCGAACTTGGGTTCAATCTCGTTGACCTTGGCATGATCTACAGTATCGACATTCGTGAAGGCGGGAATGTCGATATCAGCATGACAACGACGACACCCGGTTGTCCGGCTGCCGGTTATCTGACCGATGCCGTTCGTGCGAGCGCCGAATCTGTTGAAGGCGTTCATGCTGTGAATGTCGAACTGACCTATGAACCGGAGTGGATTCCGGAGATGGCGATGCCTGAGGTGCAGGCTCGGTTTGGAGATTGATCTCCCGCACATATCCGCATCAGGGAAACCAGCGAACAGTGCCAATCTGTTCGCTGGTTTCTCTTTTGGCCAAACCCCTTTGTTCCAGCGCAAACAAAGGGAAACATACATCAATTAAATATATTAAGTGATTGATATTAAATAATAATTATTACTCAACTTTCTGCGCCACCTTGATCGCAGTCAAGGACCACCAAAGCGTCTCTTTCTATAGTCGGCATGACAGAGCAGGAAATGCTCGGTCCTATCGTAAAGGAGAGTATCGATGGTCGACCAGATGCAAATCAGCCGCCGCAGCATATTGGCAGGAGCCGCCCTCGCCGGGGCGCTTGCGCCGGTTCTGGCAACCACATCCGCTTGGGGACAAGGCGCGGTGAGGAAGGCAAGTGCGGCAGAAATAGCGGCACTCCCGCGCCAGAAAGTGGAGTTGGTGGCCCCTCCCTTCGTGCATGCCCACAGTCAGGTTGCAGAAGGCGGACCAAAGGTGGTCGAATTCACCATGGTGATCGAGGAAAAGAAGATCGTCATTGATGATGCGGGAACCGAAGTTCACGCCATGGCATTCAACGGCACCGTTCCGGGACCGCTCATGGTCGTGCATCAGGACGATTATGTCGAACTGACCCTCATCAACCCTGAAACCAACACGCTGATGCATAATATCGATTTCCACGCGGCAACAGGTGCATTGGGCGGCGGCGGGCTGACCGAAATCAATCCGGGTGAGAAGACCATCCTGCGCTTCAAGGCGACCAAGCCCGGCGTCTTCGTCTACCACTGCGCACCTCCCGGAATGGTTCCATGGCACGTGGTATCGGGCATGAATGGTGCCATTATGGTGCTGCCGCGCGAGGGATTGCATGACGGCAAGGGAAAAGCCCTGACCTATGACAAAATTTATTATGTCGGCGAACAGGATTTCTATGTGCCGCGTGACGAGGACGGGAAGTTCAAGAAATATGATGCGCCCGGTGACGCTTATGAAGACACGGTCAAGGTCATGCGCACCCTCACCCCAACCCATGTCGTGTTCAACGGCGCTGTTGGAGCACTGACCGGCGACAAGGCCATGACGGCGGCGGTCGGCGAGAAAGTCCTGATCGTCCATTCGCAGGCCAACCGCGATACGAGACCGCATCTGATCGGGGGCCACGGGGACTATGTCTGGTCGACCGGCAAGTTCAACACGCCGCCGGATGTCGATCAGGAAACCTGGTTCATTCCGGGCGGCGCGGCCGGAGCAGCTTTCTATACGTTCCAGCAGCCCGGCATCTATGCCTATGTGAACCATAATCTGATCGAGGCCTTTGAACTCGGCGCTGCGGCTCATTTCAAGGTCACGGGTGAATGGAACGACGATCTGATGACATCGGTTCTCGCGCCATCCGGCACGTAAAGCAAATGTTTGTAGGCGCCTCAACTCCCAGGGTGCCTTCGGCAAACCTTCCCTGAATCGTGCTTTACGAAGAAAGGCTCGGGGCTGCATCCATTTGCCTCCCATATGGCTGCGGTCCCTTGATATCCGATGAACGAAGGCAAAGGAAAAAAGCGCCTGCGTGAGCTTGCCGTAGCCGTTCCGGCGGTCGTGCTGGCAGTCGTCGCGGGGTTGTTTGTCGTTGACGCCGTCGGGCGTTCGAACCACGCAATATCGGGCGCATCACCTGTCGGTCCCGAGATGATTGTTCTCGCGCCGCGCACTATGACTTATCGGGCGGATGGCGACTTTCAGAAGAACAATTATCCCGTCGATGCCCCGTTGATGACCCGCAAGCTGCAACGGGCATTCGAGATCATGAAGTATCAGGTCAGTACGACCGAATACGCGCACTGCGTCGCCGATGGCGACTGTCAGCCTGCCGAGACCTTGCCGCACAATCATGATGCATCCGCAGCCGATGGCCCCATCGTCGGCGTCAGCTATGATGATGCGCAGGCCTATGCCGACTGGCTTTCACGCAAAACCGGCGAAATCTGGCATCTGCCAACAGACGAACAGTGGGCATTCGCCGCAGGCTCACGCTTTCCTGACGACGCCCTTGGCGTCGATGACGATTCTGCTGCCAATCCCGCGCTGCGTTGGCTGAGAGATTATGAAAAACAAAGTGCCCGCAAGCAGGACAGAAACCCTGCCAGACGCCCTGCCGGTGCTTTCGGTGTCAATGAACTGGGCGTGGCCGATATCGCTGGCAACGTGTGGGAATGGACCCAGACCTGCCACCGTCGCGTCAATATCGATGCCTATGGCAAACAGATTGCAGAAACACCTTCGTGCGGCGTTTACGTCGTCAATGGCAAGCACCGCGCTGCAATGAGCTCGTTCATTCGCAACCCGAAAACCGGAGGATGCAGCGTCGGCGTTCCGCCCGACAATCTCGGTTTCCGGCTGGTTCGCGACAACCGCTGGTATGCTGTGGTGTGGAAGCGCATCCAGAACATCGGCGCATGAGGGATTAGCTGTGAATGCCCGATCCCCGGCCCCGAAAACAATTCCAAGCCTGCTTTGCTGTGCTAAAGTAGATGCAGGATTTTGGAGTGTGAGAAACGCAATGTCCATGATAGATCGCGGACTTGTCAGGAAACTGTCCTTGTTCGCCAAAATGAGTGATGGCGAACTCGACAAACTCGTTTCGTATGCAACTACAAAGCGTGTTCCTCCGGGAGAGGCGATTTTCGAACAGGGCGATGAAGCCGTTCTATTCTACCTCCTCCTGCATGGGCGATTGAAGGTCAATCAGGTAACGCCGGACGGGCAGCAGATCATTGTCCGCATGGTGCATCCGGGTGATCTTTTCGGATTTGCCAAAGCCCTGCAAAGAAGCGACTACCCCGGAACAGCGATCGCCGTCGCAGAAAGCATCGTGTTGGCCTGGCCGACTGAGCTTTGGGACTATTTTGTCGAGCAGAATCCCGGTCTGGCAATGAATGCCATCCAGACAATCGGCAAAAGGCTGGAAGAAGCCCATACGCGTATCCGTGAAATGTCGACGGAAGAAGTGGAACGGCGTGTCGCACACACGGTGCTGCGCCTTGCGCGTCAGGCCGGACGGAAAGAAGATGACGGCATCCGGATCGATTTTCCGATCACGAAACAGGATATTGCCGAAATGACCGGGACGACGCTGCATACAGTGTCACGCATTCTCACCGGCTGGGAGGCACTGGGGTTTGTACGCGGCGGTCGCCAGAAACTGACCGTTCTCAATATGTCGGGTGTGAGGCGACTTGCCGACGGCGAGCAATAAACTCAGTAAAAAGCCGGAATTTCCAAGCGGAAAACGCTCTGCACAAGACAATCAAAATACAATAAAAACAACTGGATAATCTGGTTTTCTTCCAAAGAGATTCGGATAGCGTCGTTTTGCTATCCGAAAACTTCCCGTTCTTCGGATTTCGCTGCCAGCAATGCCTCTATCATCAGCTTTTCCGACAGAATATGACGACGCACGCTCTCCATAAAGCCGCGCACCATGTATGAGATCGTGTCACGAGCGAGGCTGCAACGACCTTCTGCAATAGCCATCAATGTCTGCGACAACTCCTCGGCGGCCAGCCGGTCACAACGATGTTCGGCCTTCAATCGTTCGATGATGGCGGTGGCAAAATGGGAATGAGCCTGTCGGCTGAAATCGGGGAAAAGAACCTCTTCTTCCAGCGCATGGGTTTCACCCACTAGGCGGGGAATGAGCATGGCGATTCGCCGATACTCCTGCATTGAAGCGCCGGTTTCGAGGTCATCGGCGATTTCTTCCAACTGCAGGCATAGTTCCAGCAGGTCGTGATGGTGGGCCTCAAGGCGACTGATATCAGTGGCATGCAAGACTGGCGGCGTGTCCATCGCTCTTTTCCCAACCTACTGACCCAAGAAAAGAACGGCTGCAATCACGATGGATGCAGCAACGGCGGATAGCGTGCCCGCGCCCTGCAACGCTCCCATACGGTAGAGAACCAGCGAAAAGCCGATGATCGCCGGTGTCGCGACCATGAGTCCGATCTGTGCATCCGTCATTGAAATTTCCTTTGCTTTGTCGGGGATACAATGTCGCCGCCAGTGCATTTCTTCTTTGTCAAAACGCAAAGAAAGCCCGAACTGCGGGCGCTAGGCATGTGCCATGTCTGGAACCGAAGATTTGTCCATAGCTGCAATGAATTCAGGGGATCGCGCGGAAGACGATCTTCTGCTCTGGATTCTCGTTTGGAGCGAACTCGTTGCCTTCGCGATCCTGCTGATCGCGTTCATGGTGATGTCGATCGTCAATGTAGAAGGCGTCGCGCAATTACGTGCGCATCTGAGCCCCGGTCTCGCTGCAACCAACACCGTCGTGCTGCTGATGAGCGGCTGGCAGGCAGCAATAGCCGTGCGCAGGCGCAACGATATCAATCAGGCTCGCCGACCGCTTTTATATGCTGCCTTTTTCGGCCTCGTGTTTGTTGCGATCAAGCTCATCGAATATTCGCATGAAATCCAGTTTGCGAGCGATGAAAGCGCAGGCTCGTTCTTCGAGCTTTATTTTCTCCTGACAGGTTTTCACCTGATGCATGTGGCGTTCGGCTCTGTCGTGCTTGCTCTCGTCGCATGGCGACCGACACGCTCGAATATTCTGCTGATTACGACACTCTGGCACGCCATCGACCTTGTATGGCTGGTGATGTTCCCTGTTCTTTATCTCGCTTGAGGCCCGCAGTGTCTGATCGCAACCACTCTTCCCTGATCCGCACATTCATCATTCTGATTCTCCTCGCTCTAAGCGGTGCATTCATCGCAAGCACCAGCGCCGGAATGTTCGCAGCCATAATCATCGTGTTGATTCTCGCTTTTGCAAAAGGCTGGTTCGTCATCCTCGATTTTATGGAAATGCGCGGAACCAGCGGCACATTGAAGCCCGCTTTGCTGGCCTGGCCTGCCCTTCTGCTGGCGCTTGCCCTGACACGTTCCATCGTTGTTCGCGTTCTCCTTTGAACAACCGTGTTGGTGTTTGCCAAATCGCAAAGAAGCCTTTCCCCCGACCGATAGAACAGTCCTGTCCCGTGATGCTGGCGAGGGGATCGACCAGCCGCATTATTGACGGGGGGATTTGTTGCCGGGGCTTGTCCCCCGGCAGATGAAAGGACGAAGGGATGGCAGAACGCCTAACCAAGACCGGCGCACGAAACGTCTTCTATGGCGGGTCTATTTTCTTTTTCGCGATCTTCGTGGGGCTGACGGCGCACAGTCACTACTACATGAAAACAACTTCCACGGATGAATCCACGCTGACGGCCTCGGTCGCCCGCGGCAAGCACATCTGGGAGAAAAACTCCTGCATCAACTGCCACACGCTGCTTGGCGAAGGGGCCTATTTTGCACCCGAGCTTGGCAATGTCTGGAAGCGCTGGGGCGGCGAAGAAGACCCCGAAGGCGCACGCGAAACGATGAAAGCGTGGATGCAGGCACAACCTACCGGGATCGAAGGGCGTCGCCAGATGCCCCAGTTCAACCTGAGCGAACAGGAACTCAACGATCTGGCTGATTTCCTTGAATGGACCAGCCGCATCAAGACGCAGGACTGGCCGCCCAACGAGGCCGGCTGAGCGCGGGATGAACGGAGTTACACAATATGAAATATGAAAGCCAAAAGGTCGCGATGCTCTATTTTTATGGAGCGCTCGTGCTGTTCATCGCGCAGGTCGCATTCGGCGTTCTCGCTGGTACGATCTATGTTCTGCCCAATACGCTCTCCGAGCTGCTGCCCTTCAACATCGTTCGCATGATCCACACCAATGCGCTGGTCGTCTGGCTGCTGATGGGCTTCATGGGTTCGACTTATTATCTGCTGCCGGAAGAAACGGAAACCGAGCTTTACAGCACCAAACTCGCCGTCATCCAGTTCTGGCTGTTCTTCGTGGCGGCCGGTGTCGCCGTTGTCGGCTATCTGTTCCATATTCACGAGGGGCGTGAATTTCTCGAACAGCCATTCATCATCAAGGTCGGCATCGTTGTCGTCTGCCTGATCTTCCTGTTCAACATCACGCTGACGGCGCTCAAGGGCCGCAAGACCACGGTGACCAACATTCTTCTGTTCGGCCTGTGGGGCCTTGCCCTGTTCTTCCTGTTCGCCTTCTATAATCCGATCAATCTCGCGCTCGACAAGCTTTACTGGTGGTACGTCATCCATCTGTGGGTTGAAGGTGTGTGGGAACTCATCATGGCGTCGATCCTCGCCTTCCTGATGATAAAGCTGAACGGCATCGACCGCGAAGTCGTCGAAAAGTGGCTCTATGTCATCGTCGGTCTGGCGCTGTTTTCCGGCATTCTCGGAACAGGTCACCATTATTACTGGATCGGCGCACCGGGCTACTGGCAGTGGATCGGTTCGCTGTTCTCGACACTGGAAGTCGCTCCGTTCTTCACCATGGTGATCTTTACCTTCGTGATGACATGGAAAGCCGGTCGCAAACATCCAAACCGTGCGGCTCTTCTCTGGTCCATCGGTTGTTCGGTCATGGCCTTCTTCGGGGCGGGCGTATGGGGCTTCCTGCACACGCTGTCGTCGGTCAACTACTACACCCACGGCACGCAGCTTACCGCCGCCCACGGGCACCTCGCCTTCTTCGGCGCCTATGTCATGCTCAATCTCGCAGTCATGGCCTATGCGATCCCCGAACTGCGTGGACGGGCGCCGTATAACCAGATGCTCTCCATGGTGAGCTTCTGGGCCATGTGCACGGCCATGTCCGTGATGACCTTTGCGCTCACATTCGCAGGTGTTGTCCAGACCCATCTGCAACGTGTTCTGGGTGAGAGCTTCATGGTCGTGCAGGACCAGTTGGCGCTGTTCTACTGGATACGCCTCGGCTCCGGCGTCGTGGTGGTGATTTCGGCCTTCATGTTCATCTGGGCCGTCCTGGTTCCAGGCAAGGAACGCCGCGAAAACACCTCCGGCTTCGTTCAACCCGCTGAATGATCGACACCAGGCCCCGCCTCATGGCGGGGCTTCATTGCATGATACAAAGGAAAACGGCCATGAACCCCATTCTCAGAAATGTAGAAAATGCCGATGTCTCGATCCCACCATACAGCCCGTCCGGCAATGAATGCGCGCTCTTCGAAATGGCCTGGACGCGCAAGCTGCCATTGCTTCTCAAAGGACCGACCGGTTGCGGCAAGACGCGGTTTGTAAGCCATATGGCCGCAAAACTCGGCCTGCCGCTCTCGACAGTTTCCTGCCATGACGATCTGGCGGCTGCTGATCTGACCGGGCGCTACCTGCTGAAAGG
Source organism: Brucella tritici (assembly GCF_902825325.1). Lineage (GTDB taxonomy): Bacteria > Pseudomonadota > Alphaproteobacteria > Rhizobiales > Rhizobiaceae > Brucella. The sequence goes on along the minus strand of NZ_CADEAR010000012.1, from coordinate 13,585 downwards.
CGGCGATACCATATGGGTCGATGGCCCCCTGACCCGCGCCGTACGCGAAGGCGGCATTTGCTATCTCGACGAGATCGTCGAGGCGCGCAAGGACGTGGCCGTGGTTCTGCATACGCTGACCGACGACCGCCGCCTTCTGCCATTGGAACGCACCGGCGAACTGCTCGAAGCGCCTGACGGCTTCATGCTCGTCGTATCTTATAATCCGGGTTACCAGAACCTGTTGAAATCCCTGAAGCCAAGCACGCGCCAGCGCTTCGTCGCCATCGAGTTCGACTTTCTGCCCAAGGAACAGGAAATCGCGGTGGTCAGCGATGAAAGCGGCCTTGCGGCTCCAAAGGTTGCGCCACTGGTGGCGCTGGCTCACCGGCTGCGCGGGCTGAAAGGCCACGATCTGGAGGAAGGCGTTTCAACCCGTCTGCTGGTCTACTGCGCCACGCTGATCGACGCAGGCATGTCGCAACGCGAAGCCGCACGCGCCGCGATGATCGAGCCGCTGACCGATGAGCCGGATGTCAAAGCCGCTTTGATTGAAGTTGCCGATGCAATGCTGAAATAGGCGGACGCACAATGCTGGACTTTCTGGAACTGGAAGAAACCGTTGGCCGGGCCTGGCATCGCCTGATCGGCAAGACCGGATCGTGGCCGCATTATCCCCAGCACGCCGTGCAGCTTGGCGATATTCGCCAGAAACTCGCCATCTGCTTTCGTGGTTTTGGTGGCGATGTTGCCGTACAGATTGCCCCGGCCCGTGCCCGAACTTCCGGGCACAGGCTGGGATTGCGGCAGCGCATGGCTTTGGGCGAAGAGAAGCTTAGCCAGCCGTTGCGGGACGAAGCGACATTGATGCTGCCGCCGGAGATCGCGCTTTTCCCCGATCGCACGCTCAATTACGATCTCTATGTCTGGCTTGCGGGTTATATGGCAGTCATGCCGACCGAAGTGAATGAGCTTCCCCGTGACCCTTTGCGCCGCAACCTTGCAGCCCTTGCACTGGCATCGGATACGGTTGCGAAGACTTGCCGGGTATTTCCCGGCCTTCAGAAACGTTATGCGCGCCTGTGCGAAGCGATGCTGGCTGTACGTCCCAAACGCTCGCTCTATGGTCTTGAACAGCAAGTGGAAGAGCGCATTCTGGCGCTTCTGAAACAGGGCGCAGGACTGCCGGATGACAGTCTCGCTACAATCTTCCCGCATTGCGCCCCCGCAGGCTATCTGCCCGCCCTGCCCGTCCCGCTTTGGCCGGAATTGATAAGGCGCGAGGAAACTGCACCGCGTGACAGCGACGACCAGCCGGTGCTCAACAGCAAGGCGGAAGGTGTCGAAACCGGGCGGCAGATTGCCAACCGCGAGAAGCAGGACCCGAAACTGGCCGACAGAAGCCCGTTCATTCTCAATCGCTTCGAGAAAATCCTTGCCATGGCAGAAATGGTGAGCGTCGACAGGCCAACGGACGATAGCGACGAGCAGAACGCAAAATCCGCCGATGAGCTTGATGATTTGACATTGGGCGAGCGCAAGGGCAGACCCGCCGCCCGTTTCCGTTTCGATCTCGACCTGCCGCCCGAAGCCGTCGACCGAACGGCTCTTACCGCCAAACTGACCTATCCGGAATGGGATTACCGGAAAGGTGTTTATCTTCCCGACCATTGCAGTGTTCTGGCAGGACCAGCACAGGGCCGTGAAGAAGCTATGGAATTGGATGACGAAGCGCAAAGCCTGGTGCGTCGGGTGCGCCGCCAGTTCGAGATACTGCGGCCGGGCCGCGAATTGATGCGGGCGCAGCTTGATGGCAACGATCTCGATCTTGATGCCGTGGTGCGTTCACGATGCGACTTTGCCGCCGGAGGACAGGGCAGCGACCATGTGCACCTGATGAGCCGGCCCAAGGCAAACGACCTTGCGGTCACCATTCTGGTCGATGTCTCCCTATCCACCGATGCATGGATCGACAATCGACGCGTGCTGGATGTGGAAAAGGAAGCGCTTCTGGTTCTTGCTAACGGCATCGCCGCCTGTGGCGACCGCTGCTCCATCCAGACATTCACCTCACGCCGCCGCTCATGGGTGCGGGTTGAAACCGTGAAGGACTTCGACGAAACCTTCGGTTCTGCCGTAGAACACCGGATTGCGGCGCTGAAGCCGGGCTTCTACACACGCATGGGAGCCGCCATTCGCCACTCAACGGCAAAGCTTGCCGAACAGCCGAACCGAAAGAAGCTTCTGCTGGTTCTGACAGACGGCAAGCCGAACGATGTCGATCACTATGAAGGCCGGTTCGCGCTTGAGGACAGCCGCAGGGCAGTCAGCGAAGCGCGCGCCACAGGCGTCAACGTCTTTGCCGTGACGGTCGACCGGGAGGCAAGCGCCTATCTTCCAGCACTTTTCGGCCGGAGAAACTATGCACTCGTCGCCAAGCTGTCGAAACTGCCCGTCGCTCTACCGGCAATCTATCGAATGATGACCGGGTGAATCGGGCGGGCTACCAAGCCTGTCCGACAAGAGTGCGAAGTGCATGGCAGCCGCTATTGTTTCTCGCGCAACCCGGAAACCGTTTCACACGTTTCGGGATGCGCTTCAGGCAGGTTGAGGTTGTCGCACCGACGAAAGATGGCGAACCACAACCGGCACCAGCAACACCAGTCCCAGAAGCGACGAATAAATCTCCGGGGCAACCAGCAAAACCGCGGCGACGATCATCAGGATATTTTCCCAGGCTTTCGTACGCACCAGTAAAAAGCCCGACAGTGCAGCACCCAGTGCTGTGATGCCGATGGCACAACCGAGGAATGCCACGAAGAAATCCGGCCAATTGAAGTCAGATGTGACCAACAGAAGCGACGGAGAGAATACGAAGACAAATGGCACAAGTACCTTGCCGAGACCGAGCCGGAAGGCCGTATTGCCGGTCTTGAACGGATCGGCGCCCGCCATACCCGCCGCCGCATAGGCCGCGAGCGCGACAGGCGGTGTGATATCCGCCAACACCCCGTAATAGAAGACGAAGAAGTGAGCTACGATCGGCTCAACCCCCAACAGCCCCAGCGCGGGCGCGGCAATCGTAGCCATGATGATGTAGTTGGCGGTCGTTGGAATGCCACAGCCCATCAGAATACAGACTATCCCCGTCATTATGAGCGTGAAAAGCAGCGTCAGTGTTTGCGGGCCAAACCATGCAGCGGGCAGAATGGTACCGAAATATGTCGCGAGCTGCCCTGCTGTCGAGGTCACGATATAGGAAATCTTGAAGCCGACGCCTGTGAGCGTCACCACGCCGACGATAATGCCGACAGTCGCCGCAGCAGCGCCCACGGCGAGCGCATATTTGGCGCCATCGCGCAGTCCGTCAAAAATCTCGCCTATCGACATGCGCTTGCGCGGATTGAGCAATCCCACTGCGATACAGAGCGTAATGCCCCAGAATGCAGCCAGATAAGGCGTATAGCCCGACAGCAGAACGCCGATCAGCACAATCAATGGAATGACAGTCGGCCAGTCACGCTTGAAAGCTTCCTTCAGGTCAGGCAGCTCTTCCTTCGTCATGCCGCGCAAACCATTGCGCTTGGCTTCGAAATGGACCTGCATCAGAACGCCGAAGAAATGCATGAAGGCTGGCACGATAGCCGCCAGAATAATGGTTGTGTAAGGCAGGTTCAGGAATTCGATCATCAGGAACGCGGCTGCCCCCATGATCGGCGGCGTGATCTGCCCGCCTGTTGATGATGCTGACTCCACGGCGGCGGCAAAGTGGCGCTTGTAACCAAGCCGGATCATCGCCGGAATGGTCAGCGAACCGACGGTCACCGTATTGGCGACCGACGAGCCTGAAATCATGCCGAACAATGCGGAGCCGAAAATGGAGACTTTTGCCGGACCGCCAGCAAAACGGCCTGCTACCCAAGCCGCGCAATCCAGAAATAGCTGACCGAGACCGATGCGGGTTGCAAAAACGCCAAACAGCACGAAATGGAAAACATACGTTGCCACCACACCAAGAGCGATACCGTAGATGCCCTGTGTCGTCAGATAAAGATGATCGACAAGCTGGCTGACGGTCGCGCCGGGATGGACGAGAATGCCCGGCATATGCTGCCCGAAAATGGCGTAGAGCATGAACAGGATTGATATGATCGGCAGTGGCCAGCCGACCGACCGTCGCGTCGCTTCCAGCAGAACCAGAATGAGAAGACCGCCGAGGACAACATCTGTCGTCGTCGGATTACCAACGCGAAAGGCAAGATCATCGAGCGGTATCATTGGAACGTGGGCGACGGACACGACCGCTATGATCGCCAGCGCCCAGTCGATGACGGAAATGCCAAGCGGCCTCAACCATGACGATGTGGTGGGCTGATCGTAACCCTTGCGGGAGAACGGGAAAACAAGAAAGACCAGACCGAGCACGAAGGAAAGGTGAATGCCGCGATGCACCATTTCCGAGAGAAGGCCAAAGCCCGCCGTGTAATAGTGGAAGATGGAAAGTATGATCAGCAGCGCGCCGACAATGCGTGCCGCGAGCGGTCCTAGTGGGCGAAAGCGAATCTCGGAGTCGAACTTTTCCTCAAGCTCGCGCGCTTTGGCTTCGTCCAGTTCCATGGGCGAAGTTTTCGCCTCTTGCTCGCTCACCATAGGGCCCTCTCCACTCAGAGCGCAAGCTGATCCATTTGAATCAAATAATCGCTCTAACCATTTGTTTTAACAAAATTATACACCTGAAAGATGCTTTATTCGGACTGGAAGCAAATGCACGGAGTTCTGCTGAAGCCCCGTGCATTTTTCATCAGAACCGGAATGGACAACCTATTTCAGAACGCCAGCTTCCTTGTAGAAGCGTTCTGCACCGGGATGCAGCGGAATGCCGAGACTGGTCGTCGCCGTATCAAGCTTGATGAGCTTGCCTTTTGCGTGCCCGGCATCAAGTGCCTTTCTGCTGTCCTCGTTAAACAGGGTCTTGGTGATGTTGTAGACGAGTTCATCCGGCTGCTTGGCGTTCGTAACCCACTGTGCTGCAACCGCCAGCGTTTCGGTTTCGCCTACGTCCTTATAGGTGTCGGCTGGCACGGCATCCTTCGAGAAGAACGAATATTTTTCGAGAATCTTCTGCGCTTCAGGACCGGAAATCGGAACCAGCGAAATGCCGTTCGATGTGGCCAGCTCCGAGATCGCGCCGGTCGGATATCCGCCAACGAAGAAATAGGCGTCGAGTGCGCCATCCTTCAGACGTTCTCCCGCAGGACCCGGCTTCAGATGTTCGGCCTTGATGTCACTTTCGCTCAATCCGTATGCTTCCAACACGATGCGGGCATCAACGATCGTACCCGATCCCGGCTCATCGATGGAAACGCGCTTTCCCTTGAGGTCGGCAACGGATTTGATATCAGCCCCTTTACGAGCGACCAGATGAATGGTTTCAGGATAAAGGGTGGCAATCAGGCGCAGATCCTCGACCTTGCCCTTGCCGTCATAAAGACCGGTGCCGGTATGCGCCCAGTAAGCCACGTCCGACTGGGTGAAGCCAGATTCGAGCGATCCTGACTGGATAGCGTTGATATTAGCCACCGAACCGTTCGACGAAACCGCCGTAGCCACCAGACCGGGAACGCCCTTATCCCCTGCTCCGGAAATCGCGTTGGCGATCAACCCGCCAATCGGGTAATAGGTGCCCGCTGTCCCTCCGGTGCCGATGCGAAAGAAGGCCGGAGCCTGCGCAAAGGCAATACTGGCCCCTACGGCAACGATGCCTGCAAATGCAGCAACCACACCACGCCGGGTAAACTTTCCCATTGTCATATCTGCTCTCCGTTCCCTGATTGATTTTGTTCAAATTGTGTTGCCGAGCATGGAAAGCCGGGCGCGGCTTGTCAAGCATTCCTTCCAACTCTGTGTATACCCTCTGAAACGATCTATAATGTAGATAAAAAATGCAGATTACTTTAGGCTCAATTCCGAGTATCTATTGTAATATTTAATTCAGATAAGATGTTACAGGAAAATTATTTCATATTAAAACCAACGAAATAGAAATGATAATTGACACGATTAAATAAATTGCAATCCTATTCAACAATCGAATGATAACTTCACAAAGCGACTTGAAACTGCGGAATTTGTCGCTATCTTGGCCTTATGGCGTGTGCTGCGTGCGCCCAGGGACTACCCTGAATACGGAGACTGTTTTTAACTGTTTCTGTCAGGGAGCTGCCATGGCTGGTCGCATTCACAATACTATTCGCAATTTTCTTGATAGCGAGTCTTCAGGCGGCTTGCTGCTTATAGCTTCAGCTATAGCAGCATTGCTCGTAGCCAACTCGCAGCTTTCCGAAGCCTATTTCGGCGCTCTTCATGCCTATCTTGGACCACTTTCTGTCCAGCATTGGGTCAATGATGCGCTGATGGCGATATTCTTCCTGATGGTCGGACTGGAGATCAAGCGCGAGATGGTTGATGGCCATCTCTCGTCCTGGCCCCGCCGCATCCTGCCGGGCGTAGCTGCTGCGGCGGGTATGGCAGTACCGGCTCTGGTTTATCTTTCCTTCAACCTCAATAGCGGCGCTTCCCACGGCTGGGCTATCCCGGCTGCAACCGATATCGCATTTGCGCTTGGCGTCATTTCGCTGCTGGGGCCAAGAGTTCCCACCTCTCTGAAAGTGTTTCTCGCTGCCCTTGCCATCATTGACGACCTCGGCGCGGTGATCGTTATCGGCCTGTTTTATACAACCGGTGTTTCCCTGATGAATCTGGGACTGGCTGCGGCAGTCGTCGCCGCCCTGATCGCATTGAACCTCAGCGGCGTGAAGCGCCTGACGCCTTATCTGCTGCTCGGTCTTGCACTGTGGTTCTTCACCTATCGCTCCGGCGTTCACGCCACCATTGCAGGCGTTTTGCTTGCGCTGACCATTCCGATCAAGCGCACCCCCGCAAAGCCTGAAGCGACCGTCTCCGAAAGCCCGCTGCATCTGCTCGAGCACAGCCTTATCAAGCCGGTTTCGTTCGTCATCGTACCCATATTCGGCTTCGCCAATGCGGGTGTCAGCTTTTCCGGCCTTGGCATGGAAGCACTCTTCGCGCCAGTGACCTTGGGCGTAGCTGCCGGTCTGGCCATCGGCAAGCTCGTCGGTATTTTCGGCGCGGTGCTGCTTTTGGTGAAAAGTGGAATCGTTGATCTGCCTGCCGGGGCAAGCTGGCCGCAAATGCTCGGAACGACGCTTCTATGCGGCATCGGCTTCACTATGAGCCTGTTCATCTCTCTTCTGGCTTTCGATGACGTGCTGCTCCAGAACGAAGCGAAGATCGGGATATTGATTGGCTCGCTCATTGCCGGACTGGCCGGCTTCACCGTTCTGCGTTTCGCAAAACGCGCCGATGGGCGAAACTTCAGCCAGTAAACTGGATAGAAATAATGCCCGGATTCTCTGCATCCGGGCATTATATCGTCAATCAAAGTAACTTTGCGGCGCGGGCTATCCGCGTTGCGCGTTGTGCGTTTCGTTGGACGGCTTCCAGATCCTGTAGCGGATTTCGAGGCCATCTTTCGCATAGATGACGATTGGAAGCCGGCTGTTGTAGCGCAGCATGAAATTTTCGCCGCGAACCGGAACGAAATCAGTCCGCTTGCTGTCCTCCGGACAAGCCATCAGCGTGCCTGACATGCGATCGCTTGCTGTCAAAGTGAAATAGTCAAATCCCCACCCCTCGACGGTGCCAGGGGTCAAACTTCCGCCGAACCAGCTGATATTGCAGTCCACCGTTGCGTTGCGTCCTGCGATAATCTCGACTTTGGCATCCTGTTCCTTCTCAAGCGGGGGAAGATGGATGACATAACGGTAGGAACCGGATGGGGCTGCCGGAAAAGCTTCGAGATTCCTTTCAGATTCGGTCTTATCCTGAGCGCTCGCGCCGTGTGGGACGCCGAAACTGGCGGCGACCAGCGCTATCTGTAAGAGCCTGTTCCAAAAAGGGTTGAGCGATTTCAGCAGGTTATGATTCAATCGGATTTCTGACATACGATGGAGATCACGATGGCCTGGACTGAAACCGCTCGCCGACAGTATGAGCGTCGCAATTCGCGTTATGCAAGCGATTTAACGGATGCGGAATGGTCTGTGCTCGAACCGCTGATGCCTTTGCCACGACATCTCGGTCGCCCTCGAAAGACAAACCTGCGAGAAGTGGTGAACGCGCTTCTTTATATAGCTTCTTCGGGTGGTGCGTGGCGGCTTTTGCCTACTGAATTCCCACCATTCTCCACGGTGCAGAAATATTTCTACCGCTGGAGAGATGATGGCATGCTGCGGACCATCAACAACACACTTGTGATGATTGCGCGTGAACAGGCCGACAAGCAGCCCAGCCCCACGGCTGGTGTGATCGATAGCCAGTCGGTGAAAACCACGGAAAGCGGCGGAATACGAGGTTTTGATGCGGGGAAGAAGATCAACGGTCGCAAACGTCATATTGTGGTTGATACTCTCGGCCTGATGGTTGGTCTCGTGATCCATTCTGCGGGCATTCAGGACAGAGACGGCGCGCCAGATGTCTTGAAAACCATTCTCAAACCTTGGCCGTGGTTGCGGCATATCTTTGCTGACGGCGGATACGCAGGACCAAAGCTCAAAGGCAGGCTGGAAAAGGTCGGGAAGTTTACACTGGAAATCGTCAAGCGGTCTGATCGCGCTGAAGGTTTCCAACTACTCCCGCGTCGATGGGTTGTCGAACGCACATTTGCATGGCTGGGACGGTGTCGCAGACTGACCAAGGACTTCGAGAAAACCATCAAACGCACGATGCGGAGACAAATTGTGCGACTGTTAGCGGATGGACCAGTAATTCCCGATAATCTCTGCGCAGTAGGAACATGCAGTGATGTATAATGGCCTTTCTTAGGGAGCTAAGGGGCATTTGAAACCGTCAGATAGGTCAACTGCTTTCGCCGCAGTCCTTTTTGTTCGGCATCTGCGGCGGCGGGCCATAAACGCAGCCATGACCGAACCGCCCATCCAGGCGGGCGGTATGCTACGAGCCGAAAACTAGTCTTTCGCCTGAGCGTTTCTGCGCAATGACGGACATCTCCGCTTGGCCGAGAATGGTCGCCTTGATCTGATTCTCATCCATCAAACTGAATGCGGTTGCCCAGGCGTCCGCTCTCGCTGCATCGCGTGCCACAACAGTCAACCAACCATAAAGTGCTGCTGAAAATCCGGTCTTTGGGTTGAGCAAATGGTTGAAGCGTCCGGATTCTTCGAATTGAAACCCGCTGAAGCTGGACGTCGCGAGCGCCTGGTCGCGGATATCGACATGTTCTTCGGTTCTAGCTCCGGCTTCGAGATCGGCGATGCCAATGCGCCATGCCGTGCCGTCCGGCCCCGAGCCAAGCGCGCGATACTCCCCCATATCGACCAGCGCATGTTTGACCCCTTCCCTTTGCAACAAAGCCGTCACACGGTCGGTGACGTAGCCCTGAACAATACCGTTCAGGGTCAGAGCCATTGACGGCTTGGAGAAGGCAATCCGGTTCTCATCAAAGAGAACGTGACCGAACCCGACCTTTGCCAGCGCTTCATCCCAAAGCTGTCGCGATGGTCCGTCAGCAGACGGATGTTCTTGTGAAAAATGCTTCTTCAGACAGTTCCAAAGGGGCTGTACCGTCGGATCGAAAAGGCCATCGCTGGCCTGCCAGCATTCATGACAGATACGCAAGACCTCAATCAGATCGGGCGAAGGCGATGCCAGCGCCCCATTGCGATTAAGTTTGGTGAGTTCTGAATCTGTACGATATAGGCTGAAGATGTTCTCCAGCCTTTCCGCCTCTTGAGCAGTTGCACGTAGCAGGCGTTCGGCGGTCGAACGATCAGGATGATAGAGTATGATCTTGGCAGGCGCTCCCATCGCCTGGCCGCGCCAGACGATGGGCTCGGGAAGCTCAAGTGAAGCTGCACTTTTTGGAATAGCGTAGAGCATTACTCCAGCCGCACCGCCAGCAAGTACCAGGCGGCGACTGACACGCCGTCCCCTTTCAATGCGCATGGCTTTCGGCTCCAAGATCGGTGGTCTGTACAGACTGTCCACCGAGAACGTAACTCTCCGGCATTTCGGTGAAAGTGCTGATACGCCCACCCTTTTCCGCGATGAACTTCTCTGCTGCTTCCCGTGTTGAAAACGGCACGGCCTCCTGTGCCCCCATTCCACCCACAGCAGCGCTTTCAATCACGAAAAATGCCTTATGTGCATCGACCCAGTTTTCCGCTCCCGGCTCCTCCCAGCTTGGCGCTTTCGCCATGTCCGAAACGTAGATTGCTGCAATCCCCTTCGGCTCTTCGGGCAGCATTGTAAAGGCGAGTGTGTCGCGGGCGGAGGAGAACCATACCGCCTCATTTGCTGGTTCGAGAATGATCTGGCCCTTGGGGCCAGGATGTTCCAGAACATTCATCCCGCAATAGCGGCCCATAGCGCTTTCTGTCAGGGCGAAAGGAGCAATGACGGCATCTTTCTTTTCATCTGGAGAACATCCGGCAAGCAAAACAAGAAACAGAGGGGCCAGAAACAAAGCGCGTTTCATAATTCTTTCCTCGAGAAAACCAACATGGAAAGGGACAACGGCAGCATGACCCAAAGACCGAGCGCCAGTGTCAGTGCCGGAGCCGAGAGCGTAGCGTTACCGGCTATACCACCCATGCCGGTCAGAGATCCGGCCTGTCCGAGACCGAAATTGAGAAGCCGGTAGGAATCGGCTGGATTGAGAAGAAGCAGACTGTTGAGTATGCCACCGCCAACAATACGGCCCTGATCGAAAACCAGCAGAGCAAGAAGTGCTGCGTCATAGATCAGCACGAAAAACAGCCAGACGCCGATGGCGATACCTGCTGCCGTGCTCCGCTCCCGCACCAGCGTACTTGCGAGAAAGCCGATGGCGATGAACACCGCTCCCAGCAGGACCGACGAGACGATGAGTTTCAATAACGAGAGCCAGCTCCCCGCATCCACGCCAGATCCGGTCACGATCAGCGCTACAGCCGCCACGCCGTAACCAAACAATGTCGCGAAAGCGAGAATGGCAAGCTGGCCGATGAACTTGCCCAGAACCAGCTGAATCCGGCTTATCGGATAGCTTAGAAGCAGCAACATCGTGCCGCGTTCCATCTCACCGACGATTGCATCATGCGAAATGAGAAGAGCAATGAGAGGAATGAGGAAGATGGTCAGGCTGGAGAGGCTAACGATCACCACGTCCAACCTGCTTGCTGCAACAGAACTGCCAGTGGGTGCGCTACCGAGAAAAGTCATGCTCAGAGCCAATGCTGCAAGCAGTAACGTGGTCGCCAGAACCCAGCGATTGCGCAGGCCTTCCTGTATTTCCTTGGAAGCAATAATGAGAATATTGTTCATTCCGCTGCCTCCGCGCGAGCCGCTTCTCCGGCATTGAGAAAATGGGCGTACAGTTCGTCCAGCGTCGGCGGAACAAGATCGAGTTCCGTCAGATTGTCATTCATGGCCACGATTTCGCGAACAAGCGCCATCTTGCCTTCCGTCGGAGCTTCTGTTTCGAAGATATCCGGGCCGAGACGATGCCAGCGCAATGCTGCATTGGCGGTTGTCGAAGGCAACCGGGAGACGTCCGGCGTCTGCACGCGTATGCGAAGCGGCAGTTGTGAAATCCGGCGCAACGTATCGATGGAGCCATCGGCAATGATCTTGCCCTTGTTCGCGATGATGACGCGCCCGACCTTGGTTTCCAGTTCGGTCAATGCATGGGACGACATGAGGATTGTCGTACCTTTGCTCCGCAGTTCTTCGAGAACTTCATAGAAGCTCTGGCGCAAGGCGGGATCGAGACCAGTTGTCGGTTCGTCTAGCAGCAGAACGGATGGTTGCCCAAGCAATGCCTGAGCAAGCCCCAGTCGCTGGCGCATCCCTTTCGAATAGGTGCCAACCCGCCTGTTCGCAGCATGGGCGAGACCAACGCGCTCGAGCAGCTCAATATTTTGAGCAACCGGCATTCTCTTGAGCCGCGCATAGAAGCCAAGCGTTTCCGCGCCCGTCAGCGCCAGATTGAAAGAGACGTGCTCAGGCAGATAACCAAGGCGCAATCTGGCGGCAAAAGCACCCGTCGCCGGGTCCTCACCCAGCACACGAACCGCACCCTTGGTTGGACGGATCAGCCCAAGCATGAGCTTTATCATCGTGGTCTTACCTGCTCCATTATGGCCGACCAGCGCGATGCTTTCTCCAGCGTGAAGGCTGAAACTCGCATCGCTTATAGCGTTGAACCCGCCATAGGACTTCGTGACCTGATCAAGAATGACAGTCTCAGTCATTTGGTTTTCCTTTCGCCGGATCGGCCGGATGCGGCGGCTTCATTAGGGGATGGCTATCGACAACACCGCCCGGCAGAAGCGCCGGGAACTGGGTCTGCGCCCAGCGGATAGTCTCGATTGCCGGACTATTGATGAGAATTTTTGCCTGTGGCGCAGTCCACAAAACCTTGTCGATCAGATCATTGGGTCGGTAAGGGCTGTCAGCGATACCATCGCCATTGAGATCGAAGGCCGGATTGTCGCTCCAGTAATTGCCACGCCCATTGACCGACCAGTCAAGGTTGCGCGTGCCAACATATTTCACCTGATTGCGGTTATTGATGAAGGCATTGCCGCTCATGGCATTGCCCTCTGAACCGGCGGTAAAGTGAATGCCTATGCTGCAGTTCTCGAAACTGTTCTCGGTGAACTTGTTCTTGTTGGCATTGTAAATGAACACGCATTTTTCCGGGCCGAGCCGCGAGGTCTCGCCCACCAGCGTCTCCGTCTTGTCTTCCGCCGGAAGGCCATGTTCAGCTTTTTGAACACCGGCATCAAGCCAGCGGTCTATCGATTGCATTCGCCCGATCACGCGATTGCCGGAAATGACCGAGCTGTTTGCATAATTGAGCAACAAGCCGTGATCCCGATCACCGTCAGACAGGTTATCCATCACCTTGAGGCGATTGGTGTACATGATCGCGAAACCGACAGAATTGTTGCGCGAAACATTGCCGACGACCTGGCTGTCGTCCGTGTACATGTAATGGACGGCGAACCTGACATCCTCCATCACATTGTCGCGGAAGACGTTTTTGCGGCTGGCATTGGTATAGATGCCGTCGCGCCCGTAGCGAATGACGTTGCCGATAACCTGTGCACCGGGGGCATTCCATATGGAAACGCCACTGCCGGTTTGCGCCATGCGCACGCCTCGACGGCCAATGATCTCATTGCCACTTGCGATGGAATTTGCAGCGCCGTGCAAATAAATCCCGTAGAGATTATCGATAAGGCGATTGTTCTCGACGCGTGCGCCCGTGGCGGTTTTTGCCACGAAAATCCCGGAATTGAGGTCGGGCATATTATCGCCCGAGCCGCGCACTTCCAGCCCGCGCACGATAGCGTCTGGTGCGCTGACCGTTATGGCATTGCCCGAGCCAAGTCCGTCTACAACGGCGCCCGGTTCGCCAGTCAGTTCAATGGCGCGGTCGATCATAACCGCGCCATTGTGCTTGCCTTTCAGAAGCCGGACGACATCGCCCGGCTCCGCTTTGTCGATAGCCGCCTGTACG